>NZ_JBVIJO010000003.1:0-470707 GCF_055581365.1 Streptomyces sp. NPDC031445
GCGAGCATCACATAGTCGGTCTGCCGCTCGCCGGCGTCCTCGCCCAGACGCAGCGCGTTGAAGTCGCCGTAGGGCACACGCAGCAGCTCCGCCTGACCGCCCTGGTAGGGGCCCATGTCGGCGAATCCGTACGCGGCTCCCGCCAGGTCCGGGACCGGCTGCATGGTCAGACAGTAGTTCGTCAGGCCCTGCTCGCACTGCTTGCAGAAGCCGCAGGCGATGTTGAAGGGCAGGACCACGTACTCGCCGACCTGGACCTTGCGGACGGCCGGACCGACCTCCACGACCTGGCCCAGGTTCTCGTGCCCGAGGGTACGGCCGGACTCGAACGAGGTACGGCCCTCGTACATGTGCAGGTCCGAACCGCAGATGTTGGTGGTGGTGATCTTGACGATGATGTCGCAGGGGTGCTCGATCTTCGCGTCCGGCACGTCCTTCACCGCGACCGTCCGCGGACCTTCATATACCGCTGCTTTCATGATGACTTCCCTCGGTGTCGCGGCATGACGACCGCGGCACGGCGCTGATGAGACGACGCGAAGAGCCCGACACCCGAAAGTCGCCGTGACCGGGTCCCTGGCTCCGGCAACGCCTCCGCGGGCCGCTCACCCAAATCAGGTGGAACGGTGATCGCGCCGCCGGCCCGCCCGGCGCAACCCCAGCACTCCGACGGCACGCGGTGCGGGTCCCCGTCCGCATGAGACGGAAACAACCAGCACCGATCGATCAGCGGATCTGCCGTACTCGGACGGTCACGGGTCCCCGGCACCCCTCCGGCTCAGGTCGCCCCCTGGTCATCGTGGTCGCCCGCCCGCAGGCGGCGACGTTCCTGTTCGCGCTTGGAGAAGGCGGCCGCCCGGATCGCCTCGTCGCTCTCCAGACCGGATCCCAGCGCGCCGCCCACCGTGGCGATCGACGCGACGAACCAGGACAGCGTCCAGTACTCCGTGGGGTGCAGCGGGGTCCGTGTCATCGAGGCGAAGACCTTGTCGTTGAGGATGAAGAGCGCCCACACCAGGTTGATGACCAGCAAGCCCGCGTAACAGACGACCACGCCGATGCCCAGGGTCACGACCGTGGACGCGTTGTAGAGAGTCGTCCTCTTCCTCTCCTCCGGCGAGGCATCCGTCGATCGATGCCACAGCTTCGCGTCCACGATCAGCCAGCCGATCATGAGCACGACGGACCCGACCATCGCGATCACGAGACGCGTGGTGCTCAGGGCCTCGGACAGGCTCCAGAGGGTGGAGTTCACGGTGGCGATGGCTCCCGTGGCGAGGGCGGCCGCCAGGGCTTTCGACAGGCCCGGCACCAACCGCCACGGCTGGTTGGCGCGGACCATGCCGCTGAGCACCCTCAGGTAACCGCCCGGCCCGCTGACGACGCACCGCAGATCGGCGGCCTCCTCCTCACCGATCGGACCCGGGTGAACAGGAGCGAGATGACGGGCGAAACGTCCCAGCGGATGACGCCGGGAAGGTTCCTCCTCCCCGGTGGCGCGCGGAGTCGACAGGCTGAGCACGGCTTCTTCGACCGTCCGCAGGGCCCTTCGCTGAAGTCGCAGGCCCCCCAGCGACGGAAGCGACAACAGCGCCAGGCCGTGTTCATGACTCAGGTCCACGACGAGCTTGTGCCCGTGCGTGTGCAGGGGCAGGTCGGTCAGGGCCACGACGACGTCCCAATGCTCCCCACGCGCGCGGTCGATGATCCGGCGCGTCAACGTGGACAGATCCTCGGTCCCCCCGGTGAAGGGCTCACTGACCACCTTGACGTCGAACCGCCGCCCCTGGCCCGACTTGCCGGCGAGCCGCGCAGGGAGTACGCGGGCGATGCGCCGCGCGATCTGCGTCGGCGCGTCCGGATCCGCCAGGAGAGCCACGACCGTGACGTCCTGCGACGATTCCCGCATGACCGGACCCTCTCGTCGGCTGTCCCGGCGCTCACCAGTGCCCCCAGAATGCTCCCGGGACACCTTCGGTGCCCCCTGACACGCCTGACCGGCCACCGCGGCGGCCGGCCACCGGGCGAACGAGGGGGTTCCGGCACGGGCCGGCGGGCTGTCGGACACTCCGGTGACGCACCGCACCCCGAGCGGGGACAAGCCGTCGCGAGGGGCAAGCGCCGGGAGGCGAAGGTGCCGGGCGCGCTGGGCGAACCGATCGACGCCATGCCCGGTCCGGCGCCCGCGGACAGGCCCACGATCTACGAGGCCGGTGAGGCCCCGAGCTGAGCCGCAGCCCCGCAAACGAAAGACCGGGCCACCCCTCGGCCTGGACGGCATTCGGGGTGGCCCGGTCGCGGAATCCCTGGTCAGGACACGGTCGTCAGCTGTCGCCCACCCGGGAACCCAGCGTCAGTTCCACCGTGTGCTCCTGGCCGCCGCGCTTGTAGGTGACCGTCACCTTGTCGCCCGGCTTGTGGGTCCAGATCTCGCCGATCAGGGTCGGGCCGCTGTCGATCACGTGGTCGTCGAGCTTGGTGATGACGTCACCGGACTTCAGGCCGGCCTTGTCCGCCGGACCGCCCGACTCGACCGCGGCGGAGCCGCCCGTGCCCTGGTCGGTGATCTGCGCGCCGTCGCCGGAGTCCTGGAGGGAGACGGACGCGCCGATGCGCGCGTACACCGGCTTGCCGGTCTTGATCAGCTGCTGGGCGACGTACTTGGCCTGGTTGATCGGGATGGCGAAGCCCAGGCCGATCGAGCCGGACTGACCGGTGCCGAAGCCGCCGCTGCCGGTGGACTGGATCGCGGAGTTGATGCCGATGACCGCGCCGGCCGCGTCCAGCAGGGGGCCGCCGGAGTTGCCGGGGTTGATCGACGCGTCGGTCTGCAAGGCGCTCATGTACGACGACTTGCTGCCGGAGCCGCCGTCGCTGGAGGCCACCGGACGGTCCTTGGCGCTGATGATGCCCGTGGTGACCGTGTTGGACAGCCCGAAGGGGGCGCCGATGGCGATGGTCTCGTCGCCGACGGCCACCTTGTCGGAGTCGCCGAGGGCGAGCGGCTTGAGGTCGGGGGGGGCGTTCTTGAGCTTGATCACCGCGACGTCGTAGCCCTGCGCGTGGCCGACGACCTCGGCGTCGTACTTCTTGCCGCTCGGGAAGGTGGCCGTCAGCTTGCCGCCGTCCACCGCGTCCGCCACCACGTGGTTGTTGGTGACGATGTGGCCCTGGGTGTCGAAGACGAACCCGGTGCCCGTGCCGCCCTCGCCGCTGGTGCTCTCCGCCTCGATGGTCACCGTGCTGGGCAGCGCCCTGGCGGCCACGTTGGCGATCGTCCCCGGCGCGCGCTTGACCTGCGTGGCACCGCTGTCGGACGCGGAGACGGTGGTGGAGCCGCGGTCGTCGCGGTCCTTGGCCAGCGTGTAGCCGAGGCCGCCGCCCAGGCCGCCCGCCACCAGCGCGGCCACCAGGACCGCCGCCACGAGCCCGCCGCGTCCGCCGCGCGGCTTGGGGGCGGGCTGCTGGTAGGTGCTCCCCCAGCCGGTGCCCGCGGCGCCGGAGCCGCCGTCGGCGTAGGCCGGGGTGGCCGGCGGCGGGGGCGGCCAGGAGCCGTCGGGGGCCGGGCCGGGCTGGTACGCGGGGCCGTGGTCCGCCGCCGCCGAGGTCGCCGGGGCCTCGTGGGGCACGGGCGGCAGCGGAGCCGTCGGCGCGTTCCCCTCCGGGGCGGGGCCCTGCGGTGCAGCGGCGGGAGAGGCCATCGGCACGGGAGGTGCGGACGGCGCCGGGGGTACCGTGTTGCCCTCGTTCTCGGTGCTCACAGGTCTTCTCCTCGATCCACGCCTGGTGTCGTCGGTCGCACTGGTCTGGGGCCAGCTTTTCCCACGGGCCGTCAGAGCACCATAAGCGGTGGCTGTGGGTCCGGCAGCCGTCTTTATATAGGTTTATATAGGATCTTCCGAGCAAAGGTTTTGTAACGTGCATGCCGCAGGCTCCCCGTGCGTCGCACGCATCCGCCCGCGCCGCCCCGTGTACCCGGCGACGGTGGCACCATGACGCGGTGACCCACGCACGACAGCACTCCCTCCAGGTCGTCGCCCACCGGGGCGCCTCCGAGGACGCACCCGAACACACCCTCGCCGCCTACCGGAAGGCCATCGAGGACGGCGCGGACGCCCTGGAGTGCGACGTACGGCTGACCGCCGACGGCCACCTGGTCTGCGTCCACGACCGGCGCGTGAACCGTACCTCCAACGGCCGCGGCGCGGTCTCCGCGCTGGAACTGGCCGATCTGGCCGCCCTCGACTTCGGCTCCTGGAAGACGCGCGAGGTTTGGCACGGGCGGGACGAGGAGCCCGACTGGGAGCACCGGCCGGAGGACCGCGAGGAGACGTCCGTGCTCACCCTGGAGCGGCTGCTGGAGCTGGTCGCGGACGCCGGGCGGCGGGTGGAGCTGGCCATCGAGACCAAGCACCCCACGCGCTGGGCGGGCCAGGTCGAGGACCGGCTGCTGGCCCTGCTGAAACGGTTCGGGCTGGACGCTCCGGCCTCCGCCGACGAGTCGCCGGTGCGCGTCATGAGCTTCTCGGCGCGTTCGCTGCACCGCGTGCGGGCCGCGTCGCCGACGCTGCCGACGGTGTACCTGATGCAGTTCGTCTCGCCCCGGCTGCGCGACGGGCGGCTGCCCGCGGGCGTGCGCATCGCGGGGCCCTCGATCCGCATCGTGCGCGGTCACCCCGCGTACGTGGAGCGGCTGAAGCGGGCCGGCCACCAGGTCCACGTCTGGACCGTGAACGAGCCCGAGGACGTCGACCTCTGCGTGGGGCTGGGCGTCGACGCCATCATCACCAACCGTCCGCGCGCGGTGCTGCGGCGACTGGGCCGCTGAGCCGGCCGACGCCACCCCCTGGCGCGCGCGGGCCCGTCACGGGGTGTGCTCCGGCGCGTTCGCTGCGTGTCCGCCCGCGTCGTATGCGTCACCGGAAGAGGATTGGCCGGTTTCCGGCACAGGCCGGGAGGGCATCCACCCCATGGCGTGGGGCGAAGGAGGTCTCGGGGGTGGCGTTGGTGGTGGCACAGGAGGTGCCCACGTCGTCGAGCATGGCCGTACCCCATGGCCCTGCGGGCGTGGGGAAGGCGCGGCACCGGATGCGGGCGCAGCTGCGCAGCGGTGGCGTGTCCGAGTCGGTCATCGACGACGCCGTACTGATCCTTTCCGAACTGCTGAGCAACGCCTGCAAGCACGGGCGGCCCCTGGGGGACGCCGCGGCCGGGGACGGGGACGTCCGCGCCGCATGGCGGGTCGACGCGCGCGGGCGGCTCGTCGTGGAGGTCACGGACGGCGGCGGCCCGACCCGCCCGGCGCCGGCCACGCCCTCGGTGACCGCGCACGGCGGCCGCGGGCTGAACATCATCACGGCCCTCGCCGACGACTGGGGCGTCCGGGACGACGTCCAGGGCGAGGTGACCGTCTGGGCGCTGGTCCACGAGGACGTCCACGATCCCGATGCCGGGTGCCGCCGCGACGGTTTCGCTACGCGCGTCACCAGATCCGCGCAGCCGCCCGGCCTGCCCGGCCCATCCGGCCTGCCGGGCTTGTCGGCCCTGTCCGGCCTGGACTTCACCGAGGCGTTCGACGAACTGGACTGAGCCGGCATGGTGCCGCGTCGTCAGGGGCGCTGCGGTCCCGCGTGGTCGGGGACGTACGGCCGCTGGACGGCGTGTCCCCCGTCCACCGCCCGCGGATTCACCCACCGGCGTCGAGCGCGCGTGCGTTGTCCACAGGTTCCCGTCGGCCATGGTCCGAACGGCTAGGCTCCGGACGTACGAGAAGAGCCGTAACCGGGAGACACCCACCATGGCCAAGAAGCGACCCCAGACGAAGGCCAAGCCGCAGCCGATCGACGGGGAGATCCCGGTAGTCGGCGCCCGCGAACCCTGCCCCTGCGGCAGCGGCCGGCGCTACAAGGCCTGCCACGGCCGGGCCGCCGCGCACGCCGCGACCGAGCTGGTGCAGCGCCCGTTCGAGGGACTGCCCGGCGAGTGCGACTGGGTCGCGCTGCGCGAACTGGTCCCGGCCGCGACGGCCGGGCTGACCCTGCGCGACGGGCTGCCCGAGGGCGTCCCGTCGGTCACCCTGGCCACCGTGCTGCCGATGGCCTGGCCCGCGCTGCGCCGCGACGACGGCTCGGTGCTGCTCGGCCTGCAGAACGACACGGCGTCCGGTGACATCAGCCGCGACCTCGCCGACACGCTGCTGCGGGCGCTGGAGGCCACGCCCGGCACCCCGGTGCAGGGCCGCCGGGCCTCCGCCGAGGGCCCCCGCCTGCAGGATCTGCTCGACCCGCAGGGCGCGTTCGAGCCGGTCGTGCACAGCGGCTTCGAGTTCTGGGTGCCGGACGTGGAGAACGCCACGCCGGAGGTGGCGGCCTCCCTGGAGCGGGCCAACGCCGCCGCCATCCCGACCGTGAAGCTGTCCGGCGTGGACGCCGCGTACTGGTGCGAGACCCCGGAGAAGAACCACCTGCGCTGGGTCATGCCCCACCCGGAGGAGCAGCTTCTGGACGCCCTCGCGCGGTTGCACGCGGCGGGCCGGTCCAGCCTCGGCGAGGGCACCCGGCTCGTGGGCTCCTTCCGTGCTCACGGCCTGATCGTGCCCGTCTGGGACCTGCCGACCGGGGTCACCGCGGAGGACGTGGAGAAGCCGGCCGCCGAGTTCGCCGAGCGCCTCGCCACCGCCCTCGCCGTCCAGGAGCCGCTGACCCCGGACGAACGCCGGGCGCGCGGCGGCCTGACCAACCGGCAGGTCACGCTGAGCTGACGCCCGCGCCCGGGTGCCACGGCTGACCGGTCGGTCAGCCGTGGCACCGGGCCGTGCGGCAGGTGACTCCTGTCACAACTCCCGGCCCGGACAGGGAAATCGGTGTCCGAATAGCCAACCCGGAATTTGCGAACCGCCGATCTCTTGTTACCGTTCCAGTAGCCCGGTTGCTGGTGCATCCCCCGTCGCCAGCAACCGGGTCTTTCCATGCCCGCGTACGGCGGGCCGCGCGGCGGTCGGTGGTCAACTGCTCCCGCTGGCTCAGGAGTTGCTGCCGGAGCGGAGCAGCAGCGCCCCCGCAGGGCCGCGCTCGGCGAACTCGGTGACGGCCGTGTAGGCGTCCGGTCCGCCCCGGCTGCGCTCGCGCGGCGTCTCACAGGTGGCGGGCTCGTCGTCGGACCCGGTGGCACAGCGCATCTGCACGGTCCGGTCGTCCGGGCCCATGAGGCTCAGCACGGAGTCCAGCGACTCGCCGGTGGCATTGCGGTAGTAGGTGCGCGCCCAGGTGTCCTCGCCCCGTGTCAGCACACAGGTCTGCGCCTCGATGCCCTCGGGCGAGGTGAGTTCGGGGCCGCAGCGGGCGGCGGTGGTGAGCCCGAGGCCGAGCGGGCGGGGGAAGCGGCTGCCGGTGTGGGGACGGGTCCCCGCGTCACCGCGGGAGGCGGCCGGTACGGCGGTCCGGCCGGTGTCGCCCGCCTGCCGCGCGGAGGCCACGGCCAGCGGCAGCGCGGCCATGGCCGCCACGAAGCCCGCGAGGGCGAGCAGCCGCAGCTGGCGGGGGTCGGGCTTTCGGTGGTTCCGCCGGCCTCGGTCCGGCCGTGGCACGCGGTGCGGCCGTGGGGCGCGATGGCCGCCGGGTTGACGCTGCATATGCGGACGATAACGAGCGAGCGGGGCTCGCCCGCCCCGCCCGCGCCCGACACCCCTACAACTCGGGCGCGCTCACACCCGTACGAGTGAGGGCGTCGACCACGGCGTCCACGACGGCCTCCACGTCGGGCACCCAGGGCGCGGCCGAGCCGGGCAGCGGCGCGCGCTCCCAGCGGACGGCGCCCTGGCCGGTCTCGGACGGGGGCAGCGCGAGATAGCCGCCCTCGCCGTGGAAGCGCAGGGAGCCGGGGACGAAGTCCTTGGCGTAGAGCAGTTCGCCGAGCTGCTCCATGGAGTACGGCTTGACGAGCAGCGCCCAGCGGCTGGGCGAGGCGATCACCGGTCCCAGCCGCATGCCGCGCCGGTCGAGCAGGGCGAGGGCACGGGAGGCGGCGAGCGCCGGCAGGCTGACCGCGCAGGGCGCCTTGCCCCCGGTGGCCAGGATGACCGGGGCGGCCGGCCGGTTGGTCCACCACCAGCGCACCATGCGCGCGTCGGTGGTGGCGGCGAACAGGCCGGGGTCGAAGGGGTGCGCGCCGGGCACCGTGCACTCCGGGTCGGGGCAGGCGCAGCGGGCCCGCCCCTGCGGGTCCGGCGCCACTCCGGGGAGCACCGGCCACTGCCACTGCGTCGCGAAGGTCAGGGCCGCGCCGATCAGTTCAGGCCTCCCGCCGTTCCGCCTGGACAGAAGCCTGCGTCGCCTTCCGAGGATCTCGCGCATCAGCGCTCGTTCCTTTCCGTTGCACCGCTGGCAACACCGTGGATCACATCACACCATGTGTCGATCACTTCACTGGGCGTACCTGTTGGCGCATCACACCCCCGTGCACGGCAGGGGGAACCCCGGGGGGTCGAGCGTGGGCCGCGTCCGCGTCCATAGTGCGTCCATCAAAAGCACGGCCGCGGCGTGGGGTGGCGAAGTCTGGCGTTTCGCCGTCGCGCGTAGTTCTCTCCGCCTCCGCCACGGGAGGATGGGGCTCGGCCGTCGGTGGCTATGACGCCCGGGTCCGTCGCCAGGTTCCGGGTGGCCCCCAACCACCCCTGGCCTTCTCCGAGTACGTACCCATCACGACCGCTGTGACGCTCCGTCGAGCAAGGCCAGTCGACCGCAATGAACCGATACCTAAGGCAGTTTTGAGCCAACTTGGCAGTAAGGCAAGGGGTTCGAGGAAAACCCTCACCAACCTCATGGACACCAGGAATCCCCGCAGGACAATGCTGGACATCCCCTCACGAGTGCGTGTACATGTGGAGACACTGCTAGCGGCGCAGAGTGACATGGGGGTTTGCGATGCTTTTGAGCAATACGCACCGGTCTGAAGGCCGGACGCCATGAACGCCCCGCACCCTCCGAAAGTGGCCGGAATCGATTCTACGGTTCCCACTCCCGCCCACACTGCCGCACCCGCCTCCCCCGTCTCAGGTCCCGCCCCCGCGGTCCCCGCGCCGCAGAGCCCCGCCCCCGGCGCCCTGCTCCAGGACCGGCTGGCCGGCTGGGTCTCCGACCTCACGACCCTCCACGAACTCACCGAGCGCCTCTCCCGCACCAGCGCCCTCGACCCCGCGCTGCACGAACTGCTGCGCGGCGGCGCCGCCCTGGTCGGCGCCCACCGGGGCCTGGCCGTCCTGGAGCCCGCCGACGGCGACGGCCCCCGCACCACCCTCGGCCTCGGACTCGGCCGCGCCGACCTCGGCCACCTCGAGACCGTGCCGCGCTCCGCCCTGCCGTACGACACCCGCGGCGCCGCCGAGATCGCGCACCCCGACCTGTTCGCCGAGGACGGCCTGGACCCGCGCCACCGCGAGGTGGCCGACCGCCTCGGCTACGCCGCCAGCTACTCCCTCCCGCTCGCCACCGAGTCCGCCGGCCGCCTCGGCGCCGTCGTCTGGCTCTACGACGAACCGGCCGAGCCGCACGAGCGCCGGCGCCACCTGGCGGGCCTGTACGTCCGGCAGGCCACCGAGCACCTCGCCCGGCTGCTGGAGGTGGAGCGCACGCGCGCGTGCGTGGCGACCCTCACCGAGGAGCTGCTGCCCGCCCGGCTGCCCCGGGTGCCGGGTGTCCAGCTCGCCGCCCGGCACCGCACGTCCCCGCGCGGCGGCGGGGACTGGTACGACGCCCTGCCGCTGCCAGAGGCCGCCCTCGGCCTCTCGGTCGGCTCGGTCACCGGCTCCGGGCCGAGCGCGGTGGCCGCCATGGGGCGGCTGCGCGCCTCCCTGCGCGCTTACGCCGTCATGGAGGGCGAGGACCCGGTCGCCGTCCTGTCCGACCTGGAGCTGCTGCTGCGGCTGACCGAGCCGGCCCGCTCGGCCACCGCGCTGTTCGCCTACTGCGAGCCCGCCGTGCGCAAGGTCACCCTGGCCGGTGCCGGGCACAGCCCGCCGCTGCTGATCGGCGAGCGGCGCACCGAGTTCGCCGAAACCTCCGTCTCCGCGCCGCTCGGCATGCTCGCCTGCTGGGAGGCGCCCAGCGCGGAGATCCAGGCGGAGGCCGGGGAGACGGTCCTGCTCTACACCGACGGGCTGCTGCACCGCACCGGCGACCCGACGGACCGGGCCTTCGCCCGGCTGCACGCCGCCGCCGCGGGTGTCCCGCGCGCGCTGCGGCACGATCCGGGAGCCGTCGCCGACCACGTCCTGCGCGCGGTCCTGCCGGACGGCCTGGACGCGGCCGACAGCGAGGAGGACGTGGTCCTGCTGGCGGCCCGCTTCGACTGAGCCGCCCGCGCGCGGCCGGCATGACCGGGCATAACAGGTCATCCACCCCCGCCCGCTGCCGGTACGACCGTACGATGATGGTGGTCCCCGCCCGGCCACAAGCAGGAGCGTCGCGGGCCCCGGGGGAGATCACTGGCGTATCGAGGAGGATCACGTGTCCGACGAGCTCAACCCGGCCGTCCCCGACTCCGCTACCGCGGAGGGCCCGGAGACCGAGGCCGAGGAGACCGTCAAGCAGCGGAAGAACGGCCTGTACCCGGGCGTCTCCGACGAGCTTGCCGAGAACATGAAGTCCGGCTGGGCCGACACGGAGCTGCGTGACCTGGAGCCGATCCCGCAGGCGGCCGAGACCGCGCGCCGCCGCGCCGCGCTCTCCGCCCGCTTCCCGGGCGAGCGCCTGGTGATCCCGGCGGGCAACCTGAAGACCCGCTCGAACGACACCGAGTACCCCTTCCGCGCCTCCGTCGAGTACGCCTACCTCACCGGCAACCAGACCGAGGACGGCGTCCTGGTGCTGGAGCCCAGGGGCGACGGCCACGAGGCCACCCTCTACCTGCTGCCGCGCTCCGACCGCGAGAACGGCGAGTTCTGGCTCTCCGGCCAGGGCGAGCTGTGGGTCGGCCGCCGGCACTCCCTCACCGAGTCCGGGGCGCTGTACGGCATCCCGGCCGCCGACGTGCGGGAGCTGGCCGACAAGCTCCGCGAGGCCACCGGCCCGGTCCGCGTGGTGCGCGGCCACGACGCCGGCATCGAGGCGGCCCTGACCGACAAGGTCACCGCCGAGCGCGACGAGGAGCTGCGCGTCTTCCTGTCCGAGGCCCGTCTGGTCAAGGACGAGTTCGAGATCGGCGAGCTGCAGAAGGCCGTCGACTCGACGGTCCGCGGCTTCGAGGACGTCGTCAAGGTCCTCGACAAGGCCGAGGCGACGAGCGAGCGCTACATCGAGGGCACGTTCTTCCTCCGCGCGCGCGTGGAGGGCAACGACGTCGGCTACGGCTCCATCTGCGCGGCCGGCCCGCACGCCTGCACCCTGCACTGGGTCCGCAACGACGGTCCGGTCCGCTCCGGCGACCTGCTGCTGCTCGACGCGGGCGTGGAGACCCACACCCTCTACACCGCCGACGTCACGCGCACGCTGCCGGTCAACGGCACGTACAGCGAGATCCAGAAGAAGGTCTACGACGCCGTGTACGAGGCGCAGGAGGCTGGTATCGCGGCCGTGCAGCCGGGCGCCAAGTACCGCGACTTCCACGACGCCGCGCAGCGCGTGCTGGCCGAGAGGCTCGTCGAGTGGGGCCTGGTCGAAGGTCCGGTCGAGCGGGTCCTGGAGCTGGGCCTGCAGCGCCGCTGGACCCTGCACGGCACCGGGCACATGCTCGGCATGGACGTCCACGACTGCGCCGCCGCGCGGACCGAGACGTACGTGGACGGCACCCTGGAGCCGGGCATGGTGCTCACCGTCGAGCCGGGGCTGTACTTCCAGGCCGACGACCTGACCGTGCCGGAGGAGTACCGGGGCATCGGCGTCCGGATCGAGGACGACATCCTCGTGACGGAGGACGGCAACCGGAACCTGAGCGCCGCGCTGCCCCGGCGGTCGGACGAGGTCGAATCGTGGATGGCCTCCCTGAAGAGCTGATCTGCGTTTGAATGGCCGGGCACCGGGGAGGTGCCCGGCCGTTTCGTCTGCGGGTGGCGCCGTGGCGGGCCGCGCGGTTCCCCGCGCCCGCACGGGGCGCGGGCAGTGACGGGGGTGGAAACGTGGACGACTTCTGGTCGGGCGTCGGTGTCGACCTGCATCTCGAACCCGACGCGGCCGACGGCCGCCGGACAGGGCTCGAGAGGGCCCTCAGGGACGCCGTACGGGACGGGCGGCTCACGCCCGGCACCCGGCTGCCCGCCACCCGGCGGCTCGCGGCCGACCTCGGGATCTCCCGCGGCACCGCGAAGGCCGCCTACGACCAGCTCGTCGCCGAGGGCTATCTGACGGCACGGCAGGGCTCGGGCACCCGGGTCGCCGAGCTGCCGGCCGTGCAGGCGGAGGAGCCGGGGACGGACACGCGCGCGCGGGCGCCGCGCCTCGACCTGCGCCCCGGCAGCCCGGACGTCGGCGCGTTCCCGGCGGCGGCCTGGCTGCGGGCGCTGCGCCGCGCCATAGCGACGGCGCCCTCGCTGGCGTACGACTACGGCGACCCGCGCGGCCGGATCGAGCTGCGCACCGCGCTCTCCGGGTACCTGGGGCGGGCGCGCGGGGTGCTGGCCCCGCCGGAGCGGATCGTCATCACCTCGGGCTACGTGCAGGGCCTGGCGCTGCTCACGCGCGTGCTGGACGGTGCCGCCGTCGCCATGGAGGACCCGGGGCTGCCCTTCCACCGGGAGGTGGTGCGGCACAACGGCGGAACGGTCCTGCCGGTGCCGGTCGACGCGCGCGGGCTGCGCCCCGAGGAGCTGGGCGGGGCCGCGGCCGTGGTGGTCACGCCGGCCCACCAGTACCCGACCGGGGTGACCCTGCACCCCGAGCGGCGCCGGGCGCTCACCGACTGGGCACGCGCGCGGGGCGGGCTGATCGTGGAGGACGACTACGACGGCGAGTTCCGCTACGACCGCCAGCCCGTGGGCGCGGTGCAGGGGATGGCGCCGGGCCAGGTGGTGTACCTGGGCACCGCGTCCAAGACCCTGGGCCCGGCGCTGCGGCTCGGCTGGATGGTGCTGCCGCCGCACCTGGTCGACGCGGTCGCCGACGCCAAGCTGCACAGCGACCACCACACCGAGACCATCGGCCAGCTCGCGCTCGCCGAGCTGATCGACAGCCACGCGTACGACCGCCATGTGCGCGCGTGCCGGCTGCGCTACCGGCGGCGCCGGGACCAGTTGCTGGACCGGCTGGGGGCCCGCCGGAGCGTGCGGGGGATCGCGGCCGGGCTGCACGCGCTGATCGAGGTGCCGGACGAGGCGGCCGTCCTGGAACGCGCGCAGGCGGAGGGCCTGGCGCTGGGCGCGCTCGGCGACCACTGGCACACCCCCGGCCCCGGCCGCCCCCAGGGCCTGGTCGTCGGCTACGGCACCCCCCGGGAGCGGCTGTACCCGGAGGCCCTGGAGACCCTGGCGAAGGTCCTCGGACAGCTCGGCGGCACCGGCAGGGCGGCCGCTAGGCCGTGAGCAGGGACGGGTCCTTGCGCCATTTGAGGATCTTGTCGAAGCTGACGACCGTCCCGCCCCGGCCGGGCTTCGGGCCGATGTGCACGTGGTCGGCCAGTTCGCGGATGAGACACAGGCCGCGGCCGTGCTCGGCGTCGGGGCGGGCCGGCCGGGGGTCGGCCGGGCGGGTGAGGCCGGGACCCGCGTCGGTCACTTCGATGCGGCACTTCTCCCCGTCGAGGTAGGCGGTCACCCGGTAGGCCTCCGAGGCGCCGCGCGCGGTGTCCCCGCCGTGCTCGACGGCGTTGGCGCAGGCTTCGCTCAGGGCGACGGACAGGTCGTAGGAGATCTCCGGGTCGACCCCCGCCGTCTCCATCGTGCCGATCAGCAGTCGCCGGGCGAGCGGCACGCTGGCGGCCTCGCGCCGCAAATGGAGTGACCACCAGATGCTCATGCTCCAGCCTCCCGGCCGCGGCTCGACATACCGTTACGTATTGCCGCCCGTAGGCGGCCGTAAGCACGCCGTCGACGTGTCTGCGCCCATCCGGCCGATGCGCCGGGGGAGGAATCGGTGTATGAGGGACGCCTCAGACGCCCTGCCGTAGGCACGCGGTAAGGGCAGTGCGATGATGACCCCGCCATGACTGCCCCCCACCCGCGCACGGCGCGCCCCGGAGCCGGGCTCCGGATCCTGCGGGCCGCGGTGTTCGCCGCGGTCTGCGTCGCGCTGGCCGCGGGCGGGCACTCCCTGGCCTCCTGCGCGCGCGTGCCGCTGTGGACGCTCGGCGCGGGCTTCCTCGGCGCCCTGCTGCTCGTGGCACCGCTCGCCGGGCGGGCCCGCTCGCTGCCGGGCATCGCCGTGCTCCTCGCCCTCGGCCAGACCGTGCTGCACACGCTGTTCGGACTGGGCCAGCACGGGGTGGCGATGGCCTCCGCCGGGATGCCGATGGGCGCGACGGGACCGCCCGCCGGCGGGCCGGCGGGCGCCGCGCTGAGCGACAGCGCGCTGGTCGAACGGGCCGCGCGGCTCGTGTGCGGCTCGACCGCCGCGTCCCTCACTCCGGGACACGCCTTCCGCCTGCTGCTCGACGCGCGTCTGATCGACCGCGCCGGCCGGCCGACGTCCGCCCCGGCCGGCTACGAGCACGTCCACGACGCCACCGGCGCCTCGGCCGGTCTGCTGCCCTCGCTGCCGATGCTGCTCGGCCACGTGCTCGCGGCCGTCGCCGCCGGCTGGCTGCTGCGCCGCGGGGATCTCGCGGTGCTGCGGCTGATCGAGCTATCGGCGCATGGAGTCGCGGAGGGGGCGCTCGTACGATCCTTGCGCGCGGCTCTCGCGCTGACGCGCGCCCTGTGCGCCGGGCTGCTGCCCGCCACCGGGCCGGGCCCGCGCGGCCCGCGTCCCGACCGGGACGGGGCACCGGCCCCGCACACCGCCGTACTCCAGCACACGGTGATCCGGCGCGGCCCGCCCGCCGCCGCCCTCCTCCTCGCCGCCTGACGCGGCCGCCGCTCCCCCGACACGGACCCGGTGCGCCGCCGACGCGCGGCACGCGCGTGCGCGTTCCCGGTCAGCCGAACGGCCGATTTCCGCGCCGTACCGCCACATCACCCGGCCCACGCGCGTATCCCTCTTCATCACCGGTTCCCACTCGAAGTGGAGTGCTTCCTTCCATGAAGGCTTCTCGTATCGCCGCCGCCGCCGCTGTCGCGGGTACGGCCGTCCTCACCCTGTCCGCCCCCGCCTTCGCGCACGTCTCCGTGCAGCCGGAGGGCACCGCGACCAAGGGCGGTTACGCGGTCGTGGACTTCAAGGTCCCGAACGAGCGCGACAACGCCTCGACGACCAAGCTCGAGGTGAACTTCCCGGCCGACCACCCGATCGCCTCGGTGATGCCGGAGGCGATCCCGGGCTGGAAGATCGACATCACCAAGTCCAAGCTCGCCAAGCCGCTGACCATGCACGGCGAGAAGATCGACGAGGCCGTCACCAAGGTCACCTGGACCGCCGACGGCAAGGGCGTCGAGCCCGGCTACTTCCAGAAGTTCCCGCTCTCCCTGGGCGCGCTGCCCGAGGACACCGACCAGCTGGTCTTCAAGGCGGTCCAGACGTACTCCAACAAGGAGGTCGTCCGCTGGATCGAGGTGCCGCAGGAGGGCCAGGACGAGCCGGAGAACCCGGCCCCGGTCCTGGAACTGTCCGCCGCCACCGACGACCACCACGGCACGGCGAGTGCCGAGAAGACCACCGGCAAGACCGGGCAGACGGCCGCCGCCGCGGACTCCGGCGACGACAGTGACACCACCGCGCGCGTGCTCGGCGTGGCCGGCATCGTCATCGGCGTCGCGGGCGTGGCCTACGGGGTCCTCGCGGGCCGCCGCCGGACCACCGCCTGACCCTGCCGTTCCACCGCGCGCACCGGGGGCCGTACGACCCCGCCACCCGGGCCGTCGCACGACCCCGGTGCGCGCCGGAGTACACACATCTGGGACATTTCTCTATGCGCAAGAAGACGTTCACCGCGGCCGTGCTGCTCGCCGCCGCCACCCTGACCCTCTCCGCCTGCGGCAGCGACGACGGCGGCAAGCCGCCGGTCAGCGTGGTCTCCGGAGGGTCGGACGCGGGCAAGGCGGCCACCGTGCTGGACCAGCCGTTCGACAAGCCGGACCTGGTCCTCACCGACACCCACGGCCAGAAGTACGACCTCCGCAAGGCGACCCAGGGACACCCGACCCTGCTCTACTTCGGCTACACGCACTGCCCCGACATCTGCCCGACGACGATGAGCAACATCGCCGTCGCCAAGAAGGCGCTGCCCAAGGCCGAGCAGAACGACCTCCGGGTCGTGTTCGTCACCACCGACCCCGGCCGCGACACCCCGGCCGAGCTGGGCAGGTGGCTCAAGGGCATCGACCCGCAGTTCATCGGCCTGACCGGCGACTTCGCCAAGATCCAGGCCGGCGCCCGGTCCGTCGGCATCTCCGTGGAACCGACGACGAAGGACAAGAACGGCAAGCTCGTCTCCGTCCACGGCACCCAGGTCGTCGCCTTCTCGCCGAAGACCGACGCCGGGTACGTCCTCTACGGCGAGGACACCACCGTCGACGACTACACCAAGGACCTGCCCAAGCTCGTCGAGGGGGCCAACCCGTGAGGCGCCG
Source organism: Streptomyces sp. NPDC031445 (assembly GCF_055581365.1). Classification (NCBI taxonomy): domain Bacteria; kingdom Bacillati; phylum Actinomycetota; class Actinomycetes; order Kitasatosporales; family Streptomycetaceae; genus Streptomyces; species Streptomyces sp. NPDC031445. The sequence continues at coordinate 16,649 of NZ_JBVIJO010000003.1, forward strand.
GGCCGCCGTGCTGACCACCGGCGCGCTCGCCGGGGCCCTGGCCCTCACCGCCTGCTCCGGGTCCGGCTCGCGGCCGGATCCGGCCGAGCTGTCCGTCGGCTCCTCCTACATGCCCCAGCCCGTCTCCGCCGACATGGCCGCCGGGTTCCTGACGATCACCAACAAGGGCGGGACCGAGGACGAACTGACCTCGGTCACCAGTGACGTCGCCGGCGAGGTGACCATGCACAGCACGGTCGGCGGGGCCATGGCGGAGAAGTCCTCCTTCGCGATACCGGCCCACGGACGGCTCGTGTTCCGGAGCGGCGGCAACCATCTGATGTTCGAGCGGCTGAAGCGCGCGCCGAAGCAGGGCCAGACGGTCACCGTGAAGCTCACCTTCGGCAAGTCCGGACCGCTCACCGTCGAGATGCCCGTGAAGTCCGCCACGTACAACCCGTCGACCGGCCACTGAGGGAGGGACCACCGTGACCCGGACCATCGCCCCCCGCGTGCGGATCCTGGTGCTGCTGTTCATCGCCGTCACCGGCGCGCTGCTTGCGGGCGCCGGACCGGCCTCCGCCCACGCGGCGCTGACCGGCAGCGACCCCGCGCAGGGGGTGGTGGCCGCCAAGGCACCCACCCAGGTGTCGCTCACCTTCTCCGAGAAGGTGGCGCTGAACGACGACTCCCTGCGCGTGCTCGACCCCAAGGGCAAGCCGGTCCAGACCGGCAGCCCGGCCAACGTGAGCGGGACGACGTACGCCGTGCGGCTCAAGAGCGGCCTGACCGACGGCACGTACACCGTCACCTACCAGGTCGTCTCCGCGGACAGTCACCCCGTCGCCGGCGCCTACACCTTCTCCGTCGGGGCGCCCTCGCGGACCGTCGTCTCCGGCACCGGCCCGGTCGCGGGCGGCGGTGTCGTGGGCGGGCTCTACGCGTTCGGCCGGTACGTGTCGTACGCCGGGTTCATCGTGCTCGCCGGCGGCGCGGCCTTCGTGCTCGCCTGCTGGCGGCGCGGCGCGGGCGTACGGCCCCTCCAGCGACTGGTCGTCGGCGGCTGGATCGCCCTGACGGCGGCCACCCTGTGGCTGCTGCTCCTGCGCGGCGCGTACACCGGCTCGGGAAAGGTCGCCGACGTCTTCGACCTCGAACTGCTCGGCCAGGTGCTGCAGACGAAGACCGGCGCCGCGCTCGTGTCCCGGCTGCTGCTGCTCGCCGCCGCCGCGCTGTTCGTCGCCGTCCTCTTCGGCGCCTATACCCGCCCGTCACCCACCGCCACCCTGAACGACGGCGCTGCGCGCCGACTGCCTGATCCCGGGGACGAAGGCGAGGAGAAGCGCGACCTGACCTTCGGGCTCGCCGTCGGCGGCGTGGTCGTCGCGGCCGGGCTCGCCACCAGCTGGGCCATGGCCGAGCACGCCTCCACCGGGCTCCAGCCGGGCATCGCCATGCCGGTCGACGTCGTCCACCTGCTGGCCGTCGCCGCCTGGCTCGGCGGCCTCACCGCCCTGCTCACCGCGCTGTACCGGGCGCCCGCCGAGACCCCGGTCGAGGCCGCCGCCGTACAGCGCTTCTCCCGTGTGGCCTTCGGCAGCGTCCTCGCCCTCGTCGTCACCGGCGTCTACCAGTCCTGGCGGCAGCTCGGCTCCTGGTCGGCGTTCACCGAGACCCGCTACGGACAGCTGCTGCTGGTCAAGATCGGCCTGGTGGCGGTGCTGGTCGGCATCGCGGCCGTGTCCCGGCGGTGGACGGGGCGGCTCACGGACCCGGCCGTCGGCACCGGGGGGACGGAGAAGGCCCAGGCCCGCAAGGAGCAGGTCGCCGCCTCGAAGCCGACCGGCGGCAAGGACACCCGCGCCGGTTCCCGGGACACCGGGCGCGCCGCCCAGCTCGCCCGCCAGCGCGCCGCCGCCGACGCCGCCCGGGAGAAGCGGCTGCGGGACGGCGACCCTAACCGCTTCGGCCTGCGCCGCTCGGTGCTCGCCGAGGCCGGCGTCGCCCTCGTGCTGCTCGCCGTCACCACCGCGCTGACGCAGACCGAGCCGGGCCGCACCGAGCAGGAGGCCAAGGCGGCCACCTCCACGTCGGCCGGCTCCGGCACCTCGGCGGCGTCCGGCGCGCTCACCCTGGACATGCCGTTCGACACCGGCGGCACCGACGGCAAGGGCGTCGTCAGCATCGACCTCGACCCCGCGCGCGTGGGCGGCAACGAGATGCACGTCTACGTCCAGCGCCCCAACGGCCGGGCCTTCGACGTCCCGGAGGTGAAGGTCTCCTTCACCCAGGAGGCGAAGAAGATCGGTCCGCTTGCCGTGAACCCCGACCACATCACCACCGGCCACTGGTCGGCGAGCGGCGTGCAGATTCCCATGGCCGGCGACTGGAAGATCGCCGTCACGGTCCGCACCTCCGACATCGACCAGGTGACCGTCTCCAAGAACGCTCAGATCGGCTGAACCACACCATGCCCGACCAGTCCATCCCCCAGGCCCGTACGCCCGAGACGCCGACGGCGGAGCCCGTGTCCAAGGCGAGCGGCATCTCGCGGCGCGCCCTGCTCGGCACCGCCGGCGCCACCGGGCTCGTGCTCGGCACGGCCGGCGGGGCCGTGGGCTACGCCTCCGCGCCCGCCGGGGCCACTCCGCTCACCTCGGTGGGTGCGGGGAGGGCGATGTTTCACGGGAAACATCAGCCCGGTATCACCGACGGCCTCCAGGCGCGCGGCCACCTCGTCGCCTTCGACCTGGCGGCGGGCGCGGGCCGCAAGGAAGCGGCGGCCCTGCTGCGCCGCTGGTCCACGACCGCCGAGCGGCTGATGGCGGGCGAGGCCGCCCCGCACGGCGACACCGATGTGGCCCGGGACGCGGGACCCTCCTCGCTGACCCTCACCTTCGGCTTCGGACACAGCTTCTTCGCCAGGACGGGCCTGGAGAAGCAGCGGCCCGGCGCGCTCGACCCGCTGCCGGACTTCTCCTCCGACCACCTCGACAAGTCCCGCAGCGACGGCGATCTGTGGGTGCAGATCGGCGCGAACGACGCCCTGGTCGCCTTCCACGCCCTGCGCGCGATCCAGAAGGACGCGGGCTCGGCCGCACGGGTGCGCTGGCAGATGAACGGCTTCAACCGCAGCCCGGGCGCCACCGCCCACCCCATGACGGCCCGCAACCTCATGGGCCAGCTCGACGGCACCCGCAACCCCAAGCCCACGGACACCGACTTCGACCAGCGGATCTTCGTGCCGGACCCGGGCGAGCCGGCGTGGATGGCCGGCGGCTCCTACGCGGTCGTACGCCGTATCCGCATGCTCCTGGACGACTGGGAGAAGCTCTCGCTCACCGCGCAGGAGCAGGTCATAGGGCGCCGCAAGGCCAATGGGGCACCGCTGTCCGGCGGCGACGAGACGACCCCCATGGACCTGGAGAAGACCGACGCCCACGGCGACTACGTCGTCCCGCTCAACGCGCACGCCCGGATCACCCGGCCCGAGAAGAACGGCGGCGCGGCCATGCTGCGGCGCCCGTTCTCCTACCACGACGGCATCGACGCGGACGGCACGCCCGACGCCGGGCTCCTGTTCATCTGCTGGCAGGCGGACCCCCTGCGCGGCTTCGTCCCGGTGCAGCGCAAGCTCGACCGGGGTGACGCGCTGTCGGCGTACATCCGGCACGAGGCGAGCGGCCTGTTCGCGGTGCCGGGCGGGGCGGCGAAGGGGGAGTACGTGGGGCAGCGGCTGCTGGAGGGGTGAACCGGGGAACCACGGGGCGAACCAGCGGTGTGCGGGGCGAACCGGGGTTCAAACCACCCGGTCGAGTGGTTGTCGCCGGACGCCCCGGCCGACCGGGTCCGCGGCCATTAGGGTGAGCACATGCCAGCGAGCTACGCCTACCTCGGCCCGGAGGGCACCTTCACGGAGGTCGCCCTGCGCACGCTTCCGGAGGCGGCCACCCGGGAGCTGATCCCGTACGTCTCGGTGCAGTCCGCGCTGGACGCGGTCCGGGCCGGCGAGGCCGAGGCCGCGTTCGTGCCGATCGAGAACTCCGTCGAGGGCGGCATCACCACCACCCTCGACGAGCTGGTCGCGGGCGAGCCCCTGATGATCTACCGCGAGGTGCTGCTGTCGATCACCTTCGCGCTGCTGGTGCGCCCCGGCACGAAGCTCGCGGACGTCAAGACGGTCTCCGCGCACCCGGCGGCCCAGCCCCAGGTGCGCAACTGGCTGCGCGCGAACCTCCCGGAGGCCGCCTGGGAGTCGGCGGCCTCCAACGCGGACGCCGCCCGTCTGGTCCAGGAGGGCCGCTACGACGCCGCCTTCGCCGGCGAGTTCGCCGCCGCCCGGTACGGTCTCGAAGCGCTGGAGACCGGGATCCACGACGCGGAGAACGCGCAGACCCGGTTCGTGCTGGTCGGCCGCCCGGCCCGGCCGGCCGCGCCCAGCGGTACCGACAAGACCTCCGTGGTGCTGTGGCAGCGGGACGACCACCCCGGCGGCCTGCGCGACCTGCTCGGGGAGTTCGCCTCGCGCGGCATCAACCTCATGCTGCTCCAGTCGCGGCCGACCGGCGCGGGCATCGGCAACTACTGCTTCTGCGTCGACGCCGAGGGGCACATCGCCGACCGGCGGATGGCGGAGGCGCTGATGGGCCTGCGGCGGATCTGTCTCCAGGTGCGCTTCCTCGGCTCCTACCCGCGTGCGGACATCGCGCCGGGCGGGGCCCGTCCGACGCTGCCGGGAACGTCGGACGAGGAGTTCATGGCGGCGGCGGACTGGGTGGCGCGCTGCCAGGACGGCCGGTTCTAGCGGGTCGTACCCACGGACGCCGACCGGTCGTACCTGCGAACGAACGTTATCCACAGAAGTTATCCACAGGCACCCTTCTCGACCTGGGGACAAGTCGACAGGGCAACGCCACAGGGTCGACAAATCGCCCTGGAAGGCCCACCCGAGGCCACCGGCGGCCGACTCACCCTTCGTCCACCCGTTTCCTTTGGTTCATCTTCTGGGGCGACCGTTTTCCACCCGAAAGTGGGCGTCGTTACGGTTTGGCCCGGGAATTCTTCAGTCCGCCCACCCTTTACGGAGTGATCAATTCCGAAGTCCACAGATCTTCCACACAGCCTGTGGATAACTTCCCCGGGGGTGCGGATCGCTGTGGACAACCCGGCCGCCAAATCCCGTTCTCCACAAGGAAGTCGGGTCAACCGCGCGCTCGGGGCGTGGCCCGTCCCAGGGAGTGAGACACTCTTCCCTTGACGCCCGGCGTGTCGTACAGGCGGCACGACGGAACACGCACGCAATTACCGCATAACGGAACGTACGCCGCGAAACCGAACTCCCCGGATTAGTGATTCGTGAGCCGCGACCCCGCACCGGTAGCCTTGCCCTCGTGATTGACCTTCGCCTGCTCCGTGAGGACCCCGACCGTGTGCGCGCGTCCCAGCGCGCCCGTGGAGAGGACGTCGCGCTCGTCGACGCCCTCCTGTCTGCCGACGAGCGGCGCAGGTCCTCCGGCGTCCGCTTCGACGAACTGCGCGCCGAGCAGAAGCAGCTCGGCAAGCTGATCCCCAAGGCCACCGCCGAGGAGAAGGCCGAACTGCTGGGCCGCGCCGAGCAGCTGAAGGCGGACGTGAAGGCCGCCGACGCCGAGCGCGACGCCGCCGACGCCGAGACCCAGGAGCTGCTGCTCAGGCTGGGCAACCTCGTCCACCCCGACGTGCCCGTCGGCGGCGAGGAGGACTTCGCCACGCTGGAGACGCACGGCACGATCCGCGACTTCGGCGCCGAGGGCTTCGAGCCCAGGGACCACCTGGAGCTGGGCCAGCTGCTCGGCGCGATCGACGTCGAGCGCGGCGCCAAGGTCTCCGGCTCCCGCTTCTACTTCCTCACCGGTGTCGGCGCCCTGCTGGAGCTGGCCCTGGTGAACGCGGCGATCGCGCAGGCCACCGCCGCCGGCTTCACGCCGATGCTCACCCCGGCGCTGGTCCGCCCGCAGTCCATGGCCGGCACCGGCTTCCTCGGCCAGGCCGCCCAGGACGTCTACCACCTCGACAAGGACGACCTGTACCTGGTCGGCACCTCCGAGGTCCCGCTCGCCGCGTACCACATGGACGAGATCATCGACGCGGACCGGCTGCCGCTGCGGTACGCGGGCTTCTCCCCGTGCTTCCGCCGCGAGGCCGGCTCGCACGGCAAGGACACCCGGGGCATCTTCCGCGTGCACCAGTTCGACAAGGTCGAGATGTTCTCGTACGTCGCCCCGGAGGACTCGCAGGCCGAGCACCAGCGCCTGCTGGAGTGGGAGAAGCAGTGGCTGACCTCGCTGGAGCTTCCGTTCCGCGTCATCGACGTGGCCTCCGGTGACCTCGGCTCCTCGGCCGCCCGCAAGTTCGACTGCGAGGCGTGGATCCCGACCCAGGGCAAGTACCGCGAGCTGACCTCGACCTCGGACTGCACCGAGTTCCAGTCCCGCCGGCTGTCCATCCGGGTCCGCGACGGCAAGCAGGTCAAGCCGCTCGCCACCCTCAACGGCACGCTGTGCGCCGTGCCGCGCACCATCGTGGCGATCCTGGAGAACCACCAGCAGGCCGACGGCTCCGTCCGGGTCCCCGAGGTGCTGCGCCCCTACCTGGGCGGCCGTGAGGTGCTGGAGCCGGTCGCCAAGTGACCGGGTTCCCCTACCGGCTGATCGCCACCGATCTCGACGGAACGCTCCTGCGCTCCGACGACTCGGTCTCGCAGCGCACCCGTGACGCGCTCGCCGCGGCCACCGCGGCGGGCGCCGCGCACATCGTCGTCACCGGCCGCGCGGTCCCCTGGACCCGGCCCATCCTGGACGACCTCGGTTACCACGGCCTCGCCGTCTGCGGTCAGGGCGCCCAGGTGTACGACGCCGGATCCCGCCGCCTGCTGACCTCGGTCACCCTGGACCGGCAGCTCGCGGGCGTGGCCCTGGCCAAGATCGAGGCCGAGGTGGGTCCGCTGTACCTTGCGGCCAGCCGGGACGGCCTGGACGGCGAGGTGCTGGTGGGGCCGGGCTACGCGGTCGCCGGCAAGCTGCCCGCCACCCCGTTCACGGACGCCTCCGACCTCTGGACGGCGCCCCTGAACAAGATCTACATACAGCATCCGACGATGGGCGACGACGAGCTGGCGGAGGCGGCCCGGCAGACGGCCGGCGGCTTCGTCACGGTGGCCATGGCGGGCGAGGGCATCGTGGAGCTGCTCCCGCTCGGCCTGTCCAAGGCCACGGGCCTGTCCCTGGCCGCCCGCCGCCTGGGCCTGAAGGCCGCCGACACGATCGCCTTCGGCGACATGCCCAACGACATCCCGATGTTCGCCTGGGCGGCCCGCGGCGTGGCCATGGCCAACGCCCACGCGGAACTGCGGGCGGTGGCCGACGAGATCACGTCCTCCAACGAGGAGGACGGGATCGCGGTCGTGCTGGAGCGGCTGCTCGGCTAGCGGGCCGTCGCGCCGGGGCACGTAGCGGACCAGGACCGGGTGCCCTTGCCGTGGCCGTCGTGCCCGGTGTCCGGGCCGCCGTTCGCGGTGCGGCGCGCCGGGGCCCCGTCACCGGCGCGGTCGCCGGCCTCGTCCGACCCGGCCCGGCGCCAGGGGGCCCGGTCACCGCGGGCGGCCGGACCCCCGTGGCAACGCCTGGGTGCGCGGCCCACGCGAGAGCGACATCGCGTGCTCGAAGCGGCCGCGCCGGGCAGTCCCCGTGGCCTCACGGAGACGCCCCCAGTCGGTGACGCCGGGACGATCCCGGCGTATGGGGCACAACCACTGTGCCCCGCACCGGAGCCGGGCGCCACCGAATAAGGCCGGCGGGCGGACACCCGCTACCTCCGGCGCCACCTGCGGCGCCGCGCCTTGCTGAAGAACCAGCCGGCCGGCGGGTCGTCGGAGCGCCAGGGCCGGGGCTCGGGCGCCTCGGCCCGCCAGCGCGCGGCGAGCATCCGGGCCCGCGCCGACGGCTCGGAGATGCCGGCCGCCCGGACGAACGTCTCGTCCAGGACGGCGTCGTCCCACACGTCCCTGCCGGTCCGCTCCCGGTCTTCGTGCTGCGGCGTCTCCTCAGCCATCTCCGGCCTCCTGGCCGTACGTCCGCTGGGCCCAGTGTGCCCGGGCCGGGGTGAAGCCCCCGTCAAGGCCCGGGCCCGTCACTCCTCGCCCGCGAGCGTCAGCGACCGCAGCTTCTGGCCGGCGTACCAGGTGGCCAGGACGGTGACCGCCACCAGCAGCACGGTGGCCGTCGGCAGGCTCACGTCGGAGGTCACCAGGTCCCCGCCGGCCAGCTTGTGGGCGACGGCGAGCGACCACTGCTGGACGCTCAGCGTGCGCGCGCCAGGCACCAGGGAGCCGAACAGCGCCTCCCAGACCAGGGCGTAGACGAGCCCGAAGACCACCGCGTGCCGGGAGACCGTGCCCAGCAGCAGGAAGAGCGCCGAGTAGGCGATGGAGGAGACCAGCGCGGCGACCGTGTAGGCGACCGCGATCTGCTGGCCGTTGCCGTTCAGGATCAGTCCGGCGACCAGGGTCGGCACCGCCGAGAAGACCATGGTCACGGCGACGGCGATGATCAGCTTGGTGAAGATGATCGTGGGCCGCTTGAGCGGCTTGGACAGCAGGTAGACGACGGAGCCGTCGTCGATCTCCGGGCCGATCGCCCCGGTGCCTGCGATGACGCCGATGATCGGCACCATGGTGGCGAGCGCGAAGCCGCCGAGGACGTCCGCGGCCGTCTGGTCGTCGGCCCCGGTCAGGGCGCGGACGGCCACGGAGATCACGATCAGGAGCAGCGGGAGCGCGCCGAGGATGAGGGCCCGGCGGCGGCCGAGCAGGGCCCGGTAGGTGAGCCGGGCGACAGTGGGGTCGTACATCTTCGGCCTCCTACGCCGCGACCAGGTACGAGAAGACGGACTCCAGGGACTCGTCGGACGGCGAGACCGTGAGGAGCCGGATGCCGTGGTCCCTGGCGACCTTCGGCAGCAGGGCGGTGAAGCGGCCGAAGTCGACGGCCTGGACGCGCAGGGCGCCCTCGGCGTGGTCGACCTCGATGCCGGCCGTCGAGGGGTCGGCGATCAGAGCGGCCGCGAGGGCCCGGTCGTCGCTGGAGCGGACCAGGTAGCGGTGCGGGCGGTCGGTCATCAGGCGGCGGATCCTGCGGAAGTCACCGCTGGCCGCGTGCCGGCCGGCGACCACGACCTCGATGTGCCAGGCGAGCTGCTCGACCTCTTCGAGGATGTGGGACGAGAACAGCACGGTGCGGCCCTCGTCGCCCATGCGCCGCAGCAGGTCCATGAGCTGCATGCGCTGGCGCGGGTCCATGCCGTTGAAGGGCTCGTCCAGCAGGAGCAGCGAGGGGTCGTGGACCAGCGCGGACGCCATCTTCACGCGCTGGCGCATGCCCTTGGAGTACGTCGCGATCCTGCGGTCCTGCGCGTACTCCATCTCCACCGTCGCCAGGGCGCGCTGGGCGGCCTTCTCCCCGAGGCCGTGCAGTTCGGCGTTGGCCACGACGAATTCACGGCCGGTGAGGAAGTCGTACATCGCCTCGCGCTCGGGGACGATGCCGATGTGCCGGTAGATCGTCTCGTTGCGCCAGACCTGCTGCCCGTCGAGGGTGACGGTGCCGGTGGAGGGGGCGAGGAAGCCGCCCATCATGTTGATGAGGGTGGACTTGCCGGCGCCGTTGGGGCCGAGCAGGCCGGTGACGCCGGGGCCGATGGTCATGGTGATGTCGTTGACGGCGACCACGTTGCCGAACCAGCGGGAGACGTGGTCGATGACGAGGGTGCTCATGGGCGCGGCCCGTTCCTTAGCAGGGTGGTGGTGGCCGGACGGGTGGGCGTGGTCACAGTCCCACCTTCTTGTAGCGGCGCATCAGCAGGCCGTAGCTGGCGGCGATCAGGCCCAGCACGACCAGGACGTACACCACGCCCTCGCCGCTGCCGGGGCCGGCCGCGCCGGGGAACGCCGAGCTCGCGCCGAGGAAGGCCGACTGGACGCCGTCGATGAGGGTGACGGGCGAGAAGAGGCCGATCCAGGGGATGGCGCCGGTGCTGTTCTGCGCGTCGGCGATGGCCTGGAGCGTGGAGACGGCGCCGTAGGAGATGGTGAGTACGGCGATGACGGCCGCGATGCCGAAGCCGCGCCGCGGGGTGACCGAGGCGATGACCAGGCCGATGCCGGCGAAGAGCAGTGAGAGCAGTGCCACGGAGACGAGTCCCTGCGCGAATCCCTTGGTCTGGTCGGCGAAGTCCAGCTTGGCCAGCAGCGCGCCCACGTAGAGGACGAGCAGCGGGGCCGCGGTGAGGACGAACAGCGCGGAGGCCAGCGCCGCGTACTTCGCCCGGACGTAGTCGGCGGTCTCGATCGGCCGCGAGAAGTACAGCGGGACGGTCTTGAAGCGCAGGTCCCGCGAGACCGACTGGGGCGCCTGCGAGGCGACGTACAGGCTGATGACGGCCTGCATGATGATCGCGTAGCGCGTGTAGTCGACGGGCAGCTCCCTGGCCTTGGTGGCCACCGCGACGGCGACCATGATGGCCGCGGGCACGCACATCACCACGAACAGCAGCATCGGCAGCACCTTGGACTTCACGGAGCGGCCGAGGCCGTAGGCGCCGCGCAGGGACTGCGAGTACAGGGAACGGGTGGCGTAGGAGCGGCCGAGGCGAGGGCCGTCGTAGGTGCGGTAGCCGATGTTGTGGATGCGGGTCTGGTCGCCCGGGGTCGCGGCGGATGCCGGCAGGGGCTGCTCAACTGCCATGGACGGCCGCCTCCTTCCGCTGCTCGTCCTCGGTGAAGACCTCCGAGATGTGGTGCCGGCGCTGCTCCATGCGCACCAGCCCGAGGCCCAGGTCGGCGACGACGTCACGGACCAGGTCGTACGTCTCCTCGCCCTGCGCCGTCAGGAGCAGGATGTGCCCGGCGCCCGGCAGGCCGCTGCCGGCCTCGACGCTCACCCCGCGCGCGTGCAGCGCCTCGCGCACCGCACGCGTGCCGTCGGGGTGCTCGTCGGTGTCGGTGACCTCCACGGCGAGGGTGGTCGTGGTCTGGGTGAAGTCGGTGGTGGAGCTGGAGCGCAGGAGCTTGCCGCCGTCGATGACGACGACGTGGTCGCAGGTGCGTTCCAGCTCGCCGAGCAGGTGGGAGGTGACGAGGACCGAGATGCCGAAGTCGGTGTGGATACGGCGGATCAGGCCGAGCATCTCGTCGCGGCCGACCGGGTCGAGGCCGTTGGTCGGCTCGTCCAGGAAGACCAGCTGCGGGTCGTGCACCAGCGCCTGGGCGAGTTTCACCCGCTGCTTCATGCCGGTCGAGTAGCCGCCGATGGGGCGGTACCGCTCCTCGTACAGCCCGACGTGGCGCAGGGTGTCGGCCGTGCGCTCGCGGGCGGCGGCGGGCGGCAGGCCGGACATGCGCGCCATGTGGACGACGAACTCGGTGGCCGAGACGTCCGGCGGCAGGCAGTCGTGCTCCGGCATGTACCCGACGCGCTCGCGGATGGCGGCGCCCTTGGCGGCGACGTCGAGGCCGAGCACCTCGGCGCGGCCCTCCGTGGCGGGGGACAGGCCCAGCAGGATCTTGATCAGGGTGGACTTGCCGGCGCCGTTGGCCCCGACGAGTCCGGTCACACCGGGTCCGATGTCCACGGACAGCCGGTCGAGCGCGGTCACCCGGGGGAACCGCTTGCTCAGGCTTTCGGTCGCGATCACAGTCACGATGTCGACGGTAGTGACGCGGACCACGTCCGTCGTCAGACCGAAGAGCAGTCTTCGCGTCAGCCTCCAGGTGTAGGGGGCCCGTAAGGGAACCCCTCCTTGAGAGGTACGGGCCCCCTGTTGACGCTCGGTCTAACAAGTGCGAGATTCTCCGGTGTCACGTCACGGGCGCGTACGGCGAGGGGCGGCGGGGTGCATGGCGGCGGGCTCGGCCAGGCGGCGTCCGGTGGGGCCGCGGCGATCCCAGATCCCGTGCGCGGCGCCACGCCGACCGGCGCCCCTTCGGGGTGATCACCCACACGGCGGACCGGGTGAAGCGGTGTCACGGGCCGCGCCACCCGTCCGGGTCCGGCGCGCCGTCCCCGAGGGGTCCCCGGGCGGCCTACCCCGCCCCGGCCTCCGGGTGACGGGCGCGGGGTTCGAGGAGATCCTGGTGGTCACCGGCTCCCGGGGCCCCGGGGAGAGCGCATTCCGGCTGGACGACGATCTGCCGCAGACGCGGCGCTGGGCGGAGGAGGAGTGACCTTGAAGGGTGCACGCGAGCGCTGGGTGCGCACGGGCGGCGTCGAGCTGTGCGTCGCCGAACTGGGCGACCCCGGCCGGCCGACGGTGGTGCTGGTGCACGGCTACCCGGACAGCAAGGAGGTCTGGTCGGAGGTCGCCGTCCGGCTCGCCGACCGCTTCCACGTCGTCCTCTACGACGTCCGGGGCCACGGCCGCTCCACCGCGCCCCGGCCGCTGCGCGGGGGCTTCACCCTCGCCAAGCTCACCGACGACTTCCTGGCCGTCGTGGACGCGGTCAGCCCGGACCGGCCGGTGCACCTCGTCGGGCACGACTGGGGCTCGGTTCAGTCCTGGGAGTTCGTCACCACGGGCCGGACGGAGGGCCGTATCGCCTCCTTCACCTCGATCTCCGGCCCGTCCCTCGACCACCTCGGGCACTGGACCAACGCGCGCGTGAAGCGCCCCACGCCCCGCCGGGCGGGCCAGCTCCTCGGCCAGGGCGCCAGGTCCTGGTACGTGTACGCGCTGCACACGCCGGCCCTGCCGGAGCTTGCCTGGCGCGGTCCGCTCGGCACGCTCTGGCCGAAGATCCTGGAGCGGACCGAGCGGGTGACGGGCGGCGACTACCCGACCGACTCGCTGCCCACCGACGCCGCGCACGGCGCCTGGCTGTACCGGGACAACGTCCGCGCCCGGCTTCGCAGGCCGCGTCCGGACGCGTACGCACACGCGCCCGTGCAGCTCATCGTCCCCCAGGACGACGCGTTCCTCTCCGAGCGGCTCTACGACGACCTGGACCGGTGGGTGCCCCGGCTGACCCGCCGCACCATCCCGGCCGGGCACTGGGTCCCCCGCACGCGTCCCGACCAGGTGGCCGCCTGGATCGGGCAGTTCGCGACCTCCGTCGAGGGCGGCCGCCCCGCCCCGCAGCCCACCGGGCGCCACGCCGACCGGTTCGCCGGGCAGCTGGTGCTGGTCACCGGCGCGGGCAGCGGGATCGGCCGGGCCACGGCGTGCGCCTTCGCCGAGGCCGGTGCGCGCGTGATCGCCGTCGACCGCGACGCCGAGGCCGCCGCCCGCACCGCCGAGCTGTCCCGGCGGGCCGGCGCGCCCGAGGCCTGGGCGGAGCCGGCCGACGTCTCCGACGAGCAGGCGATGGAGAAGCTCGCGGAGAAGGTCCACGACGAGTACGGCGTGCTGGACGTGCTGGTCAACAACGCGGGCGTCGGCCTGTCGGGCTCCTTCTTCGCCACGACCACCGACGACTGGCGCAAGGTGCTGGACGTGAACCTGTGGGGCGTGATCCACGGCTGCCGGCTGTTCGGCGCGCGGATGGCCGAGCGCGGCCAGGGCGGCCACATCGTCAACGTGGCGTCGGCCGCCGCCTACCAGCCCTCACGCGCGCTGCCCGCCTACAGCACCTCCAAGGCGGCGGTCCTGATGCTCTCCGAGTGCCTGCGCGCCGAGCTGACCGCCCAGGACATCGGCGTCACGGCGGTCTGCCCGGGCTTCGTCAACACCGCCATCACCTCCACGGCCCGCTTCACCGGTGTCGACGAGGAGGAACAGCGCCGCCGCCGGCGCAAGACGGCCCGCCTGTACGGCCTGCGCAACTACCCGCCGGAGAAGGTGGCCGGCGCGATCCTGGACGCGGTGGCCGGCAACAGGGCGGTGGCGCCGGTGACCCCGGAGGCCCACGGCGCCCGTCTGCTGTACCGCTTCGCGCCGGGACTGCTGCGGAGGATCGCGCGGGTGGAACCGAGGCTGTGACCCGAAACGCCGCGCGGGGCGCGGTAGTTGTCCACAACTTCGCCCATCCGCCTGTGGATAACCGCACTTGGCTGTGGATCAAACATCGCAGCGAAAACAAGCTGCGTGATCCGCGTCTCTCCCGCACGCTGGACCCATGGACGAACGCCGCACCGTGAGGGTGTCGAAGTACCTCTCCCGACACCTGCGGCACCAGCCCGGGAGGATCGGGCTCACACCGGACGCGGCCGGCTGGGTGGAGATCGGCACACTGATCGACGCGGCCGCCGCCCACGGCTTCCCGTTCACCCGCGAGGAACTGGACCACGTCGTCGCCGCGAACGACAAGCGGCGCTTCGCCGTCGAGGACGGCAGGATCCGCGCCAGCCAGGGCCACAGCATCGAGGTCGACCTCGGCCTGCCCCCGGCGATCCCGCCGCCGTACCTGTACCACGGCACGGTCGCCCGGCACCTGGACGCGATCCGCGCGGAGGGCCTGCGTCCGATGAACCGGCACGCCGTGCACCTCTCCGCCGACCGGGAGACCGCCACCCGCGTCGGCGCCCGCCGGGGCAGGCCCGTGGTGCTCTCCGCAGACTCCGGCGCGATGCACCGCGACGGCCACGTGTTCCACGTCAGCGACAACGGCGTCTGGCTGACCGAGACCGTACCCGCGCGCTACCTGCGCTTCCCCGGCCCGCACTGAGCCCACCGTGGCCGCCGGATGGCACACGGTGACCGTTTCGTCCGCCACCGCCGGGGCCGCTTACGCTCGGACGCATGAGTCTGCGTCTGAGCACCGTGATCCTGCCGTACCGCCGCTGGCACGAAGGTGGCCGTGCGGCCTGGGTGCGCGCCGAGCAGCTGGGCTTCCACACGGCGTACACCTACGACCACCTGTCCTGGCGCAGCTTCCGTGACGGCCCCTGGTTCGGCGCGGTCCCGACGCTGACGGCGGCCGCGGCGGCCACCGACCGGCTGCGCCTCGGCACGCTGGTCACCTCGCCGAACTTCCGCCACCCGGTGACCCTCGCCAAGGAACTCATCTCGCTGGACGACATCTCCGGCGGCCGGGTCACCCTCGGCATCGGCGCGGGCGGCACCGGTTTCGACGCCACCGCCCTCGGCCAGGAGCCCTGGAGCCCGCGCGAGCGCGCCGACCGGTTCGCCGAGTTCGTGCCCCTGCTGGACCGGCTCCTCACCGAGGGCGCGGTGTCGTCCGAGGGCCGTTTCTACTCGGCGCACGAGGCCCGGAACATCCCCGGCTGCGTGCAGCGGCCCCGGCTGCCGTTCGCGGTGGCGGCCACCGGTCCGCGCGGCCTGCGGCTCGCCGCGCGGTACGGCCAGGCGTGGGTGACCACCGGCGACCCGAAGCTGTACGAGACCGGCACGCCCGAGCAGTCCGTCACGGCCCTGCGCGGGCAGATCGGCAAGCTGACCGAGGCGTGCGAGGCCGCCGGGCGGGACACCGCCGAGCTGGACAAGGTGCTGCTCACCGGCTTCACCCCGGACCGCGGCCGGCCGCTCGCGTCCCTGGACGCCTTCGTGGACTTCGCCGGTCGCCACCAGGAGCTGGGCTTCACCGAGATCGTGATCCACTGGCCCATCCCGGACTCCGACTTCGCCGCCGACGAGAAGGTCTTCGAGCGGATCGCCATGGAAGCCCTCGCCCAGCTGAACTGACCCCGGGCCGGCCGTCCGCGCCGGCCGCCGCGAGCGTCGCCTGCGTCTCATCTGTGCGGACTGCCGCACGACCGTGCGGGGGCCTGGGTGAGAATGGCCGGGTGACCTCAGCGACCAGACAGCCCGGGACCCCTGCCGCCGCCCTGCCACCGCGGCTGATCGCCACCGACCTGGACGGCACTCTGCTGCGCGACGACAAGTCGGTCTCGCCACGGACCGTCGCCGCGCTGGCCGCCGCCGAGGAGGCCGGGATCGAGGTCTTCTTCGTCACCGGCCGGCCGGCCCGCTGGATGGACGTGGTCAGCGACCACGTCCACGGCCACGGCCTGGCGATCTGCGGCAACGGCGCCGCCGTGGTCGACCTGCACGGCGGCCCCGGCACCCACCGGTTCGTGAAGGTCCGCGAGCTGGCCCGGGACAACGCCCTGAACGCGGTACGGCTGCTGCGCGAGGCGGCGCCCGGCACGGTGTTCGCGGTCGAGCAGACGTACGGCTTCCACCAGGAGCCGGACTACCCCAAGCTGCACATGGAGACACCCGACCATCTGCTGCCCGCCGAGAAGCTGCTCGCGCCCGACGGTCCCGGCGCCGGCCAGCCCGTGCTCAAGATCCTCGCCTATCACCCGTCCCTCGACCCCGACGCGTTCCTCACCCTCGCCCGGCTGGCCGTCGGCGAGCACGCCAACGTCACGCGTTCCAGCCCCAGCGCCCTGCTGGAGCTCAGCGGTCCCGGCGTCTCCAAGGCCAGCACCCTCGCGCTGTGCTGCGCCGAGCGCGGCATCTCGCACGAGGAGGTCGTGGCGTTCGGGGACATGCCCAACGACGTCGAGATGCTGACCTGGGCCGGCCAGTCCTACGCGATGGGCAACGCCCACCCCGACGTCATCGCCGCCGCGTCGGGCCGCACGGTCGCCAACAACGACGACGGCGTGGCGGTGGTGATCGAGCACCTGCTCGCCGACCGGGTGCGGTAGCGCTCCGCGCGGCTGCCGACGACGCGCCGCACGAGCCCGGCGGGCCGGGACAACCGGCCCGTCAGGACGGGGGTCAGCGGCCCGGCCGCTCTGGCCGGGTCCACCGGCGCGGCAGGCCATCACGCTCCTGGAGGCCGAGGCCCCTCGAAGCGGCCCGCCCAGACCCGCGGGGCCCGGGGCGAACCCTCAGCCCGCCCCCACCAGCGACTCCGCCTCGGCCTCCCGGCGTGCCATCTCCCGCAGCGGTCCTTCCTCGGTGATCAGCCGCTCGTACGGGCCTCGCTGCACCACCCGGCCCGCTTCGAGCACGATCACCTCGTCCACCGCGTCGAGTCCCGCCAGCCGGTGGGTGATCAGCAGCGTCGTACGCCCCTCCGTGGCGGCCAGCAGATCGGCGGTCAGCGCGTCCGCCGTCGGCAGATCCAGGTGCTCGGCGGGCTCGTCCAGGACCAGCACGGGGAAACCGGCCAGCAGCGCGCGGGCCAGCGCCAGCCGCTGCCGCTGCCCGCCCGACAGCCGCGCCCCGTGCTCGCCGACCAGCGTGTCCAGGCCGTCCGGCAGCGCGTCCACCCAGTCCAGCAGCCGGGCCCGGGCCAGCGCTCCGCGCAGGTCGGCCTCGGTGGCGTCCTTCCTGGCCAGGAGCAGGTTCTCGCGCACCGAGCTGTCGAAGAGATGCGCGTCCTGCGCGCACAGCCCGACGAACCGCCGTACGTCGTCGCCGTCCAGCGCGCACGCGTCCACACCGGCGAGCGTGTACGAGCCCGCCTCCGGGTCGAGGAAGCGCGACAACACCTGGGCGAGCGTCGTCTTGCCGGAGCCGGAGGCCCCCACCACCGCGACCCGGCACCCCTCCTGAAGCGTCAGGTCCAGCCCGGCGAGCGCCTCCCGCCGCTGTCCCGGGTACCGCGCGACCACGCCCTTGACGACCACCGGGAACGGCGCGGCAGGCGCCTGCCGGGGCGAGACGGGTTCGCGCACGGGCTCGGGCGCGTCCAGGACCTCGTACACCCGCTCCGCGCTGCGCCGCACCCGCTGCCGGTACCGCGCGGCGAGCGGCAGCCCCAGTACGGCCTCGAAGGCGGCCAGGGGCGTCAGGACGACCACGGCCATCGCCACGCCGCTCAGCCGGCCGGCCGCGACCGCCTGGGCGCCGCACGCCGCGGTGGCCGTGACGGTCAGCCCGGAGACGAGCGCGGTGAGCCCGTCCCCGAGCCCGGTGACGGCGGCGGCGCGCGCGGCGATCCGGGTGAGGGTGCCGTCGGCCCGCCGGGCCGCGTCCGCACGGGCCGGCAGCGCGCCGGCGACGGTCAGCTCGGCCGTGCCGGTGAGCAGATCGGTCACCCGGGTGGCGAGGGCTCCCCGGGCGGGCGCCAGCCGCCGCTCGGTCCGCCGGGCCACGGTCGCGGTCAGCAGCGGGACACCGGCACCGGCGGCCAGCAGGCCCGCGGCGAGGACGACACCGGCCTCGGGCAGCAGCCAGGCCGTGAAGCCGACGGAGGCGGCGGACACGGTGAGGGCCACTCCGGCGGGCAGCAACCAGCGCAGCCAGTAGTCCTGGAACGCGTCCACGTCCGCCACCAGCCGGGTGAGCAGATCACCGCGCCGGGTGCCGCGCAGCCCCGCGGGGGCCAGGCGCTCCAGCCTCCGGTACACCGCGACCCGGGTGTCGGCCAGCATCCGCAGGACGGCGTCGTGCGACACCAGCCGTTCGGCATACCGAAAGACGGCCCGTCCGATGCCGAACGCCCGGGTCGCGGTCACGGCCACCATCAGGTACAGCACCGGCGGCTGCTGGGAGGCGCGCGAGATGAGCCAGCCGGAGGTGGCCATGAGACCCACGGCACTGGCCAGGGCGAGACTCCCGAGCCCCAGGGCCCCGGCCAGGCGCCCCCGCCGTCCCCCGCCGATCCCCCGGACCCGCCGCAACACGCCGCTCCCGACCCGCTGCTCCGGCCCACCCTCCAGCCGGCCGGGCCCGGCTCCCACCGGCCCACGGTCCGGCCCACCGGGCCGGGACGCCGTGGGCTCGCCTTCCAGCCGGCCCAGTCCGGTGGCGGGTGGGCGCGGGCGGGGGTCCAGGGACGGCACAGCCGCGGCACCTCCCAGCCGTACCACCCGGTCAGCCACCCCCAACAACGCCGGCCGATGCACGACGAGCAGCACGGTCCGCCCGGCGGCGAGCCTCCGCACCGCGGCCACCACCTCCCCCTCGGTTCCCCCGTCCAGCGCGGCCGTCGGCTCATCCAGCAACAGCACGGGTCGATCAGCGAGGAACGCCCGGGCCAGCGCCAACCGCTGCCGCTGCCCCGCCGACAACCCCGCCCCGTCCTCCCCGAGCACGGTGTCCACCCCCTCCGGCAGCGCCGCCACGAACTCCCACGCCCCCGCGTCCCGCAGCGCCCCGCGCACGGCACCGTCGTCGGCGTCAGGCCGCGCCAGCCGCACGTTCTCCGCGATCGTCCCGGCGTACAGATGCGGGCGCTGCGGCACCCACGCGATCCGCGACCGCCACTCCTCCAGGTCCAGCCCGGCGAGATCCGCGCCCCCGATCCGCACCCGCCCCGCGGTGGGCCGTACGAACCCCAGCACCACGCTCAGCAACGTCGACTTGCCCACTCCGCTCGGCCCGACCAGCGCAACGGTCTCGCCGGGCTCGACGGTGAACGACACCTCGGTCACCGCATCCGAGGACCGCCCCGGATACCGGACGGTGACACCCTCGAACGCCACGCCACCCGCCGGCACCGCACCGGTACCCGACTCCGGCACCGCCGTCTCCAGCACGGAGAAGATCTCCTCCGCCGCGGCAAGCCCCTCCGCCGCCGCGTGGTACTGCGCACCCACCTGCCGCAGCGGCAGATACGCCTCGGGCGCCAGCACGAGGATGACCAGACCGATGTACAGATCCATGTCTCCGTGGACGAGCCGCATCCCGATCGTCACGGCGACCAGCGCGACCGACAGCGTGGCCAGCAACTCCAGCGCGAACGAGGACAGGAAGGCGATCCGCAGCGTCCGCAGGGTGGCCTGCCGGTACTCGCCGGTGATCCGCCGGATGGACTCCGCCTGCGCCTTGGCCCGGCCGAACACCTTCAGCGTGGGCAGTCCCGCGACCACGTCCAGGAAGTGGCCGGACAGCCGGGACAGCAACCGCCACTGCCGCTCCATCCGGGACTGGGTCGCCCAGCCGATCAGCATCATGAAGACCGGAATCAGCGGCAGGGTGCAGACGATGATCGCCGCCGAGACCCAGTCCTCGGTGACGATCCGGGCCAGCACCGCCACCGGCACGACCACGGCGAGCCCCAACTGCGGCAGGTAGCGCGAGAAGTAGTCGTCCAGGGCGTCGACACCGCGCGTGGCCAGGGTGACCAGCGAGCCGGTCCGCTGACCGCTCAGCCAGCCCGGACCGAGCGCCGCCGCCCGGTCGAGCAGCCGCCCGCGCAGCTCCGACTTCACGGCCGCGCTCGCACGGTGCGCCGCGAGTTCGGTGAGCCACGCGACCAACGATCGCCCGACGGCCACGCCGGCCAACAGCAGCAGGGGAGTACGCAGCTCGGCGACCGACTGCCCGTGCTGGAACGCCCCGACCACGATCTCGGCGACGAGCATGGCCTGGGCGATGACCAGTCCGGCGCCGACGGCCCCCAGGCCGATGACCGCGACGAGGAAGAGACGGGTGGCGCGGGCGTACCGCAGAAGGCGGGGATCGATTGGTTTCACGTGAAACATGCCCTTCGGTACCGAGGGTGCTGTTTCACGTGAAACCGCACCCTCGGCGGACTCAGTGCGCGGCGCCGGCCGCAGCGTCAGGAGCGATGTGCTGTGTGCCGATCCGCTGACGGAAGACCCAGTAGGTCCAGCCCTGGTAGAGCAGAACGAGCGGCGTGGCGATCGCCGCGCACCACGTCATGATCTTCAGGGTGTACGGGCTCGACGAGGCGTTGGTGACCGTCAGGCTCCAGTCCCCGTTCAGGGTGGACGGCATGACGTTCGGGAAGAGCGACAGGAAGAGCATCGCCACGGCCGCCACGATGGTGACGCCGGACAGCGCGAACGACCAGCCCTCCCGCCCGGCTTGGTTGGCCACGAGAGCCGCCACCAGGGCGACGACGGCCACGATGAGAGCCACCAGGCTCTTGCCGTCGCCGCTGTCGGCCTGCGTCCACAGCAGGAAGGCGAGCGCCACGACGGCCGCGACCAGACCGACCCGCAGGGCCAGCTTCCGGGCCCGCACCCGGATCTCCCCGACCGTCTTGAGCGCGGTGAACACCGCTCCGTGGAAGGTGAACAGCGTGAGCGTCACCAGGCCACCGAGCAGGGCGTAGGGATTGAGCAGGTCCCAGACGTTGCCGACGTACTCGAAGTTCCGGTCGAGCTTCACCCCCCGCACGATGTTCCCGAAGGCGACGCCCCACAGGAACGCCGGGAGCAGGGAGGTCCAGAAGATCGCCGTCTCCCAGTTGCGCTGCCAGTTCTCCTCCGGCCGCTTGGCCCGGTACTCGAAGGCGACACCCCGGACGATCAGGCAGACCAGGATGACCAGCAGGGGCAGGTAGAAGCCGGAGAAGAGGGTGGCGTACCACTCGGGGAACGCGGCGAAGGTCGCGCCGCCCGCCGTGAGCAGCCACACCTCGTTGCCGTCCCAGACCGGGCCGATGGTGTTGATCAGCACCCGGCGCTCGGGCCGGTTGCGGGCCAGCAGCTTGGTGAGGATGCCGACCCCGAAGTCGAATCCCTCCAGGAAGAAGTAGCCGGTCCACAGGACGGCGATCAGGACGAACCAGACGTCGTGTAGTTCCATGACTGTTCCCTCGGCCTAGTACGAGAAGGCCATCGGCTTGTCGGCGTCACGGGTGTCGCCGCCGATCTTCGTGGGCGGGTTGAGGTCGGCCTCGGTCAGCTCGGGAGGGCCGGACCTGACGTACTTCGCGAGCAGCCTGACCTCGACCACGGCGAGGATGGCGTACAGCGCGGTGAAGACGGTCATCGAGGTGAGGACCTCGCCCTGGGAGACACCGGGGGAGACCGCGTCCCGGGTCTGGAGGACGCCGTAGACGACCCATGGCTGGCGGCCCATCTCGGTGAAGATCCAGCCCCACGAGTTGGCGATCAGCGGGAAGGCGAGGGTCCAGGTCGCGATGCGCCAGTACCAGGGCGTGAGCTTCGGGCTGAGCGCCTTGTTCTTGAACAGCACCAGGTGCGGCACCTCGTCCTCGCCGACCCTGAGCGCTTGCGGCAGCATGAACTTCTTCCGGGTCAGCCAGAGCCCGGCGAGCCCGAGGGCGAAGGAGGCCATGCCGAAGCCGATCATCCACCGGAAGCCCCAGAAGGCGACGGGGATGTTGGGCCGGTAGTCACCGGGCCCGAACTTCTGCTGCTCGGCCTTGTTCACGTCGTTGATGCCGGGCACGTACGAGCTGAAGTTGTCGTCGGCGAGGAAGGACAGCAGGCCCGGGATCTCGATGGCCACGGAGTTGTGGCCCTTGTCCACATCGCCGTAGGCGAAGATCGAGAACGGCGCCGGCTTCTGACCGTCCCACAGTGCCTCGGCCGCGGCCATCTTCATCGGCTGCTGCTTGAACATCACCTTGCCGAGGGTGTCGCCGCTGACCGCGGTGAGCAGGCCGGCGATGACCACGGTGACCAGGCCGAGCCGCAGCGAGGTCTTCATCTCGCGGATGTGCTTCTTGCGGGCCAGGTGGTAGGCGGAGATGCCCACCATGAAGGCGCCACCGGTCAGGAACGCCGCGGACAGGGTGTGGAAGGCCTGGCTGAGGGCGGTGTTCTGGGTCAGCACGGCCCAGAAGTCGGTCAGCTCGGCCCGTCCCCTGGCCTTGTCGATCTTGTAGCCGACCGGGTGCTGCATCCAGGAGTTCGCCGCGAGGATGAAGTACGCCGACAGGACCGTGCCGATCGAGACCATCCAGATGCAGGCCAGATGGATCTTCTTGGGCAGCTTGTCCCAGCCGAAGATCCACAGGCCGATGAAGGTGGACTCGAAGAAGAAGGCGATCAGCGCCTCGAAGGCGAGCGGGGCGCCGAAGATGTCACCGACGAAACGCGAGTAGTCGGACCAGTTCATGCCGAACTGGAACTCCTGCACGATGCCGGTGACCACGCCCATCGCGATGTTGATCAGGAAGAGCTTGCCCCAGAACTTCGTCGCCCTGAGGTACTTCTCCTTCTCCGTGCGCACCCAGGCCGTCTGCAGCCCGGCCGTGAGCGCGGCCAGGGAGATCGTCAGCGGAACGAACAGGAAGTGGTAGACGGTGGTGATGCCGAACTGCCAGCGCGCCAGTGTCTCCGGCGCCAGAGCCAGGTCCACGTCGTCACTCTCCTTACTGCGGCGTGGTACAGCGGCGGTTTGCCCCTTTTGTTGCACACATACGGAGCAAACGAGACGAGCTTGTGAAAGCGTTCACATTCACAAGCCATTATGACGCACTGATTTTCGGACTGCGCAGGGGGGGTCCCCTCTGGGCCAGTTTGTCAAGAGCATGACAGTGGCGGAGGCGCATTTCGGCACAAGGCTTCCCGTTTCACGTGGAACGGAGGCCCGGCAGACCGTGGAGCCGGGCACGGACCCGCGAGGCGGAGAGGCGCCGCCTCGCGAGCCCGCACCAGGTGTGACAGCTACGCCGGGACTACAGTCCCTTGCGGAACACCTCCGCCACCTTCAGGAAGATGTCGTTCGCCTCGGCCTCCCCGACGGTCACCCGCACACCCTCGCCCGGGAACGGCCGGATCACCACGCCGTGCTCCTCACAGGCCTGTGCGAACGGGACCGTGCTCTCCCCCAGCCGCAGCCACACGAAGTTCGCCTGCGTGTCCGGCACCGTCCAGCCCTGGGCGCGCAGCGCGTCGACCACGCGTGTGCGCTCGCACACCAGCGAGCCCACCCGGCCCAGCAGCTCGTCCTCGGCCCGCAGGGAGGCGATCGCGGCCTCCTGAGCCAGCTGGCTCACCCCGAACGGCACCGCCGTCTTGCGCAGCGCCGCCGCCACCGACTCATGGGCGATCGCGAAACCGACGCGCAGCCCGGCCAGCCCGTACGCCTTGGAGAAGGTCCGCAGGACGCAGACGTTCGGCCGCTTCCGGTACAGCTCGACACCGTCGGGCACCTCGGGGTCGCGGATGAACTCCCGGTAGGCCTCGTCCAGCACCACCAGCACATCAGTGGGCACCCGGTCGAGGAATCGTTCCAGCTCGGCCCGTCGCACCACCGTGCCGGTCGGGTTGTTGGGGTTGCAGACGAAGACCAGCCGGGTCCGGTCGGTGATCGCGTCCGCCATCGCGTCCAGGTCGTGCACATCACCCGGCGTCAGCGGCACCCGCACCGAGCGGGCGCCGCTGATCTGCGTGATGATCGGGTACGCCTCGAACGACCGCCAGGCGTAGATCACCTCGTCGCCGGGGCCGCTGGTGGCCTGGATCAGCTGCTGGGCGACACCCACCGAGCCGGTGCCGGTGGCCAGGTCGGAGAGCGGCACACCGAAGCGGTCGGACAGCTCGTTCATCAGCCCGGTGCAGGCCATGTCCGGGTAACGGTTGAAGTCGCAGGCCGCCGCGCTCACGCTCTCCAGCACACCGGGCAGCGGCGGGTACGGGTTCTCGTTGGAGGACAGCTTGTAGGCGACCGGTCCGCCGGCCGCGGCCGGCTTGCCCGGCTTGTAGGTGGGGATACCCTCCAGCTCGGCGCGCAGCTTGGGGCTCGTCTCGCTCACCGCAGTCCTCCTCGCGACCACCGGCGGCCCGTCGACACCGCCGACTCCAATACTCCACACCTTAAGAGGATTCGGCGCCGCTGCGAACAGGTTCGTGACGCCCAGAAACGCGGCCACCGCCACGGGCAGAGGCGAAGCTCACGTCTTCGGCCGACATCAAGGGCATCCTCGTACGAAGGCGTACGTTTCGGGGGGCGCGCCGTACATATATCTATGCGCCGGTAGCTTGCGCCGTGGCGCGCATCCCCCGTGCAGGTGAGTTGAGACCTCTTCGAGACATCGGGGACTTGGTAGGTCCATCCGCGTCGACAAGCTACGTCTTACTATTGGATCGCTCAACAACCTTGTTTTCCAAGGAAGTTGACACCCATTGACCATGCAGAAACGTGCCTGTCAACGCATGCATATGCGTCCGCACTACCCCACCGCATGAGCCCTACTATCGGCTCGCCATGACAGCAGCAGGGAAGCACCAGGTGAGCCGCGCGGAAACCTCTCGTCGAGGCAGCCGGCCGGGTCGGGCGGGCATCAGGGACGTCGCCGCCGCCGCCGGGGTCTCCATCACGACCGTGTCCGACGCCCTCAACGGCAAGGGCCGGCTCCCGGACGCCACCCGGCGCCATGTCCGCGAGGTCGCCGACCGGCTCGGATACCGGCCGTCGGCGGCCGCCCGCACCCTCCGTACCGGCAAGTCGGGCCTGATCGGCCTGACCGTGACCACGTACGGGGATGAACCTTTCACCTTCACGGAGTTCGCCTACTTCGCCGAGATGGCCCGGGCCGCGACCTCGGCCGCGCTCGCCCGCGGCTACGCCCTGGTCATCCTGCCCGCGACCTCCCGCCACGACGTCTGGTCCAACGTCGCCCTGGACGGCACGGTCGTCATCGACCCCTCCGACCAGGACCCGGTGGTCAGCGAGCTGGTCCGGCAGGGACTGCCGGTCGTCTCGGACGGCCGCCCGGCCGGCGCGCTCCCCGTGACCGCCTGGGTCGACAACGACCACGAGGCCGCCGTACTCGGCATCCTCGACCACCTCGCCGCCGCCGGCGCCCGCCGCATCGGCCTGCTCACGGGCACCACGACGGACACGTACACCCACCTGTCGACCACCGCGTACCTGCGCTGGTGCGAGCGGGTCGGCCAGGACCCGGTCTACGAGGCCTATCCGGCCCACGACCCGTGCGCGGGCGCCGTCGCCGCGGACCGGCTGCTCGCCCGCCCCGACCGGCCCGACGCGGTCTACGGGCTGTTCGACCCCAACGGCACCGACCTGCTCGCCGCCGCCCGCCGCTACGGCCTGCGCGTCCCCGACGACCTGCTGCTCGTGTGCTGCAGCGAGTCCACCGTCTACGCCAGCACCGAGCCGCCCATCACCACCCTGTCCCTGAAGCCGCGCCGCATCGGCACCGCCGTCGTCCAGCTCCTCATCGACGCCATCGAGGGCGTCGAGTCGGACCAGCCGGTCGAGCAGGTGATACCGACCGAACTGATCGTGCGCACCTCGTCCCAGCGGCGGTCGCCGCGCACGACGGTCAGCCCGCCGCGGACACCGGACGACACGTAGCACCGCCCGCCGCACCGGCCTCCGCGTGGACCCGGCCGGTGCGGCACAGAGTGACCCGTCGGCGCACCGCGGGCGGGCCGGACCCGCCGGACCGAGGGCCCGGCCGGCCGACAGCCGGTCGAACATCTGCCCAAACGGGGCGAATGCCGCGGTGAACTGGAGTCTGTTCCGATTCACCACCCCTGGGTCGTCACACGGCGCGACGCGCGTTCCTATGATGGGCCCACGACACCGCGGACCGCTGCGACCAGGCAGTCCGAAGCGGTGCAGATGCGGCGCGATGGTGGAGGGGTCTGATGACTCAGGGGGCCGGTCAGGGACCCGAGGCGGAGCGGACGGCGACGCTGCGCGATTTCCGGGTACCCGCGTACGTCCACGAGACCGGTCCGTACGTCCAGCACGTCCACCCCGGCGACGTCGTACCGCCCGCCGACGAGGCGTACCCCGAGGGCTACACGCCGACCCAGCGCGACCTGCCCGTCATCAACCGCGGCGACACCCTCCAGTTGCCCGTCGAGCCCGCCCCCGCCGCCCCGGCCCCGCAGCCCGCGGCCGGGCCCGGCCCGCTCTACGTCGTCGGCGACGTCCACGGCTACCTGGACGAGCTGGTGGCGGCCCTGCAGGAGCAGGGCCTGATCGACGCCTCGGGCCAGTGGTGCGCCGGCACCGCCCGGCTGTGGTTCCTCGGCGACTTCACCGACCGCGGCCCGGACGGCATCGGCGTCATCGACCTGGTCATGCGGCTGTCCGCCGAGGCCGCGGCGGCCGGCGGCTACTGCAAGGCCCTCATGGGCAACCACGAGCTGCTGCTCCTCGGTGCCAAGCGGTTCGGCGACACGCCCGTCACCTCCGGCGCGGGCACCGCCACCTTCCAGGCGGCCTGGCTGCTCAACGGCGGCCAGAAGACCGACATGGACCGCCTCCAGGACCACCATCTGCAGTGGATGGCCCGCCTCGACGCCGTCGAGGAGGTCGACGGCTATCTGCTCCTCCACTCCGACACCACCGCCTACCTCGATTACGGCGACTCCATCGAGGCGGTCAACGACACCGTCCGCGAGGCTCTGACCCGCAACGACGCCGACGAGGTCTGGGACCTGTTCCGCAAGTTCACCAAACGCTTCTCCTTCCGCGACGAGGGCGGCGCCGACGCCGTACGCTCGCTCCTCGATACGTACGGCGGCACCCGGGTCGTTCATGGGCACAGCCCCATTCCCTATCTCCTCGGCCAGGTCGGCTCCGAGGACGGCGAGGAGAGCACCCGCCCCGTCGTCGAGGGACCGCACGTCTACGCCGACGGACTCGCCATCGCCATGGACGGCGGAGTGACCATGGCCGGGAAACTGCTGGTCCAGCAACTCCCCCTCGACGGCTGACCGTTCGTCCGGCAGGCATCCCCCAGCCGCGTACGCGCAGGCCGGACCGTGAATTCCGGCAATCCCCTGTCACCGCGCGCCGTCACGGCTCTACCATCGGCTTATCCGTAGCAGGCTCCCCTCCGTTTCTGCCCGACGGCTCGCCGGCGTGCGAGCCCCAAGCCCTACGGAGCATCGGGGGATGCACATGAACAGCGTTCCGCAGCACCTGCAGAGCGAGGACCGCCAGGAATTCGAGCGGCTCCTCGATGAGGCGCTGCGCTCCGCACCGCACCGACCGGAACTGGCCGCTGTCGGACAGCGGCTCAACTCCGAACAACTGCGCACCATGGCCCTCAACGCCTCCGCCCTGATCACGCCGGCGGCGGCGGCCGAGTACCAGCACTACGTCGAGCTGCGCGACGCACTGCGTCACCCGGCGCTGTCCGGCCCGCCGGCCGCCGGCGACTCCGAGGAGGACAGCCCGGGTTCGACCACCGCGGGCCTCGCCACCACCCTCGGGGAAGCCGCCGAGAGCACCGGCGCGGGCGCCATCGCGGTCGTCGCCGTCCTGGCTCCCGTCCTCTCCGGGACCGCCGCGGTGATCTTCCTGCTCGTCGGCTACATCCTGAAGGCACTCGACCCCGGCCAGACCTTCGCCCGGACCATGCTCACCGCCGGGTGGGTGTTCGGTGCCATCACCGCGGCGACCGTCCTCGTCGCCGCGGTCGGACTGCTGCTCACCGCTCTGCGCAACAGCACCCCGGCGGACGACCGGGCACGGGACGCGGCCCGCGAGGAGCTCGCAAGGGCCAGGGAGGCGTGGCGGGACGCCCTGCTGGAGCGCGGCATCCTGCCCTTCCTCCGGGAGGCACTCGCCGAGCCCGGCACCACCGCCGGGCACTCCTCGATCCCGCCCGCACCGACCGGCCGCATACCCCGCCTCGGTTACGACCGCCCCGGCTTCAGCAGCCCCGGCGACGGCACCGCGACCGGCCGCCCGAGCTTCACCAGCCCCGACTACACGAGCCCGGACTTCGGAGGCCCGGAACACCAGCCCGAGTGATCCGGCCGGTGTGCTGCCACCACACCGGCCGGCCGTCGGCCCCGCCGCACCAGCCGGCCGTCATGGGACCGGCCGGCGCGGCGAGTTCGGCGTGCTGCGCTCAGTCCGCGATCGGCAGGTACACCCGGTTGCCCGCGGCCGCGAACTCCTGAGACTTCCGGGCCATGCCCTCCTCGATCTCGGCCCGGCTGCCGCCGTGCTCACGCCGGATGTCCTGCGAGATCTTCATGCTGCAGAACTTCGGGCCGCACATGGAGCAGAAGTGCGCCGTCTTGGCGGGCTCGGCCGGCAGGGTCTCGTCGTGGAACTCCCGTGCCGTGTCCGGGTCCAGTGCAAGGTTGAACTGGTCCTCCCAGCGGAACTCGAAGCGGGCGTCGGACAGCGCGTCGTCCCACTCCTGCGCTCCGGGGTGCCCCTTGGCGAGGTCGGCCGCGTGTGCGGCGATCTTGTACGTGATGACGCCGGTCTTGACGTCGTCCCGGTCGGGCAGGCCGAGGTGCTCCTTGGGCGTGACGTAGCAGAGCATCGCCGTGCCCCACCAGGCGATCATCGCGGCACCGATGCCGGAGGTGATGTGGTCGTACGCCGGCGCGACGTCCGTGGTCAGCGGGCCGAGCGTATAGAACGGGGCTTCATCGCAGATCTCCTGCTGAAGGTCGATGTTCTCCTTGATCTTGTGCATCGGGACGTGTCCCGGGCCCTCGATCATCGTCTGTACGTGAAAACGCCTGGCGATCCGGTTGAGTTCCCCGAGCGTCCTCAACTCCGCGAACTGCGCCTCGTCGTTGGCGTCCGCGATCGACCCCGGCCGAAGGCCGTCACCCAGCGAGTACGTGACGTCGTAGGCGGCGAGGATCTCGCACAGCTCCTCGAAGTTCTCGTACAGGAACGATTCCTTGTGGTGCGCCAGGCACCACGCGGCCATGATCGAACCGCCGCGCGAGACGATGCCGGTCTTGCGATGGGCGGTGAGCGGCACGTACGCCAGCCGGACGCCCGCGTGGACCGTCATGTAGTCCACGCCCTGCTCGGCCTGCTCGATGACGGTGTCCTTGTAGATCTCCCAGGTCAGTTCCTCGGCCTTGCCGTCGACCTTCTCCAGTGCCTGGTAGAGCGGCACCGTGCCGATGGGAACGGGGGAGTTGCGCAGGACCCACTCGCGAGTGGTGTGGATGTTGCGGCCGGTGGACAGGTCCATGACCGTGTCGGCGCCCCAGCGGGTCGCCCAGGTCATCTTCTCGACCTCCTCCTCGATGGAGGACGTCACCGCGGAGTTGCCGATGTTGGCGTTCACCTTCACCAGGAACCGCTTGCCGATGATCATCGGCTCGATCTCCGGGTGGTTGACGTTGGCCGGCAGCACCGCCCGGCCCGCCGCGATCTCCTCGCGCACCACCTCGGGTGAGACGTTCTCCCGGAGGGCCACGAACTCCATCTCCGGCGTGATCTCGCCACGGCGGGCGTACGCGAGCTGCGTCACCGCCTGGCCGTCGCGGCCCCGTCGCGGCTGACGCGGGCGTCCGGGGAAGACCGCGTCCAGGTTCCGCAGCCCGCCGCGCGGCGAGGTGTGCTTGATGCCGTCGTCTTCGGGACGGACCGGACGTCCCGCGTACTCCTCGGTGTCGCCGCGGGCGGTGATCCAGTTCTCCCGCAGCGGCGGCAGGCCGCGGCGGACGTCCGTGTCGACGAGTGGATCGGTGTACGGGCCCGATGTGTCGTACAGCGTGACCGACTGCCCGTTGGTGAGGTGCACCTGACGGACCGGCACGCGCAGATCGGGGCGCGAGCCCTCGACGTACGCCTTGTGCCAGCCGATGGACTTCCCGGCCTCCGGGGACTTCTCGTCCTGGACGGAGGCAGGCGTGCGTGCGTCCTTGTTGGCCATGAGACCTACTCCCTACGCCGGCATTACCCGGTAACAGGTTCGGCGGTCGACGCAGCGGTGTCCGTCTGCCGACGTTTCCTGTGGAACACCTCTTGTTCCACGTGAAACATCGCGTGTACGGAGATCAGCGCCCTCTCAGCCCGGTGCTCCGAGCTCCCGCGTGTGCAAAGGTGCCTCCACGCTAGCGCCATGTGTGGCGCGGTGAACAGTGGGCCCCCCGCCGTTCTTGCGATGATCGGGTGGTGACCAGGACCGAGCAGTACCCTTACCAGCCGCCCGAGCCGCCCCGCCGAGACGGCCCGGAACAGGGTGACGGACACCGCCACGGTCCACGCGGCCACGGTCACTCGCACGGCCACAGCCACGGGCCCGCCACCCCCGTCTCCCGACACCTGCGCAAGGTCATCGCGGCGGTCCTGGTCCCCTTCACCGCGGCGGTCCTGGTCGGCCTCGTGGTGCTCTGGCCGGGGCAAGCCCCCTCCCACAAGCGCACCGGCGTCGGCTTCGACCGGCAGACCCAACAGGCCACGGTCAGCAGGGTCGTCGAGGTCAGCTGCAAGTCGGTGAACGCCTCCGGCGGCACTCCGGCCGGCGACACCTCCACCGCCGAGGGCACGCCGGCGGAGGCGGAGGCCAACCGGACCTGCAAGAGGGCCACCATCCGGATCGACACCGGTAAGGACGAGGGCCGGACCTTCACCGAGATCGTGCAGCCCGACCAGTCGCGGCAACTGCACCAGGGCGAGAAGGTCGTGGTCGCCTATGAGCCCTCGGCCCCCAAGGACCTGCAGTACTCGGTGACCGATGTGAACCGGAAGTTCCCCATGGCACTGCTCGCGGGGATCTTCGCGGTGGCCGTCGTGGTCGTAGGCCGGCTGCGCGGAGTCATGGCACTGGTCGCACTCGCCGTAAGTTTCCTCGTGCTGACGCTGTTCATCCTGCCGGCGATCCTGGAGGGGGCGAACCCGCTGCTGGTGGCCGTGGTGGGGTCGAGCGCCATCATGCTCATCGCCCTGTACATGTGCCACGGGCTGTCGGCGCGCACGTCGGTGGCGGTGCTCGGCACGCTGATCTCGCTCTGCCTGATCGGCATGCTCGGGTCACTGTTCATCGGCTGGGCCGCGCTGACCGGTAACACGGACGACAGCACCGGCCTGATCCACGGCCTGTATCCGTCGATCGACATGAGCGGTCTGCTGCTGGCCGGCGTCATCATCGGTTCGCTCGGCGTCCTCGACGACGTGACGGTGACACAGACCTCGGCCGTCTGGGAGCTGCACGAGGCCAACCCGTCGATGGGCTGGCGCGGCCTGTACCGGGCGGGCATCCGCATCGGCCGCGACCACATCGCGTCCGTGGTCAACACCCTGGTGCTCGCCTACGCCGGTGCCGCACTGCCGTTGCTGCTGCTGTTCTCGATCGCGCAGAGCAGCGTCGGCACCGTGGCCAACAGCGAGCTGGTGGCCGAGGAGATCGTGCGCACGCTGGTCGGCTCGATCGGTCTGGTCGCCTCGGTCCCGGTCACCACCGCGCTGGCCGCGCTCGTCGTGTCGGCCGACCGGACCGGCCCTGGTGCCCCGGCGACCGCAGGGGCACAGTCCGCACCGGCACGCGGCGGCCGGGGCCGACGCCGGAAGCGGTGACGCGGAAAGGATGAGCCGGACGCGGTGACGCACGGAGGGATGAGCCGGTAGCGGTCAGCCGTCCGCCGCAGAAGCGTTCCTGCACAGCCGCGTGGCACGGCGGACCGCCCACCACCCCTTGCCCAGCGTTTCAGCCGGCGCTCTGCTCCTCGGCCAGGATGCGGTCCAGGGCCTCGTCGAGATGGGCGTCGAAATCGGCGAGCGCACCCTCCTGGCCGAGCGGCACGAGCTTGTCCGTCCGGTCGAGGAAGGCCACGAGCGGTGGCGCCGACGAGCGGAACAGGGCCTGGTCGCCGCCGACCTGAAGCCGGATCAGCACCTCACCGAGCACCTCGGACTCGACGGGGGCGATGTGCACGTCCCCCTCCCCGCACGGGCGGCCGACCCCGTCGATCAGCAACTCCCGCCCGAAGGCCCAGGTCACCGGGGCGTCGCCGGGCAGATGGAAGGTGAGGCGTACGGCATACGGATCACAGGTCTCGTAGCGCAACTCCACCGGGATGCGGAAGGAGAGCTCCTCCGACACGAGAAAGCTCATCATGACTTCTGCCTGTACGGACTCGCGCATTGCCTATCCCGTCATATGACATCGACTGGCCGGGATTGATCCCTCTGACCGTGGTCAAATCTTGCTGAAAGTACACGAGAGATCACAAGGAGTGAGTTTTCAGATACTGATAGAGAGGCTGAGCGATCCCAGGTGCCGCCCGATCTCCGCCTGGAGCCGGTGCGCCGCGGGCATCAGCCGGTCGGCCTGGTGGACGGGCAGGGAGATGGCCACGGTGGCCGCGGCGGTGCCTACCGTGATCGGGACCGCCGCGCAGACGGTGCCGACCGCGTACTCCTGGCGCTCCACCACCGGTTCCATGCGCCGCGTCCGGGCGAGCCGACGCAGCAGCACG
This sequence comes from Streptomyces sp. NPDC031445, assembly GCF_055581365.1. Lineage (NCBI taxonomy): Bacteria > Bacillati > Actinomycetota > Actinomycetes > Kitasatosporales > Streptomycetaceae > Streptomyces > Streptomyces sp. NPDC031445. The sequence continues at coordinate 49,414 of NZ_JBVIJO010000003.1, forward strand.
TCGCTGTCCCGCACGGTGTACGGCGTGATGGGCCGCACGGGATACCGGGCGAGGTGGTCGCGCCGCGCGTCCTCGTCCAGCTGGGAGAGCAGGCACTGTCCGATCGCGTGCGCGTGGCCCGTCTCCCGGAAGTCCGCCCACTCTTCCACCGCGGGCGCCTGACGGGAGGCGGAGACGCACATGACTTCGATCTCGCCGTCCCGGTACATCGCGTAGTACACCGGCGCTCCGATGGAATCGCGCCAGTGCGCGAGCGTGTCCGCCACCGTGCTGCGACGTTTCTGCTGCGCTCCACTGCGGCCCAGTCGCTCCGCCGCGTCACCGAGGAAGAACAGCCCCTTCTCGCGGCGCAGATAGCCCTCGTGGACCAGGGTGCGCAGCAGGTGGTACGTCGTGGGCAGCGCGAGGCCGGTCTCACGGGCGAGTTGTTTGGCGGGGGCGCCGTACGCGTGCGCGGCGACGGTCTCCAGCAGGCGCATGGCGCGCTGGACGGACCCGATGAGCGTGGCGGCGGGGGCGGGGGCGGCCGGTGGTCCCGGCCGGCCGGCGGAAGGCGGTCGCCCGCAGCGGTCCGCTGCTCGCGGGGGTCCCGGAGTGTCCGCGGCACGTGGGGGTCCGGGGATGTCCGTCGCCTGTGGCTGGCCCGGGACGGCCAGCGGGACCGGCCGCTGGACGGGGGGTGCGTGGGGTTCTGCCGGTGCGGTGTCAACCATGGCCAAGGGTCACTCCCGGAGCGCGAGGGGCAGCCCGTGCGACAAGAGCACGGAGGGGGGTCTGCGCCGCCCACGGGGCCGGACCCCGCGGGGAGTTCCGGACTTTAACCGCCCGCCACCGCCCGCGGACGGCTCCCGGGAGAAACTTCCCTCCCCCGAGGGAACCGGCCCTCCGTCACGGGTGACCGGCTCCCTGGCGCCTCACCAGTCGCTGCGTGACGAGGAGTTCCCCATGAACTTGCGGACGACGTAGATCAGTCCGCCGACCAGGGCGACGAAGACCAGCGCCTTGAACAGCAGACCGATCACGAACCCGACCACCGTCGCTATCAGGCCGCCGAACACGACCAGGGCGATGACCGGCACCGCGACCCACTTCACCCACCACGGCAGCCCCGCGAAGATCTCTCGCATCGCCCTCGTCCTTTGCGTTCATGTGCGTTGTCGATGTTCCGCACTCGATGCTAGGGCCGCGGAGGGCCCTCAGGGGGGCCTCGCATCCCTTGTCCTCCCCTGACCCGTCCCCTAGGGAACCCGGGGCCGCGGGCTCACGCCTCGGGTGGAGAGAAGACCACGAGCACCCTGAGGTCCTCGCTGATGTGGTGGAACTTGTGGGGGACCCCGGCGGGCACGTACACGACGCTGCCCCGCGCCACCTGCGTCGTCTCCAGGCCGACGGTGATCGACGCCCGGCCGCTGACCACGACGTACACCTCGTCCTGGCCGTGCGGATTCTGCGGGTCGTGCTCACCCGCGTCGAGGGCGTAGAGGCCGACCGACATGTTCCGCTCGCGCAGGAACTGCAGGTAGGCGCCTTCGTTGGCGGCGCGTTCCGCCTCCAGATCATCCAGCCGGAATGCCTTCATCGCCGCTGCCGCCCTCGCCTCGCTGCTCGCTGTTCCGCTGCCCGCCGTCGCACCGCTCGCCGTCCATCCGGCCCCGGTCCGCCGGGTCTGCCACGATCAGACACATGAAGAATTTCGTAGTCAAGACGATCGCCAACGCAGGCGCCCTGGCGGTCGCTGTATGGCTGCTCGACAAGATCACTCTGACGGGTGACAGCACCGCCAAGAAGGCCGGCACGCTGATCGTCGTCGCGTTGATCTTCGGCCTGGTGAACTGGTTGGTCAAGCCGATCGTGAAGGTGCTCACCTTCCCGCTGTTCATCCTGACCCTGGGCCTGATCACCCTGGTCGTGAACGCGCTGATGCTGCTGCTGACCTCCTGGGTCTGCGGCAAGCTGGACCTGAGTTTCCATGTGGACGGTTTCTGGACGGCCGTCGTCGGCGGTCTGATCATCTCCGTCGTCTCCTGGGCGCTGCACGTCGTCCTGCCCGACGAGGACTGAGTACATGACCTACCGCGTCTGTTTCGTGTGCACCGGCAACATCTGCCGCTCCCCGATGGCGGAGTCCGTCTTCCGCGCGCGCGTGGCGGAGGCCGGGCTGGAGGACCTGGTGGCGGTCGACAGCGCCGGCACCGGCGGCTGGCACGAGGGCGAGCCCGCCGACCCGCGTACCGTCTCGGTCCTTCAGGAGCACGGCTACGACAGCGAGCACGTCGCCCGCCAGTTCCTGCCGTCGTGGTTCGACGGTCTCGACCTCGTGATCGCCCTCGACACCGGTCATCTCAAGGCCCTGCGCCGCCTGGCGCCCACCGCGGAGGACGCGCGCAAGATACGCCTGCTGCGCTCCTACGACCCCGCCGCCGGTGATGACCTCGACGTGCCGGACCCGTACTACGGGGGCCGGGACGGCTTCGAGGAGTGTCTTGAGATGGTGGAGGCGGCGAGCACCGGTCTGCTCGCCGCCGTGAGGGACGAGCTGGAGGGACGGGCCGCATGAGCGACGCCACGAAGGACGAGGGCCGCGTCGGCGACGGCACGCGCGCGGTGCGGGCGGGACTGCCGGAGCCGGCCAAGAACGAGCCGACCCTGCCCGGACCGGTGTTCGCGGCCCACTTCCACCTGCCCGGTGAGGTCTCGGGACCGTATGCGTACGGCCGGGACGACAACCCGACCTGGACGCTGCTGGAGCGGGCCGTCAGCGAGCTGGAGGCACCCGGACAGGACGCCGAGACGCTGGTCTTCGCCTCCGGCATGGCGGCGATCTCCGCCGTGCTGTTCTCGCAGCTGCGCGCCGGGGACGCGGTCGTCCTGCCGTCCGACGGCTACCAGGTGCTGCCGCTGGTCGGCGCCCAGCTGGAGGCGTACGGCGTGGAGGTCCGCACGGCGCCGACCGGCGGGGACGCCCAGCTTCAGGTGCTCGACGGGGCCCGGCTGCTGTGGATCGAGTCGCCGTCCAACCCCGGGCTCGACGTCTGTGACATCCGGCGCCTGGCCGAGGCCGCCCACGCGCGTGGCGCCCTGGTGGCCGTCGACAACACCCTCGCCACCCCGCTCGGCCAGCGTCCGCTGGAGCTGGGCGCCGACTTCTCCGTGGCGAGCGGTACCAAGCAGCTCACCGGCCACGGCGATGTCCTGTTGGGTTACGTCACCGGCCGAGACACCGAGGCGATGGCCGCCGTGCGCCGCTGGCGCAAGATCGTCGGCGCCATCTCCGGCCCCATGGAGGCATGGCTCGCGCACCGGTCCATCGCCACGCTGCAGCTGCGCGTCGACCGGCAGAACGCCACCGCCCTGGCCGTCGCCGAGGCACTGCGGCAGCGGCCCGAGGTCTTGGGCCTGCGCTACCCGGGCCTGCCCGACGACCCCTCGCACAAGACCGCCACGCAGCAGATGCGGCGCTACGGCTCCGTCGTCTCGTTCACCCTGCCCACGCGCGCGCGTGCCGAGCGTTTCCTGGCTGCCCTGCGGCTGGTAGAGGACGCGACGAGTTTCGGCGGGGTGCGGTCCACGGCCGAACGCCGCCGCCGCTGGGGCGGGGACGCCGTCCCGGAGGGCTTCATCCGCATGTCCGTCGGCGCGGAGGACCCGGAGGACCTGGTGGCAGACGTGCTGCGCGCCCTGGACGAGTCCGCCGAGTAGCGTCCGTCTCCCCCGCCGCTGTCGTCAGGACGGTCCGAGCCTCCCCCCTCGTGGCTCGGACCGTCTGCGGCTTTCCCAGGGGAAAGACCGTGCGAACCAGGCTAGTTGACTCTGGGTCAGTGTCCAATCACGCTAACGACAGAAGCCTATCGACATATTTATAGTTGGTGCCTGCCTGGGGCCGGAGGAGGCAGCGACAGGGGAGGGCGTGCCATGGATCTGGCCTTGCTGCGGACCTTCGTCGCCGTGCACAGAGCCGGCTCCTTCACCCGGGCCGCAGCCCTGCTCGGCCTCTCCCAGCCCGCCGTCACCTCGCAGATCCGCACGCTGGAGCGTCAGCTCGGCAGACCGCTGTTCCTCCGCCAGGCGCGCGGGGTGACCCCGACGACCGTCGGCGACGAACTGGCGCACAGGGCCGCACCGCATCTCGACGCCCTGGTGGAGATAGTGGAGAGCGGCCTGGACGACGAGTCCTCGTCCCGGACGCTGCACCTGGCGGGTCCCGCCGAGTTCACCGCCGAACGTGCTCTGCCGGCACTCAGCGAGCTGACCGGCGACGACGGCCGGAGCTTCGCGTTACGGGCTTCCTTCGGGACGACCGAAGAGGTGCTGAAGGGGCTGGCCTGCGGCCTTCATGACCTGGCCATCAGTACGGCATGGCCGCGCGGGGCCCTGCTCACCGCCACCCCGCTCTGCGACGAGGAGCATGTGCTGGTGGCGGCCCCTCGCTGGGCTGAGCGGATCGACTCGGACACCCTGCGGCTGAAGGGCGCTCCGGCCCTGGAGCACCTGCCGCTCGTCGAGGTCCACGAATCCCTGCCGTTCGTCTCGCGCTACTGGGCCTCCGTCTTCGACTCCCGCCCGGCCGCCACGGGCACGGTCATCGTCCCGGATCTCCGGGCCGTGCTCTCCTGCGTCACCGCCGGGGCCGGACTGGCGGTGCTGCCCCGCTACCTGTGCGCCCCGGCGCTGGAGGACGGCTCGATCGTGGCCCTGCACGATCCGGCGGTCCCGCCCCTGCGTACGTACTTCCTCGTGGTGCGCACCGGTACGCTCGCCCTGCCCCATATCGCCCGGGCCCATGAGTGGCTCCAGCGCGCCGCCGCGGCCTGGTGCTGACGCCGCACGGCACGGATACACGTGCTGCGGTCAAGTCGTGGCACTTTGCGATGTTTCACGTGGAACCAGCGGGGCCACATTTCTCCCATGACCGTCCGACCCGTGGTCAAGCGCACCGCCCGTGCCGTTCTCCTGGACGGTGACGACCTGATCCTGATCAAGCGCACCAAGCCGGGTATCGATCCCTACTGGGTCACTCCCGGCGGGGGAGTCGAACCCGGGGACTCGACCGTCGTGGACGCCCTGCACCGTGAGGTGGAGGAGGAACTCGGCGCCAAGATCACCGACGTGGTGCCGTGTTTCGTGGACACGGTGGAGCACATCGGGGACGACGGCGGCGCGACCGGTGTGAAGGTGCAGCATTTCTTCGTCTGCCGACTGGAGTCCATGGACCCTTCCCTGCGTCACGGCCCCGAAGTGGACGAGCCCGTCGGCGAGTACGAGATCGTCCGTGTTCCGTTCACCCGCGTCGGCATCGCTTCCGTCCATCTCGTACCACTGTCCCTGCGCCACTACCTGGACGGGAACATCGAAGGGGTACGGGCCATGCACGCCCCCGACCTCGGCTAGGCGCGGTCAGCCCCGCGGTACCTCCCGGTCGTTCCAAGCAGCAACGTGCCGACGAGTGAAGTCCCGCCATGGCCGGAAGCTAGTGACCTGCCTATGTTTCACGTGAAACACGCGGAGCTGTCCACGGGCTGTCCCCAGGGCTACGAGATGGCCAAAAGCACGTGCGTCCGCATCGAAACGGGTGGACGGCGAGGGTGCCCGTCGGACAGCCTGACCTGCGTGCCAACTCCTTCCCTCACCGCTCTGCCCATTCGCCGCCTGACGCCTCGCGATCTCACTGCCTGCGCCGACCTGTCCGAAGACCGGGGGTGGCCACGCGAGGAACACAAGTGGGGGTTCCTTCTCACGGCCGGGAAGGGCGTCGGCATCGACGACCCTGAGGGCGGCCTTGTCGCCGCGTGTGTGGTCACGGAATACGGCGGGTGGGGGCGGCCGGAACTCGGCGCCATCGGCATGGTGCTGGTGGCCCGGCGACACGCCCGTCAGGGCGTCGGGCGCCGGCTGATGCGGCATGTGCTGTCCAGCATGGGGACGACTCCGCTGACCCTGTACGCCACCCCGTACGGCCGTCCCCTGTACGAGGAGCTGGGCTTCAAGGTGACGGGCCGGGCGGAGATGCTGAGGGGCCGCTTCATCACCGGCGGCCGGGATTCCGGGATCGCCACACGCGCGGCCACCGCAGAGGACCTCCCGGCGATCCTGCGCCTCGACGAGGAGGTGTTCGGTACCGATCGCACCGCTCTGATCACTCGCCTGCCCGCCTTCGCCGATCAGCTCCGGGTGGCCGAGGAGGACGGCCGCCTCATCGGCTATACCGCCGCGTGGCCCAACATGGACACCCATGTCGTCGGTCCGCTGATCGCCCGGGACACGGAGACCGCCAAGGCATTGATCGCCTCCCTGGCGGCCCACACCGACCGGCCGCTGCGGACCGACATCGACGTGCGCCATGAAGGGCTGCTGACCTGGGTGAAGGAGCGCGGCCTGGCCTCCGTGGCCTTCAACTCGGTGATGACCTACGGCATCACGGACCTGCCGGGGGACTGGACCCGGCGGTTCGCACCGCTGACGGTCGCCGCGGGCTGAGCCGACGGACGGACCGACACCGGCCCCGCCGTTCGAAGCGGCGGGGCCGGTGTCCTGAGGTCCGTGCCGTCACTGTGGCTCAGGCCAGGGCCTGCACGGCCGCGGTGGCGAAACCGTGGTCCTGGTCCGGAGCACCGCCGCCGACACCGATCGCGCCGACCAGCCGGCCGTCGCGGTGGACGGGGACACCGCCCGCGATGAACAGCAGGGGCCGGTCGAGTGCCGTGGGCAGGGTGTGGAAGAGGCCGCCGGGCTGAACGGCGTCGACGAGGTCGGCGGTGGGCGCGTTCAGCTGGAGGGCCGTGTAGGCCTTGCGAGTGCTGGTCTCGCCGGAGATCAGCACGGCACGGTCGTCCCGGCGGAAGGCGAGCAGGTGGCCACCGGCGTCCAGGACGGTCACGCTGACGGCGACTCCGGCGTCCTCGGCCGCCCGGCGGGCGGTGGCGACCAGCAGCTCGGCGTCCTCGATACTGAGCGGGGCGACAGCGGTGGTGGTCATGGAGATGTCTCCTCGGGTGGTGCTGTGTGGGTGCTTTCCGTACCGAGGGCTCGGTACGGAGGTCTGTGGCTGTGAGGCGCCCGGGGCCCGGCGCTCAGTGGTGGACGGGCGCCCGCTGCTCCACCGCCGTAGCGGAGGCGGTCACGCTCCCCCGGGCGCCGTCACGGCGCTCCAGGGCCGCCGAGACGAAGGCGAGGACCAGGGCGGCGGCGGCTAGGGCGGCGCCGACCCAGTTGGGGGACGTGTAGCCGAAGCCGGCCGCGATCACGATGCCGCCGAGCCAGGCGGACAGGGCGTTGCCCAGGTTGAAGGCGCCGATGTTGACGGCCGAGGCGAGCGTCGGAGCGCCGTGCGCCTGGTCGAGGACGCGCTTCTGCAGCGGGGGCACGGTGGCGAAGCCGAGGGCGCCGATCAGGGCGATGGTCACCGCGGCCGCGATCTTGTTGTGGGCGGTGAGCGTGAAGAGCGCCAGGACGACGGCCAGCGCGCCCAGGGAGATGTACAGCATCGGCATCAGGGCGCGGTCGGCGAACTTGCCGCCGATGAGGTTGCCGCCGACCATGCCGAGGCCGAACAGGACCAGCAGCCAGGTGACGGAGCCGTCTGCGAAGCCGGCGATGTGGGTCATCATCGGGGCGATGTAGGTGATGGCCGCGAAGACACCGCCGAAGCCGAGGACGGTCATCGCCATGGCCAGCAGGACCTGGGCGTTCTTGAAGGCGGCCAGCTCGTGGCGGAGGTGTACGCCCTCCGGCCGGGGCAGCTCCGGAACGAGCTTGGCGATGCCGGCGAGGCCGACGACACCGAGGGCGGCGACGATGGCGAAGGTGACGCGCCAGCCTGCGCTCTGCCCGATGAACGTGCCCAGCGGGACGCCGACGACGTTGGCGATGGTCAGACCGGTGAACATCATGGCGATGGCGCCGGCCTTCTTGTGGGGCGCGACCAGCTCGGCGGCGACGACCGAGCCGATGCCGAAGAAGGCGCCGTGGGCGAGCGAGGCGACGACCCGTCCGATCAGCATGACCGCGAAGGTCGGGGCGACGGCCGAGAGCAGGTTCCCGGCGATGAACAGGCCCATCAGCAGCATCAGCATCCGCTTGCGCGGGACCTTGGTGCCGAGCACGGTCATCAGCGGCGCGCCGATGACCACGCCGAGCGCGTAGCCGGTCACGAGCAGGCCCGCCGTGGGGATGGAGACCCCGAAGTCGGCCGCGACCTCGGGCAGCAAACCCATGATCACGAACTCGGTCGTTCCGATTCCGAAGGCCCCGATCGCGAGGGCCAGAAGCGCGAGAGGCATGAAGGGGTACACCTTCCCAGAAGATTGCATGAGCGCTTTGCGTTCGACCACAATAGTTGCAGACGCGGGATATATGCAACCGGCGACTATTGCGCTGGTGGTCTACCCTGGGGTGCAGCAACTCCGGGACGGAGGAAGAACGCCAATGACAGCGACGGACCCCGCGCTCACCGCCCTCGCACAGGGCTGGTGCGCCCTTTCTGCGCTGCACGGACGGATCGAGGCGCACATAGAGCGCGCTCTGCAGGCCGCACACGACTTGAGCGTCCGCGAGTACTCACTGCTGGATGTCCTCAGCAGACAGCACGACGGCGAGGGCGGCCATCTGCAGATGAAGCAGGTCGCCGACGCGGTCGTGCTCAGCCAGAGCGCCACCACCCGCCTCGTGACCCGACTGGAGGACCGCGGCCTGCTGGAGCGCTATCTGTGCCCCACCGACCGGCGCGGCATCTACACCAACGTCACCCCGGCGGGCCTGCGGCTGCTGGAGGAGGCGCGGCCCACCAATGACGCCGCCCTGCGCGAGGCCCTGGACAGTGCCGCCCAGAATCCGGAACTCGCACCGCTGGTGCGCGTGGTGGAGTCCCTGAACGTGCCCGCATAGGGTGCGCCTATGGACGATCTTGAGATTCGCGCCGCGACCGCTGACGACCTCCCGGCGATCGTGGCGATGCTCGCCGACGACCCGCTCGGGGTCCAGCGTGAGTCGCCCGACGATCTCACGCCGTACCGGAACGCGCTGGAGCGCCTCGCCGCCGACCCCCATCAGCACGTCGTCGTCGCCGTGCGCGCGGGCCGTGTGATCGGCACTCTCCAACTGACGATCATCCCCGGGCTTTCCCACAAGGGGGCCACTCGCGCGCTGATCGAGGCCGTACGCATCCACGCCGATGAGCGGGGCAGCGGGCTGGGGAGCCGGCTGATCGAGTGGGCGATCGACACGTCCCGACAGCGCGGCTGCCAGATGGTCCAGCTCACGTCCGACAAGACGCGGACCGACGCACACCGTTTCTACGAGCGGCTGGGCTTCACCGCCTCACACGAGGGCTTCAAGCTCCGTCTTTGACGGCGCCCCGAAGAACGGACAGGGGTGTGTTTCACGTGAAACACACCCCTTGTATGCATCCGGGCTAGCCGATGCCCCGCCATCCCTTCGGGTCCACGCCACCGGGCACCGGTGCCTCGGGGTCGTACGGCTGCCGGGTGAACACGAATGAGCCGAGATCCAGGTGACTCACCGATCCGTCCGGACGCCGTTCGGGCCGCAGCAGCTCACCGGCGTAGTAGCCCTCCAGCCCGGTCCAGGTGCCGTCGCCGTTCGGACGGAAACGGGCCTTCCGTCCGCCACCCGTCAGGGGCGCCAACGCGAGCAGGCCATCCGCGGTCGCGCGCAGGCCGAAGGCGTGAGTGCCCCAGTACCACTGCCCCACCAGCTCCAGCACCGCCGGATCCGCCTCACGCAGCGGCCGCCAGGGCTCGGGGATCCGCGGTTCCGCCTCCGCGACGATCCGGACGAGGTCCGCTCCCACGGCACCCAGCAGCGGACCGCTGGTGCAGTTGGCGAGCACCACTGCGGCCACGTCGTCCTCCACGCTGATCGTGAGGTTCGCCAGAAACCCCGGCAGGGAGCCGGAGTGTCCGACGAGCAGCCGGCCGTCACGGCACTGGATCTGCATGCCCAGACCGTACGTGACCCCGTCCACCACATCCGCGGCCTCGGCGGGCGCCGCCGGAGTACGCATCTCCCGGATGGACTCCGCACTCAGGACCCGCTCGTCTCCCCGGGCCAGGAACGCGGCGAACCGCGCCAGGTCCCCGGTCGTCGACCAGAGCTGACCGGCCGGCGCCATCCGGCCCAGGTCCTCCATCGGCTCGGGGAGCATCGCGTCGGCCCACGGGTGCACCGCCCATCCGCCCGCGTGCGGGGGTTCCGGCTGCGTGCTCGTCCGGTGCAGGCCCAGCGGCTCCAGGATCTCCGCGCGCAGCACCTCCTCCCAGGGGGCGCCGCGCAGCTCTTCCACAAGGGCGCCGAGGACCGTGTAGCCCGGATTGGAGTAGTGGTGCCGGCGGCCGACGGGATGCAGGAGGGGCTGTTCCCCGAGCACATCGCTCAGTTCGGGCCGCAGGGCGCCGGGCGTCCGTTCCCACCAGGGCGCGGGGGATTCGGCCGCCAGCCCCGCGGTGTGGGCGAGCAGCTCCACGATCGTCGACTCCCCCGCACCGGTGCCCGGCAGATGCTTCTCCAGCGGGTCACCGAGGTCGAGGACGCCCTCGTCCCGCAGCCGCATCACCAGAACGGCGGTGAAGGTCTTGGTGATGGACCCGATCCGGTACTGCACGGTCTCGTCCGGTCCGTGGCCGTCCACCGAGGTCCGCGCCCCGTGCCACACGGCCTGCCCGTCCCGGACCACCGCGGCGACCAGGGACGGAGCCCGTCCTTCGGCCTGCGCGACGGCGATCCGGTGCAGCAGGGCCCGGCGGGTGGCGGGGAGCAGCGCTTCCTGAGTTGTCGTCATGGACCCAGTCCACCTGGTGCGGGGGCGGGCGTCGAATGCATTTGCCGTGCGCCCCCGGCCGTGGCCGCCCCCGCCCCCCGTCCGTGACCGTGGCCGCACCGCACCCGGTGGATCAGGTCTGGGCCATGTCCACGAAACGCGAGTAGTGGCCCTGGAAGGCGACCGTGATGGTGGCCGTCGGACCGTTTCGGTGCTTGGCGACGATCAGGTCCGCCTCGCCCGCACGCGGGGACTCCTTCTCGTACGCGTCCTCGCGGTGCAGCAGGATGACCATGTCGGCGTCCTGCTCGATGGAACCGGACTCACGCAGGTCGGAGACCATCGGCTTCTTGTCGGTGCGCTGCTCGGGACCACGGTTGAGCTGCGAGAGCGCGATGACCGGGAGCTCCAGTTCCTTCGCGAGCAGTTTGAGGTTACGGGACATGTCCGAGACCTCCTGCTGACGGCTCTCGGCCCGCTTGGAGCCACCGGACTGCATCAGCTGGAGGTAGTCGATGACGACCAGCTTCAGGTCGTTGCGCTGCTTCAGGCGCCGGCACTTGGCGCGGATCTCCATCATCGACAGGTTCGGGGAGTCGTCGATGTACAGCGGCGCGGCCGACACGTCCGGCATGCGGCGGGCGAGCCGCGTCCAGTCCTCGTCGGTCATCGTGCCGGACCGCATGTGGTGCAGGGCGACCCGGGCCTCGGCGGACAGCAGGCGCATCGCGATCTCGTTGCGGCCCATCTCGAGCGAGAAGATGACGCTCGGAAGGTTGTGCTTGATGGAGGCGGCCCGCGCGAAGTCCAGGGCGAGGGTCGATTTACCCATGGCGGGACGGGCCGCGATGACGATCATCTGGCCGGGATGGAGGCCGTTCGTCAACGAGTCGAAGTCCGTGAACCCAGTGGGCACACCCGTCATCTCGCCGCTGCGCGAGCCGATCGCCTCGATCTCGTCGAGGGCGCCTTCCATGATGTCGCCGAGCGGGAGGTAGTCCTCGCTGGTGCGCTGCTCGGTGACGGCGTAGATCTCGGCCTGGGCGCGGTTGACGATCTCGTCCACGTCTCCGTCGGCCGCGTATCCCATCTGCGTGATGCGCGTACCGGCTTCGACCAGGCGTCGCAGGACGGCCCGCTCATGGACGATCTCCGCGTAGTACTCGGCGTTGGCCGCCGTCGGCACGGTCTGGACGAGGCCGTGCAGATACGCGGCGCCGCCGACCTTGTTGATCTCGCCGCGCTTGGTGAGTTCGGCGGCGATGGTGATCGGGTCGGCCGGCTCGCCCTTGGCGTAGACGTCCAGGATGGCCTGGTAGATCGTCTCGTGCGCGGGCTTGTAGAAGTCGTGGCCCTTGAGGATCTCGACGACATCGGCGATGGCGTCCTTGGACAGCAGCATGCCGCCCAGCACGGACTGCTCGGCGTCCAGGTCCTGCGGCGGGACCCGCTCGAAGGACGAACCCCCGCCGTCCCAGGCGCCGTTCTCCCGGCCCCGGTCGTGCTGCTCGTCACGACCCCGGCCGACGTCATCCCGCCGACGGGAGGCCGGCAGACGATCACTGGGCCCGCTGTCGGCCCACGGATCGTCCAAGGGCTCGGAAATGCTCACCGAGCCACCTCCTCCCGTCCGCACGGCGGACCTCGCCGTGTCCTCTGTTGTACGGCACGACACTGACAAATAAGACGCCCAACTCCGGTTCTGGCGCGTCGGGTTTGTGACGGTTCCCAGGCCCGGAGAAGGACGTTTCCGGAGCCCGGTGAGGGAGCGGGCGCCGGACCACCGTAGGCCCGTCGGCACCGTCAGCCAATCTGGTTATCCACAGGCCATGTGGACGACGGCCCGGATGCTGTGGAGAACTCGCCGAAACCTGTGCACGACCCGGTGGAAAGCCCTGTGAACAAGCCCTCGATCCCATCGAGACCAAGCCTGTGACCTGCGTTTTTACGATCCACCGGCTGTGCAGAGAAAAAACTTCCCCAGTCGGGCCAAGATCGCGTCGAACGGCACCCGAAAGGACACGACCCACCAGCAAAAGTAAGGATCAATAGCCGGTTGCATCTCTTACCTGTGGACGATTACATTGATGCTCATGACACAGGCTCCAGAGATCCCCAAGGCCGCCCTGCGCCGGCACGACCGAGAAATCGTCGCGCTGGCCGTCCCGGCCTTCGGCGCCCTCGTCGCCGAGCCTCTCTTCGTCATGGCGGACAGTGCGATCGTCGGCCATCTCGGGACCGCACAGCTCGCCGGTCTCGCCGTCGCCTCGGCGCTCCTCACCACCGCCGTGAGTGTCTTCGTCTTCCTCGCCTACGCCACCACGGCCGGCGTGGCCCGCCGCGTCGGTGCCGGTGATCTCACGGCAGCCATCCGCCAGGGCATGGACGGCATCTGGCTGGCGCTGCTGCTCGGCATCGCCGTCATCGCCGTCGTCCTGCCCCTCGCACCCGGCATCGTGGACCTCCTCGGCGCCTCGACGACCGCTGCTCCCTACGCCACCACCTATCTGCGCATCTCCGCGCTGGGCATCCCGGCCATGCTCATCATCCTGGCCGCGACCGGAGTGCTGCGCGGCCTGCATGACACCAGGACCCCGCTCTATGTCGCCGTCGCGGGATTCATCGCCAACGCCGCACTGAACGCGGGGCTCATCTACGGCGCCGGGCTCGGCATCGCCGGTTCGGCCTGGGGCACGGTCATCGCACAGTGCGGCATGGCGGCCGCCTATCTGACCGTCGTCGTCCGCGGGGCCCGTCGGCACGGTGCGTCCCTCCGGCCGGACGCAGCCGGCATCCGGGCCTCGGCTCAGGCCGGCGTCCCACTGCTGGTCCGCACCTTGTCCCTGCGGGCCATCATCATGATCGCCACGGCGGTCGCGGCCCGTCTCGGCGATGCCGACATCGCCGCCCACCAGATCGTCCTGTCCCTGTGGAACCTCTTGTCCTTCGCACTCGACGCGATAGCGATCGCGGGACAGGCCATCATCGGCCGCTATCTCGGAGCGGACGACACCCAGGGAGCCCGTGAAGCCTGCCGTCGCATGGTCCAGTGGGGCGTCGCGACCGGTGTCGTCCTGGGCCTTCTCGTCGTGGCCGCACGACCGCTCTTCCTGCCGCTGTTCACTGGCGACTCCCTGGTGAAGGACGCCGCTCTGCCGGCCCTGCTCCTCGTGGCACTGTCGCAGCCCGTTTGCGGGATCGTCTTCGTCCTTGACGGCGTCCTCATGGGAGCGGGGGACGGCCCCTATCTGGCCTGGGCCATGGTCGTCACCCTGGTGGTGTTCGCACCGGCGGCCCTGCTCGTTCCCTCACTCGGCGGTGGCCTCACCGCCCTCTGGGGCGCCATGACGTTGATGATGTCGATCCGGATGCTGACCCTGTGGCTGCGGAGCCGTTCGGGCCGCTGGATCGTGACGGGCGCGACCCGCTGACCGTTTCACGTGAAACATTCCGTCCCGTCGTGGAAGCCCGGCCATGAGAAGGGATCATGAGAAAGGGGCCGCACCCCCGGAAGGGTGCGGCCCCTTTCACCGGCTCAAGCGAGCGCGGCGATCACGCGGCGATCAGGCCGCGACGACCTCGACGTTGACCTTGGCGGCAACCTCGGGGTGCAGACGCACGGACGTCTCGTGGGCGCCCAGGGTCTTGATCGGAGCGGACAGCTCGATGCGGCGCTTGTCGACCTCGGGGCCACCGGAAGCCTTGATCGCGGACGCGATGTCGGCCGGGGTGACGGAACCGAAGAGACGGCCGGCGTCGCCGGAGCGGACGGCCAGACGGACCTTCACGCCCTCGAGCTGGGCCTTGACCTGGTTGGCCTGCTCGATGGTCTGGATCTCGTGGATCTTGCGAGCACGACGGATCTGCTCGACGTCCTTCTCGCCACCCTTGGTCCAGCGGATAGCGAACTTCCGCGGGATGAGGTAGTTGCGAGCGTAGCCGTCCTTGACGTCGACGACGTCGCCCGCGGCACCGAGGCCGGAGACCTCGTGGGTGAGGATGATCTTCATGAGTCGGTCACCCTTCCCTTAGCGCGCGGTGGACGTGTAGGGCAGCAGCGCCATCTCACGGCTGTTCTTGACGGCCGTGGCGACGTCACGCTGGTGCTGCGTGCAGTTGCCGGTCACGCGGCGGGCACGGATCTTGCCGCGATCGGAAATGAACTTCCGCAGCATGTTCGTGTCCTTGTAGTCCACGTACGTGACCTTGTCCTTGCAGAAAGCGCAGACCTTCTTCTTCGGCTTGCGCACAGGCGGCTTCGCCATGGTGTTTCTCCTGTGTGATCAAGAAGTTGGGATACGACCCGCCCTCGACCCGGACCGGCCCTGAAGGCCTGGCCCGAAGGCTTAGAAGGGGGGCTCGTCCGAGTAGCCGCCACCGCCGCCGGAGCCTCCGCCCCAGCCGCCGCCAGCCTGGCCGCCACCCTGGTTGCCACCGGCGGGAGCGCCGGTCGCCCACGGGTCGTCGGCCGGAGCGCCGCCGCCCTGCTGGCCGCCACCGGGGCCACCGCCCCAGCCACCGCCACCCTGGCCGCCACCGCCGCTGTAACCGCCCTGGCCACCGCGAGCGCCACCGGCGGTCTTGGTGACCTTGGCCGTGGCGTTGCGCAGGCTGGGGCCGACTTCCTCGACGTCCAGCTCGTAGACCGTGCGCTTGACGCCCTCACGGTCCTCGTAGGACCGCTGCTTCAGCCGGCCCTGCACGATGACGCGCATGCCTCGCTGGAGCGACTCGGCGACGTTCTCCGCCGCCTGACGCCAGACCGAGCAGGTCAGGAAGAGGCTCTCGCCGTCCTTCCACTCGTTCGTCTGGCGGTCGAAGGTGCGGGGAGTGGACGCGACGCGGAACTTCGCGACCGCCGCACCGGACGGGGTGAAGCGCAGCTCGGGGTCGTCGACAAGATTGCCGATGACCGTGATGACGGTCTCGCCTGCCATGGGGGAACCTCTCGGCGGGTTTGCTGCTCTGGCTGCTTGTTGCTGCTACTCGAATCCCGGGATCAGCTGAGCGGGAGGGCTCAGTGGGTCTCGGGACGGAGGACCTTGGTCCGGAGGACCGACTCGTTCAGGTTCATCTGGCGGTCGAGCTCCTTGACGACCGCAGGCTCGGCCTGCAGGTCGATGACCGAGTAGATGCCCTCGGGCTTCTTCTTGATCTCGTAGGCGAGACGACGACGGCCCCAGGTGTCGACCTTCTCAACCTTGCCGCCGCCGTCACGGACGACGGACAGGAAGTTCTCGATCAGCGGGGAGACAGCGCGCTCCTCGAGATCGGGGTCGAGGATGACCATCACCTCGTAGTGACGCATGTGGAACCCACCTCCTTTGGACTCAGCGGCCACGGTCGTTCCGTGGCAGGAGGGTTGTGATGCGTACGCAACGGTATCGGCCGCCACTGACAATCGGGGTTCCCTCAGGGAAGCCCGCAGTGTGACCTGGACAGGTCTGGGCAGACACCAGTGCAGACGGTACAGACTACCCGCACCCACGCTTCCGGTTGAAATCCGTCCGTCGTCCCCGACAATCTGTACACATCGGGTGTGTACGGCGCTACGATGCGCCGCCTTCCGCAGGAGGTGCCCATGGCACAGGCATTGCGACCCAACACCGCCGGTTCCCTCTTCGCCACGGACGGCAAGCCCCATCCGCTTCAGGACACCCTGATGGCGGTGACGTTCGTCCTGGGCCTGCTGTCCTTCATCACGTCCTTCTTTCACAGCCTTCACCTGCTGTCCTCGTGGGCGGGCCTGGTGGCACTGGCCACGGGCGTGTACGGACAGTGGATCTCGGTGACCACGCGGCAGCGGTTCGGTCTGGTCCTGGGTCTCGGCGCCGCCGGAGTCGGTTTTCTGATCGGCATGGCCCACGGCGGCCTGTTCGGCGGGGTCATCAGCTGACCTCACCGGGCTCAAAGCCCCGTACGCCCAGTCGGGGCGCTCGCCAGGCGCAGTAGGCTTCGGCGCGAGAGCCGGAGCCCCTGTACCCATGGGGACACACCAGCCCGAGGAGCGCCCCGAATGAGCCTGACCCTGAGGACCATCAGTCGCGAGCAGCATCTGGCCTTCATCCAGAGCCTGCCGGCGGCGAGCCACATGCAGGTCCCGGCATGGGCAGATGTGAAGGCGGAGTGGCGCTCGGAGAACCTCGGCTGGTTCGACCGGAGCGGCCAGCTGGTCGGCGTGGGCCTGGTCCTCTACCGCCAGCTGCCCAAGATCAAGCGCTACCTCGCCTATCTGCCCGAGGGCCCGGTCATCAACTGGTACGCGCCGAACCTGGACGACTGGATCCAGCCGATGCTGGCGCACCTGAAGCAGCAGGGTGCCTTCTCCGTGAAGATGGGCCCGCCGGTGATCATCCGCCGCTGGAACGCCGACACGATCAAGAGGGGCATCCAGGACCCGGACGTCAAGCGCCTGCGCGACCTGGAGGCCGACTACATCGAGCCGCGCGCCTTCGAGGTGGCCGACAAGCTGCGCCGCATGGGCTGGCAGCAGGGCGAGGACGGCGGTGCCGGCTTCGGCGACGTGCAGCCCCGGTACGTCTACCAGGTGCCGCTGGCCAACCGCTCCCTGGAAGAGGTCCACAAGAACTTCAACCAGCTGTGGCGCCGCAACATCAAGAAGGCCGAGAAGGCCGGCGTCGAGGTCGTCCAGGGCGGTTATCAGGACCTGCCCGAGTGGCAGCGGCTGTACGAGATCACGGCCGTCCGCGACCACTTCCGGCCCCGCCCGCTGTCGTACTTCCAGCGCATGTGGACGGCCCTCAACACCGAGGACCCCAACCGCATGCGGCTGTACTTCGCCCGCCACAACGGGGTGAACCTCTCGGCAGCGACCATGCTGATCGTCGGCGGGCACGTCTGGTACTCCTACGGCGCCTCCGACAACATCGGCCGCGAGGTCCGGCCGTCCAACGCCATGCAGTGGCGGATGCTGCGCGACGCCTACGCGCTCGGCGCCACCGTCTACGACCTGCGCGGCATCTCCGACTCGCTGGACGAGACCGACCACCTCTTCGGTCTCATCCAGTTCAAGGTCGGCACCGGCGGCCAGGCCGCCGAGTACCTCGGCGAGTGGGACTTCCCGCTGAACAAGCTGCTCCACAAGGCGCTCGACATCTACATGTCGCGGCGCTGAGCCGCGCGGGCGTTTGGTTCCATAGCCCTCACAGCTCTCACACCTCTGATTCACCGCAGCCACGAGAAAGGTTCCGGGTCCGGCCATGGCGCTCACGCTCTACGTCGACACCGCGCGCTGGCGGGCGCACCACAAGCACGTGCAGGAGCAGTTCCCGGGACTCGTCCCGGTCTGCAAGGGCAACGGCTACGGCTTCGGGCACGAACGGCTGTCGGAGGAGGCCACCCGGCTCGGTGCCGACCTGCTCGCCGTCGGCACGACCTACGAGGCCGCGCGCATCAAGGACTTCTTCAGCGGCGACCTGCTCGTGCTCACGCCGTACCGGCGTGGCGAGGAGCCCGTGCCGCTGCCCGACCGGGTCGTCCGCTCGGTGTCGTCGATCGACGGCGTGTACGGCCTCGTGGGCGCCCGTGTCGTCATCGAGGTGATGTCCTCGATGAAGCGGCACGGCATCAGCGAGCAGGACCTGCCCCAGCTGCACCAGGCCATAGAGAACGTCCGGCTGGAGGGCTTCGCCATCCATCTGCCGCTGGACCGCACCGACGGTTCGGACGCCGTCGAGGAGGTCATCGGCTGGATGGACCGGCTGCGTGCGGCACGGCTGCCGCTGCACACGATGTTCGTCAGCCACCTCAAGGCGGACGACCTGGCCCGGCTCCAGCAGCAGTTCCCGCAGACCCGGTTCCGCGCCCGCATCGGCACGCGGCTGTGGCTGGGGGACCACGACGCCACCGAGTACCGCGGTGCCGTCCTGGACGTCACGCGTGTGACGAAGGGCGACCGGTTCGGCTACCGGCAGCAGAAGGCGGCCTCTGACGGCTTCCTGGTGGTCGTGGCGGGCGGAACGTCGCACGGGGTGGGTCTGGAGGCCCCGAAGGCCCTGCACGGCGTCATGCCGCGCGCCAAGGGCGTCGCCCGGGCGGGGCTCGCCACGGTCAACCGGAACCTCTCCCCGTTCGTCTGGGGCGGCAAGCAGCGCTGGTTCGCCGAGCCGCCGCACATGCAGGTGTCGATCCTGTTCGTGCCTTCGGACGCCCCCGAGCCGAAGGTCGGCGACGAGCTGGTCGCCCATCTGCGGCACACCACGACCC
Organism: Streptomyces sp. NPDC031445; assembly: GCF_055581365.1. Taxonomy (NCBI): domain Bacteria; kingdom Bacillati; phylum Actinomycetota; class Actinomycetes; order Kitasatosporales; family Streptomycetaceae; genus Streptomyces; species Streptomyces sp. NPDC031445. The sequence continues at coordinate 68,411 of NZ_JBVIJO010000003.1, forward strand.
AGTTCGACCGTCTCGTGGACCGCTGAGCCCGTCGAGAACGACGAGAAGGCCGTATCCGGTGCTCCCGGATACGGCCTTCCACGTGTTCGCTCAGAGCGAACGGCGGTCTTCCTGGGTCAGGGTCTCCGGCCGGCCCCAGTCCACCTGAGGCCCCTCGAAGTGGTCGGCGTGGTGCGGGGGACGGGCTTCCGCGCCGAGCACGAACACGTCCTCGGCACCGTCGAGCACTCCGCCGGACGGATCGTCGTCGCCGGACCGGCGCACCACGTCCCGCTCCGGCATGAGGATGTCCCGCACGACGACGGCGCACAGGTACAGCGTGCCCAGCAGGTGCACGACGATCGCCCAGTGGTAGCCCTGCGTCGGCAGGCCCTTGTGTGCGTCTCCGCTGGTCGTGTAGGCGAGGTACAGCCAGATACCCAGGAAGTACGCCACCTCGCAGGCCTGCCAGATCAGGAAGTCCCGCCACTTGGGCCGGGCGAGGACCACCAGCGGCACCAGCCACAGGACGTACTGCGGGGAGTAGACCTTGTTGGTGAGGATGAAGGCGGCCACCATCAGGAAGGCCAGCTGGGCGAAGCGCGGCCGGCGCGGGGCGGTGAACGTCAGCGCGGCGACACCGAGGAAGCACAGGACCACCAGCACCGTGGCGGCGGTGTTGACGAACTCGGTGGTGGGCGGGCTGCTGGAGTTCTGCGCCCAGATCAGCCAGAAGGAGCCGAAGTCGACGCCGCGCTCCTTGCTGAAGGTGTAGAACTTCGCCCAGCCCTCGCGGATGTGGAAGCCCGTCGCGTCATGCGTGATCATCACGGGTAGGTTGACCACGAGCCAGGCCACCACCGAGCCGGACGCGGCCTGGAAGAACGCGCGCCACTTGCCCGCCCGCCAGCACAAAACCAGCAGCGGCCCCAGCAGCAGTACGGGATACAGCTTGGCGGCCGTGGCGAGTCCCAGGAGGACACCGAAGGCGAGGGCGCGGCCCCGGGACCACATCAGCATCGCGGCGGCCGTGAGCGCCACGGCCAGCAGGTCCCAGTTGATGGTCGCGGTCAGCGCGAGGGCGGGCGCGAGGGCGACCAGCAGACCGTCCCAGGGGCGCCGGCGGTGGGTACGGGCCACGCACACGGCGATGATGGCGGCGCACACCATCAGCATCCCGGCGTTCACGAACCAGTACCACTGCTCCTGGTGCTGGATGCTCCCGCTGTGCGGGGTCAGCCAGGAGGCCACCTCCATGAACAGCCCGGTGAGCACCGGGTATTCGAGGTAGTCCATGTCGCCGGGGAGCTTGTCGAAGTACGGCACGAGATGGTCGGCGAACCCACGGCCCTGGTAGAGGTGCGGGATGTCCGAGTAGCAGGCGTGCGTGTACTGACTGCTCGCTCCGAAGAACCAGCCGCTGTGGTAGCAGGGTGCTTTCTGGACCAGGCCGAGGGCGAACATGCCGATCGCCACGAGCGCCACGACCCGCACGGGGGTCCACCAGGAGGTTCCCAGCAGGGCATGCCGCCCCAGGGGACCACCGATCAGCTCACTGCCGGCGGCGGCGACCTCGTCCTCCCTGGTCGGCTGCACCGGCTCCGCCACGGCGGACCGCACGGACTCGGGCTCGTGCATGCTCGCGGGCGTCATCTCTGCACTGGGCATGGGGCACATCCTGCCGTACCCGGCTGGGAAAACACCGAGGGCCGCCGCACCTGGTGGGTGCGGCGGCCCATGTTTCACGTGAAACACCCTTGGTGGGCGATATGGTCGCCAACCGGTCAGATCGCCGGGTCAGCCGTTCTGGCCCCCGAAGAAGCCCCCGTTGCCGTTTCCTCGGGTGTTACCGGTGCCGGTCGTGTCCGTGGCCGTGGGTGTCGGCGACTCGCCTCCGCCTCCGTCGACACCACCCGTGTCCAGGCCTCCGTTGCCATTGCCGTTGCCCCCGCCGTTTCCGTTTCCGTTGCCGTTTCCGTTGCCGTTGCAGTTCGGGTCCCAGCCGAGCTGGCAGGACTCGCTCGGCGTCGGCGACGGTGAGGTGGTCGTCACGCTCGGCGTCGGAGTCGGCGAGTCGCTCGGCGTCTCGCTCGGCGTGATGGTGACGCTCGGGGTCGGGGAGGGAGCACCCAGCTCGTCCTGGACCTTGCCGATCTCGGTGGGGTCCGGGAAGCCGGGGTCGTTCTTGCCCTTGAGTGCGGCCTTCATGTACTCGGTCCACACCAGCGTCGGGATGTCACCACCGTGGATGGAGTCCACACCCGCCGTGCCGTTCATGGACAGCAGCTCGTGGTCCTTGGGGTTCTCTCGGAACATCGCAACCGAGGTCGACAGCTGCTGGGTGTAGCCGACGAACCAGGCCGACTTGTTGCTGTCGGTGGTACCGGTCTTGCCGGCCACGGTACGTCCCAGCGCCTTGGCGTTCTGGCCCGTACCGTTCTGGACCACGTTCTCCAGCGTGTCCGTGACGTTGTTGGCCACGTTCTCCGGCATCACCTGCTTCCGCTTGGGTTTGGTGAAGCCCGGCAGCTCCTGACCCTCCTTCTTGACGCTCGTCACCGAGTACGGATCCGTGTGCTGGCCGGACGCGGCGAACGTGGCGTACGCGTCGGCCATACGGATCGCGCTCGGCGTCGAGGTGCCGATGGCGAAGGAGGGGTTGAGCGTGGCGAAGCTCGAGTCGAGGATGCCGGACGCCCTCGCGACGTCTCGGACCTTCGACATCCCCACGTCCATGCCGAGCTGCACGAACGGGGTGTTGATGGACTGCTCCATGGCCTTGCGCAGCGTGATGTAGCCCCAGGGCTTGGGACCCTCGTTGCGCTGGTAGAAGACCGAGCCGTCCTTGTTCAGGACGTAGCTCCCGTCCTGGTTCCTCACCTTGAGCTTGTCGTTGCCGTTGTACTTGCTCAGCGGTGAGAGGCCCTCACCGTCGGACTTGTAGGTGCCGTACTCCATCGCCGCGGCCAGGACGAACGGCTTCCACGTCGAACCGACGGGGACACCGGACGTGTCGGCGTTGTTGGTGAAGTGCCCGTTCTCGTAGCCGTCACCTCCGTAGAGCGCGACGATCGCACCGTCCTTCGGCACCACCGATGCCGCACCGAACTGGACGTATTTGTCCAGATCACGGCGCTTCGGGTCGAGGCGCTCCTTCTGGACCTTCTTCACGGCCGCGCTCAGGGCGTTGACGCTCTTCTTGTCGAAGGTCGTGTAGATCTGGTAGCCGCCCTGGTCGAACTGCGCTTCGGTGATCTTGGAGTGGTTCAGGACGTACTTCTTGGCCGTGTCGACGAGGTAGCTGATCTGGCCGGTCATGTTCTTGGTCGCCTTGCGGCCCTGCGGCTTGGGGTACTTGCTCTTGGCCACCTGGTACTGGGCATCGCTGAGGTGCTTGTCCTTGTGCATCTCGCTGAGGATCCAGGCCCAGCGCTCCTGGGAACGCCGCAGGTTGTCCGTGGCGTTCGCCGACGGGTCGAGGTCGGCGTTGCCGGCCGGGTCGTAGTACGTCGGGCCCTTCAGCAGGGCCGCGAGGAAGGCGCACTGGCTCGGCTTGAGATCGACGGCGTTCACGCCGTAGTAGGTCTGCGCGGCGGCCTGGATGCCGTAGGCACCCCGGCCGTAGTACGAGGTGTTCAGGTAGCCCTGCAGGATCTGCTTCTTGTCGAGCTTCGTGCCCACCTTTATGGAGATGAACATCTCCTTGAACTTGCGGGTGACCGTCTGTTCCTGGCTCAGGTAGGTGTTCTTCACGAACTGCTGGGTGATCGTCGAGCCACCCTGCGTCTGGCCGCCCCGGGCCATGTTCGCCAGGGCTCGGGCGATACCCATGGGGTCGACGCCCGAGTCGTCGTAGAAGCTCTTGTTCTCCGCCGAGATCACGGCCCACTGCATGGCCTCGGGGATCTTGTCGATGGTGACGTTCTGCCGGTTCACCCCGGTGCCCGTCGCCACCATCTGACTGCCGTCGGCCCAGTAGTAGACGTTGTTCTGCGACTTGGCCGCGTCGTTCTCGTTCGGGATGGAGACCATCGCGTAGCCGACGCCGACCATCACCACCAGGCTGCCGACGAAGCCGATGAACAGCCCGCTGACCAGCTTCCAGGACGGCACCCACCGTCGCCAGCCGTACTTGCCGGCCCTCGGGTAGTCGATGAACCGCTTCTTGCCGGGCGCGGTCGTCGCGCGGCCGTTACCGCGCCCGGGACCGGTCGGCCCGCCCGGGCCGCCGCGCCGGCCGCCGGCGTTGTCGGCCGCTCTGCGTCGGCCACCTCTCTGGGCGGCACGGCGGGCCTCGGCACGGCCGCCGTAGGCACGCTCCTCACTTCCCGGGTCAGCGGACTCCGACCCCGGGGAACGGGACCCATAGGAGTCGGAAGGGGACCCGGTGGCGCCTCGCGGTGCCGCACGGCGGCCGGAGGACGGACCGGACTGGCCGCGTCGGGCCGCGGCACGTCCGCCTCCCTGCGGCTGCGGCGGTTTGCGACGGTGCTCGCTCATCGAACGATTACTCCTCGGGCAGGCGCACCCGTGCGCGCCTGGAACGGCGGCTGATTTCCGGTCCCCCCGAAGTACGGATGTGGTCGGTCCTGCATTCACCCGTACTGCACCAGGGACGACGACGCTCCCCAGGCATCACGCGGTTCCCGGTGGTGTGCATGCCGCACAGACTACGCACCACCAAAACGCGCCGAGCTCCGAAGTTCACCCCAAAACAGGCAAGTTGCCTCCAACGAAACAGTGATGTGATCCCGTTCACCACCGACCCCCTTGTCGCGTGCGGTAGGCCGTTCTATCGTGCTGATGTATCGAGTCGATACATCAGCACGAGATAAAGACGCTGCCAGGCAGTGCGAGACCTGTGGGACGGACCTGCGGGACCGAGAGGAGGCGACGATGAGCCGGCGCTCCGGCATCCTTGAGTTCGCCGTGCTCGGCCTGCTCCGGGAGTCCCCGATGCACGGCTACGAGCTGCGCAAACGACTCAACACGTCACTGGGTGTGTTCCGCGCGTTCAGCTACGGAACGCTGTATCCCTGCCTCAAGACGCTGGTGGCCAGCGGCTGGCTGATCGAGGAACCCGGGAACACCCACGACGACGCCCTCGCCGCTCCCCTCGCCGGACGCCGCGCCAAGATCGTTTACCGGCTGACCGCGGAAGGCAAGGAGCACTTCGAGGAACTGCTCTCGCAGACCGGTCCCGACGCGTACGAGGACGAGCACTTCGCCGCACGGTTCGCCTTCTTCGGGCAGACCTCGCGCGATGTGCGCATGCGCGTCCTGGAGGGCAGGCGCAGCCGCCTGGAGGAGCGCCTGGAGAAGATGCGCGCCTCCCTGGCGCGCACCCGGGAGCGCCTCGACGACTACACACTTGAGCTCCAGCGCCACGGGATGGAGTCCGTGGAGCGCGAAGTGCGCTGGCTGAACGAGCTCATCGAGAGCGAGCGGGCCGGACGGGACCTGAAGGGTTCCGCGTCCGGGGGGCCCGCTCAGCAGGACACCACCACTGGATCGACGGGCGGCCTGCCCCGTTCCGGGGACACCCCGCGGACGGATACGCCCGACGACACCGCCACGTGAGTCCCAGTCAGGGCCTCACTCGTACACACAGGGAGCAACCGGAATGGGTTCGGTTCGCGTAGCCATCGTCGGCGTGGGCAACTGCGCCGCGTCGCTGGTGCAGGGAGTCGAGTACTACAAGGACGCCGACCCGGCGTCCAAGGTCCCCGGCCTGATGCACGTGCAGTTCGGTGACTACCACGTCCGCGACGTCGAGTTCGTCGCCGCGTTCGACGTCGACGCCAAGAAGGTCGGCCTCGACCTCGCGGACGCCATCGGCGCCTCCGAGAACAACACCATCAAGATCTGCGACGTTCCCACCACCGGTGTCACCGTCCAGCGCGGCCACACCCTCGACGGCCTCGGCAAGTACTACCGCGCCACCATCGAGGAGTCGGACGCCGAGCCGGTCGACATCGTCCAGGTCCTGAAGGACAAGCAGGTCGACGTCCTGGTCTGCTACCTGCCCGTCGGCTCCGAGGACGCGGCGAAGTTCTACGCCCAGTGCGCCATCGACGCCAAGGTCGCCTTCGTCAACGCCCTCCCGGTCTTCATCGCCGGCACCAAGGAGTGGGCGGACAAGTTCACCGAGGCCGGTGTGCCGATCGTCGGTGACGACATCAAGTCCCAGGTCGGCGCCACCATCACGCACCGCGTCATGGCGAAGCTGTTCGAGGACCGCGGTGTCATCCTCGACCGCACGATGCAGCTGAACGTCGGCGGCAACATGGACTTCAAGAACATGCTCGAGCGCGAGCGCCTGGAGTCCAAGAAGATCTCCAAGACACAGGCCGTCACCTCCCAGATCCCCGACCGGGACCTCGGCGAGAAGAACGTCCACATCGGCCCGTCCGACTACGTGGCCTGGCTGGACGACCGCAAGTGGGCCTACGTCCGCCTGGAGGGTCGTGCCTTCGGTGACGTCCCGCTGAACCTGGAGTACAAGCTGGAGGTCTGGGACTCCCCGAACTCCGCCGGTGTCATCATCGACGCGCTACGCGCCGCGAAGATCGCCAAGGACCGCGGCATCGGTGGCCCGATCCTCTCCGCGTCCTCATACTTCATGAAGTCCCCGCCGGTCCAGTACTTCGACGACGAGGCCCGCGAGAACGTCGAGAAGTTCATCCGCGGTGAGGTCGAGCGCTAAGACGTCCGGCGCCGCTCGCACGAGAACGCTCCTGCCAGGGCTGTGAAGGTCCCCGGGTCCCGTGACCCGGGGACCTTCCGCATGTGTGAGGGTGTGACCCATGCCCGTCGTCCGTGACCTGCGCGTCCTGCTGCGCCTGAACAACTTCCGGCGGCTGCTGTACGTCCGCCTCCTGTCCCAGGGCGCCGACGGCGTCTACCAGGTCGCGCTCGCCGCGTACGTCGTCTTCTCCCCGGAGAAGCAGACCTCGGCCGCCGCGATCGCCTCGGCGATGGCGGTCCTGCTGCTCCCCTACTCACTGGTCGGGCCCTTCGCCGGTGTCCTGCTGGACCGCTGGCGCCGCCGGCAGGTCTTCGTGTACGGCAATCTGCTGCGTGCCCTGCTGGCCGCGGCCACCGCCGTGCTGATGCTCGGCCACGCTCCCGACTGGCTGTTCTACGTGTCCGCTCTGTGTGTTACGGCCGTCAACCGTTTCGTCCTCGCCGGGCTGTCCGCCGCCCTGCCGCGCGTCGTCGACACCGAGCGCCTGGTGCTGGCCAACTCGCTCTCCCCGACCGCCGGCACCCTCGCCGCGACCGTCGGCGGAGCCCTGGCCTTCGGCGTACGGATCGTCGCATCGGACTCCGACGCGGCAGTGGTGCTGCTCGGCGCCCTCCTGTACCTGTGCGCGAGCCTCGCGTCCCTCCGCCTGGCGCCCGACCTCCTCGGCCCCGACCGGCACCCGGCCCGGCCCCCTCTCGGCGCGGCGCTCGCCACGACGGCGCGCGAACTGCTGGCGGCCATGCGCCACCTGGCCACGCCGAGACGCAGGGAGGCGGCCTGGGCCCTGGGCGCGATGACCCTGATGCGTTTCTGCTACGGCGCCCTCCTCGTCCTGCTGCTCATGCTCTGCCGCTACGCCCTGGCCGACACTCCCGAGGAAGGGCTGCGACTCCTCGGGGCAGCGCTGGCGCTGTCCGGCGCGGGATTCTTCGCGGCGGCCGTGGTGACGCCGTGGGCGGCGGGCCGGCTCGGTCCCCTCCGCTGGATCATCGTGTGCTCCGGCGCGGCCCTGGTGCTGGAACCCGCCCTGGGTCTGCCCTTCACGGCCGGACCCCTCATGGTCGCGGCCTTCGTCCTGGGCCTGATCACCCAAGGCGCCAAGATCGCCACGGACACGATCGTCCAGTCCTGCATCGAAGACGGATTCCGCGGCCGGGTCTTCTCCGTGTACGACGTGCTCTTCAACGTCGCTTTCGTCGGCGCCGCGGGAGTGGCGGCCCTGATGCTCCCGCCGGACGGCCGCTCGACCGTACTGGTGACTCTCGTCGCCGTCATCTATGGCGTGATCGCCGCCGGGCTGGCCCGTTTCGCGCGTCGGTAGACAAAGCGAGGGGCGATGTTTCACGTGAAACATCGCCCCTCGGTGCCTCCGTCCCTGGTGTCTGTTTCACGTGAAACATCGCCCGGACCGACTCAGCCCTGCTCGGCCCACCACTCCTTGAGCGCCGTCACCGCGGTGTCGTGCTCCATCGGCCCGTTCTCCAGGCGCAGCTCCAGCATGTGCTTGTACGCCTTGCCGACGGCCGGGCCGGGACCGACGCCGAGGATCTCCATGATCTGGTTGCCGTCGAGGTCGGGGCGGATCGCGTCGAGCTCCTCCTGCTCCTGGAGCTGGGCGATGCGCTCCTCCAGGCCGTCGTAGGCCCGGGACAGGGCGACCGCCTTGCGCTTGTTGCGCGTGGTGCAGTCGGAGCGGGTCAGCTTGTGCAGGCGGTTCAGCAGCGGGCCCGCGTCACGCACATACCGGCGGACCGCCGAGTCGGTCCACTCACCGGTTCCGTAGCCATGGAAACGCAGGTGGAGCTCGACCAGCCGTGAGACGTCCTTCACCAGCTCGTTGGAGTACTTCAAGGCGGTCATGCGCTTCTTGGTCATCTTGGCGCCGACCACCTCGTGGTGGTGGAAGGAGACCCGGCCGTCCTGCTCGAAGCGTCGGGTGCGCGGCTTGCCGATGTCGTGCAGCAGCGCGGCCAGCCGGAGGGTGAGGTCCGGACCGTCCTCCTCCAGCGCGATCGCCTGCTCCAGGACGATCAGCGTGTGCTCGTAGACGTCCTTGTGCCGGTGGTGCTCGTCCCTCTCCAGTCGCAGCGCCGGCAGCTCGGGCAGTACGTGCCCGGCGAGCCCAGTGTCGACGAGCAGCGTCAGGCCCTTGCGCGGGTGCGCGGACAGGATGAGCTTGTTCAGCTCGTCCCTGACCCGCTCGGCGGAGACGATCTCGATCCGTCCGGCCATCTCCGTCATGGCGGTGACGACCTCGGGGGCGACCTCAAAGTCCAGCTGGGCGGCGAACCGGGCGGCCCGCATCATGCGCAGGGGATCGTCCGAGAACGACTCCTCGGGCGTGCCCGGTGTCCGCAGGACATGCGCCGCGAGATCCTCCAGTCCACCGTGCGGGTCGATGAACTCCTTCGCCGGAAGCGCCACGGCCATCGCGTTGACCGTGAAGTCGCGGCGGACCAGATCCTCCTCGATGGAGTCGCCGTACGACACCTCCGGCTTCCGTGAGGTGCGGTCGTACGCCTCGGACCGGTACGTGGTGATCTCGATCTGGTAGCCGCCCTTGTGCGCGCCGACCGTGCCGAAGGCGATGCCCACCTCCCATACGGCGTCCGCCCAAGGCCGGACGATCTTCAGTACGTCCTCGGGGCGGGCGTCGGTGGTGAAGTCCAGGTCGTTGCCGAGCCGGCCGAGCAGTGCGTCGCGGACCGATCCGCCGACCAGGGCGAGCGAGAAGCCCGCCTCCTGGAATCGACGGGCGAGATCGTCGGCGACGGGGGCCACCCGCAGCAGCTCGGCGACCGCGCGCTGCTGCGCCTGGCTCAGGGCAGAGGGAGTGTCTTCGTTCGGGTTCGGCACAACAGAAGAGGGTACGTGCCTCGCGCGACCGGGGGCGCCCCGATAACGCGGTGCGGACAGCTCCCGGCATATCCGTGCAAGCGCTGCTCTTGCGGCGTACGGCCGCTCTCCCCTCGATACTGGATATAGGGGACGGGTCACGGTTGTCCTTCGATCTTGTAGAGGAGACCGCGGCACTTCCCTTCGGCGCGCATCGTTACCATGCGTGGACGCACATTCCGACGACCACTGACGACGACGAGGGACGGGCGAGCGCGTGGCCGAGGCGGCTGACTTCCAGGGGACCAGTGCCTCACCTGCCCGCCGGTGGCTGCGGCGCGCCGGAGCACTGCTCGCCGGGGCACCACTGCTGACCGGTCTGCTCCAGCTGCCCGCCGCCGGGCCCGCACAGGCCGACTCGTCCGGCACGGTGTCCGTCTCCCTGGACTCGCTCAGCCCCAGTGCCCCCACGGACGGCGACACGGTGACCGTCTCGGGCACGGTGACGAACAACGGCAAGCGGGCCGTCACCGACGCACATGTGGGTCTGCGGGTCGGCCCCCAGCTGACCAGCCGCTCGGAGATCGACTCCGTCGCCCGGCACTCCGACGAGCCGCAGGGCGGCACCGGCACGGAGGTCGGCGACAAGTACGAGGAGAAGTTCGACAAGCTGGCCCCCGGGGTCGCCGAGCACTTCACGATCTCCGTGCCCGTGGACAAGCTCGACCTCGGCGACGACGGGGTCTACGAGTTCGACGTCACCCTGTCCGGCCAGACCTCCGCCCAGGCATGGGACCAGGTGCTCGGCATCCAGCGGACGTTCCTGCCCTGGCAGCCGTCGGACGCCGACGCCAAGACCAAGACGTCGTTCCTGTGGCCGCTGATCTCCACGGCCCACCTGACGGCGAAGACGGGCGCGGGCGAACTGCAGACGCCGGAGTTCCTCGACGACGACCTCGCCAAGGAGCTGGCCCCCGGCGGCCGGCTGGCTCAGATGGTGGACCTGGGCAAGGACCTCGACGTCACCTGGGTGATCGACCCCGACCTGCTCGCCTCGGTCGACGCGATGGCCGCGGGCAACTACCGGCTCCAGGCGGCCGACGGCACCAGCACGCCCGGCCCGCGCGCACACCAGGCGGCCGCCCAGCAGTGGCTGGCCGCCCTGCAGAAGGCGGTGGCCGGCAAAGAGGTCGTCGCCCTGCCGTTCGCCGACCCGGACCTGGCCTCTCTGGCCCACAACGGCACCAGCGTCACCGGCTCGCTCAGCCACCTCAAGGACGCCACCGACGTCGCCGCGATCACCGTGAAGACCGTGCTCCATGTCACACCGAGCACCGACTTCGCCTGGCCGGTGAACGGCGCCGTGGATCCGTCGATCATGAAGGTCGCGACCTCCGCCGGCGCCGACCGGGTGATCGCCCGCAGCGACAGCCTCCAGGAGACCGGCGGACTGCCGTACACGCCGTCCGCCGCCCGTCCGGTCGGCGGGGGCACCACGGCGGTCGTCGCCGACGCCCGGCTGTCCACGGCGTTCGAGGGCGACCTCACGAAGGCGGGCTCGGCCACCCTCGCCGTCCAGCGCTTCCTGGCCCAGAGCCTGGCGCTGAACGCCCAGACGGACAAGCAGCGCAGCATCGTCGTCGCCCCGCAGCGCATGCCCACGGCGAGGCAGGCGCAGGCGATGGCGGCGGCGCTGAAGGCGCTCCAGGGCGGCACCTGGTCGCAGTCGCAGGACCTCTCCGCGGCGGCCAAGGACAAGCCCGACCCGGGCGCCACCACGCGCATCCCCCCGAGGTCCACCTACCCCTCCTCGCTGCGCCGGCAGGAACTGCCGAGGGCGGCCTTCGACCAGATCGCCCGCACCCAGGACAAGCTCGACAACTTCCGGGTGATCCTCTCCGACCAGTCCCGCGTCGTCACGCCCTTCGGGCGGGCCATAAACCGGGAGATGTCCACGTCCTGGCGGGGCCGCAGGGGCGAGGCCGTCGGCTATCGCGACGGTGTGGAGGCCTGGATGGACGACCTGTCCAAGCAGGTCAAGCTGATCGACAAGTCCGAGACCAAGCTCTCGGGCCGCAGCGCCACCATCCCGGTGACCGTCCAGAACAACCTGGTCCAGCCCGTGGGCCACCTGGTGCTGCGCCTCACCTCGACCATGCCGACCCGTCTGAAGATCCACGGCAAGGCCTACGCGGAACAGCCCGTCGAGGTCTCCGGCGGGCACAGCCAGTCGGTGAAGTTCACCACCTCGGCCAACGCCAACGGCCGGGTGACGGTCCTCGCCCAGCTGTACACCGAGGACGGCCGGCCCTACGGCGACGCCGTCAGCTTCGACGTGAAGGTCACCGAGGTCACGCCCACCGTGATGCTGGTCATCGGCGGCGGCGTCCTGCTCCTCGTGCTCGCCGGATTCCGCATGTACACCCAGCGCAAGCGCGCGGCCGCCCGGCAGGCCGACGAGGACGGTCCCGGCACGGCAGGGGAGGACGCGGGCCGGCCCGGGAACCCGGAGGGGCCCGGTGACCGTCTCCCGGAGGAGTCCGACTCCACCTCCGGGGCCGACGACCCGGAGCAGCCGAGTGACCCTGCGCCGGACACCGCACCGGAAAACGCCGACCCGTCCGGGACGGGTGAGAGAGTGGACCGTTGAGCGATGTCGTGGCCGGTGGGCCCGGGACGATGAGGTGGGGTAAGCATGAACGCGCCGTACGACGGTGACCGCGGTCAGGGCGCGGCCGGCTCGGGCTACCCCGAGCCGCCGCCCGAGCCCGGCCAGGTACCGCCGCAGCACGCGGCGGACATGTACCTCCAGGACGCCTACGAGCAGGACCCGTACCGGGCGCGCGACCTGGCTGCCCAGGACCCGGTCGCCGAGGCGCTGTACGACCGTGCCGCGCACCCGCCGCCGCCCCCGGGCAGCTACGACCAGCAGCAGCCGCTGTACGCCCCGCCCGCCCAGTCGCCCTACGCACCCGACCCGAACGTGTGGGCGCAGACCCCGGCGCCTGAGCCGGGCACCACGGCCCCCTACCTGCCCTACGGCGAAGATCCGCGCACGACCCAGTTCGTGGGCGTGGACGACCTGGTCAGCCACTCCGGCGAGGAGTACCACGAGCCGGACGCCTTCGCGCACCTCTTCAAGGACCAGCAGCAGGGCGGCGCCCAGGCGCCCATGGATCCCCCGGCCGTTCCGGGACCCGCCGCGGCGCCGGGCGGCGGGTACGGCCCCGCCGGCCCGTACCCGCCGCAGCACGGTCACCACCCGCAGCAGGGCCACCCGTACGCGGGCGCCGGGTACCCGGCCGGTCCCGCCACCGGGTACGCGGCGCAGTCCCAGGTGCCCGCTCCGGCCGCCGCCGCGGATCCCGCGGGCCCGCCCGGGCTCGTCGAGCCGGAAGCCACCACGGCCGGTGACACGGCCGCTCCCGCCAAGAAGGGCGGACGGGCCACCGGGCTGCTGAAGTCCAGCGCGGTCATGGCGGCGGGCACGATGGTCTCCCGCCTCACCGGCTTCATCCGCTCCGCGCTGATCGCCGCCGCGCTGGGCCTCGGCTTCCTCGCCGACTCCTTCCAGGTCGCCTACCAGCTGCCGACGATGATCTACATCCTCACCGTCGGCGGTGGCCTGAACTCCGTGTTCGTGCCCCAGCTCGTGCGCTCGATGAAGGAGGACGAGGACGGCGGCGAGGCCTTCGCCAACCGGCTGCTGACCCTTGTGATGGTGGCCCTGGCCGCCCTGACGGGACTCGCGATGTTCGCCGCGCCCCTCCTGGTGCGGTTGCTCGCCAACCCGGTGGCCAGCAACCCGGCGGCGAACGAGGTCGCGGTCACCTTCACCCGTTACTTCCTGCCCTCGATCTTCTTCATGGGCATCCATGTGGTGATGGGTCAGATCCTCAACGCGCGCGGGAAGTTCGGCGCGATGATGTGGACCCCGGTCCTGAACAACATCGTCATCATCGTGACGCTCGGCATGTTCATCTGGGTCTACGGCACCGCCGCCAACTCCCACATGGACGTCACCACCATCCCGCCGGAGGGCCAGCGCCTGCTCGGCGCCGGCGTGCTGCTCGGCCTGGTCGTCCAGGCCCTGGCGATGATCCCTTACCTGCGCGAGACCGGTTTCCGGGTCCGCCTGCGCTTCGACTGGAAGGGTCACGGCCTGGGCAAGGCCGCGATGCTCGCCAAGTGGACGGTCCTGTTCGTCCTCGCCAACCAGGCGGGCGCCATGGTCGTGACGCAGCTGTCCACCGCCGCGGGCAAGGACTCCGGGGTCAAGGGCGCCGGCTTCGCCGCCTACGCCAACGCCCAGCTGATCTGGGGCCTGCCGCAGGCCATCATCACCGTCTCCCTGATGGCCGCCCTGCTGCCGCGCATCTCGCGCTCGGCGGCCGAGGGCGACGCGGGCGCCGTCCGCGACGACATCTCCCAGGGTCTGCGCACCACCGCGGTCGCCATCGTGCCGATCGCCTTCGGGTTCGTCGCGCTCGGCATCCCGATGTGCACGCTCATCTTCGGCTCCGCCGGCACCGGCGCGGCCACCAACATGGGGTACATGCTGATGGCTTTCGCCCTCGGTCTGATCCCCTACTCCGTGCAGTACGTCGTCCTGCGCGCCTTCTACGCCTACGAGGACACCCGCACCCCCTTCTACAACACGGTCATCGTGGCAGCGGTCAACGCCGGCGCCTCGGTTCTGTGCTACTTCCTGCTGCCGGCCCGCTGGGCCGTCGCCGGCATGGCCGCCGCCTACGGCCTGGCCTACGCCATCGGGGTGGGCGTCGCCTGGCGCCGGCTGCGCCAGCGGCTGGGCGGGGACCTGGACGGCTCGCGGGTGCTGCGCACCTACGCGCGCCTGGGTATCGCCTCCCTCCCGGCGGCGCTCCTCAGCGGCGCGGCCTGCTACGGCATCGGACACACCCTCGGACTGGGCGTCGTCGGCTCCTTCGCCGCGCTGCTCGCCGGCGGCGTCGTTCTGGTCGGTGTCTTCTTCGTCGCCGCCCGGCGGATGCGCATCGAGGAACTCAACTCGCTCGTCGGTATGGTGCGCGGGCGTCTGGGGCGTTGAGGCGGGGGTAGGCGCACAACCATCGTCCGCCGCTGTGTGTCGTGCATAGCGGCGGACTGTGGGCACAATTGGTTTCGGCGTCGGACAGCGTGCAACGGATGGGGAGGCAGGGACGACGGTGGCGGAACGGAGCACGGCTGCCGTCGACGTGGCAGACAACAGCGGTGAGCAACCGCTGACCGCCAAGGCGGACCAGTCCACGGCCGACGGGGTGGCCAAGAACCCGGAGCGGGACACGGACAGCGTGGAGGCACAGGGGAGCGGCGGAACCGAAGGTCCCGGGCGGAAGGCTTCGTCCCCGGAGTTGCACAGCGGTCACAAGCTCGCCAGACGTTACCGGCTGGAGGAGTGCGTCACCCGTCTGGACGGATTCAGCAGTTGGCGTGCGGTCGACGAGAAACTCCGTCGTGCCGTCGGCGTCCACGTACTGCCCGCGGACCACGCCCGGGCCCGTGCCGTCCTCGCCGCCGCCCGTTCCTCAGCCCTCCTCGGCGACCCGCGCTTCGTCCAGGTCCTCGACGCCGTCGAGGAGAACGACCTCGTCTACGTCGTCCATGAGTGGCTGCCCGACGCCACCGAACTGTCCACCCTGCTCGCCGGCGGCCCGCTGGAGCCGCACGACGCCTACCAGATGGTCAGTCAGGTCGCCTCCGCCATGGCCGCCGCGCACCGGGAGGGTCTGGCCCATCTGCGGCTGAACCCGAACGCCGTGCTGCGCGCCTCCACCGGCCAGTGGCGCATCCGGGGCCTGGCCGTGAACGCCGCCTTGCGGGGCATCAGCTCCGACACCCCGCAGCGCACCGACACCGAGGCGATCGGCGCCCTGCTGTACGCGGCGCTGACCCAGCGCTGGCCCTACGAGAGCGACGCCTACGGCCTGTCCGGTCTCCCCAAGGACATCGGCCTCATCCCTCCGGACCAGGTGCGGGCCGGTGTGCACCGCGGCCTGTCCGAACTCGCCATGCGCGCCCTCGTCAACGACGGTGCCACGGCATCCCGCCACGAGGCTCCGTGCACCACGCCGGAGGAGCTGGTGAAGGCGATCGGTGAGATGCCGCGCATCCGCCCGCCCGAGCCGGCGTTCACGGCCCCTCCGGAGTACCAGCGCACGACCTATCAGCAGGGCACCTACGGCCGCCCGGCGCCCCACCCGGGGGTCACGCAGCCGATGGCTCCCCCGCCGCCGCCGTTGCAGAGCCGCACCGGGAAGGCCCTGAAGTGGGCGGTGTCGGCCCTGCTCATCGCCGCCCTGGGTCTGGGCAGCTGGCAGCTGGCGGACGCTCTGATGGACCACGGCGGGAAGTCGGACGACACCAACAAGAGCCAGACGACGGACGGCGGCGACAAGAACGCCCTGAAGCCGAAGCCGACTCCCATAAAGATCCAGAACGGCCAGGAGTTCGTCGCCAAGGGTGACGCCCAGAGTCCCGGCAACGTCTCCAAGACGTACGACGGCGACGCCTCGACGTACTGGAAGACCAAGAGCTTCAACGAAGGTCCGACGATCGCGCCGTTCAAGCCGGGCGTCGGCATCGTGTACGACCTCGGCTCGGCCAAGCAGCTCAGCACGGCCACCATCGACCTCCGTTACGGCGGTGACCACACGACGGTCGAGCTCTACGCCGCGGATTCGCTGTCCCCGGCCTCGCTGGATTCCATGACGAAGATCGGCAGCGTGACGACGACGGGCACCACGGCCACGGTGAAGGCCACCAAGTCGGTCAAGACGCAGTACGTGCTCGTCTGGCTGACGGCCGTGCCCAACTCGGGATACGACTCCACCCTGTACGCCAGTGCCGGGTACAAGCAGGCCATCGGCGAAGTGAAGTTCACGGGCTGACGTCTCACCCGGACCGGAGGGGCAGATGGCGGACGGCGCCGGATACGACGGGGTGGGCGACCACGACCTGCTCGCCCGCCACGTGGAAGGCGACTCCGAGGCCTTCGGCGAGATCGTACGGCGCCACCGGGACCGGCTGTGGGCGGTCGCCCTGCGGACCCTGGGGGACCGCGAGGAGGCCGCTGACGCGGTTCAGGACGCCCTGGTGTCCGCCTACCGGGCCGCCCACACGTTCCGGGGACAGTCGGCCGTCACGACGTGGCTGCACCGGATCACGGTGAACGCCTGCCTGGACCGGGCCCGCAAGGCGGCTTCGCGGAAGACGGCCCCGGTCGACGACACCGAGCGGCTGGAGCAGTTGCTGGAGCCGTACGAGTCCGCCTCGGCGCCGGCCGAGCGGAAGGACGTGCACCGCCAGCTCCTCGAAGCGCTCGGCACTCTTCCGCCAGAGCAGCGGGCCGCGCTTGTTCTGGTGGACATGCAGGGCTACCCCGTGGCCGAAGCCGCACGGATCCTCGATGTCCCGACGGGGACGGTGAAGAGCAGGTGCGCCCGGGGCAGGGCAAGGCTGTTGCCGCTGCTCACGCATCTACGGCCTGAAGGCACCCCGGAGACGCGATCGGCCGGCGCCGGGGCCGGGAAAGAAACCAGTCCGGGACGGAACCGGGGGCAGGGGGCATCCGTCCCACCGGCAACGGGGTCACCGAGCGGACATCCCGGGGACATGGGTCCGAGCGATACAGCCGTAGTGAAGGGCGGAGGTGGGCGAGCGTGACTTCCACGACAGACACGGCCGGGCATCCGGACGTCACGGAGATCGCCGACCTCAGCGAGGGCCTCCTTCCGTCGGATCGCAGCACCGATGTACGGCGCCATCTGGACGCCTGCGAGGCATGCGCGGACGTCTACGCGTCACTGCAGGGGATCCGGGACCTGCTGGGTGCCGTGCCTGCGCCGGAACGCATGCCGGACGAGGTGGTCGAGCGCATCGGCGCCGCCCTTGCGGCCGAGGCACCACAGCGCGTGGGCACCGAGGACACCGCAGGCGATGTTTCACGTGAAACATCGCCCGCCACCGAGGACCCCACTACCCGCCCCGTCGTCCACTCCACTGCTCCTGCCCCTGATCACCCCGTCGACCGTCCCGCCGGACGTTCGCGCGCGGGGACCGGCCCCGGACGCAAGGGACCGCAGCGTGGTCGGCGCCGTGGCCGGCTCGTCCTGGGCGCCGTCCTCACCGCCGCGGTGCTGGGTGCCGGAGGGCTGATCGCGAAGTCGCTCGGGGGCACCAGCGACCACACGACCGCCCATGGGACACCGACCATCTCCGCTGACACCTTCTCCGGCGACAGCGTGCAGAACCAGGTGCACGCCCTCCTCAGCGCCAAGAAGGGTCTGCCGTCGGACAGCGTGGAGCCTCGGCTGGGCGGTGACGACGGGTCGGACACACCCGGGTCGACCCAGGGCCCCAACACCCTCCTCCAGACCACGGTTCCGGTCCCCGACTGTGTCCGGGGAGCACTCACCCCGAGCACGAACGTCCTGGCCGCCAAGACGGGAACTTACGGGGGGAAGCCCGCCTACCTCGTCGTCGTGGCCGATGCACACGACAACAGGCGGGTCACCGCCTATGTGGTCGACGCTGTCTGTGTGCATCAGCAGACGGCTTCCGCCGGCACGGTTCTGCTGAAGCAGTCCGTCGCGCGTCACTGAGCCGGCTGGAACACTCCTTCGGTCGTTCCCGGGCACGCGTGTGCCGGGGCACACCGGGAATGCAGGGACCGTAGGATCCGTTGGGTGGGGTGAGAGTTCCGAAAGGAGCTCCCACCGGTCGACTGACGCAGACCAGAGACGAGGAATCAAGCCGTGAGCGACGTCCGTAACGTGATCATCATCGGCTCCGGGCCCGCAGGCTACACGGCGGCGCTCTACACCGCCCGTGCGTCGCTGAAGCCCCTGGTGTTCGAAGGAGCTGTCACCTCGGGTGGCGCGCTGATGAACACCACCGAGGTGGAGAACTTCCCGGGCTTCCGCGACGGCATCATGGGCCCCGAGCTCATGGACAACATGCGCGCCCAGGCCGAACGGTTCGGCGCCGAGCTGATCCCGGACGACGTCGTCTCCGTCGACCTCACCGGTGAGATCAAGACCGTCACCGACACCGCGGGCACGGTCCACCGGGCGAAGGCCGTCATCGTCACCACCGGCTCCCAGCACCGCAAGCTGGGCCTGCCGAACGAGGACGCGCTGTCCGGCCGGGGCGTCTCCTGGTGCGCCACCTGTGACGGGTTCTTCTTCAAGGACCACGACATCGCCGTGATCGGTGGTGGCGACACCGCGATGGAGGAGGCCACCTTCCTCTCGCGGTTCGCCAAGTCCGTGACGATCGTCCACCGCCGGGACACCCTGCGCGCCTCCAAGGCAATGCAGGAGCGTGCCTTCGGTGACCCGAAGATCAAGTTCGTCTGGGACAGCGAGGTCGCCGAGATCCACGGCGACCAGAAGCTCTCCGGCCTGACGCTGCGCAACGTCAAGACCGGCGAGCTGTCCGAGCTCCCTGCGACGGGCCTGTTCATCGCGATCGGCCACGACCCGCGCACCGAGCTGTTCAAGGGCCAGCTGGACCTGGACGAGGAGGGCTACCTGAAGGTCGACTCCCCGTCCACCCGCACCAACCTGCCCGGTGTCTTCGCCGCCGGTGACGTGGTGGACCACACCTACCGCCAGGCGATCACCGCGGCCGGCACCGGCTGCTCCGCCGCCCTGGACGCCGAGCGCTTCCTCGCCGCCCTCGCGGACGAGGAGAAGGCGGAGCCTGAGAAGACCGCCGTCTGACCTTCCTCTCCCTCACCCCACCGCACGACCAAGGTAAGGAGCCCACCGTGGCCGGCAACCTGAAGACTGTGACCGACGACTCCTTCGATCAGGACGTCCTCAAGAGCGACAAGCCCGTCCTCGTGGACTTCTGGGCGGCGTGGTGCGGCCCGTGCCGTCAGATCGCCCCCTCCCTGGAGGCGATCGCCGCCGAGCATGGCGACAAGATCGAGATCGTCAAGCTCAACATCGACGAGAACCCGGGCACGGCTGCCAAGTACGGCGTCATGTCCATCCCGACCCTGAACGTTTACCAGGGCGGCGAGGTTGCCAAGACCATCGTCGGCGCCAAGCCCAAGGCCGCGCTTCTCCGCGACCTCGAAGAGTTCATCACCCAGTGACGTTTCACGTGAAACATGAAGGGGCCGACCCGCAAGGGTCGGCCCCTTCATGTTGAGCCCTCTCCGCTACAGCGGCCTCAGCGCGGGCTCCTTCTGGACCGCCCCCAGGAGCCGGTCAAGCGCCATCTCCACGTCTTCCTTCCAGGAGAGCGTGGATCGCAACTCCAGCCGCAGCCGAGGATGCATGGGGTGCTGCCGTACCGTTTTGAAGCCCACGGCCAGCAGATGCTCGGCGGGCAGCAGACAGGCGGGCTCCTTCCAGTGGGAGTCGCCGAAGGCCTCGACCGCCTTGAAGCCCCGGCGCAGCAGATCCTTGGCAACCGCCTGCACCAGCACCCGGCCCAACCCCTGTCCCTGGTATCCCGGCATGACGAAACCGGTCATCAACTGAACGGCGTCCGGCGAGACCGGGCTCGTGGGGAAGGCCGTCGAGCGAGGGACATAGGCCGGCGGGGCGTAGAGGACGAAGCCCGCCGGTACGTCGTCGACGTACACCACCCGGCCGCACGACCCCCAGTCCAGCAGAACGGCGGAGATCCAGGATTCCTTCTCCATTGCGGCCGTGCCCGCGTTCACCGCCGCTTCGCCGCTGACAGGGTCCAGCTCCCAAAAGACACACGAACGGCAAGGGTGGGGAACGTCCTGAAGGTTGTCCAGTGTGAGCGGCACGAGCCGACGCCCCATGAAGGCTGATCCTCGCTTCCTTCGCCCGCCGCATCGCGAGCGGCTGCCCCCGTCTTTCCACTCACAGATGCAGACGCTGTCTGGTGGATGTGCCCTATCTGATCGCATCGTATCCACGATCGGATTCACTCGATACCGCCTCAAAGCAAAGAGCGGACCGTGTTCCGGTACACACCGGACACGGTCCGCTCCACTGCTCACAGGGCGGCACCGCCCGAGGCTCAGTCGTGCGTCTCCTCGCCGTCGCTCTCCTGAAGGCTCTTCTGAAGGGCCAGCTTCTCGCCCGGGGCGAGCGTGCTGAGGATCCTCTCCAGATCATCCGCGGAGGCGAACTCCACGGTGATCTTGCCCTTCTTCTGACCCAGCTCCACCTTCACCCGTGTCTCGAAGCGGTCCGAGAGCCGGGTGGCCAGCTCGCTCAGCGCCGGCGAGGGCAGCGACCCGGCCCGGGGTCCCCGGGCGCGCGAGGCCTTCTGCGGGCGCGAGCCCATCAGCGTCACGATCTCTTCGACGGAGCGCACCGACAACCCCTCGGCCACGATCCGGTGCGCCAGCCGGTCCTGCTCCTCGGAGTCCTCGACGGCCAGCAAGGCCCGGGCGTGGCCGGCCGAGAGGACTCCGGCCGCCACCCGCTTCTGGACGGTCGGCGACAGCTTCAGCAGACGCAGTGTGTTGGAGACCTGCGGACGGGACCGGCCGATCCGGTCGGCCAGCTGGTCGTGTGTGCAGTTGAAGTCCTTCAGCAGCTGATCGTAGGCGGCGGCCTCTTCGATCGGGTTCAGCTGCGCGCGGTGCAGGTTCTCCAGCAGCGCGTCCAGGAGGAGCTTCTCGTCGTCCGTGGCCCGGACAATGGCCGGGATGGCTTCCAGGCCGGCTTCTCGGCACGCGCGCCAGCGCCGCTCACCCATGATCAGCTCGTAGCGGCCGGGACCCAGCTGCCGCACGACGACGGGCTGCAGGAGGCCGACCTCCTTGATGGAGGTGATCAGCTCCTGGAGGGCGTCCTCGTCGAAGATCTCACGCGGCTGGCGTGGGTTCGGCGTGATGGCGTCCAGGGGGATCTCGGCGAAGTGGGCGCCCATCGGGGATGCGGACACCTCGACGGCCTCGCTCGCCGGAGCCGCCTCTGTCTCCTGCGCCACCGGCGGCAGTGCGGCCACCTTCGCCGCGGCCACTCCGCGGTCGGTCGTCAGCACCGGAGCGGCTGTGGAGGAACTGGATCCTCCACCCCCCATCGCCGCCGGAGCCGGTGCCTTCTCCGTCGGGGCAGCAGGGATCAGTGCGCCGAGACCACGGCCCAGACCCCTCCGTCGCTCGCTCACTGGATCCCCTCCACCATGCTCTGGTCTTTCTGGGCGCCGATATGGGCCTGGCTCGCGTCGTAACTGACGCCGATGCCCTTCAGCGCGATTTCTCGGGCCGCCTCAAGATACGAGAGGGCGCCGCTCGATCCTGGATCGTAAGTCAGCACCGTCTGCCCGTAACTCGGTGCCTCGGAGATACGGACGGAGCGGGGAATGCTCGTCCGCAGCACCTCGTCACCGAAGTGGTTGCGCACCTCTTCCGCGACCTGGGAGGCAAGGCGCGTCCGGCCGTCGTACATGGTGAGCAGGATGGTCGACACATGCAGGGTGGGGTTGAGGTGCCCCCGCACCAGGTCGACGTTGCGCAGGAGTTGGCCGAGGCCCTCCAGGGCGTAGTACTCGCACTGGATCGGGATGAGTACCTCGGCGCCCGCGACCAGCGCGTTGACCGTCAACAGGCCGAGCGAGGGCGGGCAGTCGATGAGGATGTAGTCCAACGGCTGCTCGTACGCCTGGATGGCCCGCTGGAGCCGGCTCTCCCGGGCCACCAGGGACACCAGCTCGATCTCCGCACCGGCAAGGTCGATGGTGGCGGGGGCGCAGAAGAGGCCTTCGACGTCTACGACCGGCTCGACGACCTCGGCGAGAGGCTTGCTTTCGATCAACACGTCGTAGATGGACGGAACGTCGGCGTGGTGGTCGATCCCGAGGGCCGTGGACGCGTTGCCCTGCGGGTCGAGGTCGATCACCAGGACGCGGGCGCCGTGCAGAGCCAGCGAAGCGGCAAGGTTGACGGTCGTCGTCGTCTTGCCCACGCCACCCTTCTGGTTGGCGACCACGATGATTCTGGTCTGCTCCGGCCGGGGCAGACCTTCGCCGGCGCGGCCGAGAGCCTCCACCGCCAGTTGGGCCGCACGACCGATGGGAGTGTCGTCCATCGGAGGCGGTGTTTCACGTGAAACATCCGCCCCCATCGACTCGGTACGGGGACCGGGGACCGGATCGGTCATCGGTCCCGCGATGTTGGCGTCGGACCGCAAGGATTCACTCTCCTCGACTTCAGGCTCGCAATGAACAGAGCCTCCCATGCCTTCGGGGTCGTGAACCAGTGAGGCCTGGTCTTCTGTGGAGAAATCCACCTCTGTGGACAACTCCGTGCCCCTGGAGGGGGACGGAGTTGCCGGGGGAAGGGCCGGGGTATCCGGAGCAGGGACCTCTCCCAGGGAACCGAGAGGCTTCCGGTCGCGAGGTTCGGCCGCGGCGCGGCCACGACTGATGATGCCGTGCAGCAGTGAGCGACGTTTCACGTGAAACACGATGCACAGCGGCTGCGACCGGACCGTTGCGACACTCCGGCTTGCGCGGGTTTGGCAGCTTGTGTGGAGTACGTCTCGTCGTCAGGACGGATCAGCGGCGTCGGCGAGTGCGTCCCGTCCGGGCCGCCTTCGCCCGCTTGGCGGCGAAGCGGACGCCACCCGGGCTCTCACCGACCTCGACCCGCACCACCGTCGACAGCGGATCCACGATGCCCTCACCCACGTGGAGGATGGACGTCTCCACCGCGCCCAGCTTGCTGAGCGCGGCAGCGGATGCCTTCAGCTCCTCCTCGGCGGTGTCGCCCTTGAGCGCGAGCATCTCGCCGTACGGCCGCAGCAGCGGGATGCCCCAGGTGGCCAGGCGGTCGAGCGGGGCCACGGCCCGGGCGGTCACCACATGGACGGGCTGGAGCTTGCCCAGGACCTCCTCGGCACGGCCCCGCACCACGGTGACGTGGTCCAGACCGAGGAGCTCGACGACCTCCGTGAGGAAGTTGGTGCGCCGCAGCAGAGGCTCCAGCAGCGTGATGTTCAGGTCGTCGCGGACCAGGGCCAGCGGGATACCCGGCAGTCCCGCGCCGGAACCGACATCGCAGACCGTCACCCCTTCGGGGACAGCCTCGGAGAGCACCGCGCAGTTCAGGAGGTGCCGCTCCCACAGGCGGGGCACTTCCCGCGGGCCGATCAGGCCGCGCTGCACACCCGCCTCGGCGAGCAGTTCCGCATAGCGGACCGCATCGGCGAAGCGATCACCGAACACTTCGCGCGCCTGCTCGGGCGCGGGGGGAAGCTCCGCTGCCTCCGTCACGGGGACCGTCCTTCCGTACAGCGCCGGCGCTTCGCGCACCGGCCACCAGAACTACCAGGCTGACAAAGTTCGGCCCCGCCTGCTCAACAGACGGGGCCGGTGGAACGGGAGAGCCGATCAGGCGGGCAGCACGACGACGAACCGCTGCGGCTCCTCGCCCTCGGACTCGCTGCGCAGCCCCGCGGCCTTGACCGCGTCGTGCACGACCTTGCGCTCGAACGGGGTCATCGGCTTGAGCTTCACCGGCTCGCCGCTGCTCTTGGCCTCGGCGGCGGCCTTGGCACCCAGCTCGGACAGCTCGGACCGCTTCTTGGCCCGGTACCCCGCGATGTCCAGCATCAGCCGGCTGCGGTCGCCGGTCTCCCGGTGCACCGCCAGGCGCGTCAGCTCCTGCAGCGCCTCCAGCACCTCGCCGTCCCGGCCGACCAGCTTCTGCAGGTCACGGCTGCCGGTGTCGCTGATGATCGACACGGAGGCGCGGTCGGCCTCGACGTCCATGTCGATGTCGCCGTCGAGGTCGGCGATGTCCAGCAGACCCTCCAGGTAGTCCGCCGCGATCTCACCCTCCTGCTCCAGGCGGGTGAGGGTGTCTGCACCCTCGGCAGCGGCGGAGGTGGTGCCTTCCGTCACGGGATGGGCTCCTTCTTACTTCTTGGACGGGGACTTGGGCCGCTGCGGGCCACCCTTGCGCTGGCCGGACTGGGCCTTGCTGCGGGTGCCGGAACCGGGCTTCTGGGGCTGCTTGGCAGCGGCGGGCTTGGCGTCCTGCGGCTCGTCGGACTTCTCCAGCGAGGTGGGCTCACCCGCCTGCTTGGGCCCGGACTGGCGCTGGGCCTTGGTCTGGCGCTTGGGCTGCTGGCGCCGGGCGGCGGCAGCCGTGGCGGTGCCGGTGTCCGCGCCTTCCTCGGTCTGCGCCGCGGCCTGGACCGTGCCCTGCGTCACAGTGCCGTCGGCCTGGGCGGCGAGGCCCGCCTTGTTCAGCGCGTTGATGAACTTGCGCTCGAACTCGTTCCGGTCACGGCCCTTGGCGACGATCGCCTTGATGATGACCTTCTCGCTGCGCCGGCGGATCTTGCCGTGCTGCGTGACGTGCTTGGACAGGCGCTCCAGGTAGGCGGCCTGGGCCTTGGAACCCGGGGTCGGGTTGTTGTGGATGACGTACATCTGCTGGCCCATGGTCCACACGTTGGTGGTCAGCCAGTAGACGAGGACACCGACCGGGAAGTTCACACCGAAGACGGCGAACATGACCGGGAAGACGTACATCAGCATCTTCTGCTGCTGCATGAACGGCGTCTTCACCGTGGTGTCGACGTTCTTCGTCATCAGCTGGCGCTGCGTGTAGAACTGCGACGCCGACATCAGCACGATCATGATCGCGGTGACGACACGGACGTCGGTCAGCGAGGCGCCGAGAGCGCTGATCTGGCTCTCGCTGCTGAAGAACTTGGCGGCCAGCGGAGCGCCGAAGATGTGCGCGTGACGGGCGCTGGCGAGCAGCGGCTCGTTGATGACACCGATGGTCTTGCCCGTCGCGATGCCGTTGAGCACGTGATACAGGGCGAAGAAGAACGGGGACTGCGCCAGGATGGGAAGGCACGAGGAGAGCGGGTTGGTGCCCGTCTCCTTGTACAGCTTCATCATCTCTTCGGACTGACGCTGCCGGTCGTTCTTGTAGCGCTCCTGGATCTTCTTCATCTCCGGCTGGAGCGTCTGCATCGCGCGCGTCGACTTGATCTGCTTCACGAAGAGCGGGATCAGGCAGATGCGGATCAGGATCACCAGGGACACGATGGACAGGCCCCAGGCCCATCCGGTGTCAGGGCCGAAGAGCGCCCCGTACACCTTGTGGAACTGGACGATGACCCAGGAGACGGGCCAGGTGATGAAACTGAAGAGGCTGGCAATCGTGTCCACTAATCATGCTCCTTGGGCATGGGACGAGGTCTCTGCGGCCGGGCTCGGAGGAAGCTCGGAAGCAGGCTTCTCGAGCTTCGCTTCGGTGGCCGGTTCGGCGGCGGAGGACCCGCCCCTGCGTGCGCGCCACGCATTGCGCAGCATTTCGTGCCACCGCGGGCGCTTACGCGGCGGAACATGGTCCACACCGCCCAGCGACCACGGATTGCACCGGAGGATGCGCCAGGCGGTGAGTGCCGTTCCCTTGATCGCACCGTGCCGGTCGATGGCCGTGTAGCCGTAGTGGGAGCACGACGGGTAGTACTTGCACACAGGCCCCAGCAATGGACTGATCGTCCACTGGTACAGCTTGATCAGAGCCAGCAGCGGGTACTTCATCGCGCGCCCCCTCCCAGCAGCCGCTGAAGGGCGGCATCCAGGTCTCGGGCCAGCTGTGCGTGGTCTGCGTCGCCCGCTCCGGGCAGCGCTCGTACGACTACCAGGCTACCGGGGGGGAACAGGGCGACTCGGTCACGCATCAGATGGCGCAGTCTGCGCTTCACTGTGTTGCGCACGACCGCACCACCCACGGCCTTGCTCACGACGAAACCCGCACGCGTCGGGGGAGCGCTCTCCCCAGGCGCGTGCGGGTCCGTTGCACCGCTTCGAAGGTGGACGACGAGGGTCGGGCGTCCGGCCCGACGACCTCGTCGTACCGCGGTCGCGAAGTCCTCGCGCCGCCTCAGCCGGTTCTCGGTGGGCAGCACGACGTCATGACCTGATCGGGATCAGGCGGACAGGCGGGCGCGACCCTTGCTACGGCGGGACGCGAGGATCGCGCGGCCGGCACGGGTGCGCATACGCAGCCGGAAGCCGTGGGTCTTCGCGCGACGACGGTTGTTCGGCTGGAAGGTGCGCTTGCTCACTCGGGGGCTCCAGAAAAGAATCGGTAGTGGCGGGGTGCCGTCCTGGCTGTCACCGTGCGCCCACGAGTAGCTCGCGTCACGCCCGAGTGCACCGCTTCCCGATCACCTGACGTGATCTGTGCCCATCGGAGGCAGGCGGCAGCAGCCATCGACAACTCGACCTGGTTACGGTACGCGCGGCTGCGCCATCCGGTCAAACCGAGGGGCGCCGGGGGACACTGTCCACAGGCTGGGGACAACAACTTGAACCGTACCCGCCGCGCTGACTACCGTGGCTGGACTCCGATTCGTTCCTTTGTCCCCACCCGAGCGGGATCGCCCCCGCCCACCACCCGGATTCCATCCCGACCCGTCCGCGAACCACACGTTCGTGGGACCTGTGAGAGAGCGTGCCCTGTGGCTGACGTACCTGCCGATCTTGCCGCAGTGTGGCCACGAGTACTGGAGCAGCTCCTCGGAGAGGGCCGCGGACAGGGTGTGGAGGCGAAGGACGAGCACTGGATCCGGCGCTGCCAGCCGCTCGCGCTGGTCGCGGACACGGCCCTGCTGGCCGTACCGAACGAGTTCGCGAAGGGTGTGCTGGAAGGCCGCCTGGCACCGATCGTCAGCGAGACGCTGAGCCGGGAGTGCGGCCGCCCCATCCGCATCGCGATCACCGTGGACGACTCGGCCGGCGAGCCGCCGGCGCCCGCGGCGCCCCCCGCGCCGCAGACGCCGAAGCCGCGCTACGAGGAGCCGGAACTCCCCGCGGGGCCCTACGAGGGCTACGGCCGCCACCGCGGCGACCGCCCGGTCGGCGACCCGCGCGCCGAGCAGCTGCCGCCCGGCCGCCCGGACCAGCTCCCCACCGCCCGCCCGGCCTACCCCTCCGAGTACCAGCGCCCCGAGCCCGGCGCCTGGCCGCGCCCCGGGCAGGACGAGTACGGCTGGCAGCAGCCCCGGCTCGGCTTCCCCGAGCGTGATCCGTACGCCTCGCCGTCGTCCCAGGACGGCTACGGCGGGGACGCGTACGGCTCGCCGTCCCAGGACTACCGCCCGCAGGGCAGGGACCGGTCACCGTACGAACACAAGCGCGGCGACTACGACGGCCCGCGCGCGGAGTACGAGCCGTCCCGCCCGGACTACGACGCCCCGCGCGGGGACTACGACCCGTCCCGGACCGAGTACGACCAGCGCGAACCGGTCCGCCGCGAGCTGCCCGAGCCGCCGGTGCACCGCGGTGGTCCCGGCCGCCCGGACATGCCCCCGGCCGGCCCCGCCGGACCGCCGGCCGCGCAGTCCGCGCCGGCGAGCGGCCCCGGTGAGCCGACCGCGCGGCTGAACCCGAAGTACCTGTTCGACACGTTCGTCATCGGCGCCTCCAACCGGTTCGCGCACGCGGCGGCGGTCGCGGTCGCCGAGGCTCCGGCGAAGGCCTACAATCCCCTGTTCATCTACGGGGAGTCGGGGCTCGGCAAGACGCACCTGCTGCACGCCATCGGGCACTACGCGCGCAGCCTCTACCCGGGCACGCGCGTGCGGTACGTCAGCTCGGAGGAGTTCACCAACGAGTTCATCAACTCCATCCGCGACGGCAAGGGCGACAGCTTCCGCAAGCGCTACCGGGAGATGGACATCCTGCTCGTCGACGACATCCAGTTCCTCGCGGACAAGGAGTCGACGCAGGAGGAGTTCTTCCACACCTTCAACACGCTCCACAACGCGAACAAGCAGATCGTGCTCTCCAGCGACCGGCCGCCCAAGCAGCTGGTCACGCTGGAGGACCGGCTGCGCAACCGCTTCGAGTGGGGCCTGATCACCGACGTCCAGCCGCCCGAGCTGGAGACGCGCATCGCGATCCTGCGGAAGAAGGCGGTGCAGGAGCAGCTCAACGCACCGCCGGAGGTGCTGGAGTTCATCGCCTCCCGGATCTCGCGGAACATCCGTGAGCTGGAGGGCGCGCTGATCCGGGTGACGGCGTTCGCCTCGCTCAACCGGCAGCCGGTGGACCTGGGCCTGACGGAGATCGTCCTGAAGGATCTGATCCCCGGGGGCGAGGACTCGACGCCGGAGATCACCGCGACCGCCATCATGGCGGCGACCGCTGACTACTTCGGGCTCACGGTCGAGGACCTGTGCGGCAGCTCGCGCGGCCGTCAGCTGGTCACCGCGCGGCAGATCGCGATGTACCTGTGCCGGGAGCTGACGGACCTGTCGCTGCCGAAGA
Organism: Streptomyces sp. NPDC031445; assembly: GCF_055581365.1. NCBI lineage: Bacteria > Bacillati > Actinomycetota > Actinomycetes > Kitasatosporales > Streptomycetaceae > Streptomyces > Streptomyces sp. NPDC031445. The sequence goes on from NZ_JBVIJO010000003.1 coordinate 97,236, forward strand.
TCGGGGCGCAGTTCGGCGGGCGGGACCACACGACCGTCATGCACGCCGATCGCAAGATCCGGGCGCTGATGGCCGAGCGGCGGTCGATCTACAACCAGGTGACCGAGCTGACCAACCGCATCAAGAACGGCTGACCCGCGGCCGGCGCAGGTCGTACGGCCGCACCGAGGCGCCTTCGGGACGAGAGATCCCGGGGGCGCCTTTCGCGTCCCCGCAGGCGGCCGGGACGGCCCGTCAGCCGCCGGCGGCACGGCTCCCGTGGTGGCCCCGCCCGCCACCCGGTGTTCGATTACTTGCCTGGTTACGGCCACTCTCCACAGATTCGGTGACTTTCTTCCATCCACATCCTGGGGACTGGGAAGTTGTCCCGAACCGTGTCCACAGGGAAGCCTCGGCCCCGGCTTCCGCCCAGCTCAGAGGCCTGTGGAATCGTGGACGAACGATCTCCACAGACTGTGGACAACTCCGCGATCCACAGCCTGTGCACGGAGTTGTCCACCGGCGGCCCACAGGCTGGGGGCAGTTGTCCCCAGCGATCCCCAGCTTCTCCACAGCGCTGTCCACTGTTCGGCAACCCGGCGCACCCGCTCACCGCGTCGAGTGAAAGCCGTCACAGGAAGGTGCCGGATTGGGGTGTGGGAAACCTGGGTATTCCTGGGGACACAGCTGGGGAGAACTGCCCTCAGCCTGTGGGCGGCGTGTGCAGAACTTTCCGTTCTCCACAGACAGCCCCGGTTGTCCACTGCCTCCACCCACAGGGCCGGTGGACAAAATATCAGCGCTGAGCTGGGCAAACGTGGTTATCCACGGTATCCACAGGCCCTACTACTACTCCCGACTAGAGAGAGCTCGGCAATCGTTTGGAAGCGGGGCCTGTGCACAACTCGCCCTCTCGCGTCCGGCTGCCCCTCGGTCGGACTTGACCCCAACGGGCACCTACTGTCAGTGCCGTGCGTCAGACTGGTTCCGGTGTCCTTCCCGTCGCAGAGGGCGGTGACACCGAGTCGGAGGACTCAGCAGCAACGGCAGCATCAGGAGGCGGCTTACGGTGAAGATCCGGGTGGAACGCGACGTACTCGCGGAGGCAGTGGCGTGGGCCGCACGCAGCCTCCCGGCCCGTCCGCCGGCGCCTGTCCTCGCCGGCCTGCTGCTGAAGGCGGAGGACGGCAAGCTCAGCCTGTCCAGCTTCGACTACGAGGTCTCCGCGCGGGTGAACGTCGAGGCGGAGGTCGAGGAGGAGGGCACCGTCCTCGTCTCCGGCCGGCTGCTCGCCGACATCTCCCGCGCCCTCCCCAACCGGCCGGTGGAGATTTCCACAGACGGTGTACGGGCCACGGTGACCTGTGGCTCCTCCCGGTTCACCCTCCACACCCTGCCTGTGGAGGAGTACCCGGCGCTGCCGCAGATGCCGAACGCGACCGGCACCGTCCCCGGCGAGGTCTTCGCCGCGGCGGTCTCCCAGGTGGCCATCGCGGCCGGCCGGGACGACACGCTGCCGGTGCTCACCGGTGTGCGCATCGAGATCGAGGGCGACACGGTCACCCTGGCCTCCACCGACCGCTACCGCTTCGCGGTCCGCGAGTTCCTGTGGAAGCCGGAGAACCCGGACGCGTCCGCGGTCGCCCTGGTCCCGGCGAAGACGCTGCTGGACACCGCGAAGTCGCTGGGCGCCGGGGACAGCGTCACGCTGGCGCTGTCCGGGTCCGGCGCCGGTGAGGGCCTGATCGGTTTCGAGGGCGCCGGGCGGCGTACGACCACGCGCCTGCTCGAGGGCGACCTGCCGAAGTACCGCACGCTGTTCCCGACCGAGTTCAACTCCATCGCCGTGATCGAGACCGCGCCCTTCGTGGAGGCCGTCAAGCGCGTGGCGCTGGTCGCCGAGCGGAACACCCCGGTGCGGCTGAGCTTCGAGCAGGGCGTGCTGATCCTGGAGGCCGGGTCGAGCGACGACGCACAGGCTGTGGAAAGGGTGGACGCCCAGCTGGACGGCGATGACATCTCCATCGCGTTCAACCCGACGTTCCTGCTGGACGGTCTGAGCGCGATCGACTCGCCGGTGGCGCAGTTGTCGTTCACCACGTCCACGAAGCCGGCGCTGCTGAGCGGCAAGCCGGCGGTGGACGCGGAGGCCGACGAGGCCTACAAGTACCTGATCATGCCGGTGCGGCTCAGCGGCTGATCGTCGTCCACAGCTGTGCACGGTGCCGGGTGCCGCACGGGGCGCCCGGCACCGCGGTCGGCCCCGGCGGGGGCGCCGGCCGCGCGGCCAGGGCGGCCGGGTTCGCCGCGAAGGGCACCCGGTGATGAGCACGAGTCCGTGGACGGGGCTGTTCCCGCAGGTGAGCGGCTATGCCCACAGCTGTGCATGAGCGTCCGGGTTTAGGCTCGGCTCGGCACTTCGGTGCCTCTCACGCCACACAGCGACCTAAGGACACAACTGATGGAGCTCGGTCTCGTCGGCCTCGGCAAGATGGGCGGCAACATGCGCGAGCGGATCCGCCGCGCGGGCCACACCGTCCTCGGATACGACCGCAACGCGGACCTCGCGGATGTCCACAGCCTGGAAGAGCTTGTGGGCAAGCTCAAGGGCCCGCGCGTGGTCTGGGTGATGGTCCCGGCCGGCGAGCCCACCCAGTCGACCATCGACCGGCTGGCCGAGCTGCTGGAGCCCGGCGACGTGGTCGTGGACGGCGGCAACTCCCGCTGGACGGACGACGAGAGGCACGCCGAGGAGCTGGCCGCCAAGGGCATAGGCTTCGTCGACTGCGGTGTCTCCGGCGGCGTCTGGGGCCTGGAGAACGGGTACGCGCTGATGTACGGCGGCGACGCCGAGAACGTCGCCAAGGTGCAGCCGGTCTTCGACGCGCTGAAGCCGGAGGGCGACTTCGGTTCGGTGCACGCGGGCAAGGTCGGCGCGGGCCACTTCGCGAAGATGGTCCACAACGGCATCGAGTACGCCATGATGCAGGCCTACGCCGAGGGCTGGGAGCTGCTGGAGAAGGTCGACTCCGTCACGGACGTCCGTGAGGTCTTCCGCTCCTGGCAGGAGGGCACGGTCATCCGCTCCTGGCTGCTGGACCTCGCGGTGAACGCCCTGGACGAGGACGAGCACCTGGAGGGTCTGCGCGGGTACGCGCAGGACTCGGGTGAGGGACGCTGGACGGTGGAGGCCGCGATCGACAACGCGGTGCCGCTGCCGGCGATCACCGCGTCGCTGTTCGCGCGGTTCGCCTCCCGCCAGGAGGACTCGCCGCAGATGAAGATGATCGCCGCGCTGCGCAACCAGTTCGGCGGCCACGCGGTGGAGAAGAAGTAATCCACAGGGTCGCTCCGCGATCCACAAGAGGGTCGTTCCGCGATCCACGAGCCTGAGGGAGGTCGGCGGTCCCGCCATGCACGTCACGCATCTGTCGCTCGCCGACTTCCGCTCGTACGCCCGGGCCGAGGTCCCGCTCGACCCGGGCGTCACCGCCTTCGTCGGCCCCAACGGGCAGGGCAAGACCAACCTCGTGGAGGCGGTCGGCTACCTGGCGACCCTCGGCAGCCACCGGGTGGCCTCCGACGCCCCGCTGGTCCGCATGGGCGCCGAGCGGGCGGTCGTGCGGGCGCAGGTCCGGCAGGGCGACCGGCAGCAGCTCATCGAGCTGGAGCTGAACCCGGGCAGGGCCAACCGCGCCCGGATCAACCGCTCCTCGCAGGTCAGGCCGCGGGACGTGCTGGGGATCGTACGGACCGTGCTGTTCGCGCCCGAGGACCTCGCGCTCGTCAAGGGCGACCCGGGTGAGCGGCGGCGGTTCCTTGACGAGCTGATCACCGCGCGGTCCCCGCGGATGGCGGGTGTGCGCTCGGACTACGAGCGGGTGCTCAAGCAGCGCAACACTCTGCTGAAGACGGCCGCGCTGGCCCGCCGGCACGGTGGGCGGTCCATGGACCTTTCCACCCTCGACGTGTGGGACCAGCATCTCGCGCGCGCGGGCGCGGAGCTGCTCGCCCAGCGGATGGATCTCATCGCCGCGCTGCGGCCGCTCGCCGACAAGGCGTACGAGCAGCTCGCTCCCGGGGGCGGTCCGGTGGCGCTGGAGTACAAGCCGTCGGCGCCGGGCGAGGCGCACACGCGCGAGGACCTCTACGCCCAGCTGACGGCGGCCCTCGCGGAGGCGCGCAAGCAGGAGATCGAGCGGGGCGTGACCCTGGTGGGGCCGCACCGCGACGACCTGCTCCTCAAACTCGGTCAGCTGCCGGCCAAGGGCTACGCCTCGCACGGCGAGTCCTGGTCCTACGCCCTGGCGCTGCGGCTGGCCTCCTACGACCTGCTGCGCGCCGAGGGCAACGAGCCGGTGCTGGTCCTGGACGACGTCTTCGCCGAGCTGGACGCCCGCCGCCGGGAGCGGCTGGCGGAGCTGGTCGCGCCGGGCGAGCAGGTGCTGGTCACCGCCGCCGTGGACGACGACGTACCCCCTGTGCTGGCCGGCGCGCGGTACACGGTGGCCGGCGGGGCGGTGGAGCGCGTATGAGCACCGACGGGCCGGACACCCCCGATCGCCGGAAGACGGCCGCGCGGGGCGGTGACGAGCCGTCCGGCGTCGACCTCGCGCGCGTGGCGTTGCGCGCGGCGAGGGAGCAGGCACGCGCGCGGGGGGACGCGGCGCGGCAGAAGAAGCAGGCGCGGCGGGGCGGCGGTCTGCGTTCCGGCGCGCGCGCCGACGGACGCGATCCCATGGCGCTGGGCGCGGCGATCAACCGGCTGATCACCGAGCGCGGCTGGGAGAAGCCGGCCGCGGTGGGCGGGGTGATGGGCCGCTGGCCGCAGATCGTCGGCGAGGACCTGGCCCGGCACTGTGTGCCGCAGCGGTACGACGAGGACGAGCGGGTGCTGACCGTCCAGTGCGACTCGACGGCCTGGGCGACCCAGCTGCGGGTGCTCGCCCCCGCCCTGGTGGCGCGGATCAACGAGGACCTCGGGCACGGCAGCGTCCGGATGATCAAGGTGCTCAATCCGGGCGGCCAGGCCCGCCGCTACGGCCCGCTGCGGGCTCCGGGGAGCACCGGACCCGGCGACACCTACGGGTGATGTACCTCACGTCGGGCGCCCGGCCCGGCGTGCCGTCGCGCCCCGTCCACAGGTGTGGATCACCGCTGTGGGGTGCGCCGCAGCCCCCGTCGGCAGGCCTCGGACCGCCATCTGACCCGCCAGTAGCCACGGGTTGACGGCTCGAAGCGCTGAGTGCCGCTGTGAGCCCCTTGGAGCCCCCTTCCGTATATCGGTACTCGGCGGAGACCGGTTGAGGGCGGCACATGGGAGCCCAGGTGCCCGCAAACCCCCATCGATGTCAGTGCTACCGGTAGACTGGAAGACAATCCCGCCCCAACGTGGGGACCGCCCGGGAAAAGCTGAGCAACGCTGATCAAGGCTTACCAACGCAACATGCCGCAGCCGCTCCGGCAACCTGCCGACGAGCCCGGCTCGTGCTGTGCCAGAAAGGGCGCTTCGTGGCCGATTCCGGCAACCCCAACGAGAACATCCCGTCCACCGACGCCGGCGTGAACGCCGAGGCCACGGAGCCCGCCGCGGCCTCCGCGTCCTACGACGCCAGCGCTATCACCGTGCTCGAAGGGCTGGACGCGGTCCGCAAGCGGCCCGGCATGTACATCGGCTCCACGGGCGAGCGCGGACTGCACCACCTCGTGTACGAGGTCGTCGACAACTCGGTCGACGAGGCGCTGGCCGGTTACGCGGACACCATCGACGTGACGATCCTCGCCGACGGCGGCGTGCGCGTCGTCGACAACGGCCGTGGCATCCCGGTGGGCATCGTGCCCTCCGAGGGCAAGCCGGCCGTCGAGGTCGTGCTGACCGTGCTGCACGCGGGCGGCAAGTTCGGCGGCGGCGGGTACGCCGTCTCCGGCGGTCTGCACGGTGTGGGTGTGTCCGTCGTGAACGCGCTGTCCACCAAGGTTGCCGTCGAGGTCAGGACGGACGGCCACCGCTGGACGCAGGACTACAAGATGGGCGTCCCGACGGCGCCGCTGGTCAAGCACGAGGCGACGGAGGAGACCGGGACGTCGGTCACCTTCTGGGCCGATCCGGAGATCTTCGAGACCACCGAGTACTCCTTCGAGACGCTGTCCCGGCGTTTTCAGGAGATGGCGTTCCTCAACAAGGGCCTGACGATCCGGCTCACCGACGAGCGCGAGTCGGCGAAGGCCACCAGCGGCGCGGACGAGGCGGGTGCGGACGAGAAGGCCGAGGTCAAGACCGTCACGTACCACTACGAGGGCGGCATCGTCGACTTCGTGAAGTACCTCAACTCCCGCAAGGGGGACGCGGTGCACCCGACGGTCGTCTCGCTGGAGGCCGAGGACAGGGACAAGAGCCTGTCCCTCGAGGTCGCCATGCAGTGGAACAGCGGCTACACCGAGGGCGTGTACTCCTTCGCGAACATCATCCACACCCATGAGGGCGGCACGCACGAGGAGGGCTTCCGCGCGGCCCTCACCAGCCTGATCAACAAGTACGCGCGCGACAAGAAGCTGCTGCGCGAGAAGGACGACAACCTCACCGGCGACGACATCCGTGAGGGTCTGACCGCGATCATCTCGGTCAAGCTGAGCGAGCCGCAGTTCGAGGGCCAGACGAAGACCAAGCTGGGCAACACGGAGGCGAAGACCTTCGTGCAGAAGGCGGTCTACGAGCACCTCAACGACTGGCTGGACCGCAACCCGGTCGAGGCGGCGGACATCATCCGCAAGGGCATCCAGGCGGCCACCGCGCGCGTGGCGGCCCGCAAGGCCCGCGACCTGACCCGCCGCAAGGGGCTGCTGGAGTCGGCGTCGCTGCCGGGCAAGCTGGCCGACTGCCAGTCCAACGACCCGGCCAAGTGCGAGATCTTCATCGTCGAGGGTGACTCCGCCGGCGGCTCGGCCAAGTCCGGCCGGAACCCGCAGTACCAGGCGATCCTCCCGATCCGCGGCAAGATCCTGAACGTGGAGAAGGCGCGGATCGACAAGATCCTGCAGAACCAGGAGATCCAGGCGCTGATCTCGGCCTTCGGCACGGGTGTGCACGAGGACTTCGACATCGAGAAGCTGCGCTATCACAAGATCATCCTGATGGCGGACGCCGACGTCGACGGCCAGCACATCAGCACCCTGCTGCTGACCTTCCTGTTCCGCTTCATGCGGCCGCTGGTGGAGGCCGGGCACGTCTACCTGTCCCGTCCCCCGCTGTACAAGATCAAGTGGGGCCGGGACGACGTGGAGTACGCCTACTCGGACCGTGAGCGCGACGCGCTGATCGAGATGGGCCGCCAGCGCGGCAAGCGCGTGCGCGAGGACTCGATCCAGCGCTTCAAGGGCCTCGGCGAGATGAACGCCGAGGAGCTGCGCGTGACCACCATGGACCAGGAGCACCGGGTCCTCGGCCAGGTCACCCTGGACGACGCGGCCCAGGCCGACGACCTGTTCTCGGTCCTCATGGGCGAGGACGTCGAGGCCCGTCGCCAGTTCATCCAGCGCAACGCCAAGGACGTCCGCTTCCTCGACATCTGAGTCGGTCTCAGCTGACCGCACCAGGAAGGATCCTCACCAGCAATGGCCGACGAGAACACTCCCGCCACCCCCGAAGAGGGCGGCGAACTCGTGATGCGTGTCGAGCCCGTCGGGCTCGAGACGGAGATGCAGCGCTCGTACCTGGACTACGCGATGTCCGTCATCGTGTCCCGTGCGCTGCCCGACGTCCGGGACGGCCTCAAGCCCGTCCACCGCCGCGTGCTGTACGCGATGTACGACGGCGGCTACCGCCCCGAGCGCGGCTTCTACAAGTGCGCCCGTGTCGTCGGCGACGTCATGGGCAACTACCACCCGCACGGCGACTCCTCCATCTACGACGCCCTGGTGCGTCTCGCCCAGCCGTGGTCGATGCGGATGCCGCTGGTGGACTCCAACGGCAACTTCGGCTCGCCGGGCAACGACCCGGCGGCGGCCATGCGCTACACCGAGTGCAAGATGGCGCCGCTGTCGATGGAGATGGTCCGGGACATCGACGAGGAGACCGTCGACTTCACGGACAACTACGACGGCCGCTCCCAGGAGCCGACCGTCCTGCCGGCCCGCTTCCCGAACCTGCTGATCAACGGCTCGGCCGGTATCGCGGTCGGCATGGCGACCAACATCCCGCCGCACAACCTGCGCGAGGTCGCGGCCGGCGCCCAGTGGTACCTGGAGAACCCGGACGCCTCGCACGAGGAGCTGCTGGACGCGCTCATGGAGCGCATCAAGGGCCCCGACTTCCCGACCGGCGCCCTGGTGGTGGGCCGCAAGGGCATCGAGGAGGCGTACCGCACCGGCCGCGGCTCCATCACGATGCGCGCGGTGGTCGAGGTCGAGGAGATCCAGGGCCGGCAGTGCCTGGTGGTGACCGAGCTGCCGTACCAGGTGAACCCGGACAACCTGGCGCAGAAGATCGCCGACCTGGTGAAGGACGGCAAGATCGGCGGCATCGCGGACGTCCGCGACGAGACGTCGTCCCGTACGGGGCAGCGCCTGGTGATCGTCCTGAAGCGGGACGCGGTCGCCAAGGTCGTGCTGAACAACCTGTACAAGCACACCGACCTGCAGACGAACTTCGGCGCCAACATGCTGGCGCTGGTCGACGGCGTGCCGCGCACCCTGTCGCTGGACGCGTTCATCCGCCACTGGGTGACGCACCAGATCGAGGTCATCGTCCGCCGTACCCGGTTCCGGCTGCGCAAGGCCGAGGAGCGCGCGCACATCCTGCGCGGTCTGCTGAAGGCCCTGGACGCCATCGACGAGGTCATCGCGCTGATCCGGCGCAGTGAGACCGTCGACGTCGCGCGCAGCGGCCTGATGGGCCTGCTGGAGATCGACGAGATCCAGGCGAACGCGATCCTGGAGATGCAGCTGCGCCGGCTGGCGGCCCTGGAGCGGCAGAAGATCGTCCAGGAGCACGACGAACTCCAGGCGAAGATCAACGAGTACAACCAGATCCTCGCCTCGCCGGTGCGCCAGCGCGGGATCGTCAGCGAGGAGCTGGCCGCGATCGTCGAGAAGTACGGCGACGACCGGCAGACCAAGCTGATCCCGTACGAGGGCGACATGTCCATCGAGGACCTGATTGCCGAGGAGGACATCGTCGTCACCGTCACGCGCGGCGGCTACGTCAAGCGGACGAAGACGGACGACTACCGGGCGCAGAAGCGCGGCGGCAAGGGTGTGCGCGGCGCGAAGCTGAAGGAAGACGACATCGTCGACCACTTCTTCGTCTCCACCACGCACCACTGGCTGCTGTTCTTCACCAACAAGGGCCGGGTCTACCGGGCGAAGGCGTACGAGCTGCCCGAGGCCGGCCGGGACGCGCGCGGCCAGCACGTGGCGAACCTGCTCGCCTTCCAGCCGGACGAGGCGATCGCTGAGATCCTGGCCATCCGTGACTACGAGGCGGCGCCCTACCTGGTGCTGGCCACCAAGTCCGGCTTGGTCAAGAAGACGCCACTGAAGGATTACGATTCGCCTCGCTCCGGTGGTGTCATCGCCATCAACCTGCGGGAACGCGAGGACGGTTCGGACGACGAGCTGATCGGCGCCGAGCTGGTCTCGGCGGACGACGACCTGCTGCTGATCAGCAGGAAGGCGCAGTCGATCCGGTTCACCGCCTCGGACGATTCGCTGCGTCCGATGGGCCGCGCCACCTCCGGCGTCAAGGGAATGAGCTTCCGGGAGGGCGACGAGCTCCTCTCGATGAATGTGGTGCGACCCGGTACGTTCGTGTTCACTGCCACCGACGGTGGGTACGCGAAGCGGACCGCCGTCGACGAGTACCGCGTCCAGGGCCGCGGCGGCCTCGGCATCAAGGCCGCCAAGATCGTGGAGGACCGCGGGTCGCTCGTCGGCGCGCTGATCGTCGAGGAGAACGACGAAATCCTCGCGATCACCCTGTCCGGCGGTGTGATTCGCACGCGAGTCAGCGAGGTCAGGGAGACGGGCCGTGACACCATGGGCGTCCAACTGATCAATCTGGGCAAGCGCGATGCCGTCGTCGGTATCGCACGTAACGCCGAAGCGGGGCGCGAGGCGGAGGAAGTCGACGGCGACGTGGCCGTGGACGAGACCGCCGAGGGTGTCGCGACCGCCGGCACGGACGAGGGTGAGGCACCCTCGGCCGAGTAGCACGAGGAGTGAGTCAGCGTGAGCGGAGCCACGGGCGCCGGATCGGCCGGTACCTCCACGGGTACGGAAACGGACGGCGGCGGCCGTGGCTCCGCCGCGAGCGGGCTGCCGGCGGGCAGTGCGCCCGCCGGTGGTGCGCACGACCCGCAGACGACGAACCTGAAGCCGGTGAAGGTGTCCGAGACGGACTCTTCCCGTACGTCTGGATCCCAGGGGGGAACTGTGACGGACACCCGAGGCCCGGCCGCGTCCGGTGAGGCGCGGCCGGCGTCGCCGCTGCCCGGGGAGCGGCGCCAGGAGCAGCCCGACGGGCCCTACCACCCGCCGCAGGCCTATCCGGCGCAGGCGCCGGCCGGAGCGACGCGCAAGCCGCGTACGGGCGTGCGGACGGCCCCCCGGACCCGCAAGGCACGGCTGCGGGTGGCCAAGGCCGACCCGTGGTCGGTGATGAAGGTCAGCTTCCTGCTCTCCATCGCGCTCGGCATCTGTACGGTCGTCGCCTCGGCGGTGCTGTGGATGGTCATGGACGCGATGGGCGTGTTCTCGACGGTCGGCGGCACGATCTCGGAGGCGACCGGTTCGAGCGAGGCGAACGGCTTCGACCTCCAGGCGTTCCTGTCGCTCCCCCACGTCCTGACGTTCGCGGCGATCATCGCGGTCATCGACGTGGTCCTGGCCACGGCGCTCGCGACGCTCGGCGCGTTCATCTACAACCTCTCCGCGGGCTTCGTGGGCGGCATCGAGCTGACGCTGGCGGAGGACGAGTGACCCGCGGACCAGCGGCGTTCTGACGGCCCCCCGACAACCGATTTTGGGACTGGCGCGGTCGTGCGCTAATCTTCAGGAGTCAGCGCGCGGGACACACACCGCAGAGCGCGGCGGGGCTATAGCTCAGTTGGTTAGAGCGCATCCCTGATAAGGATGAGGCCACAGGTTCAAATCCTGTTAGCCCCACCAGCGATAAGACCCCCGGTCCAGCAGGGCCGGGGGTCTTTCGTTTCGGGTGACGCATCCGTCGCTCATACCAGTATGAGTGCGAAGACGATGATGAGAAGAACCACTATGCCCAGGACCACCCAGACGCCCTTGCCGCCCCGGGACGGGCTCGGGAGCGCTCCCTCCCTGGGGCGGTCCTCGGGGAGAGCCGCGCCTTCGGTCTGGTCTCGCTTGTAGAACTCGTCGTCGGTCATGTGCACCGCCTCCTCCGGCGCCGCACGAGTGCCCCGCATACCGGTGGTCACGCTGCGGCAGGCTCACGGGCGGGCGAATGCGGGCGCCGGCGCAAGAAAAGGCCCGACCGCTGGCGACGGGGGATGCACCAGCGATCGGGCTATGGCCAAGGGTAACAAGGTTGTCGGTTGTGTGGGGCCAAGTCCGGGGGGAAAGGGGCAGGTTGGCCGATCATCGACCGCACGGGGGGTCGTAGCCCAGGCGCGGCAGGTACTCGTGCCAGCGCCGGGGGGTCAGGACGCCCCGGGTGACCGAGCAGATGTGCCGGATCGCCGTGCCGGCGTCCAGGCTCCACAGCCGGACCGTGTCGGTGCCGCTGGAGACGCCGAGGACGTGGCTCTTGGGGCTGAAGATGAGGAAGTTGCCCGTTTTGGCGTTGGGGCTCATCGACTGGCCGATCGGAGCCGCCGAGGCGGGGTGGGTGACGTCCCACAGGCGGACCGTGTTGTCGTTGCCGCCGCTGGCCAGGGTGGAGCCGCCGGCGCTGAACGTCAGGGACGTGACCGCCTCGGTGTGCCCGGTGAGCGGCTTGCCCAGGGGTGCGGCGCGCGCCGGGTCGGCGGTGTTCCACAGGCGGACCGTGTCGTCGTCGCTGCCGCTGGCCAGGGTGTGGCCGCGCGGGGCGAAGGCGAGCGCGTTGACCGGGCCGGAGTGGTCGGTGAGGGGCCTGCCCAGGGGGCGGGTGTGCGCGGGGTCGGTCACGTCCCAGAGCCGGATCGTGCTGTCCGCGCTGCCGCTGGCCAGGGTGCGGCCGTCCGGGCTGAAGGCGAGGCTGTCGATGTAGCCCCGGTGGCCGGTGAGCGGCCTGCCGAGCGGGGCCGGGCGGCCCGGGTCGGCCACGTCCCACAGCTGGACGGTGCGGTCGTCGTAGGCGGTGGCCAGGGTGTGGCCGTCCGGGCTGTAGGCCAGCGCCTCGGGGCCCATGAAGCGGGTGCGCAGGTGCAGCGGCGGGCCGGCGGCGACCGGGTGGGCGGGGTCGGTGACGTTCCACAGGCGGACGGTCCGGACACCGGTGAGGACGGCGAGTGTGCGGCCGTCGGGGGAGAACACCAGGGAGCGCTGGTCGCCGTCGGCCCGCATGAACGGCTCGCCGAGCAGGACGGGCCGGCCGGGCCGCGTCACGTTCCACAGCCGCAGCCTGCCGTCCCGGGCGGCCGTGGCCAGCACCCGCCCGTCGGGGCGGAACGCTCCGGTCCGGCCGATCATGTCCGAGGTCGGGACCGACCACAGGCGTACCTTGCCGTCCCCGCTGCCGGTGGCGAGGGTCCGGCCGTCCCGGCGGAACCCCAGGGCGTACATCTCGCCGCTGCTGCCCGCGAGCGGCTCGCCGACCTGGGACGCGGAGTCCGGGTCGCTGACGTTCCACAGGCTCGCCGTGCTGTCCGCGCTCGCGGCGGCGAGCCGGCCGCCGTCCGGGCTGAACGCCACCGACCAGACCGGGCCGGTGTGGCCGGTCAGCGGCGAGCCGACCGCCGCGGCGCGGGCGGGGTCGGTGACGTCCCACAGCCGGATGGTGTCGTCCGCGCTGCCGCTGGCCAGGGTGTGCCCGTCGGGGCTGAAGGCCACCGAGTGCACGAGGTCCGTGTGCCCGCGCAGCGTCCTGACCGGCTGGGGCCGGCGGGGCGCGGAGACGTCCCACAGCCGGATCGTGTCGTCGTCGCCGCCCGTCGCGAGCGTCCGCCCGTCCGGGGCGAACGCCACACAGCGCACCGCGGCGCGGTGCCCCCGCAGGGTGGCGAGGGCGCCGGGCCTGCGCGGGTCGGTGACGTCCCACAGCCGCACGGTGCGGTCCTCGCCGGCCGTGGCCAGCGTGCGCCCGTCGGGACTGAAGGCGACGAGGTAGATCGTGCCCTGGTGGCCGGTGAGCGGTGCGCCCAGCGGGCGGGCGTGCGCGGGGTCGGAGACGTCCCACAGCCGGATCGTGCCGTCGTCGCCGGCGCTGGCCAGGGTGCGGCCGTCCGGGCTGAAGACGGCACTGCTGACCCAGCTGGTGTGGCCGGTCAGGGGTGCGCCGAGCGGGGCGGGGCGGTTCGGGTCGGTCACGTCCCACAACCGGATGGTGCGGTCGTAGCTGGCCGTCGCCAGCGTGTCGCCGTCCGGGCTGAAGGAGGTCAGGTAGACGGCGCCGGTGTGGCCGGACAGCGGGGTGGCCAGCGGCGCGTTCACGATCGAGATCAGGCGGCTGTACGTGCCCTCGTCGCCGGGGCGCAGCTGGTGCGCGACCAGGTCGAGCTGGGCGGCCAGGGACGGATCGGTGTGCTGGACCCGGTCGGCCTCGGCGAGCACCTGCTCGAACACGGCGTCGTCGCGCTGCTTCCAGGCGATCACCGCCGTGCCGGCCGCGAGCACGGCCAGCGCCACCAGCGCCGCCACCGCGGCCCGGCTCAGCCACACCGAGCGCTTGCGCAGCCGCACCGAGGCGGCCAGAAACTCCACCGCGCTGCGGGTCAGATACGTGTCCCCGGCCGACCTCGCCCAGCCGCGGGCCTGCTCCAGCCGCGACCCCCGGTACAGCAGCGAGCTGTCCCGGCCCGAGTCCTCCCAGGCCCGTCCGTCCTCCTCCAGCCGCTGGCGCAGCAGATGGTCGCCCCGGCCCTCGTCGATCCAGTGCCGCAGCCGGGGCCAGGCGTGCAGCAGCGCCTCGTGGGTGATCTCCACGGTGTCCGCGTCCAGCGTCACCAGCCGGGCCCGCACCAGGGCCTCCAGCGACTCCTCCGTCTTGCCGGGGTCCGACGACTCCTGCGCCAGCTGCCGCCGGGTGCCGCGCCGGCGCGTGGCCTGGGTGTCCTCGCCCAGCCGGACCAGCCGCAGCAGGAGCAGCCGGGCGGCGGCGCGGGCCGCCGGATCCAGACCGGACCAGGCGCGTTCGGCGGTCGCCGCGACCGCGCCCTGGATGCCGCCCGCCGCGCGGTAGCCGGCCAGGGTCAGCCGGCCGGCCTTGCGGCGCTGCCAGGTGGCCAGCAGGGCGTGGGAGAGCAGCGGGAGCACGCCCGCGTCGTGCGCGCCGCGCGGGCCGTCGGCGCTCACCTCGCGCACGATCAGCTCGGCGAGGCCCGGCTCCAGTTCCAGACCCACCGCCTTGGCCGGACCGGTCACCGCCTCGCGCAGTTCGGTGCCGGTCAGCGGGCCGAGCACCATGTGCCGGTGCTGGAGCGCGTCGGCGAGTTCCGGGTGGTCGAGGCACTGCTCGTAGAAGTCGGCGCGGATGCCGAGGACGACCCGGACGGGCGCGGGGCCCGCGGCGCCGGCGGGCGGGGTGCAGGCGGTGTGCAGGAAGTGGATGAAGACGCGCCGGCCGGCCTCGTCGGCGCAGAGGGTGAACGCCTCCTCGAACTGGTCCACGATGACGACCGGCCGGTCGTCCGGGCCCGTCGCGCGGTGCGCCCAGGCCGCGACCGCCGCGCGCACGGCCCGGGTGAGGTGCGGGGCGTCGCAGCCCGGCAGCGCCGGGTTCCGCGCGGCTTCCCGCTCGGCCCTGCGGGCCTCCTCGGCGACGGCGGCGAGCTCGGGGACACGGCGGACCAGCTCACCCAGCGGATCGGCACCCGGGACGAACTGAAGGACGGGGCCGGGCGGGTCGGTGGGGTGGTCGCCGGTGGGACGGCCGGTGGGGTGGCCCGTGGGGCGGTCAGGGTGGTCGGCGGGCTGGGCGGGGGCCTCCCCGGCGGGTGCGGGCGCCTCCTCGCGCGGGGAAGGGACCGTCTCCTGTCGGGCAGGGGCCGTCTCGTGCCGAAGGGGGCCCGCCTCGTGCCGGGAAGGGACCGATGCCCCGTCGGCTCCCGGCCCCGTGCCGCCCGCCCCCGTGTCCGCGCCCGGGTTCCCGGCCCCGCCATCAGCACCCGTGCCCGCGTTCCCGGCGTCGCCGGGACCCCCCGCACCCCCATGCCCGGCCCCGGCGTAAGCACCCGCGCCGGCCTCCGCGCCCGCGTGCCCGGCCTGCACCCCCGCACCCACGCTCCCCGCCCCGCCGGGCGCCCCCGTGTCCAAGGCTCCGCCGCGGATCGCCGGGACCAGGCCGGCGTTCAGCAGGGACGACTTCCCGGCTCCCGAGGCGCCGACCAGCATGACCAGCCCGCCGGACCGCTCGGCCGCGCGGAGCTGGGCGACGAGGGCCTTCGTGCTCCGTTCCCGGCCGAAGAACCACCTGGCGTCCTCCCGCCGGTACGGGGCCAGCCCCCGGTACGGACACACGCCGCCGGCGACGGGCGGGGCCTGGGCCGGTGGCCGCCGGTTCTCCTGCGAGGGCGGCGCGGGCCGGTCGGCGGCCGGTCCGGCCACCGCCAGCTCCCACAGCCGCTGCCAGTGGCCGAGGTCGTACAGGCCGGCGGAGACCGGAGCGGGACGCAGCCGCCGCGCCTCCGGGATCAGGATCTGCAGGACCGCCGCGAGGGCGGCGAACTGGGCCGGTACGTTCCTGGCCCGGCGCCAGTCGCTGATCCGCTGCGCGGAGACCCGGACCGGCCGGCCGCGCTCGTCGATCCGCTGGAGTCGTACGACCGCTTCCGAGACGCTCTTGAGGGGAGGGTTTCCGGCCTCCTTGTACAGCAGCGCGAGGCGCTCGGCGAAGGCTGTGCGTGCCCCTGAGTCGGAACTCAAGGTCCCACCCCTTACTCTCCCTCGCGAGTGACGTCCGGACCGGAAAACTCACCTTATACGCCTGACCTGCGGTTAAGGGCCGGACCGGAGACCGGTGCCTCCTCCACGGGGGTGACAGGTGGCAGGATCCGAACCCGGTAGCGGACCCGTCACACACCGTCCGGACAGGCCACCGGCCCAGCGCTCGGAGAGACAGCCCATGGCACCGAACGTTCTCGGTCAAAGTCGGCCACTCCCCATCGCGTCGCGCCGCCCCGCGCCGGTCCGCGCGCGGCACCGGAAACCGTTCCCGTGCTTCGACCCGCGCCACCCCGCCGACTTGGCGCGGGTCGACGGCCCCGCACCGTTCGGCACCGGTCCCCACGAGGGGAGGGACCGGTGCCGGGCGGGCGGGAACCCAGCCGCTCGACGGGACGTCTCGGCTCACCCGCCGTCGCCGAAGCCGCGTTCCGGTCCGGTGGCCCGGTTCGGGGGGTGCGCGGCCGGGCAGTGACGCCCTGAAGACCGCCCGGAGGTCACCCGCCCCGACTGGAGGACAGATGAAGGTCTCCGTCGACCGCTCCCTGTGCTACGGCTCCGCCGAGTGCGCGCACCGGGCGCCGGCCGTGTTCGCGTTCGAGGACGGCTACGGCGTCGTACGGCCCGGCGGTGCGGACATGGCCGGGGACGCGCGGGTCCGGGAGGCGGTCCTGGAGGCCGCCGAGAAGTGCCCGTCGCAGGCGATCGTCCTCACCGAGTAGGCACCGGGGGCGGCACGGCCGTCCTCACCGGGCGGCGGAAGGAGCCGGTGCGTAGCTCCAGCCGAAGGCGGCGAGCGCGCGCGCACGGGCCTCCGCCACGGCCATGCGGGCCGCCCGCTCGGCGGGGTCGACGTGGGCCGCCTGCCCCGTCACCTGCCCCTCCCACTTGCGGTACAGCAGACCGGGCTCCGCACAGAACCAGCCGCGGCTCACCGCGTCCAGCGCCAGCAGCAGACCGGTGTCCTCCGAGGCGGGCAGCGCCATCCAGCCGCCCAGCGCGGTGAGCAGCTCCCGCCGTACGCACAGGCCCGCCGGGTGGACCGGGGCCAGGAAGTCGTTCCGCTTCCAGTGGTCGAGGACGGTACCGCGCTCGATCGGGCCCTCGCCGGGATCGCCGGCGAAGGCGGCCGTGGAGCCGTCGGGCAGCAGGTCGAGGACGCGGCACGTCGTCCAGCCGACGGTGTGGTCCGCCTCCAGCACGGCCAGGTCGCGGGCGAGCGCGCCCGGCGTGAGCTGGTCGTCGGCGTCCAGGACCTTGACGTAGGCGCCCCGGGCGCGTGCCAGCGCGATCGTCCGGGCGACCCCGGGTCCGCCGGGCCGGCCCTGGCGGAAGCTGACGCGGGCGTCGTCGGGGACGTACGGGCGGACCGCGTCCGTCGTGCCGTCCTCCTGGACGACCCACTCCCACTCCCAGCCGGCGGGCAGCCGCTGCGCGCGCAGCGACGCGTACGCGTCCGCCAGGAAACGGGCGGACGGGCCGTGGACAGCGGTGACTACGGTGACGCGCCGGTTCACGGCAGCGCTCACCACCTCTCCTGCGGGTGCCGGTCGTTGCCGTACGAGGATGACCTACCGGGAAAAGCGCGAGACCCCCGGCCGAACCCGGCCGGGGGTCTGTTCGTGTCGACTGGTGCGTACGCAAGTCGCCGTGCGGTCGAGACGTTGCGGTACAGCGGTGGGGAGGGCTCAGCAGTCGAGGGAGTCCGAGAGGTGCTGCTCGTGGGACCTGGCGTCCGTCTGCTCCGGTACCCGCGGCTGCGGTTCCGTCTGTGTCCCGTCGAGGGGGCGGTGGCGGCAGCTCGGCGTCTTGCCGTGGGCCTCCGCCCGGATCCGCTGCTTCATCGTGGGGGGCAGGGCCTTGGCATGGGACCAGGCCCAGTGGCGCATCGCCG
Source organism: Streptomyces sp. NPDC031445 (assembly GCF_055581365.1). Classification (NCBI taxonomy): domain Bacteria; kingdom Bacillati; phylum Actinomycetota; class Actinomycetes; order Kitasatosporales; family Streptomycetaceae; genus Streptomyces; species Streptomyces sp. NPDC031445. The sequence goes on from NZ_JBVIJO010000003.1 coordinate 115,159, forward strand.
GGATCGTCGGGATGGTGCGGTGCGCCGTGCCGGTGCTCGGGGTCTCGGTCCGGGGTGCGGCCGCGGCGGCGGTCGTGGTGGTGGCGGAGACGAGTCCGAGCGCCGTGCACAGCGCGAGGAAGGCGGTGACGATGGCGGTCCACAGCTTCATGACCTTGTTCTGCGCGGTCATGGCCCCTCACTTTCGGGTTGGGCGATTTGCGTACTTTGCTCATGATGTGTATGTGGGCCGGGAAGTGGTGGACCGACGCCCGTGGCGCGTCGATGTTCAGATCAACACCACTCGGACGGGTGCACGGGGGCGGGGAATTCCCGCCGCGGCCGAGGCGGGAGCCGGGCCCCGGCGCAGGTCACCGATCGATATCGGTCGGTGTGTATAGTCGGGCGCCAGAGGTCCCCTACGTCAAGGAAAGACGAGGTCGCGCGGTGAAGAAGCTGCTCCTGGTCGCACTGGCCGCCATCGGCGGGCTCCTCGTGTACCGCCAGATCCAGGCGGATCGCGCCGAGCAGGATCTGTGGACGGAGGCGACTGACTCCGTGCCCACGGGTTCGTGAGTCCCGATACCCGATCTGTACCGACCCCGGCCGCCTGCGCGGTCGGGGTTTCGCGTTCCCCGGCCGTGTCGCGCGGGCCCCTGCTCCGTGTTGCGGGGTCCCGGCGGGTGAGGTAGACGCGCGGGACGGCGGAGCCGGACGGTGCCGGGCGTTTCGGACGGGCGTACGCGTTGCCCGGATGGCGCAGCGGCGGCCGGGGCAGGATGGGCCTCACGGTCCGCCGGTCCGGCGGCCGTCCGACGACTGGGGGGTGCGGCGCGTGCGGGGCCGAGGGGGCGGTACGGCGGTGGGGGCCGGGGCGGCCGGGTGGCAGGCGGCGTGTCCGGCACGGGCGCGGGCACGGCGGCGGGCCGCCGCCCGGGGCGCCGTGACCGGCCTGCTGCTGGCACTGTCCGCCGCCCTCGCCCCGCCGGCGCCCGTCCTCGCCCTGCCGGCCGCCGACACGCGCCCGGGGCCGTACGCCTTCGCCCCCGGCGCCCGCACCGTCGCCGGCGCGAAGGGCACCGCGGACGCCGGACTGCTCGACCCCCGCCACGCCTACCGCAGCTCCCTGCCCCGCGACGGCAGGCTCTACTACCGCCTCCGCCTGGCCGCCGCTGACAGCGCGTACGCCGCCGTCACCGCCGTACCACCGGCGGACGCCACCGTCTCCGCCACCGACGGCATCCGGGTCTCGCTACGGGACGCCGACGGCGCCTCCTGCTCCTACGCCTCCGCCCGGATCGGCGCCGGGCTCAGCCCGCGCCCGGTCACGGCCGTGGCCCAGCGCGAGGCCGGCAAGGCGCTGTGCCAGGGCGGGGGGACGTACTACCTGCTCGTCGAACGCCTCGACGCCGAGGGCTCCGGGGCGGCGGCCGCGTCCGGGCCGTGGGACCTGGAGATCACGCCCGCCACGGAACCCCCTCTCGCCGCCGCCGGGCCCACCACCGCGCCGCGGACCTGGGACTCCGCCACGCCGGAGCCCCTCACCGGCACCCCCCGGGACCGCCCGGGCGGCACCGGTTTCGCCACGGCGCGCCCGGTGGGACAGGGGGTCTGGCGCACCCGTCTCGTCCCCGGCGAGACCCGTTTCTACAAGGTGCCGCTGGACTGGGGCCGGCACCTGCACGCCTCCGCCGGCCTGGACGGCGCCCCGGGCCACGGCTACGTCGGCGGCGCCCTGAACCTCTCCCTCTACAACCCCGTCCGCGGCTACGTCGACGACGTCTCCCTCGGCTACACCGGAGCCCCGAAGTCCGCCGCTCTCGCACCGCTCCCGCCGGTGGAGTACACCAACCGGTACGCCGTTCCCGCCGGGGTGACCTCCGTCCGCTTCGCCGGCGCGTACTACCTGGTCCTGCACCTCAGCGCGCACCTGGCCGGCACCTTCGGGCAGGGCCCGTTCGAGGTGACCCTGCGGGTCCGGGTGGGCGGACGGCAGCAGGCGGGGCCCGCGTACGCCGGCCGGCCCGTGCCGGCCGGTGTCTTCACGGTCACCGACGAGGACCGGCGGGCCGCGCTGTCCGGGAACACCGGGGGCGGGGCCGACGCGCGGTTGATGCGGCTGGTCGCCGTCGGCGGGATCGGCACGGGCACCGCGTTGCTGCTGGTCCTGGGCGGGTGGACGGTGGCGGCCCGGCGGGCTCACACCCGGGCCAGCGCCCAGAAGCCCACGGCATAGCAGGCGAGGGCCAGCAGCAGGAGCGGGATCGCGGCCCTGGCCGGGGGACCGGGCCGGCGGGCGGCACGCCGGGCCCGGCGCCCTCGGGTGGCGGTTCGCGGGGCCTGCGGTGACGGCGGGGGAGCCTGCGGGTCGCGGGTGGTGTACGCGGCGGTGGCGGTGTCGATCCGGGGGTCCGGGGCCGGCACGGGGGCCGGGTGGGCCGGGACCGGGGGGACCGGCGCTTGCTGGGGCGGTGGCAGGCGGAAGCTGCCCGTGTCCGAGAGGGAACCGGTGTGGGCGGGCGTCGAAGGCGCCCGCACCGACGGTCCCGGGCCGGGACCGGCCGGTCCACCGCCGGCGCGCCCAACTGCCCGGCCGCCGAACGGGTCTGATGCCGCGTCCGACTCGTCGGCCCCGCCCGGCACCGGGTCCGGCGCCACACCGGAGGCCCGCCGGAGGGGGCCGTCGGGACCGAAACCGGGCGGGAGCGGGCCCAGTTGGTCGAAGATCTCGATGAGTTCGTCGCCGGGGCCCGGCTCCGGAAGGAGTTCGGCGGCGGCGGCGAGTGCCTTGCGCGCTCCCGTGGCGGTGCGGAAGCGGTCCGCCGGATCGGGCTGGAGCAGGGAGGCGACGACCTGCCAGAGCGGTTCGGGAACTCCCTTGGGCGGGCCCGGCGTTCCGTGTTCCAGGAAGTACCGCACCAGCGCCTTGGCATCGGGCCTGGCGCCTTCCAGGAGGTACAGGGCGACCAGGCCGACGGCGAACAGGTCGGCCGGGAAGTCGGGTTCGGCGCCCAGCATCTGCTCGGGGGCGAGGTAACCGGGCGTCCCCACCACCAGGTTGGTCTCCGTCAGCCGGGGTTCGCCGAGCCGCATCGCGATGCCGAAGTCGGACAGCCGCAGCCGGGGCCGGCCGGTTCCGGTGGCTTCCAGGAGCACGTTGGCGGGCTTGACGTCCCGGTGGACCACGTCCTCGGCGTGCACGGCCGCGAGCCCGGACAGCAACTGGTCCAGCAGCGTGCACACGAACGCCGGCGGCAGGGGGCCGTAGTCGCCGACCAGGTGCACCAGGGAGCCGCCGCCGACCAGGTCCATGGTGAACAGCACCTTGTCGTCGTCGGCGGCCCAGCTCGCCGGGGCGAGGACGTGCGGGTGGTCGATGCGCAGCGCCTGCTCGCGGACGAAGCGGAGCAGGGAGTGGGCGTCGCGCTGCTGGAGGACCTTGGCGGCCACGTACCGCCGGCGGCGGTGGTCCCAGGCACGCCACACGGCGCCCACGCCGCCGCGCCCGATCGGATCGGCCAGCTCGTACCGGCCGGCGAAGACCTCACCCATGGCAGCCGCCGCTCCTCCCCTGGTCCGACGAAGACCCCGCGCCACCGCGCCCCTGCCGTACGCGCCCCGCCGGCCCGGACCCCCCGTCCCGGACCGGTCGCGCGGTCAGTTCTGGTGGGACTGGTAGTGCGCGACGGCGTCGGAGGTGCGGCCGGCGCCGTAGACGCGGAGGAACTCCGCGAGTTCGGGATGGCTCGGGGCGAGGGTGTCCGCGGCGTCGATGATGTCACCCGCGGCGGCCACCGAGCGGAGCAGCGACTGGATCTCGCGCACCACCCGCTTGACCGTGGGCGCACCCGAACTGTTCGTGGTGTGAGTGGTGTTGCTGAGCACGGAGCCCCCTTGCGACTTCTTGATCTCGTCCATCCGCTCGGTCGCCTCGGCGGCGCTGACGCTGCCGTCCGCGACCTGGGACGACAGTTCCTGGAGCAGCTGCACCCGCTGGACCACCGCCGGATTGCCGATCTTCGCGCGCTGGCCGCTCATCAGCTGCGAGAGCATCGGCGCGGACAGGCCCAGGACCGCCGCGAGCCGGGCCTGGTTCAGCCCGAGATCGTCGATGAGCTTACGGAAGAGCGCCCCCAACGGCTCCCCGTACCAGTTCCGCTGCAGCTCCCGCGCTCTGGCGGTGGCTTCCTGCTGTGCGGCGTCCATTGCGTCTCCCCATCGCTTCCCCTGAAAACCGCGGTTCGCTGTAGCGAACCACGTCGAGCATCTTACGGAGAGTGGTCATCCGCGGGGACCCCCAATCTTTTTGCGGGATACGGGGGGTGACCCGGTACTCTGGTCTGCGGCGCCCGCCGGAACGTGATCCGTCCGGCAGGTCGCTCCTTCCCGGGGCCTTAGCTCAGTTGGTAGAGCGCCGTCTTTGCATGGCGGATGTCAGGGGTTCGACTCCCCTAGGCTCCACCCGAGAAATGCCCCCTGATCTGCTCGAACGCAGTGTCAGGGGGCATTTTCGCGTGCATGGGGGGACCCTCCGGCCCGATCGATCACGGCCGGAGGGTCCGCTGGTGTCCGTTGATGAATCCGCTGATGTGTGTGCGGCCGCTCAGATCTCGTCTTCGCGGCCCGTGGCGTCGTCCTCCGCCTGCTTCGCCTGGACCTCGGGGTCCAGGGCCTGGGCCTCGCTGCCGTCCACGGACGTGATGCGCCCCTCGTCGGTGACCTCCGTCGCCGCGGGCGGCTCGACCAGCCAGTCCGGGTTGGCCTGCTTGTCCCACCACTTCCAGGCGGCGAAGGCGCCGCCCGCCAGGGCGGTCAGCACCGCGACGGCCTTCAGGGCGCGGCCGGTGCGGGACCGGCGGGCGTTGCGCCGGGCCAGCTTCTGGATGTCGCGGGCCGAGACCTGGCCGCGCAGCGCGGCCAGTGCGGCGGCACCGCGCGCGGCCGCCTCGTCGCGGACCGGAGCGGTCGCGGCCACGGCCTGTTCGATCCTGGGACGCGAGTAGGCGGCGGCCTGCCGGGCCGCCTTGCGGGTGCGGACGGCGGCTTCCTGCGCGGCCAGGTCCACCTTCGGCGGTACATGCGTGCGGGCCTGCTCCAGGCGCGGGGCGAGCCGGGCGTCGTACTGCACGCGGGCCTGTTCGGCGGCCTGCGACACCACGGGCGCCAGCCGTACGCGTGCCTCCTGCGCGTAGTACGCGGCACGCTCCTTGGCCGTGTCGGCGTAGGGCGCCACCACTTCCGCGGCGTGCAGCACGCTGTCCTTCGCCGAGCCGGTCGCGGCGCGCACGCTGTCGATGCGGGTCACGGGTTCCTCCTCCTCGGTGGCGTACGGTATTTCGACTTTCCACCCTTTTACGGATCATGCCTGCCCGCGGCCGCTCTGGCATGTGCGGGCGCGCATACGGGTGCCGATCGGCCCCCTTCGGCCTGATCCGGGGCGACGATCCGGGGCACCGGGGGGCTCGTGGTCGACACTGCCACGAATCACCGGCGCGCGCCGCCCGCGCGCCGGAAGTCACGGCCGCCCGGCGACGCGCGGACGGGACCGTGGAAGGATCGGAGATGTGCGGCGGACGACGACGGAAGGCGGATCGTGGCCGAGCAGCTGTATGCCACTTTGAAGACCACCCTCGGCGACATCGAGGTCCGGCTCTTCCCCCTCCACGCCCCCGTCACGGTCAGGAACTTCGTCGAGCTCGCCCGGGGCGAACGCGAGTGGACCCACCCGGGCACCGGCGTAAGGAGCAGGAACCCGCTCTACGACGGCACGGTCTTCCACTCCGTGATCAGCGGGTTCATGATCCAGGGCGGTGATCCCCTGGGCAACGGCCTCGGCGGGCCGGGTTACGGCTTCGAGGACGAGTGCCGGCCGGACCTGGCCTTCGACACCCCGTACCTGATGGCCATGGCGAACGCCGGGCCGGGCACCAACGGCTCGCAGTTCTTCATCACCGTCACCCCGAGCACCTGGCTGAACGGCAAGCGCACCATCTTCGGCGAGGTCACCGACCCGGCCTCCCAGAAGGTGGTCGACGCCATCGCGAACGTGCCGACCGGCCGCAACGACCGCCCGCTGACCGACGTCGTCCTGGAGACGGTGGTGGTGGAGACGCGCGAGGACTGAGGGAACCAAACGCGCCGCTCGTCCGTAAGGATGGGCGGAGCAGGACCGTACCGTGAGGACGGACACGACGAAGCAAGGGGATCTGATGGACCAGGCCGCAGGGAGCGCGCAGGACGCCGCCCGGAGCGTGCCCGTGTGCTACCGGCACCCGGACCGCGAGACCGGCGTGCGCTGCACCCGCTGTGACCGGCCCATCTGCCCGGAGTGCATGATCAGCGCCTCGGTGGGCTTCCAGTGCCCGGACTGCGTCCGCGAGGGCTCGGGCACGGGGCACGCGCCGGCGGCGTCCCGGCCGCGCACGGTCGCCGGGGGCACGGTCACGGCCGACCCCCGCCTGCTCACCAAGATCCTGATCGGGATCAACCTCGCGGTGTTCATCGCCGTCCAGGCCGACCGCTCCCTCCTGGACCACCTGGTGCTCTATGGCGCCTGGCCGCCGAAGCCGTTCGCGCCGACCTCGGGCGTCGCCGGAGGCGAGTGGTACCGCTTCGTGACGTCGATGTTCGCGCACGAGGAGTACTGGCACATCGGCTTCAACATGCTGAGCCTGTGGTGGATCGGCGGCCCGCTGGAAGCGGCCCTGGGCCGGGTCCGCTATCTGGCGGTCTACTTCGTCTCCGGGCTGGCCGGCGGCGCGCTGACCTATCTGCTCGCCTCCCCGCAGACGGCCTCGCTCGGCGCCTCGGGCGCGATCTTCGGGCTCTTCGGCGCGACCGCCGTGCTGATGCGCCGGCTCAACTACGACATGCGCCCGGTCATCGCGCTGCTGGTGATCAACCTGCTCTTCACCTTCGGGTTCAGCAACATCGCCTGGCAGGCGCACATCGGCGGACTCGTCGCCGGTGTCGTGACCGGGTACGCGATGGTGCACGCCCCGCGCGAGAAGCGGGCGCTGGTGCAGTACGGCACCTGTGCCGTCGTCCTGGTGCTGGCGGTGGCGCTGGCCCTGGTCAGGACCGCTCAGCTCACCTGATACCGAACCGTTGTCCACAGGCTGTGGCGGATCTTGTGCACGGCGTGCGGACACAGCTGCGCCCCCTGTCGCTCGGATGTGTTTCCGCAGGTCGGACAGGGGGCGAACAGATGTATGGAGATCGGTTGGCCAGTCACACCGGCGTCAACGCCCGATGAGTTATCCACAGATCGTAGTTTCTTTTCCCCAGGGGATTGTGGACAGCACCCCTGGCCTGTGGATAACTCGCCGGATAGCCCTGGGCAGAGCTACTTCCACTGCGTGGAGACACCGAAGCCGGCGGCGATGAAGCCGAAACCGACGACGATGTTCCAGTTGTCCAGGCTGTCGACCGGCAGCGAGCCGTCGGTCACGTAGAAGACGACGATCCAGGCCAGGCCGATCAGGAACATGGCCAGCATCACGGGCGCGACCCACGCGCGGTTGGTGAGCTTGATGGCCTGTGCCTGCTTCGCCGCCGGCGGCGTGTAGTCGGCCTTCTTGCGGATACGTGACTTCGGCACGAGGGTCTCTCCTGTCGATGCGCTGCGTGGCCGCGCAGGTAACTGGGTCGGGCTCGGGGCAGCGTACAAGGGGCCAACATGACGACTCTGTGTGCTCCCCCGGGCGTCCGTTAGCGTAGTGCTTCCGTGGCGTCGAAGGAGATAAGGGTACGTTGAGCAATTCTGCTGACTCCCCCGGGACGGGATCAACGGGTCCGGGCCCCGTCCGCTGGCCGCGTGTGCGGCCCGTGCGGATCCTCACGGCCGCCGTCTTCGCGCTCGCCGGGCTCATCTTCTTCACCAGCTTCAACACGGCCAAGGGCACCGACCTCCGTCAGGACGGCTCCCTGCTGAAGCTGTCCGACCTGATCCAGCAGCGCAGCCGCAAGAACAAGGAGCTGGACGAGTCCAACGCGACTCTGCGCCACAGCGTCGAGTCGCTGGCCGAGAACGACGACGGCAGCACCAAGGCCGAGGACGAGAACCTGGGCCGGCTGGAGAAGAGCGCGGGCACCCGGCAGCTGACCGGCAAGGCCGTCACCGTCACCCTGAACGACGCCCCGCCGGGCGCCACCGCCAAACTCCCCGGCTATCCCGAGCCGCAGCCGGACTACCTGGTCATCCACCAGCAGGACCTCCAGGCCGTGGTGAACGCGCTGTGGCAGGGCGGCGCCCGGGGCATCAAGGTCATGGACCAGCGGCTGATCTCCACCAGCGCGGTGCGCTGTGTCGGCAACACCCTGATCCTCCAGGGCCGCGTCTACTCACCGCCGTACAAGATCACCGCCGTGGGGGACCCCGGCCGGCTGAAGCAGGCGCTCGCCGCGAGCAAGGCGATCCAGACGTACATGGTCTACGTCAACGTCTACGGCCTCGGCTGGAAGGTCACCGACGACGGGACGGTGACTCTTCCCGGCTACTCCGGCACGGTGGATCTGCACTACGCGAAGCCGGTGGGGTAGGGACCACCCGGTTCGCGTATCGGATCGACAAAGACCCCTGCAAAACGGCGCCGGCCGATGCCGAGGTGATCGACCCTGTTTTCCGTGCCTCCGGGTACACGCCCGGACTCCGCACAGCCTGTGGAGGCAGGCGGACCGGGGGCTCCGCGCCGCTAGTCTGGTGACGTACGGCGTGGGTCTGGTGCCGTAGCGGATACGGAAGGGACGGCAGGGGACGGCATGTACGGCTGGATCTGGCGGCATCTGCCGGGCAACGCGTGGGTGAGGGCCTTGATCTCCCTCGTACTGATCCTGGCCGTGGTCTACGTCCTGTTCCAGTACGTCTTCCCGTGGGCCGAGCCACTGCTGCCCTTCAACGATGTGACGGTGGACAACCAGTGAGTGCGCGGATTCTCGTCGTCGACAACTACGACAGCTTCGTCTTCAACCTCGTCCAGTACCTGTACCAGCTGGGCGCGGAGTGTGAGGTGCTGCGCAACGACGAGGTGTCGACCTCGCACGCGCAGGACGGCTTCGACGGCGTGCTGCTCTCGCCCGGGCCCGGGACCCCGCAGGAGGCGGGCGTGTGCGTGGACATGGTCCGGCACTGCGCGGCCACCGGGGTGCCGGTCTTCGGCGTGTGCCTGGGCATGCAGTCGATCCAGGTGGCGTACGGCGGTGTGGTGGACCGGGCGCCCGAGCTGCTGCACGGCAAGACCTCGCCGGTCGAGCACGGGGGCCGGGGCGTCTTCGCGGGCCTGCCCTCGCCCTTCACGGCGACCCGCTACCACTCCCTGGCCGCCGAACCGGCCACGGTCCCGGCCGAGCTGGAAGTCACCGCCCGCACGCACGACGGCATCATCATGGGCCTGCGCCACCGGGAGCTGCCGGTGGAGGGTGTGCAGTTCCACCCCGAGTCGGTGCTGACCGAGCACGGGCACCGGATGCTGGCCAACTGGCTGGCGGAGTGCGGCGACCAGGGCGCCGTGGCGAGATCGGCGGGGCTCGCCCCGGTGGTGGGCAGGGCCACGGCGTGACCGCGCTGCGCCCCGAGCGCGAGGACTTGTACGACGGCGGGAGCCCGTACGAGTCCTCCGGCGGTGCGCGGCCGTACGAGTCCTCCCGCGGCACGCGGCCGTCCGCGGGGCGGCGGCAGGATCCGCCGACGGCCCCGATGCCCCGGCTGACGGAGGAGGACCTCACGGCGTCCCCGGCCGCCGGTGCGGGCCGCGGGGCGCCCCTGCCCCGCGTCGACGAGGAGACGATGGCGCTGCGGATTCCGCGGCCGGCGGAGTACGGCGCGGACGGCGGTGCCACCCGGGCGGGCACAGGGGCCTCTGGAGCCTTGCCGGCCGCCGCGGCCTCCCGGGCCGCGCCGGGCGGCCGTGCGGCCCGCAGAAAGGCCGCCAAGCGGCGTGGAGGGCGGCACGGCGGCCCCCGGGACGCCCGCGAGCCGGCGGCTGCCCCGACGGGCCGGGACCCGCAGCGGCCCCTGAGCCGGGTGGAGGCCCGGCGGCAGGCCCGGCTGCGCAAGCCGAGCCCGGCGACCGTTGCGAGCCGGGCGATCGGCGAGGTGTTCATCACCACCGGCGTCCTGATGCTGCTGTTCGTCACCTACCAGCTGTGGTGGACCAACGTCCGCGCGCACGCGCAGGCCGGCAGCGAGACCCACCAGCTCCAGGACGACTGGGCCAACGGGAAGCGCAATCCGGGCGTCTTCGAGCCGGGGCAGGGCTTCGCCATCCTGCACATCCCCAAACTGGACGTGGTCGCGCCCATCGCGGAGGGCGTCAGCAACAAGAGGGTGCTCGACAAGGGCATGGTGGGGCACTACGGCGAGGCCCCGCTGAAGACGGCGATGCCCGACGCCAGGACCGGCAACTTCGGTCTCGCCGCGCACCGCAACACGCACGGTGAGCCGTTCCGGTACATCAACAGGCTCAAGGCCGGGGACGCGGTCGTGGTCGAGACCCAGGACACCTACTTCGTGTACAAGGTGACCTCGATGCTCCCGGTGACGCCGCCGTCCAACACCAGCGTGCTGAACCCGGTACCGCCGGGCTCCGGCTTCACCCGGCCCGGCCGCTACATCACCCTCACCACCTGCACACCGGAGTTCACCAGCAAGTACCGGCTGATCGTCTGGGGCAAGATGGTCCAGGAACGCCCGCGCAGCAAGGGCAAGCCGGACGCGCTCATCGAGTAGGGCTCACCGACCAAGGGCGCTCATCGACCAAGGGCAGAGGACACAGTGGCAGCGACCGCCGACGAGACCGAAGAGACCACGGACGCGTCCGATCCGGCTCCGGATCCCGCCGCGCGCCGGCGCCCCGGCCGGATCGCCCTCGCGGTCAGCGTCTTCGGGGAACTCCTCATCACGGCGGGCGTGCTGCTCGGCCTGTTCGTCGTCTACTCGCTGTGGTGGACGAACGTGATAGCGGACCGCAAGGCGGACCGGCAGGCCGACAAGGTGCGCGAGCACTGGGCCGAGCGGCAGCACTCCGGTCCCGGCGCGCTCGACACCAAGGACGGCATCGGGTTCCTGCACGTGCCGGCGATGCGGAACGGCGAGGTGCTGGTCGAGAAGGGCACGGGCACGGACGTCCTCGACGACGGTGTGGCCGGCTACTACACGGACCCGGTCAAGGCCACGCTTCCCACCACCGGCAAGGCGGGCAACTTCGCCGTCGCCGCCCACCGGGACGGGCACGGCGCGAAGTTCCACAACATCGACAAGCTGCGGAAGGGCGACCCGATCGTCTTCGAGACGCGGGACGACTGGTACGTCTACAAGGTCTACTCGGTCCTGCCCGAGACCTCGAAGTACAACGTCAAGGTCCTCTCCGCCGTCCCCGCGGAGTCCGGCAGGAAGAAGCCGGGCCACTACATCACCCTGACGACCTGCACCCCCGTCTACACCTCCCGCTACCGGTACGTGGTCTGGGGCGAACTGGTCCGCGTGCAGAAGGTGGACGCCGAGCGGACGTTGCCGAGGGAACTGCGCTGAGCATGCGCGTGGGCCCCTGCCGGGATGTCCCGGCAGGGGCCCACGTGTGTGCGGGGCGTGTCAGCCGATGCCGCCGAAGAAGCCGCCGCCGCCGTTGTTGTCGCCGTTGCCGCCGCCGTTGTTGCCGTTGCCGCCCGGGCCCCCGACGGTGACCAGGTTGATCGCGGTGCCCTTGTCGACCGGGTTGCCCTGGCCGGGGTCCGACGTGAACACGGTGGCGTTGTCGTCCTGCGAGCCGGTGATGTTGCCGACCACCAGGCCCGCCTGTTCGATCAGCTTCCTGGCGTCCTTCAGCTTCTGCCCCTGGACGTTGGGCACCTGCACCTGGGTGTTCTGCGCCTTGCCCACGTTGACCGCGACGGGGGTGTTCTTGGTGACCTGCTGGCCCGCCGCCGGGTTGGTGTTCTGGACCTTGCCGTCCTGCGCCGGGTCGGAGACCGGGGTGTCGTTGCAGGTCGGGGCGAGCCCCTTGGCCTGGAGTTCGGCCTTCGCCTCGTCGCAGGACTTGCCGGCGACGTCGGGGACGGTGACCTTCTCCTCGGCCTTGGCGACCGTGAGGGTGATCTCCGAGCCCTTCTCCCGCTGCTTGCCGCCGATCGGGTCCTGGTCGAGCACGGTGTCCGGGCTCTCCGTGGAGACGCGGGCCTGCGTCTTCACCGTGAACTTGTAGTCGTCCCCCTCCAGCTTCGCCTTGGCGTCGTCGAGGCTGAGGCCGATGACGCTGGGCACGGTCACCTTGGGCGCGCCCGTGGACACCACCAGGGTGACGGTGCTGTTCTTCTCGGCCTTCGTGCCCTCGTCCGGGTTCTGGGAGCACACGTTGCCCGTGGCCTGGTTCTCGCAGGCCTTCTTGGTGACGGTCACCTTGAGGTCGACGTTCTCGGCCATCTTGCGGGCCGTCTTCTCCGGCTGGCCCACGAACGACGGCACGGGCACCTTGCCGTCGCCCTTGCCGTCACCGCCGAACGCGTACATGCCGATCAGGATCGCGCCGACCAGGACCAGCAGGCCCGCGACCACCAGCAGGATCGTGGAGCTGTTGGACTTCTTCTGCTGGCGGCGGCGGTCCGGACGCTCGTCGTAGCCGTAGCCGCCGTCGTCGGGGTTCATCGGCGGGAGCATGGTGGTCGCTCCCGCCGGCTCCGAGCGCAGGGCGGTCGTCGCCTGGTCGTCGGGGTAGCCGACGTAGCCGACCGCGCCCATCGCGGCCGTGGCCGCGACCGGCTGGCCGTCCAGGCACGCCTCGATGTCGGCGCGCATCTCGTCGGCCGACTGGTAGCGGTAGTTGGGGTCCTTGACCAGCGCCTTGAGGACGATCGCGTCCATCTCGGGCGTGATCTCGGGGTCGAAGACCGACGGGGCCTGGGGTTCCTCCCGGACGTGCTGGTAGGCCACGGCGACCGGGGAGTCGCCCACGAAGGGCGGCCGTACCGTCAGCAGCTCGTACAGGAGGCAGCCGGTCGAGTAGAGGTCGGACCGGGCGTCGACCTGCTCGCCCTTCGCCTGCTCCGGCGAGAGGTACTGGGCGGTGCCGATGACCGCCGCGGTCTGGGTCATGGTCATGCCGGCGTCGCCCATCGCGCGGGCGATGCCGAAGTCCATCACCTTGACCTGGCCGTTGCGGGTCAGCATGACGTTGGCCGGCTTGATGTCGCGGTGGACGATGCCGCTGCGGTGGGCGTACTCCAGGCCCTGGAGGATGCCGATGGTCATCTCCATGGCGCGCTCGGGCAGCAGCTTGCGGCCGGAGTGCAGCAGCTCACGCAGCGTGGAACCGTCGACGTACTCCATCACGATGTACGGGATGGAGACCCCGTCGATGTAGTCCTCGCCCGTGTCGTAGACCGCGACGATCGCGGGATGGTTGAGCGAGGCGGCCGACTGGGCCTCCCGGCGGAACCGGGCCTGGAAGGACGGGTCGCGCGCGAGGTCCGCGCGCAGCGTCTTCACCGCCACGGTGCGGCCGAGCCGGGTGTCATGCGCGAGGTAGACCTCCGCCATGCCACCGCGGCCGAGCACCTGGCCCAGCTCGTACCGGCCGCCGAGGCGACGCGGCTCTTCCATAGCTACCTACCAGCCCTCTCCGTCGGTCTCGGCCGCGCACCCCTGTGCGCGGCCGGAGGCTGCCGTCCGGGCCTACCGTACCCGGCTCGTTCTGTGTGACCTGGCCAAGCCCGTAACCCGATACAGGACCGGTATCGCAACGTGCGGCGATGTGAAGGAGCTGTGAGCGGCCTCACTCCCGGTGGCGGACGACGGTCACTTCTTTGAGTCGATGACCGCCTTCATGACGTTCTTCGCGATCGGCGCGGCCAGACCGCCACCGGAGATGTCGTCGCGGTTGGCGCTCTCGTCCTCGATCACGACGGCCACGGCGACCGGCGAGCTGCCGTCGCTGAGCTTGGCGTAGGAGATGAACCAGGCGTACGGGTTCTCGCTGTTCTCGACGCCGTGCTGGGCGGTGCCGGTCTTGCCGCCGACCGTGACGCCGTCGATCTTCGCCCGGGTACCGGTGCCCTTCTCGACGACCGTCTGCATCATGTCCTGGAGGATCTGCGCGTTCTTCGGCGACAGCGGCCGGCTCAGCTCCTCCGGCTTGGTCGTGGCGACCGGGTCCAGGTTGGAGGACTGGAGCGAGTCGACCATGTACGGCTTCATCAGCTTGCCGTCGTTGGCGACCGCCGAGGCGACCATGGCCATCTGCAGCGGGGTGGCGGCGGTGTTGTACTGGCCGATGGAGGACAGCGCGGTCTGCGACTGGTTCATGCCGTCCGAGAACACCGAGGCGCTGGAGCGGACGGGAGTGAACTGCTCGGCGTCGAAGCCGAACTTCTTCGCTTCCGCGAGCATCTTGTCGTTGCCGAGGTCGGCACCGATCTTGCCGAAGACGGTGTTGCAGGAGTACTGGAGCGCGACCCGCATGGTCGCGTTCTCGCACGGGATGTTGCCCTCGTTCTTCAGCTGGGTCGTGGTGCCCGGCATGGTCCACGGCAGCGGCGACTCGGTCCGCTCGTCGGCCGAGGTGTACTTTCCGTTCTCCAGCGCCGCGGCGGCCGTGACCACCTTGAAGGTGGAGCCCGGCGGGTACGTCTCGCGCAGCGCCCGGTTCAGCATCGGGTCGTTGGGGTTGTACTTCTTCTGGAGCTTCTTCCAGGCCGCGGCGTCGTCGTTGGTGTTGCCCGCGAACGACGAGGGGTCGTACGACGGGTAGGAGGCCAGCGCCAGTATCTTGCCGGTGGAGGGGTCGAGGGCGACGACCGCGCCCTTGCCGCCGCGCTGCTTCAGACCGTCGTACGCCGCCTTCTGCGCGGCGGCGTTGAGCGTGGTGACGACGTTGCCGCCCTGCTGCTCCTTGCCGGTGATCATGTCCAGCGTCTTGCGGAAGAACAGCCGGTCGTCGTTGCCGGTCAGGATGCCGTCCTCGATGGACTCCAGCTGGGTGGCGCCGAAGGCCTGCGAGGCGTAGCCGGTGACCGGCGCCCACATGGGGCCGTTCTTGTAGGTGCGCTTGTACTTCAGGTCGTTCAGACCGGTCTTGCTGGTCAGGGTGGACCCGGTGATCGGGTCGCCGCCGGACACGATGATGTCGCCGCGCGGGGTGGCGTAGCGGGCGATGGTGACGCGGCGGTTGTTCGGGTCGTCCTTGAGCTTGTCGGCCCTGACGTACTGGAGGTAGTTGTCCCGCAGCAGCAGGGTGAGGACGAGAAGGCCGCAGAAGATCGCGATCCGGCGCAGGGGCTTGTTCATGACGGGCGGACCACCTGGGTCATTTCGGCGTCGGGGTTGGCGGCGGGTGCGGGCGCCGGGCGGCGGGCGGTGTCGCTGATGCGGATCAGCACGCCGATCAGCGCCCAGTTGGCGATGACCGACGAACCACCGTAGGCGAGGAACGGCATCGTCATACCGGTCAGCGGGATGAGGCCCATCACACCGCCGGACACGACGAAGACCTGGAGCGCGAAGGCGCCGGACAGGCCGATGGCGAGCAGCTTGCCGAACGGGTCGCGGGCGGCGAGGGCGGTGCGCACGCCGCGTTCCACGATCAGGCCGTAGATCAGCAGGATCGCCATGATGCCCGCCAGGCCCAGCTCCTCGCCGAAGGTGGCCAGGATGAAGTCGGAGTTGGCGGCGAACCGGATCAGCTCGGAGTGGCCCTGGCCCCAGCCGGTGCCGAGGGTGCCGCCGGAGCCGAACGCCCACAGCGCCTGCTGGAGCTGGTCGGAGTGGACACCGGCGACGCCGGGGGTGCGGCTGAGCGTGTACTCGCGCATCGGGTCGAGCCAGGCCTGCACACGGACCTTGATGTGCGGTTCGAAGCTGGCCACGCCGATGGCGCCGACGGCGGACATCAGCAGACCGAAGACGATCCAGCTGGTCCGCTCGGTGGCGACGTACAGCATGATCACGAACATGCCGAAGAACAGCAGCGACGTACCGAGGTCGGTCTCGAAGACCAGGATGAGGATCGAGATCGCCCAGACGACGAGGATCGGGCCGAGGTCGCGGCCGCGCGGCAGGTACAGGCCCATGAAGCGGCGGCTGGCGAGCGCGAGCGCGTCCCGCTTGACCATCAGGTAGCCGGCGAAGAACACCGCCAGCACGATCTTGGCGAACTCACCGGGCTGGATGGTGAAGCTGCCGATCGAGATCCAGATCTTGGCGCCGTACACGTCCGCGCCGAGGCCCGGGACCAGCGGCAGGAGCAGCAGGAACAGCGCGGCCACCATGGAGATGTAGGTGTAGCGCTGGAGCGTGCGGTGGTCCTTGAGGAAGACCAGCACCGCCACGAACAGCGCGATGCCCATCGCCGTGTAGAGCAGCTGGTTGGTCGCCTTGCCCCCCGCGACGTGGATCTGCTGGAGCAGCTTGGACTGGTCCAGCCGCCAGATGCACACCAGCCCGAGTCCGTTGAGCAGGGTGGCGAGCGGCAGCAGCAGCGGGTCGGCGTACGGGGCGAACTTCCGTACGACGAGGTGGGCGACGGCGGCCAGCAGACCGAGCCCGAGGCCGTAGCTCAGCAGGCCCGCGGGGACCTGGCCGTCGATGGCCAGGCCCACGTTCGCGTAGGCGAACACGGGGATGGCCACAGCGAAGACCAGCAGGGCCAGCTCGGTGTTGCGGCGGCTCGGCGCGCCGATCGCGCCGATCGTGGACGTGTGGTGCGTCGGCGAGTTCGTTGTACTGCTCATCGTGTGACAGGGCCTCTCACGGCTTGCCTACTGCTTACCGCACAGCGAGACGACCTTCTGCTCGTCCTCCGAGAGAGTGGGGCCGGGGCTGGGGGTCGCGGACGGGGTCGTGGACGGAGCCTTCGAAGGGGGCGTCGGGGACGTCTTCGAGGCCGACGGGTTCGGGGTCGTGTTCGGCGTCGGGGAGGCCTTGACGAACGCGGTCTGCGTGGTGGTGCCGGTGCCCGTGGACGCGCCGGCGCCGGTGGGCGTGCCGGTACCGGCCGTCTTGTCCTGGCCGGTCTTGTCCTTGCCGTTCCTGGCGTCGTTCCGCGCGCGCTCGGCCGCCTGGCGTTCGGCCTGCTTGTGGCAGGCGGAGGCCTGTACGGCCAGCTCCTGGACCTTCGCCCGGGCCGCTTCCAGGCCGTCCTCCGCGATCGTCGCCTTCACCTGCTTCTGCTGGTACGGCGGCAGGTACTTGAGTTCGATCTCGGGGTGGTCCTTCTCCACCTTCGACAGCGACACCCAGGCCAGGTCCTGGCTGATCCCGCGGTACAGCGCGATGTGCTCGTCCTTGGCGCCGACGTAGTACTGGGTCTGCGTCCAGCGGTAGCCGCCGTACAGGCCGCCGCCGACGACGGCGAGGGCGAGGACGCCGTAGAACGAGGTCTTCAGCCATCTGCGCCGCTTGCGCGGCTTGGTGAAGTCGTCGTCGGCGTAGTCGCCGAAGCCGTCGGCCGGGATGTAGCCGGTGGTGTCGCCGGAGCCGGGCGGGCCGAACTCGCCGCCGCCGTGTCCCTGACCCTGCCGGCCCAGGTGAGAGGCGCGGCCCGCCGGGGTCTGCATGATGCCGTTGTCGTGCAGGTGGTGCTGGTTCTCGGCGACGGCGCCGACGACGACGGGCTGGTCGGACAGCTGCCCGGCGAGGGTGTCACCGGTGTCCAGGTCGAGCACGTCGGCGACGATCACCGTGATGTTGTCGGGGCCGCCGCCGCGCAGCGCGAGCTGGATCAGCTCCTGCACGGTCTCCTGCGGGCCCTGGTAGCTGGCGAGGGTCTCCTCCATCGTCTGGTGGGAGACCACGCCGGACAGGCCGTCGGAGCAGATCAGGTAGCGGTCGCCGGCCCGGACCTCGCGGATCGACAGGTCGGGCTCGACGTGGTCGCCGCTGCCGAGGGCGCGCATCAGCAGCGAGCGCTGCGGGTGGGTCGTGGCCTCTTCCTCGGTGATCCGGCCCTCGTCCACCAGCCGCTGCACCCAGGTGTGGTCCTGGGTGATCTGGGTCAGCACACCGTCGCGGAGGAGGTACGCGCGGGAGTCGCCGACGTGCACGAGACCGAGCCGCTGGCCGGTCCACAGCAGCGCGGTGAGGGTCGTCCCCATGCCCTCGAGCTGGGGGTCCTCCTCCACCATGGCGCGCAGCTGGTCGTTGGCGCGCTGCACGGCCACGCCGAGGGAGGTGAGGATGTCGGAGCCGGGCACGTCGTCGTCGAGGGTGACCAGGGTGGAGATCACCTCGGAGGAGGCGACCTCGCCCGCCGCCTGGCCGCCCATGCCGTCGGCGATGGCGAGCAGGCGCGGGCCGGCGTAACCGGAGTCCTCGTTGCCCTCCCGGATCATGCCCTTGTGCGATCCGGCGGCGAAGCGCAGTGACAGACTCATGCGCACCTCGCCCGTCGGCTCCGAATGCAGCCGGTCGTGTCGAGCCACACTGCCCACCCTCCGGTCGGGAGCGCGCCGGAGGCCGGGTTGCGGCCTGCCGCTGCGTGCTCGCTCCGCTCGCGCTCATTCATGACGTAGCACTACTTCCGCAGCTCGATCGCGGTCTTGCCGATGCGGATCGGCGCGCCCAGCGGGATCGGTGTGGGGGTCGTCAGCCGGGACCGGTCCAGGTAGGTGCCGTTGGTGGAACCGAGGTCCTCGATGATCCACTGGCCGTCACGGTCCGGGTAGATCCTCGCATGGCGGCTGGAGGCGTAGTCGTCGTCCAGCACGATCGTCGAGTCGTGCGCCCGGCCCAGGGTGATCGTCTGGCCCTGGAGCGCGACGGTGGTGCCGGTGAGGGTGCCCTCGGTCACGACCAGCTTGGTGGGGGCGTTGCGGCCGCGCCGGCCGCCGCCGCCCTGCTGGCCGCGCTGCGGCGGGGGCGCGGCCTGCTGCCGGGTCTGCTGGCGGCCCGGCTGCTGCGGCCGGGCCGCCTCCCTACGCGATCCGCGCTGGGTGACGCGCGTACCGAACAGGTCGCTCCGGATGACCTGCACGGCCACGATCACGAACAGCCACAGTACGGCCAGGAAACCCAGCCGCATGACCGTGAGGGTCAGCTCTGACATTGCCCCCGCTTCACCCTTCGGCTTGCCTATAGATAACGGTGGTGCTGCCCACGACGATCCGCGAGCCGTCGCGGAGCGTAGCGCGGGTGGTGTGCTGCCCGTCCACCACGATGCCGTTGGTGGAACCGAGATCCTGGATCGTCGAGGGCGTTCCGGTCCGGATCTCGCAGTGCCGGCGGGACACGCCGGGGTCGTCGATCCGCACGTCGGCGTCGGTGCTGCGGCCCAGCACCAGCGTCGGGCGGGAGATCTGGTGGCGGGTGCCGTTGATCTCGATCCAGTAGCGGGTGCGCGCGCCGCTCATCGGGGCCGCGGCCGGCCGCTGCGTGGCGGGCTGCGGGTAACCGTACCCGCCGGGGCGGGTGCCGGGCGGCGGTGCGGACGGCATCGGGGGCGCGCCGGCGGGCGTGGCGGGCTGCGGGTAGCCGTAGCCGCCGGGGGCGCCCGCCGCGGGGCGCCCGGCCGCCGGTGCGCCGGGGGCCTGCGGGGCCCCTTGCTGGTCGCTGGAGGAGGCGAGGGTGCGCGAGCGCACCCGGTACAGACCGGTGTCCAGGTCGTCGGCCTTCTCCAGGTTGACCTTGATCGGGCCCATGAAGGTGTAGCGCTGCTGCTTCGCGTAGTCGCGCACCATGCCGGCCAGCTCGTCGCCGAGCTGCCCGGAGTAGGGGCTGAGGCGCTCGTAGTCCGGCGCGCTCAGCTCCACGATGAAGTCGTTGGGCACGACGGTCCGGTCACGGTTCCAGATCGTGGCGTTGTTGTCGCACTCCCGCTGGAGCGCTCCGGCGATCTCCACGGGCTGGACCTCGGACTTGAAGACCTTGGCGAAGGTGCCGTTCACCAGACCTTCGAGACGCTGCTCGAACTTCTTCAGGACTCCCATGGGGCACCTCCTCCGTCCCTGCCGTCGTCTTGCCTGCTCTGTGCCGCTGCCTTGCCGGGTACTGCGGGTACTGCTCACTGATCGTATCTACGCGCCCGCCAATCAGCCGGTTCCCCCAGCGGCTCCCCTTCGAACTCCCGGGTGCGTGTCCTGCTGCCATGGATCGTAGAGGCGGGCGAAGTCCAGTGTCCCGCACCCGGCTGTGCACCCGGCCCGCCTCCCGGCAGATGGCCGGGACCGGTACGAGGTTGATACGAGAAGCGCGCCTCCCTGATACGTGCGGCGTTCGGCGGGTGCGTCGTTGGGGCGCGCGCCGCGCGTGGCGGGGGTCGTGACCGGGGGCGGGCCGGCGGGAAGCGATGTGAATCCACCCCGTACGACGTGCTAATGTTCTGGGTGTCGGAAGGGGCCGGGCCGCAAGGGCCGGAACCGGAAGACACACCCAATGCGCGGGTGGCGGAATAGGCAGACGCGCTGGATTCAGGTTCCAGTGCCCGCAAGGGCGTGGGGGTTCAACTCCCCCCTCGCGCACAGAAGGCCGAGGGCCCATCGTGAAAACGATGGGCCCTCGGTCGTATGCGGCGTCGTTCACGGGCGCCGTCCGGCCGGGGTGTGAGGAAGCTCTCAAGGCGTCAACGACCGCACCGGGTGAGGGCGGTCGGGTGGTGGCGTCCGGCGAGGCCCCGGGTGACGCGTGCCACTCCTCGTCCCCGAACGACGCGCACGGGGCGCCGCCACCGGCCGGCGGCGGCGTCCCCGCGCCGGGGGAGGGCCCGCGCACGGCCCCGCGCGCTCAGGCCGGCTCCCCCTCCCGGACCCGGTCCGCGTCGCAGTACTCCTGGTGCCAGTACGGGTACGGCAGCGGTGGCGCGCTGACCTCGTCCAGGGCCGCGCGCTCCTCGGGCGTGAGGGACCAGCGCGTCGCGGCGAGGTTGTCGGTGAGCTGGGCCTCGTTGCGGACGCCGATGACGACCGAGGTGACGCCGCGCCGCTCGAGCACCCACCGCAGCGCGACCTGGGCCGCGGACACCCCCCGTCGGGCGGCGATGTCGCGCAGGACGTCGATGGTGTCGAAGGTGCGTTCCGGGTCGACCGGTTCGAACCAGCCCACGGCCCGCCGGGTGCCGGGCGGGGGTGTGGCGCCCCGCTCCTGACGGCCGCTGAGCAGACCGCCCGCCAGCGGGCTCCACACCATGACGCCCACGTCCTCCGCCTCGGCCATGGGAATCAGCTCCCACTCCACCTCGCGGGCGGCCAGGCTGTACTGGATCTGGTGGGACGCGAACCGCTCCAGACCCCGCTGCTCGCTGGTGGCCAGCGCCCGGGTGAGCTGCCAGCCGGTCAGGTTGGACGCGCCGACGTAGCGGACCTTGCCGGCCCGCACGAGGTCGTCCAGGGCCCGCAGCGTCTCCTCCCACGGGGTGCGGCCGTCCCAGCCGTGCGTCTGGTAGAGGTCGATGTGGTCGACGCCCAGGCGGCGCAGGCTCGCCTCGACGGACCGCACGATGTGGTGCCGGGACAGCCCGCGGTCGTTGGGTCCGCCGCTGCCGTCCGGCATCTGCCAGCGCACCTTGGTCGCGATGATCGCGTCGTCGCGCCGGCCGGACAGCGCCGCGCCGAGCACCTCCTCCGACTGTCCCGCGGAGTACATGTCGGCGGTGTCGAAGAAGTTCACGCCCTCGTCCAGACACCGGTGGACCAGGCGGCGCGCCTCGACGGTGGTGAGCCGGCCCATGTGCTGGAAGCCGTGCCGGCCGCCGAAGGTCATGGTGCCCAGGCAGATCTCGGACACCTGCAGGCCGGTGCGGCCCAGGTAGCGCATGCGCATACGGTTCGTGGTCCTCTCGTGGTCGTGGTCCGCGCCGTCAGTGCGCGTCGGCCGGGACCGTCTCGGCGGCGCCGGCGGCGACCGGGGCGGCCGTGGTGCGGGCCGGGCGCAGGAAGGCGACGGCGACGACGGCGGCGACGGCCAGGGCGGCCGCGGCGGTCAGCAGGCCGCCCTGCACGCCGTGGAGCACCGCGGCGGGACCGCTGCCGCCGGCGGACTCGATGCCGGACGCGGCGACCGTGGCCAGGATCGGGGTGCCCACCGTCACACCGAGCTGCTGGCCGGTGTAGGCGAGGCCGGTCGCGAGGCCCTGCTCGTGGTCCGGCAGCCCGGACGTCGCGGTGATCATGTAGCCGACGACGGCGAGGAGGTGGCCGAAGCCCCCGGCCGCGGTGGCCACGAGCAGCAGCGGCATGCCGCCGTCGGTGTCGAGGAGGTACAGCACCGCCGTGGCGGCCGCCTGGAGGACCAGGCCGTACACGAGGGCGCGGTGGACGCCGATCCGGCCGATGATGCGCGCCGCGAAGGCGCCGCCGAGGACGGCCGCGACCCCCAGCGCGGCGAAGGAGAAGCCGGCGTCGAGCGGTGTCATCCCGCGCACCTTCTGCATGTACAGGGTGAGCAGGAAGACCATGCCGGTCATCATCGCGAAGGTGATCAGGCCGGTGGTGTTGCCCCAGCTGACGGTGCGGCGGCGCAGCACGCCGAGGTCGACGAGCGGGGCGGCGACGCGGGACTCGACGGCGAAGAACGCGGCCAGCAGCACCGCGCCGGCCGCGAAGGAGACCAGGGTGGTGGCGGCTCCCCAGCCGTTGCGCTCGGCGGAGGTGACGCCGTAGATGACCGACAGCAGGCCGCCGGTGACCGTCAGGGCGCCGAGGACGTCCAGGCGGGGCGTCTCCTCGTTGCGGCTCTCCTTGATCAGGACCGGGGCGGCGATGACGGCGGCGACACCGACCGGGACGCTGATGAAGAGCGTCACGCGCCAGCTGGTCAGCTCGGTGATGACGCCGCCGAGGACGACGCCGGACAGGAAGCCGAGGGAGAGCAGGGCGCCGTTGATGCCGAGTGCGCGGTCGCGCTGGGCGCCCTCGGCGAAGTTGGTGGTCAGCAGGGACATGGCCGCCGGGGTCAGCATGGCGGCGGCGACGCCCTGGACGGCCCGGGCGGCGAGCAGGAAGCCGGGGGTGGTGGCCAGGGCGCCGGCCAGGGAGGCGACGGTGAACAGGGCCATGCCGACGATGAACCAGTTGCGGCGGCCGTAGAGGTCGGCGGCGCGGCCGAAGAGCAGCAGCAGGCCGCCGGAGGGCAGGGCGAAGGCGGTGACGACCCACTGCAGGTCGCTCAGGGCGAAGCCGAGGTCCTTGCCGAGGACCGGGAGGGCGACGCTGAGGATGGAGAAGTCCAGCGCGAGCATGAACTGGGCGCCGCACAGAAGGGCGATGACGAGCCACTGGCGCGTCGTGAAACGCGCCTTGGCGGGCGGACGGACGGTATCGGAAGTCATGAGGCGAGGTTCTCCGTCGTCCGTACACGCCGGGTAGCCCGTACTTATCCTGGGTTTATGACCACCAGTCTGAAACCGGTAGGGGACGCGCGCCGACGGGAGGAACTCAGGCTCTTCCTGCGCACGCGCCGGGAGCGTCTCGCCCCGCAGGACGTGGGTCTGCCCCCGGGGGCGCGCCGGCGCACCCCCGGCCTGCGCCGGGAGGAGGTGGCGATGCTGGCCGGCATCGGGGCGTCCTGGTACACGTGGCTGGAGCAGGGCCGGGACATCAAGGTGTCGGAACAGGTCCTGGACGCCATCAGCCGGACGCTGCGGCTGGACGCGGCGGAACGCGACCACCTCTACCGGCTGGTCGGGCTGAACCCACCGCGGCACACGGCGGGCGACCCCGGCGACATCTCCCGGCTCACGTCGCTGCTGGAGGGCTGGATGCCGTCCCCGGCCTACGCCATCGACCGCTGCTGGAACATCGCGGGCACCAACCGGGCCGCCGAACTGGTCTTCGGGTTCCGGGAAGGCGACACCAACTGCCTGGTGGCCTTCTTCACCAACCCGGCGTTCCGGGCCCGGCACCGCTACTGGGCGGACATCGCGCCGGGGCTGGTCTCCGAGTTCCGCAGGGACGCCGCCCGCTATCCCGACGACCCGGAGTTCGCCCGGATCTGCGAGCAACTGGCCGGGTGCAGCCCGGAGTTCGCCGAGCTGTGGTCGCGCTACGAGATCAGGTCGACGAACCAGGGGGTGAAGGCGATCGACCATCCGCGGGCGGGGTGCCTGATCTTCGACCACTCCGTCCTGGAGGTCCCGGACCGCCCCGGTGTCCGGCTGATGCTGCACACGGCGCAGGCCGGGACGGACACCGCCGAGAAGGTGCGTGAACTGCTGGACCGCGACACGCGCAAGGGGCGGATCTCGCTGGTCGAGGCGGGGTGACGGGGCGGGCCGGAGTGCTCGGCGGGGGTTCGGCCGGCGGTCCGGTCGAGGTCCGCTGAAGAACCGCCCAAGGCCCGGCGTAAGACAGCCTTCATCGTCAAGACAGACGTACTCCGAGTGCCAATGCTCTGCTACACAGGTGCAGGCGGGGGCGCGGTGGCGTGACCCGCCTGCCGTCTTCCAGCGAGCGGAGGAGCACGTCCGTGATCCACAGAAGCAAGGTCGCAACAGCCGGCGCCGTCGTGGTGGTGGCCCTGGGCATCGGATTCGCCACCCGGTCCGCGGCCGTGGCGGAAGAGCCGCCCGTCAGCTCGGTGACCCTGAGCCAGGGCCTCACCTCGGCCCCGTTCAAGATCAAGGCGGACGGCGACCGCAAGGTCCTGTACCGCAAGGCCGTCGTGCAGCCGGGCGCCTCCACGGGCTGGCACTACCACGTGGGCGAGGAGATCGCGGTCATCAACTCCGGGACCTTCACGCGGATCGACGGCTCGGACTGCTCCGAGAAGCAGTACGGCCCGGGGGACTCGCTCGTGGAGCCGGTGGGCCCGCGCACCGTGCACATGGGCGTCAACCGCGGCACCACACCCGTCGAGCTGTACGTCGTCGACATCCTCCCCACGGACGCCACGGCACCCTCGGTGCCCGTCGCCGACCCGGGCTGCGGCACGGCGTCCCCGGCCGGCGGCCGGAGCCGGTGATGCGGCTGCCCCGCCCGCTGGGCATCTCCGGTCCCGCGGTGTGGCTGCCCGAGCGGCGGCAGAGCGCGCGGGAAGCCGTCGCACTGGGCCTGCTCGACGCGGAGACCGCCGACGAACTGGGCTACGACCGGCTGCCGGTGGCCGATCTGGCCCCGCCGGAGATGGCCTGCGAGGCGGGCCGGCGCGCGCTGGCCGCGGCGGGCGTGCCGGCCGGGGACGTCGGTGCCGTCCTGCACGCGTGGATCCACTACCAGGGCCACGACCTGTGGTCCCCGGCCCACTTCATCGCCGACCGGCTGGGTGCCGGGGACGCCGTGCCCGTCGGCGTGCAGCAGGTGTGCAACGGCGGCGCGGCGGCGGTGGAACTGGCCGCCGCACGGCTGTTCGTGGAGCCGGGGCTGGGCAGCGCGCTCGTCACCACGGCCGACGCGTTCCGCGAACCGGGCTTCGACCGGTGGAGCGGGGACTACGGCATCGGATACGGCGACGGGGCCACCGCGCTGGTGCTGCACCATTTGGCGGACACCGAGGGCGGACGGCCCGCCGACCTCGTGCTGCACTCGATCTCCACGGTGGCCGCGCCGCGGCTGGAGCGGATGCACCGGGGCGACGACCCGTTCAGCCCCGCCGCCCGCACGCTCGGGCCCCGGGTGGACATCCGCCGCACCAAGAAGGCGTTCCTGGCGGCGGAGGGCCTGGAGGCGTTCACGGAGGCCAGCGCCCACTCCCTGCGGTCGGCCGTGGAGTCCTGCCTGGAGGCGGCGGGCCTGGCGGCGACCGGTGATCAGCCCCTGCGCTACGTGGTCGCCCCGCGGCTCGGCCGCAAGACCGTGGACCTGGCCTACGCGCCGCTGCTGACGAAGCTGACCGGTGCGGAACTCCTGCGCCCCG
Source organism: Streptomyces sp. NPDC031445 (assembly GCF_055581365.1). Lineage (NCBI taxonomy): Bacteria > Bacillati > Actinomycetota > Actinomycetes > Kitasatosporales > Streptomycetaceae > Streptomyces > Streptomyces sp. NPDC031445. Next base: position 140,903 of record NZ_JBVIJO010000003.1, read on the forward strand.
GCGCCGGCACCGGCCACCTCGGCGCCGGGGACGCGGCCGCCAGCCTGGCGGAACTGCACGCGGACCGGCTGCTGGAGCCCGGCGAGTACGCCCTGGTGGTCAGCGCCGGCGCCGGCTTCACCTGGTCGTGCCTGCTGGTGAGCGCGGCCTGACCACACCGTGCCGCGTGCGCTGACGCGGGCCGGAACGAGCGCGCGTCCACCCGGCACGGCACGGGAACCATCCCGGCCGGCCCCACGGCGCCCGGCCGACCCTCGCCGGTACGGCGGATGCCGTGGCGCGGGGCCGGGTTCTGCGGGTGTGGCCGGGGTGAGGGGTGCTGTGGGGCACGGCGTTGCCGGCTCTGGGGTGCGCGGCTCGTTCGGGCGGTCGGGTGGCTGTGACGCCGGGGTGGGTGGCCGGGGCTGACGAGGCGGCTCCGGGACCGCGCGGCTCCGTCCGGCTGCCGCCGGGGCTGGTGGGGCACCACGTGGTGGTCGGTCGTGCGGGGGGCGGCGGGAGGCCGCGGGCGTCTGGAAACGGCGGGGGCCGCGGGGTGGTGCGCCCCGCGGCCCCGGTCTCGTGCGTGTCCGTCAGCCGGTGGGCTGCATGACCGCTGCCGACGCCGGGTGCAGCCGCAGGTGACCCGACGGGCGGACCGGTGACCTCGTGGGGCCCTGGCAGGGCGCGGCGGTCTGGACCAGGTCCAGCGACGGCTCGCCGCGCAGGATGTCCTGCTCCATCTGCACCAGGAACGGCGAGGGCTCCAGTCCCAGCTCCTCCACCAGCCGGGTGCGCAGCCTCCGCATGACCGCCAGCGCCTCCGCCCTGCGCCCGCACCGGTACAGGGCGAGCATCAGATGACGGTGGAAGTTCTCGTGCAGCGGGTGCCGGGCCGTGAGTTCCGACAGTTCCGGTACCAGCGTGCGGTGGGCGCCCCGCTGGAGATCCGCGTAGACCCGGTGCTCCGCGGCGCAGAGCATGGACTCCTCCAGGCAGACGATGCGCGCGCTCAGCAGTTCACCGGCCTCGACGTTGACGAGGGCCGGCCCGCGCCACAGGGACAGCGCCCGGCGGAGCACATCCGCACCGCGGGCGAATTCGCCGCGTTCGACCGCGGCATTTCCCTCCTCGGCCAGCATTTCGTACTCGGTGATATCGAGCGCGACCCGCGACGAGGACAGCACGTAACTGCTGCCCTCGGTGACCAGGATTTCGTCGGCGACTTCCGCGACGCTGACCCGGAGTGCTTCCGCGAGCGTGCGCCGGACATGTCCCACGTATGTCTGAATCGTGGCAGTTGCGGTGCGGGGCGGGTTATTTCCCCACAGCTCCTGTACGAGCGCGCTGACGGATATCGCCCGGTCGGCGTTGACCGCCAGCATCGCGAGAATCCGCCGTGGTTTCGGAGCCAGGACGACCGGCTCCGACTCTTCGTCGAAGACGACCATCGGACCCAGGACATGAATCTGCACCATTCCCCCTTGTTGGCACACGTCATCCCGTCGGTTACCGGTATGACGGATTCATTCACCGCCCAGGGGCACGCCGGCCGTGCCGGTGACCCTGAGTGACGAATCGAGTATATCAGGACCCGGCTGAAAACCATCCCCCCTATTTGAGTGTGAAACCAGAGTTAATCAGTCGGCTACATGGGATGTTGTGCAGGTCACACCGCACGGAGGCAACGGAAAGGCGGCGGTGGTTGTGCTCGTACAAGCACAACCACCGCCGCCTTTACGCGGCCTTCGGGACGCGGCGCCGGGAATTCAGTCCAGTGAATTCAGTACGGCAATTGCCCGCTCCAGGTATTCCTCGAGGCGGGCCCGTTCCTCCGGCGTGAACTCCGCACTGAGCGAACCCTCGACCCGCAAGGCCGCCTTGTCCGCCTTCTTCGCCACGGCGCGGCCCGCCCGGGTCGCCCGGTTGACCACCACCTTCTGGTGCAGCTCGGAGGGCTCGCGGACGACCAGTCCGGCCTTCTCCAGGTTGGTCAGCACCGTGGCCATCGTCTGCGGGGTGACCATGCACTCCCGCGCCAGCTGTGCCGCGGACATGCCGTCGGAGACCGACAGCAGCAGCAGGACCGAATACTGCGGCACCGTCAGGTCGTATTCCCGCAGCACGTGCGACTTGCGTGCGATGAGGGCCTGCTCAGCCCTCTTGATCGTGTGCCCGAGCCGGCCTGCGGCGACCGTCTCCGTCGTGTTCGCCATGTCAACAGTCTCGCATACGACAGAGAACGAAGGAGTGACCGCAGGCTGACCACGGGCGGGCCGCCGTGCCGGGGCGGAGGCCCTCACCGGGGCCTCCGCCGCCGGACCGGCGGGATCGCGCAGGTGAGTCTGGCCGTGCAGGTGCGCCGGCCCCGCTCGTCGGAGACGACGATCTCGTACGTGGCGGTGTGCGTGCCCACGTGCAGCGGACGGCAGACACCGGTGACCTTGCCCGTGCGGGCGCCGGCGTGGTGGGTGCAGGACAGCTCCTGGCCCACGATGATCCGGTCGGCGCCCGCGTGCACCCAGGCCGCGAGCGACCCGAGTGTTTCGGCGAGGACGGCGTTGGCGCCGCCGTGCAGGAGGCCGACGGGCTGGCGGTTGCCGTCCACCGGCATGGTGCCGACCACCAGGTCCGGCTCGCAGACGGTGACCTCGATGCCGAGCCGCTCCACCAGCTGCTGTCCGACGTAGGGGGGCAGGACCTCGACGGGTCCGAGGGCGGTCTGGGTCATGTGACGGTCCCCTGTCAGTGGGTGGAGGCGGGCTCGGGTGCCGGGGAGGCCGCCTCGGCGGTGTCACCGGCCGCCTCCCGCGCCTGCCGCTTGCCCGAGAGCAGGCCGCCGACCACGACCGCGCTGACCGCGCACGCCGCCGCGACGAACCACATCGTGGTGTGCAGACCGCTGGCGTACGCGTCGGACATCGCGGTCGCGACCCCGTCCCGCACGGCACCGGCCGGCAGGGTCCCGACGGCCTCGGTCAGACCGCCCTGGAGCGCCCGGGACGTCAGCTCGCCGGCGCCGCCCGGGTAGGCGGAGACCTTGTCGCCGTCGAGGGCGGCCTTGGTCAGCGCGGTGACGAGGGTGCCCAGACCGGCCATGGACACCGCGTCGGAGGCGAGCCTGACGGTGTTGAACATGCCCGCCGCCATGCCCATCCGCTCCGGCTCGACGGCCGAGACCGCCGCGCCGTCGAGGATGCCGAGCGAGATGCCGTAGCCGATGCCGAGCAGCAGCAGCGGCCCGGCCAGCGCCGGCGCGGAGGCGCCCGGGTCGACCAGTGTCAGCCAGGCGGCACCCGCCGCGGAGCAGGCCAGCAGCACGACGAACAGGGTGCGCTGGGAGAACTTCTGCGCCACCAGGCCGGTGAGCGCGGGCATCACGAGCGACGGGCCGGTGAGCAGCAGCAGGACCACGCCGATGCGCAGCGCCGACATCCCGCTCGTGGAGGTGAGGTACGGCGGGAGCACGATGACGAGGGCGACGAAGCTGAAGGCCAGCACCAGCGGCACCAGGCAGACGGCGAGGAACTGCGGCCGGGCGAACAGGCCGAGGTCGAACATCGGGTTCTGCGTGCGGCGCTCCACCGTCACGAACGCCGTGATCAGCACCAGGCAGCCGACGGCGGCGGCGAGCACCATCGGGTCGCTCCAGCCCCGGCCGGGGCCCTCGACCAGCGCGAGCACGAACAGGGCGACGCCGGCGCCGAAGAGCAGGCTGCCGGCCCAGTCGAAGCGCGGGCCCTTGTCGGGGGCGGAGCGCGGCAGCAGCGGGGTGCTCAGCAGGACGAGCGCGGAGACGGCGGCCAGGACCAGGAAGACCGAGCGCCAGCCCCACAGGTTGACCAGGGCGCCGCCGAAGGCCGGGCCGAAGGCGAGACCTGCTCCGAGGAACGTGCCGAAGAGGCCGAAGGCCTTGGCGCGTGCCGTGCCGTCGAAGGCCTGGGCGAGGATCGCGGTGATGGAGGCGAGCGCGGCGCCGCTGCCGAAGCCGGCGATCGCACGGGCCAGGTCGAGCAGCAGGATGCTGTTCGCCAGTCCGGAGACGGCCATCCAGAAGGCGAAGAACGCCATGCCCCAGGTGAACATGCGGCGATGGCCGACGCGGTCGGCCAGCGAGCCCATCGCCGCGAGGCTGCTGGACGCGGTCAGCATGTAACCGTCGACCACCCACTGGGCGGCGGCAAGGGAACTGTGCAGGTCGGCGCCGATGTCGGGGACGGCCACGGAGGGGCCGGTCACCACCAGGGTCATGAGCGGGCCGACCACGCACGCCGCGGCGAGGGTGGCCCGCGGGTTGCCGGTGGACATGGTGGATCACCTCTGTCTGTTGTCTGTTGTCAGGTAGTCGTCAGCTATGTAGCAGAACTCTGGCACAGAGTAGGGTACTCAGCAGACCCGCTGTCAACGACGTATGCCAGAGTTCTGTATAAAGACGTTGGCCTGCCACTCGACGGCGGGTGACGGTGACCGACGCTTCACAGCGACGCGGGGAAAGGTGGTGCGTACGGCGATGCGCAGGATCCGACTGGGCGGCACGGAACGGTCGTTCGCGGCCGTGGGACTCGGCTGCATGGGGATGTCCTGGGGGTACGACGAGGAGGGGCGGGACGAGAACGAGTCCGTCGCGGTGATCCGCCGCGCCGTCGGACTCGGCGTCGATCTGATCGACACGGCCGACCAGTACGGCCCCTTCACCAACGAGGTCCTGGTGGGTAAGGCCCTGCGGGGCCACCGTGACGAGGTGCTGCTCGCCACCAAGGGCGGACTGGTGGTCGACGACCCGGTCACCTACCGCAGCCACCGGGACGGCCGGCCGGAGTACCTGCGCGGCGCGTTCGAGGCGAGCCTGCGGCGGCTGGGGGTGGACCACGTGGACCTGTACCAGCTGCACCGCATCGACCCGCGGGTGCCGGTCGAGGAGAGCTGGGGCGCGCTGGCGGAGCTGGTGAAGGAGGGCAAGGCCGGCGCGATCGGGCTGTCCGAGGCGTCACCGGACGAGATCGCCCGCGCCCACGCGGTGCACCCGGTCGCCTCGGTGCAGAGCGAACTGTCCCTGTGGAGCCGTGACGCCCTGACCGACGGGGTGGTCGACCACTGCGCACGGGAGGGCATCGCCTTCATCGCGTTCGCGCCCCTGGGCCGGGGTTTCCTGTCCGGTCTGATCGCCGGCCCCGGCGACCTGCCGAAGGCGGACGGACGGCACCGCCTGCCGCGGTTCCAGCCCGAGGCCATCGCCGCGAACCAGGCCATCGTGGACCGGGTTCGGGCCGTCGCCGACCGGCTGGGCGCGACCGTGGCGCAGGTGGCCATCGCATGGGTGCTGGCCCAGGGCGAGCACGTCGGGGTCATCCCGGGCACGAAGACCCGGCGCTACCTGGAGGACAACGTCGCGGCCGGCTCCCTGACCCTGCCGCCGGACGCCCTGGCGGAGCTGGACGCCCTCCCGGAACCGGCCGGCCCTCGCTGACCACCCCCGTGGGCGGCCCCCTCGCGGGGCCGCCGCCCACCCGGGTGGCCGCGGCGAGCCGCGCTACACGTGCTGGCGGCGGGTCCCCGCGGCCAGGGTGGCCGGCAGGGTGGGCCAGCCGTGCTGGGCGGCGTGTTCGGTCATGCGGGGGTTCGCGCCGACCACCGTGGGGTGGCCGACCATGCCGAGCATGGTCAGGTCGCCCGGGTCGTCGCCGTACGCGTAGCAGTCCGCCGGGTCCGCGCCGAACTTCGCCAGCGCCTCGCGGACCGCGTCGGCCTTGGCCGGGCCGAACATCGCGTGCCTGATCGCGCCGGTCATCCGGCCTTCCGCGTCCAGGTCGGGCTCGGTGCACAGGACCAGGTCGATGCCCAGGTCGTCGGTGATGGGGTGCAGCGTCGCCGGCCAGGAACCGGAGACCACCACCGTGCGGTGGCCCGCCTGCTGGTGGCGGCGCAGCCGGGCGACCGTCGGCTCGATGAACGGCGCGCCGTGCTCGCGCAGGTCGGCGTACCAGTCCCGGGCCTCGGCGACCACGTCGTCCCAGGGGATGCCCGCGTGCAGCTCGTAGAACCTGGACACCACCTCGACCGGTGTGACGCCCATCGACGCAAGCCGGCGCAGCGGCTCCACGGCCCGCTCGTAGGCGGCGCCCGTGATGTCCCCCTGGCGGCGCAACCGCCAGCGCAGCAGGGAGAACGGCGTCTTCATCGCGATGAGCGTCTCGTCGGCGTCGAAGAACGCCACGACGGGGCGGTCGTGGTCCGCGGCGAGGGGGTGGGGCTCGGGACGGTTCGTCATGGCTGACTCCTTGCGTGGGCCGCTCGGGCGAGCAGCCGCGTGGTCTCCTGCGGCCTCGAGGGATCCAGCCGGGCCAGGAGGTGGCCGTCGGGGCGGACCACGGCCACGGCCGGCCGCGGCCCCAGCGCCCGGGCGAGGGCCGCCGGGACCGCGCGCGTGAGGTCCAGCACGGGCGTGTCCTCGGGCAGCGCGCCGCGCACCCGGTCGCGGGCGCCCGGCCAGCCGGCCGGCGGGGTCCGCGTGCCGGGCCACAGCAGGACGGTGTGCCGGTCCCGGTCGATCACCGGCCAGCCCTCGGCCGACAGCGCCGGGGCGTTCGCGCGGGCCGGGCCCGCGACCTTCACCGGCAGCCTCGGATGCCGGTCCTCGCCGTAACTGACGGCCGTCTGGCCGAGCTGGGGGGCGATCCGGCGCTGGAACACGCCCGTGCGGTCCGCCGCGCGGAAGGCCGCGTCGCGCAGCGCCACCTTCGCGGGCGTGCCGACCAGGCCGGCCTTGGTCAGCCACTGGGTGGACCGGGCCACCTGGTGGGAGACGGCACGCCGCTCGCTGTCGTAGGAGTCGAGGATGCCCTCCCCGAACTCGCCGCGGAGCACCCCGGACAGCTTCCACGCCAGGTTGAACGCGTCCTGCATGCCGGTGTTCATGCCCTGGCCGCCGGCCGGGCTGATCACGTGGGCGGCGTCGCCGGCCAGGAAGCAGCGGCCGCTGCGGAACGTGGACGCGATCCGCACCCGCACCCGGAACGAGCCGCTCCACAGCAGTTCCTCGACCCGGCTCCGGCCGGCCGCCCGGTCGTCGACGGCCTCCTGGAACAGCGCCCGCGGCGGCGGGGCGTCCTCGTCGTAGGCGTCGTGCGGCACGTTCAGCGCGATGCGGTGCACCCCGCCGCCCATCGGGCCCAGCACGATCGCGCCGCTCGGGGCGTAGCAGTAGTGGGACAGGTCCTCGGACAGGCTGGTGGTCAGCCGGGCGTCGGTGATGGCGAACGACACGTCGACGGGCGGTCCGTCGTAGGCGATGCCCAGTTCCTTGCGGACGGTGCTGTGCGCCCCGTCCGCGCCGACGAGCCAGCCCGGCCGGAGCTCCTCGACCCGGCCGCTGTCGTGCTCCAGCTTCACCGACGGCACCCCGTCCGCCTGGTCGAGGGCGGTCAGCCGCACGCCGTCCTCGACGGTGCCGCCCAGCGCGGCCACCCTGGCGCGCAGCACGGACTCGGTGTCGTTCTGCGAGAGGGTGAGCGCGAACGGGTACGGGGAGTCGGGCAGTCTGCTCATCCAGGCCGTCGCCAGCCGCCGGCCGCGCGAGTAGAACGCCGTCCCCGCCAGCCGGTGGCCGATGTCCAGCAGGTCGCCGGTCACCCCGACGCGGTCCAGCAGTTCGAGGTTGCGGGGCCAGACGACATTGGCCCGGGAGTGCCGCGGGTCGCCGCGCCGGCCGGCGTCCACGACCCGTACGGCCACGCCCTGCTGGAGCAGCTCGCACGCCAGGACCAGGCCGACCGGGCCCGCGCCGACGACGAGTACCGGCTCCCCGGCCCGGCGGTCCGTCACGCCGCCCACAGCAGGCCCCCGTTGACCTCGACGACCGTGCCGTTGACGTACGAGCTCTCGCCGCAGGCCAGGAAGACGGCAGCGGCGCCCACCTCCTCCGGACGGCCCAGCCGGTCCGACAGCAGCCGGCCGCGGTAGCTCTCCCAGGCGCGCTCGTTGGCGGCCAGCTCCTTGCCCATGCCCTCGTCGATGTAGCCGGGCGAGAGGCAGTTGACGCGGATGTTCCTGGGCGCCAGCTCGACCGCCGAGGTGCGGGTGAACATCTCCACGGCCGCCTTGCTCGCGCTGTACGCGCCGGCCCCCGCCGCGGCCCGCCCGGCCACGCAGGACGACACGTTGATGATGCGTCCGCCCGGTCCCGCCGGCTTGTCCGCGGTGGTCATCGGGCCGATCACCGCCCGGGTGCACAGGAACACACCGGTGAGGTTGGTGGCCAGCGTGGTGTTCCAGTCGGCCACCGACAGCCGGGCGATCTTGCCGTCCCGGCTGACGCCGGCGTTGTTGACCAGGATGTCGACGCCCCCGTACGCCTCGCAGGCGGCGGTCATCAGCTCGTCCACCGACCGCTCGTCGGTGACGTCGGTGTACTGGTACAGCAGGCGGCCCTCGTGGTCGTCCGCGAGTTCCTTGATGTCGTAGGGGTTGCGCGCGGCGGCCACCACCGAGGCGCCCTCCGCGAGGAACGCCTCGGCGATCGCCCGGCCCAGGCCCCGCGTGCCGCCGGTGATGACGGCGGTCCGTCCCTCCAGCCTCATGGCTTCTCCTTCGCTGCGTGGGTGTCGTTGTCGTGCGGTGGGGGCGTCAGTACCAGGTGAGCAGGGCCGCGCCCGCCGTCATGCCGCCGCCCACCGAGGCCAGCAGCACCCGCTCGCCGCGCCGCAGCGGCCGGTCGCGGTGCGTGGCGTGCAGCGTGAGCGGTACGGAGGCGGCGACCGTGTTGCCCAGGTGCGGTGCCGTGTAGGCAACGCGTGCGGGGTCGATGCCGGCGTCGGCCACGAAGGTCTCCAGCAGCCTGGTGTTCGCCTGGTGGAAGACGAACCGGTCGACGTCCTCCAGGGCGAGCCCCGTGTCGTCGAGCGTCTGGGCGGTCAGCTTGGCCAGGACCGACAGCGCGTAGTCGCGCACCGCGCGGCCGTCCATGCGGAAGTAGTGCTTCCCGGCCGCGCGGGCCTCGGCGTCCAACGGGGTCCGCGTCCCGCCGGCCTCCACGCCGACGTAGTGGTGGAACTCCCCGTCCGTGACCAGGTGCACCGACCGCAGGCCGTACCCCTCGGGCACCTCGCCGAGGACGACGGCCCCCGCGCCGTCACCGAACAGGCTCACCGTGCGCCGGTCCGTCCGGTCCATGATCGTGGAGAACATGTCGGCGCCGACGAGCAGGACGTGGTCGCCGTGCCGGCCGGCGGCGACGAGCCCCTCGGCGACCGCGAGGCCGTACAGGAAACCACTGCAGACGGCGTTGATGTCGAAGGCGGGCAGGGTGGACAGGCCCAGCTTGTGCTGGAGGATCGCGGCCGTGGACGGCTGCGGCACGTCCGGCGTGCTCGTCGCCACGATCAGGGCCCCGAGCCGCCTGCGCGCATCGGGCCCGAGCGCCCCGAGCGCCTCGTCCGCGGCCGGCACGGCGAGGTCGGACGTGGTCGTGCCCGGACCGGCGTAGCGCCGCTGGAGCACCCCGGTGCGTTCGGTCACCCAGGACTCCGGCATTCCCGTCCAGGAACTGATCTGCTGGTTGTCGACCACCCTGTCCGGGGTGTGGGAACCGATCGACAGGACACCGACTGGCATGGTTTCCCTTTCCTGTGCTCGCGCGTGGTGGTGGGTTCCGGTGGCACGGGACGTCAGTGGCCCATGCCCAGCCCACCGCTGACCGGCAGCACGGCGCCGGTGATGTACGTGGCCTGCTCGCTGGTGAGGAACCGCACGGCCGCGGCCACCTCGTCGGGGGTCGCGGCGCGGCCGAGCGGGGTCATGGACAGGTACTGCTCCAGCCGGGCCGGGCGCACCTCGCGCAGCATGTCCGTCTCCACGAGGCCGGGGGCGACGACGTTGACGGTGATGCCGCGGCCGCCGAGTTCCCAGGCCAGGGAGCGGGCCAGGCCGACCAGGCCCGCCTTCGCGGCGGTGTAGGCGCTCTGGCCCGGCGAGCCGGTGAACGCGACGGCGGAGGAGATCAGCACCATCCGGCCCCAGCGGCCCCCGATCATGGCCCGGGAGGCGTGCCGGGCGACCCGCATGACCGCCCGCAGATTGGTGTCGAGCACCGCGTCGACGGCGTCGTCGGCGAGGGCCGGCAGCAGTCCGTCCCGGGCGATCCCGGCGTTGGCGACCAGCACCTCGACCGGGCCCTGGGCGGCCGCGACCTCCTTGAAGGCACGCGCCACCTGCTCCTCGTCGGTGACGTCGCAGCGCACCGCGAGGAACCCCGCCGGGGGTTCGCCGGTGCGGTACGTGACCGCCACCCGGTCGCCCCGCGCGGCGAGCGAACGGGCGACGGCCAGTCCGATACCGCGGTTCCCGCCGGTGACGAGCACGGAACGGCCCGCCGGCGCGGCGGTGCCGGCGTCGCTGGTGGCCGTGGCCACGGTGGCGTCCGTCATGCGGGAGTCACCACGATCACCGCGTTCTGGCCGCCGAAGCCGAAGGAGTTGTTCACCGCGGCGCCGATCTCCATCGGCCGGGCGTCCTTGGCGACGACGTCGACCCCGATGCCCGGGTCGAGGCTGGTCAGGTTGGCGGTCGGCGGGACGAGCCGCTGCTCGACGGCGAGCACCGTGTAGACGGCCTCGGCCGCGCCGGCCGCGCCCAGCAGATGGCCGACCACGCCCTTGGTGGAGGTGACGGCGGGCTTCTCGCCGAACACCCGGCGGATCACCGTGGCCTCGGTGATGTCGTTGAGCGGGGTGGAGGTGCCGTGCGCGTTGACGTGGTCGACGTCGCCCGGCTCCAGCACCGCGTCGGCGAGCGCGGCCCGGACGGCCCGTTCGGCACCGCCGCCCGTCGGGTCGGGCGCCGAGGCGTGGTGGCCGTCGGCGGACGCGCCGAACCCGGAGACCCGGGCCCGGACCCGGGCGCCGCGTGCCCGCGCGTCCTCGACCCGCTCCAGCACCAGCATGGCCGCGCCCTCCCCCGCGACGAACCCGTCCCGGTCGGCGTCGAACGGGCGGGAGGCGGACGCGGGGTCGTCGGTGCGCGTGGAGAGCGCCCCGGCCGTGGCGAGGCTCGCCATCGCGGTCGGGGACATCGCCGCCTCCGCGCCGCCGGCCAGGACGATGTCGCAGGCCCCGGACTCCAGCAGGGCGCGGGCGTACCCGATCGCCGTGTTGCCGGAGGCGCAGGCCGTGGAGACGACCTGGTTGGGGCCGAGTGCCTTCAGGTCCATGGCGATGTAGCCGGCCGTCATGTTGACCGGGCCCATCACCATCAGCAGCGGCGAGACGAACCTCGCCCCGTCGGCCAGGTGCTTGCCGTGCTCCCGCTCGACCGTGGACCAGCCGCCCAGCGAGGTGCCGACGACCACGCCGACCCGGGCACCGTCCCAGGACGCCGGGTCCAGCCCGGCGTCCTCGACCGCCTGCCGGGCCGCCACCACGCCGAAGTGGCTGACGGGGTCCATGCGGAGCGCCGTGCGCCGGCCGAGCAGGGCGCCGGCGTCGAAGTCCGGTACCCGGCAGGCGAAGTCGACGGGCAGCCCGGCGAGGTCCGGGTCGGCGGCCGCGGTCGACACGCCCGACCAGACCCGTTCGACGTTGGCCCGCACGCCCACTCCGGCCGGGGTGACCAGACCCACCCCGGTGACGGCGACGTCGAAGCGCTCCGTGCGCCGCCCTTCCGCTCCCGCGCCCGCCATCAGGCCACCGAGACCTTGGCGTCGATGGCGGCGAGGACGTCGCCGAGGGTGGAGTCGGGGGTCAGCGCCGTCTCGTCGAGCTGGACGCCGAACTCCTTCTCCACGAGGACGCTCAGCTCGATCAGCAGCAGCGAGTCGAGTTCGAGGGCGTCGAGGGTGGCGGTGGGGGACAGCTGCTCGGGGTCGACGCCCAGCTTGTCGACGACGAGGGTGAAGAGGCGGTCCTGCTGTGCGGACATGGGTGTCTCCTTGAGTGGTGTGAACGGGTTCGATCGGTGGGGACCGGTATGGAACGGTGAGGACCGGTGGGCTCAGGGACGGGCGACCGCCATCGCGGTGAACGTGAACCCGCCGCCGCCGTTGAGCACCAGCGCGTACTGCCCGGGCGCCAGCAGGTCCGTGCGGGCCAGGTCGGCGAGGGAGGCGTTGAGGTCGCCGGCCCCCACGTGCCCGGTCGCCCGGCCGAGGTCGAGCACCTCGGCGGCGGTGACCTCCGTCAGCGGCGGCAGGTACGCCTCCGCCATCGCCTTGCTGCCCAGGCGCGGTACCACCGCGTAGCGCAGCCGTGGATCGTCGGCGGCGAGCCCGGCGTCGGCCAGGCACTCCTCGACGACGGCGCGGATGCGGTCCGCGGCGGTCTTCAGGAAGAAGTCCACGCCGTAGGTCTTGATGAAGGCGCGCTTGGTGCGCCGTACGTCGATCACCGGGCTGTGGCCCATGGGGGTCGCGTTGAACTCGTCGTCGCCGCGGTGCATCACCTCGAGTTCGGGGGCGGCCTTCGACACCAGGGCACGCAGCAGCAGGTCCGGCGCCGGTGCCGCCCCGGTGAGGCGGTGGACGAGGACGGCGGTGGCGGCGTCGCCGGCCGCCATGCCGTAGTCGCTGAGCCAGCGGTGCCAGCTCGGCATCAGGAAGCGGTCGGCGGTGGTCACCAGCGCCGGCCCGGCCGCCGGGTCGCCCTGCAGCCGGCCGGCGGCCAGCTCGATGCCGGCGGCACCGCCGTTGCACTGCTGGAGCAGCCCGATCGGCACGGCGTGCAGGGCGCCCAGCCGGTGGGCGACGTAGTGCGGGGCGGACCAGGCGTCGTGGCCCTGGTGGTGGACGCTCGCGTGGAGCACCATCGACAGGTCGTCGGCCTGGACGCCGGACAGCGCCAGCACCTGGCCGGCGGCCTCGACGGCCATGTCCGGCGGCGCGGTGTCCTCGCTCACCGGCAGGGAGGTGTAGCCGAGTTCACGAGCCGTGCGGGCGTCGATGTCACCGGCTGCGAGGGCCTGTTCGACGGTCTGCCGCCGCTGCGGGTACCAGGCCGCGGCGACCAGCCCGAGGGGTGAGGTGAGCCGCACGCCGGGTCACCGTCCGTCCGGGTGCGCGGCCGGCGCCGCCGGGAGCCGGGTGACGCCGACCTCGGCGGTGCACACGGACACGCCGTCCTGCCGGAAGTCGACCGCGTGGCGCCCGCCGTCGACGGGCGTCACGGTGACGGTCACCGGACTGTCCAGCTCCACGAACCGCCCGAAGGTGGCGCGGAAGGCGTGCGCGTACCGCTCGTCGGCCGGTGCCCCGGCGGCGAGCACGGCCGCCTGCCGGGCGGCCTCCATCAGCGCCATCGCGGGCACGTGGTCCAGCGGGTGGTCGTACATCGCCGGGTGCCGCACCGGGACGTCCAGGACGGCGCGCAGGGCGAGCGGTCCGCCCGGGCACTCGACGTCGGCCAGCACCACGTTGCCGGGCCGCTCCCGGCCGACGAGCGCCGGCGCCACGGGGACGCCGGCCCGCCTGTCCGGCCGTTCGGAGGAGAGCGGCGGCACGGTCCCCCGGCTCTTGGCGCGATGGGCCCGGTAGCCGTCGCGGCTGAGGTACCCGGCCACGATGACGCTCGTACCGGCCCGCCGGCCGCCGGCCACGAACGCGCAGTCCAGCGTGGCGGCCAGCAGCCGGGTGCCGCGCCGCCGCAGGTCCCGGGTGCCGATCTCGATCACCAGCTCGTCCGGCGCGTCTCCGCGGGTGCGCAGCGCCGGCAGGTCGGTGAACTCGGTGGTCCAGTCGCTGATCAGGAAGGAGGTGTCGTACGGGACGTCCAGCCACTGGTGCGCGACGACGGTGACCGCCTGCCGGGCGGCCTCCAGGAGGAACAACGGGTCGAGCAGTGCGGGCCGCTGCGTGTGGTCGTTGTAGTAGCCGTGCGCGCGGGGCGCCTGGACGGCCACGGCGAAGCGGTCCTCACCGAGCCGTGCCGCGTCCGTGACGAAGACCTCCATGACGGCGCGGCGGTGCACCAGCACACGGTCCATCGAACGCTGGTAGGCGAGTTCGGGGGCGGCCGGGACGGCTGCCGTCCGCTCCTGCTCAGCAAGGGTCATGCCCAGTCCATTCGTCCGTGGTCTTGTTTCGGCGGCCCACCGTGAGGGGCACGGAAAGAGCCTGGCAGCCACCTCTGAGGGCTCGGCCGAGAGCGCCGGGGGGCCTGCCTGAGAGCGCCGGGGGGCCCGCCCGAGAGCGCCAGTGAGCCCGCCCGAGAGCGCCGGGAAGCCCGGCCGACGGCTCCGTGGGGGACGGCTCGACGGTCGCTGGAGGTTCACTGGAGAACGGGTGGCGGGCGGTCCCGGGCACGGGAAAAGGGCCGCCCCCAGGGGACGGCCCTTTCCAGCCACACACCGGCGCCGCCGGCCGCCGGTCCCTTCCGCCGGCCTTACGGCACGTTCCAACGCCCTACGGGTCCTTGGCCCTCCGTGTCCTCGGCCCACGGGCCCATGGTCTGCGGCCCTCGAGCTGACGGGCCTACGGCCTTACGGGCTACGGCACTCGGCCCACGAGCCCATGATCTGCGGCCCTTGGCCCCACGGCCCTACCGGGCTCATGGCCCATGGCCTGCGGCCCTCAGGGCTCCACGGCCTACGACCCTACGGGGCTTATAGCCCACGGGCCACGGGCCCCGGCTCACAGGCCCCGGCTCACGGGCTCATGGCCCTACGGCCCCTCAGCCTTCGGTCCGGGGCTCGTAACCCATGGCCTACGGGCCACGACTCACGGGCCACGGGCTCATGGCCCCGGCTCAAGGGCCTACAGCCTCTCGGGCCCACGGCCCACGGCCCTCGGCCCCACAGCTCCACGGCCCTCGGCCCGACAGCTCCACGGCCCTCGGCCCCACAGCTCCACGGCCCTCGGCCCGACAGCTCCACGGCCCTCGGCCCTGCGGGCCACGGCCCTCGGCCCACGACCCTCAGCCCAGGGCCTGCGGCCCCCGGCCTCCGGCCTCCGGCCCTACGGTGTCACCGCCAGTACGACCTTTCCGCGTACGTGGCCGCCCGCCACCAGCTCGTGTGCCCGGGCCGCGTCCGCCAGTGGGAACTCCGCGCTGACGTGCACCGTCAGCTCACCGCGGTCCGCGAGGTCCACCAGGGCGGCGAGGTCGGCCGGGTCGGGGCGGACGAAGACGTAGCGGCCGCCGAGTCCCGTGACGTCGCCGGAGATCGAGGCGAGCCGGCCCCCGGGCCGCAGCAGCGCGGGGGAGCCGAGGAGGGTCTCACCGCCCATCAGGTCGAACACCGCGTCGACGCCCCGCGGGGCCAGCGCCCGCACCCGGTCGGCCAGACCGGGGCCGTAGGTCACCGGCTCGGCGCCGAGCGAGCGCAGGAAGTCGTGGTTGCGCTCGCTCGCCGTGCCGACGACGCGGGCGCCGAGGGACCGCCCGATCTGCACCGCGAGGGAGCCGACCCCGCCGGCCGCCGCGTGGACGAGCAGCACGTCACCGGGGCCGACCTGGAGATGGCGGCGCAGCGCCTGGTAGGCGGTGAGGCCGGCGGCCGGCAGACCGGCGGACTGCCGCCAGTCCAGGGCGCGCGGACGGCGCGCCAGGGTGCGCACCGGCGCGGCCACGAGTTCGCCGTAGGTGCCGCGCTGCATGTGGTCGGCGCGTACGTAGCCCACGACCTCGTCCCCGGGCGCGAACTCGGTGACGCCCAGGCCGACGCGCTCGACCACACCGGACAGGTCGCAGCCCATGACCATGGGGAAGTGGGCCTCGAACCAGTCGTGGATGTACCCCTCGCGGATCTTCCAGTCGGCCGGGTTGACGCCGGCGTAGCGCACCCGGACCAGCACCACGTCCGGCCCGAGCCGAGGCTCCGGCAGGTCCATCAGCTCGAGGACCTCCGGTCCTCCGTAGCGCTGGACGGCGATGGCCTTCATCCCACGAACCCCCTGACGACGCGACCGCGCACCGGGCCTGGGCGCACCGGTGCCGACACGCACTATAGGTCAGCGATGAGCCAGAGTTCTGCTTCACAAACGCCAATTGACATATAGCCGAAGGCTAAGACAGAGTCGCGGCATGCTCGTTCTGTCCGCCGCCACCGGCAAGTTCGGCACCAACGTCCACATCGTCGCCCCGGGGCCCGGCGCCCCGTGCCTCATCGTCGATCCGGGGCACGACGCCGCCGACGCGGTCGCCGAGGCCGTACGGGCCCACCGGCTCGAACCGGAGGCGATCCTGATCACCCACGGCCACATGGACCACACCTGGGACGCCGTGCCGCTCGCCCGGCGCTACGGCATCCCGGCGTGGATCCATCCCGCCGACCGCTACCAGTTCGGCGCCCCCGCCAAGGGCCTGCCGGACACCTTCCCGCGCGACCTGCTCGTCGGCCACCCCGACCAGGAGCCGGAGCAGGTCGCCGAGATCCCGGCCGACGGCGGCGGACTGGACTTCGCGGCCATGCCGGTCACCGTGCTGCACACGCCCGGCCACACCGGTGGGTCCGTCATGTTCCGCTTCGACGACGCCGACGCCGACGCCCCGGTCCTGGCCACCGGCGACACCCTCCTGGCCGGCGGCAGGGGCCGCGCGGACGCCCCCGGCGCCAGCCCGGCGAGCCTGGACGCGTCCCTGCGCACGGTCGCCGCCACCTGTCCGGGCGGCACGCGCCTGCTCACCGGACACGGCCCCGCCGGCACGCTCGGCCAGACAGGAATCCGATGACGAACACCCAGCAGACCCCAGGGAGCCTCATGCGCGCCGTACGCTTCGAGTCCTTCGGCGGCCCGTCCGTCCTGACCGTCGCCGACGTCCCGGTGCCCGAGCCGGAACCCGGGCAGATCACCGTCGACGTCACGCACGCGGGCGTCAACTTCGCCGAGGTCATGTTCCGGCGCGGCCAGTTCCCGGTCGGCCTGCCGCACCACCCGGGCCTGGAGGCGGTCGGCACGGTCCGTGCCGTCGGCGAGGGCGTCACCGGCTTCCGGGCCGGCGAGCGCGTGGCCGCCCTGACCCTGGGCGGCGGCGGCAACGCGGAGGTGGTCGCCGTCGGCGCGGAGCACGCCGTACGGCTGGACGGCCCGCTCGCCGGCCTGGACGGCGCCCGGGCGGCGGGCGCCCTGTGCAACGTCACGACCGCCCTCGGACTGCTCACCTCCGCCGGCCACCTCGCCGAGGGCGAGAGCGTGGTCGTCCTCGCCGCGGCGGGCGGCGTCGGCACGGCCGCGGCCCAGCTGGCCCGGACCCTGGGCGCGGGCACGGTCATCGGCGTGACCAGCAGCCCGGCCAAGGCGGCGTACGCGCGCGGCTTCGGCTACGACAGCGTGGTCTCCTACGAGGACCTCGAACGCGTGGTGGCCGAGCGGACCGGCGGCGCGGGCGCCGACCTGGTCCTGGACTCGGTCGGCGGCGCCTTCCGGTCGTCCGTGACCGGCCTGCTCGCGGCGTTCGGACGGCACGTCATCTTCGGCAACGCGGCGGCCGAGGACGTCACCTTCGAGGGCAACCACCCCTGGTACACCAACAGTTCGCTCGTCGGCTACAACCTCGGCGGCGTCGCCGGCCGCGCCCCGCGGCTGCTCCGCGCCCACCTGGAGCGGGCGCTCGCGGAGGTCGCCGCGGGAACGGTCCGCGTGGACGTCCACGTGCTGCCGCTCAAGGACGTCGCCCACGCCCACGAGCTGCTGGAGACGCGGGCCTCCACCGGCAAGTACGTGCTGGACGTCCGCGCCTGAGCGGCGGGCGCGTTCCGGTACCGCCGACGCGCCGGCCGCGCACGGCCCTGGACGCACGGCCCTGGACGCACGGCCCTGGACGGCCGGCCGGGCACGGCCCCTGACCACCGGCCCCGGCCACACGGCGGCCCCCGCCTCGACGCGGTCCCAGGGCCTGACGTGTTCCGGCCACCGGCGGTACGGTCTCCCGAGTCGATGTTCGTACCGCCGCCTGTCCGAAGGCGGGCGGGGCGTGGGGGGAGGCGGTCGCGGTGACCGGAACCGGCGGGGGAGTGACCGACGTGGTGGACGGGGGCGCGCGCCGCGTGCCGAGGGTGCGCGGGTTCGCCGCCTGGCCGCCGCAGGGCTCGCCGAAGCAGGAGGGCAAGGCGCTCCGGGAGGGCGTGCCGCGCTCGGCCCACCGCACGCTGGAGGTGGACGCCGCCCGCCCCGACGCGGTGAGCGCGGTGGCCGGGTCCAACGCCGGCCGCATCGCCGAACTGACCCCGCTGCGCGTGGGCCGGATGGCGGCGACCCCCTTCGCCTTCCTGCGCGGCTCCGCCGGACTCATGGCGTACGACCTCGCCCGCACCCCCGCCACCGGGATCGGCACCCAGATCTGCGGTGACGCCCACGCGGCGAACTTCGGGCTGTACGGCGACGCCCGCGGCGGCCTCGTGATCGACCTCAACGACTTCGACGAGACCGCGCACGGCCCCTGGGAGTGGGACCTCAAGCGGCTCGCGGCCTCGCTGGTGCTCGCCGGACGTGAGGCGGGCGCCGACGAGGACACCTGCCGCGCCGCGGCCCGGGACGCGGCCGGCGCCTACCGCCGCACCATGCGGCTGCTCGCCAGGCTGCCCGTGCTCGACGCCTGGAACGCCATCGCGGACGAGGAACTCGTCTCCCACACCGACGCCCACGACCTGCTCGGCACCCTCCAGCGGGTCTCGGAGAAGGCCCGGGCCAACACCAGCGGCCGGTTCGCCGCGAAGTCCACCGAGCCGGTGCCGGACGGCGGACGCCGGTTCGTGCCCGCGCCGCCCGTGCTGCGCCGCGTACCGGACGCGGAGGCCGCCGCGGTCGCCGCGTCCCTGGAGCCGTATGTCGACACCCTCGGCGAGGACCGCCACCCGCTGCTCGCCCGGCACGCCGTGCACGACGTCGCCTTCCGGGTGGTCGGCACCGGCAGCGTCGGCACCCGGTCCTACGTCGTCCTGCTCCTCGACCACCGCGGCGAGCCCCTGGTCCTCCAGGTGAAGGAGGCCCGCCCCTCGGCTCTCGTCCCGCACCTGGTCACGGCCGGTTTCGAAGCGCCCGCGGTACCGCACGAGGGGCGCCGCGTGGTCCTCGGGCAGAAGCGGATGCAGATCGTCAGCGACATCCTGCTGGGCTGGACCACCGTCGAGGGGCGCCCGTACCAGGTGCGGCAGTTCCGCAACCGCAAGGGCAGCGTCGACCCGGCCGCCCTCGCCGCCGACCAGATCGACGACTACGGCCGCATGACCGGCGCCCTGCTGGCCCGCGCCCACTCCCACAGCGCCGACCCCCGGCTGATCGCCGGCTACTGCGGCAAGAACGAGGAACTGGACGAGGCGATCGCCGCGTTCGCCGTCGCCTACGCCGACCGCACGGAGGCGGACCACGCCGAGCTGGTCGCGGGGATCAAGGCGGGCCGGATCGAGGCGGAGCTGGGGGTCTGAGGGCGGTTCCCGGGGATTCTGGGGGACGGCTGTGAGGCAGGCCCCCAGCGGGCGCGGGGGCGCTGCGCCGGGAGCGCGGGAACCGCACCCCGGCCGCGGGGAAGGCAGCGGCTACGCTGGGCGGGTGACAACCCCGGAAGCCGGCCAGTCCCAGGCCCCCCGCCCCGAGGAACGGCTGGAACAGGCCGTACGGGCCGCCGAGCAGGCGTTGATCGAGTACGAGATCGCCGTGGAGACCTTCCGCGTCGAGGTCGAGAACTTCGCCCGCCTGCACGAACAGCGGCTCGGCCCGCTCTACAGCCGCATCGAGGAGCTGGACGCGGAGATCGCCGAGGCGAAGGCCGCCCGCACCGGCGACCCCGAGGACATCCGCCGCGCCGCCGAGGCCCGCGCCCAGGTGATGCCGATCCCGGGCGTGGAGGAGCTGCTGCACGGCTGGATGGACGGTGACGGCCTGTTCCCCGAGGCCGTCGCCATGCTCACCGACCAGCCGGTACGGCCCCCGCAGCGGGTGCGGCCCAGCGAGGAGGCCCGCAAGCTCTACCGCGAGCTGGCCCGCAAGGCCCATCCCGACCTGGCCCAGGAAGAGGCGGAGCGCAAGCGGCGCGAGGAGTTCCTCAGCCGGGTCAACGCCGCCTACGCCCGCGGCGACGAGGGCCTGCTCAGGGAGCTGGCCGAGGAGTGGGCCGCCGGTCCGGTACCGCCCGAGCGCCGCCCGAGCCCCGCCGAGGAGCTGTACGCCCGCCTCGAATGGCTCACCCAGCGCAAGGAGCTGCTCACCCTGGTCGCCCGGGAACTGGAGGAGGGCGCGATCGCCGGCATGCTCCGCCTCGCGCCGGACGACCCCGACGGGCTGCTCGAAGAGATCGCCGACCGGCTGCGCGCCGACATCGCCCGGCGGGAGGCGGATCTGGCCGCCCTGCTGGCCCAGGACTGACCCGCCCTCCGCTTCGGGTAGCGTCAGAGCCATGAACTTCGGAGCTGGTGTGCCCACGGTCCAGGTGACGGACCTCAAGGACGGCGACTTCCTGCTGGACGTCCGCGAGGACGACGAGTGGCAGGCGGGCCACGCCGGGGGAGCGCTGCACATCCCCCTCAGCGAGTTCGTGGCCCGCTACGGCGAGCTGACCGAGGCCGCCCCGCAGGACGGCCGCGTGCACGTCATCTGCCGCTCGGGCGGTCGCTCCGCCCAGGTCACCATGTACCTGGTCCAGCAGGGCGTCGACGCGGTGAACGTCGACGGCGGCATGCAGCACTGGGAGGCCGCCGGCCGCCCGGTCGTCACCGACGACGGCAAGCCGGGCTTCGTCCTGTAGCCCCGGGACCCACCGGCCCCGGCGCCCGGCCCCCCGGGCGCCGCTCAGCCCGTTCCAGGACGAGGGAACGGTCCCGCGGACGTCAGCGGTCGAAGTCCAGCTCCACCCTCTCCGTCAGCGGATGCGACTGGCAGGCCAGCACGTACCCGGCCTCCGTCTCCTCCGTCTCCAGCGCGAAGTTGCGGTCCATGCGCACCTCGCCCGCGACCAGGAAGGCCCGGCAGGTCCCGCACACCCCGCCCTTGCAGGCGTAGGGCGCGTCGGGCCGGTTGCGCAGCACCGTCTCCAGCAGCGACTCGCCCTCGCGCACCGGCCAGGTGCCGCCGCGGCCGTCGAGCCGCGCGGTGACGGTGCTGTGCGCGGGTGCCTGAGCCGTGGCCGCCGGGGCCGAGCCCGCGTCCACGTGGAAGATCTCCTGGTGGATCCGGTCCCGCACCACGCCCAGCTCGCGCAGCGCCTGCTCCGCGCCCCGCACCAGCCCGTACGGCCCGCACAGGAACCAGCCCGCCACCTCGTCCACCGGCAGCAGCGCGGGCAGCAGCCCGGTGAGCCGCTCCCGGTCGAGCCGGCCGGACGGCAGGCCCGCCTGCTGTTCCTCCCGGGAGAGCACGGTCACCAGCTGGAACCGCTCCGGGTAGCGGTCCTTCAGGTCGGCGGCCTCTTCCAGGAACATCGTCGAGGCGGCCGTACGGTCGCTGCGTATCAGGCAGAACCGGGCCGCCGGCTCGCGCGCCAGCAGGGTGGCGACGATGGACAGCACCGGGGTGATGCCGCTGCCGCCGACGACCGCCGCGTACAGGCCCGGCGCCGGCTCCAGCGTGAAGCGGCCCGCCGGGGTCATCACCTCCAGCTCGTCCCCGACGTTGATCTCCTTCAGGGCGTACGCGGAGAAGGCCCCGCCCTCGACCAGCCGCACCCCCACCCGCAGGCTGTCCGGGCCCTCGCCGTCCGGGTCGGGAGCGGGGGAGCAGATCGAGTAGGTGCGCCGGATGTCCGTGCCGTCGACCCGGCGGCGCAGCGCGAGATGCTGGCCGGGCGCGTGCCGGTACTCCTCGCGCAGTGCGGGCGGCACGGAGAAGGTCAGGGCGACGGAGTCGTCGGTGATCCGGTCGACCGCGGCCACCGGGAGCGGGTGGAAGCGGGCCATCACAGCTCCTTGAAGTGGTCGAACGGTTCCCGGCAGGCCAGGCAGCGGCGCAGCGCCTTGCACGCGGTGGAGGAGAACCGGCTCAGCAGTTCGGTGTCGGCCGATCCGCAGTGCGGGCAGCGGAGGGGTTCGGCCGCGGCGTCCGTGGCATGGGCGTCCTGGGCGTCCTGGGCGGCTGGTACGGCGTGCGGGGTGTGCGGGGCGCGCGTGCGCGTCGGGCCGAGGGTCAGCGGCACCGGGCCGTCAGCGTGGACTGCGCGCGGTGGCGCGATGCCGAACTCCCGCAGCTTCTCGCGCCCTTCGGCAGTGATGTCGTCGGTGGACCAGGCGGGGCTGAGCACCGTGCGGACGGTGACCTCGCACATGCCGTGGGCGCGCAGCACCCGCTCGATGTCGAGGCTCATCGCCTCGATGGCCGGGCAGCCGGTGTAGGTGGGGGTCAGGTCGACCTCCACCGTGTCGCACGTGTCGCCGCCGTCGCCGCCGTGGACCCGCACCGCGCGGAGCACGCCCAGTTCGCGCAGGGTGAGGACGGGCAGCTCGGGGTCGGGCACCGCGCCGGCCAGCTCCAGCAGCCGTTCCTCCAGGGCGGTGGCGGTCACCATGACGCCCCCGGATGGCTGCGGTGCAGGTGCTGCATCTCGGCGAGCATCCGGCCGAACGGCTCGGTGTGCAGGCCCTGCCGGCCGGCGCCCGCCGACCAGGCTCCGGTGCGCGGCCCCTGCGGGACCGGGAGGGTGGCCCGGCCGAGCATGTCGGTGACGGACTCCAGCCAGCTCTCCTCCAGACGGGCCCAGTCGGCGGTCAGGCCCTCCACCGGCTGGAACATCTCGCCGGTGAACCGCCACAGCGCGTCACAGGCCCGGCGCATCCGCTCATGGCTGGTGTCGGTGCCGTCGCCGAGCCGCAGCGTCCACTGCTCGGCGTGGTCGCGGTGGTAGGCGACCTCCTTCACCGCCTTGGCGGCCAGTGGCGCGAACGGGCTCTCCCCCGCGGCGAGTTCGGTGTAGAGCAGCTGCTGGTAGGTGGAGAAGTACAGCTGGCGGGCGATGGTGTGCGCGAAGTCGCCGTTCGGCTGCTCGACCAACTGAAGGTTGCGGAAGGCGCGTTCCTCGCGCAGGTAGGCCAGCTCGTCCTCGTCGCCGGCCAGGGACAGCAGCACCCGGGCCTGGCCGAGCAGGTCCAGCGCGATGTTGGCGAGGGCGACCTCCTCCTCCAGGACGGGGGCGTGCCCGGCCCACTCCCCCAGGCGGTGGGAGAGCACCAGGGCGTCGTCGCCGAGGGCGAGCGCGGCGGTCACCGGGACGACGCCGGGGCCGGTGGCGGGGCGGGCCGCGGGGCCGGTGGCGGTCACAGGTGCTTCACCCCTTCCGGGATCTCGTAGAAGGTCGGGTGCCGGTAGGGCTTGTCGGCGGCCGGCTCGAAGAACGGGTCCTTCTCGTCCGGCGAGGACGCGGTGATCGAGGCGGCCGGGACGACCCAGATGGAGACGCCTTCGCCGCGCCGGGTGTACAGGTCGCGGGCGTTGCGCAGGGCCATCTCGGCGTCGGGCGCGTGCAGGCTGCCGGCGTGGGTGTGGGAGAGGCCGCGCCGGGAGCGCACGAAGACCTCCCACAGGGGCCAGTCGGTGGTGCTCATGCTCGCGTCGCTCCTGTCCCACCGGCACCGCCGGTGTGCTTGGCCGCGTGGGCCGCGGCCGCTTCCCGTACCCACGCGCCCTCGTCGTGGGCGCGCCTGCGCTGGGTGATCCGCTGTTCGTTGCAGGGCCCGTTGCCCTTGAGGACCTCCCAGAACTCCGTCCAGTCGATCGGACCGAAGTCGTAGTGCCCCCGCTCCTCGTTCCACCGCAGCTCCGGGTCCGGGAGGGTGAGGCCCAGGGACTCGGCCTGCGGGACGCAGATGTCCACGAAGCGCTGGCGCAGTTCGTCGTTGGAGTGGCGCTTGATCTTCCACTCCATCGACTGCGCGGAGTGCTGGGACTCGTCGTCGGGCGGGCCGAACATCATCAGCGACGGCCACCACCAGCGGTCCACGGCGTCCTGCGCCATGGCGTGCTGCTCGGGGGTGCCCTTGCTGAGCGCCAGCAGCAGCTCGTAGCCCTGGCGCTGGTGGAAGGACTCCTCCTTGCAGATCCGCACCATCGCGCGGGCGTACGGGCCGTAGGAGCAGCGGCACAGGGGGACCTGGTTGGTGATCGCGGCGCCGTCCACCAGCCAGCCGATCGCACCGACGTCGGCCCAGGTCAGGGTGGGGTAGTTGAAGATCGAGGAGTACTTCTGGCGGCCGCTGTGCAGCTTGTCGAGCAGCTCGTCGCGGCCGGTGCCGAGGGTCTCGGCCGCGCTGTACAGGTACAGGCCGTGGCCGGCCTCGTCCTGGACCTTGGCCATCAGGATCGCCTTGCGGCGCAGGGACGGCGCGCGGGTGATCCAGTTGGCCTCCGGCTGCATGCCGATGATCTCGGAGTGCGCGTGCTGGGCGATCTGCCGGACCAGGGTGGCGCGGTAGGCGTCGGGCATCCAGTCGCGTGGTTCGATGCGTTCGTCGGCGGCCACGGCC
Organism: Streptomyces sp. NPDC031445; assembly: GCF_055581365.1. Taxonomy (NCBI): domain Bacteria; kingdom Bacillati; phylum Actinomycetota; class Actinomycetes; order Kitasatosporales; family Streptomycetaceae; genus Streptomyces; species Streptomyces sp. NPDC031445. The sequence goes on from NZ_JBVIJO010000003.1 coordinate 165,245, forward strand.
GCGTCGAAGGCGCGCTGGTGGGCCGTCGTGCCGGCGGTGTCCGGCGTGCCGTCCGCCTCGGTGCGGGCCGTGCGCTGCGCGGCTGCTGTGGCCATGCGGTCCCCCTGACCTCGGGCTCTGCGGTGAACTCTGTCCGGTCCGTACGTCCCGGCCGGCGTCCCGACCGATCGTTCGGTTCGTGCGTAGTCCATGGTGTGCCGGGCCGCTGTGGGTGTCAACCGCTGTGGAAAACCCCGCCCACAGCCTGTGGACAACGCGGACGAGGCGCGGCAGGCCGTAGCCGCGCCGCCAGGCCGGGGCCCGCCCGTGGCGAGGACCACCACGGCCGGCCCGTACCCGGGGCTGCGCACGGGGCCCGGGGCTGAGTACCGTTCCGTGCGAGCGCCGAGACGTGGCGCTCGTGCACCATGCGACGCAGGTGACCGCGTCGCGCTCCCGCGCGCCCCGCTCGGCCGACCGACCGGGCCGGGCCACCGGGCCGCACGACCGCACGACTGACCAGCCACACGAGCCGAAACGGGGGACGGGACGCGATGGACGCGTACGACGAGGACTCGCGGGGCCCGCAGGGCCCGGACGGGCCGCCCGGGACGCGTCTCCCGGAAGAACCCGCGCAGCCGCCGCCCGCGCCGTCCGCCGGCGCGCCCGAACCGCGCACCGGCGTCGCCGCGCTCTCCCCCGGCTACCGGGTCGCTGCCGCGCTGGCGCTCGCCGTCGTCGCCGTGGCCGCCGGCGTGCACCTGCTGATGGTCTTCCTCAGTCTCGCGCCCGCGAACACGGTGACGAAGCAGCACGGCAAGGTGATAGAGGAGTGGGTCTACCCGGAGTTCGAGCAGAACTGGAAGCTGTTCGCCCCGAACCCGCTGCAGCAGAACATCGCCGTCCAGGTCCGCGCCGAGGTGCGGATGCGGGACGGGGACCTGCGCACCACCGGGTGGACCGACCTGTCCGCCCAGGACGGCGCCGCCATCGACGGCAACCTGGCGCCCAGCCACACCCAGCAGAACGAACTGCGCCGGGCCTGGGACTTCTTCACCGCCACCCACGCCTCCGACAACCGTCCCGTCGGCCTGCGCGGCTCCCTGTCCGAGCAGTACCTGCGCCGGATCGCGGTGATGCGGCTGTACCGGGACGATCCGACGAGCCGGGAAGGCGTGATACAGCGCGTGCAGATCCGTTCCAGCACCACCAATGTGCAGCCGCCGCCGTGGAGCCGTGAGCGGGTCTCCGACAAGCCCGCCCTCCGCCTGCTGCCCTGGTGGTCCGTGACCGCCGACGAGGCCGCCGGAGGTGTGCGGTGAACCGTCTGTCCCTGTCGCTGTCGCGCGGCATCGCCCGGGTCACCGGGGCGGCCCTCGGGCCCTACCAGAGCGCCGTGATCCGGATCGGTTTCGCCGGGACCTGGCTGCTGTTCCTGCTGCGTGAGTTCCCCCACCGCCAGGAGCTGTACGGCCCCTCCGGACCGTGGGGCTTCAACCTCGCCAGGCAGCTGACCGCCGACAACCACGCCTTCACGGCGCTGCTGTGGTCCGACGGACAGCTCTGGTTCGAGTGCTGCTACGCGCTGGCCGTCCTCGCCAGCGCGGCCCTGGTGCTCGGCTGGCGCACCCGGACGGCGTCCGTGCTGTTCATGGTCGGTGTGCTGTCGCTGCAGAACCGCAGCGTGTTCGTCGGCGACGGCGGCGACAACGTCCTGCACCTGATGGCCGTCTACCTGGTGTTCACGCGCTGCGGCCAGGTCTGGTCCCTCGACGCGCGGCGCGCGGCCCGCGGCGCGACGGCGCCCGCGGGGGGCGAGCGGGCGCCCGCCGACCGGGTGGGGCCCGTGCTGTGGGCGGTGCTCGGCCTGGCGCTGGGCACGGCGACGGCGACCGGCCGGTTCTTCGACAACGGCTGGCTGATCCAGGCGCTGCTGTGGACGGCCTGGGCGGTGCTCGGCCTGTGGTGGGTCACCGGGCGCCGGGAGGCATGGCGGCAGCCGCGGATGCTGCTGGACGTCATCGCGAACGTTCTGCACAACGGCGCCCTGGTCGTGATCATGGCCGAGGCCTGTCTGATCTACGCCACGGCGGGCTGGTACAAGATCCAGGGCTCGCGCTGGCAGGACGGCACCGCCGTGTACTACCCGCTCCACCTGGACTACTTCTCGCCCTGGCACGGTCTCGCCGACCTGATGTCGTCCAGCGGCACGATCATGATGATCGTGGCCTACGGAACCGTCATGGTGCAGGTCGCCTTCCCGTTCACCCTGTTCAACCGGCGGGTCAAGAACGTCCTGCTGGTGCTGATGATGACCGAGCACGCCGTGATCGCGGTCGTCCTCGGGCTGCCGTTCTTCTCGCTGGCGATGATCACCGCCGACGCGGTCTTCCTGCCGACGTCCTTCCTGCGCCGGCTGGGCGGCCTGGCGGCCCGCGCGCGGGGGCGGTTCGCCCGGCGCGACGGCCGTACGGTCCCCGCGCCGCGCTCCCCGGAGGAGAGCGCGGCGGGCCACGTAGGGTTCACCGCATGAGCGACCCGCTGAGCCGCTGGCGCGCGCACGCGGACACCGCCGTGCTGCTCGACGGCTTCCACGCCCTGAAGCACGCGCTGCGCTTCGGGGCCGAGGTGCCGGTCGCGGTCACCACGGACCGGCGGGCCGCCCTGGCCCTCGCCGAGGAACTGGCCGGGGACGTGCGCGACGCCCTGGACGCCCTCCTCGCGGAGGTGCCCGGCCAGGCGTACGCCTCGCTCGTCCCGCGCCCCCATCCGACCGGTGTGGCCGCCCTCGCGGTACGGCCCTCCCGCGAGGCCAACCTGCGCGCGCTCGCCCGCACGCCCCGTACCGCGCCCGTCGTCGTCCTGGACAACCCCCGCAACCTGGGCAACGCCGGTGCCGTGATCCGGCTGGCCGCCGGTTTCGGGGCGACCGGTGTGGTCACCACGGGCACGCTCGACCCCTGGCACCCCACCGTGGTGCGAGGCGGCGCGGGCCTGCACTTCGCCACCGCCGTCGAGCGCCTCGGCGCCGGCGAGCTGCCCGCCGGGCCGCTGTTCGCCCTCGACCCGGAGGGCGAGGACATCCGCGGCACCGGGCTGCCCGACGACGCCGTGCTGGCCTTCGGCTCCGAACGCTCCGGCCTGTCGCCGGAACTGCGCGCGCGGGCCGACCATCTGCTGCGCCTGCCGATGCGCCCCCAGGTCTCCAGCTACAACCTGGCCACCAGCGTGGCGATGACGCTGTACCACTGGAGCGCGACCGGCGCCGCGCCCCGGCGTGATCCGGACGGAAGGCTCTAGGCCTCCCGGCGCACCTCCACCACCCGGAAGCGGCTGGCGACGAACGCGCCGTCGGTGAGGGCCGCGTTGGCCGCCGGGTTGCCGCCCGAGCCGTGGAAGTCGGAGAACGCGGCCGTCTGGTTGACGTAGACCCCGCCCGTCAGGTTGAGGGAGAGCTGGGCCGCCTCCTCCAGGCAGACCTCCTCGACGGCGCGCTCGGTCCCGGCGTCCGTGGTGTACGCGCCGACCGTCATCGCGCCCTTCTCGCGGACCGTGCGGCGCAGCAGCTCGACCGCGTCCGTCACCGAGTCGACGGCGACGGCGAAGGAGACGGGGCCGAAGCACTCGCTCATGTACGCGGCCTCGGCGTCCGGCTTGGCGCCGTCCAGCTTGACGATGACCGGGGTGCGGACCACCGCGCCCGGGAACTCCGGGTTGGTGATCTCGCGGGACGCGAGGGCGACCTCGCCGAGGCCGGCCGCGGCTTCCAGGCGGGCCTTGACGTCCGGGTTGACGATCGCTCCCAGCAGCGCGTTGGCCCGCGCGTCGTCACCGAGCAGACCGTCGACCGCGCGGGCGAGGTCGGCGGTGACCTCGTCGAACGACTTGGGGCCCTGGTCGGTGGTGATGCCGTCGCGGGGGATGAGCAGGTTCTGCGGGGTGGTGCACATCTGGCCGCTGTACAGGGACAGCGAGAACGCCAGGTTGGACAGCATGCCCTTGTAGTCGTCCGTCGAGTGCACGAGCACCGTGTTGACGCCGGCCTTCTCCGTGTAGACCTGCGCCTGGCGGGCGTTGGCCTCCAGCCAGTCGCCGAAGGACGTCGACCCGGTGTAGTCGATGATCTTGATCTCGGGGCGGGTGGCGAGCGTCTTCGCGATGCCCTCGCCGGGGCGCTCGGCGGCCAGCGCCACCAGGTTCGGGTCGAAGCCCGCCCCGGCCAGCACCTCCCGGGCGGCCTGTACGGTCAGCGCCAGCGGCAGCACCGCGCGCGGGTGCGGCTTGACCAGGACCGCGTTGCCGGTGGCCAGCGAGGCGAACAGGCCCGGATAGCCGTTCCAGGTCGGGAAGGTGTTGCAGCCGATGACCAGGCCGATGCCGCGCGGGACCGCGGTGAACCGCTTGGTGAGGGCCAGCGGGTCGCGCTTGCCCTGCGGCTTGGTCCACTCCGCCGTCTCCGGGGTGCGGACCTGTTCCGCGTACGCGTACGCCACCGCCTCCAGGCCGCGGTCCTGGGCGTGCGGGCCGCCCGCCTGGAACGCCATCATGAACGCCTGCCCGCTGGTGTGCATGACGGCGTGCGCGAACTCGTGCGTCCGGTCGCTGATCCGCTTGAGGATCTCCAGACAGACCACCGCCCGGACCTCCGGGCCCGCGTCCCGCCAGGCCCGCTGCCCGGCCCGCATGGCCGGGAGCAGCACGTCGAGGTCCGCGTGCGGGTAGGTCACGCCCAGCTCGACGCCGTACGGCGAGACCTCGCCGCCCACCCAGTCGTCCGTGCCGGGCTGGCCGAGGTCGAGGCGGGTGCCCAGCACGGCGTCGAAGGCGGCCTTGCCCGCCGCGGCGTCCAGGCTTCCCCCCTCGCCGTAGGCCTTGGGGTGCTCGGGGTGCGGGGACCAGTAGGCGCGGGTGCGGATGGCCTCCAGGGCCTGGTCGAGCGTCGGCCGGTGTTTCTCGATCAGCTCGGGCGCGGTCAGTTCGGCGGCCATGCGGGACCAACTCCTCGTCTGGAGAACTCGTCGTCGAGTTCGGACCTGGCAGAAAGAGCAGCGGGATGGGACGGTCAGAGCTAGAGTAACCGAACGATCGGTCGGTACAAGGGGGTCCGCCGCATCTGTGGAAAACCCCGTGCGGGAGGATCGCGCACATGACAGGACTCGACCTCAGCAGCCCCGTGGCCGTCGTCGGCACCGGCACCATGGGCCAGGGAATCGCCCAGGTCGCGCTGGTCGCCGGGCACCCCGTGCGGCTCTACGACGCCGCACCCGGGCGGGCCCGGGAAGCGGCCGGAGCGATCGGCGCCCGGCTCGACCGGCTCGTGGCCAAGGACCGGCTCACGGAAGCCGGCCGCGACGCCGCCCTCGCCCGCCTGGAGCCCGTGGACAGCCTCGCGGAACTGGCCGGCTGCGGGCTGGTGGTGGAGGCCGTCCTGGAGCGGCTGGACGTCAAGCAGCGGCTCTTCGGCGAGCTGGAGGAGATCGTCGCCGAGGACTGCCTGCTCGCCACCAACACCTCCTCGCTGTCGGTGACGGCCGTCGGCGGTGCCCTGCGCCACCCCGGCCGCTTCGTGGGCCTGCACTTCTTCAATCCGGCGCCGCTGCTGCCGCTGGTCGAGGTGGTCTCCGGGTTCGCCACCGACGTCACGTCGGCCACGCGCGCGTACGAGACCGCCCGCTCGTGGGGCAAGACCCCGGTGGCCTGCGCGGACACCCCCGGCTTCATCGTCAACCGCATCGCCCGGCCGTTCTACGCGGAGGCGTTCGCAGTCCACGAGGCCCAGGCCGCCGACCCCGCCACCATCGACGCGGTGCTGCGGGAGTGCGGCGGCTTCCGGATGGGCGCGTTCGAGCTGACCGACCTGATCGGCCAGGACGTCAACGAGTCCGTCACCCACTCGGTGTGGCAGTCCTTCTTCCAGGACGCCCGCTTCACGCCCTCGCTCGCGCAGCGCCGGCTGGTGGAGTCCGGGCGGCTCGGCCGCAAGAGCGGGCGCGGCTGGTACGACTACGCGGACGGCGCCGAGCGGCCCGAGCCGCACACGGCCGACAAGGAACAGCCGCCCGCCTACGTCGTCGCCGAGGGCGACCTGGGCCCGGCCGCCGAGCTGCTGGCGATGATCCGCGAGGCCGGCATCACGGTCCGCCAGGAGGACGAGGACAACGGCAGCCGCCTGGTGCTGCCCAGCGGCGGCCAGCTGGCCCTCGCCGACGGCCAGACCTCCGTGGAGTTCCGCGACGTCGTCTACTTCGACCTCGCCCTGGACTACCGCGAGGCCACCCGCATCGCCCTGTCCACCGCCCAGGACACCCTGCCGCAGACCCTCGCCGAGGCCACCGGCCTCTTCCAGGCGCTCGGCAAGAAGGTCAGCGTCATCGGCGACGTCCCCGGCATGATCGTCGCCCGCACGGTCGCCCGCATCATCGACCTCGCGCACGACGCCGTCGCCAAGGGCGTCGCCACCGAGGAGGACATCGACACCGCTATGCGCCTCGGCGTCAACTACCCGCTGGGCCCCTTCGAGTGGAGCCGCGGCCTGCCCCGCGCCTGGGCCCACGAACTGCTGGACGAGATGCACGAGCGCGAACCCTCCGGCCGCTACGCGCCTTCCCTGGCGCTGTACCGCCACTCGTACGCCCAGGACAAGCGGGAGGGCACCTCATGACCACGGCCAGGCGCGACACCTACACCCCCGAGACGCTGCTCACCGTCGCCGTCCGCGTCTTCAACGAGCGCGGCTACGACGGCACCTCCATGGAGCACCTGTCCAAGGCGGCCGGCATCTCCAAGTCGTCGATATACCACCACGTCAGCGGCAAGGAGGAGCTGCTGCGCCGGGCCGTCAGCCGCGCCCTGGACGGCCTGTTCGCCATCCTGGACGAGGAGCACGCGTGCGTGGGGCCCCCGGCCGGACGGCTGGAGCACGTCGTGCGCCGCATGGTCGAGGTGCTCATAGCCGAGCTGCCCTACGTGACGCTGCTGCTGCGCGTGCGCGGCAACACCGAGACCGAGCGCTGGGCGCTGGAGCGGCGCCGCGACTTCGACCACCGGGTCGCCGAGCTGCTGAAGGCGGCGGCGGCCGACGGCGACGTGCGCGGCGACGTCGAGGTCCGCCTCGCCACCCGGCTGGTCTTCGGGATGATCAACTCGATCGTGGAGTGGTACCGGCCGGACGCGCGGGGCGCGAGCGGCCAGGAGGTGGCCGACGCCGTCGTCAGGCTGGTCTTCTCGGGGCTGCGCCAGGACTGACCTCAGTCCTCCGGCTCCAGGTCCTCCTCCTCGAACACCAGCAGTGTGCGGGTGCTGAGCACCTCGGGGATCGCCTGGAGCCGGGTCAGCACCAGCTCGCGCAGCGCCCGGTTGTCGGGCGTGTGCACCAGCAGCAGCACATCGAAGTCGCCGCCCACCAGTGCGATGTGGGAGGCGCCGGGCAGCTGTCTGAGCTGCTCGCGGACCGTGCGCCAGCTGTTCTGGACGATCTTCAGCGTGATGTACGCCGATGTGCCGTGCCCCGCGCGCTCGTGGTCCACGCGGGCGCTGAAGCCCCGGATCACGCCGTCCTCGACGAGCCGGTTGATGCGCGCGTAGGCGTTGGCGCGCGAGACGTGGACGCGCTCGGCGACCGACCGTATCGAGGCCCGGCCGTCCGCTTGCAGGATCTTCAGGATGTCCTGGTCGATGGCGTCCAGCGGGCGCGGCGGCGGCGCTGCGCCGTCCTGCGGCCCGGCGGCCATTTGTTCAGCTCGCATGTCCCCCCGCTTCCTCGCCGTGGACGCCCTGCGGCCATTCCAGGCTGTGGAGAACCGTTTGTCCACAGCCTGGGGGCACCTGTAGCCAAAATGTGTCGGCGACCGAACAATCGGTTGGTGAGGCGGGTCACAGACGACGCGCCTCCCGTAGCCACTCCCACGAGGAGGTGCCGTCATGACGGTTCTGGAGCAGCGGGGCGCGTACCGGCCATCGCCGCCGCCCGCCTGGCAGCCCCGTATGGACGCCGCGCCGCTGCTGCCCGACGCCGAGCCGTACCGCGTCCTCGGTACCGAGGCGGCCGGCAAGGCGGACCCCGACCTGCTGCGGCGGCTGTACGCCGAGCTGGTGCGCGGGCGCCGGTACAACACGCAGGCCACCGCCCTCACCAAGCAGGGCCGGCTCGCCGTCTACCCGTCCAGCACCGGCCAGGAGGCCTGCGAGATCGCCGCCGCCCTGGCCCTGGAGGAGCGTGACTGGCTCTTCCCCAGCTACCGCGACACGCTCGCCGTCGTCGCCCGGGGCGTGGACCCCGCCGAGGCGCTCACCCTGCTGCGCGGCGACTGGCACACCGGCTACGACCCCTACGCCCACCGGGTGGCCCCGCTGAGCACCCCGCTCGCCACCCAGCTGCCGCACGCCGTCGGCCTCGCCCACGCCGCCCGCCTCAAGGGCGACGACGTGGTCGCCCTGGCCATGGTCGGCGACGGCGGCACCAGCGAGGGCGACTTCCACGAGGCGCTGAACTTCGCCGCCGTCTGGCAGGCGCCGGTCGTCTTCCTGGTGCAGAACAACGGCTTCGCCATCTCCGTGCCGCTCGCCAAGCAGACCGCCGCGCCGTCCCTGGCCCACAAGGCCGTCGGGTACGGCATGCCGGGCCGGCTGGTCGACGGCAACGACGCCGCGGCCGTGCACGAGGTCCTCGGCGACGCCGTGCGGCACGCGCGCGCGGGCGGTGGACCGACCCTGGTGGAAGCGGTGACGTACCGCGTCGACGCCCACACCAACGCCGACGACGCCACCCGCTACCGCGGCGAGGACGAGATCGCCGCCTGGCGCGCCCACGACCCCATCGAGCTGCTGGAACGCGAACTGACCGCGCGCGGGCTGCTGGACGACGCCGGTGTCGAGGCGGCCCGCCAGGACGCCGAGACCATGGCCGCATCCCTGCGGGAACGCATGAACCGGGACCCCGAGCTGAACCCCATGGACCTCTTCGACCACGTCTACGCCGAGACCACCTCCCAGCTGCGCGAGCAGCGCGCCCTGCTGCGGGCCGAGCTGGAGGCCGAGCAGGAGCAGCACGGCGGGCCCGGCGCCCCGGAAGGCGGCGCCCGATGACCACCGTCGCCGTCAAGCCCGCCACCATGGCGCAGGCCCTCACGCGCGCGATGCGCGACGCGATGGCCGCCGACCCCACCGTGCACGTCATGGGCGAGGACGTCGGCACCCTCGGCGGGGTCTTCCGCGTCACCGACGGGCTCGCCAAGGAGTTCGGCGAGGACCGCTGCACCGATACCCCCCTCGCCGAGGCCGGCATCCTCGGCACCGCCGTCGGCATGGCCATGTACGGCCTGCGGCCCGTGGTGGAGATGCAGTTCGACGCCTTCGCCTACCCGGCGTTCGAGCAGCTGGTCAGCCACGTCTCCCGCATGCGCAACCGCACGCGCGGCAGAATGCCCCTGCCCCTCACCGTCCGCATCCCCTACGGCGGCGGCATCGGCGGTGTCGAGCACCACAGCGACTCCTCCGAGGCCTACTACATGGCGACCCCGGGGCTGCACGTGGTCACCCCCGCCACCGTCGCCGACGCCTACGGACTGCTGCGCCAGGCCATCGCCTCCGACGACCCGGTCGTCTTCCTGGAGCCCAAGCGGCTGTACTGGTCGAAGGACAGCTGGAACCCCGAGCAGCCGACGCAGGTCGAGCCCATCGGCCGCGCCGTGGTCCGCCGGACCGGCCGCAGCGCCACGCTCATCACCTACGGCCCCTCGCTGCCGGTCTGCCTGGAGGCCGCCGAGGCCGCCCGGGCCGAGGGCTGGGACCTGGAGGTCGTCGACCTGCGCTCCCTGGTGCCGTTCGACGACGAGACGGTCTGCGCGTCCGTCCGGCGCACCGGCCGTGCCGTCGTCGTCCACGAGTCCACCGGGTTCGGCGGGCCGGGCGGCGAGATCGCGGCCCGTGTCACCGAGCGCTGCTTCCACCACCTGGAGGCGCCGGTGCTGCGCGTGGCCGGGTTCGACATCCCGTACCCGCCGCCCATGCTGGAGCGGCACCACCTGCCCGGCGTCGACCGCATCCTGGACGCCGTGGCCCGGCTGCAGTGGGAGGCCGAGGGCTGATGGCTCAGGTGCTGGAGTTCAAGCTGCCCGACCTCGGCGAAGGGCTCACCGAGGCGGAGATCGTCCGCTGGCTGGTCCAGGTCGGTGACGTGGTCGCCGTGGACCAGCCCGTGGTCGAGGTCGAGACGGCCAAGGCGATGGTCGAGGTGCCCTGCCCGTACGGCGGCGTGGTCACCGCCCGCTTCGGCGAGGAGGGCGCCGAACTGCCCGTCGGCGCCCCGCTGCTGACGGTGGCCGTGGGCGAGCGGGAACCGGAGCCGGAGGGCTCCGGCAACGTCCTGGTGGGCTACGGCACCCAGGCCCCGGCGGCACGCCGGCGCCGGGTGCGGGCCACCACGGGCGCGGTCGACGGACAGGGCGCCCGGCGCCCGGCCGACGGCAACGGACAGGCGGCGCCGAGCGTCGCCCCGGCCGACGGGCGGGCCACCCGGCGCGCGACCGTTCGGGCCGACGCCCACGCCCCCGCGCGCGAGGCCGCGCCGGCCGTGGCGCAGGCACCCGTCTCCGCACCCGCCTCCCCGGCCACCCCCACCGCCGCTCCCAGCGAGGGCCCGGTCCCCGTGATCTCCCCGCTCGTGCGCAAGCTCGCCCGCGACAACGGCGTCGACCTGCGGCGGCTGACCGGCTCGGGGCCGCAGGGGCTCATCCTGCGCGCGGACGTCGAGAACGCGCTGCGCGCCGAGGCGGCACCGGTCCGCACGGCCGATGAGCCGGTCGTACGCGCCCCCGCGGCGCCCGTCGCGCAGGGCGGCGGGACCCGGATCCCGCTCAAGGGCGTGCGCGGCGCCATCGCCGACAAGCTCTCCCGCAGCCGCCGGGAGATCCCGGACGCGACCTGCTGGGTCGACGCCGACGCGACGGAACTCATGCGCGCCCGCGCCGCGATGAACGCGGCCGGAGGCCCGAAGATCTCCCTGCTCGCGCTGCTCGCCCGCGTCTGCACGGCCGGCCTCGCCCGGTTCCCCGAGCTGAACTCCTTCGTCGACACCGAGGCCCGCGAGGTGGTCCGGCTCGACCAGGTCCATCTCGGGTTCGCCGCGCAGACGGAGCGCGGCCTGGTCGTGCCGGTCGTCCGGGACGCCCACGCGCGCGACGCCGAGTCGCTGACCGCCGAGTTCGCCCGGCTCACCGAGGCGGCCCGCACCGGGACGCTGACCCCCGGGGAACTCACCGGCGGGACCTTCACGCTGAACAACTACGGCGTCTTCGGCGTCGACGGCTCCACCCCGATCATCAACCACCCCGAGGCGGCCATGCTCGGCGTCGGCCGCATCGTCCCCAAGCCGTGGGTGCACGAGGGCGAACTGGCCGTCCGCCAGGTCGTCCAGCTCTCGCTCACCTTCGACCACCGGGTGTGCGACGGCGGCACGGCGGGCGGCTTCCTGCGGTACGTGGCGGACTGCGTGGAACAGCCGGCGGTGCTGCTGCGCACCCTGTGAGCCACGGCCCCCCATGAGACAGGGGTTCGGAAGGAGGAACCGGCAGGACATACTCGGAGGGTGACCGACACCGCCCCCGCCGCTCCCGGGACACCCGCTCCCGGGATCCCCCTGCCGTACGACGCCGTCGTACTGGCCGGCGGTGCGGCCAGGCGGCTCGGCGGGGCCGACAAGCCGGGGCTCCGGGTCGGTGGCCGCGCGCTGCTCGACCGGGTGCTCGCGGCCTGCTCGGACGCCGGGACGACCGTCGTCGTGGCCGCGCCCCGGCCCACCGCGCGCCCGGTGCGCTGGGCGCGCGAGGAGCCGCCCGGCGGCGGACCGGTCGCCGCGCTGGAGGCCGGCCTGCGGCTCACCACCGCCGGGCACACCGTCGTCCTCTCCGCCGACCTGCCCTTTCTCGAGAAGCGGGTGCTGCGGCGCCTGGTGAGCTGCCTTCAGGAGACCGGGGCCGACGGCGCGCTGCTCACCGACGCCGACGGACGCGACCAGCCGCTGGTGGCCGCCTACCGCACCGCCGCCCTGCGCCGTGAGCTGGCCGCCCTCGCCGCCACGCACGGCGGCCTCGGCGGACTGCCCCTGCGCCGGCTGACCGGTGCCCTGCGCCTCACCCGCGTCACGGACCCGCGCGCCTCCTTCGACTGCGACACCTGGGACGACATCGCGACGGCCAGGGCACGCATCAGGGAGCATGGGTCCGTGTTGGATGAATGGATCTCCGCAGTCAAGGACGAGTTGGGCATCGAACTGGACGTCGACACCGGCGTCCTGCTCGATCTGGCCCGGGACGCCGCGCACGGCGTGGCCCGGCCCGCCGCCCCGCTGACCACCTTCCTCGTCGGTTACGCCGCCGCCCAGGGCAAGGGCGGCCCCGAGGCCGTCGCCGAGGCCGCGCGCAAGGCCGCCGCGCTGGCGCTGCGCTGGGAGGAAGAGAACGGCGGGGGCACCCCGGACGCGAGGAGCGGGGGCCCGAGCGCCCCGGACGCCGGATGACCGCCCCCGGCACCCGGGCCGAGGCGTCCGCCGAAGACACCGACGACCTCGACGTCGAGGAGGCCCTGGCACTCGTGAGGGATGCCCACAGGGAGCACCGGGACGACAGCACGGACGACGGCGCCGGCCAGGCGTCCGCCCCGGCCGCCCGGTCGTCCGGCGCGCGGCCCGCGGAACCGCACCGGGCCACCCCCTGGCCCCAGGCCCGGGAGGCCGCCGCGCGTGCCGCGCGTTCCCGACCCCGCCGGGCCCCCGTCTCCGTGCCGCTCGGCGACTCCCTGGGACTGGCCCTGGCCGCGCCCCTCGACGCGCTCACCGACCTGCCCTCCTTCGACACCTCGGCGATGGACGGCTGGGCGGTCGCCGGCCCCGGACCCTGGCAGGTGCGCGAGGAGGGCGTGCTCGCCGGGCACGCGCAGCCCGAACCCCTCACCGACGGCGAGGCGGTCCGCATCGCCACCGGAGCCCGCATCCCCGCCGACACCACCGCCGTCCTGCGCACCGAGCACGGCCGGATCGACACCCAGGGCCGCCTGCACACCACGCGCGAGATGCTCCACGGCCAGGACATCCGCCCGCGCGGCCAGGAGTGCCGCTACGGCGACCAGTTGCTGCCCGTCGGCACCCTGGTCACCCCCGCCGTCCTGGGCCTCGCCGCGGCCGCCGGCTACGACACGGTCACCGTCGTCCCCCGCCCCCGGGCCGAAGTCCTCGTGCTGGGAGACGAGTTGCTCACCGAGGGCCTGCCGCACGACGGGCTGATCCGGGACGCCCTCGGTCCCATGCTGCCGTCCTGGCTGCGCGCGTTCGGTGCGGATGTCATCGCCGTACGCCGGGTCGGCGACGACGCCAAGGCCCTGCAGAAGGCGATCACCCGCTCCGCCGCCGACCTGATCGTCACCACGGGCGGCACGGCCGCCGGACCCGTCGACCACGTCCACCCGGTCCTGGAACGCCTCGGCGCGGAACTCCTCGTCGACGGCGTCAAGGTGCGTCCCGGCCACCCCATGCTGCTGGCCCGCACCAAGGACCACCAGCACCTCGTCGGCCTGCCCGGCAATCCTCTCGCGGCCGTCTCCGGCCTGCTCACCCTCGCCGAACCGCTGCTGAGGACCCTCGCCGCCCACCCCGCCCCCGAGCCGTACACGCTGCCGCTGAGGGAGGCGGTGCACGGGCACCCGCACGACACCCGGCTCATCCCCGTGGTGCTGCGCGGCGACCATGCCATGCCGCTGCACTACAACGGTCCGGCCATGCTCCGGGGCGTCGCCGCCGCCGACGCGCTGGCCGTCGTACCGCCGGGCGGGGCCCGGCAGGGCGAGGAGGCCGAGCTGCTGGACCTGCCATGGGCGACCGCCGGAATCGGGGTGTGTTTCACGTGAAACTTCCGGGCCATGACGCCATCGCCCGCCAGGCGGGCGAACATCTGGTGACCCATCGGGTGAAACTCCCGCGAAAAGTGGTGGAGCGTCCGATCCGCCAGGTCGTCAAGCGGCTCGTCATGGCCCTGGTGGTACTGGTCGCCACCGCGCTGGTCGTCTACGCCGACCGCGAGGGCTACCGCGACAGCTCCGACGGCCCCGTCGACCTGCTCGACGCGTTCTACTACGCGACCGTCACCCTCTCCACCACCGGCTACGGCGACATCACCCCGGTCAGCGACAGCGCCCGGCTCACCAACATCCTCGTCATCACGCCCCTGCGCGTGCTGTTCCTGATCATCCTGGTCGGCACCACGCTGGAGGTCCTCACCGAACGCACCCGGGAGGAATGGCGCCTGAACCGCTGGAGGTCCACCTTGCGCGACCACACCGTCGTCGTCGGTTTCGGCACGAAGGGGCGGTCGGCCATCCAGACCGTCTGCGTGACCGGGCTGAAGAAGGAACAGGTGGTCGTGGTCGACCCCAGCTCCAAGGCGATCGACGCGGCCACCGCCGAGGGCTACGCGGGCGTCATAGGCGACGCCACCCGCAGTGACGTGCTCCGACGGGCCGAGGTGCACAAGGCCCGGCAGATCATCGTCGCTCCGCAGCGCGACGACACCTCCGTCCTCGTCACGCTGACCGCCCGCCAGCTCAACCGCACCGCGAAGATCGTGGCCGCGGTGCGCGAGGAGGAGAACGCCCCGCTGCTCAAGCAGTCCGGCGCCGACGCCGTCATCACCAGCTCCGGCGCGGCCGGCCGTCTGCTCGGACTGTCCGTGCTCAGCCCCGCGGCCGGCATGGTGATGGAGGACCTGATCCAGCAGGGCAGCGGGCTCGACCTCGTCGAACGGCCCGTGGTCCGAGGCGAGGTCGGCAAGACGCCGCGCGAGACGGACGACCTGGTGGTGAGCGTCCTCCGCGGACACCGGGTGCTCGGCTACGACGACCCGTCCGTCGGCACGCTCCAGCTGACGGACCGGCTCATCACCATCGTCCGCGCCACGCCGGAGACCCGGGTCACGCCGGGCGTCCGCCCCCTGTCACCGGGATGACCGGGCGCCGGGGGAGTAGCGTCACCGGCATGCATGCGATCACGATTCCCGAACCTGGTGGTCCCGAGGCGCTGGTGTGGGACGAGGTCCCCGATCCGGTGCCCGGCGAGGGCGAGGTGCTGGTCGAGGTGGTGGCCAGCGCCGTCAACCGTGCCGACATCCTCCAGCGCCAGGGCTTCTACAACCCGCCGCCCGGCGCCTCCCCCTACCCCGGCCTGGAGTGCTCCGGCACGATCGCCGCGCTCGGTCCCGGCGTCTCCGGCTGGGCCGTCGGCGACCAGGTGTGCGCGCTGCTCGCGGGCGGCGGCTACGCCGAGAAGGTCGCCGTACCGGCCGGGCAGCTGCTGCCCGCGCCCGAGGGCATGGACCTCAAGCGCGCCGCCGCACTGCCCGAGGTCGTCTGCACGGTCTGGTCCAACGTGTTCATGGTCGCCCATCTGCGTCCGGGTGAGACGCTGCTGGTACACGGCGGCTCCAGCGGCATCGGCACCATGGCGATCCAGCTCGCCAAGGCCGTCGGCGCCAAGGTCGCGGTGACCGCCGGGACGAAGGAGAAGCTCGGACGGTGCGCCGAACTCGGTGCGGACGTGCTGATCAACTACCGCGAGCAGGACTTCGTCGCCGAGATCGAGCAGGCCACCGAGGGCGCGGGCGCCGACGTCATCCTCGACAACATGGGCGCGAAGTACCTGGACCGCAATGTCCAGGCGCTCGCCGTCAACGGACGCCTCGCGATCATCGGCATGCAGGGCGGTGCGAAGGGCGAGCTGAACATCGGCACGCTGCTCGGCAAGCGGGCCGCGATCAGCGCGACCTCGCTGCGCGCCCGCCCGCTGGACGAGAAGGCCGCCATCGTCGCGGCCGTACGCGAGCACGTGTGGCCGTTGCTCGCCGGCGGGCACGTCGGCCCGGTCGTGGACCGCGAGCTGCCGATGCCGGAGGCGGCCGAGGCGCACCGGCTGGTGGAGGCGAGCGGCCACGTCGGCAAGGTGCTGCTGGTCGCGCCGTAGCGGAGGCGGTGCGGGGCGGCGCGGGGGCCCCGGGCGGTTCCGGGAGATCCCGGGCCGTCCCCGGCCGTCCCCGGCCGTCAGCTCTTGCGGAGTCTCAGGCCGAGGAGCGCCAGCCCCAGGCCCAGGCCGATGAGGACCAGGCCGCTGCCGAGCGGGAGGATGCGCAGGACCGGCTCCGTCGGGGCCTCGTCCGGTGGGGCCGCCTGCTCGGCGGCGGGCCCCTGTGGGGAACCGGTGGGGTCCGGGCCGGTCTCCGGGGGCGACGGAGGGCCGCTCGGCACCTCCGCGGTCTCCGGCTCCTCCGGCTGGGCGGCGGGGGTCGCGGGAGGGGGGTCGTCGTCGTCCTCGTCCTCGATCTCGGGCCCGTCCGGCCGCCCCGGCCGCATCCGCCCCTCACCGGCCCGGCTGCCCGCCCGGGACGGCTCCACGGAGGCGAGGGGGCGATAGGGGTGCACCGACGCCGAGGCGGAGTCGGACGGCATCGGCACGGCGGTGGACGCGTTCGCCGACGACGTCTCGTCCGGGGACGCCTCCGGCGGGGGGCCCTGGTCCGGGCGCCCGCGGTCCCGGGCGGCGTGCCCCGGAGCCGTGTGCCCGGCGCTCGCGTGCTCCGGGACGTCCGTCAGGTCAAGCGCGTGTTCAGGGACCGTGCCCTTGCTGGTTCCCTGCCGTGTGCCGCGTGTGCCGCGTGTGCCGGGCTGCTCCCGGTGTCCGGTGGCGGACGGGCGGGCGGTGTCCGGCCTGGCGGTGAGGAGGGGCGCGCCGCCGTGGGCGACGGCGGTGCCGTGCGCCGGCAGCGCCGTCGCCGTGAGGACGACCAGCAGCCGCAGACAGCGCAGCATGAGTCGTGGGCGTGCAGTCACGTCGGTGACCTCCCGGGGCCCAGGTGCCGTGACCGATGGAAAACCGACGGGAACAAGCCTCACATCATGTGGCGAAGAAGGCATTCCGGATTGGGCCGTCGGGTCTAAACGGTGGATCAGCCCCTCAGGGGGGCACCACGGTGATGAGGTGGTGGCGTGCGAGAGAATGGCGGCATGGAGATGCCGAGGAACGAACGGTCGCCGGGAAACCCCCAGATCCTTGTCGTGGGTCAGGACGGGATGGCGCTCGGCGGGGGCGACGGGCACGAGGACTCGCGTGAGACCCCGGTGACGGAGCAGGTGGAACAGCCGGCCAAGGTCATGCGGATCGGCAGCATGATCAAGCAGCTTCTGGAGGAGGTGCGGGCGGCTCC
This sequence comes from Streptomyces sp. NPDC031445, assembly GCF_055581365.1. Lineage (NCBI taxonomy): Bacteria > Bacillati > Actinomycetota > Actinomycetes > Kitasatosporales > Streptomycetaceae > Streptomyces > Streptomyces sp. NPDC031445. Next base: position 182,461 of record NZ_JBVIJO010000003.1, read on the forward strand.
CCTCGACGAGGCCAGCCGGGTGCGGCTCAGGGAGATCCACGCCAGTTCGGTGAAGGAGCTGGAGGACGGGCTGGCCCCCGAGCTGGTCGAGGAACTGGAACGGCTGTCCCTGCCGTTCACCGACGACGTCACCCCGAGCGACGCGGAACTGCGGATCGCGCAGGCACAGTTGGTGGGCTGGCTGGAGGGTCTCTTCCACGGGATCCAGACGACGCTGTTCGCCCAGCAGATGGCCGCGAGGGCCCAGTTGGAGCAGATGCGCCGCGCGCTCCCGCCGGGCGTGACCGGTTCCGAGGGCGGCGACGACCAGCACACCGGCGGCCGCTCGGGCGGACCGTACCTGTAAACCCCCGGCTCGGCCGGACACACCGAGGGCCCGGCGGACGACCGCCGGGCCCGACCCGTTCCCCGGACCGCGCCGGGGGCCGGCTCACTGCGGCGGGTTGCCCGTCGACACCCTCAGCTCGATGCTGCCCACGTCGTCCTGGTCGACGTCGGTGCCCTGTGCGGGGAACTGGTCGAGGACGGTGCCCTCACCCCAGGTGTTGTCGTCCTCGTGCTTGATGTCCCACTTCCAGCCCGCGGCCTGGAGGCACTTCTTCACGGAGCCGATGTCCTTGTACCGGAAGTCGGGCAGCTGGATCTTGTCCGGGTCGTTGTAGGACTCCTGCGGATCGGTGCACTTGGCGGGGTCGATCCGCCGGGTGGTGTCCGGGCCGCGGTAGCCCGCCCGGTGGGACGCGGACGCGGAGGCGCTGGAGCCGCCGCCGGCCTCCGTGTCGTCGCCGGTGTGCTTCAGCGTGAGGGCGACGGCCAGGCCGACGGCCACGACGGCCGCCACGGCGACCGAACCGATGACCACCGGCCGCCGGTTCCGGCCGCCGCCGGGCCGGCCGGCCTGGTGCGGCGCCATCGTGTACGCCGGCGGGGCCGGGGCGGCGCCCTGCGGGCCGTAGCCCGCGGGGGACGCCGGGTAGCCGCCCTGCTGCGGGTAGCCGTAGCCCGGGGTGGGCGTCGGGTGGCCGTACGGGTTCGGCGCCGGGGCCGGCTGGTACGGCGTCTGTACCTGCCCGTGCGGTGCCGGGGCCGTCCGGTCGACCGGCGGGAACACCGCGGAGGCGACGCCCGAGCCGCTCTGCGCGGGACCGGCGCCCGGCACGATGCTCGGCGGGGCCGCCTGGAAGGAGGCCGCGATCCGCAGGCACTCGTCGCGCATGGACTCGGCGGTCGGGAAGCGCTCGTTCGGGTTCTTCTTCAGCGCGCGGGCGACCAGGGCGTCCACGGCGGGCGGCAGCGCGCGGTTGACCGAGGAGGGCGCCACCGGCTCCTCCTGCACATGCGCGTACGCGATGGCCAGCGGCGAGTCCGCGTCGAACGGCAGCCGCCCGGTGACCAGCTGGAACAGCATGATGCCGACCGAGTACAGGTCGGAGCGGGCGTCCACGCCGCGGCCGAGAGCCTGCTCGGGCGAGAGGTACTGCGGGGTGCCGACGACCATGCCGGTCTGGGTCATCGAGGTGACACCGGACTGCATGGCGCGGGCGATGCCGAAGTCCATGACCTTGACCACGCCCCGCCGGGTCACCATCACGTTGCCGGGCTTGATGTCGCGGTGGACCAGCCCCTTCTCGTGGCTGATCTCCAGGGCCGCGAGCACATCGGCGGTGATCTTCAGGGCCTTGTCCGCGGGCATCGCGCCGTACTGCCGGACGTCCTCCTCCAGCACGGAGCCCAGCGGCCGGCCCTCGACGTACTCCATGACGATGTACGGCGTCGCCAAGCCGTTCAACTCGTCCTCGCCCGTGTCGAAGACCGAGACGATGTTGGTGTGCGTGAGCTTGGCCACTGCCTGGGCCTCGCGGCGGAAGCGCTCCCGGAAGGCCTGTTCCCGGCCGAGTTCGGTGTGCAGCGTCTTGATGGCGACCTGGCGGTCCAGCACGGCGTCGTACGCGAGGTGCACGGAGGCCATGCCGCCCTCGCCCAGCACGTCGCGCAGCTGGTAACGGCCCCCGGCCAGCGCCTGCCCCGTGTACCGGCCGTGTGCGCCGTCCTGGCTCATCTCTCCGCGTCCCCCACCGGCCGTGCGGCGCCGTCAGCCGGCGGACAGGCCTTGATCGAATGTGTCATTCCCGGCCAAGTCTGCCCAAGGGCCCGGACACGTCAAGCGCGGTGCCCGTTCCGTGACCGTACGCGCAAGAAGCGTCGCGCAAGCGTTACAGGGGGTGGACGAGCGGCTCACGGAATTTGCACGACTGCCCGTGCTAGAGGTTTCATGACCGGTCCGTCCCGGGTGGGTCCCGGTTGCCGTTCCGAACCGGTGGTCCCCGCGGAGGCTGTAGCGTGGCGGACGGAGACCGTAACAACACCGCGCGCACCGCGGGCAGAAACGACGGCGAGGACTGATGGCACAGACGCAGCGCTCTCAGGGCCCGTCCGACCCCGAGGCGACTGGCGGCGGCATGTCGGACGCGCCGGAGATGTGGGGCAACGGCGGGCTCGTCGGCGACGGCCGCTACCGGCTCACGCACCGGCTGGGCCGGGGCGGCATGGCCGAGGTGTTCGCGGCCGAGGACGTCCGCCTGGGCCGGACGGTCGCGGTCAAGCTGCTCCGCGCGGACCTGGCCGAGGACCCGGTCTCCAAGGCCCGTTTCACCCGCGAGGCACAGTCCGTCGCCGGCCTCAACCACCACGCGATCGTCGCCGTGTACGACTCCGGCGAGGACACGGTGGGCGGCCAGTCCGTGCCGTACATCGTCATGGAGCTGGTCGAGGGCCGCACCATCCGCGACCTGCTGATGAACGCGGAGGCGCCGGGCCCCGAGCAGGCCCTGATCATCGTCTCCGGGGTGCTGGAGGCGCTCGCCTACTCGCACCAGCACGGCATCGTCCACCGTGACATCAAGCCGGCGAACGTCATCATCACCCACAGCGGTGCCGTCAAGGTGATGGACTTCGGCATCGCCCGCGCCCTGCACGGCGCGTCGACGACGATGACGCAGACCGGCATGGTCATGGGCACCCCGCAGTACCTGTCCCCGGAGCAGGCGCTCGGCAAGGCCGTCGACCACCGCTCCGACCTGTACGCCACCGGCTGCCTGCTGTACGAACTGCTCGCGCTGCGGCCCCCGTTCACCGGCGAGACCCCGCTGTCGGTGGTCTACCAGCACGTCCAGGACATGCCGGTGCCGCCGTCGCAGGTCTCCGAGGGGACCTGCCCGCCGGAGCTGGACGGCCTGGTCATGCGCTCGCTCGCCAAGGAGCCCGACGACCGGTTCCAGACGGCCGAGGAGATGCGCGGGCTCGTCCAGTACGGCCTGCAGATGCTCTACGACCAGGGCGGCCATACGGGCACCTGGAACACCGGCCCGGTGGAGGCGCACGACGGCCGGCAGACCCCGGCGGGCGGCTTCGCCGGGACGACCGTCATGCCGCACCCGGTGGACGCCTCGGGCACCACGCAGATCCCGCAGCCGATCCTGCCCGCGGGCTACGGCAGCGGCGACGACGGCGGCTTCGAGGGGCACGGCAACAAGGGCGGCGGACGCGGCAAGCTGTGGCTCCTCGCCGTGTTCGCGGTCATCGCGATCGCGGCGGGCGTGGCGCTGGCGGTGAAGGGCGCGGGCGGCGGCAGCGGCGGCAACGACACCGACGTCCAGCCGACCAAGACGCAGTCCAGGAGCACGAAGCACGAGTCGCCCACCCCGACCCCGTCCGACGACAAGACCGACCAGCCCTCGCAGACCGAGACGAACAACGGCTCCGGCACGGGCACCGGCTCCGGCTGGCCGCCGGCGACCACGCCGTCGTACACCCCGTCGAGGACGGCCAGTTCCACCCCGAGCACCGAGCCGTCGCAGCCGCAGACCTCGCAGTCCCAGCCCACGAACCCGACGAACGGCGGCACGGACGCGGGCACCGGCGACACCGGCGGTACGGACGCGGGCACCGGCGACGCCGGCGGTACGGACGCGGGCACCGGCGACACCGGCGGCACGGACACGGGCGGCACCACGACGGACGGCAGCACCGGAGCCACCACCGGTTGAAGCACACCCACGCAGGCCGGGACGGCGTCCCCTTGAGGTGGCGCCGCCCGCACCGGGCTTGACGTCCGTCCGGGACACGCGGCCGGCCGGCTATTGCACGAACGCGTCGCACACGGCGTCGTACTCGCGGGTCCACCACACCGCGAGGGCGGACGCGGCCGGGAACTGGGTGTCCGCGCGCGTGTCGCCGCGCTCGTAGTGCCAGCGCAGCATCCAGAAGTCGTTCAGCCGCTCCCACCACACCCGGTGCACGGCCGCGGCCAGTTCCGAGGGCGTGGCGCCGGCCGCGCGCCGGTACGCGCGCGCGTAGCCCCGCACCTTCGGCAGGTCCAGGGTCCCGCCGGGCGCCACGAAGAAGATCGCGGCGGCGCGTACGGCCTCCTCCGCGCGCGGCTGCACACCGAGCCGGTCCCAGTCCACGATGGCGGCCGGGGCGTCGTCCTTGTAGAGCAGGTTGAACGGGTGGAAGTCGCCGTGCACCCAGCCCACCGAACCGCCGCGCGGGGGGCGCCGGTCCGCGTGCTGCTCCAGCAGCGCGCGGCGTTCCAGCAGCCGGTGCCGGGCGAGTTCGTCGAAGGCGTCGGCGGGGCGGTGCCGGCGGACGTGGGCGAGCAGGTGGTCGATGAGGGCGAAGGTGGCGGCCGGGTCCGCGCTCCTGACCGGGTGCGGGCTCGTCGCCGGGCGCGTGCGCCCCTTGGGGGGCATCACGCGCTCCAGGCAGGCGTGCACGGCGCCCAGGAGCGCCCCCAGGCGCGCGCTCTCGCCGCGGGTGAGCTGGCCGCCGTGCCGGTGCCTGCCGTCGATCCAGGGGTGCAGGGCGTAGGCGTGGCCGCCGACGACGGCGACCGTGCGGCCCTCGCGGTGCGCGAGCGGTACGGCGACCGGGACGCCGAGGTCGGCGAGTCGCCGGGTGGCCCGGTGCCGGCGTTCGATGGCGGCCGGGTCGGCGGTGTCCGGGTCGAAGTGGTGCTTGAGGAAGTAACGGCCGCGCGTGGTGCACAGCCGGTAGCCGCGGTTGAGCAGACCCTGGTCGACCGGCTCACAGGTGAGGGCGGTACCCGCGGCGTACAGGCGGAGCAGGGCGCCCAGGGGGAGTGCGTGGGGCACGGGGGGTGGTACACATGAGCACGGCACGCGCCAGATGCTAGGGCACGCGCGGACCCTGTGAGCTGGGGCTTGTCACAGGCAGTCGCCGATGGTCGCTTTCGGTCACGAGACGGGCTTTTCCGCTTCCGTGCGGGCCGCGGCGCGGCCCCTCACCCCTGACTCACCCGTCCGCGGTCCCCGACGTCATCCGTATGCAGTAGATAAAGCGCGACTTTTCCGTCTTCGTGTGCGAGGCCGGTCTCACATGAAACTCTTCCCGTGACCTGGGTGCGCGGGATAACGTGCGGGTGCTCCGGACTGCCGCAAGGCTGTGACCAGCGCGCTTCCGCATCACCTCGATTTACTTGGAAATCCAAGCAAAATCGCAGGTCAAACGGGGTTTCACAGAAATGTGGGGCACTGGGTAACGTGATGGTTGCAGGGCGCTCGCCGGGGCACCTGTCACGCCTGTTCCCGGCCGAGTGGCACCCACCCCGTGCCCCGGTGGTCGAAACAGGTGAGCCGCACTGGCCTACCGGCAACCCCGGGGGCCGGAACGACGGAGGAGCACACGTGACCGTGGAGAGCAGTGCCGCGCGCAAGCCGCGACGCACCGCCGCAGGCAAGGCCGGCACCGCCGGCGGCAAGACCGGTACCACCCGGGCCGCGACCGGGGCCGCCGGCGCCAAGCGCGCCACCCGCAGCACCGCGGGGAAGGGCACCGAGCCGGAGCTCGTCCAGCTGCTGACGCCGGAGGGCAAGCGGGTCAAGAACGCCGAGTACGACCCCTACGTCGCCGGCATCACCCCCGAAGAGCTGCGCGGCCTGTACCGCGACATGGTGCTCACCCGCCGCTTCGACGCGGAGGCCACCGCCCTGCAGCGCCAGGGCGAACTGGGCCTGTGGGCCTCCCTGCTGGGCCAGGAGGCCGCCCAGATCGGCTCCGGCCGGGCCACCCGCGAGGACGACTACGTCTTCCCGACCTACCGGGAGCACGGTGTCGCCTGGTGCCGCGGCGTCGACCCGACCAACCTGCTCGGCATGTTCCGCGGTGTGAACAACGGCGGCTGGGACCCGAACAGCAACAACTTCCACCTGTACACGATCGTCATCGGCTCGCAGACGCTGCACGCCACCGGCTACGCGATGGGCATCGCCAAGGACGGCGCGGACTCGGCGGTCATCGCCTACTTCGGCGACGGCGCCTCCAGCCAGGGCGACGTCGCCGAATCGTTCACCTTCTCCGCCGTCTACAACGCCCCCGTGGTGTTCTTCTGCCAGAACAACCAGTGGGCGATCTCCGAACCCACCGAGAAGCAGACCCGCGTCCCGCTCTACCAGCGCGCCCAGGGCTACGGCTTCCCGGGCGTCCGGGTCGACGGCAACGACGTGCTGGCCTGTCTCGCGGTCACCAAGTGGGCGCTGGAGCGCGCCCGCAACGGCGAGGGCCCCACCCTGGTGGAGGCGTTCACCTACCGCATGGGCGCCCACACCACCTCCGACGACCCCACCCGCTACCGGGGCGACGAGGAGCGGCTGGCCTGGGAGGCGAAGGACCCGATCCTGCGCCTGCGCCGGTACCTGGAGACCTCACACCACACGGACGAGGGATTCTTCGCGGAACTCGAGAGCGAGTCCGAGGCGTTGGGCAGACGAGTGCGCGAAGCGGTCCGCGCCATGCCCGACCCGGACCGCTTCGCCATCTTCGAGAACGCGTACGCGGACGGGCACGCGCTCGTCGACGAGGAGCGCGCCCAGTTCGCCGCCTACCAGGCGTCGTTCGCCGATGAAGGGGGTCACTGAGATGGCCGAGAAGATGGCGATGGCCAAGGCCATCAACGAGTCGCTGCGCCGTGCCCTGGAGACCGACCCCAAGGTCCTGATCATGGGCGAGGACGTCGGCAAGCTCGGCGGCGTCTTCCGGGTGACGGACGGACTGCAGAAGGACTTCGGCGAGAGCCGGGTCATCGACACCCCGCTCGCCGAGTCCGGCATCGTCGGCACCGCGATCGGCCTGGCCCTGCGCGGCTACCGCCCGGTGGTGGAGATCCAGTTCGACGGCTTCGTCTTCCCGGCCTACGACCAGATCGTGACCCAGCTCGCCAAGATGCACGCCCGCTCGCTGGGCAAGGTCAAGCTGCCGGTCGTCGTCCGCATCCCCTACGGCGGCGGCATCGGCGCGGTCGAGCACCACTCGGAGTCCCCGGAAGCGCTGTTCGCGCACGTGGCGGGCCTGAAGGTGGTCTCCCCGTCCAACGCGTCGGACGCGTACTGGATGATGCAGCAGGCCATCCAGAGCGACGACCCGGTGATCTACTTCGAGCCCAAGCGGCGCTACTGGGACAAGGCCGAGGTCGACCCCGAGGCGATCCCCGCCCCGCTGCACAAGGCGCGCGTGGTCCGCGAGGGCACCGACCTGACCCTGGCGGCCTACGGCCCCATGGTGAAGCTGTGCCAGGAGGCGGCGGCCGCTGCGGCCGAGGAGGGCAAGTCCCTGGAGGTCCTGGACCTGCGCTCGGTCAGCCCCCTCGACTTCGACTCCGTCCAGGCCTCGGTGGAGAAGACCCGCCGCCTGGTCGTGGTGCACGAGGCACCGGTGTTCTTCGGCTCCGGCGCGGAGATCGCCGCCCGGATCACCGAGCGCTGCTTCTACCACCTGGAGGCACCGGTCCTGCGGGTCGGCGGCTACCACGCCCCGTACCCGCCGGCGCGCCTGGAGGAGGAGTACCTGCCGGACCTGGACCGTGTGCTCGACGCCGTCGACCGCTCGCTGGCGTACTGAGGAGAGGGTCGTGACGACGATGACGGAAGCGTCCGTACGCGAGTTCAAGATGCCCGACGTGGGCGAGGGACTCACCGAGGCCGAGATCCTCAAGTGGTACGTCAAGCCGGGCGACACGGTGACGGACGGCCAGGTGGTCTGCGAGGTGGAGACGGCGAAGGCGGCCGTCGAACTGCCCATCCCCTACGACGGCGTGGTGCGCGAACTGCACTTCCCCGAGGGCACCACGGTGGACGTGGGCACGCCCATCATCGCGGTGGCGGTGGCCGGGGCCGGCGGTGCCGCGCCGCAGGCCCCCGCCGAGCAGCCCGCGGCGGCACCGGCCCCGGCCCAGGAGGAGCCGAAGCCGGAGGGCCGCCAGCCGGTCCTCGTCGGGTACGGCGTGGCGACCTCCTCCACCAGGCGCCGCCCGCGCAAGGGCCCCGAGGTCACCGTTCCGGCGCCGGCCCAGGCGGTCCAGGCGGAGCTGAACGGCCACGGCGGCGCGATCTCCGAGAAGTCCCGCCCGCTGGCCAAGCCCCCGGTGCGCAAGCTGGCCAAGGACCTGGGCGTCGACCTGGCCGCGATCACCCCGTCCGGCCCGGACGGCATCATCACCCGTGACGACGTCCACGCGGCGGCCACGCCCCGGACGGCCGAGCCGGCCGCCCCGGTCACGGCGGCACCCGCCGCTCCCGCGGCCCCGGCGCCCGTGGCGTCGTACGACACCGCGCGCGAGACCCGCATCCCGGTCAAGGGCGTCCGCAAGGCCACCGCGCAGGCGATGGTCGGCTCGGCGTTCACCGCGCCGCACGTCACCGAGTTCGTGACGGTGGACGTGACCCGCACGATGAAGCTGGTCGAGGAGCTGAAGCAGGACAAGGAGATGCAGGGCCTGCGGGTCAACCCGCTCCTGCTGATCGCCAAGGCCCTGCTGGTGGCCATCAAGCGCAACCCGGACGTCAACGCGTCCTGGGACGAGGCGAACCAGGAGATCGTGCGCAAGCACTACGTCAACCTGGGCATCGCGGCGGCCACCCCGCGCGGCCTGATCGTCCCGAACATCAAGGACGCGCAGGACAAGACGCTCCCGCAGCTGGCGCAGGCGCTGGGCGAGCTGGTCTCCACGGCCCGCGAGGGCAAGACCTCCCCCGCGGCGATGCAGGGCGGCACGGTGACCATCACCAACGTCGGCGTCTTCGGCGTCGACACGGGCACCCCGATCCTCAACCCGGGCGAGTCGGCGATCCTCGCGGTCGGTGCGATCAAGCTCCAGCCGTGGGTCCACAAGGGCAAGGTGAAGCCGCGTCAGGTCACCACCCTGGCCCTGAGCTTCGACCACCGCCTGGTGGACGGCGAGCTGGGATCCAAGGTGCTCGCGGACGTCGCGGCGATCCTGGAGCAGCCGAAGCGGCTGATCACCTGGGCCTGAGCGCCTTTTGGGACGGTGACGCCGGAGACATGGAGGGGGCGGCCGCAGCGTCCGCTTGCGACCGCCCTTCCCTCACGGGGTACCCGGCCCGGAAGCGCGCCGCAGGGCGTTGAGCAGGGCCGCGCCCCGTTCGGCGTCGTCCACGCTCACCGCGAAGTCCGTACGGCGGCCCCGGGGGCGTACGACCAGGCAGTCGCCGGCGCGGAGCATGACCGTCGTACCGAGGCCGCTGAGGCGGTAGCCCCAGCCACCGACCTGGGACGGGAGCCGTCGCTCGGCGCGGGCGGACTCGATGGCCGCCGGGGCCCACCGGCGGGCGGGCCAGCCGAGCGGGCCGAACGACACCTCCAGGCCCGCTTCCGACACCTTCGCCTGGACCGAGGAGAACACCGCGCCGGCGAGGGAGACCACGGTGCAGCCCGCGCACGCCGGCCACAGTCCGGCGGGGTCCGCCAGGCCGACGGCCGGCGCCACCAGCGAGCCGGCGGCGATCAGGCCCGCCACCGCCGCCAGCAGTTGCAGCCAGGGGTTGGCCACGCGGGAGAACCACACCGGCCGCTCGCTCCCGGACAGCTCGAGGCCGGGGGCCGCGGTGGCCGGCGGTGCGGTCGGCCGGGTCGTGAACCGCCAGGTCAGCGCGCCGACGACCGCTGCCGTGGCCAGGCACACCACCACGGAGAGGGCCGGCAGACGGGCCTCGTGCCAGTCCGCGCGGTCCAGGTTGGCGCGGACCACGCAGACCTGCGCGCCGACGAGCAGTGTCGCCGTGGGCGCCAGTGTCAGCGCCCGCCAGGGCCGTACGGCCGGCCAGGAGCGGCGCCACCGCACGCTCACCGCGAGCGTGATCACGAGCCAGACGCCCGCCGGGAAGAGGGACGCCTCCCACAGGGGCATCGAGCCGTCGGGGGCGCCGCCGCCCCAGTGGGTCGCCAGGCGGCCGGGGAGCCGGCCGCGCACGGTCCAGGGCAGGCCGGCGAGCACGGCCGTGACGGCCGCTGCCGAGCCGATGGGCCACCAGCGCGCCGTACGGCTCCGGGACGCGCGCCCGTCGCCCTTTCCCGCCTTGCCGGTCGCACCCGTCACGTCAGCCCCCGGATCATGTCGATGAGATCGCTCCGGCTGTAGCCCAGCCGGTCACCGGCTGCGCACGCGCCCTCGGCGACGGCCCGCCGGATCGCCGAGGAGACCCGCTCGTGCAAAAGGGCCCGACGCCGTGCGCGTCGGGCCCTGCGGCCGGAAGGAGTGTCAGCCGGCCTTGGCGAAGCCGTAGTTGAGCAGCTTCTTGGCGTCCGTCTCGCGCTGGGTGATGGAGGAGGAGGCGAGGACGGTGCCGATGACGGTCTTGCCGTTCCGGGTCGCGGCGAAGACCAGGCAGTACTTGGCCTCCGGGCCGGAACCGGTCTTCACGCCGATGGTGCCGCTGTAGCTGCTGAGGAGCCCGTTGGTGTTCTTCCACGGGTTCATCGTGCGGGTGCTGCCGGTCTTGGTGACCGTCTTCGCGGTGTACGACTTGGTCTTGACGATGGTGCGGAACGTGGAGCTTTTCATCGCGCTGCTGGCGATCTTCGTCAGGTCGCGCGGCGTCGAGTAGTTGGAGCCGTTGCCGATGCCGTCGAACGAGTCGAAGTGGGTGTTCTTCAGGCCCAGGTTCTTGGCGGCGGTGTTCATCTTGCCGATGAAGGACTTCACCCGCGCGGCCCGCGTGGAGCCGGAGCCGAACTTGTCGGCGAGGGCGTAGGCGGCGTCGCAGCCGGACGGCAGCATCAGGCCGTACAGCAGCTGACGCACGGTCACCTTGTCGCCGACGATCAGGTGGGCCTGGGAGGCGTTGTTCTTGACGACGTAGTCGCTGTACGCCTTCTGGATCGTGACCTTGGCGTCGAGGTTCAGGTTCGACTGGGCGAGCACGACCTTGGCGGTCATGATCTTGGTGGTGGAGCCGGTGGAGCGCTTGGTGTCCGCCGCCTTCGTGTACAGCGTCTTGGCGTTGGCGTTGTTCATCACGAACCCGCCCTTGGCCACGATCGACGGCGTGGTGACGGCCTGCGCGGGCGCTGCGGTGAGGGCACCGGTCGCGAGCAGCGCGCCGGACGTGATGGCGACGGCGGTTGCTCTGCGGAGGCGGATGCCCTTGATGCCGGTATTCAAAGTGATGACCTCGAATGTCTTGAATGCCCCTGGAATGCGGCCGAGTTGAGGTGGCAAGCGAAAGGGGGCCGCATAGGTGTGACACGTAAGTAGCACAGAAGGTTGTGCGGTCGCTGCGAGAGACGTGCGTCACGTCCGCATGGTGGACGGTCCCGCTCTTGCGTACGTGTTGTATCTATGCTGTCGGCATGAACACGGCCGTCGAGCAGTCCGCCCCGCAGTCCCTCAAGCCGCCACCCGCCGCCGACCGGGTGTACACCCACGTCAAGCAGGGTGTGCTCGACCGCCGCTACGAGGGCGGCACCCTGCTCACCGAGGGTGAGCTGGCCGAGGCCGTCGGCGTCTCGCGCACCCCCGTCCGGGAGGCCCTGCTGCGACTGGAGGCCGAGGGCCTCATCCGGCTCTACCCGAAGAAGGGCGCCCTGGTCCTGCCGGTCTCCGCACAGGAGATCGCCGACGTGGTGGAGACCCGGCTGCTGGTCGAGGAGCACGCGGCCCGCAAGGCCGTACCCGCTCCGCCGGGCCTGCTGGAGCGGCTGGCGGAGCTGCTGGAGCGGCAGAAGGCGCAGGCCGCGGCCGGCGACCTGGCCGCCGCCGCGGTCACCGACCGCTGCTTCCACGCCGAGATCGTCCGCAGCGGCGGCAACGAGATCCTCTCCCGGCTCTACGACCAGCTGCGCGACCGGCAGCTGCGGATGGGCGTCGCCGTCATGCACTCCCACCCCGACCGGATCGCCAAGACGCTCGCCGAGCACGAGGAGATCCTGGACGCGCTGCGCGCCGGCGACGCGGAGGCGGCCGTCGGGATCGTGCACCGGCACGTGGGCTGGTTCTCGCACCTGGCCCGGGGTGAGGTCCGATGAGCCTGCCGCAACGCGGCGCCACCCTTCCGGGCGATCCGCCGGGCGGGCGCCGGGCCGTCGCCGTGTGGTCCATAGGCGTGGCCGTCTACTTCGTCGCCGTCATCTTCCGTACGTCGCTGGGGGTGGCCGGCCTCGACGCGGCCGACCGCTTCCACGTGGGCGCCTCCGCCCTCTCCACGTTCTCCATCCTCCAGCTGCTGGTGTACGCGGGCATGCAGATACCCGTCGGCCTGCTCGTGGACCACCTCGGCACCAAGAAGGTGCTGAGCATCGGCGCGGTGCTCTTCACCGCCGGGCAGCTGGGCTTCGCCTTCTCCCCCTCGTACGGCACCGCGCTGGCCTCCCGGGCGCTGCTGGGCTGCGGCGACGCGATGACCTTCATCAGCGTGCTGCGGCTCGGCACCCGCTGGTTCCCGGTCCGGCGCGGGCCGCTGGTCGCGCAGCTCGCGGGCCTGGTCGGGATGGCGGGCAACCTGGTCTCCACGCTGGTCCTGTCCCGGCTGCTGCACGGCATCGGCTGGACCCCGGCGTTCGCGGGCAGCGCGCTGGCGGGCGCGGTCGTCCTCGTGCTCACCCTGCTGTTCCTGAAGGACCACCCGGAGGGGCAGGAGCCGGCGCCGTCCCCGCACCGCGGCGGGGCCTACGTCCGCCGGCAGATCGCCGCGTCCTGGCGGGAGCCGGGCACCCGCCTGGGCCTGTGGGTGCACTTCACCACCCAGTTCCCGGCGATGGTGTTCCTGCTGCTGTGGGGCCTGCCGTTCCTGGTCCAGGCGCAGGGCCTCAGCCGCGCCACGGCCGGTGAACTGCTCACCCTCGTCGTGCTGTCCAACATGGTGATCGGCCTGGTCTACGGCCAGATCGTCGCCCGGCACCACGCGGCGCGGCTGCCGCTGGCGCTGGGCACGGTGGCCGCCACCGCGCTGCTGTGGGCGGCGACCCTGGCCTACCCCGGGGAGCACGCCCCGATGTGGCTGCTGCTGGTGCTGTGCGCGGTGCTCGGCGCGTGCGGACCGGCGTCGATGCTCGGCTTCGACTTCGCCCGGCCGGCCAACCCGCCCGAGCGACAGGGCACCGCGTCCGGCATCACCAACATGGGTGGCTTCATCGCCTCCATGACGACGCTCTTCGCGATCGGCGTGCTGCTGGACGCGACGGGGGACGACTACACCGTGGCGTTCAGCGCGGTGTTCGTGCTCCAGGCGCTCGGGGTCGGTCAGATCCTGCGGCTGCGCGGGCGGGCGGCGCGGCGGGAGCGGGAGCGGCTGGTCGCCAGCCGGGTGGAGACGGTGCACGTGCCCGCGGCGTGAGCCACGGGCGCCCCCGCACGCCCGCCCGTCCCCGGTCGCCCGGGTGCCGTCACGGGGTCACCGCGAAGTGCCGCAGGATGGCCGCCGCGAGGTCCTGGTCGCCCTCCGTCTTCACCCGGTCCGCCACCGCCTCGGGGCTCACCCGGCCGCAGGCCAGACGGACGTAGGTCTCCCAGTCGAGGCTGAGGGTGGCCGCCGGGCCGAGGGCGGGGGCGGTCTCCACCGTGCCGCGGCCCTGGATGTCGACGCGGACGGTGCGCAGGAACTCGACCGGGCCGTGTACGTCGAACACGATCGCCGAGCTGCGCGGGGCGTCCGCGTCGTGCGCCACGACCTTGGGCAGTGCCTCCAGCAGGACGTCCCGGGTGACGTAGGCGCCCGGCGAGTCCAGGTTGCCCGGGCGGCCGAGGGCCGTGCGCAGGTCCTGCTCGTGCACCCACACGTCGAACGCGCGGGCACGGTAGGCCTGTTCCAGGGTGATGTCCTTGCCCAGCGGGCCGCGCACCTTCGTGCCGGGGTCGCGGGCCTCGTTGCGCAGCTGGCGGTTGCGGCGGATGACCGTGTACTCCAGCTCGGCCGTCATCTCCGGCGCCGTGTGGTGGCGGCGGACGTCGACCTGCATCTCCATGTAGCGCTGGTGCTCGGTGGTGACGTGGAAGAGGTCGCGCGGCAGGGAGTGGATGGGGCGCGGGTCGCCGAGCATCTCGCAGTCCAGGCCGATGACATGGGACACGATGTCCCGCACCGACCAGCCGGGGCAGGGTGTCCGCCGGTTCCACTCGCCCTCGACGAGCGGCTGCACCATCTCGGATATCGCTTCGACGGAGTGGGTCCAGGCGTCGGCGTAGGGCTGGAGGGTGGGATGCAGACTCACGGAACGGGACCCCTCGGCGGTCGGTACACGGGCAGGTTGTGGCGGCATGGCCAGTGGGCGGCTGCACTTCGGCGGGTGTCTTCGGAAGGCTCCCAGGTTCTCGGCTCGCTCGAACTGGGGGCACCCCCAAGTTACGCTGCTGAAAGGCACCCCGGCAGTGCTTTCGTGTGACGATCGTAGGCCCGTGTGGACGACTCGAATGCCAGGACGGTGGTAGTGTGCGCGCCTCGCTGATCCAGATCGCTGTGGACGAGGACGAACCGGTCGACTCCCGGCGCCTGCGCGCGGCCGCGCTGGTGCGGGAGCAGAGCGGGGCCGACCTCGTCGTCCTGCCCGAACTGTGGACCACCGGCGCCTTCGCGTTCGAGGAGTTCGGCCGCGCGGCCGAGCCGCTCGAAGGGCCGACGCACGAGGCGATGGCCAAGGCGGCGAGCGACGCGGGCGTGTGGCTGCACGCGGGCTCCCTGCCCGAGAGGGACCCGGACGGCACCCTCTACAACACGTCCCTCCTCTTCTCCCCCTCCGGTGAGCGGGCCGCGGCCTACCGCAAGATCCACCGCTTCGGCTTCGACAAGGGCGAGGCGGTGCTGATGGGCGCGGGCCGGGACCTGGTGACGGTCCGGCTGCCGCAGACCACGCTCGGCCTGGCCACCTGCTACGACCTCCGGTTCCCCGAACTCTTCCGCGGTCTGGTCGACGCCGGCGCCGAGACGCTGGTGATCCCGGCGGGCTGGCCCGAGCGGCGGCGCGCGCACTGGACGCTGCTGGCCCGTGCGCGGGCGGTGGAGAACCAGGCGTTCGTGCTCGCCTGTGGAACGGCCGGGACCCACGCCGGAGTTCCGCAGGCGGGTCACTCGATCGTGGTGGATCCGTGGGGCGAGGTGCTCGCCGAGGCCGGCCCCGGGGAAGAGGTCCTCACGGTCGACCTGGACCCGGCGAGGACCGGCGCGACCCGCGAACAGTTCCCGGCGCTCAAGGACCGGGTACTGGGTCTCGAACCGCCCCGGCGCCTGCCCTAGGAAGCGTCAGTCCTCCTCCCCCTCCTTCTCGGCGAGGTGGATCACGCACACCGCCACCGCGATCAGCAGCGCCGGGTCGGCGTCCTCCCGTACGACGTCCACGCCGTAGGTGTCGCGGATGCTCAGCCAGCGGCGGGAGATCACCGCGAGGAGTTCGCCGTCGTACTCGACGGCGAACTCGCGGTCCAGGATCTTCCCGCTGACGTCGAGTTCGGTGCCGTCCACCAGGGAGACCCGGTAGTGGTTGCGCAGCAGGGACAGCCGCTTGCGCCGGATCCTGGCCAGGGGCTCGCCGTCGCGTTCGATCAGCATGGTGTCGCGCAGGGCGAACATCTTCTGGTGGATGTCGATCAGGACCCGCCCCTGGGTGTCCTTCAGCTCGAAGGTGTCCCGCAGGCGCATCGCCTTGCCGTCGACGAGGAACACCTTCCGGCCCTGTTCGTCCTCGATCCACCAGTCGTCACCGATGCCGAGGATCCGGTCGCGCACGAGGAATCTCATACGGGTCATGCTTCCCCGGCGCGAGCCGATCGTCACAGGCCGTCGCCGGACCGGCACGGGGACCGCGCGCGCTCCACGTCGAGCGTCTCGCGGCGCGCCCCTGACGGGACGCCGGAATCCACCGGGACGCCAGGTGTTCCGCGGATGAACTTCCGGTGCGCCCCGGGGCGTTGGCCAACCAACGGCACCACCCCCGAGTCGAACGGTGCGGAAGCCGGCGCCGGCCGGCCGAAGAGTCCGCCCGTTCCCACCGGAGGTCACCGTGTCCGCTCGTACCCACCACCGCCGGCCCGCCCGCGCGCTCGCCCTGGCCGTCGGCACGGCCGCCGCGCTGGCCGTGCCGTCCGCCCTGGCCGGCACCGCGTCGGCGGCCACCTCGCCCGCCACCGCCGCGGTCAACCAGTACGACTGGCAGCTCACGTACCAGGCCGCCCCCGGCCAGGCCAACAAGGCCACCGTCACCGCGTCCCTCACCGCCGACCGCTCGGGCATCACCTACGTGATCGACGACACCGTCACGATCAAGGCCGGTCACGGCTGCGCCCACCCGGACGGCGCGGACCCCACGAAGGTCTCCTGCACGGTCACCAGCCTCGACAGCCAGGACCCGTACGCCGCCCTCGTCGTGAACCTCGGTGACCGCGACGACACCCTCGCCTACAAGAACGCCACCGACCAGATCTACTACTACGCCCAGATCTCCCTGGGCTCCGGCAACGACAAGGCGACCGACTCCGGCCGCCTCGACGGCGCCTACGTCTCGGGCGACGCGGGCAACGACAGGCTCACGGTCGGCAAGGAGGGCCTGGCCTGGGGCGGCGACGGGAACGACACCATCGACGCGAGCGGTGGCGACAACATCGTGCAGGGCGGCAAGGGCGACGACGTGCTGCACGGCGGCAGCGGAGCGCAGTACCTGGCCGGTGACGACGGCAAGGACACGCTCACCGGCGGCACCGGCGACGACACCCTGTACGGCGGCAAGGGCGACGACGTCCTGTACGGCAACAGCGGCAACGACAAGCTGTACGGCAACAGCGGCAACGACAGGCTCTACGGCGGTCCGGGCCGGGACACGCTCTCCGGCGGCCCCGGACGGAACGTGCTGCACCAGGACTGACCGCCGCGCCGGGCACGGGCGAGTCGTACCGCGCCCGGGTTGTCCACAGGCGCCGGAACGGCTGCCGGCGTCAGGTGGCACCCTTGGGGTCATGACCGACTCCGCACCCCGACGCGCCCGAGTCCGCGCCCCCGAGCTGATCGGCAAGGGCGGCTGGCTGAACACGGGAGAGACGCAGTACACCCTCGCCGACCTGCGCGGACGCATCGTCGTCCTGGACTTCTGGACCTTCTGCTGCATCAACTGCCTGCACGTCCTGGACGAGCTGCGCGAGCTGGAGGAGAAGCACCGGGACACGCTCGTGGTGATCGGGGTGCACTCGCCGAAGTTCGTGCACGAGGCCGAGCACCAGGCGGTCGTGGACGCCGTGGAGCGCTACGGCGTGGCGCACCCGGTCCTGGACGACCCCGAGCTGGCCACCTGGAAGCAGTACGCGGTGCGGGCCTGGCCGACGCTCGTGGTGATCGACCCCGAGGGGTACGTCGTCGCACAGCACGCGGGCGAGGGGCACGTGCACGCCATCGAGCGGCTGGTGACCGAGCTGGAGGCCGAGCACGAGGCCAAGGGCACCCTGCGCCGCGGCGACGGCCCCTATGTGCCGCCGGAGCCCGAGCCGACGACGCTGCGCTTCCCGGGTAAGGCCCTGCTGCTGCCGTCGGGCACCTTCCTGGTCAGCGACACCACCCGGCACCAGCTGGTGGAGCTGGCCGGGGACGCCGAGACCGTCGTACGGCGCATCGGCTCCGGCACGCGCGGATTCACCGACGGCGGCCCCGCAGAGGCGTCCTTCAACGAGCCCCAGGGCCTCGCCCTGCTCGACGACGGCTCGGTGGTGGTCGCCGACACCGTCAACCACGCCCTGCGCCGCCTGGACCCGGCCACGGGCGAGGTGACCACCCTGGCGGGCACCGGGAAGCAGTGGTGGCAGGGCTCGGCGACCTCCGGCCCGGCCCGCGAGGTGGACCTCTCCTCGCCGTGGGACGTGGCGGTCTTCGGCGGCAAGGTGTGGATCGCGATGGCCGGCGTGCACCAGCTGTGGACGTACGACCCGGCCGGCCGCACGGTCGCCGTGGCGGCGGGCACCACCAACGAGGGGCTGGTGGACGGGCCCGCGGCCGAGGCCTGGTTCGCCCAGCCCTCCGGCCTCGCGGCCACCGCCGACCGGCTGTGGCTCGCCGACTCCGAGACGAGCGCCCTGCGCTGGGTCGACCCCGACGGGCAGGTGCACACCGCCGTCGGCACCGGCCTGTTCGACTTCGGCCACCGGGACGGCGCCGCCGGCCAGGCCCTGCTCCAGCACCCGCTGGGTGTCACCGCGCTGCCGGACGGCTCGGTCGCCGTCGCCGACACCTACAACCACGCCCTGCGCCGTTACGACCCGGCGACCGGCGAGGTCACCACGCTCGCCACCGACCTGCGCGAGCCCAGCGACGCGGTCCTGGCCGGCGAGGACATCGTGGTCGTGGAGTCGGCCCGGCACCGGCTGACCCGGCTGCGGCTGCCGGAGGAGGCGGTGCGCGTGGAGTCGGTCGCCCACCGCACCCAGCGCGCCGCGACCGAGGTCGCCCCCGGCGCGCTGCGCCTGGACGTGATCTTCCAGGCCCCGGCCGGCCAGAAGCTCGACACCCGGTACGGCCCCTCGACCCGGCTGCTCGTCTCCGCCACCCCGCCCGAGCTGCTGCTCAAGGGCGAGGGAGCGGACACCGACCTGTCGCGTGACCTGGCACTGAACCCGGCCGTCACCGAGGGCGTGCTGCACGTCTCCGCGATGGCGGCCTCCTGCGACGACGACCCCGCCAACGCGTACCCGGCCTGCCATGTCCACCAGCAGGACTGGGGCGTCCCGGTCCGCCTCACCGAGGGCGGCGCGGACCGGTTGCCGCTGGTACTGGCGGGGATGGACGAGACGGCCCCCGGGCAGGACCGAGCGGCGCGGCCGGCGGGCACGTCGCCGGAAAACGACTGAACCCACCTTCAGGCGCAGGTGGGTTCAGCCGTCAGACGCCGTAGCCGTCGGAGTAGCCGTCGACGCGGTGGTGGCGGGGTTCCTCCTCCACCACCTGGGTCGTCGGCGGGACCACCACGCGGCGGCGGCGGGCTATTCCGCTGAACGTGGCGACGCCGATCAGGCCCACGGCCATCAGGATCAGGCCGACCACGGTCAGGTTGACACCGTGCATGTGCCAGTCGGTCGCGAACGTCAGAATGGCCCCCACGGCGATGAGGATGATGCATCCGCCGAGACCCATGAGACCTCGCCTCCCCTTCCGGTTCCGGAATCTCCGGTGCCGTCCGGGTACCCCCTCAGGCTCCGACTAGCCCTCCAGGAAGGCGGTCAGGGCGTTCGCGAGCAGGAACGGGTCGTCGGCGCCGCAGAGTTCGCGGACGCTGTGCATGGAAAGGATCGCCACGCCGATGTCGACCGTGCGGATGCCGTGCCGGGCCGCGGTGATCGGGCCGATCGTGGTGCCGCACGGCATGGAGTTGTTGGAGACGAAGGTCTGGAAGGGGACGTTCGCCTTCTCGCAGGCCGCGGCGAACACCGCGCGGCCCGAACCGTCCGTGGCGTAGCGGTTGTTGACGTTGACCTTGAGGATCGGGCCGCCGTTGACGCGCGGGTGGTGTGTCGGGTCGTGCCGCTCGGCGTAGTTGGGGTGCACGGCGTGGCCCGTGTCGGAGGACAGGCAGACCGTCCCGGCGAAGGCGCGGGCCCGGTCCTCGAACGACCCGCCGCGCGCGAGGATCGAGCGCTCCAGGACGGTGCCGAGCAGCGGGCCGTCCGCGCCGGTGTCCGACTGCGAGCCGTTCTCCTCGTGGTCGAAGGCTGCCAGCACCGGGATGCGGGTGAGGGCCGCGCCGGAGGCCGCCGCGGCGGCGAGGGCGGCGGCACCGGCGTGCACGGACAGCAGGTTGTCCATCCGCGGACCGGCGACCAGCTCGCGGTCCCGGCCGAGGTAGGCGGGCGGCTCCACCGGGTACGTCATCAGGTCCCAGCCGGTCACCGAGCCCGCCTCCAGGGCGGCCTCCTGCTCCAGGAAGGCGATGAGTTCGCCGTCCAGCACGTCGTTGCCAAGGCCCCACACCGGCTGGAGGTGCCGCTGCTGGTCGAGCTTGAGCCCCTCCGAGCCGACCGAACGGTCCAGGTGGATGGCGAGCTGCGGCACCCGCAGCAGCGGCCGGTCCACGTCGACCAGGACGGAGGAGCCGTCGCGCAGGGTCAGCCGGCCGGCCAGGCCGAGGTCCCGGTCCAGCCAGGAGTTCAGCAGCGGGCCGCCGTAGATCTCGACGGCGACCTGGCGCCAGCCGTGCGCCCCGCTGTCCGGGCGCGGCTTGACCCGCAGGTTCGGGGAGTCGGTGTGCGCCCCGATGATGTGGAAGGGGGTGTGCGGCTCGGCGCCCTCGGGCACGTACCAGGCCACGATCGCACCGCCGCGCAGCACGTACTTGCCGCCGTGCGTCCCGTCCCAGGCGTCCGTCTCCGCCACCTGCCGGAAGCCCGCCTTCTCCAGCCGGTCGGCGGTGTTCGCCACGGCGTGGTACGGCGTCGGGCTCGCCGCCAGGAAGGACATCAGGTCGTCGGTGTGGCCGCGGTCGAAGGTGAGGGGAGCGCGCGAGGCGCTCCCCGGAGGGGCGGCGGCGGGTGACGGGCGGGATGGTGCGCTCATGGGATTCACCTTAACGACGTGCACGGGCCCGCTCCCGGTAAGGAGCGGGCCCGTGCGTGGAATCGACGGGGTCGTCCGGAAGGTCCGGACGTCCGGTCAGAACGCCGCTTCGTCCAGCTCCATCAGGTCCAGCTCGACGCCCGCGGCGACCTTGCGGGCGAGGGTGACGCCCGGCAGGACGTTCGCCGCGAAGAACTTCGCCGCGGCGATCTTGCCCGTGTAGAACGCCTTGTCCTTCGCCGAGGCCGTGGCCAGCTTCTCGGCGGCGATCGCGGCGCCCTTCAGGAGCAGGTAGCCGACGACGACGTCACCGGAGGCCATGAGCAGGCGGGTGGTGTTCAGGCCGACCTTGTAGATGTTCTTGGTGTCCTGCTCGGTGGCGGCGAGGTCGGTCAGCATCAGGCCGACGATCGCCTCCAGCTCCACGGCCGCCTTGGCCAGGTGCTCGCGGGCGCCGGACAGCTCCTCGCCGCCGGTGCCGAGCGCCAGGAACTTCTTGATGTCCTCGGCGAGGGAGTTCAGCGCGGCGCCCTGGTTGCGGACGATCTTGCGGAAGAAGAAGTCCTGGCCCTGGATCGCCGTGGTGCCCTCGTAGAGGGTGTCGATCTTGGAGTCCCGGATGTACTGCTCGATCGGGTACTCCTGGAGGAAGCCGGAGCCGCCGAAGGTCTGCAGCGACTGGGCGAGCTGCTCGTAGCCCTTCTCGGAGCCGTAGCCCTTGACGATGGGCAGCAGCAGGTCGTTCAGCGCGTGCTCGGCGGAGGCGTCCTCGCCGTTCGCCTCCTTGACCTGGATGGCGTCCTGGATCGAGGCGGTGTAGAGGACGAGGGCGCGCATGCCCTCCGCGTACGCCTTCTGCGTGATCAGCGAGCGGCGCACGTCGGGGTGGTGGGTGATGGTGACCTTGGGCGCGGTCTTGTCCATGAAGTTGGCCAGGTCCGGGCCCTGGACGCGCTCCTTGGCGTACTCCAGCGCGTTGAGGTAGCCGGTGGAGAGCGTGGAGATCGCCTTCGTGCCGACCATCATGCGGGCGAACTCGATGATGCGGAACATCTGGCGGATGCCGTCGTGCTTGTCGCCGATCAGCCAGCCCTTGGCGGGGTGCTTGTCGCCGAAGGTCATCTCGCACGTGTTGGAGGCCTTCAGGCCCATCTTGTGCTCGACGTTGGTGGCGTAGACGCCGTTGCGCTCGCCCAGCTCGCCGGTCTCGAAGTCGAAGAGGTACTTCGGGACGAGGAAGAGGGACAGGCCCTTGGTGCCGGGGCCGGCGCCCTCGGGGCGCGCGAGCACGTAGTGGAGGATGTTCTCCGACATGTCGTGCTCACCGGAGGTGATGAAGCGCTTCACGCCCTCGATGTGCCAGGAGCCGTCCTCCTGCTGCACGGCCTTGGTGCGGCCGGCGCCGACGTCCGAGCCCGCGTCGGGCTCGGTGAGGACCATGGTGGAGCCCCACTGCTTCTCGACGGCGATCTCGGCGATGTGCTTCTGGACCTCGTTGCCCTCCTCGAAGAGGATGCCGGCGAACGCGGGGCCGGAGGAGTACATCCACACGGCCGGGTTGGCGCCCAGGATCAGCTCGGCGTAGGCCCAGATCAGGGAGCGCGGAGCGGTGGTGCCGCCGATCTCCTCGGGCAGGCCGAGCCGCCAGTACTCGGAGTCCATGAAGGCCTGGTAGCTCTTCTTGAAGGACGCCGGGACGGGCGCGGTGCTGGTCTCCGGGTCGAAGACCGGCGGGTTGCGGTCGGCGTCGGCGAAGGACTCGGCCAGCTCGTTCTCGGAGAGGCGGGTCAGCTCCTCCAGGACGCTCTTGGCGGTCTCGACGTCCATCTCCTCGAACGGGCCGGTGCCGTACACCTTGTCGCGCCCCAGTACTTCGAAGAGGTTGAACTCGATGTCGCGGAGATTCGGCTTGTAGTGCCCCATGGCGACGGCTCCGTAGAGGGATCGGCGAGGCACTTGCTCCTCGCACCTAGTTCACGTACCAACAAGTAGCTACGATGATGCTACCCGTCGGTAATAACAAGCAACCCCGATCCCGGTATCTGTGACCCACCCCTCGCCCGGTTCTCAGTACGCTTACGCGCATGTACGGATACGGCCAGCCCATGGACGGGGGCGCTGCCCAGCAGCAGTACGCCTCGTCGCAGCAGCAGATGCCGGGCGGTGTCGGCGGATACGGGCAGCAGCCGCCGCTGTACCCCGAGCCGTCGCCGCCCTCGCTCGCGGACGCGGTGCGCGCCTTCACGACCGGGCAGATGTCCGCCGAGGACTTCCAGCAGATCTTCGCGACGTCGAAGGTGTACTGCCCGCGCGGTGACACCCCCGGCTTCCTGGCGCTGCACAACACCCAGCAGCCGGTGATCCCGATGTTCACCTCGCTGAAGGAGCTGCGCCGGTACGCCGGCAAGGAGTCCAAGTACTTCGTCATCACCGGCGCCGAGGTGATCGACCTGCTGCCGACCGGCTACGGCTTCGTCCTGGACATGGAGGGCGAGCACCGGATGGTCTTCGACGCGAAGGCGGTCGAGCAGATGGTCGACTTCGCGATGCGCCGCATGTACGGCTAGACGCCGTCGCGCGCGGGGAGCCCGGAGGGGAATGCCCTCCGGGCTTTCTCTGTTCTGGGTGGCAAGAAGTTCAACGCTCAACTAAAGTGGGCGTACCAAGGAGGTACCCACCATGCCTGCAGTGACCGTCGAGAACCCGCTGACGCTGCCCCGTGTGACCGCTCCCGCCGACGCCGTGGCACGCCGCGTGCTCACCGTCACGACCGCCCCGAGCGGTTACGAGGGCGAGGGCTTCCCGGTGCGCCGGGCGTTCGCGGGGATCAACTACCGCCACCTCGACCCGTTCATCATGATGGACCAGATGGGCGAGGTGGAGTACGCGCCGGGCGAGCCCAAGGGCACCCCCTGGCACCCGCACCGCGGCTTCGAGACCGTCACGTACATCATCGACGGCGTCTTCGACCACCAGGACAGCAACGGCGGCGGCGGCACCATCACCAACGGCGACACGCAGTGGATGACCGCGGGCTCGGGCCTGCTGCACATCGAGGCCCCGCCGGAGTCCCTCGTCGTGTCCGGCGGCCTCTTCCACGGGCTCCAGCTGTGGGTGAACCTGCCCGCCAAGGACAAGATGATGGCCCCGCGCTACCAGGACATCCGCGGCGGCAACGTCCAGCTCCTCACCACCCCCGACGGCGGCGCGCTGCTGCGGGTCATCGCCGGTGAGCTGGACGGCCACCAGGGCCCGGGCATCACCCACACCCCGATCACGATGATCCACGCGACCCTCGCCCCGGGAGCGGAGCTCACCCTGCCGTGGCGGGAGGACTTCAACGGTCTGGCGTACGTCCTCGCGGGCCGCGGCAGCGTCGGCGCGGAGCGCCGCCCGATCCACCTGGGCCAGACGGCCGTCTTCGGCGCCGGCTCCTCGCTCACCGTCCGCGCGGACGAGAAGCAGGACTCGCACACCCCGGACCTGGAGGTCGTCCTCCTCGGCGGACAGCCCATCCGGGAGCCGATGGCCCACTACGGCCCGTTCGTCATGAACACCAAGGAAGAACTGATGCAGGCCTTCGAGGACTTCCAGAAGGGCCGGCTCGGCAGCATCCCGGCGGTCCACGGGATGACCGAGGGCGGTATCTGACCGCTCAGCGGCGGGCCCGCCGGCTCCCCCTCACGACCCCGGCCGTACGTCGGCCGGGGTCGGCGTGTGCTCACCCGCCCGGACCCGCGGCACAGGACAGCCGGCGCGCCGCGTGATCCGCTGGACGCGTGCAGTTCCTCCCTGTCGCCGCCCGCCGGTTCGCCGCCTGGTGCGCCGTGCTGCTGCTCGCCGCCGGGGTCGGCTGGGTCGGGGTGCGGCTGTGCGCGGAGTTCCGTACGGCCGTCACGCCGGTGCTGCTCGCCCTGCTCGGGACCGCGCTGCTCGGGCCGTTGCACCGGTGGCTGGTGCGGGCCGGGGTGCAGGCGTCGGTGGCGGCCGGGCTCACCTGCGTCGCCGTCGTGGCCGTCGTCGGCGGCGCCGTGTACATCGTCGTCGCCGCGCTCGTCGACACCGGCGCGGAGATCCTCGCCTCGCTGCGGAACGCGGCCAAGGGGGTCGCACGGCACTTCGGCGCCGCCGGGACCAGCCTGGACGACCTCGCCGCCAACGCCCGGCAGCTGCTGGGCAGGTTCGGCGGCACCGCCGCGTCCAACGTCATCAGCGGCGTCAGCGTCGTCGCCGAGTCCATCGCCATGGCCGTGCTCGCCCTGCTGCTCGTCTTCTTCTTCCTGCGCGACTCCGACCGCGCCCTGGCCGGCCTGCGCTCGCTCGCGCCCGGCGGCAGCGCCGAGCTCCTGGAGGCCATCGCCCGGCGGTCCTTCGCCGCGGTCGAGGGCTTCATGCGCGGCACGACCGTCATCGCGCTCATCGACGCCCTGTGCATCACCGTCGGCCTGCTGGTCCTCCGGGTGCCGGGCGCGATCGGGCTCGGCGCACTCGTCTTCGTCGGCGCGTACATCCCCTACCTCGGCGCCTTCCTCTCCGGCGCGGTGGCCGTGCTGGTCACCCTGGCCGACCGGGGCTTCGTCATCGCGCTGTGGGCGCTCGGGGTGGTGCTCGCGGTGCAGGTGCTGGAGGGACACGTGCTGCAACCGGTGATCCAGAGCCGGACCGTGCAGATGCACCCGGCCGCCGTGCTGCTCACGATCACCGCGGGCGCCTCGGTCGCGGGCATCCTCGGCATGCTCCTCGCGGTCCCGCTGACCGCGGCGGCCTTCGGCGCCGTCCGGGAACTGCGCGGGCGTCAGGCCACGTCCCGCGACGCGCCCGCCCCCGAGCCACCCGGTTCGTAGAGCTCGAACCAGATGCTCTTGCCCTCGCCCCGCGGGTCCACGCCCCAGCCGTCCGCGAGGAGCTCGATCAGCATCAGGCCCCGCCCGGAGGAGGCCAGTTCACCGGGGCGGCGCTTGTGCGGGAGGTCGTCGCCGGTGTCGAAGACCTCCACCCGCAGCCGCCGCCCGGGACCCTCGCCCATGACCTCCGCGAGCAGCACCGCGTCGGCGTCGGTGTGCACCAGCACGTTGGTGACCATCTCCGAGACCAGCAGCACCGCCGCGTCCACCTGCTCGACCGACGTCCAGTCGTGCAGCAGCCCGCGCAGGTGCTGGCGGGCCTCGGCGATCCGCTCCGGCTCGTCCTGCGCCACCGACAGCAGCGTGCGCCGCACCACCGGCCGTACCGCGAGGGTGTCGCCGCGCCCGCGGCCCTCCCCCGGCCGGCCCATCAGCAGCAGCGCGATGTCGTCCTCGCGGCGGTCGGCCAGCGGACCGGTGGTGTGGTGCGAGGACGGCCCGTGCACGCCCTGCACCAGCGCGTCGGCCAGGGACTCCAGGTCGCCCTCGTGGTCCTCCAGGATCGCGCGCAGCCGGCGCCAGCCGCTCTCCATGTCGTGCCCGCCGGTCTCGATCAGGCCGTCGGTGCACAGCATCAGCGTCTCGCCGGGTTCGAGCGTGAACCGGGTCGTCGGGTAGTCGGCGTCCGGGTCGAGGCCCAGCGGCAGCCCGCCCGCCGTCGGCCGGGTCATCACCGTGCCGTCCGTCATCCGGATCACCGGGTCCGGGTGGCCGGCGCGGGCCATCTCCAGCCGCCCGGTCGTCGGGTCGGCCTCCACGTACAGGCAGGTCGCGAAGCGGAGGTCGGCCAGCGCGTCCTCCCCGGCGTCGTCGGTGAGGCCGTGCAGGAAGCGGGAGGCGCGGGAGAGGACGGCGTCCGGGCGGTGCCCCTCGGAGGCGTAGGCGCGCAGCGCGATCCGCAGCTGGCCCATCAGGCCGGCCGCGCGCACGTCATGGCCCTGGACGTCCCCGATGACCAGGGCGAAGCGGCCGGAGGGCAGCGGGATCATGTCGTACCAGTCGCCGCCGACCTGGAGTCCGCCGCCGGTCGGGATGTAGCGGGCGGCCACCCGCATTCCGGGGATCTCGGGGCCGAGCGAGGGCAGCATGGAGCGCTGGAGGCCCTCCGTCAGCTCCCGCGCGGACTCGGCGGCGCCGGCCCGGAACAGCGCCTGGGCGAGCATCCGGGCGACCGTCGTCAGGACCGCGCGCTCGTCCGGGGTGAACGCCACGGGATAGGTGAAGGCGGCCATCCAGGCGCCCCTCGTGCGCCCGCCGGCCGTGAGCGGCAGGAACGCCCAGGAGCGGCGCCCGAAGTGCCGGGCGAGCGGCCAGGTCGCCGGGTAGCGCTCCCGGTAGGCCTCGGGCGAGGAGAGGTACACCGCGCGGCCCGTGCGGACGACCTCGGCCGCCGGGTAGTCGGCCGCCAGCGGCATGTTCGAGAAGGGGCCCATGTCGGCGGGGGTGTGCCCGTGCTGGCCGGTGATCGTCAGCCGGTCGCCCTCGACGCCGAACACCACGAGCCCGTCCGGCGAGAACCCCGGCATCGACAGGGCGCCCGCGACCCGCAGCACCTCCGCCGTGGACCGGGCCTCCGCCAGCGCCCGGCCCGCGTCCAGCAGGAACGCCTCGCGGGAGCGCCGCCAGTCCCCGGTGACGGCGCTGCGGCCGGCCGCCGTGCCCGGGGCCGGATCGGTCACCTCCTGGAGGGTGCCGATCAGCTCGTACGCGTGCCGCTCGGGGTCGAAGGACGGCTTGGACCGGCTGCGGACGATCCGCACGATGTTGCCGTCCCCGTCCATGATCCGGATGCGCACCTCGGCGAGGGTGCCCTCGGCGACGGCCAGCCGCACCACGCCGGTGATCTCGTTCCAGTCGACCGGATGGAGGCGGGCCCGGGTCTGCGCCTCCGTCAGGGTGGCGGGCTCCGCCGGCAGGCCGAGCAGCCGCGCCGCCTCCGCGTCCACGGTGACCAGCCCGGTGTGGGTGTTCCAGTGCCAGAGCCCGGTCGCGAGGGAGGCGAGGACCTCCTCCACGGACGGCAGCGGCTCACCTGTACGCATTGCCCCACTTTATGGAGAGGTGTGCGGAGCCTGCCACCGTAGACGGGCGAGCGGTACGGACGGTAATGGTGGGAGCCGATCTTGGGGTGCCCGGTACCCTTGGGATGGCCTAGGCCGTACCCGCCTGGC
Source organism: Streptomyces sp. NPDC031445 (assembly GCF_055581365.1). Lineage (NCBI taxonomy): Bacteria > Bacillati > Actinomycetota > Actinomycetes > Kitasatosporales > Streptomycetaceae > Streptomyces > Streptomyces sp. NPDC031445. Next base: position 210,358 of record NZ_JBVIJO010000003.1, read on the forward strand.
GACACCCGATCCGCAAAGACTGGATGAACGACGATGCATCGGTACAGGTCCCACACCTGCGGCCAGCTCCGCGCCTCTGACGTCGGCACCGACGTCCGGCTGAGTGGCTGGCTGCACAATCGGCGCGACCTGGGCGGCATCCTCTTCATCGATCTCCGTGACCACTACGGCATCACGCAGCTGGTCGCGCGCCCGGGCACCCCGGCGTACGAGGCCCTGGACAAGATCTCCAAGGAGTCCTCGGTCCGTGTCGACGGCCGCGTTGTTTCACGTGGAACCGAGAACGTGAACCCCGACCTGCCCACCGGCGAGATCGAGGTCGAGGTCGCCGAGGTCGAGCTGCTCGGCGCGGCGCAGCCCCTGCCCTTCACCATCAACACCGAGGACGGGGTCAACGAGGAGCGGCGCCTGGAGTACCGCTTCCTGGACCTGCGCCGCGAGCGCATGCACCGCAACATCATGCTGCGCACGGCCGTGATCTCCGCGATCCGCCAGAAGATGTCGGCGATGGGCTTCAACGAGATGGCGACGCCGATCCTGTCCGCCACCTCCCCCGAGGGCGCCCGCGACTACGTGGTCCCCTCCCGGGTGCACCCGGGCAAGTTCTACGCGCTGCCGCAGGCCCCGCAGCAGTTCAAGCAGCTGCTGATGATCTCCGGCTTCGACCGCTACTTCCAGATCGCGCCCTGCTTCCGCGACGAGGACGCCCGCGCGGACCGCTCACCCGGCGAGTTCTACCAGCTCGACGTCGAGATGAGCTTCGTCGAGCAGGAGGACGTCTTCCAGCCGATCGAGAAGCTCATGACGGAGCTGTTCGAGGAGTTCGGCGGCGGCCGCCACGTCACCTCCCCGTTCCCGCGCATCCCGTTCCGCGAGGCGATGCTGAAGTACGGCTCCGACAAGCCGGACCTGCGCGCCAAGCTGGAGCTGGTCGACATCACCGACGTCTTCGAGGGCTCGGAGTTCAAGGCCTTCGCCGGCAAGCACGTGCGCGCGCTGCCGGTTCCGGACGTCTCCGCGCAGCCCCGTAAGTTCTTCGACCAGCTCGGTGAGTACGCCGTCGAGCAGGGCGCCAAGGGCCTGGCCTGGGTGCGCGTGGCCGAGGACGGCTCGCTCTCCGGCCCGATCGCGAAGTTCCTCACCGAGGCGAACGTCGCCGAGCTGACCAAGCGCCTCTCCCTGGCCCCCGGCCACGCCGTCTTCTTCGGCGCCGGTGAGTACGACGAGGTCTCGAAGATCATGGGCGCGGTCCGCGTGGAGGCCGCCAAGCGCGCGGGCCACTTCGAGGAGGGCGTGTTCCGCTTCTGCTGGATCGTCGACTTCCCGATGTACGAGAAGGACGAGGAGACCGGCGGGATCGACTTCTCCCACAACCCCTTCTCGATGCCGCAGGGCGGCCTGGAGGCCCTCCGGACCCAGGACCCGCTGGACGTCCTGGGCTGGCAGTACGACATCGTCTGCAACGGCGTCGAGCTGTCCTCCGGCGCGATCCGGAACCACGACCCGGAGATCATGCTCAAGGCCTTCGAGATCGCGGGCTACGACCGGGAGACCGTCGAGGAGAAGTTCGCGGGCATGCTGCGCGCGTTCCGCTTCGGCGCTCCGCCGCACGGCGGCATCGCCCCGGGCGTGGACCGGATCGTCATGCTCCTCGCGGACGAGCCGAACATCCGCGAGACGATCGCCTTCCCGCTCAACGGCAACGCCCAGGACCTGATGATGGGCGCCCCGACCGAGCTGGACGAGTCCCGCCTGCGCGAGCTGCACCTGACCATCCGCAAGCCGCAGCCCAAGTAACCGACCGGGCAAGCGCCCGGCCGTGCGCGCCGATCTGTCCTGACTCGCTCTTGACGATCGGCGCGCACAGCCGTCTCCGGGCCCGGCTCACCCCGGGCGTGGCCCCGGACCGGACGCACGACGGCGGCTGATCCGGCTCACTCGCCCTGCCCGTCCGTCTCGGTGTCCGGGGACGCGCCCTCCTCCAGCAGCCGCTCGGCGATGTCGTCGGACCAGTGCTGGGCCCAGGCGCGCAGGGCGGCGACGGCGGACTCGTCCAGGCCGTGGCGGAGGAAGTCCCGGTCGGAGTAGAAGTCCGTGCCCGTCAGCCGGGACTGGAGGGTCGGCAGGTCGAACGGGTCATGGGCGTGCCGGCGGCCCAGTTCCTCCAGGGCGGGCAGGGAGAACCGGGCCGCAGCGGCCTGCGCGTCGATGAGGTCGACGGCGGCGCCCCGGTCGTACAGGGCGCGGATCTTCGTGCCGACGGCGTCCGCCAGGGAGAGCGCCGGACCGTACCCGGTCAGTTCCGGCGGCTGCCAGAACGCCTCCTTGTGCAGCGCGAGCGCGCACGGCTCGCCGGTCGGCGGGTCCGTGACCGTCAGCTGCGCGGTGCGCGCGGTGACCGCGCCGGCCCGCACCCGCCGCCCCCGCGCCTCCAGGGCCGCGCCGACGGCGCCGGCGATGTGCTCCATCGCTTCGGCGCTCTCGGTGGCGAAGTCAAGGTCGGCGTGCGGGCGGCGGAGCAGTCCGTGCGCCTGGAGGGCGTAGCCGCCGGCCAGGACCAGGCCGTACGGTCCGTCCACGGCGACGACGTCCGCGAGGAGCCGGCGATGGGGTTCTGGGATGTCCACACGAAGATCTTTCCGGCTTCCGGCCGCTCATGCGCGACGAGCGGCGACTTCGGACAGATCGGGGCGGCGGGCCGCCTCCGAGCGGGTCCTACCGTTGCTCGTCGCCTCCTGCCGCGTAGCGGGGCAGGCCCTCGGTGGAGATGGTCCAGTCGCCGATGGTGACGTCCTCGCCGTAGACGAAGTCCTTGCGGGTGGCGTAGCGGGGGCCGTCGGGGGTGGTGTGGATGTCGGTGAGGACGGCGCCGGTTCCGGTGCGGGGGTCGAAAATCGCGTAGACCGGGATGCCGATCAGGGGGTAGTCGCGCAACTTGGTGACCCAGTCGTTGTCCGGGTTGGACCGGGAGACGATCTCGACGGCGGCGATGACGGTACGAGGGTCGAAGGCCCCCTCTCCCTCCATGTCCGCCTCGGCGATCACCATGATGTCGGGGCGGCGCATGATGCCTTCCGGCTCCATCTCGACGTCGGGCTCGCCCGTGTGGGCCACGATCTCCTCGGGCATGACCTTCTCCAGGCGTTTCCGGAGACGGAGCGCGGTGAGCTCGTGCGGCCGCACGGGCGACAACATGTCGAGGACGATTCCTTCTTTGGTGATCTCGAACTTGCCGGGGAGGGTCCCGTCGGTGGACTCCACGAAGTCGCGCATGGCCCGGTACAGGTGGGAGGCGCCCTGCCGCGCGTTGTCCGGGGCGATGGTCATGGCGCTCGCTCCTCGTCGTCTGTGCCCAGGGGCAAGGATCGTCGCTCTCATGCTAGGCGGCCTGCGGGGGATGGTTCGGACCGGCAGTCGCGGCACCGCCCCGGTTCAGGGGCCCGGAAGGCGCGGTCACAGCCGTCGCAGGTCTGGAGGGGGTGACGGGGCCCGGGGGCCGGGCCTGCCGGGGGCCGGAACGGTGGCGGGGGCGGCAGCTGGGCGGCCAGGCGGTGGGCGAGGAGGGCGGCGGGGCGGATCAGGGGCTCGTTCGGCAGGTTCTCGGTCAGGGCGTGGCGCACGGCGGTGGGGCTGACCTCGCGTTCCAGCCAGGCGGCGACGCCCGGGGCGAGGTGTTCGGCGTCGGTGGCGGAGAGGAACAGGCGGGGGTCGTGGCGGCGCAGGCCGGCGAGGACGTCGACGGCGGTCCGGAGGAGGCCGGGCGAGGGGTACGACGGCTTCGGGACGGCGGGGAGTCGGCGCTTGCGCGGCGCGGGCTCGTCCGGGGGCGTACGCCCGGCGGGCTTACGGGCGGCCGTCTCCCTCGCGGCGCGGTGTCCGGGCCTGTTGCAGGACACCGTGCGGGTGACGATCCGGCCGGCGGGGGTGCGCTCGCGGGTGCGCCGCAGGTAGCCGTGGGTTTCCAGTTCCCGCAGGGCGGCGGCGATACGGGTCGGGCCCTCGGGGAAGCGGGCGGCGAGGGTCTTGATGTCGACGGCGGTGCCCGGCCGCACCGACTGGATGTAGCAGGCCAGTCCGATGGCGAGCAGCGACAGCTCCGGGTGCTGGGCCAGGTCGTTGCCGATCACCGTGAAGTTCTCGGTGTGGCGGACGTGGTCGTGGGTGACGCCGGCGGGCCGATGCCCTTCGGGGTGGTTTTTGCCCGGGATACGGGACGGGGCGGGCGTGGTCGCGCTAGGGTTTTCAATGTCCATCGGGAAGCGGCTTTCTTCCTCGGTGGTCAGGCCCTCGCATTGGGATGCCAGTCCCGGCGAGGGCCGTCGCATGTCTGGGGATGTCTGCGTGCTGCTGGTGCTGAGCCTAGGGCAGGCAACCGGTCGCGAATCCAGCCCACTTGGGCATATTCACTCGCGGGAGTGAGTTTGCCCGGCGGGAGGGAGGGGTGGGGCTTGGCGGGGTCCTTTCTCCCCAGTGGGTAGTGCTTAGGGAGCGCAGGTCGGACCGGGGTGTGGGCGGTCAGGTTCCGGTGCGCCGTGGTTGCGTACGGTGACTGTCCAGTCGTTGTCCGGTGGCGTCCGGGCCTGTTGGGGCGTTGCGTACGGGTAGGGCGTGACTGGCACGAGGCGGTACGACGGAGGGGCGCGCATGTCGGTGGACGGCGAGGTTCGGCGGCTGAGGACCGAGGCTGACGAGCCGGGGTGGGAGGTGGACCCGGACGACGGGTGGGGCGTGGCGGTTGTCGCCACCGTGGGGCGGCAGTTGAAGCTGCGGCGCGAGGCCGTGGGGATGCGGGCCGGTGACTTCGGGAAGTCCGTGGGCTACGGCGAGGACCTCGTCTACAAGATCGAGAGCGGCAAGCGGATTCCCCGGCCGGAGTATCTGGACAGGGCGGACGAGGTGTTGGGGGCGGGTGGGCTGCTGTCGGCGATGAAGGAGGACGTGGCCAAGGTCCGGTATCCGAAGAAGGTGCGAGACCTGGCGCAGATGGAGGCGCGAGCAGTCGAGATCGGGGTGTACGAGAACAGCAACATCGCCGGTCTGTTGCAGACCGAGGAGCACATGCGGGCGCTCTTCGGCGCGTGGCTTCCTGCCTACTCGGACCAGGAGACAGAGCGCATGGTGGCTGCCCGCATGGCTCGCCGCTCGATCTTCGAGCGGTCACCGGCGCCAACGCTCAGTTTCGTCCAGGAAGAGTCGACGCTCCGGCGGCCGGTCGGGGGCAGAATGGTGTGGCGTCGACAGCTCGAACGCTTGCTTGAGCTGGGGGAGTTGCGGAACGTCTCGATCCAGGTGATGCCGACAGACGTCGAGGAACACTTCGGCACGGGCGGGGTCATCGAGGGGCTGAAGTTCCCGGACGGTACAGCGGTGGGGCGCTCCGAGGGGGCGTTCAACGGCCGTCCCGTGACCGATCCGAAGCAGATCCGCATCCTTGACCTGCGCTATAGCATGATCCGGGCCCAGGCGCTCACGCCCCGAGAGTCGCGGGCGTTCGTCGAGCAGATGCTTGGAGAAACATGAGCGGTAACCCCACCTCCAGTGACGGTCCCACGCTGGCGTGGTTCAAGAGCAGCTACAGCAGCAGTGGCGACGGCAACTCCTGCGTCGAGGTCGCCACCACCCCCGGCACCATCAACGTCCGCGACTCCAAGTACCGGGACGCCGGTCCCCGCCTCGCCCTAACGCCGGAGGCGTGGGCGGACTTCGTGGCGTACGCGTCCGGGAGCTGACCCCGCGACCGACCTGCCCTCACCTGGTCAGGACGAGCAGACCGAGGTGAGGGTTGCCGAAGCCGACTGCGGCGCCCGCGGGGGCGGTCAGGCGGACTCGCCGCCGAAGCGGTCCTTGTAGGTGGCCAGGTCCTCGTCCGTGAGCTTGGCGAAGAGGACCGGCGGGACCGTGAACGGGGTGCCGGCCGGGACCGCGGTCAGAGCCTTCGCCTCGTCCTGGGTCACCCAGACGGCGGTGTCGTCCGGCAGGGAGAACGCCTCCCGCATGGTCTTCGCCGTCGCCGGGATGAACGGCTCGGAGACCACCGCGTACAGGTGGATCAGGTTCATCGCCGTGCGCAGGGTGAGGGCCGCGCCCTCCTTGTCGGTCTTGATCTCCAGCCAGGGGGCCTTCTCCTCCAGGTAGGAGTTGCCGGCCGACCACAGGGCGCGCAGCGCCGCCGCGGCCTTGCGGAACTGGAGGGCCTCCATGTGCTCCTCGTACTCGGCGAGGAGGCGGGCGATCTCCTCGCCCAGCTTCCGCTCCGCCTCGCCGGGCTCCCCGCCCGCGGGGACCTCCTCGCCGAAGCGCTTCCTGGAGAAGGACAGCACGCGGTTGACGAAGTTGCCGAGGGTGTCGGCCAAGTCCTTGTTCACCGTGGCGGTGAAGTGCTCCCAGGTGAATGACGAGTCGTCCGACTCGGGGGCGTTGGCGATCAGGAAGTAGCGCCAGTAGTCGGCGGGCAGGATGTCCAGCGCCTGGTCGGTGAAGACGCCCCGCTTCTGCGAGGTGGAGAACTTGCCGCCGTAGTACGTCAGCCAGTTGAACGCCTTGACGTAGTCGACCTTCTTCCACGGCTCGCGCACGCCCAGCTCGGTGGCCGGGAACATCACCGTGTGGAAGGGGACGTTGTCCTTCGCCATGAACTCCGTGTAGCGGACGGTGTCGTCCGCCTCGTACCACCAGGACTTCCAGTCGCGGTTTTCCGGGTCCTGGTCGGCCCACTCCTTCGTCGCACCGATGTACTCGATCGGGGCGTCGAACCAGACGTAGAAGACCTTGCCCTCGGCCGCCAGTTCCGGCCAGGTGTCCGCCGGGACGGGGACGCCCCAGTCCAGGTCACGGGTGATCGCCCGGTCGTGCAGGCCCTCGTTCAGCCACTTGCGGGCGATGGAGGAGGCGAGCTGCGGCCAGTCCGCCTCGTGCCGGGCGACCCACTGCTCGACCTCGTGCTGCAGCTTGGACTGGAGCAGGAAGAGGTGCTTGGTCTCGCGGACCTCCAGGTCCGTGGAGCCGGAGATCGCCGAGCGCGGGTTGATCAGGTCGGTCGGGTCCAGAACGCGGGTGCAGTTCTCGCACTGGTCGCCGCGGGCCTTGTCGTAGCCGCAGTGCGGGCAGGTGCCCTCGACGTAGCGGTCCGGCAGGAAGCGGCCGTCGGCGGGCGAGTAGACCTGGCGGATCGCCCGCTCTTCGATGAAGCCGTTCTCGTTCAGCTTGCGGGCGAAGTGCTGGGTGATCTCGCGGTTCTCCGCGCTGGAGCTGCGGCCGAAGTAGTCGAACGCGAGCGCGAAGCCGTCGTAGACCGCCTTCTGGGCGTCGTGCGCCTGCGCGCAGAACTCGGCCACCGGCAGGCCCTGCTCCTTGGCGGCCAGCTCGGCGGGCGTGCCGTGCTCGTCCGTCGCGCAGATGTACAGGACGTCGTGGCCGCGCTGGCGGAGGTACCGGGAGTACACGTCCGCCGGGAGCATGGACCCCACCATGTTGCCCAGGTGCTTGATCCCGTTGATGTACGGAAGGGCGCTGGTGATGAGGTGTCGAGCCATCGCGGGCTGCTCCCAGGTCGCTACGTGTACGAACCTTGAAATCGTAGCTGACGTGTGTATGCCGCCCGCTTCCCGTTTTACGGGCTGAGAAGCGGGCGGCAGGGGATCACGGGCGCCAGGTGGCCAGTACGCCCTCGTACAGCTCCGTGTCGGTGAGCTCGCGCGGGGTCGGGCCCGCGTGGAAGAAGGACGTGTTGCCGGTCTTCAGCTTGCGGAGGTAGTCGAAGGCCTTGTTGTCGTGGTCACCGAAGGCGACGAAGGAGAAGAAGAGGGTGGGGTGCCGGGTGGCGGTCTCGGTGAGGGACTGGGTGGCGGGGGTCTTCGCGTCCGGGGCGCCGTCGGTCTGGAACACGACCAGGGCGGGGGTGCCGGGGGCGGCGTTCTTCTCGTAGTGCGCCACGACCGCCTCTACGGCGGCGTGGTAGCTGGTGCGGCCCATGCGGCCGAGGCCCGCGTGCACGTCGTCGATCTTCGTCTCGTGGTCCGGGGCGAGGGTGAGGTCGGTGGTGCCGTCGACCTCCGTGGAGAAGAAGACGACGTGGACCGTGGCCTCGGGGTCGAGGTGGGCCGCGAGGGCGAGGGTCTGGTCGGCGAGGGCCTGGGCGGAGCCGTCCTTGTAGTACGGCCGCATGCTCGCGGAGCGGTCGAGGACGAGGTAGACCTTGGCGCGGGCGCCGGTGAGGTCGGTCTTCTCGAGGGTGGTCGTGGCGGCCTTGTAGGCGGTGGCGAGGGAGGGCGTGCGGGACTTGATCTCGGCGAGAGTGTTGGCGGGCTGGGCCTGGTCACCCGTCTCGGGTTCGCGGGGTGCCTGCGGGGCCGCGTCCGTCTCGGGTTCGCGGGTTGCCTGCGGGGCCGCGTCCGTCTCGGGTTCGCGGGTTGCCTGCGGTGCCGGTGCCGGGTCCGTTTCGGCTTCGCTGGTTGCCTGCGGGGCCGCGTCCGCTTCGGCTTCGCCGGTTGCCTGCGGTGCGGGGTCCGTGTTCGCCTCGGCTTCGCCTTCGGCGTCCGTGTTCCCACCCGCACCACCCGTGCGGCTTTCGTCGTCGGCCGCGGGTGGCCCCTGTGGGGCGTCCTCGCCGTCGGCGGCCTGCGGGGCGGTGGTCGCCTCTGCGGTCACGGCGGCTTCGTCGGCCTCCGCTTCCACGTCCGCCTCTGCCTGAGCCGCAACCTCCGCTTCCGCCTCTGGCGCGGTCTCCGGCGGAGCCGTCGGCGCGGGCTTCTCCTCCGCCTCGTCCGTGACCTCGGCCGTGGTCTCGGCCGGAGGCTCCTGCTCGGGCCCGGCCTCGGTCTCGTCCTGCGCCTCGGCGGTGGCCGCCGCCGGCGGCTCCTGCTCAGCCTTCTTCTCGGCCTCGTCCTGCGCCTCGGCGGTGGCTGCGGCCGGAGGCTCCTGCTCGGGCCCGGCCTCGGTCTCGTCCTGCGCCTCGGCGGTGGCCGCCGCCGGCGGCTCCTGCTCAGCCTTCTTCTCGGTCTCGGCCTTCTCGTCCTCGGCCTCGGCCTTCACGTTCTCGACCACGACCTGGACCTCGTCCTGGGTCTCGGCCTCGTCCTCGGCCTTCCCGTCCTCTGCCGTGGCCGTGGCTGCGGCCGGCGGCTTCTCCTCGGGCGCGGGCTCGGGGCGGGGGGTGGGGGGTGCTTCGGCCTTCTCCTCCTCGGTGCTGGAGGGGGTCGGCGTCGGCTGGGGCGGGGTGGTTTTCACCTTGTCGAAGGCCGCTGCCACCAGCTCGTGCTCTTCGGCCGCCGCCGCCAGTTCCTGTTCCCCGGTGGGGGCGCGGCGGGGTTCCGGGACCGAGGGGGAGTGCGCGGTGGTCTCGGGCGCACCCTCCGGCTCGGTGGCTCGTGCTTTGCGTGAGCGGCCGAATGCGTTCCGCAGGAGAGTGAGAATGCCCATGTGCGCAACCCTTCGTGAGGTGGAGCCGTCAATCCCTGGCCAGGACGGACACGTAAGGTTAGCGGCCCCGGATTGCGGGAGCGGTCAGCGCGGGGAGGCGATCGAGCGGGCCGCGGCGACCTCCTGGCGCAGGGGTTCCAGGACGCTGCCCGCCGGGCCGGTCAGGTCGGTGCGGACGGCGATGAGGGTCTCCGCGTTCCGTACGCCCTCCGACAGTTCCCGCAGTTGCAGGGTGACCTGGGTGATCTCGGCCGTGGAGGGCGCCGCCGCCCCGTGGCGGACGCGGACGCGGGCGGCCGTCGTGGCGTCCACGATCCGTTCCACGGCGACGACGAGCGGCCACCACGCGGCGGCGCGCCTGCCGGTGGGCGGTGGTTCGGTCAGGGCCCGCTGGAACTCGGTGCGGATGACGGACAGGTCGCGGTAGAGGCGGCGGCGCATGCGGGCCCGGGCGGGCGGGTCGGCGTGCGGGCCGAAGGCGGCCTCGACGTACGCCGCCGTGTCGGCCACCGCGTCGGCGAGGCGGTCGCCGACCCGGGTGTGCCAGCTCTCGGGCCACAGGAGGTAACCGGCGGTCAGGGCGACGGCGCAGCCCAGGAGGGAGTCGGCCAGCCGGGGCAGCAGGAGGGCCGTGCCCTGGTGGTTGAGGACGTCGGACAGGATGAGGATCACCGGGGTGATGGCGGCCGTCTGGTAGCCGTAGCCCCGGGGGGTGAGGGCTGGGATGAGGGGGGCGAGGAGGAAGAGGACGGGGACGTCCCACCAGCCGAGCGGGACCTCGGCCAGTACCACCGCCGCGATCAGCAGACCGGCCACCGTGCCGAGCGCGCGCAGCAGCGCGCGGGAGAAGACCGAGCCGAAGTCGGGCTTGAGGACGAAGGTGATGGTCAGGGCGACCCAGTAGGAGCGCGGGACGGGGATCAGGGAGACCAGGGCCTGCGCGATGCCGATGCAGACGGCGAGCCGTACGCCGTAGCGCCAGGAGTTGGCGGACAGGACGACGTTGCGGGCCGCGCGGGCGGTGCGGATGCCGAGGGCGGCCGGCCGGCCCAGGCGGTCGTCGATGCCCCGGGGGTCGACGTCGGGGGCGGCGACGACCTCGGCGGTGTGGCGCAGGGCGTGGTCCACCGCGCGGGCCGTCTCCGTGGTGGGGACGGGCAGGTGCAGGGGCGGGAGGGTGTTCGAGCCGGTGGCGACGGCGTCGGCCAGGTGATGGAAGGCCTCCGGGACCTGCGGGGGGAGCGGGCGGGCCGCCAGGTGGGCCGCGGGGGCCGCCTCCATCACGGGGGTGATCGCGTTCAGCTGGGCGAGGAGCCGGGTCAGGTCCGGGCTGCGGCCGTGGTGGCGGGCGCGCCGGGCCAGGATCAGGTCGTACGACTGGTTCAGCGAGTGGGTGACGGTGCGGCGGGCCTCCTCGTACTCCTCGGTGCGGTCGGTGCCGGCGGTGGCGAGGAGGGTGGCGACCGTGCGGTAGGTGGCGGCGACAGCGGCCCGTTCGGGCACGCCCGCGCGCAGCGGCCAGGCCAGCAGTCCGAGAAGGAGGACGAGGAGGCCGCCGCCGGTGAGCAGGGCCGGGGCGAGCCACCAGGGGGAGGGCAGCGGGAGACCCGCGCCCACCACGCAGTTGAGCAGCAGGAGCAGGCCGGAGACCGAGGCGACCGCGCCGATCGTGGAGATCATGCCGGAGACCAGGGCGACGCCGGTGACCGCGGCCACCGCATACCAGCCGTGCCCGTACACCAGGGTGCCCAGGGCCACGCCGACCGCGCCGAAGAGCTGCGGTACGGCGATGTTGAGGACGCGCATGCGGTAGGCGTCGGCGGTGTCGCCGATGACGCCGGACAGGGCGCCCATGGAGGCGAGGGCGCCGTAGGCCGGGCGGCCGGCGGCGAGACCGAGCGCCAGCGGCAGGGCCATGGCGAGGGCGGCGCGGGCCACGGCCGCCCCGTTGACCGGGGCCTGCTGGGGTATGAGGTTCCGGACCAGCCAGTCGGGAGGGGTGAGGCCGATGGGGAACTCTCGTGACATGCGCCCATTATCGCCGCGTTGATCCATCCGGGCCGGGCCCGTCCGTGCGGGGTCCGGTCCTGTCAGCGCACCGTCCGGTCCCGTCGGTGCAGGGTGAGGTCCACGACGAGGGCGCGGTGGCCGGTGCCGGACACGCGCGGGAAGCGGGCGCCGGTCGCGGTGAAGTCCCGGGACACCGGCACGTGGTCGAGCCGGGCGCCGAGGACGGAGGCGGTGCGGGACGGCCGGCTGGGGGTGCGGTCGTGGCCGGCGAGGCGGGCCGCGTCGGTGAGGCCGGTGTCGAGGACGCGCCGGAAGGCCGCGTGGTCCTGGGAGGCGTCGAAGTCCCCGGCGAGGATCACGGGACCGTCGTCGTGGGCGGCGGCGAAGGCGCGGAGCGCCACGAGGTCGCGGCGCCACGGGCCCACCCGGTCCGGCAGCGGGGGCACGGTGTGGACGAGCTGGAGGCGTACGCCGTGGCCGCGCACGTCGGCCACGGCGCCGGGCATGCCCGGCCTGCCGCGGACGCCCTCGGCGGGCCGGAGCGGGAAGCGGCTCAGGACGAGGGAGCCCTTGGAGCCGGAGCCGTCCTCCCCGGCGGCCCGGCGGTGCGGGTGGACGCTCGCGAAGTCCCCATCCAGGGCGGCCCGGCAGCCGGAGGCGCACTCCTGGACGAAGACGACGTCCGGCCGCCGGTCGCGCAGGACCGGGACCGGGGCGGGGGTGCCGCGGCCGGACCCGGCGTTCGCGGTCAGCACGCGGAGCCGGGCGAGCGGCGGCCCGTCGGGCTCGGCGGTCCTGCCGTACGACTCCACGTACCAGGCGAGCAGGCCGAGGACGCCGACTCCCCGGACCAGGCCCGGCCACCAGCGGGCGAGCAGCGCGCACGGCAGCGCGAAGCCGGCCGGTGCGAATAGCCAGGGCAGGAAGGCGAGCAGCTGGGGTGCGGGGGTGATGCCGTCGGTGTCGGCGGCCCGGCAGCCGACGACCACGCTCACCCCGGCGGGCAGCAGGCCCGCGTCCGGAGCGCTGGGTCACCCGGGCGCGCCTGCGTTTCCGCCGTCCAGCCGCGCCAGGAACCGCGCCAGCGCGCGGTTGAACTCCTCGGGGCGCTCCAGGTTGGGCAGGTGGGCGGCGCCCTCGACGACGTGCAGGACGGAGTCCGGGAGGGACGCGTGCATCGCCTCGGCGCCGGCGACCGGGGTGTAGGTGTCGTCGGCGCCGACCAGGACCAGGGCGGGCACCGGCAGCGCCGCCAGCAGGGCGCGGTAGTCGGGGCGTTCGGCCCGGCCGCGCAGCGCCGCAGCGGCGCCCTGCGGGGAGGTGGCGGTCATCATGCGGTGCACGTGCGCCTTGACCTCGGGGTCGGCGGCGGGGGCCACCATCTTCTCCAGCACCTCGTCGGCGTAGCCGCGCATGCCCTCGGCGAGCAGCCGGGCGGCCATGGCCTGGCGGTCCCGCCGGCCCTCGGGGGTCTCGGCCTCGGGGGAGGTGTCGGCGAGGACCAGGCCCCGGATCCGGTCCCCGTAGCGGGCGGCGCACTCCATGGCGATCTGGCCGCCCATGGACAGGCCGGCGAGGACGAAGGCGTCCACGCCCAGGTGGTCCAGGAGGTCCGCGATGTCCTGGGCGTGGCGGGCGAGCGGTACCGCGCCGGGGGTCACGGGGGAGGCGCCGTAGCCGCGCAGGTCGGGGGCGATCACCCGGCGGGTCGCGGCGAACTCGGTGAGCTGCGGCTGCCACATCGTGCGGTCGAAGGGGTGGCCGTGGACGAGGACGAGGGGGACCCGGGAGGGGATTTCGGGGCCTTTGTCCTCGAATGCGAGGAAGGAGGGCATGGCGACGACCCTAGGAGACGGCCGCTGCTCGGTGCAATAAAATCTTTGCCCTCGGTGCAATCCAACCGGTCCGGGAACAGGGGGAGTTGTGGACGACTACCGGCGCATCGCCGACAGGATCGCCGCCGACATCACCGGCGGGCGGCTGCGGCCCGGCCAACGGCTGCCGCCGCAGCGGGTGTTCGCGCGCCGACGGGGCATCGCGCCGTCGACGGCCGGCCGGGTCTACGCCGAACTCGTGCGCCGGGGACTGGTGGTGGGCGAGGTCGGACGCGGCACGTTCGTGCGGGCGACCGCGCCGGACGGCCAGCCGGGGATCGCCCTGACCGAGGCGGCCGGCGCCCCGCTGGTCAACCTCGAGCTGAACTACCCCTCCGTGCCCGGCCAGGCCGAACTGCTGGCCCCGGCCCTGGCGCCGCTGCTGCGGCCGGACGCGCTCGGGCAGGCGCTGCGGCCGGCCCCGGCGGCGGGCACCCCGGCGGCCCGGGAGGCGGTCGCCGCCCTGCTCGCCCGGAGCGGGCTGCGGGCCGGGCCGGAGCGAATCCTGTTCACCGGCAACGCCCGCCAGGCCATCGCCGCCACCCTCGCCGCGCTGGTCCGGCCCGGCGGCCGGGTCGGGGTCGAACCGCTGACGTACCCGCTGGTCAAGGAGATCGCGGCGCGCCTCGGGCTGGTGCTGGTCCCGCTCGCCGCCGACGCGGAGGGGCCGCTGCCGGAGGCGGTGGCCGCCGCCCACCGCGCCGCGCCGCTGTCCGCGCTCTACCTCCAGCCGGCCCTGCACAACCCGACCTCCCGCACGATCGGTGCCGGGCGGCTGCGGGAGCTGGCCGACTGTGTCCACAGGCTGGGGGCACCGGTGGTGGAGGACCGGATCTGGGCCTTCCTGGACACCGGCGGCGCGCCCGCGCTGGCCGCGCTCGCTCCCGGCCTGGTGCACCTCGTCGACAGCCTGTCCAAGCGGGTCGCTCCCGGACTCACCGTCGGCTTCGCCGTCGTGCCGGAGGACCGGGTGGAGGCGGTGGCGCGGGCCGTCCGCTCCGGCGGGTGGAGCGCGGGCTCCTTCGCGCTGGAGGCGGCCGTGCGCTGGCTCGGCGACGGCACCGTGGACCGGCTGGTGGCCGCCAAACGGCAGGACGCGCGGCGCCGGCAGCGGCTGGTCGCCGAGCGACTCGCCGGGTTCACCGTGCGGTCCGACCCGGCCGCCTACTTCGCCTGGTGGGAGCTGCCCGCGCCCTGGCGGGCGGACACCTTCACGGCCGCGGCGCGGGCACACGGCATCGCCGTCACCCCGGGCACGGCCTTCTGCGTCGACCCGAGCCGCACACCGGACGCGGTCAGACTCGGACTGGGGTCGGTGCCGGAGGCGTACCTGGGGCGGGCGCTGGAGACGCTGGCCGGGATCGCGCGGGGCGGGGCGGCTGGGGGGTGAGGTGGGCCGGGGGCGGGGGTGGTCGCTTGGGCTCGGGGCGGGGAAGGCGGACCGGGCGGGGTCAGACTTCGGCTCGGGTCGGTGTCTTGGGGCCGGCCGGGGACGCGCGCCGGCGTCGGGGTGGGCGGAGGCGGCGGGTGAGCCAGGCGGCGAGGGCGACCGCCAGGCCGAGGCCCAGCAGCAGCCAGGCGGTCATGCGCAGGGTGCCGGTCAGGGCGTCGTAGACGGCGCCCGCCGCCGGGTGGGGCACGTCGGCGGGCAGGTCGGCCAGGGTCAGGCCGCGGCCGACGGCCACGGCGGCGGCGAGCAGGGCGCCGCCCAGGGCCGTGCCCAGGCCGGTCGCGACGACGGCCCGGCGCCGGTGGACGGCGAGCGCGATCCCGCCGGCGGCGAAGACGAGGGCCGCCAACGGCAGCCAGAAGCCGGCGACTTCGAGCACGTGGTACCCCTTCCGGAGCTTGGTCAGCCGGTCGGCCGGGAGTACGGGGACCTCGGTGTGCTCCACCGGGATGTGCGCCGCGAGCGGCACGTGATCATGGATGAGCTGGCGTTTGACCTGGGCGGTGACGGGGGCAAGGTCGACGGTGACGGCGCGCTCGTCCTCCCCGCGCAGGGCGCGCAGCACGGCGTCGTGGGTGATCCGGTTGCCGGTGTCCCAGGCCAGCCGGAAGGCGCGGGTCTGGGTGAAGGAGCGCACCGCGTCGTGCACGAACGGCCGGACCGAGCCGCGTACCGGGCGCACGTCCAGGTGCTCGTCCACCGCGCGCAGGATGCCGTCGCCGACCGTGTCCACGACGGCCTCCCGCACGGCCGGGTCGGCGGCGAGCGGTGCCATCGTCGTGACGTACCGGCCCGTGTCGGCGAGCCCGTACGCCGCCCAGGCCGCCAGCGCGCCGAACGGCACGAGGAGGCAGGAGAGGGCGATCAGTACGGCCGACAGGGCGCTCCGGAGGCGTGAGGGCACGGTTCCAGGCAAGGGCCGTCCTGGCCGGGGCGCGAGCCGGCGGAGTGCGTTCGGGTGCTCCCCGGGTGGAGGGTTCCCCCGAACGGGTGTTTCCTGGTGCTGGGGGGAAGGAAGTGGCTGATGCGGGCCACTGGGGGCACAGGGGAGCGCGTGGACCCCGGCCGCCCGGCCGGGGCCCCCGCGCCGACGGCAGAGCCGAGGCCCCGCCGAACCGGCGCCCCGCCCCGCTCCCCGGCCGACGCGACCGGCACCCGTCCCGGGCGTCCCCGGAAGTTCCGGCGGACCGAGCCGGCGCCGGCTCAGCGGACCCGGCGGCCGGAGGCGTCCTCCCGGGTGTAGTAGCGGTAGAAGAACGCGGCGAAGGTGGCCGCCGCCACCAGCAGCGAGATCAGCACCGCCCGCGGCAGGTCACCGCTCTGGCTGGCGCTCTGGGTGGGGATGAAGCTGCCGCGCTGGTTGTAGAGGAAGCCGAACGCGCAGCCGACGAACGCCGTCCACAGCAACGCGTGCACCTCCCGCCGCATCCGGGGGCCCAGTACCAGCAGGGCCGCGCACAGCACCGCGAACACCAGCGCGCTGAGGAAGCCGAGCAGCAGGTTCCCGCCGGTGACCGGGCCGCCGACGCGCTCGTTGGCCGCCACCCAGTAGCCGTAGACCAGCCCCAGCACGACCGGGACGGCCAGCCGGCCGAGCGCGTGGGTGCGCGCGTCGAAGACGTCGGGCGGGCGCCGGACCACGTCGGACGACCGCCGCTCCGCCACGGGCGTGCGGCCGGGCCGGGACATCCCGCCGGACGCGGGTGCCGCTTGAGCCATGAGAGCACTCCTTCCTCTCCTCGCCCCCGTGTCCAGCGCACACCGGGGCGCACGGCTCGGCAAGTCGGCCAGGGGGGTGACGGGTGCCCGGATGCGTGCCGTACTCCCCCGTGGTTCGCTGAGGGACATGGAGGGCCGGGCGCCGTGACGGAGATGGAGTTCGGGCGGCGGCGCCACCCGCTGCTGCGGATCCGCGGGGCGGGCGTCGCGTGGCTGCCGCCCCTGCTGCTGCTCGCCGGGGTCATCGTGCTGGACTTCGCCACCGGCGAGAAGTTCCGGATCATCAGCTGGATCGTGCTGGTCCCGGGCATCGCCGCCGCGATCTGCGGGGTGTGGACGACGGCCGCCTACGGCGTGCTGTCGGTGGTGACGTACGTCCTCGTCGACAGCGCCTGGCCCGACCAGTACCAGGCCGGGTTCGGCGACTTCCTCCTCGTCGCGCTGGGCGGCGCCCTCGCCACCCTGGCCGCGGTCGTGCGCGTGCGCGAGGAGCGGCAGGTCGGGCACATGCGGGACATCGCCGAGACCACCCGGCGCACCGTGCTGCGTCCGCTGCCGCCGTGCTGGGCGGGGCTGGAGCACGCGGGCGTGTACCTGGCCGCCGACGTCGACGCCCGGGTGGGCGGCGACTTCTACGACATCCAGCCCAGCCCGCACGGCACCCGGGTGCTCGTCGGTGACGTGCAGGGCAAGGGGCTGGGCGCGGTGGAGGCCGCGGCCGCGCTGCTCGGCACGTTCCGCGAGGCCGGGTACCACGAGAGGGATCTCAGGACCGTCGCCGCCCGCCTGGAGACCCGGATGTGGCGGCACCGCGCCCACACCGCCGCGCTGGGCCGGGACGACGGCGACCGCTTCGCCACCGCCGTCCTCATCGCCTTCCCCCGCGGCACCACGGACACGATCGACCTCACGAACTTCGGCCACGAGCCCCCGCTCGCCGTCGGCCCGCGCGGAGTCCGCGAGCTGCCCGCCGGCGACGGGCTGCCGCTCGGCCTCGGCGACCTCGGTGGCGGCCCGCCGCCCGTGCACCGGGTGCCGCTCGCCGCCGACGAGACGCTGCTGCTGGTCACCGACGGGGTGACCGAGGCCCGCGACGAGCCCGGCGAGTTCTACGACCTGGCCGGCGAGGTGTCCCGCGCGGTCCGCGCCGACCCCCGCCGCTCGGATCCCCGCCGACTGGTCCGCCGGGTCCGCGACGGCGTCCTGCGCCACAGCGGCGGCCGCCTGGAGGACGACACGACGATCTTCGCGGTCCGGCGGCTGCCGGACGACGGCGGGCGGCCCGGCGCGGGGGGTGCGGCCCGTGCGGGCGGCGTGGCCAATCCGGAGGCCCCGGCGACCGGCGACCCGGGCACCGGCCGGGTGCGGGGCGGGTGACGGCGCGCGCGGCTGACGGGGAGCCCCGGACGGGGGGCCGGGCAGTGCGCGAAGGAGGGTGTTTGCCAGGGGGACGCCTCGCTTTGCAGGCGCAGCGGTTACGGTGCTGGCTGGAGAACGGATCCACGGGGCCCCCGGTACGCGGGGGTCGCGGGGTCCACAGGGTGACTTGGGGGAGGCACGATGCCCGGAACCGTGCTGCTGCTCGCGGCCGCGCCGCTGGGCCGGGGACGCCTGGTGGACGCGGCCGGTGTCCTGCCGGTGCTGGCCGCGGTCGCCCCCGCCGTCCTGTCCGGCACGGACACCGCGAACGTCGTCGAACTCGCCGACCCGCTGGAACCGCAGGCCGTCCTCACCCGGCTGCGGGCCGCCGCGGCCTCCCCCGGCCCGCTCACCGTGTACGTCACCGGCCAGTTGCAGCTCGACCGCCGACAGCGCCGGCCCCACCTCGCGCTGGCCCGCACCACCCCGGCCACGGTCCGCTACACCGCGCTGCCCTGGCACTGGATCCGCGAGGAACTGCGCCTGCGCTCCGCCGCCGATACCGCGCTCGTCGTGGACCTGCACGCGGACGCCGAGGCCTGGCGGCACGTCACCGAACGCGGCCTCGACTCCGGCCGGAACACCGCCGTGTACGGCCGTGTCGCCCCGGCGGCGGCACGGCGGGGCCTGGCGGAGCCTGCGTACATGAAGACGGTGGCCACGCTGCTGCGCAGCGGCCACCGGCCCCCGCTGGAGGAGTTGCACCAGCAGGCGGTGGGCCGGATCGCGCGGGAGACGACGGGCGACCTGCTGCTGGCGGACGCGGGGGGCCACGCCGTACCCGTCCCAGGGGTCCCTCCCGCCTCACCGGCCTCCCCGACCGCGTTCACCGAGTTCACCGCGTTCACCGCTCCGCTCCCCGCCCCCCGCACCGAGGACCCGCACGCCGCCATCAGTGCCGCCGTGCGCGCCGGCCGGCACGCCGAGGCGGACGGGATGGCCGCCCGGTACGAGGCGGAGGCGGTGCGGGGGTACGGCGCCGCTGCCGAGCAGGCGCTGCACTGGAGCGAGGTGCGGGCCGATCTGGCGATGTTCGCGGGGGACCCGGTGCGCAGCTGCCGGGCCTGGCTGGCGGTGGCCGAGACGCGGCTGGCCGCCGGGCAGGCGGTGGACGCCCCCGCCGTGGAGGCGGCCGTGGACCGCGCCCACCACCAGTGGACCCGGATCAACGACACGGCGCGGGCCCGTGAACTCGGGCCCGCGCTCGCTGAGTTGCGGCTCAGGGTGCCGGGACGCCGGCGCGGCGCGCTGGAGAGCGTCCAGCGGGAGCTCGGCCGGCTCCAGGCCGCCCGGTGAGCCTTACTTGGTGAACGTGAAGTACTTCCAGGCGCCGTGCGTCGTGGAGTTCACGATGTCACCGGACGAGCTGTTGATGTACGACGAGCGCACCCGGAAGCGCCAGCCGACGTCCTCGGCGTGGTTGCCGGTGATGCGGACCTTGGAGACGCCGTCGGAGCCCAGCTTGAAGTACTCGGGGTCGCCCGGGTACCAGCGGCCCTGGTAGTACACCTCGAACTCGAACTTCTGCGCGCGGCCCGGGTAGTACGACATCTTCGTCGTGATCAGCGGGTCCTTGGTCTTGTGGAAGAAGTAGTACGTGTGGCCCCACGCCGACTTCGCCTTGTAGTGGCTGCTGACCGAGGTGGACACGCTGACCTTGGCGCCGACGGTGCTGGCGGCGGACGCCGGCTTGTAGCGGGAGTCGCCCGCGAACTTCGCGGTGACCTTGGTGTCCCGCTTGAGGTCCAGCGTGACCGACAGGTTGCCGTCGGAGTTGACCTTGCCGGACTTCACGCGCTTGTTCGGCTTGTCGGGGCCGAACGGGTCGGCCCAGATCTCCACCGTGCGGTTCTTGTACGTCTTGCCCAGGTGGGCGGTGAACTTGACGTCCTTGCCGTACGCGTACACCTTGCCGTTGTTGTTGATCGTCAGCGTCGGCTTGGCGCGGGAGACGTCGACGGAGTCCGAGCCGGAGGCCGCCGTGTGGGCGGCGTCGCCGGCGTAGGCCACCGTGTACTTCACCTTGCCGCCGGCCGGCGGGGTGTCGGTGAAGGAGAACGTGCCGTCGGCCTTGGTGACCGCCGCCGCGAGCGCCTTGCCCTTCGGCGACTCCAGGTCGGTGCGGGTCACGGTCAGCTTGGTGCCGGCCGGGACGGCCGTCTTGGAGGCGACCTTGCCCTTGACGGTGAGCTTCTTGGCGCGGGTGGCGGTGGCCGGCGCGTCCACGGTGACGGTGGAGACCGCCTTGGTGGGCGCGTTCAGGACGCGCAGGGAGAACACGCCCTCGCTGTTGCTGGTCACCGCGAACAGCCGGGAGCCGTCCGGGGTCCAGGCCAGGCCGCCCCGGGCCAGCAGGTCGGAGCCGCTGGTGTTGCCGGTGTTGGGGAAGTCGTAGGTGCGGACCGCCTCGCTGGTGCCGGGCTTGAAGATGTAGACGTCCGGCTCGTAGGAGCCGTCGATACCGGCCGCGACCGTGCCGTTCGGCGCGATGGCGACGGAGTTGGGGTACGCGTCCGTGACGTACTTGCCGTCCTCGTTGAGGTCGGACGTCCGGAACACCTGCTGGTAGTACGGCGCGCCGCTGGCCACCACGACGTCCTTGCCGTCGGGGGTGACCTGGAGGTCGCCGAGGTTGCTGCCCGCCTCGCGGGTGCTCGCCAGCTTGGTGGCGGTGCCGGACGCGACGTCGTACGAGGCGAGTTCGACCGGGCTCTGCCCGATCGCACCGGCGACCAGGGTGCTGGAGCCGGGCGCGGCGTCCAGCAGCGGGGCCGCGTACCAGTCGCCGTCCTGGCCGAGCGTGACCGTGTGGTCCTCGGCGGTCAGGTCGACGGAGCCGATGTTGCCCGCGGTGGCGCCGCCGTAGCCGAACCACAGCTTGCCGCCCGCGAGGGCGACGCTGAGCGGCTTGTCGCCGACCTCGTACCGGGTGGTCTCGGTGTCGGTGGCGGTGTCGATGACGGCGATGGCGTCGAGGTCCTGCACGGCCGCGTAGAGCGTGCCGGAGTCCGCGGACAGCTCAAGGCCCGCGACGCCGGACAGGTTGGTCGTGAGCTGCTTGAAGACCCTGCCGGCGTAGTCGGTGACGACGATCTTGCCGTTCAGCGGGTCGCTGATGAAGACCTGCTGGTGGACGGCGTCGACGACGATGTCACCGGTCGTCCTGACGGGCAGGATCTGGGTGGAGTCGGCGAAGGCCGGGCTGACGGCGAGGGCCGCCGAGCTGAACAGGACCGCCAGGGTGGTGGCGGCTGTGAGAGAGCGCTTGCGCACGCTGATTCGAACCCCCCGGAACGAATGAAAAAGAAAGACATGGGCGCCGCGTGGGCAGGGCGATGCGTCCGCCCCCTGTGCATGAGCCGTGTGTGCCTGGTGCGGCGAGTGTGGAAAGACTAGGTCATGCCACTGACAAAAGCCCGCCGGCCCCGGAGGCGGGCGCGCGGACATCTGGGGCGCCTGGGGACAGCCCGGACGTGCGGAGCGGGGCGGCTGCCGCACGGTGACGCGGGGACAGGGGGCGGCCCCCCTTCCGGGCCGGCTTTCCCGGGCAGGCGAGTATCCAGGCGCGCGGCCCCGGACGGCCGTGGACGTCAGTTGCTCACGGGCGTCGCCGGTCCCGGAGCACGGGGCGGCCCCCCTTCCGGACCGGTGTTCCCGCCCGCAGCCGAGTGTCCCGGCGCGGCGGGGCGCCGGCCGGGGCCGTCAAAGGTGCGGCAGCGACAGCGGCGGGTGTCGGCGATCCGGGCCCCGAGAAGTGGTCCGGGCTCCGGGTCGGCGTTCCCGGCGGAGGGCGAGTGTTCCGGCGTCCGGGGGCGTCAGGGGTTCGTCTGGTGGGTCGTCGTGGGTGCCGGGGGTGTGTCGGCCGCGCGGGCCGGGCCGGCGTTCGCCGCGAGGAGGAGGGCCGCGGCGGCGATGACGGCTGCGATGATCCCCCGTGCGGTGGAGGTTCGGCCGATCGGGCGGGTGCGGGAGTGCGGCGGTGCGTAGGGTGCGGATGTACGTCCGGGCACGGCGACCTCACAACACAACAGCGGCGTGTTAAGCATGTTTAACTCGCCGTTTAACCTAGGGGCTGCCGAAGCGCAACGGCAAGGGGTGACAGGCCAGTTGGGGGGAGCAGGCGGCATGCGGGAGCGGGACGACCCGGAGGTCATCGGGCGGCGGGTACAGCGGCTGCGCAATCAGCGGGGGCTCACTCAGCGACAGCTGGCGGAGCCCGCGTACACCCCCGCCTACATCTCCACCCTGGAGGCCGGCCGGGTGCGCGCCTCCGACGAGGCGTTGCGGCACATCGCCGACCGGCTGGGGGTCGCCTTCGAGGAACTGGCCGTCGGCCGGCCCGCCCACCTCGCCACCGACCTGCGGCTGCGGCTCACCGAGGCCCAGCGGGTCCTCGCCGACGGACGGGCCGAGGAGGCGGCCGCCCAGTACGCCCTGCTGCGTGCGGAGGCCGAGGCCCACGCACTGGCGCACGAGCACGCCGCCGCCCTGCTCGGGCTCGGGGAGTGCGCCTTGGAGACGGGGCAGCTGACCACGGCGCGCGAGTGCTTCGAGCAGGCCGAGGAGCGGCTCGCCGACGAGACCCTGCCGGTCCGGGTGCCCGCCCTGCGCGGCCGGGCCGTCGCCCACTACCTCGCCGGTGAACTCCGCTACGCCGTCTACCTGCTGGAGACCGCGCTCGACGAGCTGAACCGGGGCGGACTGCACGACCCCGACGCCCTCCTGCTGCTCTACGCCAGCATCATCGGCCCGTACATGGACATGGGCGCCCACGCCCGCGCCGCCCAGGCCGCCGAGTTCGCCCTGGCACTCGCCCCGCAGGCCGGCGACCCCGCGCTGATCGCCCGGATGCACCGCTCGGTGGCCCGCACCCTGCTCGCCGAGGGCCGCGCCGACGAGGCCGACGCCTCCCTGGCCAAGGCCGCCGAGCTGTACCGGCGGCTGAGCCTGCGCACCGAGCTGGCCAACTGCCACTGGATGCGCGGCTACGTCTGCGCCCAGAACGGCGAACTGGAGCGCGCCGAGCACGAGTTGCGCCAGGCGCACACCATGCTGTCGGAGACCCGGGCCGCCCTGTACCGCAGCCAGGCCGCCGTGGAACTCGCCGACGTCCTGCACCGCCGGGGCAAGTCCCAGGAGGCCGCCGGACTGCTGGAGGAGGTCCTCGGGGACTTCTCCTCCGAGCGCGGCGCCGTCCACGCCGCCGGCGCACACCGCCTCCTCGGCATCATCGCCGAGGACGCCCGGGACACCGAGGCGGCCGAGGAGCACTACGTCCGCGCCCTCAGCCTCCTGGAACGCGCGGGCGCCGCCGGCGACCTCGCCGACCTGTGCCGCCTCCTCGGCGACCTCTTCCGCCGTACGGGCCGCGTGGAGGCCGCCCTGGACGCCTACCGCACCGGCCTGGGCCACCGCACCGCCCCCGGCACCACCACCCTCGGCCCGGCCCCCGCCCAGCCGCCGCTCTGACGACTCACACCTGCGCCCGGCCCTGCTTGCGGATGTCGGCCAGGCGCAGGGCGCCGACCTGCACGGCCGCCTGGGTGGCGTCGTTCGGTACGTCACCCAGGCCGCCGTTGGTCAGCGCGAACGCGTCCTCGCCGACCCGGACGGCGGCCACGTCCAGGGTGAGCCGGAACTCCTGCTCGTCGGGCGTCGTACCGGCGACGGTGACGCGCAGCCCCTGGCGGGCGTCGCCCACCTCGGGCAGCGGGGCGTCCACGACCTGCACGTCCTCCTCGAGCCCCAGTTCGGTGGTGGCCGTGAACCGCGCGCACCGCGCCGGGAGCGTCCGCAGCCACGCCAGCACGGCGTCGACGTCGGCCGGGCGGCGGGCGCCGATCTGGTAGCGGAGCTGGGCGTCGGTGTCGGCGTCGTCCAGGCCGGCGGTGACGCGGGCCGGTCCGCCGAGCAGCTCGTCGCTGTACAGGGCGTCCAGCAGCCGCTGGCACTCCCCGGCCGAGGTCCGCGCCTTCAGCAGCCCGTCGTGCCAGGTGGCCGCCCCGCGCGAAGCGGTCCAGGGATCGCCGAGGTCGCTCGGGCCGATCAGCGCGGCCTGCGCCTGCTCGTCGCTGAGCGAGGAACCGCCGGCCCGCGCGGACGGCCGGGGCGTCGGGGCGGGCCGGTCGAGCGTGGGCAGGGGGTGCGGCGCGCTCGCCGGGTGGTTGAGGCCGAAGGCCGCGCAGGCGCCGGCGGTCAGCAGGCCGGCGCCGGTCAGGGAGAGGGTCACGGCACGGGGGAGGTGGGGTATCTCGGGGGACATCGGTGCCTCCTGGGCTGCGGGCGGCCGGGGTGCCTGGTCTCACGGCACCACCGCCCTGACCTGCGCACCAACGCTCCGGGCCGTACGGGTGAGGGGGCGCCGGGAAATCCGTGGCACGGCCCCCGCGGGACCGGTGCGGTGCCGTCCGCGCCGCGCGCCCGCCTGTGCCCGTCGAGCACGACGGCGCCGCGGACCGTCCCGGGACGGGACTGATCTAAGGTCGGCACGACGGAAGGAGTCCGCCGTGGACGGTCAGCCCATTCCCGTGATCATCGACTGCGACACCGGCGTCGACGACGCCCTGGCCCTGCTGTTCGCCGTGCGCCACCCCGGACTCGACCTGCGGGCGGTGACCTGCGTGGCCGGGAACACCGACGTGGACGGGGTGGTCCGCAACACCCTCACCGTGCTGGAGCAGGCGGGCGCTCCCGCCGTACCGGTGGCCCGGGGTGCCGAGCGCCCGCTGCTGGAGCCGGCCCGCCCGGCCCCGGTGCACGGCGCCGACGGCATGGGCGACCTGGGCCTGCCCGCGCCCACCCGGACCCCGGTGGACATCGACGCCGTCAGCCTGCTGCGCCGGGAGATCCTGGCCTGCCCGCGCCCGGTGACGCTGATCCCGACCGCGCCGCTCACCAACATCGCCCTGCTGCTGCGCACCCACCCCGAGGTGACCCGGAACATCGAGCGGATCGTGTTCATGGGCGGGGCGGTGGCCACCGGGAACGCCACGCCGGTCGCGGAGTTCAACGTCTGGCACGACCCGGAGGCGGCGGCGGTCCTGCTGACCGCCGGGGTGCCGATCACGATGTACGGCCTGGACGTCTTCCAGCAGGTCGTGGTGGACAGCGCCGAGGTCCACCGGCTGCGCGCGAGCGGTGAGCCCGGCACCCGGCTGGCCGGTGAGCTGCTCGCCCACCGGCCGGCCCACCAGGGCGAGCCGCCCCAGGCGGAGGAGGCGGGCGGCCTCGGCGACGCGGGCGCGGTGTGCGCGGTCGCCGACCCGCAGGGCATCACCACCCGCCGGCTCCCGGTCGAGGTCTCCCTCGCCCCGGGCCCCACCCGGGGCCAGACGATCGTCGACCGCCGACTCCGCCCCGGCGAGTCCGAGATCCACGAGGGCGGACGCGAACGCGCCCTGGTGGACGTGGCGTTGGAGGTGGACGCCGACCGGTACGCGAAGCTGTACCTGGAGACCGTCGCGCGGTAGGCGCTAGTCGGCGGCGGACGGCGAGACCGCCCAGCGCTCCTCGACCCGGGCGACCTTCCAGTACGCCAGCGCCGCCGCCCACACCAGGACGAACAGGCCGACGATGAGGTAGCCGACGTTGTCCAGGTCGAGGCCGGCGATCCAGCCGGTGATGTCGTCGTGCAGGCCGAACTTCTCGTGCAGGACGCCGACCAGCTCGATGGTGCCGATGAAGAAGGCGACCGCGATGGACAGACCGGTGATGGCGAGGTTGTAGAAGACCTTGCGGACCGGGTTGGAGAAGGCCCACTGGTAGGCGAAGTTCATGAACGTGCCGTCGAGGGTGTCGAACAGGCTCATCCCGGCGGCGAAGAGCAGGGGCAGGCAGAGGATCGCGTACCAGGGCAGTCCCGCCGCCGCGCCCGAGCCCGCCATCACCATCAGCGTGACCTCGGTGGCCGTGTCGAAGCCGAGGCCGAAGAGGAAGCCGAGCGGGTACATCTGCCCCGGCCGGGAGACGGACTTCGTCAGCCGGCCGAGGACGCGGTTCATGAACCCCCTGGCGTCCAGGTGCGCTTCGAGCTGCTTCTCGTCGTAGGCGCCCGCCCGCATCGCCCGGAAGACCTTCAGGATGCCCACCAGGGCGACCAGGTTCAGGGCGGCGATGAGGTAGAGGAACGTGCCGGAGACCGTCGTACCGAGGAAGCCGAGCACCTGGTGGGTGGTGGAGCCCTCGTTCATGACCTTCCCGGCCAGCGAGGTGCCGCCCGCGATCAGCAGCGCCAGCAGCACCACCACGCTGGAGTGGCCCAGCGCGAACCAGAACCCCACCGACACCGGCCGCTTGCCGTCGGCCATCAGCTTGCGGGTGGTGTTGTCGATCGCCGCGATGTGGTCGGCGTCGAAGGCGTGCCGCATGCCGAGGGTGTAGGCGGTGATGCCCAGCCCGACCCCGAAGACGTCGGAGCCGACCCTGTAGTGCTCGGGCGCGACGAGGACGTAGAGGATTCCGAACGCGACGACGTGGAGGGCGACGATCACCGCCAGCAGCCCCACCGTCTTGACGGTGTCCTCGCGTCGCCAGCGGAAAGAAACGGCATCGGCCATGGGTTCACGCTCCAGCACCTCGTGGATCACTTCGTGAGCTGCCGTGGCCGGTCTCCTGGCTTACGGGTCGTACGTCCGCCGTTCCTGCCTTCCCGGTCTGCGACCAGTGGCCCGGCGGTGCCGGACGGAACGGGAACTCCCCGATCACAGTGGCGAGGGCCGCGTCGACCTTCCATCGACTTCCCGAACACCACGGCCCGCCCACCGTAGAGGGGCACGCGGTTTCCTGCATAGCTGCGCACCTGCGCAGGTATCGAAGATCACAGAGAGGGGGCCTGCCAGACTGGCCCCATGCATCTCGTGCCTGCCGACCGAGCCGACCGTCGTTCCATCGACGGGCACCGGGTCTGCGAGGCGATCGCCGCCATCGGTGAGGCGGGGCGCCTGCGCACCTGGGCCGACCGTTTCTCCCTGCTCGCCGACGCCAACCGGCTGGCGCTGCTGGTCGCGCTGCACCGCACCGGGCCGCTCGCCGTGTCGGACCTCGCCATCGCCACGGGGATGAACGACCCCGCCGTCTCCCAGGCCCTGCGGCTGCTGCGGGCGGCCGGGGTCGTGGCGGGGGAGAAGGAGGGGCGCGTGGTGCGGTACAGGGTGGTGGACGCGGACGTCCGGGGGCTGTTGGAGCACTGCGTGGGCTGAACGGCCGCGCAGGGTTCCCTTTCCGGGCAATGTGGACAGATACAGATTCCGTACCGTCGTCCGTCCCCTGGGAGCCCGTATGGCAGACCTCTCGCCGGACCTCTCGTCCAGGAACCCCGACTGGTGGCGGCAGGCCGTCGTCTACCAGATCTATCCGCGCAGCTTCGCCGACGCCGACGGTGACGGCCTCGGCGACCTGCGGGGCATCACCGAACGCCTGGGCCATCTCGCCTCCCTCGGCGTGGACGCCCTGTGGCTGAGCCCCTTCTACCCCTCCGAACTCGCCGACGGCGGCTACGACGTCATCGACCCGCGCGGGGTCGACGAGCGCCTCGGCACCCTGGACGACTTCGACGCCCTGGTGGGCGAGGCGCACCGGCTCGGGCTCAAGGTGGTCGTGGACATCGTCCCCAACCACACCTCCCACCTGCACCGCTGGTTCCAGGAGGCGCTGCGTGCCGGGCCCGGGTCCGCCGCCCGGGAGCGGTACGTCTTCCGGCCGGGGCGCGGCGCGCACGGTGAACTGCCGCCCAGCGACTGGCAGTCGGTGTTCGGCGGCAGCGCCTGGCGGCGGGTGCCCGACGGGGAGTGGTACCTGCACCTGTTCGCCCCCGAACAGCCCGACCTGAACTGGGACGACGAGGAGGTCCGCGCCGACTTCCGCAGCACCCTGCGGTTCTGGTCGGACCGGGGCGTGGACGGCTTCCGCGTGGACGTCGCCCACGGCCTGGCCAAGGACCTCACCGAGCCGCTGCGGGACATCGGCGGCATCGGCGCGACCGGCGAGCAGGCCCTGCCGCTGGTGCCGCCGGGCAGCCACCCCTACTGGGACCGGGACGAGGTCCACGAGATCTACCGCGACTGGCGCAAGATCTTCGACGCCTACAGCCCGCCGCGCACCGCCGTCGCCGAGGCCTGGGTCCCCGGGGCCCGCCGCGCCCTGTACGCCCGCCCGGACGAACTCGGCCAGGCCTTCAACTTCGAGTACCTGGAGGCGCGCTGGGACGCGGAGGAGCTGCGGGACGTCATCGCCGCCTCGCTGGTCACGGCCCGGGCCGCCGGCGCCTCCGCGACCTGGGTGCTGTCCAACCACGACGTCGTGCGGCACGCCTCCCGGCTCGTGCTGCCGGCCGGCACCGACCCGGCCGCCTGGCTGCTGTCCGGCGGCGCCGCGCCCGCGATCGACACGGCGGCGGGACTGCGCCGGGCCCGGGCGGCGACCCTGCTGATGCTGGCGCTGCCCGGCTCCGCGTACCTCTACCAGGGGGAGGAACTCGGCCTGCCCGAGGTCGCCGACCTGCCCACCGAGGTGCTCCAGGACCCGATCTGGGAGCAGACCGGCCATGTCCGCAAGGGCCGCGACGGCTGCCGGGTGCCGCTGCCGTGGACGACGACCGGACCGTCGTACGGCTTCGGGCCCGGGCCCGGCTGGCTGCCGCAGCCGGCGGCCTTCGCCGGGTACGCCGTGGAGGCGCAGGCCGGCGCCGAGGGCTCCACGCTGGAGCTGTACCGCTCGGCCCTGCGGCTGCGCCGCAAGCTCCTCCAGGGCGAGACGCTGACCTGGACGCCGGACGCGCCCCGGGACGTCCTGGACTTCGGCCGCACCGAGACCTGGCGGAACGTCACGAACCTCGGCGGCGAGCCGGTGCCGCTGCCACCGGGCGAGGTCCTGCTGAGCAGCGGCCCGCTGCCGGAGGGGAGGGTCCTGCCGCCGGACACCACGGTCTGGCTGGCCTAGGGCCTCTCGTGCGGACCAGGCCGGACCAGGCCGGCAGACCCTAGCCGGCCGGCGGCGCCGGGCTGGGGGTGAGGCCGGCGCCCGTGCCGGCGCCCGCACCGCCGCCGCCCGTGCCGCCACCGAGGGCGCCGAGGTCCAGCGGGGTGGACGTGGCGGTCGGCGGCGGGGTGAGCACCACTTCCGGCTGGCCCGCCGGCGGGGCGGGCGGCGTCAGGTCGGACGACGGCAGCTTCGGCGGGGTGGTCTGGTTGAAGATGGTCTGGTCGAAGTCGACCAGACCGGTCTTCTCCATCACCGTCATGTGGTCCAGGACGGTGTCGTTGGCCTGGTCGGCGAGGGCCCGCACCAGCGAGTTCTTGGTGGTGGAGCGGATCTTCGCGATCGTGTTGAAGATCGAGCCGTGCGTCATGCGCAGGATGTTGGCGAAGTCGGTGTCGAACTGCTTGCCGCTCTCGCCCTTCAACTGGTCGACGAAACCGACCTGTTGCGGACTCGCCACGTTGGGCAGCGTGATGTTCAGCATGGGGCCGATCTTGCGGCAGGACGCGTCCAGCGCGGCGTGTCCGTCGATCAGGTGCTCGCTGGCCGTCCTGACCCCCTTGCTGGAGCCCTTCTGGAGCCCGATCTGGCCGAGCGGGTACTCCCACAGGCCGGCCGCCCGCACCTTGACCACGAAGTCCCGGTCCGCCTCGGTGAGCGGTCCCCACTGCGTCTGCGCGATGATCCGCGACTGTGAGCTGGAGACGGTGCTCAGCCCGAGCATGCCCGGGTAGGCGAGGGCCGCGAGGGTCAGGGCCATCGCACCGCCCACGAAGAGAGTTCCCGTCGCGTTCCGCGAAAAGCGCACCGTTCCTCCTGCCTGCGGGTCCCGCCCGTCGTTCGGACGCACAGCAGTACGGACGCGGAGGCCGTTCGGCTCAGTGGGCGCGGGTAAAGAATCTTCCGGGGCGGTTGGCACAAGGTTGACCGCTGCCCGGCACAAGGTTGACCACTCCCCGGGAGAAGGCAGACCGGGACCGCCCCTAGATTCGCCGCATGCCCCCACCGTCGCCTCACCGGCCCCCCGCCGCGCTGCCCGTCCTGCCCTACCGCAAGCCCACCCGGGGCCGCGACTACTGGGTGCTGGACGACGTCCTGCCGGACGCCGACGCCGTACGGGAGCGGTGCCTGGCCAAGGACGACTGGGCCGAGGGGTACCCGTACACCTCCGAGACCTGGCCCGGCCTGCGCGCCATGCCCGCCCTGGAGCCGGGGGAACTCGCCCGGATCGAGCGGCTGGTGCGGAAGGCGACCGGGGCGCGGGAGCTGTGGGTGCAGCGGGCGCCGGGCGGCGGCACCCTCAACCACAACTGCGTCCAGGTGGTCGGCGAGGGCGAGAGCGAGCCCCGCCCGCACACCGACTCCCGCGCGCTGTGCCGGTACGCGGCCGTGCTCTACCTCAACCCCCGGGCGCCCAAGGACTGCGGGACCGCCTTCTACCGCCAGTCGCTGCCGGGCGGACGGCTCGGCGGCAACATCGTGCAGGCCCCGCACACCAACCTGGTCGAGGCGCTGGGGACGCGGTTCGTCCCGGCGGACCACTTCGAGGAGGACGTCCGCGTCCCGCACCGGTACAACCGCCTGCTGCTCTACCACGCCAACCTGGTGCACAGCGCGACCGGCTACTCCGGCCGGACGCTGGAGGAGAAGCGGATGACGGCGGTGTTCTTCTGGATGGCCTGACCGGTACGGCCGCACACCGCCCGCCCCCGCGTCCGGCCGCGGACGGTGTGAGGGGGCCGGGCGTGCGGTACCCATGACCGGTATGAGCAGTGTCGCCATCGTGGGAGCCGGACCGGGACTCGGGACCGCCGTCGCGCGGCGGTTCGGGCGCGAGGGGTTCGCCGTCGGGCTCGTCGCCCGGGACCGGGGGCGGCTGGACGCGATCGCCGGCGCACTGGCGGCCGAGGGCGTCACCGCCCGCGGGTTCGCCGCCGACGTGCGCCGGCCGGAGCAGCTGGCCGCGGCGCTGGACGAGCTGGCCGACGCCCTCGGGACCGTCGAGGTGCTCCAGTACAGCCCGGTGCCGCACCGCGACTTCATGCGGCCCGTGCTGGAGACCCGGCACCGGGACCTGGTGGGGCCGATCGAGTTCTCCGTGTACGGGCCGGTGGCCGCCGTGCAGCAGGTGCTGCCGGGCATGCGACGGCTGGGGCGCGGGACGATCCTGTTCGTCAACGGCGGGAGCGCCGCCGTACCGCATCCCGAGCGGGCCGGCACCTCGATCGCCTTCGCGGCGGAGAGCGCGTACGGGCACCTGC
This sequence comes from Streptomyces sp. NPDC031445, assembly GCF_055581365.1. Taxonomy (NCBI): domain Bacteria; kingdom Bacillati; phylum Actinomycetota; class Actinomycetes; order Kitasatosporales; family Streptomycetaceae; genus Streptomyces; species Streptomyces sp. NPDC031445. The sequence goes on from NZ_JBVIJO010000003.1 coordinate 241,482, forward strand.
TGCACGACCGGCTGGCGGGCGAGGGCATCCATGTCGCCCAGCTGGTCATTCCCGGGGTCATCACGGCAGGTCACGAGCGCAAGGACCCGGGTGTGCTCGCGGAGCGGCTGTGGAGCCTGCACCGGGAGCGGCACGGGTTCCGGCACTACGCCGACGACCTCGACGGCTGAGCGCTGCGCTGACCCGGCTGCTGACCGGCTGGAAGCGGTCACCCTGCGGGGAGTGACGTTGTGGGCCAATATGGGGCTATTGGCCGCTTCGCTCTCTTCAAAGGGGGCCTCCATGGCTGTCGACATCCCTCCGCTCGTCAGGACGTCACGGCTCAGAAGCCGGGGCGGGCTGCTCGGCGAGTGCCTGGCGGAGTTCCTCGGGACCTTCGTCCTCATCGCCTTCGGCTGCGGTGTGGTCGCGATGGCGGTCGCGGCGCTGCCCGGTTCGGGACGGGCCGCCACCCCCACCACGATCTTCCTCGCGGCCGGTGACTGGCTGCTGGTCACCTGGGGCTGGGCGATGGCCGTCGTCTTCGGCGTCTACGTGGCCGGCGGCGTCAGCGGCGCCCACATCAACCCGGCGGTGACCCTGGCCATGGCCGTGCGCCGCGGCTTCCCCTGGGCCAAGGTGCTGCCGTACTGGTTCGCGCAGGTCGTCGGCGCCCTCACCGGTGCCGCGCTGGTCTACCTCGTCTACCACAACGCGATCGACGCCTACGACAGCACCGTGCCGGGACCGAAGGTGAACGGGCACACCAACACGACGTTCTCGATCTTCGCCACGTTCCCGGCCCCGTACTTCCACGGTGGCATCTGGGGGCCGCTCATCGACCAGATCGTCGGCACGGCCTTCCTGCTCATGCTGATCGCGGCCGTGCTCGACCTGCGCAACCAGGCCGTGAGGGCCAATCTCGGCCCACTGGTCGTGGGCTTCGTCGTCGCCGCGGTCGGCATGTCCTACGGCGCGAACGCCGGCTACGCCATCAACCCGGCCCGTGACTTCGGGCCGCGCCTGCTCACCTACGCGGCGGGCTGGGGCAGCCTGGCGTTCCCGGGGAGCGTGTCCGGCTCCTTCAGCGCGTACTGGTGGATCCCGATCGTCGGTCCGCTGGTCGGCGGCGTGATCGGGATCGTGGTCTACGACCTGTTCATCGGCGACGTACTGCTCCTGCGCTCCGAGCTGGCCCAGCTGCCGGAGCCGGGCAGGGCGACACACGTGAGGACCAGCGAGGAGGAGTAGTCGGGAGGCACCGGGCCGGGAGACCGGCGGAGCCCGACGGTCGTGACCACCCGTACGGCGCTGGGCGCGCGGGGCGTGGAGCCGAACCCGAACCGCACGGGCGGCGCGACCGGTGCGAGCGGGCCCTGGTCCCGGCCGTCGTACACCGTGGTGGCCGACACGACCGGCAGCAGGTCCAGGGCGCCGTACCACTCGCGCCGCCCGCCGCCCGCGCTGCCCCGGGTGCGCACGCCGAGCAGCAGCCGCGCGGGCGGGTACGTCAGCACCGTCCAGGCCGGCCGGGCGGCGAGCGGCGCGGGCACGGCGCGCAGCAGCCGGCCCATGAGGCCGCGCGGGCCGGTGGTGAGGCGCAGGTCCAGCGGGCCGGCCGTGATCTCCCAGTGCCGGCCCGCGATCCGTACGGTGACGGGCGTGACCACCACGTCGTCGAAGGTGTAGGTCGCGGCGATGAAGTCGGCGGTCCGCCGGGACGGCGCCAACAGCAGCCGGTGCCCGTCCGCCCGCTCGACCATGACGTCGCCGAACCGCCCGAACGGCGACCGGTCCCAGTGGCCCAGCACCACCCGGGTGCCGGACGCCGTCCCGGTCCCGACGATCCACCCCTCGAAACGCGTCCGCGTCCGCCGGCCGGGCATCGCGTCACCCGTCACCGCTGCACCGCGTCACCGGAAGCGCGGCACGGACCGGGCACCGCCCCGGCGCTTCCCGCCGGGCTTCGCGCACCGCGGCCTCCCGCACCGCCACCAGCCCGCCTGCATCGCCGCGTCGAGCAGGTACGTGGGGCGGATCCGGCCGAGGGGCACGTAGACGAGGTCGACGGCCGGCAGGGTCACGGCGGGCCCGATGCCCGCCCGGCGCGCCTGGCCGAGCGATTCCGGGGCCGGACCGGTGCGCAGCAGGGGCCACCCACCGCCGACGAGATCGAACAGGCCCTGCGCCCGGGCCACGGTCACCGCGCTCATCGGCTTCCTCCCGGTCACCTCGTGCCCCCCTGGACGCCACCGGTCCCGAGTGACCCACGCGTGCCCCGGCAAACCGGCCGGCGTGGGTCAGAGGGCCAGCAGCAGCGCGGCCAGGGCGGTGAAGCCGGCGCACACCGCGAGCGCCACGCCCACGCAACGCCGCCGCAGTTCGGCGTACCGCTGCTCGTACTCGGCCCGCAGCGACACGCACCGGGCCGCGACGCGTTCGAGGTCGGCCCGGGCCCGCAGCAGGCTGTCGGCGGTGTACCGCCGCTCGACCTCCTCACGCTGCGCCGTCGTCAGCCAGTCGAGGGAGCCGGCGAACTCCCGGGCGCGCTGCTCCGCCTCCGCGACCCTGGCCTGCCACAGCAGATAGCCCTCGACCTCGTTGCCGAGGTCGCCGCTCACTCCGGTCCCCTGCTGGGGCAGACCGCTCACTCCCGGCCCCGGTCGCTCGTGATCGCGGTGCTGTGGCCCTCCTGCTCCCGCATGGCGATGTCCGGGTGGTGCAGGTCGAACGCCGGGGACTCGCTGCGGATGCGGGGCAGGGTGACGAAGTTGTGCCGGGGCGGCGGGCAGGAGGTCGCCCACTCCAGCGAACGGCCGTAGCCCCACGGGTCGTCCCTGCCGACCGGCTTGCCGTACTTGGCCGTCTTCCAGACGTTGTAGAGGAACGGCAGGATCGACAGACCGAGCAGGAAGGAGCTGATGGAAGACACCGTGTTCAGCGCGGTGAAGCCGTCGGCGGCCAGGTAGTCGGCGTAGCGGCGCGGCATGCCCTCGGCGCCCAGCCAGTGCTGGACCAGGAAGGTGCCGTGGAAGCCGGTGAACAGGGTCCAGAAGCAGATCTTGCCCAGGCGCTCGTCGAGCATCTTGCCGGTGAACTTGGGCCACCAGAAGTGGAAGCCGGCGAACATCGCGAAGACCACCGTGCCGAAGACGACGTAGTGGAAGTGGGCCACCACGAAGTAACTGTCCGTCACGTGGAAGTCCATGGGCGGGGAGGCCAGGATGACACCGGTCAGGCCGCCGAAGAGGAACGTCACGAGGAAGCCGGTCACCCAGAGCATCGGTGTCTCGAAGGACAGCGAGCCCTTCCACATCGTGCCGATCCAGTTGAAGAACTTGACCCCGGTCGGCACGGCGATCAGGAAGGTCGTGAAGGAGAAGAACGGCAGGAGCACGGCGCCGGTGGGGAACATGTGGTGCGCCCACACCGTGACCGACAGGCCGGCGATGGCGATGGTCGCGGCGACCAGGCCCATGTAGCCGAAGATCGGCTTGCGCGAGAACACCGGGATGACCTCGGTGACGATGCCGAAGAACGGCAGCGCGATGATGTACACCTCCGGATGGCCGAAGAACCAGAAGAGGTGCTGCCACAGGAGCGGGCCGCCGTTGGCCGCGTCGTACACGTGGGCGCCGAGAATGCGGTCGGCCGCCAGCGCGAACAGGGCGGCGGCCAGCACCGGGAAGGCGAACAGGACCAGGACACTGGTCAGCAGCACGTTCCAGGTGAAGATCGGCATGCGGAACATGGTCATGCCGGGCGCGCGCATCGCGGTGATCGTGGTGATGAAGTTGACGGCACCGAGGATGGTGCCGAAGCCGGAGAACGCCAGACCCAGGATCCACATGTTCGCGCCGACCCCGGGGGTGCGGATCGCGTCGGACAGGGGCGTGTAGGCGAACCAGCCGAAGTCGGCCGCGCCGTTCGGGGTGAGGAAGCCGGCCACCGCGATGAGCGAGCCGAACAGGTACAGCCAGTAGGCGAACATGTTCAGCCGGGGGAAGGCCACGTCGGGCGCGCCGATCTGCAGCGGCATGATCCAGTTGGTGAAGCCGGCGAACAGCGGGGTGGCGAACATCAGCAGCATCACGGTGCCGTGCATCGTGAACAGCTGGTTGTACTGCTCCTTCGAGATGATCTGGAGTCCGGGACGGGCGAGCTCGGCGCGGATGATCAGCGCCATCACCCCGCCGGCCAGGAAGAACCCGAACGACGTCGACAGGTAAAGGGTGCCGATCGTCTTGTGGTCGGTGGTCGTCAGCCACCTCACCACGACATTGCCGGGCTGCTTGCGCCGGACCGGCAACTCGTTCTCGTACGAGTCCTCGGCTGGGGCGCCACCGCCCTGTGGTTCGTTGAGGATGCTCACCAGTCGTCCGTCTCCCGATGCTCGCCGTCCGCCCACGACAGGACGTCGGTCACCCGCCATCCTCGCCACGCGAGGCCGCGCCGGAGGCCCTGAGCGTGCGACGTGCGGCCATTCGGATGACGGATGCACCCGTCCGGCCCAACGAGCCGGGGCCCGTGGCCCTCCCTCGCGTTCCGGCGGGCCTCGTGGCGCCTCTTGCGGGAAGAGCCCGCGGCCCCGCCCGGCGGGAGCCGTGACGGCTAGGATCCCGGGCATGGCCCTGACAGTGAGCGACGTGGAGCGGTTCGAGGCGGCCCGGCCCCGGCTGGAGGCCATCGCCTACCGCCTGCTCGGCTCGGCGAGCGAGGCCGAGGACGCCGTGCAGGAGACGTTCCTGCGCTGGCAGGCCGCCGGCGCCGGCCACGTCGCGGTCCCCGAGGCCTGGCTGACGAAGGTGCTCACCAACCTCTGCCTCAACCAGCTCACCTCGGCCCGCGCGCGGCGCGAGACCTACGTGGGCCAGTGGCTGCCCGAGCCGCTGCTCGCCGGGGACCCGATGCTGGGGCCGGCCGACACCGCGGAACAGCGCGAGTCGGTGTCGTACGCCGTCCTCACCCTGCTGGAGCGCCTGGCCCCCAGCGAGCGGGCGGTGTACGTGCTGCGGGAGGCCTTCGACTACCCGCACCGGGAGATCGCCCAGATCCTCGACATCAGCGAGGCCGCGAGCCAGCAGATCCTCCACCGGGCCAAGAAGCACGTCGCGGACGGCAAGGCCCGCATCGAGATCGACGAGGCCGCCGCCCGGCGGATCGTCGAGGAGTTCCTGGCCGCCGCCACCAGCGGCCGGACCGAGCCCCTGGTGCGGCTGCTCACCCAGGACGCCGTCTCGATCGGCGACGGCGGCGGCAAGGTCCCGGCCCGCACGAAGGCGTTCGAGGGCGCGCTCGCGGTCGCCACGTTCATGCGGGGCCTGTTCAAGCCCGGCACGGCCAAGCGCAACCTGCTCGGCGGCTCGCCCGGGATCTACGCCACCACCGCCAACGGCGAGCCGGCCGTCGTGGCGGTCCTCGACGGGCGGGTCGTCGGCGTCATCTGCCTGGAGGTCACCGCCGACGGCATCCGCGCGTTCCGCGGCCAGGCCAACCCGGACAAGCTCGAACGCGCGACCCGGCACTGGGCGGCCACCGACCACGGCGAACCCCTGCTCCACCCCTTCTGATCCCGGTTTCCCCACCCACCGACGTCGGTGTGACGTGCTTCACATCCCGTTCCTGTCAGGAAATGGCGGGCCGCCCGGTTCAAGGGGCGAATCCGCTCAAGACAGGAGCCAGGAAATGCCGCACCGCATCGTCGTCCTCGGAGCCGGATACACCGGAGCCATCACCGCCGGGCGCCTCGCCAGGCGGCTGCGCCCCGAAGACGTCTCCCTCACTCTCGTCAACGCCGAACCCGACTTCGTCGAGCGCGTCCGGCTGCACCAGCTCGCCACCGGCCAGGACCTCAAGCCCCGGCCGTTCAGCGAGATGTTCGCGGGCACCGGTGTGCGGCTGCGGCTCGCACGGGTCGCCGGCGTCGACGTCGACCGCAGGACGGTCGCCGTCACCGACGCGGACGGCCCCGGGGAACTGGAGTACGACACCCTCGTGTACGCCCTGGGCAGCGGCTGGGACGACCAGGGCGTGCCCGGCGTGGCGGAGCACGCCCACGACATCGCGGGCCGTGCCGGAGCGCTGCGGCTGCGCGAGCGGCTGGCCGGGCTGACGGCCGGGCAGCCGGTGGTCGTGGTCGGCGGCGGCCTCACCGGTCTGGAGGCGGCGGCCGAGATCGCCGAGGCCCGACCGGACCTCGACGTCGCCCTCGTCGGCCGCGGCGGCCTCGGCGACTGGCTCTCCGCGAAGGGCCGCGCGCACGTGCGCAAGGTCTTCGCCGGGCTCGGCGTCACGGTGCACGAGCACACCGACGTCACGGCCGTGGCGGCCGACCGCGTCACCACCGCCGACGGGACCGCGGTCCCGGCCGCGGTCACCGTGTGGACCACCGGCTTCGCCGTCCACCCGATCGCGCGGGCCACCGGCCTGGAGGTCACCGGAACCGGCCAGATCGTCGTCGACCGGTCCATGCGCTCGGTCTCACACCCGGACGTGTACGCCGTCGGCGACGCGGCCCTGGCGACGGGCCCCGGCGGCAAGCCGCTGCGGATGTCGTGCGCCTCGGGCGTCCCCACCGCCTGGCAGGCCGCCGACGCCATCGCGGCGCGCCTGACCGGCGGCAAGCTCCCGAAGGTGCCGCTGCGCTACTTCAACCAGTGCGTCTCGCTGGGCCGCAAGGAGGGCCTGATCCAGTACGTCACCGCCGACGACCGCGCGGTGCGGGCGGCCCTGACCGGCCGGATCGCCGCCGTCTACAAGGAACTGGTCTGCAAGGGCGCGGCCTGGGGCGTCGCCAACCCGCTGTTCGTCCCGGCCCCGCGGCGGCGCGTGGTGCGGGAGCGGCAGGACGCGGTGGCACGGGCGAACGCACCCGCCTGAACCCGGCGTTCGGTCCCGGGCTCCGCGTCCCGGGCGCACGGCGTCCGGGGTCCGCCGCGCGGGCCACACCGGTTGTCGTCGGCGGTTCGCGGCGACAACCGGGCGGCGCGGGCCGTGGCACCCCGGCACGGGAACCGGCTCGTGGCCGAACCGGTTGCCGCACGGGACACTGCGCAGGTCCGGCCCGCTCCGTCTCCGGGTGCCACATCCCACGCGGCTCACACCCGTGAACCGGGACGCCGTGGTCACCGGGAGGTCACCAGCGCCAGGCGTCCTCGTCGGCGCGCGGGGCCGGGGCCGCGGCGGGCGCGGCCGGCGCGGCCGGGGGCGCGTCGTGGCAGGTGAAGCCGAGCCGGGTCAGCGCCCGGCGCATCTCGCCCGACGTGAAGTCGCGGCGGTCCTGCTTGGTGATCACTTCGCCGACCTGCATGACGGGGTAGACGCGGCGGCCGATGCTCACCGAGATGCCGGTGACCGGTTCGGGCGAGATCCCGTTCATCGACTGCTCGACCTCGCTCTTGGTCAGGTCGAAGGGGAAACGGGCGATGACACAGCGCATGGCGGACTCCACAGGGTTGGGGGAGGGACAGCGGAGGGATCGACCGTAGGCTCGCCCCGGACGCGGGGAGCGAATCCCGGTGCCTGGACTACGAGTTGTTCCTCGGGGCGGAGCGACGGGTGCGGGCGGCCGCCCCCCGGCCGGCGGCGCGTCCCCGGCGGCTGCGCGGGGCGGACGCGGTGCGCTCGCTGCGTTCGGCGGCCGGCACGGTGACCGTGACGGGCACGCCGGAGGGGGTGCGGGCGCCGGTGATGCGGTGCAGTTCGGCCTCGCCGGGGCGGACCCGGACGCTGCTCGCGGTGATGCCGGCGTCGGCCATCAGGCGGTCCATCGCACGCCGCTGGTGGGGCAGGACGAGGGTGACGACCGTGCCGGACTCGCCGGCCCGGGCGGTACGGCCGCCCCGGTGCAGGTAGTCCTTGTGGTCCCCGGGCGGGTCGACGTTGACGACGAGGTCGAGGCCGTCGACGTGGATGCCGCGGGCGGCGACGTTGGTCGCCACCAGGACCGTGACGTGGCCGTCCTTGAACTGGGCGAGCGTGCGGTTGCGCTGCGGCTGCGACTTGCCGCCGTGCAGGGCCGAGGCGCGCACCCCGACGGACAGCAGGTGCCTGGCCATCCGGTCGACCGCGTGCTTGGTGTCCAGGAACATGATCACCCGCCCGTCCCGGGCGGCGATCTCGGTCGCGGCGGTGTGCTTGTCGTCGTCGTGCACGTGCAGCAGATGGTGCTCCATGGTGCTGACGGCTCCCGCGGACGGGTCGACCGAGTGCACGACGGGATCGTGGAGGTAGCGCCGTACCAGCAGGTCGATGTTGCGGTCCAGGGTGGCCGAGAACAGCAGCCGCTGGCCGCCGTCGGCGACCTGGTCGAGCAGGGCCGTCACCTGCGGCATGAAGCCCATGTCGGCCATCTGGTCGGCCTCGTCCAGGACGGTGACGGCGACCTGGTCCAGCCGGCAGTCGCCCCGCTCGATGAGGTCCTTCAGACGGCCGGGTGTGGCCACGACGACCTCGGCGCCGCCGCGCAGCGCGCTCGCCTGACGGCCGATCGACATGCCGCCCACCACCGTGGCGAGCCGCAGCCGCAGGGCGCGGGCGTACGGGGTGAGGGCGTCGGTGACCTGCTGGGCCAGTTCCCGGGTGGGCACGAGGACGAGCGCGAGCGGCTGCCGGGGCTGGGCCCGCTGCCCGTCCAGACGGGCCAGCAGCGGCAGGCCGAAGGCGAGCGTCTTGCCCGAGCCCGTGCGCCCGCGGCCCAGGACGTCCCGGCCGGCCAGCGCGTTCGGCAGCGTGGCCGCCTGGATCGGGAAGGGCGCGGTGACGCCCTCGGCGCCGAGCGCGGCCAGCAGGCGTGCGGGCATGTCCAGTTCGGCGAACGTCTCGACCGCGGGCAGCGGTTCGGTGAGGGTGACCGGCAGGGCGAACTCCTGCCGGCGGGTGCCGGAGCGCGCGCCGGCGCCGCTCCTGCGTCCGGTGCCCGGACGGGCGCCCTGCCGGCCCTGCTCCTGTGCACGGGAACGGCCGCCGCGCGTGCCGCCGGCCGTCCGGGTGGAGGTCCGGTCCGCGCGGAAGCGGCCTGGTTCGCCGCCGGTGCGACGGGTGCGGTTCATGAGGGAACCTTCCTCGATGCGGCGTATCGAGGAATTCCGCCCAGCGGTGAACGAGCCGCGCGTGGATTCACAAGAATGAGCCGACGGAAATGCGAAAATCCGGCCTGGGCCGGGAAAACAACGGGCTGGGGCCCGCACCTCGAGAGCGCGGACCCCAGCACCATGCAGCGCGTCAGCGTCAGGCGGGAACGATGTTCTCGGCCTGCGGGCCCTTCTGGCCCTGCGTGACGTCGAAGGTAACCTTCTGGCCTTCCTGAAGCTCGCGGAAGCCGGAGGTGGCGATGTTCGAGTAGTGGGCGAACACGTCGGCGCCGCCGCCGTCCTGCTCGATGAAGCCGAAGCCCTTTTCCGCGTTGAACCACTTCACGGTGCCAGATGCCATATTGAATCTCCCTCGGGGGCCATGCCGGACTCCGCACTTTACGGAGCCGAGTCGCCGCGATGATCACCCCTCCGGAAGAATCCGGAAAGCTCTGCAAAGAAAAATCTCTGGCAACCAAAACTGCAACTGGTATCACGCTAACACAGGCAGGCCGGAAGCCCCACGTGTTTTCGTGATCGTCCAGGTATTCTGACGCCGTCGTGGTCGGAATTTCTGCAGTGGCGGCTCTAGATATCCGCACCGCGTTCGGCGGCCCGCCCCATCGTGCAGGCGGGGTAGCCGTCGCCCAGGTCGCCGGCGACGGGGGCGTTCTCGGCGGGCATGGCGCCTTCGTCCCGGGGTGCGGCGAGGAGGCCCAACTCTGACGCCAATGGCCTAGGAGATCTGTCCTCGCCGTGACAGACTTCCTCTCGCGGCAACCGATGCGCCTGCTCCGTCCACCCATCGGTGGACGGAGTACGCGTGTCGGCGGACGGGAACGCCGGCCGGCCTGCGTGTGGGGGTCGGCCGCGCTGATCTCGCTCAGCGCGGAGTCGGTGTCGCGCTCGACGGCCAGGTCGCCCAGGGGGACGATGCCGACCACGCGGTCCGTTCGGGATCGGCCACCGGCAGCCGGCGCACGGCCTTCTCCCGCATGAGGCCGTCCACGCGGTCGACGGGGTCGTCCGGGGTGACCGTGGTCAGGTCGGTGCCGCACGCGTCGTCGACGTGCACACTCTGACGTCGCCGCCCTCCGTCGGTATCCGCACGGTGAAGCCCCGGTCAGTATCCGCACGGTGAAGTCCCGGTCCGTCACCAGGCCGCGCGGGTGGCCCTCCGGATACGCGTCGCGTTGTCCCCTCCATGTCCGCTTCAGTGGGATATGGAGGGCGGTGTACACATCTGTTCACACGGGCACCCGTCAGCTACTCCACCCTCAGGACAACCCCCTGACCGCACCAGCGGGAGGAAGCATGATCAGCCATCGGCATCTGGTGGAAGAGGTGGCGTCACGGGCCCGTCTCGGTGACGAGGAGGCGGCCGACGCCGCCGTTCACCTCGTCCTCGCGGCGCTGAGCAGCCGCCTCGACCCACCGCACCGGGAGCACCTGCGGCAGGCCGTGCCGCCCCACGAGCGGGGCGCCCTGGAGATCGGCGCGCGGCGGCACGGCGGCGAGGCGCCGGCCGGGCCGGCCGATCCGCTCGACGCGTTGCTGGCCGACGTCGGCCGGCCCGTGGACGCCACCCCCGAGCAGGCGCTGTTCCTGGCGCGGACGGTGGTCTCCCGGCTCACGGCCGAGGACACCGGCCTGGAAGCCGACCTGCGCGGTGCCCTTCCGGAGGAGTTCGGGCCGCTGTTCGCGGAGGCCGGCCCGGGGCCCGGACGGCCGGACCGCTGACCCTCCGGGGCGGGTGGACCGCCTGATCCGCCCGCCCCGCCCGTACCGTCGGCCGCGCCGGCGTGGACTGGACTTGCCGGTCCATTTTTTGCGGCGCACAGTGGCCCGCACACCCGAGACGAGGAGAGCGCGCCATGAGCGGACGGCTGCGGAACAAGACGGCACTGGTCACCGGATCGACCAGCAACATCGGACAGGCGATCGCGGAGGCGTTCGCCGCGGAGGGGGCGCACGTCGTCGTGTCCGGGCGGAACCGGGAACGGGGCGCCCAGGTCGTCGCGGGGATCCGCGCGTCCGGCGGCCGGGCCGACTTCCTGGCGGCGGACCTCGACGGCAGCGCCGCGGCCTCCCGGGACCTGGCCGCCCGCGCCCGCGAGACCCTGGGCGGGCGGATCGACATCCTGGTCAACAACGCGGGCGTCTACCCGGCCCCCGGCACCGCCGCCACCGACGAGGAGACCTTCGACCAGGTCTACGCGGTGAACGTCAAGGCGCCGTTCTTCCTCACGGCGGCCGTCGTCCCGGGCATGGCGGAGGCCGGCGCCGGGGTGATCGTCAACCTCGGCTCGTGGATCGCCCGCCTGGGCGTGCCGAGCGGTGCGCTCTACAGCTCCACCAAGGGGGCCATGGAGACGCTCACGCGGGCGTGGGCCGCGGAGTTCGGCCCGCTGGGCGTGCGGGTGAACGCCGTCTCACCGGGCGTGATCCTGCCCCCGGCGCCCCGGGGCGGCGAGCCGCATCCGGGCGAGGTCATGATGAAGGGCACCCCGGCCGGCGGCGTCGGCACGCCGGACGCCATCGCCCATGCCGCGGTCTGGCTGGCCAGCGACGAGGCGGCCTTCGTGCACGGAACCGTGGTGGACGTCGACGGGGGCAGGACGGGCGTCGCCGTCATCGCCGCGTAGCGCCCGCCGGTCGTTCACCAGGTGCGGGCGGCGGCGGTGCGGGCTGCCGGGAGGTGAGGCCGTCCGCCTCGCCGGGGCCGGCGGGAGGGGTGCCCGGGAGCCGGTGCGTGCGGCTGTCCGGGCCGGTGCGCAAGCCGTCAGGAGAGTTCCCGCCCGTGACGGGGCATACGGAAGACCAGGCGCCACGGCACCGGTCGACGTACACGCGCGGCGCCTCACGAGCACAGGAGGCCACGACATGGCAGGGGCGGAGAGAGCCGGGACCGACCGGCAGCGGCAGCGGACGGAACCCGGTGCCCGTGCCCGGCTCACCGACGCGGTGGAAGCCATCGGCGCCGGAGCCTACGTCGTCGACGCGCAGGGCCACATCCTCGCCGTGAACGCCCTCGCCGAACGGCTGCTGGGCCGCCCCGCCGCGGACCTGCTCGGCCAGGACGCCCACGACCTGCTGCACCGCGGGCCGCAGGGCCAGCCGCTGCCCACGACGCAGTGCGCCATGCGCCAGGCGTTCCACGCCGGGAACCCGGCGCAGGGTCACACGGAGCACTTCCTGCGCGGTGACGGCTCCCTGCTGCCCGTCTCCTGGATGATCGCCCCGTACGACCTCGGCGACACCGGCGACCGGCGAACCGGCACGCTCGTCCTCTTCCACGCCCCCGAGCGGGCGGACGTCGCCGAGCCGCGCCCGGAGCGGGCCACCGAGACGCTGACCGACTTCGAACGGCTGGCCCTGCTCGCCGAGACCACCACCCGGCTGACCTCCACCCTCGACGTGGACGAGGCACTGCGCCGGCTGGTGTCCCTGGTGCTGCCCCGGCTGGCGGACTGGGCCGTCATCGACCTGATCACCGAGCACGACGAGGTGTGGCGCACCGCCGTGGTGCACGCCGAGGGCGACCGCCTGGTCCACCACGAGGACCTGCAAGGGCCGATGCCGCCGGTGCCCGAGGAGTCGCCGATGCCGCTGTCCCGGGCACTGCGCGGTGTCGCCTCCGCGCTGGCCGGGCCGGCCACGTACCGGCGTGCCCCGGATTCCGGCATCGCCGTCGAACAGCGCCGTCTGTTCGAGGCCACGGGCATCCACTCGGCGGCCATCGCCCCCATCCGCGGCACCCGGGAGGTCCTCGGGGCCCTCACCCTGGGCCGGGCCGGGAAGCCGGGGGACTTCACCACCGCCGATCTGCCCCTGCTGGAGGACATCGCCCGCCGCGCCGGCGTGGCGCTGGACAACGCCCGCCTCTACCAGCGCCAGCGCGCGGTCGCCGAGACCATGCAGAACCACCTGCTGCCGCAGATGCCGCGGGTCCCCGGGCTCCAGATGGCCGTCCGCTACCTGCCCGCCCCGGACGCCTCCCAGGTCGGCGGCGACTGGTACGACGCCTTCACCCTGCCCGACGGTGCCACCGCCCTGGCCGTCGGGGACGTCGTGGGCCACGATCTGGAGGCCGCGGCCGGCATGGCCCAGCTGCGCAACATGCTCCGCGCCTACGCCTGGTCCCAGCAGGAACCGCCCAGCCGCATCGTCCAGCGGCTCGATGAGGCGATCATGCCCATCACCGACGTCACCATGGCCACCCTCATCCTCGCCCGGCTCACCCGGACGGACGACGGCGACTGGGAGCTGACCTGGACGAACGCCGGCCATCCCCCGCCCCTGCTCGTCACCCGCGACGGTCTGGCCGACTACCTCACCGAAGGTCACAGCCTCCTGCTGGGCACGGGGGTCGGCGCGCCCCGCCCCGACGCCAGCGTGCTGCTGCCCCCGGGCTGCACCCTGCTGCTGTACACCGACGGCCTCATCGAGGCACCCGGTTACACCCTCGACGAGGGTCTGAGCCGGCTGCGCCAGCACGCCGCCGCCCTCGCCCACCGCCCGCTGCCGTCCCTCACCGACCAGCTCCTGCGCCGCGTCCACCCGCCCGGCCTCGACGACGTGGCCCTCCTCGCCCTGCGCACACCGCCCCAGCCGCGCCCGGGCCGGACGGAGCCCCGCGGACGGTGAGTCAGGCGGTCCCGCGCGGCTCGCCCCCGCGGCCCCCGGCCGTCTCCAGCAGTCCCACGAACATGGTCCGGTGGAGCACCTCCACGTGCCGGCGCGCGATGTCGGCCGCCGCCGCGGTGTCACCGGCGCGCAGGGCGTCGACGAGGGCGCGGTGTTCGAGGTTGGACTCGCGCAGGGCGTCCATCGGGTAGGGCAGGTAGAAGCGGTACAGCCGCTGGAGCACGCCGCGGTAGGCCTCGGCCGCCGCGGGGACGCCGGTGGCGGCGGCGACGGCGAGGTGGAACCGTTCGTCGCAGCCGTGGAACTCCGCCCAGGTCGGCACCTGGTCCATCTCGTCGGCCAGCCGCTCCAGGTGCGCCAGGGCGGCTTCGTCGGCGTTGCGGGCGGCCAGGTGGGCGAGGCCGCACTCCAGCACGAGCCGCTGGTCGACGAGCGCGTGGACCTCGTCGTTCCGCGCGCGGTAGTCGTCCATCGCGCCGACCACGCCCCGGGCCGGCCGCTCGGCGACCCGGGTGCCTCCGTTGCGGCCCCGGCGGCGCTCCAGGACGCCGTCCTGGCAGAGCGTGGACAGCGCACGGCGGACGGTGATCTCCCCGACGTCGAGCGCCGCGGCTATCCGGTCGGTCGGGGGGAGCTTCTCGCCCGGGGCGAGCAGCCCCAGGTCGACGGCGAGCCCGATGCGCGCGCGCACGGTGTCCAGGGCCGTGAGCCGGCGGATGCCGTCGAGCGCGGGGGCGTCGAAGGGCAGTGCCGCCGCGCCGGCCGGCCGCGTGTCGGGGCCGTCGGGGGCGGGGCCGTCCTGGGGGTGAGGCATGCCGTCAATGTAGCGAGAGCGGAAATCGGATCAAAATGATTCTATTGATTAACAGCTCACCTTGAGCTAATTTCCTCGCCATGTCCCGTCCCCTCCCCCTCGCCCTCGTCCAGGCACCTCCCCGCCCGGCGACGGCACCCCTGTCCGGATTCGCCGAGGACGTCGGGCAGCTGCTGGACCGCTTCCCGCAGACCCGCCTCGCCGTGTACCCGGAACTGCACCTGTGCGGCGTCGACGGCTCGCCGTCGGCGACCGAGCAGCTCCAGGAGGCCGCCGAGCCGCTGGACGGCCCCCGCTCCCGGCAGCTCGCCGAGCTGGCCGGCGACCTGGGCATCTGGCTCGTACCGGGCACCGTGTGCGAGCGCGGCGAGCGGGGCGAGCTGTTCAACACGGCGCCGGTCTACTCGCCGGAGGGCCGTCTCGTCGCCTCGTACCGCAAGATCTTCCCGTGGCGGCCGCACGAGCCGTACGACCCCGGCGACCGCTTCGTCGTGGCGGACCTGCCCGGCGTCGGCCGCATCGGCATCTCCATCTGCTACGACGCCTGGTTCCCGGAGGTCGCGCGCCAGCTGGCCTGGCTGGGCGCCGAGGCGATCGTCAACCCGGTCATGACCACCACGGCGGACCGCGCCCAGGAACTGGTGCTGGCCCGGGCCAACGCCATCGTCAACCAGGTCTTCGTGCTCAGCGTCAACACCGCCGGCCCCCTCGGCACCGGCCGCAGCCTGGTGGTGGACCCCGAGGGACGGGTGCGCGCCGAGGCCCCCGACTCGGCCCCCACCGTGCTGACCGACGTGCTCGACCTGGACGACGTCACGCGCGTCCGCACCTTCGGCACGGCGGGGCTCAACCGCATGTGGGACCAGTTCACCGACGCCGACACCCCGATCGACCTGCCGCTGTACGGCGGCCGCATCGACCCCGGCCGCTGGCGCCCCGCCACCGGCTGAATCCGTCCGCCCGCTCGTCCGTCCCCGTCCCCCGGAGCTCCCCCCGGAGCCCGTCATGGAGCCCGCTATGGAGCCCGACATGGAGCCCGCTATGGAGAACGCATCCGCCCAGGGCCTCACCCGTGCGCTGACGCTCAGATCCGTCGTCCTGTTCGGCCTCGCCTACATGACCCCGCTGATCGTGCTCGGCACGTTCGGCGTCGTGGCCGAGAGCACCGGCGGCACCGTGCCCACCGCCTATCTGCTGGCCCTGCTCGCCATGCTGTTCACCGCGCACAGCTACGGGAAGATGGCCGCCGCGCACCCCGTGGCCGGGTCGGCGTACACCTACGTCCGCAGGGCCATCGACTCGCGGGTGGGCTTCCTGATCGGCTGGGCCACCCTGCTCGACTACTTCTTCCTGCCCATGGTCATCTGGCTGATCGGCGGCGCCTACCTCCAGGCCCAGTTCCCCGGCGTCCCGTTCTGGGTGTGGATCATCGGCTTCATCGTGCTGACCACCGCCCTGAACGTGCGGGGCATCAAGACCGCCGAGCGGGCCAACGACCTGCTCATGACCTTCCAGGTGCTGGTCATCGGCATCTTCGTCGCGCTCTCCCTGCGGCACGTGGTGCACGTCGGGGGCGCCGGGGCGCTGGCCGGCACGGCGCCGTTCGCCAACCACGCCACCACCCTGGCGGGCATCTCCGCCGGAGCGGCGATCGCGGCCTACTCCTTCCTCGGCTTCGACGCGGTCACCACGCTCACCGAGGAGACCATCGAGCCGCAGCGCACCATGCCCCGGGCCATCCTGCTGATCGCCCTGATCGGCGGCGGCATCTTCGTGGCCGTCGCCTGGGCCACCCAGCTGGCCCACCCCGGCAGCTCCTTCGACGACCCCAGCTCGGCCGCCTTCGAGATCGCCCGGACCATCGGCGGCGATCTGTTCTCCTCCGTCTTCCTGGCCGGCCTGGTGGTGGCCCAGTTCGCGTCCGGCATCGCCGCGCAGGCGAGCACGTCCCGGCTGCTCTACGCCATGGGCCGCGACTCCGTCCTGCCGCGCCGGATCTTCGGGCACATCCACCCCCGCTACCGCACCCCGGTCCTCAACATCCTCCTCACCGGCGTGGTCGGCCTGATCGCCCTGCGCCTGAGCGTGGCGACCTCCACCTCCTTCATCAACTTCGGCGCCTTCATCGCGTTCACCTTCGTCAACTTCTCGGTGATCGCCACGTACGTGCGCGAACGGCGCGCGGGCCGCCGCCCCGGTCCGCTCGGCCATGTGGTCGCCCCCGCGATCGGCGCGGTGGTGGACATCTGGCTCCTGACCCACCTCGACACCAAGGCCCTCGTCCTCGGCGTCTGCTGGCTCGCCCTCGGCATCTGCTACCTGGCCTACCTGACCCGAGGCTTCCGCACGCCCCCGCCGGAGCTGACCTTCGAGGAGGAGGCGCCGGCCGTCACCGAGCGGGTGTGATCCCGGGCCGGTGCCGCAGCCACCGGGCCGGAGAAGAGGCGTGGCGCCGCCCGCCCGTGGAACGGGCCGGACGGCGCCACGCGTCGCCGGAGACTTGTCCGGGGAAGTTATCCGGGGAAGGGCTTGCTCGCGTCCTCCTCGGCCTTGATGCACGCGTCGAGCTTCCTCTGGATGGCGGCCGCCTCGCTCAGGGCCTTCTTGGCCGCCGCGGTCTCCCCGAGCTGCTTCAGCCTCGCGGCCTTGTCCTTGAGGGCGGCTATCTGCTGGCGCATCTGGTTCTTGTTGCACGTGACGGTGGCCTTGGCGCCGACCGCGCCCCGGCCGGCCGGCGTGGCGGCGTGCGCGGGCACCGAGGTGAAGAGGAAGCCCCCGACGACGGCCGCGGAGACGGCCAGGGCGGAAAGACGCTTGGTCATGAGTTGATTCCCCCATATATGGCGTGACTTGGTCGAAGCCGATCTTACGGGGGCTGGCGGGGGGCGTCGGGGCCGTGCCGCCTCGACGGTGCGCTGGCCGTAGTGGACGAGGTCCGGATACGCCCGCTCCGCCGGGCTGGTGGCAGCTCCGGCAGGACTCGTCGGGGAAGACGCTCACGGCCGCCCGGGGGCCCTGGGCGGCCGGTGGGCTCGCGCGCGCCGCTCAGCGAGGCCGCGCCCGTCTGCCGTACGGCGAGCGGCCGCGTCGCCGGGGCCGCCGCCAGGACAGCCGCGTCCTACCGGGCTCCGCCCGCGAGGCGTTCAGCCGGGCGGGGGCCGACGGCTTCGGCGAGCGGGTGCTCAGGGAGCGCTTCCGGCGACCAGGACGCCCGGATCGCCCGGTCGGCCGGTGCCGGGCACACCGACGCGGGGGTCGACGCCCGGTGGCTTCAGCGGGTGCTGAGCATTCCCTCGCGCAGGCGGGTCAGGCAGCGGGAGAGCAGCCGGGAGACGTGCATCTGGGAGACACCGAGGCGCTCGCCGATCTGGGCCTGGGTGAGTTCCTCCACGAAGCGCATGTGGATGATCTGCCGGTCCCGCTCGTCGAGTTCGGCGATCAGGGGGGCCAGGGCGTGGAAGTCCTCCACCAGCTCCAGGGCCGCGTCCTCGGCGCCGATGAAGTCCTGCAGGGCCGCCTCGCCGTCCTCGCTGCCGTTGATCGCGGCGTCCAGGGAGGAGGAGTTGTATCCGTTGGCGGCCAGGCGGGCCTCGCGGACCTCGTCCTCGGACAGGCTCATCAGCTCCGACAGTTCCTTGTCGGACGGGGTGCGGCCCAGCCGGCTGCGCAGCTCCTCGGTGGCGCGGGCGAGCTGGACGCGGGCCTCCTGGAGGCGGCGGGGCACGTGCACGGCCCAGGTGGTGTCACGGAAGAACCGCTTGATCTCGCCGACGATGTAGGGGATGGCGAAGGAGGTGAACTCCGCCTCCCGCGACAGCTCGAACCGGTCGATCGCCTTGATCAGGCCGATCATGCCGACCTGGACGATGTCCTCCATCTCCTCCGGTCCACGGCTGCGGAAGCGGCCGGCCGCGTAGCGGACCAGGGACATGTTCATCTCTATGAGCGTGTTGCGGGCGTAGCTGTACTCGGGGGTGCCCTCTTCCAGGACCGCAAGCTGCTCGAAGAAAAGCCGCGACAGCTCCCGGGCGTCCTTGGGCGCCACCTTGGAGGGGTCGGCGACTTCGGGCAGTTCGGTGGTCCGCGTGTCGGATGCCGTCGTGCTCGTGAGCACCATGCTGTTCCCCTCCCGAGTTCGAACTGTCCGCGACCGCCGGCCCTGGCCGGCGTCATCGCAGCGGCTACCCGCTCATCCTGCACCTACACCCGGGTCCGCACGAATCGGGGGGACCTCCCCGGCGGAGGCCGGCGGCTCGCGGCGCGTACCGGTGCATACCGGTGCGCGGTGCTCCTCCGCGTGAATCCGGGGCAGACGGGGGGAACACCGGCGGGACGAACGAAGGAGGAGAACATGGCCGAGGACTCCTCGGTGAAGGCGGTGGGCTGGGCGCGCTCACTGCCGATCAGCAGCGGGGTGAAGGCGGCCCGGGACTGGACGCGCGTGCACCTGGCGGCGCTGGGGTGGGCCGAGACGGCGCCGGACCTGGTGGACTCGGTGCTGCTGACGGTGTCCGAGCTGGTCACCAACGCCCATGTACACGCCCGCAGCTCGGCACAGCTGATCCTCACCTGGGACCAGTCGTGCCTGCACGTGACCGTCCACGACGCCTCCCCCCGGCTGCCCGAGCAGCGTGACCCCGGAGCCGAGGCGCTGGGCGGCCGAGGTCTGCTCCTGGTCGACGCCCTGGCCGACACCGTGGAGGTCCACCGCTGCCCGTACGGCAAGGACGTCACCGCGTGCTTCCAGCCGCCGTCGCCCTCGACGGCCGGGTAGACCGGCACACGCGCGGGGACCGGCTGAAGCCCAGCCGGTCCCCGCGTGCGGAAGTGGTGCGTCAGGTCACCATCGATACCAGCGCCCGCGGCCACCACCCGCGTTGGTGGAGCGCATGACGAAGCCGAGCAGCCAGAGCACCAGGACGGCGACGGCGACCCACCACAGGATCTTGATGGCGAATCCGGCGCCGAAGAGAATCAGCGCGAGGAGCAGAACAAGCAGCAAGGGAACCATAGTCATCTACCTCCTGGACCACCGTTTGCCCTCGGCCGGTGCCCGCATTCCTCGAAGGCGCCTTGTTTGTGAAGGAAAAGTGGGGGAAATAGCGGCAGGGCATTCACGCGGTGCTTTCACGCGGTGTTCCCTGTCTTTCCCGGTTTTCCCGGTGTTCCCGGTGTTCCCGCTGTTCCCGCCGTGATGACGGCCTCCTCCTGCGCGAGATCGGTGCGCGCCGTGCGCCGGGGTACCCGGGACACCTCTGTTCGGCGGATCAAGGGGTGATGGTGTGCGGCGGCAGCTGATGTGGATGCTCGTGGCGCGGGGTACGGCGGCCCTGCTGTTCGGGGTGGTCGCCCTGGTGTGGCCGGGGGTGACCGTCCTCGCGCTGGCGCTCCTCTTCGGCGTGTACGCGCTCGCCGACGGCCTGGCCCTCCTGGCGAGCGCCTTCCGCCGGCAAGGGGACGCGGCCCACCGCGCCGCGCACGCGACCGGGGGTGTCCTGGGCACCGCGGCGGGCGTGGTCAGCATCGCCTGGCCCGGCGTCACCGCCCTCGCCCTGGCCGCGCTGATCGGCGCCTGGGCCGTGGTCACCGGCAGCGCGGAGATCTGGGCGGCGGTGCGCTTCCGGCATGAACTGCACCACGAGTGGGCGCTGTTCCTGGCCGGCGTCGTATCGGTCGCGGCCGGGGTGCTCGTCCGGGCCCGGCCGGACGTGGGCGCCCTCGGCATCGCCCAGGCCATCGGTGTCTACGCCCTGCTCAGCGGCGCGCTGGTGCTGGCCGCGGCCCGGCGGCTGCGCGGTACGGCCACCACGCGGCGGGTGCGCCACGCGCGGCACGCCTGAGCGGGAGCGCCTGAGCGGGAGCGCCGGAGCGGGAGCGCCGGGAGCCCACGGCGAAGCGGCGACGCCGGGGCGGGCGGACACAGCATGTTCACGCACTCGCCCGGTGGCCGGCCGCCCCGTGGGCACCCGTCCACGGTCGCCTGCCGGGAGGGAGCCCGACCGTGGTCATCGTTGCCTGCCTTCTCCTGCCCTTCGTGGGGCTGCTGCTGTACGGCATGGACCGTGTGGAGGACTGGCTGACGCGCTCGCCGGGGCCGCCGCGGCACGCCGGAGCACGCCATCTTCGTCTGATCGCGGGCGGCCGCCAGGAGCCCCCCGCCCGTGCCCGGACGGGCCGGCACACCTCCCGCGCCGCCTGAGCGGCATCCGGTGCCGCCGGCGGCGTAACGCGGGAACACCCCCACCGCGTGTAAGAGATGACGTCCGGCCACGAAAGGACACACGGTGGGGGAAGCACCCGCGGACTACCTGGAGTTCGCAGCCGCCCGCAGCGGACCGCTGTTCAGGACCGCCTGCCTGCTCACGGGCGACTGGCACCTCGCCGAGGACCTGGTCCAGGAGACCCTCGCCAAGATGTACCGCTCCTGGCGGCGGATCAGCCGGGCGCAGGCCCCGGTGGCCTACGCCGACACCGTGCTCGTCCGCAGCTTCCTCTCCCAGCGGCGCCGCCGCAGTTCCACGGAGCGCCCCAGCGACCGGCTGCCCGACGCCGCCGCCCCGGCGCGGGACCCCGAGCTGCGGATGACCCTGCTGGACGGCCTGGCCCGGATGGCGGCCAAGGACCGTGCCGTCCTGGTGCTCCGCTACTGGGAGGACCGCTCGGTGGAGGAGACCGCACAGGTCCTCCAAGTGTCGCCGGGCGCCGTGCGGGCCCGGAGCATGCGCGCCCTGGAGCGGCTGCGCGCCCTGCTCGGCGACCAGCTGGCCGACCTGACCGCATGACGAGCACGGCCGGGCGGCGCTCCGCACCCGGGCCGGCCGACGCCCCAGACGAACGGAGACCCGCCATGTCACGCGACGAGGACCTTGAGCGACGGCTGACCCGCGCCATGACCGGCGCCGCCGAGACGTTCCCGCCCCACTCCCCCGACCTGGTGCGGCGTTCCGTCGTCCGGGGCCGGCGGATGCGACTGGTCCGCGCCGCCCAGGTCGCCGCCGCCACGGCCGCCTTCGCCGCGATCGCCGCGGGCGGCGCGCTGCTGGGCACGGACGCACTCGGCGGCACCCCCGGGCGGCCGACGGCCGGCGGTCCCGCACACTCCGCCGTGCGGTCGCCGTCCCGGGCTCCGGCGTCCGTCAGCGGCGAGGAGATGGTCCGCACGCTGAAGAGCCTGCTGCCTCCCGGCGGCACCGTCTCCGCGGCCTCGGGCAGGGGCTCCGCGGGGGACGGCCCCGCCGTCTGGCCGACCGCCGAGCTCACCTACTCCACCGCGCACGGCTCCTCCGGCATCGACGTCTCCGTCGCGCGGCTGGATCCCGGCGCCACCGCCGGCCAGGGGAGCGGGGACGGCTGCCTGCCCGTGGAGGTCCGCCCCTACGACAAGTGCGCCACCCGCAAGCTCCCGGGCGGCGCGGTGCTCACCACCACCGAGTCGTTCACCTATCCCAGCAGCGACACCGGGCAGAAACGCTGGTACGTGGTGCTCACCACCCCGGCCGGGGCGCAGCTGACGGTGCAGGAGTTCGGCGGCGGCAGCGAGAAGGGCTCGGCCGACGGGGGCGACCCGCTGCTGTCGATCGCCCAGCTGACCTCGATCGTGCGCAGCCCGGCCTGGAACAAGGCGATCGCCGCACTGCCGGTCCCGCGGGGAGCCGCCTCCACCGGTGCCTCCGCCGCGGTGCGGCGGGTGCCCGGCGCCCGGATGACCCGGGTGCTGAGGTCGCACCTGCCCCGCGGCGGGACCATCTCCGGCCTGAACGCGAGCGACGATCTGGTCCAGCTCGTCTACGACGACGGGCGTGGGAGGAACATGGTGCAGGTGGACGCGCAGTACGGCATGACCAGACTCCTGGCCCGGCACATGGGCTGCGCCGGTGTGGCCGGCGCGTGCGAGGCCACGACCCTGGCCGACGGAACCAAGGTCAAGAAGGTCAGGGGCCCCTCCGAGAAGGGCGGTCCGGCCACGGTGTGGCTGGTCGACATCCTGCGTCCGGACGGCCGCCGGGTCGCCGTGCGGGAGGTCAACTCGTACGCCGAGAGCACCCCGGTGACCCGCCCGACGCCGGCCCTGGGCATGGACGAGCTCTGGGCGATCGCCCTCGACAAGCGCCTCTTCACCGACACCGGCCGGGCCCCCGCGAGCGGATGACGGACGACCCCGGCGACGGCGAGGGACCTGGACCGCGCCGCTCGCCGAGGCGTCAGTTCACGGTGAAGGTGTAGTCGTAGGGCGCCAGTTGGATGCCGGAGCGGGTCGTCGCGTAGACCGTGAGGTCGTACCAGCCGGCCGCGGCCGGGGTCCAGTCGACGCTCGCGGTGTGCCGGGCGTCCGCGGGGACCGTGACCTCGGGGTCACCGTCGTTGAAGGTGTACGTGTAGCTCACGACGTCCGCCACCTTCGGCGTGAACGTGAACGTCCCCGGGACGCCGGCGGCGCCGCCCGAGCCGTTCTCGGGGTAGACGTCCGAGGCGACGGTGGGAGTGGTGTCGTAGGTGGTGCCCCACCAGGCGGATCCGCTCACCCAGCCGTTCGCGCCGGTGCTGGTCACTTGGACGTTCTCGCCGTAGATGCCGTCCAGTGCGAGTTCCACGGTCGCCGTGCCGTCCGCCCCCGCCGCGACCTCGATGGTCCTGTCGCTCTGACCGCCCGAGGTCCGCACGGAGTAGCTCACGACCGGGCTCTTCGCCTGGAGCCCGGGGTCGGGACGGAGCGTGAACTCGGTCGGCTCACCGAACCCGGGCCGCGGGACGGCCGGGGTGACGGTGGGCGCGGGGGAGCTGACCAGGAAGCTGTAACTGGCGACCGCCGACCCGTTGTAGGCCCGGTCCAGGCTGCGCACGTACAGCGTCATCCGGCCGGAGCCGAGCGGCGGGACCAGGCTGAGCGTGGCCGAGCCGCCGAGCGTGTCGGCGCGCTTGAAGTACGTCGTGTCGGCGTACGGGTCGACGGGCTGCGGCACGCCGTGGTCACCGATGCTGGTGCCGATGACCGGCAGATCCTGCTGCCAGGAGAACTCGAACCCCTCGACGTCGTCGGCACCGCCCGCGCCCAGCGTGAACTCGACGCGTTCGCCGCCCTCGTTCCACACGTCCGGCGGGTAGTTCGGGGAGGTGACGGTGGGCGCGTTCGCCGGGCGGGTGTCGTCGATCGTGACGTAGCAGGGGGCCGACCAGTCCGAGACCGCGTTCCCGGCCACCGTCTGCGCCTGCCACGCGTACGTCTGCCCGTCGGCGAGCGCGTCGGCGGGCAGGGTGGCGGGGGCCTCGGAGCCGGGGGTGACGCGGTCGCGGGTGACCGTGGTGATCCGCGCCGGGTCGGTGACCGGCCAGGCCTGGTACCGGACGCCGACCAGGGAGGCGCCGGTGGTGCCGGTGACCCCGGGGACACCCTCGACGACGAGGCCGTCGCCGGCCCAGCGGTACGAGGGCCGGTCCGCGTCGGTCGAGCAGTGCCGGTGGCCGTCGAACAGCTGAGTCGGCGTGGCGGGCGTCCCGTCGGCCGCGTGCGCGGGCGACGCGGCGGTGGCCAGTGCGAGAGCGAGAGTTCCCAGAGCGGCCAGGACCGCACGGGGTCCCGCGCCGAAGGACATGGTCAAGTGTTCCCTCCCCATGGGGTGCCCGCACGCGGCGCGCCGATACGCACTGCCGTACGAGCGGCGAGGGGATCGTACGGGGGTGCCGTGGCCCGGTGCACGGGGTTTGCCCGGCCAGGCGCAGTGTGGAGCCGGCCGGCCGTTGGCCATCCGCGGAGTGCCGGGGGCCGGCGATTCACCTCGGTGCCGACGACGTCCTGGAGTCGCCGGTACGCCGAACTCGACGGCGGCACAGGGGCGATGGGAGTCCCGGCCCCCGTCGGGCGGGGCCCAAGGCGCCGAGTGATCTGGAGAACTCACCGTCCTATGGCCGGACTTGAGCGGTGACTCCGCAGGGGAGGCCGCGCCCCGAGCCTCTTATCGATCTCCGTCCCCGGCGTGGCGGACGGGCCCGGGCCTGCTGCTACTCTCGTGCCGCTGTGCACGGGGGGCAGCCGGGGGGCTGGGTGTTTCCGCAGCACCGTCGATGTGCGCCCGACCGGCCGTCGGCCGTCCCGTCCCGCACACCCCCGCCGAGAAGCCCAGGAGGCGACGATGGCCCGTCGTACCACCAGCCGTGGCGTCGTCGCCGCGCTGGCGATCCTCACCGCGACCGCCGGTCCCGGCCCGCTGGCCCACGCGGCCGACGCGGACAACGATGTCGCGCGCACCGCCCTCGCGGCGGAGAAGGTCTTCCAGGCGGACCGCTACACACCGCGCAGGGACCGTCTCTACAGCGCCGGCCCCCATGGCTACCTGCACGCGCAGGAGGGGCGTTCCGGCTTCCTGTGGACGTCGTACGACACCGGCGCGACGACCGAGCTGGGCAGCCTGGCGCGCCTCGAAATCCCCGGCTACCTGGGGTCGTCGTCCGATGTCGTGGCCGATGTCGTCTCGCCCACCGGGAAGGTCGTCCTCAGGGACCCGTCCGCCGGCACCACCACGGACGTCGCCCTCACCCACGGCGCGTACATGGCGACCTTCGGTGCCCATGTGCTGACCCAGGCCCGCGGCACCGACGGCGACCGCGTGCTGTGGCTGTACGGCGAGGGCGCGCCCGCCGAGGGCACCCCGGTCGACGGCTGGCCGGCCGGAATCATGGCGAACGCGAGGGTTCTGGGCGGCGACAGCGGCACCGCCGTCATCGGTTACGCGCGGGCGGACGGCGAGCAGCACCTGGCGCTGGTGGACCTGGCCGCCGCGAGGGTCACCGGCGATGTGGCCGTGGCCGTCGCCCCGACGGGCGTCGCGCTGAGCGCCGACCGGCTGGTCTGGTGGTCCGACCTCAAGGTGGCGCACGTCCTCGACCGCGCCGATCTCTCCGCCGCCGAGACGACACTGACGCTGCCCGGCACGGAGGGCGAGCCGCACGTGGGCATCGCCGGGCGCTGGCTGGTGGTGGCCCGTTCCGTGCCGTGGGACCTGCAGGACCAGGCCGACAAGTCCGGCGAGCGGCTCATGGCCGTCCCCCTCACGGGCGGTGACCCGCTCACCCTGCTCCGGCACGCGAACACGTCCCTCGTCCCGGCACCGGACGGCAGCCTGCTGGCCGTCGGCGGCAGCGACGCCGGGCACTGGGCGGTGCGCAGGGTCACCGACACCGGGGCGGACACCCCGGCGCTGACGGAGCTGACCGCCGTACCGCCCACGGCGGCGAAGATCGACCGGCTGTCGCTGCAGAACGGCACCCTGGCCACCGACGAGGCCGACAGCAGCTTCATCGGCGGCTACTACACCCGGCGGATCGCCGCCGACGGAACGCCGAGCGCGCCGACCTGGCGGAACTGGAACCTTCGCGGGGTGGGCCCGTACGCCACCGGGGACGGCCGCGCGGTCACGTTCACCACCCAGCCCGAGCCCGTCGGCTCATACGTCCAGTCCCTCGACAAGAACGACGAGGCCGGCTTCTTCCACGTGCCCTCCGCCTCCGGAAGCGTCCTCGACGTCACCGGCCGCTACGCCATCGTCAACGGGTCCTTCCCCGCCAAGCAGTACGTCGGCGACCTCGGCGTCTACAGCGACCTGGAGCCCGTCGTCACCCGCCCCGTCACGGCCGCCTCCGTCTGGGGGACCAGCCTGTGGACGCCGGGTTCCGGCACCGGAGTCGTCACCGCGAAGGACCTGAAGACCGGCAAGACCACCGGCACCGTCGCCACCGGCGCCCCGTGCGTCCCCAAGGAACTCCAGGCGGTGGGCCGCTGGATCTACTGGTCCTGCGGCCCGGCCGCGACGGCCGGCGTCTGGGACCGCACGGCGAAGAGGAACATCCCCGTACCGTCCGGCCAGGCGCTGCTCGGTGACGGCTACCTCGTCCGGCACGACACCGCGGCCGGGGCGCTCCTCCTCACCGCCTTCTCCGGCGGCACCGCCACCACCCGCAAGATCGGCGACCTCGCGGCGGGCACCTCCAGCCTGCGCGGAGTGACCTGGACCGTGGACAAGTTCGGCGGCCCCGTGGCCTATGTGGACGCCGATCAGCGCATCCACCTCGTCCCCAGCGGGGTCGCCGCCCAGCGGCTCGCCGTCGTCGAGTCCGAGGTGACCGACAACGCGTGGGAGAGCAGCGCGGCGAGCGCCCCGTGGTGGCGGTGGCGCGGACTGCTGTCCAAGCCCGCCGCCTCCTGGACGGCCACCCTCACCAGCAAGGCCACCGGCGCCGTGGTCCGCAAGGTCTCCGGCGGTGAGGTGGACGGCACCCTGGCCGTACGGTGGGACACACGTGACAGCAAGGGTGCGTTCGTCCCCAACGGCACGTACACCTTCACCCTGACGGCCCCGCCCGCCGACGGTTCGGGACCGGCACTGACGGTGTCGCGGACGGTGAAGGTGTCCGTCGGGGCCGCCGTACGCCATGACTTCACCAACGGCGGCACCTGGGCGCCCGACGGGACCGGCGACGCGCTGACCCTCACCTCGTCCGGCGTCGTCAGCTACCGGCCGGGCAACGGCACGGGCGCCTTCGCCAAGGGCATGCCCGCCTCGGGCTGGCCCTCCTCCGTGACACTCGTCCCGTTCGGCGACCTCAACGGCGACCGCCGTAACGACATCCTCGTCCGGTTCGGCAGCGGCGAACTGCGGGCGTACCGGACCATGCGCGGGCAGGCCTTCCTCACGAGCACCCCGCACACCTCGCTGGGCACCGGCTGGAACCAGTACAACGTGCTGACCTCTCCCGGGGACATCACGGGCGACGGACGCCCCGACCTGATCGCGCGCAAGGCGTCGACGGGAGAGGTGTTCCTGTACAAGGGCACGAGCGCGGGAAAGCTGTCCGCACGGGTCCGGATCGCGGCGAACTGGTCGGGCTACAAGAAGATCGTGGGTGTCGGGGACTTCAACCGTGACGGCCGCGGCGACCTCCTGGCCCAGGACCGCTCCAACACGCTGTGGCGCTACGACGGCAACGGCTCCGGCGGCTTCAAGTCCCGCGTGAAGGTGGCCTCCGGCTGGGGCTCGTCGTACAACGTCGTCGTGGGTGTCGGCGACATCACCGGCGACGGCAAGGCGGACATCGTCTCCCGCGACACCGCCGG
Organism: Streptomyces sp. NPDC031445; assembly: GCF_055581365.1. Classification (NCBI taxonomy): domain Bacteria; kingdom Bacillati; phylum Actinomycetota; class Actinomycetes; order Kitasatosporales; family Streptomycetaceae; genus Streptomyces; species Streptomyces sp. NPDC031445. The sequence continues at coordinate 269,098 of NZ_JBVIJO010000003.1, forward strand.
CGACCTGTGGCGCAACAGCGGCAACGGCGCGGGGTCGTTCGGGCCCCGCGCCAGGATCGGCACGGGGTGGCAGGCGTACAAGGGCGTGTTCTGACGTCCCGGTCCCGCGACGGCGGCTCAGCAGTACCCGGCGTGGAGGAACCCGCGCCGGGAAGGCGCCCCCAGGTCCAGCGGGATGTCGACGTGCTCCGGGAGCGCCGGCAGGCGTGTGTTCGGGACGATGAACTCCCGGCCGGTGTACCTCTCCCGCACGGACTGCCGGGCGGCGGGCTCGCACACGAACGGGTTGGCGTACGTGTTGTAGCCGAGCCCGACGCCCGTGTTGAGGAAGCCCGCGTCCTGGCACTGGTACAGCGCGCCCCTCAGCGCGGCGGCGTCCCGGGGGCCCCGGTACCGCGACTGGAAGTGCGCGAAGCACGCCTTCGAGTCGCCGCCGTCGTACGGGGACGGGCCGGCGGCCGCCAGCGCACCGAGGAAGGAGCGGTTACAGCCGATGGCCGCTGAAGGCGCCGCGCCCGCGAGCAACGCGCTACGGCGGCAGCCGGTCACCTTCTGGAACGCGCCCACGACGTCCTCGTCCCTGCGGAGCCGGGAATAGGCGACGACGAGGTCCCGCTGGGCGGCGAGCGGGTACGCGGACGTGTGGCCGAACCGTTCGTCGAGCACGCGGAACCACGTCTCGAAGCTCGGCACCAGCGCCCGGACGCCCGGCGGGAGGGTGTAGACGGCGAGGTCCGTCGGGACGGACCAGGTCTCGAGTCCCGGGTACCCGACGTACGACAGGACCCCGATGCCCACCTTCGGCGGCCGGTCCCCGTACCGCCTGCGCAGCTCCAGGTACCGTTCGAGGTTGGTGTCGGACCCGGCCCACGCGTACCAGAAGCCGCGGGGATAGAGCGAGGAGTCCCCCCGCGCGTGCGTGGTGCCGAACAGGGCCGGTGACACGCACCGGACCCGCCGCGCGTCCCAGGCGGCCCGGTACTCGGCGGGCGTGGCGATACAGCGGGCCCTGGAGAGCGCCGCGTGACCGCGGACGTGCGCGAACGCGCCCGGGGCACCCGCCAGGACGAGCAGACAGGCGGCGAGGAGGGCCAACGGCCGCGCGCGGTGCCCGCCGCGCCGGGACCGGCGGCTCATCGCGCCACCCCGTATCCGCCGGGCCGGCCGGCTCCCGGCCCGGTCGAGGTGCCCGGCGGGCACAGGAACGACTTGTCGTCCAGGCTCGGGGCGAGCCGGCAGGTGGGGCCGAGCACGCGGCCGTTCGTGGTGCGGAAGGTGAGGACCCACGTGTCGCCGGCGGAGCTGTGGCCGAGGTCCGCGTACCCGGCGATGCCCGTGCCTCCCATGGGGCCCACCGTCTGGGTGATCGACTGGTGGACGGGCTGCGGCGGGGTGCCGACCGGCTGGCCGAGGACCAGGAGGTCGTCCGGGCCGTTGTCCAGCGGGCCGCCCGAGGAGCCCACGGTCAGCTGCGGTGGGCGGACCGTGCCGAAATCGACCATCTGGTAGAGGTGCACGTGACCCGAGAGCACCAGCCGTACGTTGCGTGCCAGCCGGTGCAGTGCCGTGTCGGCGACCGCGTCACTGAGGACCCTGGTCAGCCAGGTCACGTCACCGGTCGTGTGCCCCGCCGCCTTCACCATCCACAGCGGCTTGTGCGTGAACAGGAAGAAGTCCTCGCCGGGACGCCGCCGGGCGTACTGGTTCACCTGGTCGAGCTGCCTGGTGAAGACGGCCTTGCCCGCCGTGCTCCCCGTGTCCCCGGGGTCGGCGTACGAGGAGTCCAGGGAGACGAGGTTCAGCAGGCCCGCGCGGATCGCCACGGGATCGGTGAACCGGTCGCACGACCCGTCGTCGCGGAGGTCGTCGGCGAGGTAGCGGAACCACGCGCCGCCCGCACCACCGTGGAAACTCGCGTTGCAGTCCTCGTGGTTGCCGCGGGTCAACGCGACCGGCGCGCCGGCCAGCAGCGTCTCCGCAGGCCGGAAGAAGTCGGCGACGACACAGGCCCAGCTCGCCGCGTCGGCGGTCGTCGTGCAGCCCGGGTTCCGCTGCTTGTCGTTCTCCCGGTCCGGGTCCTCGCGGTAGAGGTAGTCACCGACGTGGACGACGAGGTCGGGCCGTGTCACGGTGGCGGCGCTGTTCGCGATCGTCGGGAACGGCCAGCCGGTCTGGTGGTTCGCGCAGTTCTGGACCGTGCCGGTCTTCGGGACCGAGCAGCCGGTGTCACCGATGACCGCGATCCTCTCGGGGCGTGTCGCCGCCGTCCAGCCGGGCAGGGGGAGCCGGCGGTCGCCGGGGTGCAGCACTGCCGCGGGCACCTGTTCCAGCCGCGCGCCGGACGCCGTGAGCGGCACACCCAGTTCGCAGACGGTGGTGGGGAACTGCGCCCCCATGGGGGTGCTCACCCGGTGCATCGGGTGCGTGTCCCTGGCCGTCCCCAGGGTGTAGCGGACCGAGGGGCACTGCTGGCTGGCGTCGGTGGACACGTAGCGGATCTGGGTCCCGCGGCCGGTGAGCTGCGTCCACGCCCAGGCCTCACCGCCGGCCCCGCCCGGCGGGGGCGCGGTGGTGGTGACGGAGGTGGTCCTGACGGCAGTGGTCGTGGCCGCGGCGGCCGTGACCGAGGCGGCCGCGGCCAGCGCGCTCACCAGGGCGAGCGCGACCAGGCGATGTTTCATGCTCGAGCTCCGGTTCCTTCGTTCCTGTGAAGGTGAGCGCCCGCGGATCACCGCCGAGTGCCACCATGCCGGAGCGTTCCGGATGCGCTCGCTCCGTACACCACCTCGGAGCCGAATGGCCTAGGCGCCCGGAGCCGCGCGCCACTGCACGGCCACGGTGAACTCCGTGCGTCCGAGCCGCCGTGACGGAACGTCAGCCGAGGCAGAGGCCCAGCAGGCAGAGCTGGGTGGGGGACGTCGGCGCCGGGGCGGGCGCGGTTCCGGGGGTGTCCGGGGCCGTGCCGCCGGTCGTCGGGGCAGGGGCCGGCGGGGTCGCCGTGCCGGTGTGGCCCGGGGCCGGTCCGCTGGTGTCCGCCGTACCGCCGGAGGGCGCGGGGCCGGTGGTCTGCTGCCGCGGGGGCGACGCGTCGGCCGGGCGGTGAGGGGGAGCGGAGTCCGCCCGGGTCACCGGGGCGGCGGTGCCGGGCGTGGCAGGGAGGCTCTGCTGCCGGGGGGTGACGTCGACCGTTGCGTGCCTCGCGGGCGTGGTGCGGGGCGCGTGCTGCTCCGGGGCGTGCGGAGCCCGAGGGGCCTGCGGAGCCCGGGGGGCCTGGGGAGCGGGTTCCGTCTCCACCCGCTCCCTCGCCGCGCCCATGCTCCGGTCCTCCGGTGCGGCAGCCGCCTGCGCCTGGCCAGCGGTGTGCCGGTCCAGCGTGGCGAGCGACAGGCCGCCGCCGACGAGTGCGAAGGCGGTGGCGACCATGGCCCGCCGCTGGTGCTTCCTCAGTCGGGCGAGCCGGCGGCGGCGTGCCGCCCTGCCCGGTCGCGCGGGGGACGTCCACGGGGTGTCGGCGGACGGCCCGGCGGCGGCCTCCGTGTCGTGCTCCGGCCCCGGCTCGCTGTCCCAGGGGGCGGGCGCGTCCGTGGCCGTCCACTCGGCAGACCGGCCGGGACCGACGCGGTCGGCGAGGAGCGGCGGCGCGATGTCCGGGGCGTACGCACCGCACCCGGGGCAGACCAGGGCGCCATTGAGATGCCGACGACACGTGGAGCAGTAGTCCATCTGCGGTCTTCCTCGGTTGACTGCGCCGTCGGCCCGCCCGGGCCACGGCCTGGTCACGCTCGTACAGGGGGTCGAGCGATCAGCAACGGTAACGACCCCTTCGCAAGGCTGTGTGCAGCCTGTGTGGGGCTCCTGCGCAGATTCGGACGTACGGTGTCCTGGTGAGCGGGGTGGATGCGCAGGGGTTGCCGGCCGGTCGTTACCAGCTGCGGGACCTGCTGGGGAGCGGCGCGATGGGCGAGGTGTGGCGGGCCGACGACCGCCTCCTCGGCCGGCCCGTGGCGGTCAAACTGCTGCGGACCGACGAGGCCGCCGACGTGGAGCGGTTCCGGCTGGAGGCCCAGACCGCGGGCCGGCTCAACCACCCCAACGTCGTCGGCGTGTACGACTTCGGCGCGCACCACGGCCGGCTCTACCTGGTCATGTCGCGGCCGAGCTGTGCCCGGACCTGCCGCGCTACGACGGCGACGCCTGCCTCACGGCGACGGCCGAGGGCCTGCTGGGCACCCACCCGCGCATCGCCGCACGCCGACTGCCGCTGCGCCTGGACGAGTTCCTCGCCCGCACGGCCCGCTTCGCCGAGCAGGACGTACCCGCCCACCGCGCGTACCAGCGGCGGCGCACCGCCCTCGTCGCCGCCGAACGCGCCCGCCTGCGCCTGGACGACCACCGCCCGCGCGTCATGTCCTCCTTCATCCGCAACCGGCTCGTCGACGAGGTCTACCTGCCGCTCCTCGGCGACAGCCTGGCCAGGCAACTGGGCACCACCGGCGACACCGGGCGCACCGGCGCCGGCGGCCTGCTGCTGCTCCTGTCCCCGCCCGGCTACGGCAAGACGACACTCATGGAGTACGTCGCCGACCGTCTCGGCGTGATGCTGGTGAAGGTCAGCGGCCCGGCACTGGGCCACGCCGTCACCTCGCTCGACCCCGCCCAGGCCCCGAACGCCACCGCACGCCAGGAGGTCGAAAAAATCAACTTCGCGCTGGCGGCGGGCAACAACACCCTGCTGTACCTGGACGACATCCAGCACACCTCACCCGAGCTGCTCCAGAAGTTCATCCCGCTGTGCGACGCCACCCGCCGCGTCGACGGCGTCCGCGACGGCGAACCGCTCACCTACGACCTGCGCGGCAAGCGGTTCGCGGTCTGCATGGCCGGCAACCCCTACACCGAGTCCGGCAGCCGCTTCCAGGTGCCGGACATGCTCGCGAACCGCGCCGACGTGTGGAACCTCGGTGATGTCCTGACCGGCAGCCAGGACGTCTTCGAGCTGAGCTTCGTCGAGAACGCGCTCACCGCCAACCCGGTCCTGGCCCCGCTCGCCGGCCGCGACCGCGCCGACACCGACCTGCTGGTCCGCCTCGCCCAGGGCGACCCGACGGCCCGTGCCGACCGGCTCTCCCACGCCTGCCCGCCCGCCGAACTGGAGCGCGTCGTGGCCGTGTTGCGCCACCTGCTGACCGCCCGGGAAACGGTGCTGGCGGTCAACGCCGCCCACATCGCCTCGGCCGCGCAGTCGGACGCGGCCCGCACCGAACCGCCCTTCCGGCTCCAGGGCTCCTACCGCAACATGAACAAGATCGCCCAGCGCCGGTCATGAACGACGCCGAGCCGGCCGCCGTGATCGACGACCACTACACGGCCGAGGCGCAGACCCTGACGACGGTCGCCGAGGCCAACCTGCTGAAGCTGGCCGAGCTGTGCGGCACCCTCACCGCCGGTCAGGCGGCCCGCTGGGCGGAGGTGAAGACGGCGTACGTCCGCGGCGAGGCCCTCGGGGGCCCCGGAGAGGACCCCCTCATCCGGGCCGTGGGGGCGCTCGGGCTGCTCGCGGACCGGATCACGGCCGTCGAGACGGCCATCACCCGCGCGACCGACCCGCACCACCGGCCGGCCCACGCGAACGGCCGGCACGCGTCGGGGCGGGGGCAGTTGTGAGGACGTCAGCCCCTGCCCTCCGGGCCTGCCCGCGTGACCGCTGATCGGCGGCCGGCGGTGGCCTGCTACCCGGTCGGCTGGGCGGCGGCGTTGCCGAAGGCTTCCGTGGTGCCGCCTTCCGCCTGCCCGGAGGAGGCGGACTCGACGAAACTGTAGGGCGGAAGCGGGCCGCTGACGCGCAGCTCCAGGTGAGGGTTCTCCCGGCTGAACGCGTCGACCGCGCTCAGGAACCGCTCCGCCGAGGGGCGGTCCACCAGGAAGGAGAGGTTGGCCAGCCAGCCGCTGCTCGGCGGCCCGGCGCTGACCTCCTCGGCCATCGGTGCGAGCGCCTGCCGGAGCAGCTCGGCGTCGGCCGCCTCGCGTTCCTGGACGGCGGCGGCGACCATCTCCCCGAGCCGGATCCTCTCCTCCTGGGTGCCGCCGCCGGCCTCGCGGTTCGCCGCCGCCAGGGACCGGATGTCGTCATGGTCGGCCATGATCAGGCGGAGTACGGCCTCCTCGTCGTGGTTGGCCTTGACGTTGTACTCCACCGTGCCGTCCAGCGCGTGCAGCCGCTCGAGGAACCGGTCCGCGCGCTCGGCGAGCACCGTGATCACCGTGTCGTCGTCCGGGGAGGCGCTGCCGAACCGCATGGGCAGCACCACGCCGTCCGCCCCGGCTTCGTCCAGTACCCGCTGGTGGGCGAGCAGGTCACGGCGTTTGGGGCGCAGCTCCTCGGGGGCGTCGCTGACGATGGCGGCCAGCTCGCCCTGGCGCAGCACGCGTACCGGCTGCGGGGACGCCCCGACGCCTTCCAGGTCCTGGGGGAGCGGGGGATGGGAAGCGCGGACGATCCCGTAGACATAGGTGCTCATCTGCTATTCCCCCCTCCTGCGCGCGGCCCGGTCGCCCTGCCGCTCCTGGCCCTCGTCGCGTGCCTGCTTGAAGGCCTCCGAAATGGTCTCCGCGGCACCGGACAGGGCTCCCTTGGTCTTGCCGTGGGCGCCGGATTCCATCATCTTCCCCGTAAGCTCCGTGAGCCCGGCCGGCTTGCGGGGGCCTGCTTCGAGGTCGAGGCGGTTGCACGCCTCGGCGAAGCGGAGGTAGGTGTCGACGCTCGCGACAACGACGCGTACGTCGATCTTGAGAATCTCGATGCCGACCAGGGAGACGCGCACGAACGCGTCGATCACCAGCCCGCGGTCCAGGACGAGTTCCAGCACGTCGTACAGACCGCTGGAACCGCCTCCGCCGCCCCCTTGTGTCACCATGGTCATATCGACCAACTCCTCGCTGTCCGAGCAGGCTCCCTGCGGCGGGTAGCCGCCTCACTCGCGACCAAACGCCGCATTTGGGACGCGGCGACTGATCGCCCAGAACAGCGAACCGGCCCGGGTCTCCGACCTGGGCCTTCTTCCTGGGCCTTCTTCATGCAGCGGGCGACGGGAACCGGATCGAGCGGGACAGTCTGGACGGGCTGATCGCGGACTGTGACAAGGTGCACGGGCCGGCCGACCCGGAGGCCGTGGCGGCCGAGCGTGCCCGGCTGACCGGTGGCGCCTCACACGTTGGAGCGGCCGTGTGAGATGTGCCTGGTCCCGGACAGCGAGGGCCGTACAGCGTGATCGGGAGTGCGCGACCGTGCACACGTCGGTGCCGTGTCCATGCGGATGATGCGCCGCGTACCGACCCCGGCGACGACAGGTGAGGAGTTGTTCCCCCTCACCTGTCATCGAGGGGCCGACGGATTCCGGCTCACGGAGTGCCGGTCTTGTTGAACCCCTTGTCCAGGTAGGGGGACTGGTCGACGACGAAGCCGTCGTCCGCGACCAGGCGGGCGATGCCGCCCTGGTCCCGCCAGACCTCGCTGGAGGAACTGAAGGAGAAGCCGCCGTACTCCGGGTGGTTCTCGTTGGTGTAGACGCGGTAGCGCTGGCCGGGCTGGATGACCGTTCCCGGCGGGAAGGGGAACGAACGGCCGGTGGGTTTGGCCTCCACCTTCCAGCCGGTCAGGTCCTGCGGTCCGCCGCCCTTGTTGAAGATCTCGACGTATTCGTCCGCCTGGCCGGTGCTCGTGCCCTGATAGCGCAGGCCGGAGATGATCACGTCGGGTTCGTCGAGCGTGAACATGCACACCACCTCGGCGAAGTTGATGCCGCCCTCCGGGCTGCGGAACTGCCGGACGATCTGGCCGTTGCGCTTGAATCCGCTCAGTACCGCCCGGTACTGCTTGCCGTCGATCGTGACGGGCTGGGGGTGGACGAAGGTCTGCAGGTCGACCAGGTCGTCGTCCGCCGGGCTGGTGCCGGTGGTGTTGGGCGTCTCGTTGTGGTGGAAGCTGAAGTCGAGGTCGGTCGTGCTGCCGTCCTCGAACATGACGTTGACGGTCAGCTGGACGTCGAACTGGCCGGGGCTGACGTTCGTGGGTTTGTTGCGGTGGACGAAGGTGCCGACGACGAACTCGGTGCCGTCGAGCTGGACGTCAGCGGCCGCACCGCGGAACTGGTAGCCGCTCTGGCTGCCGGCGCTGCCCCACTGGATGTAGTCGGTGCCCACGCCGTTGACCGGTGAGACGGCGGGGTTGGTGGAGGAGAACACGCCGGAGGTGACGACGGTGGTCATGGTGTCTGGATCCCGCTCTCTCAGTCCTCGTCCTCGATGACCTCGGCCTTGAGCTTGGCCGGCGGTGCGGTGCCGATCTGGGCGACGCCGTCGGTGTGGCGGCCGGTCTTGGCACCGTCGACGGCTTCGAGGCCGCAGGTGTAGACGATGCAGTCCTTGTCCTCGCCGCCGGTGTTCAGGTGCACGTGGTAGGTGAAGGTCAGGGTGCGCCCGTCGTCGCTGACCGTGGCCCGGACGGGGGGCAGGCTGCCACCCGTCGTCTGGTCGATGCGCTTGTACTGGGCGCCCACCGTGCCGTTCCAGCGGAATCCGGTGGGGGCGGTGAAGATGTGCTCGCGTTCGCCGGCGTCGACCGTCTCGCTCCAGTTCGGCGTGCGGACGCAGATGTTGATGGTGGTGCCGAGCCCACCGGGAGCGTCCTCGACCCCGCCCTCCTGCCACACCACGAGGTCGAGTTTCTGGGCGCGGCCCTGTTCGTAACCCCAGTCATAGCCGTTCGCGTACTGGTCCTGCTCCCCGCGCGAGCCGTCACGCGGCGGGTCGGCGTAGGGCTTCCCGCCGAGCGCATCGGCACGCCCCTGTTCCTCCCCCCGCTTGTAGGCTTCCTTCCTGGTCTGCACGTCGGTGCTCATCTCCGGGTCCTCCTGGGGTCGTGGTCGAAGCGGGCGACGGAAAGGGAGGCGTCCTGGTGCGGGTCGCCCGGCCCCCGCAGGGGGCGGCCGGAGCATCGGCGCCGCGCGCCGCACGGTGCACCGATCGCGGTCGTCGTGAAGGTCGCGCCCGTGAGACGGAACGCGGGACGCCGCCCGTGGCTTCGAGCGAGGCGTCCGCGCGGGGACCGCGGCACGCACCGGGCTTTCCTCCGGGTCCATCGTTAGCCCGGACTGACCGGTGATATGCCGCCTTTCCCCCGTTTGGAATGCCGAATCGATTCTGCGTCACTTGTTCGAGTTCAGTTGAGGCGAGAAACGGCGCACAGGGGCGGAGGGGAGCACGTCGCTGTCCGCCTCACCCCGTTCCTCCCTCGTGTGAGTGGCCGACGCGGTGGCTGCTCCTGCGATCCGCTCCCGACCGGTATGCAGGGGGAATGCCGATGACGGTGCGGAAGGAGACGTGGATGAGGCGAACGAGGCCGGGGACGTGTGAGGTGCCGGGCATCATCGAGGCCCGGCCGCGCCCGATCCGGGTGATGGCGTGACGGCCAGGGATACGGCGCTGCGGCGTCCGCCGGACGCGCCGGACGGAGACGGCCTGCCGGGCACCGTGGCGGGCAACGGCACGGCCGGGTTCGCCGGGGACGGCGGGCCCGCGCCGCAAGCACAGTTGGCCTTCCCCGCGGACGTGGCCCTGGGAGGCGGCGCGGTCTTCGTCGCCGACCACGCGAACCACCGGGTCCGCCGTATCGACGGCACCGGCACCCTGACGACGATCGCCGGGGACGGGCTGCGGGGTTTCGCCGGCGACGGCGGCGAAGCGGTGCGTGCTCGCCTCGGCTTCCCGTCCGCGCTGGCGGTCGCCGCGGACGGGACCGTGTTCGTCGCCGACGAGACGAACCACCGGATCCGCCGTATCGACCCCTCGGGTGTCATCGACACCGTCGCGGGAGACGGCTCGCGCGGTGACGGCGAGGGTGACGGCGACGGCGGCCCGGCCCGCCGCGCCCGGCTCGATTCCCCGTGCGCCGTGGCCGTCGACGCGGTGGGCCGGCTGTACGTCGGGGAAGCCGGCATTCCGCGTGTGCGCAGCATCGACGGCGACGGTGTCATCAGCACGGTCGTCGCGGCGTCCGGGCACGCCGGCGGCTCTGGAGCGGCCGACGCGGGCGAGGCGTTCCTGCCCGCCGGCCTGGCGGTCGACGGGGCCGGCCGGCTGTGCATCGCCGACCCGGAGGGCCGACGGGTACTGCTGCTCGGTTCGGACGGGGAACTGCGGGTACTGGCGGGTCCGCCGGACGGAGCCGCCGACACCACGGCGGCCGGCTGGGGCGCACCGCGCGCGGTGGCGTTCGACGGTGAGGGGGTGCTCTACGTCGCCGACCAGACCGGACACCGCGTGTGGCGGCTGGCCGGCGGAGCGGTCCGTGTCGTCGCGGGGCAACCCGATCCGGCTGCCCGTGAGGCCACCGCGTCCGTGGACACGCCCGATGCCGTCGCCCACGTCGCGCTGCGTTACCCGTGCGGTCTCGCCGTGGATCCCGTGGGGCGCCTGCTCGTGGCGGACAACTTCCACCACCGCATCGCATCGGTACCCCTCGCCACGGCTGCCTCGCAGGACACCGAGCGGTCACGGGAGGAGAAACCGGGGCCGGAGCCGGGACCCGAACCGGAGCCGGGGCCCGAACCGGAGCCGGAGAAGGAGGGGGAGCCGGAACCCGCACCCGTCCCAGCTCCCACCCCAGCCCCCGCCCAGCTACTCGTACGCCAGGAGGTCGGCCTGGAAGTCCCGCGCGGTGGCGGCGAGTTGCTGCACGTACGGGTCTCCTCCACCGATCCCTGGGCCCCCGGACGGGTGGAGCACCACTTCACCGCTCCGACGGGCTTCGTCTTCGACGGCCGGGTGACCTGCGCGTACTACCGGGCGGATCGCACGGTCATCCCCGGCGGCAACCCGACGGGGACGGTGGGCGACGGCGGCCGGTCGTTGGCCGTCACGGACGAGCCCCGCCTGAACACCCCCGGCCATCCGGCGGCGGCCCTGGTCTACACGCTCGGCATCCGCGCCCTGAACGACGCCGAGCCGGGCCGGTACACCGACGGGCGGGCGGTGATCGCGGGCCGGCCGGAAGTGCGCCTCAAGGCGAGCGTTCTCGCAGACGACGACAGCTGACGAGGGCGCGCACGAGATGCGGAGCCGCCCATGGCAGACCACCCGCCATGGGCGGCTCTTTGCGTTCTCAAACCCTGAGTGCGGAGGTAATCGTTTCTGTGCTCCCAGGTCACCCTCACGAAGGTCACGAACTGTACGTGATCCGCTACGTTGAGTTAGCGTTCGAAACGTGTCCACGCCCGCCCTTCCACGGCTCGGTCCGCCGGGCCCCTTCCCGTGTGCCCCGCTCGCCCACCCGCTCGACCGCAAGTGGCTGCACTACGCGTTCCTGTCGCGGTGCGGGCGACAGGCGCTCATCGCGAACCTGTCCGTCCTCGGCTCCTCCACCGGCTCGGTCTTCGCGCATCCGGGCGCCCCGGCCACCGGGCGCCGCAGCGGCACCGGCACGGCGGCCGAGGGGCAGCACATGGCGATCCTGCTCCTCTACGGGGAGGGGTACGGCTGGAGTGCGACGCAGTTCAACGCCGAACAGCCCGAACTGCCCTGGTCGGCCTTCCGGTTACCGCACCCGCACAGGGAACCGGGCGCGTTCCGGGTGGCGGCCCGCTCGGCGGTCCCGGCGGTCGACGTACGGCTGACCCGGACCAGCAGGCCCTGCACCTCCCAGTGCGCTCCGTTCGGGGACGACGAGCATCTGCGCTGGCAGTCGGAGCCCGGCGTCCTGGGCGCCGGAACCCTGCGGCACGGCGACGGCACGGCGACGGAGACGGACCTGCTCGGCTACCACGAGCGGGTACGCGGCCGGTGGTCCTGGCCCACGCTCGGCGGCTGGGTGTTCGGATTCGTCAACGACCCCTCGGGCCCGGCCGACCAGGCCCCGCCGTCGGCCGTCGTCTTCACCCTGATCCAGCCCGCGTACCCCGCGGACGCGGCCAACGGATCGGTGATGCTGTGGCGGGACGGGCGCATGGTCCGCCACTTCCCGCGGCGCAACCTGCGCGTGGCGGTGAGCGGCACCCTGGACCGCGACCGGGTCGTGATGGTGCCGCCGCTGGCGGGCCTGCTGGGCACCCCGCCGATGGCCGCGGTGCCCGGCCGGCTGCTGATCACCGCCCGACTCGGCGACGACCGCCTCGTCCTGGACTTCCGCTCGCACACGGCGGGCCGGATCGTCAACCCTTCCGAGACCAGCCTGCACCCGTTCAGCGTGCACGAGACCCTCGGCCCGTGCACCGTGGAGGGGCGGGTCGGCGGACGCCGTATCGGCTTCCACACCGGGGGCATCGTGGAGTTCGCCGGGGGTGCCCGTGACTGAGACCGCCCCCGCGTTCACCGGGGCCCGGCTGCTGGACGAGACGGTCGCCGCCCTGTCCGACCGGGCGCCGGCGATCCTCGCCGCCGCGGCCGGCCATCTGCGCGGCATCCGGCTGGGCCTGCACTTCAACGACGGCAGCCACGCCACGCTCACCGCTCGGCACAGTCGCATCGTGGTGGACCGGGGCCGCTGCCCGGACCCCGACGTCGAGGCCGCCTTCGACGACCGGGCCATGAACCTGCTGTTCGACCTCCAGCGCCGGCCCGTCGACCAGGTCCTGCCCGACAGCCTCGACGTCCGCGGCTCCCGCGAGGACACCCTCGCCGTCTGGCGGGCGTTCACCCTGCTGTCCCAGCGCGCGGCGGGCCTGCGCAGCATGCAGGAACTGTGGGGGGTGTACCGCGAACAGGCCCCCCAGCTGTGGGGCAGCGCGACACCCGCCGTCCGGGAACCGGCCGCCGACCCGGTCGACTGGACGGCCCTGGACTTCCTCGCCCGGCGCTCCCCCGAGGACGTGCCCGCGCCGCCCGCGCTGATCGGGGACACCACCGTCACCGCGCCGCGCCTGCTGTGGGACGGCCGCACCAGCACCGACTGGTCGCTGGAGGACACCGTCCGGGACGCGGACCTGATGGAGACCATGCTCCGGTGCCGGGCCCGTACCAACGAGGAGATCGAACGGCTGCTGCCGGACCGCGAACCGCGTGCCGAGCTGTACGACCTCATGCGCTCCTACCCCGCCCGCCAGGGCAAGGGCCTGCGTCCCACCCTGACCATCGCCGCCTGTGCCGCTTTCGGCGGGCGCCCCGACGACGCCGTACGCGCCGCCGCGGCCCTCGAACTGTTCCACAACGGCTTCCTCGTCCACGACGACATCGCCGACGAATCCACCCACCGGCGCGGTCTGCCCACCATGCACGAGGAACACGGCCTGGGCCTGGCCGTCAACGTGGGCGACGGGATGAACCTGCTCGCCGTCGACGCCGTCCTGTCCAACCTCGAAACGCTCGGCCTGGTCCGCACCCTCGGCCTCATCCACGAGGCGGTGCACATGTGCCGGGAGTCCATCGAGGGGCAGGCCATGGAACTGGGCTGGATCCGCCACGAGGTCGTCCCCGAGACCGACGACGCCTACTTCGTCATGAGCACCAAGAAGACCGGCTGGTACACCTGCATCAGTCCGTGCCGCATCGGCGCCGTCTGCGCCGGCGTCACCGACCCCGCCGTTCTCAGCCGGTTCGACGAGGCGTTCCGCCTGATCGGCATCGCCTTCCAGATCCAGGACGACATCCTGAACCTGGTCGGCGAGGAGGCCCTGTACGGCAAGGAGCCCCTCGGCGACCTGCTCGAAGGCAAGCGCACGGTGATGCTGATCCACCTGTTCCGCACCGCGTACGCCCACGAGCGCCCCCGCCTCTTCGACATCCTGCGGCAGCGCCGTACCGACAAGACCCAGCAGCACGCCGAGGAACTCCTCGCCGCCATGCGCCGGCACGGCTCCATCGAGTACGCCACCGAACTCGCCGACCGGCTCGCCGCCGAAGGCATCGCCCGCTTCGAGGAAGACCTCCGGTTCATCCCCGAGAACGAAGGCAAAGCCGTCCTGCGGCAGATCGCCCACTACGTCACCTCGAGGCCACTGTGACCACCACCCCGCCCCCGCCGGACTGCCCCGCCGACACCGGCCCGCTGACCTCCACGGACCACCGGGCCTTCGCCTTCCTCGGCCACGTCAACAGCGGCCTGCGCCAGTGCCTGTGCACCCTGGCCAGGCACGGCGTGGCCCTGCGCCGCGACACCCCCGAACGCGCCCGCCTCCTGCTCGACACCGTACGGCCCTGGCCCCTGTACAAGGGCGGCCAGTTCCTCTTCGACCTGATGGAGTGGGAAGACCTCATGGTCGACGGCGACCCCCCGCCCCTGATGTCCACCGAGCGGATCGTCGCCGCCTGCACGCTCCCCGTGCGACTGATGGCCGCCGCGTCCACCGAGGAGGTGCCGACGGTGGCGAAGCTGGTTCCCGGTCAGCGGACGACCGCCGCCCTCGACCTCCCCCTGCGCCTGTTGGCCACCACAGCCCGCAGCACCCTCCTGGGTGCCGCGCAGGACATCACCGACCTGCTCGAACCGCGTACCGCCCCCGACGACGGCGACGGCTATGCCACCGACCCGGAACCCGTCACGGACGACACAGACGCGGAACTGCCGCCGCTGGAAGCGGGCTTCTACCTCTACGAGGACATCGCCCTGGGCGCCTTGTCCGTCCTCGGCCCGCTCCTGGCCGACCACGCACCGGCCGACCCCACGCCGTCCGCGCCTAGCTCATGACGCCCGTCGCCACCCCGACGGTCCATGAGCGGGCCCGGTTTCCAAGCCCGCCACCGGCGGATCCGCTCACGCGGACACACCCACCCACAGAAGGGACAACAATGGCCACACAGACCCAGACCCCCGTCCAGCCGGGATCGGAGAACAAGCTCTACATCCTCCAGCAGGGCATCGTCGAGGACGCGCCGGGCGGAGTCCCCGCCCACCTCAGCTTCGGCATCCTCAGCACCGTTCCCGGCCCGGTCAACCCCGGGGACATCACCTTCACCCTGAAGGCGCCCACCGGTTTCGTGTTCACCGGCTGGCTGTCCTGGGCCTACCACGACGTCAACACGCTCCAGGCCAAGGGCAATCTCGAAACCACCCAGGGCACCGTCGGTGACGGGGGCCGCACCCTGACCTTCACCCACAACCCGTACCTGTCCACCAACCAGGAGTGCCTCGGCTACGGCGCCCAGGTGACCGCCGTCGACGGCGCGACCCCGGGCCGCTACACCGACGGCCAGCTCAAGGTGGGCGCCGCCAACCCGATCAAGCTCAAGGGCCGCGTCCTCGACCCCAACGAGGACTGAGCCACCCGGTGAACCGGCCCGTCGGTGGTCCCGCCGGCTCGACCGGCGCCATCGACGGGTCGCGCGCAAGAGAAAGGCTGGAGATGTACGGAGCAGAAAACGCCCTGCCGGGCCGTATCCGGCGCGCTGCCTCGTCGGTGCCACGGCTGCGACGGGGCAGACGGCGCACCTGGACCCTGGGCACGCTGGCCGCGGCGATGCTGCTGGCGTCGTCACTGCCCGCGAACGCCGCCACGGCGCAGGCCCAGCCCGCAGCGGCGGCTTCGCGGGCCACGACCGCACGAGACCCGGAGTGCGTTCAGCCGGGGAACGCGTGGCTGAACCCCCGCTTCTACTGGCGCAACGTCTTCGGCACCCGGCTGGGCGAGGGGGTGATCAACGAGTGGTCGTCACCGAACCCGTTCGGCGGCCGGATCGCGCCGGGGTCGACGTTCACGTTCAGGTGGCGCCCGGACACCACACGCAATCCCGTGGGAGCGCAGTACCACATCCACCGGGTCAATCTGGCCTCGGTGATGGCGGTGGCCGACGTGGTGTCGGTGACGGGACCGGGCAGCTTCTCCGGGACGACGCTGAGCGCCCAGGAGACACCGCCGTACAAGCTGGCGGACACCGCGGTGACGTTCCGCATCAGGCCCGGGACGGAGGGCCGGACGGCCACCCTCTCGTCGGCCGACCACAGCCTGACCACGAGGTGGCTGTTCGCCAACATCAACAACATCTGGGAGAACACCGGAAGCATCTCCTTCACCGTCGCCAGCCGCGCCAGCCTCGGCTGCGACTCGTCCTCGATCCTCGGGTGACGGATCGATGAGGTAATCGACCCCCGGGTCGCTGACCTGGGGGTTTCTCGTGGAGCGGGTGACGAGAACCGAACTCGCGCTCTCAGCTTGGGAAGCGACGGCGCTTCGGCAGCCAGACCGGCTTTGCCCCGGGCGTAGGCACGCCAATGTCTCTGTCGTGTGGGGGCCTGCGCGCACATGTTTAAGACTGCATCCCAAACGAGGCGAGCACGCATGGCCGTCACGGGCGAGCCTGCCTACGCCTCTCACGCGCTGACCAATGACGCAGCTCACGGCCCACCAGCAGACCTTTGCTCAGAGTTTGCGTAGCTCGCGGACGTGAAGGGGGACTGCTGACTAGGGTCGAATGCCCGGTTGGTCAAGGAGGGGGAGACGTCAAGTCATGGGTGACAGCGACGAGGTGCTCGACATCAAGATCGCCGACCTCAAGGCGACAGCACCTCGTTTTCACCATCAGAGCGTTGCTCTCGCGCAAGCCCTCACGAAGCTGAAGCACGGGCTGGCTGCGGCCGGCTCTCCCTGGGGAGACGACGAGCAGGGCGAGAAGTTCCATGAGGTGTACGGTCCGCACGTCAAGCAGATCGAGCAGTCCACTCAGATCCTGGTCGACGGGCTGGCCAGCATTCGAGAAGCCATGGTCGACATGGCTGACGGGCACCTCGACAACGAAGAGCTGATCCGAGGCATGTTCAGCCGGATCCGCGTTGATCGCGACACCAAGGGCGATGGCAAGTGAGTGTCGCGGACAAGGCCCGCAAGGTCGTCCAGGACCTGACGGGCATGTGGTGGCCGGACGCCGATGAAGACGGGTTGCGGGACGCCGCGAAGGTGTGGAGGAACTTCGCCGACGACGTCGACGATGTCACCTCCGACGCCAACAAAGCAGCGCGCTCCATCATCGAGCACAACAAGGGCGAGGCCATCTCCGCCTTCGACGACCCGTACTGGCGTCGCTACTACCACGACGGGCGAGGCTGGCTGAGGGATCTTGCCGACGCCGCCCGAGACATGGCCAAGGCTCTGGACGCCTACGCGGACGCCGTGCACGGCGCGAAGAAGAAGCTGGAACACGAGCTGGAGATCGTCGGCGCCACCCTCGTCGCCGGGACCGCCCTGGCCATCTTCACCGCGGGCATTTCGGAGGGCGCGGCAGCAGCGGCAGCGGTCACTGTCGCGGACATGGCCGCCGGCCTGGGCATCGCAGTGACCGAGGAGATCGCCACCATTGCGGGCACCACCCTGGCCACCGCGGCCTTCGCCGGTGTCGAATCCATCACGGTGGATCTCGCTGTAACCCAGCCCGTGTCCATCGCCTTGGGGGAGCAAAAGGGTGGGCTCAGCCTCGATGAGGCCCGCCAGGCCGGTGTGTACGGCGCGCTCCTGGGCGGTGGTTTCGGCGGTGCGGGTGCAACTTTCCGGGCTGTCCGTACTGGAGGCTTGACGAGCTTCTTCGACAGCATCGATATCAATCTCACCGGGCCTCGCATGGCCGTCGCCGGAGTCCCGGGCGAGCTCGGCGGAGCCACTGGTGACCTCGCGGCGGGTAATAGCTACGCGATGCGGATCAGCGGCTCCGGCGCCGGGGATAGCGGGGCGGGGAAGGGACCTTGGCCTGCGGTGAGCGGCGTCGAAGGAGCCGCAGCCGGTAAGTCCCTCAGACCGCCGAACGCCCGGCACACTGTTTCGGGGGCCGCCCACAGTGGCCGCAACGTCAGAGAGGCCAACAGTGTTGTGCTTCGCGGCTACGAGCAGGACATCCACCAGGACATCGCCGACATCGCGGCCGGCAAGGCCGTCTGGGACGACGCCACCAACCGTTACGAGGTCAACGGGCGCACGTATGGCGTCGAGGACACGGGCACGGTGTACCCCGACAGCGGTGCGGGCATCGTCAAGCTCGACCGGAACGAATACGCCGCCCTCCAGCAGATTGCCAAGGCCAAGGGTGATATCAGTGCAGCTCCGCAGCTGACGCGGAATCCGCGCTTCACAAACAACCCAGAGGCCGTACAGAAGGCCATGGACATTTACAACGGGACCTACTCACCATGACGTACAACCTCCTCACCGTGGAGCCCCTGTCCCTCGACGCCGTCACGGCCGCACTTGCGCAGTGCCTGCATGTGGGCGTCCAGGAGGTGGACGTCGCCGACGAGGACACAGACCAGGACCTGCGTAACTGGGATGCCCTGGTGCTGTGCGAAATGGTGAGCGTCCTGGGTGACGTGTCCACGTCTCTGGACATCTATGTCAACGAGTCAGTGCAGCCGCTCCCCAGCGAGCGAGAGCTGGCATCCGCTTTCGCCCGGTCGGCAGGTGCCCTGGTCCTCTTCCCCGCCGAGGAGGCGCTGCCGAGCGCGTACTGGCTGGCAACGGAGAGCGGACTCGTCACACGGGCACGCCTGTACGAGAGCGACGACGAAGAACTCGGCTACACGATCGACAGAGTCGAGGCACCCATCGACCGGCTCCCGCACGTCACGGTCGCGCGCATTCCCGAAGTTGTCCGCGAGCTAAAGGTTGCCACCCCGCTTGGCGACGTCTTCGCCGCGCATCTGCATCGCATGTACCCGGAGGAGACCGACACCCCGGGAACCCCGTTCTGGACGGCAAGGAGTGCCCTGATCGCCTGGGAGAAACTCGTCCGCCAGATGGAAGCTGCCTGGGAACCGTCCGGCTGGTATCCGGCCGACCTCTACATGGAGCGTCTCTCAGCGCGGGACAGGCTGGAGCAGTTGCGCAATCAGCTCCCCCCAAAGGTGACTGTCCTCCTGCAGAACGCTCTTGAGCCGCTGGACGACCTTTTCGCCGACCTGACAGTCAACGACACTGATGGCCTGCTCGGCAGGGAGCCGCTCCCCGGCAAGGACGCCGCCTCGGTACACGGATGGTGGTGGAACCGCCGCCCGGAACCCCTGCCCTGGTGATATCACGGACCATTGCCGCCGACTGCAATCCAGATCGGCAGGGCACGGTCCGGGACGTTCTGGGCGCGCCCTTGGCTCATCAGCTTCTGGCCTCCTTCACCTGTAGGTCCGCCGCTGAGCTTCACCACTGGTGCGGGATCCTTGTGATGTGGATCTGGCGCGTTTCTGGCCCCCGACGGCTGAACAAACTGCGCAAAAGACGAGGCCCAGGTCTCTGACCTGGGCCTTCAATATGGCGCGGGTGATGAGAATCAAAACTCGCGCTCTCCGCTTGGGAAGCTAAGCGCATCCAGGGCTTGCTCCGGAGCTGACCTGCGGAGGAGCGGTGTTGGTGCCCGGTGGGCGGTCGAATGGGTCCCCG
Organism: Streptomyces sp. NPDC031445; assembly: GCF_055581365.1. NCBI lineage: Bacteria > Bacillati > Actinomycetota > Actinomycetes > Kitasatosporales > Streptomycetaceae > Streptomyces > Streptomyces sp. NPDC031445. Next base: position 288,435 of record NZ_JBVIJO010000003.1, read on the forward strand.
GTGTTCCCTGGTTCCCCGCACGATCTGGCACACGTCTGGCACGTACGACCACCCGGGCTGAGAGGCTGAGCCGGTGACTGACGATGAGGTTGTCGAGGCGTTGCGGATCATAGCCCGGGCGGGGACTTTGCCACCGCCCGCAACACCGGAGGCTGTCGTCGCGGCGGAAGAAGTCATCGGGTTCCCGCTGCCCTCTCTCCTGCGGCGCCTGTACGTCGAAGTCGCCAACGGCGGATTCGGCCCGGACGAAGGAGTCCTGGGGGTGAGCGGTGGGGCCGCGCAGGGCAACTTTGCGGACATCGCCGAGCTGTACCAGGACGGTCCGGATCCGTCCGGCCGCATCCCGGCCGGCCTGGTGCTGATCTACGACTGGGGCTGCGCCATCTGGTCGCTCGTCGACTTCCGCGATCCTGCGGGCGCCATGTGGTGCAACCACGAGGGCGAGTGCTGGCCCCAGGGCGTGAACTTGGCAGAATGGCTGACCGGCACGCTGGCAGGAACCCTGACGGTGGAAACACTGCTGGAGAGCCAACCCGCTTCGTAGACCAGATGTCCCCCTGCCCTGAGCCGATACTTCTCCGATCGGGGTGGCGGGATTTGAACCCACGACCTCTTCGTCCCGAAGCAACTCGCGCAGGCCGCTGGCCTTTGGCCATTGTTCCCCTGACCTGCTGCGATGGTCCGTGAGCGTCCGTGCTCGTCCGTCGCTGTCCGTCGGCGTTGTCACGCAGTTAGACACTCACCCTGTAGGTGGCGTGGCTCTTGCCGGTTCTGTCTTCAGGGACCGAGGACGCCCAGCGCGCCGAGTATGAGGCAGGCGGTACCGAAGAGGAAGAACCCGCCCATGGCGATCAGGCCTGCGCCGAGCCTCCCGACGCCGGCACTCTTGCCCCCTTGCGGCACCAACGAGCCCGACGTCTTTTGCCCGATGTCGAGATACGCAGGTAGCCGTCCGGTCCGTCGCAGCATCCGCCCGACGCTGATGAGCGCTATGCCAAAGACCAGCGCTAGCACGCTCGTCTGGAGCTGATAGGCCGGGTCGTGCCCGTCCGAAACAGCGATGATCACTGAAGTCCCCCCAGGACGTGCCAGACAGGGCCTCTGTCCGGCGGGAAGAAGCGCCCCTCATCTTGCCTGACCGCCACCCCTGGGGGAAACGCATATGACCCCGGCCCTCTGACCTGCGGGTTCGCGGCTGACGGCCGCGCCTCACCTGTCACTGTCGGTCGCCATCGGTCGGCCTCGGGCACCCTCGCACGGCCCAGGGACGGCCCAGGGCCGAGCCGAGTCGGAGCGGTCATGCCGCGCCGCACCGACACACGTCAGTCAAGCGGCATGGAGGCGACCGGGAGCTGTTCCTTGTGCACCCACGTTAAGGAGCGATCCGGTTCCAGGTGGGCTTCTCCCCAGTGAATGACGTGAATGCCGCTCTCCGCGTCGGCCGTGAAGAACATGCAGACGAGTCTCGTCAACCTAATGCCGGGTGACGAGATCGAGGAAGAGTTCGCATCCTTGCATCCGAACCTGCGGAACCTAGTAACCATACGGGGAAGCGCTGCGATAAGGAGATGTGAACTCACGGGCGTGGGAACGGCGCTAGGGCATGCGAACCTCAGGCGGATTTTGGGCGAAGAGTTCTCTGCGGGCCTTGAGGTGTGGGTGCATTAGCGACCGCCCCAGTCACAGAGGGTTTCTCCCACGACGTGCCCGCAGCCGCCGAGCGCGCCGCAGAGGCGGTGCGCGCCCGCGCTGTGCGCGGGCCTTGAACCCGTAAAGCTGGCGCCGCTCACCAGGGACCTGTATCGCTACCTTCTCGACAAGCACCTGGCCGCCTTCGCCGACGTGGACTTGGACGAGATCACGGCACCGCGCGTGCGCGAGTGGCGGGCCGAGCGGTTACGTCTGACTGGGGCCAAGACCATGACGGCCAAGGCGTACCGCCTCCTGAAAGCCATCATGGAGACAGCCGTTGACGACGAGCTGATCACGCGCAATCCGTGCCGGATCAAAGGCGCTGGCAAGGAGAAGGCGGCCGAGAGGCGCATCGCCACCGTCGCCCAGGTCGATGCGCTCGCCGAAGCCGTCGGGATGCGGTGGCGGCTGATGGTCTACCTCGGCGCCTCCGGTCCGATGCGCCCGGAGGAGCTGGCCGGCCTTCGTCGCCGGGACGTCGACCTCGACACCCTTCGCGTTCGCCTCGCTGAGCCCGAGCGGATGAACGGGCGACGCGTCCAGGGCGACACCAAGTCGGAGGCCGGAACCCGGACTGTGATTCTTCCCGCGTTCCTCCGCCGGGAGCTGCGCTGGCATCTGGAGTCGTACGCCGAGCCGGGACCGGACGGGCTGATCTTCGTGGGGGAGAAGGGCGCCCCCTTCCGCCGCAGCACCTTCGGGCGGAAGTGGCGTGAGGCGCGGGAGACCGTCGGCATGCCGGAGGGCTTCCGGTTCTACGACCTTCGCCACACCAGGCACACGCTCTCCACGCGGTCCGGCGCCACCCTCAAGGACACGATGGTCCGCGCCGGGCAGTCCTCCGAGAAAGCCGCGCTGATCTACCAGCACTCCGACGAGGAGCGGCAGGAAGAGGTCGCCGCCGGCCTCGACGCCACCGTACGGAAGGCGCGGGCGGCTGCTGCGGCCAGGAAGGTGCCCGACAAGCCTTCTGGCACGAATCTGGCACGCGGCGAGTGATCACCACGCACAACAACAAGGCCCAGGTCTCTGACCTGGGCCTTCATCATGGAGCGGGTGACGAGAATCGAACTCGCGCTCTCAGCTTGGGAAGCTGATGTTCTACCATTAAACTACACCCGCGTAATACGGACGGTACGGCCCCGGAGGGTCCGGTGTCCGGATGCTCGCTCACTCTACATCATCATCGGGCCCCGGTGTCCGGAGCCCGGAGGAATGCGTCGGTGGGCGGCGGGGTAACCGGCTGCGGGCGGCTGGAGTTGGGGCGTACCGTGGGCGGTCCCGGTGGGGCCGGAGTGCCGCCTGGAGAGTCGTCTCTTTGATCCCGTAATGTGCCTTCGTCGTCCGGGCAGCAACGCCGGACGAGGCTCCTGGGGAAGGGACTTGAGGGACTTGATGGAACGCACCGTCGTCCGATGCGCGGACGGGCACGTCTTCAGCACCGCTTCGTTCCCGATGCAGAAGGCCGAGCGGCTCGGCCCCGGCCGGCTCGTGCGGTGCCCGCGGTGTGCCCGGCTCCGCAGCGCGACCCCCGTCGTCCTGGAGAAGAGGTAAGGGCGCGGCGGGAGAGGAACCGGCTGTAGCCGGCGTGTGACAGCGGGCGTGCGGAGCCGTCGCGATTGCGACGGCTCCGCACGCCTTGCGTATCCTCGCTACGTGCTTCTCTCAGACAAGGACATCCGGGCCGAGATCGACGCCGGGCGGGTACGGATCGATCCCTACGACGAAACCATGGTGCAGCCGTCGAGCATCGACGTCCGGCTGGACCGGTACTTCCGGGTGTTCGAGAACCACCGGTACCCGCACATCGACCCCTCCGTGGAGCAGGCCGATCTGACCCGGCTGGTGGAGCCGGAGGGCGACGAGCCGTTCATCCTGCACCCCGGGGAGTTCGTGCTCGCCTCCACGTACGAGGTGATCACGCTTCCCGACGATCTCGCCTCCCGGCTGGAGGGCAAGAGCTCGCTCGGGCGGCTGGGGCTGGTCACGCACTCGACCGCCGGTTTCATCGACCCGGGATTCAGCGGGCACGTCACCCTGGAGCTGTCCAACCTCGCCACGCTCCCCATCAAGCTGTGGCCGGGGATGAAGATCGGGCAGCTGTGCATGTTCCGGCTGACCTCGCCCGCCGAGTCCCCGTACGGCAGTGAGCGCTACGGCTCCCGGTACCAGGGGCAGCGCGGGCCGACCGCCTCGCGGTCCTATCTCAATTTCCATCGGACCCAGGTGTGAGGGCGACGACAGCATGAGCAGCGCAGACGTGCGGGAGAACCTGTCCTACGAGCGGTTCGGGGCCGCCATCCGCGAGCTGGCGCAGACCATCGCCGACGACGGGTACGAGCCCGACATCGTGCTCAGCATCGCGCGCGGGGGTGTCTTCGTCGCGGGCGGGCTCGCCTACGCCCTCGACTGCAAGAACATCCACCTGGTGAACGTCGAGTTCTACACCGGTGTGGGGACGACCCTCGAAATGCCGGTCATGCTCGCGCCCGTCCCTAACGTGATCGACTTCTCCGACAAGAAGGTCTTGATCACCGACGACGTCGCCGACACCGGCAAGACCCTGAAGCTGGTCCGCGACTTCTGCCTCGACACCGTCGCCGAGGTGCGCTCCGCCGTGATCTACGAGAAGTCCCACTCCCTCGTGAAGTGCGAGTACGTGTGGAAGCGGACCGACGACTGGATCAACTTCCCGTGGAGCGTGGAGCCGCCCGTGGTGAAGCGGGCGGGGCAGGTCCTGGACGCCTGATCCCGGGCACGGACACCGGAAAGGGCCCCCGGCTTTCGGCGAATTCGAGGGGTCGTTGCAACACAGGTGATCAACTGGCTGTGGCCAGGAGCTTAGCGAGGCGCTCGGCTGGGGTTTCCCAGCCGAGCGTTTTGCGTGGACGGCTGTTGAGTTCGGCGGCGACGGCTGCCAGGTCCTGGGGAGTGTGGGCGGTCAGGTCGGTTCCCTTCGGGAAGTACTGCCGCAGCAGGCCGTTGGTGTTCTCGTTCGAGCCGCGCTGCCAGGGGCTGGCCGGGTCGCAGAAGTAGACCGGAATGTCGGTGGCGACGGTGAACGACAGGTGGGCGGACATCTCCGAGCCCTGGTCCCAGGTCAGGGACCGCCAGAGATGGGACGGCAGGGTCGGGACGGTCGCGGCGAGCGCGTTGCGGGTGGCCAGGGCACTGTGGCCGGTCGGCAGGTGGACGAGCATCAGATAGCGGGTGGAGCGTTCGACGAGCGTGCCGATGGCGGACTGGCCGTTCTTGCCGATGATCAGGTCGCCTTCCCAGTGGCCCGGGACGGCCCGGTCGGCCGCCTCGGCGGGGACGCTCGCTGATCATGACCATGTTCTTGATCGGCCGGTTGATGCGCCTGTCGGCGTGGCGGTGGGGGCGTCGCATGGCCCTGCCGGTCCGCAGTGCGCGGGTCAGTTACCGGCGGAGTTCGCCGCGGCCCTGGACGTAGAGGGCCTGGTAGATCGTCTCGTGGACCACGTGCATCTCCGGGCGGTCGGGGAAGCGGGTCCGCAGAGCCTGGCAGATCTGTTCCGGGCTCCACCGCATCGTCAGGTGGTCCTGGATGAAGTCCCGCAGTTCGGGGCACTGGCCGATCTTGCCGGTCTTGGGGCGGGCGCGTCTGCGGCGGGCCCGGCGGTCGGCGTGGAAGGGCTGGTAGGCGAAGCCGCCCCGGGGCATCGGCCGGCGGTTGCGGCGTATCTCCCGGCTGATGGTGGAGGGACTGCGCCCCAGCTCGGCAGCTATCTGCCGGATCGATGCCTTCTCCCGCAGACGGTCCGCGATGTGGATGCGCTCCTCCTCACCCAGGTACCGCGACGGCCGTGAAGGCGGCTCCGCCTGGTCCACCGGTTCCCGGGACAGCCCGGGAACCGGATAGATCGGCGCAACCGCCTTCAAGCCCTTGCCCGGCGAGTGGTGACCGTTACGCCACTTCCTGCCGGTTCGCGCGTTGATGCCGACGAGGCGAGCCGCTTCCCGGGTGCTGTAGCCCTGCTCCATGAGCTGGAAGTATGCGGCCCGCTCAGCCACCAACTTGCGTGGCCCCTGAGGAGCCCGCACCTTCCGAATCTCGAAGTCCATCGCATCCCCTGAACTGGGGTGTTGCGACGACCACTAGAAGGAAAGTTCCCGCCGGGGGCCCTTTCCGCGCGTCGGCACTCAGAACGTGCCGAGCTTCACGATCGACAGCAGCGCGATGAGCTGGATCGCCGACGCGCCCAGCGCCCTCGGCCACGGCAGGTCGTGGGAGCGGGACACCATCAGGGTCAGCAGGGCGCCCGCGCCGATCCAGGTGGCCCAGCCGAGGAGCTGGACGAAACCGGCGTCGCCGCCGAAGAACATGGCGACGACCAGGCGGGGCGCGTCCGTGAGCGCCGTGATCAGCATGGACAGGCCCACCGTGGGCTGCCAGGCGCCGTCGCCGCCGAGCTGGCGGGCCAGGGTGTGGGTGACCACGCCCAGGACGAACAGGCCGAGGACCATCACGACCGCCGTGATCAGCACGATCGGCACCGCGTTGGAGAGGGTCGCGCTGATCGCGTCCGCGCGGGCGCCGTCGAAGCCGAAGACCGCGAGCAGGCCGTAGAGGAAGGTCACGACGAGGGCGGGCGTCCACATCGTGTAGTCCCGCATGCGCAGGAAGGTGTCGTTCGGGGACAGGACGATCCCCTTCAGCAGTTCCTTCCAGTGCAGGGGCGGGCCGAGCGGCGCCGCCGGCGCGGTGGCGGAGCCCGCCTGGTAGGTCGCGCCCTGGGTGTAGCCGGCGGCCTCGTCGACCGAGAAGGCCTGGGTGTGGCCCGGGTTGTTGGCCGCGTAGGGGTCGTGCGCGCCGGGGCCGGGGCCCGGGTGGTGGCCGCCGTCGCCGAAGTACTCCGGTCCGTCGTCGGCCGGCCCCGGGTACCCGTACGGCTGCCCCTGCCGCTGGTACGGCGGCTGCGGCGGCTGCGGCGCCGACGGGTAGCCGTACGAGGGGCCCGCGGGAGCGGAGGGGCCCGGCCGTCCGTACGACGGCCCCCCGGGGCGGGCGGGCCCGTGTCCCTGCCCGTGCCCGTACGACGGTCCCTGCGGCGCCTGCTGTCCTTGGGGGGTGCGGTTGTCCCGGCCCCCGCGTCCGATCCTGAATCCAGCCACGTCAACGAACGTACCTGGTCCTGAGGACCGGTGTGCCGGGCCCGGCGGTCCGGGCCCGGCTTTGCGGCCGACCTGTGACATCCCCTAAGGGGGCGTCAGCGGGCGGTTCAGGGTCCTGCCAGGGTTCCGCCGGGGTTCGCCCCAGGTGCCCCCGGTGATGCCGTGCGGCGTCAGTGGTTGAGGACCGAGCCGTACCGCGGGGTGCCCGCCGTGGAGATGCCGGTGGCCGACGGGCCGAACGAGAGCGCGCCGGTCGTCGTCGGCCCGGTGGGGGCGCCGCGCAGCGACCAGACCGCGCCGTCGGCCGCGTTCTCGCCCGGACCCGCCACGGTCAGCTCGGCGCGGTGGTCACCGGAGTGGTCGGCGAGCAGGACCCGGGCGCCGAAGCGGTCGCCCTTCTCGGCGGTGCCGGGGACGCCCGCGGTGTTCTGGGTGTACGACACCGCGCCCTTGGCCGTCAGCCCGTGGGCGGTGCCCCGCAGGAGGGTGACCGATCCGGCGCCGGAGTCCTCGCCGGGCGCGCCGACCGCCAGGTCCTCGAAGCCGTCGCCGTCCACGTCGCCCAGGAAGACGCCGCTGCCGAACGCGTCGCCGGTCTCGGCCGCGCCCGGCACGCCCGGTGTGTCCTGGGTGAGGACCAGCAGGGCGCGGGTGGTGTCCTCGCCGCCCGGTCCGCCGTAGACGACGGTGACCCTGCCGCCCTTGGCTCCCGCCGGATCGGCGGAGGTCTCCGCCGGGTTGCCGACGGCGATGTCGGCGTACCCGTCCTTGTCGATGTCGCCGATCGCCGAGACCGTGCCGGCGGGCAGCTCCTGCCACCAGTCGGTGAAGTTGCCGATGGACGGGTCGGTGACCAGGTGGGTGACGGCGGCACCGGTGCGGGGCTGCCGGCCGTGCACCACCAGGCTGGTGGACCAGGCGGGGGAGACCCGTCCGGCGGACACGGAGGTGACGCCGTACGACGGGGAGTAGGGGGCGGGGAAGCCCGCTCCCGAGCCGCCCTGGAAGGAGCCGGACCGGGTGACGGGGCCGTTGACGAAGTTCAGGGCGCTGGAGCCGGTGGAACCGATCACGACGTCGAGGTCACCGTCACCGTCGAGGTCGCCCACGGCCAGGGACTGCCCGTACCGGTCCGTCTCCTCCTCCCAGTAGTCGACGACCGTGCGGGCCCCGGAGAGGCCGGACCGGCCGCCCCAGACGACGACCACCGTGCCGCCGTTGGTGTCGCCGTCGACGTCCTCGCCGGGCGCGCCGATCAGCAGGTCGGCGTAGCCGTCCTTGTCCAGGTCGGCGGAGGCGACGGCGCTGCCGAAGGCGTCGCCCGCCTCGGCGGTGCCGGGCACGCCGGCCGTGTTCTGGGTGATCACGGTGCGGGTGGCCGTCTTCAGCCCGGTGGAGCTGCCGTAGACGACCGAGACGGCCCCCGCCTTGGACCGGCCGCCGACGGTCGCGTCGGGGGCGCCGACCGCGAGATCGGCGCGGCCGTCGCCGTTGAAGTCGTACGGGGCGGCGGCCCGGGCCGCGTGGGCGGCGGGCGCGGCCAGGGCGAGCGGGGCCAGCGCGCCGGCGAGCGCGCCGGCGAGGAGGCGTGTGCGCACGGAGTTGCCCCGGGAAGGTCTGGGGCGGGGGGACGTCACGGGGCGATGGCCCAGGCGAAGTTCCCGAGGCCCTGCACGGAGACGTCGCGGGCGCCGATGTACTTGGCGTAGTCGGTGGTCAGGCCGGAGGCGGTGCCGCGCAGGACCGTGACGGCGCCGTAGCCGTTCTCGCCGCCCGCGCCGATGACCAGGTCGGCCTTGCCGTTCTTGTTGACGTCGGTCAGCCGCACCGACTGGCCGAACTGGTCCCCGGTCTCGGAGCCGCCGGGCACGCCCTCGGTGTCCTGCGTCCAGGTCTTCGCGCCCTTGGTGGTCAGGCCCTTGGCGGAGCCGAGGAAGACCGTCACCGCGCCGGCCTCGCGGATGGTGCCGATGGCCTCGCCGGGCGCGCCGACCGCGACGTCGGCGTAGCCGTCGCCGTTGATGTCGCCGGTGCTGACCGACGAACCGAACAGGTCGCCGGTCTCGCCGGTGCCGGGCGCTCCCGCGGTGTCCTGGTGGATCACGGTCGGGGTCTGGGCGGGGTCGGGGCCGTTCGGGCCGCCGTACCAGACGGAGATCTGGCCGCCCTTGTGGCCGGACTTCTTGGAGCCGCTGGGGTCGGTGGGGTCGCCGAGGACCACGTCGCCGTAGCCGTCGCCGTTGATGTCACCGATCGAGCCGGGCAGACCGTCGGCGTTCGGCAGGTTCTTCATGGCCCACTTGGAGCCGTTCCAGGTGAAGTAGTCGATCTCCCCGCCCGGGTCGCCGTCCACGAGGAACGGGTAGAAGCGCTCGGCGGCGCCGTCGTGGTTCAGATCACCCGCGAACACGTCGGTGGCGCCGCCCAGTTCGCCGACGCCGAGGTTGTTCGCCGGGGTGCCGGTGCGGGTGAAGGGGCCTCGGTACAGGCGGATGTGGTTGCGGCCGGCGAGGGTGACGTCGTTCTTGCCGTCCCCGTCGAAGTCGGCGACGGCGATGCCGGCGGCGAAGTTGCCCCACTCGTTCAGGGTGGACGGCTGGGGCACCAGGGCGCCGCCGGACAGACCGGACTTGCCGCCCCACAGGATGGTCGCGCTGCCCACGGCGTCCCGGTCGCCGATGGCCTCGCCCGGGGCGCCCACGACCAGGTCGGAGTAGCCGTCGCCGTCGAGGTCGCCGGCGGCCAGGCTCTGGCCGAAGAGGTCCCCGGCCTCGGCGGTGCCCGGGACACCGGTGGAGTTCTGCGTGATGACGGTGCGCTTGGCGGCGGAGACGCCCGAGGACGAACCGTAGAGGACGACGACCGCACCGGCCTGCTGTGCCGAGCCGACCTGGTGGCCGGCGGCGCTCAGGGCGATGTCCAGGTAGCCGTCGCCGTTGAAGTCGCCGCTGAGCCGGGAGGGCGCGGCGGAGGCGGGGGTGACGGGCAGGGCGGTGAGCAGGCCGGTGGTCAGGGTGGCGGCCAGCAGGAGGACGCGCTTGCGCAAGGCGGGGCTCCGGGTGGGAGGGAGCCGGGCACGCGACGCGCGGGCCCGGCCGGGGATGAACGGGTCGAGGGCTGGTCAGTCGGCGAAGACGGAGCCGAACTGCGGGGTGCCCGAGGTGGAGACGCCGGCGCTGCCGGCGCCGATGAAGCGGCTGCCCGAGGTGGTGATCTTCGAGCCGTTGGACGGCAGGTAGGTGAGGGCGCCGTCGCCGCTGTCCTCGTTCGCGCCGATCACCAGGTCGGCCTTGCCGTCGCCGGTGACGTCGTCGAGCTTGACGTCGATGCCGAAGAGGTCCTTCTTCTCGTTGCCGCCGGGGACACCGGTGGTGTTCTGGTTGAAGGACTGGGCGCCGGAGGCGGTGTTCACGCCGGACGCCGAGCCGTACAGGACGGTGACCGCGCCGGTGTCGGTGACGCCCTCGATGTCCTCCAGCGGGGCGCTGACCACGAGGTCCTGGTAGCCGTCGCCGTTGATGTCGCCGAGGTCGAGGTCCCAGCCGAAGGAGTCGCCCTTCTCGGAGGTGCCGGGGACGCTGCCGGTGTTCTGGCTGATGCCGGTGGTGCCGGCCGGGCCCGAGGCGGAACCGTAGGTGACGTTCACCCGGCCGCCGTTGGAGGCGTCCGGGACGGGGGTGCCGTCCTCGGTGGTGGCGTCCCAGCCGGCGCCGCTGACGATGTCGCCGAAGCCGTCGCCGTTGATGTCACCGATCGCCGTGATGATGCCGGGCTTGAGGGCCTTGGCGGAGGAGCCGGTCAGACCGCTCGCGGTGCCGGGCAGCCAGTAGTTGGTGTTCCAGCCGTACTGGGTGGAGGTCTCGTAGCCGTCGACCACCAGGTCGGTGCGGCCGTCGCCGTTGACGTCGCCGGCGGTCAGGCTCATCGGGCCGAACGGGTAGTCGTTGCTGCCGGACAGGATGGGCGGCTTGACGGTGGTGACGCTGCCCGCGGTGCCGGAGGCGCTGATGCCGCCCTTGTAGAGGTAGAGCGTGGCGGCGGAGCTGCCGACGACCAGGTCGGTCTTGCCGTCGCCGTCGAAGTCGCCGGCGGCGAGGTCCTTGCCCCAGTAGTCGTGGGAGGAGGCGGCCGGGTCGACCAGGTGGGCGGACTTGCCGGTCAGGCCGGTCTTGGAGCCGTACAGGATGACGAGGTCGCCGCCGTTGGTGTCGGTGCCGACCTTCTCGAAGGGGGAGCTGACGGCGAGGTCGTCGTAGCCGTCGTTGTTGAAGTCGCCGTAGGCCGTCTCCTGGCCGAAGCCGTCGCCGGCCTCGGCGGTGCCGGGGACGCCGGTGGTGTTCTGGCTGATGACGGTGCGCTTGGCGGAGGTGACGCCGGTGGCCGTGCCGTACAGCACGACGATCTGGCCGGCGTCCTTGTGGCCGCTGACGTAGGCGCCGGCGGCGGAGGCGGCGACGTCACCGATGCCGTCGCCGTTGAAGTCGGCCTTCGCGACCTTGACGGAGTCCGCGGCGGTCGCGGGCGACGCGGCGAAGGTGAGCAGGCCGCCCGTCAGCGCGGCCGCGGTGGCCGTCGCGAGGGCGAGTCGGCGGTGCTTGTGCATGCGGTTTCTCCTACGGCATGCGGGGGATGCCTGGCGGGCATCCGCAGTCGATGGGGTGCGGTCGCCCTGTGTTCGACGCGAGTTGCTCCGCGGTTCACAGGAGACCGGCGATCATGAGACCCGCGCCGGGGCGTAAGGGTTGTACATGAGTTCGGTGAATTTTCCCGGGGCCGCTGTGACCGCCGGTGGGGACCGGAGGCCACCGCCGGTTCGGCGCCGGGCGGCGTCTCCTGCGGCTCAGCCTGAGCGGCGGCTGGTCCGGCCTGCCGCGGGGTCCGGCGGGACCACACTTCAGGGGACGACGCGGAGTCGTCCTCACGCTTCTTTGACCGTCGCGTGTAGGACACTGCGCGCACATGATCCGGATGAGGGGTCCAGCCGGGGCCCCGTTCGACGAGAGGTGTCATGTGCCCAGTGTTGTGAAGATCAACGTGCTGACCGTTCCCGCCGAGCAGCGGGAGGTCCTGGAGAAGCGGTTCGCCTCGCGGGCCCACGCGGTGGAGAACTCCGACGGCTTCGAGTGGTTCGAGCTGCTGCGGCCCGTCGAGGGCACCGACCAGTACCTCGTCTACACGCGCTGGCGTGACGAGGAGTCCTTCCAGGCGTGGATGGAGGGGCCGATGAAGTCGGCGCACCAGGGCGGCGGCGAGGGCGGCGAGCGTCCGAGGCCCGCGGCCTCCGGCTCGACGCTGTGGTCGTTCGAGGTGGTGCAGCAGGCCGCGCCCAAGGGCGCCTGACGGACGGACGACGGCGCCCCCCGACCGTGCGGGTCGGGGGGCGCCGTCGGGTTCCAGGGGCCGTTACTTCACCGGCTCGGGCTCCGGCTCGCTCTGCGCCTCGGCCTCGCCCGCCGGGTCGGCCGGCGTCCTGACGGAGTCGAGCAGCAGCTGGGCGACGTCCACGACCTGGATGGACTCCTTGGCCTTGCCGTCGTTCTTCTTGCCGTTCACGGAGTCCGTGAGCATGACGAGGCAGAACGGGCAGGCGGTGGAGACGATGTCGGGGTTCAGGGACAGGGCCTCGTCGACGCGCTCGTTGTTGATGCGCTTGCCGATGCGCTCCTCCATCCACATGCGCGCGCCGCCGGCGCCGCAGCAGAAGCCGCGCTCCTTGTGCCGGTGCATCTCCTCGTTGCGCAGGCCGGGGACCTTGCCGATGATCTCGCGCGGGGGCGTGTAGATCTTGTTGTGGCGGCCCAGGTAGCACGGGTCGTGGTAGGTGATGATGCCCTCGACCGGGGTGACCGGGACCAGCTTGCCCTCGTCCACCAGGTGCTGGAGCAGCTGGGTGTGGTGGATGACCTCGTAGTCGCCGCCGAGCTGCGGGTACTCGTTGCCGATCGTGTTGAGGCAGTGCGGGCAGGTGGCGACGATCTTCTTCGCCGACCTGGGCTTCGCCGACTCGGGGACGACCTTGCCCTCGTCGTCCAGCTCCTCGCCGAACGCCGTGTTCAGGGCCATCACGTTCTCCATGCCGAGCTCCTGGAAGAGGGGCTCGTTGCCCAGGCGGCGGGCGGAGTCACCGGTGCACTTCTCGTCGCCGCCCATGATCGCGAACTTCACGCCCGCGATGTGCAGCAGCTCGGCGAAGGCCTTGGTGGTCTTCTTGGCGCGGTCCTCCAGGGCGCCGGCGCAGCCGACCCAGTACAGGTACTCGACCTCGGTGAGGTCCTCGATGTCCTTGCCGACGACCGGGACCTCGAAGTCGACCTCCTTGGTCCACTCCAGGCGCTGCTTCTTGGCCAGGCCCCAGGGGTTGCCCTTCTTCTCCAGGTTCTTGAGCATCGTGCCCGCCTCGGACGGGAAGGCGCTCTCGATCATCACCTGGTAGCGGCGCATGTCGACGATGTGGTCGACGTGCTCGATGTCGACCGGGCACTGCTCGACGCAGGCGCCGCAGGTGGTGCAGGACCACAGCACGTCCGGGTCGATGACGCCGTTCTCCTCCGCCGTGCCGATCAGCGGGCGCTCGGCCTCGGCGAGGGCGGCGGCGGGAACGTCCTTCAGCTGCTCCTCGGACGCCTTCTCCTCGCCCTCCATGGTCTTGCCGCCACCGGCCAGCAGGTACGGCGCCTTGGCGTGGGCGTGGTCCCGCAGCGACATGATCAGCAGCTTCGGGGAGAGCGGCTTGCCGGTGTTCCAGGCGGGGCACTGCGACTGGCAGCGGCCGCACTCGGTGCAGGTGGAGAAGTCGAGCAGGCCCTTCCAGGAGAACTGCTCGACCTGGGAGACGCCGAAGACGTCGTCGTCGCCGGGGTCCTCGAAGTCGATCGGCTTGCCGCCGGACGTCATCGGCAGCAGGGCGCCGAGCGAGGTCTCGCCGGTGGCGTTGCGCTTGAACCAGATGTTCGGGAACGCCAGGAAGCGGTGCCAGGCCACGCCCATGTCGGTCTTCAGGGCGACCGTGATCATCCAGATGAAGGAGGTCGCGATCTTCAGGCCGGCGAAGAAGTAGGTGAGGTTCTGCAGCGTGGAGACGTCCGCGTGCTCCAGCCAGGAGACGACGGGGTACGAGATGAAGAACGAGGCCTCGTAGCCGTCCACGTGGTGCTGGGCGCCTTCGAGGGCGTGCAGCATGAAGATGCAGACGCCGACGATCAGGATGACGGCCTCGACGAAGTACGCCTGGCCGAAGTTGGAGCCGGCGAAGCGGGACTTGCGGCCCGGCTTGCGCGGGTGGCTCAGCTGGCGGATGACGATCAGGGCGAGGATGCCGATCACCGTCATGGTGCCGATGAACTCGACGTAGACGTTGTACGGCGCCCAGTCGCCGAGGAACGGCAGCAGCCAGTCCGCCTTGAACAGCTGCCCGAACGCGTTGACGATCGTCAGCAGGAGCGTGAAGAAGCCCACCGCCACGAACCAGTGCGCCACGCCGACGACGCCCCAGCGGTTCATCCGCGTGTGGCCGAGGAACTCCTTGGCCACGGTGAGGGTGCGCTGTGTGGGATCGTCGGTCCGCGTGCCGGCCGGCACCGGCTGGCCCAGCCGCATGAAGTTGTAGATCTGCAGGAGGGCGCGGCCGAACAGTGCCACGCCGACCACGATCAGGACCAGCGACACGATGATCGCGGCGAGTTGCATTGGGGCTCCTGAGGCGGCCTCGGTCGACACGAGCTGTCTGAGCTGATCGACATTACTAAGCGGTAACTTATGCAGTCCGTCTGAGACTACCCCCATCTTCCGTCGGGATGCAGCAGAGCGCGGGGTGATCTGGGTCGCCGCCCGTCAATCGGATCGTGTTATTCGTACCGAATTGATACTTTCGCCCCTACCTTAGAGCCGTGCTCTACGGGATCGCCGCCGCCACCGCAGCCCTTCTCTTCACCGCCGTGCTCGCGGCGGCGCTCCGGCTGCCCGCCCGGAGGGCCGGAATCCTGGACCGGCGCCGCCAGCGGCCGCTGCCCCTCCTCGGCGGTCTCGCGGTCGTGATCGTCACCTGCCTGGTCGCCGGAACGGGTGAGTGGACCCGGGTCGCCCCGCTCGGGGACGGGGTCGGACGGCTGCTCGTGGCGGCCGCCGCCGTGGCCGGGCTGGGCCTGGTGGCCGACGTCTGGCGGCTCCGCGCGCGCGTGCTCGTCACCGGTACGGCCGTGGCGGCGGTCTGCGTGGTGCCGTACGACGAGACGGGCGTGCCGGGCGGGCTGCTGGCCATCGGCTGGATCGTCCTCGCCACCCTCGCCTTCAAGGGGCTCGACCACGCCGACGGGCTGGCCGGGACGGTCGGCGTGGTCACCGCCTTCGGCGCCGGAGCCTGCGCCGCCGCCGAGGTGATGGACGGGCTCGCCGTGCTGCTGAGCGTGGTCGCCGCCGCGCTCACCGGCTTCCTGATGCACAACTGGCATCCCGCGCGGGTCGGGCTCGGCGCCTGCGGCTCGCTGTTCACCGGGTTCGTGCTGTCGTCGGCGGTGGTCTTCACGCGCGCGGGGTACGACATCGGGCCGAGCGCGGCCGTGGTGTTCTGCCTCGCTGCCGTGGCCGTCGCCGACGCCCTCCTCGTGGTCCTCGCCCGGGGGGTGGCCCGGCGCCCGCTGCTGCGGCGCGGTCCCGACCACCTCGCCCACCGGCTGCGGCGGCTCGGGCTGGCCCCGCAGGCGTCGGTGGTGCTGCTGGGGGCCGGCGCCTTCTCCTCGGTGCTCGTGGGGGTGCTCGTGCACACCGGCTGGACGGGGGACTCGGCCGTGCTCTGGGTGGCCGGCGGGGTCGCCTTCGCCGTTCTCGTGCTCCTTTTGATTCCCGCTCCGCAGGGCCGCCGCCCGCCATCGACGCAGGTCAGCGGGCACTTGCGTGTAAGGAACGGATAAGAGTTGAGTCTCGTTGGCTCAGGTCTGTTGACCCAGCGGTTCTCCTCGTGCACACTTGAGCCTGTTCCACTCAAGTCAGCTGGAGGAATCAACCATGGCACGTGCGGTCGGCATCGACCTGGGCACGACTAACTCCGTCGTCAGCGTTCTGGAGGGCGGCGAGCCCACCGTCATCACCAACGCCGAGGGTGCCCGGACCACGCCGTCCGTCGTCGCCTTCGCCAAGAACGGCGAGGTGCTCGTCGGCGAGGTCGCCAAGCGCCAGGCGGTCACGAACGTGGACCGGACCATCCGCTCGGTGAAGCGCCACATGGGCACCGACTGGAAGATCCAGCTCGACGGCAAGGACTTCAACCCGCAGCAGATCTCCGCGTTCATCCTGCAGAAGCTGAAGCGGGACGCCGAGGCCTACCTGGGCGAGAAGGTCACGGACGCGGTCATCACCGTCCCGGCCTACTTCAACGACTCCGAGCGCCAGGCCACCAAGGAGGCCGGTGAGATCGCGGGTCTGAACGTCCTGCGCATCGTCAACGAGCCCACCGCGGCCGCGCTCGCCTACGGCCTCGACAAGGACGACCAGACGATCCTCGTCTTCGACCTCGGTGGCGGCACCTTCGACGTGTCCCTGCTGGAGATCGGCGACGGCGTCGTCGAGGTGAAGGCCACCAACGGCGACAACCACCTCGGCGGTGACGACTGGGACCAGCGCGTCGTCGACTACCTGGTCAAGCAGTTCCAGTCCGGTCACGGCGTGGACCTGTCCAAGGACAAGATGGCCCTCCAGCGCCTGCGCGAGGCCGCCGAGAAGGCCAAGATCGAGCTGTCCTCCTCCACGGAGACCTCGATCAACCTGCCGTACATCACCGCGTCCGCCGAGGGCCCGCTGCACCTGGACGAGAAGCTCACCCGCGCCCAGTTCCAGCAGCTGACGGCCGACCTGCTGGAGCGCTGCAAGACGCCGTTCCACAACGTCATCAAGGACGCCGGCATCTCCATCAACGAGATCGACCACGTCGTCCTCGTCGGTGGCTCCACCCGCATGCCCGCCGTCGCCGAGCTCGTCAAGGAGCTGACCGGCGGCAAGGAGGCCAACAAGGGTGTGAACCCGGACGAGGTCGTCGCCATCGGCGCCTCGCTCCAGGCCGGTGTCCTCAAGGGCGAGGTCAAGGACGTCCTGCTGCTCGACGTCACCCCGCTGTCCCTCGGCATCGAGACCAAGGGCGGCATCATGACCAAGCTGATCGAGCGCAACACCACGATCCCGACCAAGCGCTCCGAGATCTTCACCACGGCCGAGGACAACCAGCCGTCGGTGCAGATCCAGGTCTACCAGGGCGAGCGCGAGATCGCGGCCTACAACAAGAAGCTCGGCATGTTCGAGCTGACCGGTCTGCCGCCGGCGCCGCGCGGCGTCCCGCAGATCGAGGTCTCCTTCGACATCGACGCCAACGGCATCATGCACGTCACGGCGAAGGACCTCGGCACCGGCAAGGAGCAGAAGATGACCGTCACCGGCGGCTCCTCGCTCCCGAAGGACGAGGTCGACCGCATGCGCGAGGAGGCCGAGCGCTACGCGGAGGAGGACCACAAGCGCCGCGAGGCCGCCGAGGCCCGCAACCAGGGCGAGCAGCTGGTCTACCAGACCGAGAAGTTCCTCAAGGACAACGAGGACAAGGTCCCCGGCGAGATCAAGACCGAGGTCGAGGCCGCGGTCGGCGAGCTGAAGGAAGCCCTCAAGGGCGAGGAGACCGCCGAGATCCGCTCCGCCACCGAGAAGGTCGCCGCCGTCTCGCAGAAGCTGGGCCAGGCGCTGTACGCCGACGCCCAGGGCGCGCAGGCCGCGGGCGGTGCCTCCGCCGGCGCCGGTGAGGCCAAGGCCGACGACGACGTCGTGGACGCCGAGATCGTGGACGACGAGCGCAAGGACGGGGCCGCGTAATGACGGAGGAGACCCCGGGCTTCGAGGAGAAGCCCGACGTCCCCTCCGGCGCCACCTCCGACGACGCCGAGCCGAAGGCCGCCCCCGAGGAGGGGGCGGCCCCGGCCGGGGACGGACACGCAGAGAACGCCGGTCTGGTCGCCCAGCTGGACCAGGTGCGCACGGCGCTGAGCGAGCGCACGGCGGACCTCCAGCGGCTCCAGGCCGAGTACCAGAACTACCGCCGCCGGGTCGAGCGCGACCGGATCGCGGTCAAGGAGATCGCCATCGCGAACCTCCTGACCGAGCTCCTGCCCGTGCTCGACGACATCGGCCGCGCGCGGGAACACGGCGAGCTGGTCGGCGGCTTCAAGTCGGTGGCCGAGTCGCTGGAGACCGTCGCGGCCAAGATGGGCCTCCAGCAGTTCGGCAAGGAGGGCGAGCCCTTCGACCCGACGATCCACGAGGCCCTGATGCACAGTTACGCGCCGGACGTCACCGAGACGACCTGCGTGGCGATCCTGCAGCCCGGGTACCGCATCGGCGAGCGCACCATCCGCCCCGCGCGGGTGGCCGTCGCCGAACCGCAGCCCGGCGCGCAGACCGTCAAGGCCGAGGACGCCGAGGAGGCGCCGGCGGCCGACGACAAGGAGAACGGTGGCCCGGACGAGGGCTGACGGGAACACTGACGGGAAGGAGGGGCGTCGAGGATGAGCACCAAGGACTTCATCGAGAAGGACTACTACAAGGTCCTCGGCGTCCCCAAGGACGCCACCGAGGCCGAGATCAAGAAGGCGTACCGGAAGCTCGCACGCGAGTTCCACCCGGACGCCAACAAGGGCAACGCCAAGGCGGAGGAACGCTTCAAGGAGATCTCCGAGGCGAACGACGTCCTCGGCGACCCCAAGAAGCGCAAGGAGTACGACGAGGCGCGCGCGCTGTTCGGCAACGGCGGCTTCCGCCCGGGGCCGGGCGCGGCCGGCGGCTCCTTCAACTTCGACCTGGGCGACCTCTTCGGAGGCGCCGCCCAGGGCGGAGGCTTCGGCGGCGGACTCGGTGACGTCTTCGGGGGCCTGTTCAACCGCGGCGGCGGCGCCGCGGGCACGCGGACCCAGCCCCGGCGCGGCCAGGACATCGAGTCCGAGGTCACGCTGAGCTTCACGGAGGCCATCGAGGGGGCCACGGTGCCCCTGCGGATGTCCTCCCAGGCGCCCTGCAAGGCCTGTTCGGGCACCGGCGACGAGAACGGCACACCGCGCGTGTGCCCGACCTGCGTCGGCACCGGCCAGGTCGCCCGGGGGTCCGGCGGCGGCTTCTCGCTCACCGACCCCTGCCCCGACTGCAAGGGCCGCGGGCTGATCGCCGAGCACCCCTGCACGGAGTGCAAGGGCAGCGGGCGCGCCAAGTCGTCGCGCACGATGCAGGTCCGCATCCCGGCGGGCGTCACCGACGGGCAGCGGATCCGGCTGCGCGGCAAGGGCGCGCCCGGCGAGCGGGGCGGACCGGCCGGCGACCTGTACGTGGTCGTCCACGTCGGTGAGCACCCGGTGTTCGGACGCAAGGGCGACAACCTCACCGTCACCGTGCCGGTGACGTACCCCGAGGCGGCCCTCGGCGGTGAGGTGCGGGTGCCGACCCTCGGCGGCCCGCCCGTCACCCTGAAACTGCCGCCCGGCACGCCCAACGGCCGTACCATGCGCGCCCGGGGCAAGGGCGCGGTCCGCAAGGACGGCACCCGCGGCGACCTCCTGGTCACCGTCGAGGTGCGTGTCCCGACGGACCTGTCGGGGAAGGCTCGTGACGCACTGGAGGCGTATCGCGAGGCGACCGCGGGCGAGGACCCGCGGGCGGAGCTGTTCGAGGCCGCGAAGGGAGCTTGAGAGTGATGGACGGCCGTCGACGCGGTGACAATTTTCGTGGGCCGTACGAACTGACCGAGGAGACCCCGGTCTACGTCATCTCGGTGGCGGCCCAGCTCTCCGGACTCCACCCGCAGACGCTGCGCCAGTACGACCGCCTGGGCCTGGTCTCGCCCGACCGCACCGCCGGCCGGGGCCGCCGCTACTCGGCCCGTGACATCGAACTGCTCCGCCAGGTGCAGCAGTTGTCGCAGGACGAGGGCATCAACCTGGCCGGCATCAAGCGGATCATCGAACTGGAGAACCAGGTCACCGCGCTCCAGCACCGTGTCGCGGAGCTGGAGGCGGCCCTGGACGGCGCGGCGGCGGCGATGCAGCAGCGCGAGGCCGCCGTGCACGCCTCCTACCGGCGCGACCTGGTGCCGTACCAGGAGGTGCAGCAGACCAGCGCGTTGGTGGTGTGGCGGCCGAAACGGCAGCAGCAGGACTGACGCGCACAGGCGCACACGAAGAGGGGCCCGGATTCCGGGCCCCTCTTCGTGTCCGGTAACGGCCCGTGCGGGACCGTCCTGGATGTCCGGATCTTTGCCGTTCCCATGAACTCCCTTGACGTGGACGGCCCGTAAAGGGTCCTTGAAGGGGGTTTCGCGCGACCTTCACAGGTGCAGCGGAGCGTGCTGTTGCGCACTCGTTAAGTGATTCTTCTTGACGCCGGGTGTGGCCTGCGCGTTGTCTTTTCAGACACCTGGGCCGTATAGCAACGCCCACGTCCGGAACGCACCTGAAGTGAGCCCTCGCATGCGTCGTATCGCCATATCCGTGGCCGCGTCCACGATGACCCTCTCGCTCGCCGGCTGTGGCGTGCTGAACGTGACGGGGGACGGCGCGAGCGCGAGCCCGACCAAGGGCAACGACATCACGGTGGGCCTGCTGCTGCCGGAGAAGGCGAACACCCGCTACGACAGGTTCGACTACCCCATCATCAGGGACAAGGTGGCCGAACTCACCAAGAAGCAGGGCAAGGTGGAGTACGCCAACGCCGACGCGAGCGCGGCCCGGCAGTCCGAGCAGATGCAGCACATGATCGACGGCAAGGTCGACGTCATCCTGGTCGACGCGGTCGACGCGCACGCCATCGCCGGCGAGGTGAAGAAGGCCAAGGACGCGGGCATCCCGGTCATCGCCTACGACCGTCTCGCCGAGGGCCCGATCGACGCCTACATCTCCTTCGACAACGAACTCGTCGGCGAGGTGCAGGGCCGCACGCTGCTGGCGGCCCTGGGCCCGGGCGTCGACACCTCCGACAAGATCGTGATGATGAACGGCTCGCCCACCGACCCGAACGCCAAGCAGTTCAAGGAGGGCGCGCTCTCCGAGCTGAACGGCAAGGTGGACATCGCGGACAGCTTCGACACCGTCAAGTGGAAGCCGGAGAACGCCGAGGCCAACATGGCCAAGGCCATCGCGAAGATCGGCAAGGACAACATCGCCGGCGTCTACTCCGCCAACGACGGCATGGCGGGCGGCATCATCAAGGCCCTGAAGGCGGCCGGTGTCACCAAGCTGCCCCCGATCACCGGCCAGGACGCCGAACTGGACGCCGTGCAGCGCGTGGTGACGGGGGACCAGTACATGAGCGTCTACAAGTCCTACCCGGACGAGGCCGAGGCCGCCGCGCAGATGGCCGTCACCAAGCTCCAGGGCAAGGACATCCAGTTCGACGCCCTCACCCAGGACCGGGTGGACAGCCCCACCACCAAGGACATCCCGGCCAAGCTGGTCCAGGTGACCGCGCTGACCCAGCGCACCGTCAAGGACACGGTCGTCGCGGACGGCATCTACACCGTCGGGGACATCTGCACCGCCAGGTACAAGGCGGCCTGCACGGCGATCGGCCTGAAGTAGGACACCCGCTTTTCCACCCCCCGGCTCGTCGCGGTGAGCGGCGCGGACCGGTGCCGAAACCCGGACACACCCCCGCTTTCCGGTGGCCGCCGTGGAAGGAGCCGTGTTGCGGACCCGGTTCGGCGCCGCGCATAGTTGCGCCACGGAAGAGGCAGCACACCGGGGGTGGAATGGGCGATGGCCGGGCACGGGGCGGAGGAGCATCCTCACGGTGCCGACCGGCTGTGTGCAGCCGGGGACCGGGTGTACTCCCGTGCCGTGCGCCGGGGGCGGGTGCCGCGCACGGACGCCGAACCGGTGCCCTGCCTGCTGGAACTGGCCCTGCTGCACCCGGACCCGGACGACATGGAATGGCTGGTGCCGACCTCCCCGCAGGAGGTCATGACCCGGCTGCTGCGCGGGGTCTACGACGAGGTCAGCGCGAGCCAGCGGCGGGTGGGCTCGGCGGTGGCCGCGTTCGAGTGGTACGCGGGCCTGGGCAGGCGGCTGGACGCGCTGGCGGCGCCGGCCGAGGGCAGCGCCATCCGGGTCCTGGACGGGCTCTCCCGCATCCAGGCCGCGATGGACGAGGCGACCGAGGCGTGCACCACCGAGGTGCTCACCGTGCAGCCCGGCGGCATCCGGCGGGAGGCGGAGCTGTCCGAGGGCCTGCACCGGGCGCTGGCGCTGCGCGGCCGGGGCGTGCGGATGCGGGACCTGTACACGCATGTGGCCCGGCACGGCCAGGGCCTGCTGAACTACCTGGAGCTGATGGGCGGCGCCGTGGAGGCGCGCACCCTGGACGAGGTCATCGACCGGCTCATCCTCTTCGACCGCACGGTGGCGTTCATCCCCGCCAACACCGACCGCACGATGGCCCTGGAGCTGCGTCACCCGGCCCTGGTCGCCTATCTGGTGACGGTCTTCGAACGGCTCTGGCGCCTGGCGATCCCGCTCACGGCCCCGCTCCCCGACACCGGCATCGAGGGCATCTCGCACCGCGAGCAGTCCATCGCCGCGCTGCTCGCCGAGGGGCACCAGGACGCGGTCATCGCCGAGCGCCTGGGCATCAGCGTGCGCACCTGCCGGGCCCATATCGCGCGCCTGTCGGAGACCCTGGGCGCGGCCAGCCGTACCCAGCTCGGCGTCCGCATCGCCCAGGTCGGCCTGGACGGGCACAGGCCGCCCCTGCCGACCACCGCCCTCGCCGGCCCGGAGCAGGAGCCCCCGGCCCCGCGCTGAGCCCGGTGGCGCCGCGCCTCAGTGCTTCCGGTCGAGGATGCCGGACTGGGCGATGAGATAGCCGAGCTGCGCGCGGCTGCCGCTGCCGAGGGCCTGGGCCAGCTTGGCGATGTGGGCCCGGCAGGTGCGCACGTTCATGCCGAGACGGCGGGCGATGGCCTCGTCGACGTGGCCCTCGACCAGGAGCTTGGCGATGGAGTGCTGGATGTCCGTGATGCCGTCCGGGGCCGTCTCGTAGGGGGCGCCGGTGCTCATCGGCACGGCACGGGCCCACATGAACTCGAACACCTTGATCAGGTAGCGCACCAGGCCGGGGTGGCGCAGTTCCAGGGCGACCTGGCGGTCGTCGCGCACGGGGATGAAGGCGACCGTCTCGTCGCAGATGATGAGCCGCTCCACCAGTTCGTCGATGGTGCGGTACTCCACCTTGCCGACGGAGAACTGGGCCACGTAGCCGAGGGTTTCGGGGCTGTAGCGGGCGGTGTGCTGGTACAGGGTCCGGATGCGCACGCCGCGTTCGAGGAGGGGGCGGTCGCGTTCCAGGCCCTGGAGCAGGGTGTGCTCCATCCGGCGGCTGGTCGGCTGCACGGTCAGCACCTCGGAGCGGCACTCCGCCGTCGCCGCGTCCAGGGCCGCGTTGATGCGGTCCAGGCCCTCCAGCACCGAGATGGCGTGGGTGGAGGTGGTGTCCTGGGCGCTGAGCGCCATGAACGGTTCGAAGGCCTCGGTGAGTTCGATCGACAGCCGCCGGCGTTCGGAGATCTCCCGCTCGATCGGATTGAGCCGCTGGGCGAGCGCGACGGACGGCGGGGTGGGGCGCAGCCAGTTCGCGTCGTCCGGATCCGGCTGGAGGAGGGCGAACTCCATGAGGCAGGGGGCGGCTTCCGTCTCCGCGCGGGCTATCCGCCCCACACGCAGTGCCTTGGCGTAAAGGCCGCTACCCTCCTCGCAAAGTTCGGTCATGGCATGGGGATGTGACGCTTTGGTCCGATTTGATGGCAAATCTCCACCCCCCAGGGTCCTGAACATGCAGGAACATGATGCACCGATCGTGTGGCCATGACGTGCCCAAATGAGACATCGTCTTGTTCGACGGGGGAAGAGGGGACCTTCAAGTGAGGACGAAGCCGAATATGCGCAACAAATTGCTTCGGTCGATGCTTGCCGTCGCCTTCTCCACCGTTGTGGCCATTGGCGCGCTGAGTGGCCTCTCCGGTGCGAAGCGTGACGCGGCGGGCGATACGACCTGGGGAGTGGCTCCCCGGACAGTCGCTGTGAGTGACGGCATCACCGGAACGGCTCATTCCGATGGTGTGGACGACACCACCTGGGGCTGACTGATGACTACTCCACCCGACGACCGGTCCTTCCGCCGCGAAATGGCCACCGCCTACCGCTCCGGATGGCACTTCATCGACCTGGTCACGGCCATCCCGCACAGTGGTGACTCGCTGATGGTCACCGTGTTCGGTGAGCCGGTCGTCGTCACGCGGGACGAGGACGGGGACGTGCGGGCCTACCGGTGCCTGCGCAAGCCGCGTGGCGCGCCGCAGCCGGTGCGCTGTGCCATCCGGTACGGAATGATCTTTGTGAACCTGGACCAGCGGGACCACCGGCTGTCCGAGCCGGCGCCGTCCGACGTACGAACCATCTCGGCCACCCCCCGCAGTGCCTGACGCGATTCCCCCGTCGTAACAGATCGCTCAGGTGCTTCCCCCCGCAGCGGCGTCACCGTGACCTGAACACGGTGACCCCGCTGCAGTTTGCGGGGACATTTCCGGGTATGGGCGCGCTCCACGGTGGCCGGAAACCGTCCTGCGCCCGCCGCGCTCAGCCGCGCCCCAGCGCCCGCTCCACCTGGATCTCGATCACGATCCGGGACGGGTTCGGCGAGGGCGTCCGCCCGTACCGCTCGGCGTACCGCCGCTCCGCCTCCGCGACCCGCTCCGGCTCGGCCCGCACGTGCGCCCGCCCCTCCAGCGTCGCCCAGCGCCGGCCGTCCACCTGGCACACCGCCACCCGGGCCCCCGCGTCCCCGGCAGCGAGCACATGGGCCACCTTCGCACTGGTCTTGTTGCTGACCACCCGGGCCAGCCCCGCCGGGGCGTCGTAGGTCACGCCCACCGGCACCACGTGCGGGCTGCCGTCCGCGCGCAGCGTGGTCAGGGTGCACAGATGCCGCTCGCGCCAGAAGGCGAGGTACGGCTCGTCCGGGGCAGCGGGATCCTGGGAGTACGAGGCCATGCCGTGCAACCTAACCGACACCGCCGGGACACGTGCGCGACCCGCCTTGAGTGGAATAGACTCAACTTTGTGCACGTTGACCGAGGCAGGACCGTCGGGTAGGAGGAGAACGCACACGTGGACGCCGAGCTGACCAACAGGAGCCGGGACGCGATCAACGCGGCGAGCAATCGTGCCCTCACCGAGGGGCACCCGGACCTCACCCCCGCTCACCTGCTGCTGGCTCTGCTCCAGGGGCAGGACAACGAGAACATCACCGACCTGCTCGCGGCCGTCGAGGCCGACCAGGCCGCCGTACGCTCGGGCGCGGAGCGCATCCTCGCCGGTCTGCCCAGTGTGACCGGATCCACCGTCGCGCCGCCGCAGCCGAACCGCGAGCTGCTTGCCGTGATCGCGGACGCCACCGAGCGCGCCAAGGCGCTCGGCGACGAGTACCTGTCCACCGAGCACATGCTCATCGGCATCGCCGCGAAGGGCGGGGCCGCCGGGGACGTGCTCAAGGGGCAGGGTGCCGACGCCAGGAAACTGCAGGAGGCCTTCGAGAAGGCCAGGGGAGGACGCCGCGTGACCACCGCCGACCCGGAGGGCCAGTACAAGGCCCTGGAGAAGTTCGGCACCGACTTCACCGCCGCCGCCCGCGAGGGCCGGCTCGACCCGGTCATCGGGCGGGACCAGGAGATCCGGCGGGTCGTGCAGGTGCTGAGCCGCCGGACGAAGAACAACCCCGTCCTCATCGGTGAGCCGGGCGTCGGCAAGACCGCCGTCGTCGAGGGGCTCGCCCAGCGGATCATCAAGGGCGACGTGCCCGAGTCGCTGAAGGACAAGCGGCTGGTCGCGCTCGACCTCGGCGCGATGGTGGCCGGCGCCAAGTACCGCGGCGAGTTCGAGGAGCGCCTCAAGGCCGTCCTGTCGGAGATCAAGGAGTCCGACGGGCAGATCATCACCTTCATCGACGAGCTGCACACCGTCGTGGGCGCCGGTGCCGGCGGCGACTCCGCCATGGACGCGGGCAACATGCTCAAGCCGATGCTCGCGCGCGGCGAGCTGCGCATGATCGGCGCGACCACGCTGGACGAGTACCGCGAGCGGATCGAGAAGGACCCGGCGCTGGAGCGCCGCTTCCAGCAGGTCTTCGTCGGCGAGCCGAGCGTCGAGGACACCATCGCGATCCTGCGCGGGCTCAAGGGCCGCTACGAGGCCCACCACAAGGTGCAGATCAACGACTCCGCGCTGGTGGCCGCCGCGACCCTGTCCGACCGGTACATCACCTCCCGCTTCCTGCCGGACAAGGCCATCGACCTCGTCGACGAGGCGGCCTCCCGGCTGCGCATGGAGATCGACTCCTCGCCCGTGGAGATCGACGAGCTCCAGCGCTCCGTCGACCGGCTGCGGATGGAGGAGCTGGCCCTCAGCAAGGAGACCGACCCGGCCTCCGTCGCCCGGCTGGAGAAGCTGCGCCGCGACCTCGCCGACAGGGAGGAGGAGCTGCGCGGCCTGACCGCCCGCTGGGAGAAGGAGAAGCAGTCCCTCAACCGGGTCGGTGAGCTCAAGGAGCGCCTGGACGACCTGCGCGGGCAGGCCGAGCGCGCCCAGCGCGACGGCGACTTCGACACCGCGGCCAAACTGCTGTACGGCGAGATCCCGCAGCTGGAGAAGGAGCTGGAGGCCGCCTCCGCCGCCGAGGAGGAGGTCGCCAAGGACACCATGGTCAAGGAGGAGGTCGGCGCCGACGACATCGCCGACGTCGTCGCCGCCTGGACCGGCATCCCCGCCGGGCGCCTGCTGGAGGGCGAGACGCAGAAGCTGCTGCGCATGGAGGAGGAGATCGGCAAGCGGCTCATCGGCCAGAGCGAGGCCGTACGGGCCGTGTCGGACGCCGTGCGCCGCTCGCGGGCCGGGATCGCCGACCCCGACCGCCCCACCGGCTCCTTCCTCTTCCTCGGCCCGACCGGTGTCGGCAAGACCGAACTGGCCAAGGCGCTCGCGGACTTCCTGTTCGACGACGAGCGGGCCATGGTCCGCATCGACATGTCCGAGTACAGCGAGAAGCACAGCGTCTCCCGGCTGGTCGGCGCGCCCCCCGGGTACGTCGGCTACGAGGAGGGCGGGCAGCTCACCGAGGCCGTGCGCCGGCGCCCGTACAGCGTGATCCTGCTGGACGAGGTGGAGAAGGCCCACCCGGAGGTCTTCGACATCCTGCTCCAGGTGCTGGACGACGGCCGGCTGACGGACGGTCAGGGCCGGACGGTCGACTTCCGCAACACCATCCTGGTCCTCACCTCCAACCTGGGCAGCCACTTCCTGATGGACCCGCTGACCACCGAGGAGCAGAAGAAGGAGCAGGTGCTGGAGGTCGTCCGGGCCTCCTTCAAGCCGGAGTTCCTCAACCGGCTGGACGACCTGGTGGTCTTCTCGGCGCTCACCAAGCCCGAGCTGGAGCGGATCGCGGGGCTCCAGATCGACCGGCTGGCCCGGCGGCTGGCCGAGCGGCAGCTCACCCTGGACGTCACCCCCGAGGCGCTGGCCTGGCTGGCCGAGGAGGGCCTGGACCCGGCCTACGGCGCCCGGCCGCTGCGCCGGCTGGTGCAGAGCGCCATCGGCGACCGGCTCGCCAAGGAGATCCTGTCCGGCGAGGTCAAGGACGGCGACACGGTCCGCGTCGACCGCTTCGGCGAGGGCCTGCTGGTCGGCCCCGCGACGGGGAAGACCCTGTAAGGCCCCCACGCGGCCGCACGACGGCCCCTGCCCGGCTGCCGGCCGGGCAGGGGCCGTCGTGCCGTGCGGGCCGCCCGGACGCCGCTGAGGGCGCCGGGCGCGTCGCCGTCACCCGCCACGGTTCCGCGGGCGCCCGTTCCGCCCTGGGCTGACAGGCGGCCCGGGGTTGCCATCCCCCGCCCCTCCTGGGGGAGGATGGCGGCATCCGCATGAAGGGAAAATCACGGTGAGCATCGACCCGTCCTCGATTCCGAACTTCGGGGGCCAGCCCGAACCGCAGCCCGAAGGACCGGTTGGCCCCGTCCTCCCGGATCAGGACCTGGTGAAGCAGCTTCTCGACCAGATGGAGCTGAAGTACGTCGTCGACGAGGAGGGTGACCTCGCCGCGCCGTGGGAGCAGTTCCGCACCTACTTCATGTTCAGGGGAGAGGCCGAACAGGCGATCTTCTCGGTGCGGACCTTCTACGACCGCCCCCACAAGATCGACGAGAAGCCGCAGCTGCTGGAGTCCATCGACGACTGGAACCGCCGCACCCTGTGGCCCAAGGTGTACACCCACACCCACGACGACGGCACCGTCCGCCTGATCGGCGAGGCCCAGATGCTGATCGGCACGGGCGTCGACATCAACCACTTCGTCTCCTCCACGGTCAGCTGGGTGCGGGCCGCGATCGAGTTCGACAAGTGGCTGGTCGAGCAGCTCGGCCTGGAGCAGGAGGTCAACGACTCCGAGAACCCCGAGGACCCCGAGAACCCCGAAGGCAACGGGGAGTAACGGGACCCGGCCGGTCCGGGGGCCTTCCCGCCCCCGGACCGGATCCCGCGCGTCCCCGCGCGTCCTGCGCGCTCACATGCGCCGCAGCCGCTCCGCCGCCTCGAGCAGGACGTCCTCCCGCTTGCAGAAGGCGAACCGCACGAACGGCGCCCCCGCCTCCCGGTCGTCGTAGAAGACCGCGTTCGGGATGGCCACCACGCCCGCCCGCTCAGGCAGCGCGCGGCAGAAGGCGAAGCCGTCCTTCTCGCCCAGGGGCCGGATGTCGGTGGTGATGAAGTACGTCCCGGCCGGCCGGAACACCTCGAAGCCCGCCGCCGTCAGCCCCTGCGCCAGGATCTCCCGGCGCGCCAGCATGCCCCGGCGGAACTCCTCGAAGTAGGAGTCCGGCAGGGCGAGGGCCTCGGCCACCGCGTACTGGAAGGGGCCCGAGGAGACGTACGTCAGGAACTGCTTCACCGCGCGGACCGCGCTCACCAGTTCCGGCGCGGCCGTCACCCAGCCGACCTTCCAGCCGGTGAACGAGAAGGTCTTGCCGGCCGAACCGATGCTGACCGTCCGCTCGCGCATGCCGGGGAACGCGGCCAGCGGCAGGTGCTCGGCGCCGTCGAAGACCAGGTGCTCGTAGACCTCGTCGGTCACCACCAGCAGGTCCCGCTCCACCGCCAGCTCGGCGACGGCGGCCAGCTCCGCGCGCGTGAGCACGGTGCCGGTCGGGTTGTGCGGGGTGTTGACCAGCAGCAGCCGGGTGCGGTCGGTGACCGCCGCGCGCAGCTCGTCCAGGCCGAGCCGGAAGCCGCCCTCCCGCGGGCGCAGGGTGACCGGCACCCGGGTGCCGCCCGCCATCGCGATGCTCGCCGCGTACGAGTCGTAGTACGGCTCCAGCGCCACCACCTCGTCCCCCGGCTCGACCAGCGCCAGCAGCGCGGCGGCGATGGCCTCGGTCGCGCCCGCCGTGACCAGCACCTCGGTGTCGGGGTCGTAGGACAGGCCGTAGCGGCGCAGCTGGTGCGCGGCGATCGCGGTGCGCAGCTCGGGGACGCCGGGGCCGGGCGGGTACTGGTTGCCGCGGCCGTCGCGCAGCGCCCGCACGGCCGCCTCCCGGATCTCCTCGGGCCCGTCGGTGTCGGGGAAGCCCTGGCCGAGGTTGATCGACCCGGTCGCCACGGCGAGCGCCGACATCTCGGCGAAGATCGTCGTCCCGAACGCGGCGAGCCGGCGGTTGAGGTGGGGGCGTGCGCTGGAGGTCATGCCGGTCATCCTCCGCCCAAGCTCTGGAGTTCCTCAACTCCGCTTTGGGGTCAGGCGCGGCCGGGCATCCCCCGGTCACCGCGGTAGGACGCGGCAACGGCGAGGCGCCCACGGGGGGCCGCTTCGGGGGAACGGAAGGAGGGTGACGCCATGACCGTCGGCATCATCCTGGCGGTGGCCGTGGTTCTGGTCATCGCGGCGGCGGCGGGCCGTAACCGCCGCAACCGGCGCGGCGCGGTGCCGCTCGGCAAGGGCGGCCGCCGGAACCGGTCGCACCGCGCGTCGTCGGCAGCGGGCTACGCGGGCGGCGGGGGCACCGGCAGCTGGTGGGCCGGCGGCGGCGACTCCGGCTCGTCGGGCGGGCACGGGGGGCACCACGGCGGGCACGGGGGTCACTCGTGTGGGGGCCATTCGTCCTGCGGTGGCGGCTCGTCCTGCGGCGGGGGTTCGTCGTGCGGCGGCGGGGGCGGATGCGGCGGAGGCGGCTGACACGGGGCAGCCGAGCTTCCGGAACGGGGGCATCCGCATCCGGGCCGCACACGGCCGGGCACCGGCCGGGGGAGACCTCCCGGCGGGCGCCCGGCCGCGTCCGTTCCCCGCGCCCGGCGCACGCCGTGGTTGAACAGTTGAGCTGTGGAGCCCTCTGAGGGATGGAAACCCTACGAAGTTGGGTAAAAACGCTGTGGCGTCGCCACTGTTCATGATTCCCTCTGAAACGCCAACGCAGCCCCTCGGACGTCCCCCAGGCATTCCACCCCGGCCGGGCCGGCTGGGCTGACATGGCCGATCTCCCCCTTCTTGCGTGTTAGCGGAGCCGATCCATGCTCACGACCCTGAACACCACCTACACCGATACGCGCGCTGCCGATCTCGCCTGGGCCCTGGGACGCGAGCCGCTGCCCGCCCTGGCCACCCTCGACCTCGAACTCACCGGCGCGAAACTGCAGTTGCGGCTGCTCGGCGCGTCCCACCAGGTGCTCCTGGAGGAGGAGCGTGGCCGCTGTTCGGAGACGGTCGCCTGCATCCCCGGCTCCAGCACCCCGCTGCCGCTGGGCGTCGCCAAGCGCGTCGGCGACTGGGAGTACGAGTTCGCCGCCCGCGTGGAGGTGCTCACCCCCGGCTCGTTCGCAGGCCGCGCCCAGGAGCTGCTGGCCCTCGTCTCCGACCACCCGCACGGCCTCGCCGGGGTCTTCCCGGGCAGCCCGCACGCCTTCACCGCGATGCTGGCCCAGCACCAGGAGGGCCAGGTGCACTGGCGCACCTGGCACGCCTACCCGCAGGACGGCCAGCTGGTGGCCACCCGGACCCGGGTCGGGGCACGGCGGCGGACGGTGGCCCGGCACTCCGCGGCGACATAAACCCCGATCGCGTCAACCGCCCCCAGATCCACACGTGTGGGTGACGAAGCGTACCCGGCGAGTGACGTAACGTCGCAGCGTGATCGAATCGCACGCCCCCGCGCCCCCGGGCGCCCCGCCCTCCTGGACAGGCCCCGCACGGCTGCCCGTCCGGCCCGGCACCGGGCGGTTCCTGGTCCTCGTGTGCGTCTTCGTCTGCGCGGCCTGCGGACTCGTGTACGAACTCGAACTGGTCGCCTTCGCCTCGTACCTGATGGGCGACTCGGTCACCCAGGCCTCCGTGGTGCTCTCCGTGATGGTGTTCGCCATGGGCATCGGCTCGCTCGGCGCCAAGCGGCTGCGCTGTCACGCGGCGGCCGGGTTCGGCGCGGTGGAGTCGGCCCTCGCGCTGATCGGCGGGTGCAGCGCCATGGCCCTGTACGCCGTCTTCGCCTGGACCGCCGGCTGGGGCGGGATGTGGGCCGACGGCCCGCGCTGCCTCCTGGTCGCCTTCTCCCTCGCCATCGGCCTGCTCATCGGCGCCGAGGTCCCGCTGCTGATGGAGCTGATCCAGCGCATCCGCCGGCAGGACGCGGGCGGCGCGGTGGCCGACCTGTTCGCCGCGGACTACGTGGGCGCGCTGGTCGGCGGCCTCGCCTTCCCCTTCCTCCTGCTGCCGTTCCTCGGCCAGCTGACGGGCGCCCTGGTCACCGGGACGGTCAACGTCGTCGCGGGCGGCGCCCTCGTCCTCGGCCTCTTCCGCCGCGACCTCACCCGCCGCGCCCGCTGGACCCTGCTCCTCGCCGGGCTCACCGTGCTCGGCGTCCTCGCCTCCGCCGCCGCCCTCGCCGGCGACTTCGAACGGGCCGCGCGGCGCGCCGTCTACGGCACGGACGTCCGGGTGGCCGTGCGGACCGGCGTGCAGGAGGTCGTCCTCGCCGGCGGCACCCACGGCGCCCCCCTCGACCTCTTCCTCGACGGCCGCCTCCCGGTCGGCGGCCGGGACCAGCACCGCTACCACGAGGCCCTGGTCCGGCCGGCCCTGACCGGTCCGCACGCACGCGTGCTGATCCTCGGCGGCGGCGACGGGCTGGCCGCCCGCGAGGTGCTGCGCCACCCCGGGGTGCGCCGTGTGGACGTCGTCGAACTCGACCCCGGCCTGGTCCGGCTGGCCCGCCGCGACCCCGGTCTGACCGCCCTCAACGGGCACGCGCTCGCCGACCCGCGCGTGCGCGTGACCACGGCCGACGCGCTCACCTGGCTGCGGCGGGCGCGCGGACCGGCGTACGACGTCGTGATCAGCGACCTGCCCGGTCCCGGCATCACCGCCTCCACCAAGCTGTACTCCGAGGAGTTCTACGGCCTGGCCCGCCGCGTCCTGGCCCCGGACGGCCGCCTGGTGGTGCACGCCGGGCCCGTCACCGCCCGGCCCCGCGCCTTCTGGACCGTGGCCGCCACCCTGCGCGCCGCCGGCTTCGCCGTCTCGCCCTACCGGGTGCCGGGCCACGGCTCCGCCCTCGCGGCCGGGCCCGGCCGCTCGACGGGGGCGCTGCGGGCACCGCGCGACTGGGGGTTCCTGCTGGCGGCGCGCGGGGACGCCGCGCCCGCCCTGCGCGTGGGCGGCGGGCGCGCGGGGACCTTGACGCAGGCCGGGCTGAGGGCGGACGCGCGGGCGGCGGAACGGACGCGGGTGGCCGGGGTGCCGGTGTCGACACTGGTGCGTCCGAGGTACTGAGCGGCTTCACGGCCGGGTGAGTTCCGGCGACAACTGGGTAGGCTCCCCGGACATGAGGCACCAGGTCTTCGTCCCGGCCCCCGCCGAGCGGATCGGCGCGGCACTGGCCGACCAGGCACGCGTGGCCCGGTCGGTCCCCGGCCTGCAGCAGGACGCCGGTGCCGAACCCATCACCGGCCGGCTGAAGCTGCGGGTCGGCGGACACTCCGTCACCTACCGCGGCACGGCCCGGGTGACCGCCCGCGAGGACGGCGGGTACGCCCTCGTGGGCGATGCCACCGAGGCGCGCGGCACCGGCGCGGTCAAGCTGGCGCTGACCCTGCGCCTCGCGGACACCGAGGGCGGCTGCACGGTCACGGCCGAGGGCACGGCGGACGCGACCGGCCGGATCGCGGAACTGCCGGCCGAGACGGTGGCCGCGGCGGCGACCCGGCTGCTGAACCGCTTCCTGGAGTCGCTGGCCGCCGGTGCCGACGGCGGCGCGGGCGACCGGCCGGACCCCTCCGCCGCTGCCGCCCACACCTCCGTCTTCGACACCGAGGTCCCCCCGTCCGCCCTGGCGCCGGACGCGGACGAGGGCCCCGGCACCGACCTCGACGCGGACACCGGCACGGAAGCGGAGTCCGGCACGGACGCGGACGCCGGCACCGGGATCGCCGCCGCCTCCACCGACCGCCCCGCCGGCGACTTCGCCGACACCGGTGAGCCACCCGCCGAGGCCGCGCACGCCCGCCGCACGATGATCGGCCGCAGCGCCGAGGAGGTCGACCACGCCCCGCCGCGCGGCCGCTACGCCCCCGTCCCGGCGCCGCAGAGCGTCACGGCGGCCTCGGCACTGCGCTGGGCGGCACCGGCGGCGGCACTGGTCGTGGCGTCGGCGATCGTCGTCGGCAGGGCGCTGCGCAAACGCCGCTGAGCGCCACGCGCCCCCTGGAGGCGAGGCCGGCACCGTCCTGACCCCAGTACTGTCGTCCCGTGAGTAACGAAGACATCACGCTGACCGCAGGCGAAGCGGAAGCACGCGTCAGCCCGGCCAACGGCGGCCGTATCGGCAGCCTCAGGATCGGCTCCCTGGAACTGCTGCGGCAAGGGGAGCGCTACGGCTGCTTCCCGATGGTGCCCTGGTGCGGCCGGATCCGGGACGGCCGCTTCCTGGACGGCGGCACCGTCCGCCAGATGCCGCTCAACTCCCCGCCGCACGCCATCCACGGCACCGCCCGCGACGGCGCCTGGCGCACCGCTCGCGTGACGGAGAACGAGGCGGTGATCACCTGCGAGCTGACCGACCCCTGGCCGCACCCCGGCCGCGTCACCCAGATCGTCACGCTCGCCGAGGACGGCCTGACGCTGACGATGTCGGTGGAGACGTACGACGACTCCTTCCCGGCACAGCTCGGCTGGCACCCGTGGTTCCACCGCAACCTCGGCGGCGAGGACGTCCGACTGGACTTCAAGCCCGCCTGGCAGGAGGAGCGCGGCGCCGACCACCTGCCCACCGGCAACCGCGTCGACCCCCGGCCGGGCCCCTGGGACGACTGCTTCGGCATGCCCGGCGGCGTCGACGTCACCCTCACCTGGCCCGGGCAGCTGGAGCTGAAGGTGGCTAGCCGGGAGGAGTGGGTGGTGGTCTACGACGAGCAGGCCGAGGCCGTCTGTGTGGAGCCGCAGACCGGGCCGCCCAACGGGCTGAACACCACTCCGCGCCTGGTCACCCCGCTGGACCCGCTGGAAGCCGCGACCACCTGGAGCTGGCGGCGGCTCTAAGCTGGTCGGCATGACGGACGTTCGCGGCGCGCTGCTGCAGCAGATCAAGGACAAGGCCGTGGTGCACGGCAAGGTGACCCTCTCCTCCGGTCTGGAGGCCGACTACTACGTCGACCTGCGCCGCATCACCCTGGACGGCCAGGCCGCGCCGCTGGTCGGCCAGGTGCTGCTGGACCTGACCGAGGACCTCGAGTTCGACGCGGTCGGCGGGCTCACCATGGGCGCCGACCCGGTCGCCGCCGCCATGCTGCACGCCGCCGCCGCGCGCGGGCGCAGGCTCGACGCGTTCGTCGTCCGCAAGGCCGCCAAGGCGCACGGGCTCCAGCGGCGCGTCGAGGGCCCGGAGATCGCGGGCCGCCGTGTCCTGGTGGTGGAGGACACCTCCACCACCGGCGGTTCGCCGCTGACCGCCGTCGAGGCCGTCCGCGAGGCCGGTGCGGAGGTCGTCGCCGTCGCGACCATCGTGGACCGGGCGACCGGCGCCGCCGAGAAGATCGAGGCCGGAGCGGGCGTTCCGTACCGGTTCGCCTTCTCGAAGGACGAACTGGGTCTGGACTGACCGGGCGGTTCGGCCTGCACTTGACCGGGGCGCCGAGCCAGCCCCCCGGGTCTGGAAAGATGGGGCCGACGATGACGTCGCACCCCAGGTCTAGGTCAGGGCCGTAACGCAGAACGCCAACCCGCAACACAAGGAGCGGACAGGATGCCCATCGCAACCCCCGAGGTCTACAACGAGATGCTCGACCGGGCGAAGGCAGGCAAGTTCGCCTACCCGGCCATCAACGTCACGTCCTCGCAGACCCTGAACGCGGCCCTGCGCGGCTTCGCGGAGGCGGAGAGCGACGGCATCGTCCAGATCTCGACCGGCGGGGCCGAGTTCCTCGGCGGGCAGTACAGCAAGGACATGGTGACCGGTGCCGTCGCCCTCGCCGAGTACGCGCACGTCCTCGCCGAGAAGTACCCGGTCAACATCGCCCTGCACACCGACCACTGCCCGAAGGACAAGCTCGACGGGTACGTGCGTCCGCTGATCGCGATCTCCGAGGAGCGCGTCAAGGCCGGCCGCAACCCGCTGTTCCAGTCGCACATGTGGGACGGCTCCGCCGAGACCCTCGCCGACAACCTCTCCATCGCCCAGGAGCTGCTGGAGCGCGCCCGCGCCGCCAAGATCATCCTGGAGGTGGAGATCACCCCGACCGGCGGCGAGGAGGACGGGGTCTCCCACGAGATCAACGACGAGCTGTACACCACCGTCGACGACGCGATCCGCACCGCCGAGGCCCTGGGCCTGGGCGAGAGGGGCCGCTACCTGCTGGCCGCCTCCTTCGGCAACGTGCACGGCGTGTACAAGCCGGGCAACGTCGTCCTGCGCCCGGAGCTGCTGAAGGAGCTGAGCGAGGGCGTCGCCGCCAAGTTCGGCAAGGCCGCTCCGTTCGACTTCGTCTTCCACGGCGGCTCCGGCTCCACCGAGCAGGAGATCCAGACCGCGCTGGAGAACGGCGTCGTGAAGATGAACCTCGACACGGACACCCAGTACGCCTTCACCCGTCCGGTCGCCGGCCACATGTTCCAGAACTACGACGGCGTCCTGAAGGTCGACGGCGAGGTCGGCAACAAGAAGGCCTACGACCCGCGCACCTGGGGCAAGCTGGCCGAGGCGGGCATGGCCGCGCGCGTCGTCGAGGCCACGCAGCACCTGCGCTCGGCGGGCAACAAGATCAAGTAAGCGCTACGGCGTCCCGGCGGGCCCGGCGGCTGTCCATGCCGCCGGGCCCGCTGTATACCTGGGGGCATGCCCGACGTCCGGCTCGCCTCGCCCCAGGGCAAGTGGATCCTGCTCACCACCGTCCTGGGCTCCAGCATGGCGATGCTGGACTCCACCGTCGTCAACGTCGCCCTGCCGCGCATCGGCCAGGACCTCGACGCGAGCCTCGCCGCCCTGCAGTGGACGGTCAACGCGTACATGGTCACGCTGGCCGGCCTGATCCTGCTGGGCGGCTCCCTGGGCGACCGCTACGGCCGCCGGAAGGTCTTCGTCCTCGGGGTCGTCTGGTTCGCGGCGGCCTCCCTGCTGTGCGGCCTGGCCCCCACCTCCGGGATCCTCATCGCCGCCCGCGCCCTCCAGGGCATCGGCGGGGCCCTGCTCACACCCGGCTCGCTCGCCCTGATCCAGGCGTCCTTCCACCCCGACGACCGCAGCCGGGCGGTCGGCCTGTGGTCCGGGTTCGGCGGGATCGGCGCCGCCGTCGGCCCCTTCCTCGGCGGCTGGCTGGTGACCGGCCCCGGCTGGCGCTGGGTGTTCCTCCTCAACGTGCCCTTGGCCCTGCTGTGCGCGCCGATCGCGCTGCGGCACGTACCGGAGTCCGCCGACCAGCGCGCCCACGGCCGCTTCGACGTGCTGGGCGCGGTCCTCGGGGCGCTGTCCCTCGCCCTGCTGACGTACGCGCTGATCGAGGCCCGGGGCGGCTCCCTGGCGGTCGCCCTGACCGGGGCCGCGGGCCTCGCGGCGGCGGTGGCCTTCGTGCACGTCGAGCGGCACCGGCCCGACCCGATGCTGCCGCCGGACATCTTCGCCTCGCGGCAGTTCACGGCGGTCAACCTCGTCACCCTGTGCGTGTACGCGGCCTTCGGCGGCTTCTTCTTCCTCACCGCGCTCCAGCTCCAGGTGGTGGCGGGCTACTCGCCGCTCGCCGCCGGTACGGCGCTGCTGCCCACCACGGCCCTGATGCTGCTGTTCTCCTCCCGCTCGGGCGCGCTGGCCGACCGCACGGGGCCGCGGCTGCCGCTGACGGTGGGCCCGCTGCTGTGCGCGGTGGCGATGCTGCTGATGCTGCGGGTGGGGAAGGGGGCGGACTACCTGACCGACGTGCTCCCGGCCCTGCTGGTGATGGGCGCCGGCATGGTCACCCTGGTCGCGCCCCTGACGGCCACGGTGCTCGCCTCCGTCGACACCGCCCGGGCGGGCCTGGCCAGCGGTATCAACAACGCGGCGGCGCGGGCGGCGGGGCTGGTGGCGGTGGCGGCGCTGCCGCTGCTGGCGGGGATGGGGGCGGAGGCGTACCGGTCGCCCACGGCGTTCGACGCGGCGTTCGACCGGGCGATGCCGATCTGCGCGGGGGTGCTGGTGCTGGGCTCGGCGCTCGCGTTCGCCCTGGTCCGACGGCCGGCACCGGGGTGCCCGCGACCGGAGTGCCGGACCCACGGCAGCGTGACGGCTCCGCCGTTGGAGGCCGACCGATCGGGGTGAGGGCGGGGGTCTCTTCGGCTGTGGTCCGGCGGGGGCGCGTGGTGTCCGGCGTCCCTGGTCGTTCGGCTGCGGCCCGGCGGGGGCCGGTCGCGCAGTTCCCCGCGCCCCTTTGGGGCGCTCGGTGGCCGCGGCCCTGGTTGTTCGGCTGCGGGTTCGGTGGGGGCTGGTCGCGCCGTTCCCCGCGCCCCTTTGAGGCGCTGCCGTTCCCCGCGCCCCTTCGGGGCGCTCGGGCCCTTCTCCCGTGGCCCTTCTCGGGGGTTCGTCGGACGTGCGTCAGACTGAAGTCATGACGATTCACGAGAACCTGCTCGGCGGCCCGCCCCCCACCCACCTCCCCGACGACCCGGCGCCCCGCGAGGCCCTGGCGAGCGGTGCCGCGCCGGCGGACGTCGCCGCCAAGTACCCCGCCTCCTCCCTCGCCTGGGCCCAGCTGGCCGACGAGGCGTTCGAGCGGGGCTCGGTCGTGGAGTCGTACGCCTACGCCCGTACCGGCTACCACCGGGGCCTGGACTCCCTGCGCCGCAGCGGCTGGAAGGGCCACGGACCGGTGCCGTGGGAGCACGAGCCGAACCGCGGCTTCCTGCGCGCCCTGCACGCCCTCGCCCGCGCCGCGCAGGCGATCGGCGAGCAGGAGGAGTACGAGCGCTGCACCCAGTTCCTGAAGGACTCCTCGCCCACGGCGGCCCAGACCCTGGGCTGACCCGCGGGTGACGAACGAGTCGGCCCTGGCCCCGCGCCGCGACGGCTGTGCCGGGGCGCGGAGGCCGGGGCCCCTGGGGCTGTCCCGGGACTTCTGGCTGCTGTGGACCGCG
Organism: Streptomyces sp. NPDC031445; assembly: GCF_055581365.1. Classification (NCBI taxonomy): domain Bacteria; kingdom Bacillati; phylum Actinomycetota; class Actinomycetes; order Kitasatosporales; family Streptomycetaceae; genus Streptomyces; species Streptomyces sp. NPDC031445. The sequence continues at coordinate 326,949 of NZ_JBVIJO010000003.1, forward strand.
GCGGCGGTCTCCGGGCTCGGCGACGGGCTGGAGCTGAGCGCGTTCCCCCTGCTGGCCACGGACTGGACCCGGGACCCGGTGCTCGTCTCCGCGGCCGCCGCCGCCACCCAGGCGCCCTGGCTGTTCCTCGGGCTGCTGGTGGGCGGGCTGGTCGACCGCTGGGACCGCAGGAAGGTGCTGCTGATCGCCGACGGCTGCCGCGCCCTGCTCGTGGCGGCCCTCGCGGCGGCGGTGGCCTTCGACGTGGGGAACATCTGGCTGCTGCTGGCCGTGCTGTTCGCCCTGGGGTCGGCGCAGATCTTCTTCGACACCTCCGCGCAGGCGGTGATCCCCGCCGTGGCCGGGGCCGGCTCGCTGGTCCGGGCCAACAGCCTGCTCCAGGGCAGCTCGACCGTGCTCGTCCAGTTCGCGGGGCCGGCCGCGGGTGCCGCCCTGTTCGCGGTCGCCCGCTGGCTGCCGGCCGGCATCGACGCGGCCAGCTACCTGCTGGGGGTGGCCCTGCTGGCGGGCGTCAGGGGCCGCTTCCGCCCGCCGCGTACACCCGCGCCGGAGGGGACCGCGTCCTTGCGGCACAGCGTCGCCGAGGGGCTGCGCTGGCTGCGCGACGACCGGGTGGTGCGGGTACTCGCCCTGGCGACGGTCCTGCTGGGCATGGGCAGCGCCGCCGCCTGGGGTGTCATGGTCCTGTTCGCGCGGCACCAGTGGCACCTCGGCGGCGCCGGCTACGGGCTGCTCCTGACGGCGAGCGCCGTGGGCAGCGTCCTCGGCTCCCTGGTCGCCGCCCCGCTGGCCCGGCGGCTGTCCCACCGGCGGCTGCTGGCCGGTTCCGCCGCCGGTTCGGCGGCGGTCTTCGGCCTGCTCACGGTCTCCCGCCCGGCCGTGCTCGGGGCGGCCCTGCTGGCCGTCAACGGGCTGATGGTGGTGGTGTGGAACGTGGTCACGGTCTCCGAACGGCAGGCCCGCATCCCGGACGCGCTCACCGGCCGGGTGACCGCCGCGTACCGGGTCCTCGCCTGGGGCAGCATGCCGGCCGGCGGGCTCCTGGGCGGCGCGCTGGCCTCCGCCCTGGGGCTGCGCGCGGCCCTCGTGGCGGCCGCCCTGCTGCTCGTCCCGGCCGCCCTGCTGGTCGCCACCGCACGCGCCCCGCTCGGCGGCGGCGCCCGGCACCGGGCATGATCGGCCTTGCCGTATCGGGAGTGATTGCGGAGGATTCCGTAGTGGGGACCGGGGCCCCCGTGCCGGCATCGGCAGGGGCGGACCGCTACCCGGAGTGACACAACAGGAGACAGCGATGTCCCAACAGGCTCACCCCCTTCACGAGGCCGCTGAGCCCGAGACCCCGAATCTCGATTTCGCGGGGACGACGCCGTACGAGGACTACGTCAAGGCGGACGTCCTCACCCACCTCCAGCACACCCTCTCCGACGACCCCGGAGAGATGGTCTTCCTGGTGACCACTCAGGTCATGGAGCTGTGGTTCACGGTCATCGTGCACGAGTGGGAGACGGCCGCACGGGCCCTGCGCGCGGACGACGTGCCGGTCGCGCTCGCCGCGCTGAAGCGTTCCGTGCGCGAGCTGGAGGCCCTGAACGCCTCCTGGAAGCCGCTGGGGCAGCTGACCCCGGCGCAGTTCAACTCCTACCGCGGCGCGCTCGGCGAGGGCTCCGGTTTCCAGTCGGCGATGTACCGGCGCCTGGAGTTCCTGCTCGGTGAGAAGTCCGCGTCCATGCTCGTCCCGCACCGCGGCGCCCCGCGCGTCCACGCGGAGCTGGAGAAGGCGCTGCACGAGCCCAGCCTGTACGACGAGGTGGTACGGCTCCTCGCGCGCCGCGGCCACGCGATCCCCGACTCCGTGCTGCACCGCGACGTCTCCGCGCGCCACGAGCCCTCCGACGCCGTCGAGGCGGCCTGGACGGAGATCTACTCCGGCGACCAGAACGCCGAACTCGCGCGCCTCGGCGAGGCGTTGAGCGACGTGGCCGAACTGGTCTGGCGCTGGCGCAACGACCACCTGGTCGCCACCCGGCGCGCGATGGGCGCCAAGACCGGCACGGGCGGCTCCGCCGGTGTGGCCTGGCTGGAGAAGCGCGCGCGCAAGAACGTGTTCCCCGAGCTGTGGACGGCGAGGTCCCATGTCTGACCTGCCCCTGCTCGCGAAGGAACGGGACCAGGCCGACGAACTGGCGCCCCTGCGGGACCGTTTCGTCCTCGACTCCGCGTCCGGTGACGCGGCCGGCCCCACGGGCGTCTACCTGGACGGCAACTCCCTCGGCGCCCTGCCCGCGCACGTCCCCGACCGGATCGCGGACGTCGTCCGCCGCCAGTGGGGCGAACTGCGCATCCGCTCCTGGGAGGAGAGCGGCTGGTGGACGGCGCCCGAGCGGATCGGCGACCGGATCGCCCCGCTGGTCGGCGCCGCACCCGGCCAGATCGTCGTCGGCGACTCGACCAGCGTCAACGTCTTCAAGGCACTGGTCGCCGCGGTCCGCATGGCGGGCGACGGCCGCGACGAACTCCTGGTGGACGCGACGACCTTCCCCACCGACGGCTACATCGCCGAGTCGGCGGCCCGGCTCACCGGCCGCACCCTGCGCGCGGTGACCCCGGCCCAGGTGCCGGCGGCGCTGGGCGACCGCACGGCCGCCGTGCTGCTCAACCACGTCGACTACCGCACCGGCCGGCTGCACGACCTCCCGGCGCTCACAGCCGCGGTCCACGCCTGCGGAGCCGTCGCGGTCTGGGACCTGTGCCACAGCGCGGGCGCGCTGCCGGTGGGCCTGGACGAGCACGGCGTGGACCTCGCGGTCGGCTGCACCTACAAGTACCTGAACGGCGGCCCGGGTTCACCGGCGTACCTGTACGTGCGGCGGGAACTCCAGGACCGCTTCGACTCGCCGCTGCCCGGCTGGAACTCCCACGCCGAGCCCTTCGGCATGAGCCCGTCGTACGCCCCGGCGGCGGGCGCGGTGCGCGGCCGGGTCGGCACCCCGGACATCCTGTCCCTGCTGGCGCTGGAGGCCGCCCTCGACGTCTGGGACGGGGTGTCCGTCGAAGCCGTACGCGCCAAGTCCCTGGCGCTGACGGACTTCTTCCTGCGGTGCGTGGACGAGTACACCGAGCCGGGCCGGGTGGAGTGCGTGACACCGAGGCCGCACGCGGAGCGCGGCAGCCAGATCGCCCTGCGCTGCCCGGACGCGGGCGAGGTGATGAAGCGTCTGATCGCCCGGGGCGTGGTGGGCGACTTCCGCCACCCCGACGTCCTCCGCTTCGGCTTCACCCCGCTGTACGTGGGCTTCCGGGACGTGGAGCGGGCGGCACGGGTGCTGGGGGAGGAACTGGCGTAGGCCGGCGGACGCGGGGCGGGGCGGCCCGGGGCGCCCGGGACGGCACCCCGGGGCACCGGTCGTCCTCCCGGGTCTCCCCGCCCCGCGTCACGCCCCGGTGGCTCCCTCAACCGGCTTGTCCGGTCGCCGTGTCGGGTCTCGGCGGCCCCCGCACCGCGCCCGCGACGGCCCGGGAGGACCGGTCGCCCTGACCGTGCGTCACATCCCCGTGTCCCCGCACGTCACCTGCCTGATACCGTCCCCGCCAACGGCCCGCTTCCCCCCTGGTCCGCCACACCCTCCCCCAGTGCCGAACGCCTGGGAGGTACCCATCGTCGCTGAGAGGTTGGAGCATGCCGGACGACGCCGCCGCAGCCCGCGCCGCCGCCGAAGAGGAGTCGGCCTTCTCGCACTCCCCGGTCGCCCCGGACGTCACCGCCGCGTACGGCGACCACCCCGACCAGGTGATCGACTTCCACGCTCCGCGCCCCGGCCCCGGCTCCACCGCTCCCGGCGCCCTCGCCCCGCTGGTCGTCGTCCTGCACGGCGGCGCCTGGCGCGCCCGCTACGACCGCCGCCATCTCGGCCCCTTCGCCGACTACCTGGCCCGCAGGGGCTTCGCGGTGGCCAACGTGGAGTACCGACGGGGCGGCGACGGCTCGGCCGGCGGCCCGGCCGGCCGCTGGCCCGACACCTTCGACGACGTCGCGGCGGCCCTGGACGCCCTGCCCGCCCTGGCCGGCGAGGCGCTGCCGCAGGCGGACCCGCGCCGCACGGTCCTGACCGGCCATTCGGCGGGCGGGCACCTGGCGCTGTGGGCGGCGGCCCGCCATGTCCTCCCCGCGGACGCGCCGTGGCGCACCGACGGCCCGGCCGCCCTGCGGGGCGTCGTCGCGCTCGCCCCCATCGCGGACCTCCAGGTGGCGGAGAAGCTGGAGGTCTGCGCGCACGCCTCCCTGCAACTCCTCGGCGGCCCCGACACCTTCGCCACCCGCCGTCCGTACGCCGACCCGGTGCTGCTCCTGCCCACGGGCATCGCCACGACCTTCGTCCAGGGCCGCGCCGACCTGGTCGTACCGGAGCCGGTGGCCGAGTCCTACGCGGAGGCCGCGGCGAAGGCGGGCGAGATGGTGGGACTGACCCTGCTGGAGGACGTGGGCCACTTCCCGCTGATCGACCCGGCGGCGGACGCCTGCGCGGTGGTGGCGGAGGAGATCGCCCAGCTCGCCTGGTGACAGCCGGGGCGGCCGAGGACTCCGCGGCAGGGACCGCGGGACCGTCGTAGTACTTGAGACGGACCCCCGAGGACCCCCCTGCGAGGGGACGACCGGGAGTCCGGCCGGCGCCTACCGTGTGGCACGTGACCGAGACGACGCACACGCAGACGACACCGCCGGGCACGGCCGGCCGGCCGCGCAGCCCCGAGTTCCGGCTGGCCGTGGACGCCCTGCGCGGGCTGCGGCAGGACCTGTTCCACGACGCCTTCGCCTACCGGCCGCTGCCCCGCACGGCGGTGGACGGCCGCCTCACCCGCCACCTGCCCGACCGGATGCGGGCCCACGCGGCCCGGACCCCGCACGCGGTGGTGGTGGCCGGCGGGCTCGTGGCGCTGCTCGTCGGCACGGTGACCACCGGCGTCGGCGGGCCGGGCCTGCTGTGCGGGCTGCTCGCCCTGGCCCCGGTGCTGCTGACCCTGGTGCGTCCGGCCGGCGCGTTCTGGCTGTCGTTCGCGGCGACGACGGTCGCCGCGGTCCTCGGCGGCGACTGGAACGGCCGGCCCTGGCCCCCGGGCAGCTTCGTCTCCCACCTGCTGGTGCTCACGATCGTGGCGGCCCGGACCCGGCCGCGCACGGCGGGCTGGATGTGGCTGCTCACCGCGGTGTACGGCTTCTGGGCCGAGACCGTTTTCGGCTACGGCAACGACTACACCGACACCGGCCCCATGCTCGTGCTGTCCGCGCTGGCCCTGCTGGTCGTCACGGTCCTGCACGTACGCCGGGAGGCCGAGCAGGAGGTGACCGCCCAGCAGTCGGTGACCGAGCACGAGCGTTCGCGCCGCACCCTGCTGGAGGAGCGCACGACGATCGCCCGGGAGCTGCACGACGTGGTCGCCCACCACATGTCGGTGGTCGCCATCCAGGCGGAGGCCGCGCCGTACCGGGTGGAGAACCCGCCGCCGGAGCTGGAGAAGGCGTTCGCCACCATCCGGGAGAACGCGGTGGCGGCGCTGACCGAGCTGCGCCGGGTCCTCGGGGTGGTCCGTGCCGAGAACTACGAGGCCCCGGACGCCCCGCAGCCCACCCTGGCCGACCTGGACGGGCTGCTCGCGAACGTGCGGGAGGCCGGTCTGGAGGTGGAGAAGGCGGTGACCGGCGCGGTGCGGGAGCTGCCGCAGGGGGTGGAGCTGTCGGCGTACCGCATCGTGCAGGAGGCGCTGAGCAACACCCTGCGGCACGCGCCCGGCGCGGGCGCCCGCGTCGAGATCGGCTACGTGCTGGGCGGCCTGGGCCTGCGGATCGTCAACGGCCCGGCCCCGGCGCCGGACCTGGTGAAGCCCTCGCCCGGGGCCGGGCACGGCATCACGGGCATGCGGGAGCGGGTGTCGATGCTGAACGGCGAGATGACGGCGGCGGCCACGGACGAGGGGGGCTACGAGGTGGCGGTGTTCCTGCCGGTGCCGGCGGCGGCCCCCGCGATCGAGGGTGGGGCATGACGATCCGGGTACTGATCGCGGACGACCAGATGATGGTCCGCGAGGGATTCTCGGTGCTGCTGAACGCGATGCCGGGCATCGAGGTCGTCGGCGAGGCGGTCAACGGCCGGGAGGCGGTGGACCGGGTCCGTGAACTGTCCCCGGACGTCGTCCTGATGGACATCCGCATGCCGGAGCTGAACGGCATCGAGGCGACCCGGGAGATCGTCGCGGCCGACGAGACGGCGAAGGTGCTGGTGCTGACCACGTTCGACCTGGACGAGTACGTGTACCAGGCACTGCGCGCGGGGGCCTCCGGCTTCCTGCTCAAGGACGCCTCGGCGCGCCAGCTGGCCGACGGGGTGCGGGTGGTCGCCGCGGGCGAGGCCCTGCTGGCCCCCTCGGTCACCCGGCGCCTGATCACGGAGTTCTCCCGGCTGGCGGACACCCCCCGGCTGATGCCGGGGGCCCAGGCGGCGTACGGGGACCTGACGGAGCGCGAGACGGAGGTACTGGTCCTGATCGCGCAGGGCCTGTCGAACGCGGAGATCGCCGGGCGGCTGGTGGTGGCGGAGTCGACGATCAAGACCCATGTGAGCCGGATCCTGGTGAAACTCGGCCTGCGCGACCGCACCCAGGCGGCGGTGTTCGCGTACGAGGCCCGACTGGTGACGCCGGGCTGACGGGGACGCGACGCCCCCGGACGCCGGGACCGGGCCGCACGTCCGGCCCGGGCCCCGACGTCCTCCCCGCATCCCTGCATGCCGACTGCGCCTGGTCAGATGGCGCCCGGCACGCTAGCGTCCCCGCATGGCAGGCCCCACCGACCTCGCGTTCGATCCCTGGGACCCGGCGTTCGTCGCCGACCCGTACCCCGCCTACGCGGAGCTGCGCGCTCGCGGCCGGGTGATCCGGTACGAGCCGACCGACCAGTGGCTGGTCCCGCACCACGCGGACGTCTCGGCGCTGCTGCGCGACCGCCGGCTGGGCCGGACGTACCGGCACCGGTTCGGCCACGAGGAGTTCGGCCGCACCCCGCCCCCGCCGGAGCACGAGCCGTTCCACACCCTCAACGACCACGGCATGCTCGACCTGGAGCCGCCGGACCACACCCGCATCCGGCGCCTGGTGTCGAAGGCGTTCACACCGCGCACGGTGGAGCGGCTGCGGCCGTACGTCGAGGGGCTCGCGAACGACCTCGTGGCCGCCCTGGCCGGCAACGGCGGCGGTGATCTGCTCACGGACGTGGCGGAGCCGCTGCCGGTCGCGGTGATCGCCGAGATGCTGGGCATCCCGGAGGCGGACCGGGCGCGGCTGCGCCCCTGGTCGGCGGACATCTGCGGCATGTACGAGCTGAACCCGTCCGAGGAGACGGCGGCGCGGGCTGTCCGGGCGTCGGTGGAGTTCTCGGACTGTCTGCGGGAGCTGATCGCGGCCCGCCGCGCGGAGCCCGGCGAGGACCTGATCTCGGGGCTGATCGCGGCCCACGACGAGGGCGACCGCCTCACGGAACAGGAGATGATCTCCACGGCGGTGCTGCTCCTCAACGCGGGCCACGAGGCGACCGTGAACGCCACGGTGAACGGCTGGTGGGCGCTGCTGCGCAACCCTGACCAGCTCGCGGCCCTGCGCGCGGACCACTCCCTGATCCCCTCCGCGATCGAGGAGCTGATGCGCTACGACACCCCGCTCCAGCTCTTCGAACGCTGGGTCCTGGACGACGTCGAGATCGACGGCACGACGATCCCGAGGGGCTCGGAGATCGCCATGCTCTTCGGCTCCGCCAACCACGACCCGGCGGTCTTCGCCGACCCGGCCCGCCTGGACCTCACCCGGAAGGACAACCCGCACATCTCCTTCAGCGCGGGCATCCACTACTGCATCGGCGCCCCCCTGGCCCGGATGGAGCTGGCGGCGTCCATGACGGCCCTCCTCCGGCAGGCCCCCACCCTCACCCTGGCGCAGGAGCCGAAGCGGAAGCCGAACTTCGTGATCCGGGGCCTGGAGGGACTGGCCGTCGAGCTGCGCTGACCACCCGCCCGGCCGATCGGCGAGCCGTCGGCACCGGGCCCGGGCACGCGGGGACTCAAGCAGTGCCGGAAGAGGAGGCGCGGGGCAGCGTGAGGGCCCAGGCTCCCTCCAGTACGCGCCACGTCCGGCGCCGTACCGGGCCCGAGACCGCCGCGTCCGCCCGGTAGCGGAAGTCCGCCCCCGTGACCGTCACCGTGTGCCCGGAGGCCAGCAGCGGGGTCGCCTCCGCGCCCACCGACAGGGGCCGCACCTCCACCGAGGCCGTCCCGGTCCGGCCCGGGGTCACCGACACCGCCTCCACCGGCTGGTCCAGGTCGACCACCGTCTCCCCGTCCACCTCGACCCGCAGCCGGGTCACGCGCGGGGACGGCACGGCGGACAGCCGGGCGGGACGGGGGGCGAGGGTGCGGGCCAGCGAGCGGTACCAGGGCCGGTCCGGGCCGAGCGGGACCGGCTCGGCGGGGACCGGCCGCGCCGGCGGAATGCCCAGCGTGCCGAGCACGACCCCGTCGCTGTCGTCCACCAGCAGGTCCAGTCGCCGCTGGGCGCCGTCCAGGACCGCCCGCGCCGCCGCCACCGGGCCGCCGGGCACCCCGAGCGCCTCGGCGAGCGCCGCGTCCCCCACCGGCACCACCGACAGCGCGCATCCGGCCAGTTCCCGCCGCCGGTGCAGCAGGGTGACGGCCCGCACCAGCGCGCGGTCGTCACCGATCACCACCGGCCGCCGGGACCCCCTGCGGCCGAGCGCGCGGGCGAATTCCTCCGGGCTGTCCGGCAGGCACACCTTCGCCGCCGCACCCGCGCTGAGCACGTCTTTCGCGATCCGTACGGACTCGCCGTCCGCCTGCCGTGCCGATGGATCGATGATCACCAGCAGCTGATCGGACGTCGCGAAAGTCGCCACCTCGGTCCTGCCTCGCTTCCTCGGGTAGCATCTTTGTGCAAGAGCCCCTTGCGCTATTGCGCCAGGGGCTTCGTCTATTCCGGGGCATCCGGTCCGACGGTTGTGCGACCAACGGCGGTCGCAGTGGTACGCGGCGGTGAACCTTACGCCCAAGCCCCCGACCTTGGACATGCCCCGCCCGGAAGGGGTGTACGCGCGTGCCCGCACTTGTGCTGCTCGGTGCTCAGTGGGGTGACGAAGGCAAGGGAAAGGCGACGGACCTGCTCGGTGGCTCCGTCGACTATGTGGTGCGTTACCAGGGCGGCAACAACGCCGGCCACACGGTCGTCGTGGGCGACCAGAAGTACGCGCTCCACCTCCTCCCTTCCGGAATCCTGTCGCCCGGCTGTACGCCGGTCATCGGTAACGGTGTCGTCGTCGACCCGTCGGTCCTGCTCTCCGAGCTGAGCGGTCTGAACGAGCGTGGCGTCGACACGTCAAAGCTCCTGCTCAGCGGTAACGCGCACATCATCACGCCGTACAACGTGACCGTCGACAAGGTGACGGAACGCTTCCTCGGCAAGCGCAAGATCGGCACGACCGGACGCGGCATCGGCCCGACCTACGCCGACAAGATCAACCGCGTGGGCATCCGGGTCCAGGACCTCTACGACGAGTCGATCCTGACCCAGAAGGTCGAGGCGGCCCTCGACGTCAAGAACCAGATCCTCACCAAGCTCTACAACCGGCGCGCGATCGCCGTGGGCCAGGTGGTGGAGGAGCTGCTGGGCTACGCCGAGCAGATCAAGCCGTACGTCGCCGACACGGTCCTGGTCCTCAACCAGGCCCTCGAGGACGACAAGGTCGTCCTCTTCGAGGGCGGCCAGGGCACGCTGCTGGACATCGACCACGGCACGTACCCCTTCGTGACCTCGTCGAACCCGACGGCCGGCGGCGCCTGCACCGGCGCCGGCGTGGGCCCCACGAAGATCAGCCGGGTCATCGGCATCCTCAAGGCCTACACGACCCGCGTCGGCGCGGGCCCGTTCCCGACCGAGCTGTTCGACGAGGACGGCGAGGCCCTGCGCCGCATCGGCGGCGAGCGCGGTGTCACCACCGGCCGTGACCGCCGCTGCGGCTGGTTCGACGCGGTCATCGCCCGCTACGCCACCCGCGTCAACGGCCTGACCGACTTCTTCCTCACCAAGCTGGACGTCCTCACCGGCTGGGAGCAGATCCCGGTCTGCGTGGCCTACGAGATCGACGGCAAGCGCGTCGAGGAACTGCCGTACTCCCAGACCGACTTCCACCACGCGAAGCCGGTCTACGAGATGCTGCCGGGCTGGAGCGAGGACATCAGCAAGGCGAAGTCCTTCGCCGACCTGCCGAAGAACGCCCAGAACTACGTCAAGGCGCTGGAGGAGATGTCCGGCGCGCCGATCTCCGCGATCGGCGTGGGCCCGGGCCGCGACGAGACGATCGAGATCAACTCGTTCCTCTGAGCGCGCCGTTCGGGAGCCCGGGGATGCGACGGACCGGCCGGTACGGTGACCCCGGCCGGCCGTCCCGCCCCCGGCGTGGCACGTCAGCTGAACACGATCATCGAGCCCTGGGCCAGTGAGCGGGTCGCCGCCGCGTGCAGGCCCAGCCAGACGTGCCGTTCGCGGGCGAAGGGGCTGGGGTCATAGGGGGCCGCGACGGCCGGTTCCTCCAGCTCCGTCGGGGCCGCGGGCGGGGCGGGGGGCGCCGGGGGGTTCGCCGGGTCGATGCCGATGGCCGGGGCGACGTGCTGGAGCTCGCGCAGCAGCGCCTGCGACGAGCCCAACGGGCCGCCGCCCGCGAGGAGTTCGTCGTTCGACAGCGGGTGCGGGAAGTCCACGGGGACGTACGCGCCCGCGTGGTCGTAGTGCCAGACCAGGTGCGACTGCTGGGCGGTCGACTCGAACATCTCCAGCAACTGCTCGTAGTCGCCGCCCAGTTCGTCCACCGGGGTCACCGGCAGGCCGCAGACCTGGAGCAGGTGGGCCCGGCGCAGGAAGTGCAGGGCGTCGTAGTCGAAACCGGCGACCGGGGCGACGTCACCGGACAGGCCCGGCATGTACTGGTACACCGGCACCGGCGGCAGACCCGCCTCGGCGAGAGCCTTGTCGTACTGCGCGAGTTCCTCGGCGAAGGGGTTGTCCGGGGTGTGGCACAACACGTCCACGAGCGGGACCAGCCACAGGTCACAGGCCAAAAGAGGGCTCCTACATCGGCAGGCGCGCCGTCACGCACGGCAGCAGGTGGTCAGGGAAGGGTTGTCGGTACGGCCCCTGGGCGGCTCCCCTCGTACGGACCGGACGGGCCGTACCGGTCCCTTACCCGTTGGTCAGGTGTTCCAGCAGCGCCAGCGAGTCGGCGTTGGACGCGGCGACGATCGCGCGGGCCGTCTCGGCCTCGCGCCGGGCGAGCGCGTCGACCAGCTCGGTGTGCCCGGCCCAGAGCCGGCCGCGCAGGTCGGGCAGGCGCAGCAGGTGCTGCACCACGCACACCCAGGACTGCACGCGCAGACGGTGCAGGAAGTCACCGAGGTAGGGGTTGCCGAAGAGGGCGCTCAGCTCGCGCCAGAAGCGCAGGTCGTAACCGATGAGGATCGTCAGCTCGCCGGCGCTCGCGGCCCGTTGGGCCTCCTCGCCGCGGCGGCGCACGGTGGCCAGGGCGGTGGCCGTGCGGGGGTCCTCGGGCGGCGTGCGGAAGGCGGGGTGGCCGGCGGCGAGGACCTCGAACATGCCGTCGGTGACCAGGATGCGCGCCTCGATCATGTTCCGGTAGTCGGTGACCGAGTACTCGGGCACCCGGAAACCGCGGTGCTGGTCGGCCTCCAGGACGCCCTGCGCGGACAGGTCGACCAGCGCCTCGCGGACGGGGGTGGCGGAGACGCCGTACTGGTCGGCTATCTCCTTCACGGTGAACGCCCGGCCCGGACGCAGCCGTCCCGCCAGCACCTCGTCGCGGAGCGCGTCCGCGATCTGCTGGCGCAGGGTGCTGCGCGTCACGGTGCCGTTGCCGGGCATGTCCGTGCCTCTCCTCACACGTCCGGGTGACGTACTCGTACGGACTCGCGATCTACGCGGGTCGCTGTTGCTTACGAGCACGTCACCTTACGCGCTGCACCCGCCGTGCGGCAGGCACGGTACGGTCACACCGTGTGTTCGTCGGCGACGCTCAACGCGGCGTCGAGCGCGGCCAGCCCCTCCTTCAGCTCGGCCTCGCTCGCGTTGCACGGCGGGACGACGTGGGTGCGGTTCATGTTCACGAACGGCCACAGGCCGTTCCGCTTGGCGGCGGCCGTGAACGCGGCCATCGGGGCGCCCGCCTCGCCGGCCGCGTTGTAGGGCACCAGCGGCTCGCGGGTCTCCCGGTTCCTCACCAGGTCCAGCGCCCAGAACATGCCGGTACCGCGCACCTCCCCGACGCTCGGGTGCCGCGCGGCCAGCTCGGCCAGGCCCGGGCCGACGACACTCTCGCCGAGCCGCTTGGCGTTCTCCACGACGCCCTCCTCCGCCATCACGTTGATCGTGGCGACGGCGGCGGCGCAGGCCAGCGGGTGGCCGGAGTAGGTGAGGCCGCCGGGGTAGGGGCGCTTGCCGAAGGTCTCCGCGATCTCCTGGGAGATGGCCACCCCGCCGAGCGGGACGTAACCGGAGTTCACGCCCTTGGCGAAGGTCATCAGGTCCGGCGTGACACCGAACAGGTCGGCCGCGAACCACTCGCCGGTCCGGCCGAAACCGGCCATGACCTCGTCCAGGACGAAGACGATGCCGTACTTGTCGCACAGCTCGCGCACCCCGGCCAGGTAGCCGGGCGGCGGCACCATGATCCCGGCGGTGCCCGGGATGGTCTCCAGGATGATCGCCGCGATGGTCGCCGGGCCCTCGAAGGCGATCGTCGTCTCCAGGTGCTCCAGCGCCCGGGCGCACTCCTGCTCCTCGGTCTCGGCGTAGAAACGGGAGCGGTAGAGGAACGGGGCCCAGAAGTGGACGACACCGGCGGTGGCGCCGTCGGAGGCCCAGCGGCGCGGGTCGCCGGTGATGTTGATGGCCTGCTGGGTGCCGCCGTGGTAGGAGCGGTAGGCCGAGAGCACCTTCGGGCGGCCCGTGTGCAGCCGGGCCATGCGGACCGCGTGCTCGACGGCGTCCGCGCCGCCGTTGGTGAAGAAGATCTTGTCCAGGTCGCCGGGGGTCCGCTCGGCGATCAGCCGGGCCGCCTCCGAGCGGGCCTCGACGGCGAACGCGGGCGCGAAGGTCGTCAGTTTCGCGGCCTGCTCCTGGATGGCCGCGACGACCTTCGGGTGCTGGTAGCCGATGTTGGTGAAGACGAGTCCGCTGGTGAAGTCCAGGTACCGCGTGCCGTCGTAGTCCCAGAAGTAGGACCCCTCGGCGCCGGCGACGGCGAGCGGGTCGATGAGGTCCTGGGCCGACCAGGAGTGGAAGACGTGCGCACGGTCCGCGGCCTTCACCGCGGCGCCGGATTCGGGGCTGGGCTGAGGGGTCATGCGGCCGAGCGTAGATGTCCGCGATGCGGAAGTCCTATGGGCGTCCTGTTCCGTGGGCGGGGGCAAAGCGCGACAGGTTGTCGACGGCGGGCCGTCCGGGACCGGCCGGGGATCGCCGGACGGGGGACGTCCCGTCCGGCCACCGCACTATTCTCGGTCGTCGCAGACCTATGGGGGGAAGGCGGACGCGGATGGAGAAGCTGGGGCCGGGGGATCCGCAGGAGATCGGTGCCTATCGGCTGCTGGCGCGGCTCGGCGCGGGCGGCATGGGGCAGGTGTACCTGGCGCGGTCGGACCGGGGGCGGACCGTGGCGGTGAAGCTCGTCCGGCAGGAGCTGGCCGCGCAGGAGGAGTTCCGGGCGCGGTTCCGGCAGGAGGTGCACGCCGCGCGCCGGGTCGGCGGCTACTGGACCGCGCCCGTGCTGGACGCGGACACCGAGGCGGCCGTGCCGTGGGTGGCGACCGGGTACGTGGCCGGGCCGAGCCTCCAGCAGGTCGTCGGACACGACCACGGGGCCCTGCCCGAGCGGTCGGTACGGATCCTGGCGGCGGGGCTCGCGCACGCGCTGAAGGACATCCACGAGGCCGGGATCGTGCACCGGGACCTCAAGCCGTCCAACGTGCTCGTGACCATCGACGGGCCCCGCGTGATCGACTTCGGGATCGCCCGCGCCCGGGAGACGGCGACCGCCGGCGGGGAGGGCCTCACCCGGACCGGGGCGCTCGTCGGGTCGCCGGGGTTCATGGCGCCCGAGCAGGTCCGCGGGGACCGGATCACACCGGCGTGCGACGTGTTCTGCCTCGGCTCCGTGCTGGCGTACGCGGCGACCGGGACCCTGCCCTTCGGCGGCGCCGACAGCGGCGCGCACGCGCTGATGTTCCGGATCGCCCAGGAGGAGCCGGACCTCACCAGGGTGCCGGAGGGGATCGCCGACCTCGTCCGGGACTGCCTGCGCAAGGAGCCGGGTGCGCGGCCCTCGCTGGACGCGATCCTGGAGCGGACGGGGGTGGAGGACACCGTGGCCGAGGGGCGCTCGCGGGACCCCTGGCTGCCGGGTTCGCTGGTCGCGCAGCTCGGCCGGCACGCGGTGCGGTTGCTGGACGCGGAGGACCCGGAGCGGGGGGCGGGGCCGGCGTCCGGTCCGGACCGGGGGCCCGAGCATGCGGCCGTCTCCGACGGCGGGGACGCCGGCAGCGTCGACCGCCGGCCCGCCCCGGTCCCCGCCCCGGCTCCGCCGCCGCCCGCGTCCGCCGGGTTCGGACCGGCGTACGGCGCGCCTCAGGCCCAGCAGCCGTACCCGCAGCAGCAGCCGTACCCGCAACCGCCGTATCCGCAGCCTCCGTACGCACAGCCGCATCCACCGCATTCCCGGCCCGCCGGCTACGGGTATCCCCCGCCCGGCTCCACCCCGCCGTACGGGCCGTCCACCGTCGGCGTCCCGGTGGACCCCGAGCGGCGCAGCGGGCGGTCCACCGCGCTGCTCGTCGTGATCGCGCTGGTCGTCGCGCTGGGCGCGGGCGGTTCGGTGTACGCGCTGATGAGGAACGGCGGCGCGACCGACGACAAGGGCGGCGGTACGGCCGTCGCGGCGCCCACCGTCACCTCCGGGTCGCGGGACGGCTCCGGCACGCCCTCCCCGTCCGGGTCGCGGGAGCCGTCCCCCTCCGCCTCCACGGCCGGCGCGGTCCCGGACGCCTATCTGGGCACCTGGCGGACGGCCATCGACAACGCGGACGGCTCGAACACCCGTGAACTGACCATCCGGCAGGGCGAGGTGGGCGACACCGTGCTGACCCTGGTCGCGGACGGGCCGGCCCAGGGCGGCGGGTCGTACCACTGCGTCTTCTCGGCGGAGCTGGCCGAACAGCCCGGTGACGGCGGTCCGCTGGAGATCGGCCCGTCCACCGTGACCAGCGGTGAGCCCGCCTCCTCCTGCACCCCGGGCGAGGCCACCGAGGTCACCCTGCTGCCGGACGGACGGCTGAAGCGGGCGAAGGCGGGCGGCGGGGAGAGCCTCACCTACAGCAAGGAGTGACTCGTACGGCAGCGGGCGCGCCCTGGCCGGCCGCGCGGTTCCCCGTGCCCCTCCGGGGCGTTCACCGCGGCTCCGGCGGCCGCTGCCGCGGCATGTTCGGGCGGCTGCCGTTCGCCGGTGGCAGGGGGAAGCGGGTGCCCGGGCCCCCGGCCTCCTGGCGCGGCACCGACGCCACCGCCGTCTGGATGCCCAGCGGCGCCGCCCCCGTGCGGAACTCCACCATCCAGTCGGTCGTCTCCGTGCGCACCAGCTCCGTGACGTCCTCCGAGAACCGCCGCAGCACCGACAGGCACCGCTCGGCCGCCTCGCTCGCCGTGCCCTCCGCCGGTCCCAGCACCTCCCGCACGCACTCCGACGCCCAGTCGAACTGCAACGCCTGGAGCCGCCGGTGCACCGCCTGGGCCGTGGCCACGTCCCTCATCCAGCCCGACGTGACCCCGAGGAACCGGTCGACGCCGACGCAGGACACCGCGAGCAGCAGCGCGAGACAGCCCCAGGGCGCCACCCCGCCGGCCGCCCCGGTCAGATCCAGCAGCGGCAGCGCCGCCCCGGCCACGGCCCCGGCCGCCGCCCCGACCCGCAGCACGCGTGCCCCGCGCCGCTTCCACACCCGGTCCCGCAGGTACCAGGCGGCCGTCTCCAGTGCCCGCCGCTCCACCCACCGGTACAGGTCGTCCAGCCGCTCGGCGGGTTCGCCCCAGTCCCCGGGCGGGAAGGCCCGCCCGGTCAGATCGCCCGGCCGCAGCCCGGCCGCACCCTCGCCCCGCCCGTCCTGAGGCGGACCCTCGGGCTGCATCTCCGGCTGACCCACCCGGCACTCCCTACTGATCACGACCGGTCACGTAGCGTGACACTCCCTGCCGACGTGCGGCCACCTTCCTACCGCCCAACGGGTGGCGGAGAGGGAGCTTTCCCGACTTTTCCGCCCGTACGAGGGCCTTGATCAGGTATAGGACTCACGCTGTTCTCACTCGAAAGAGTGGCGGAGCAGTGGCCGCGTGGACCACGTAGGCTCATTCACGACGGAGAAGGACGTCGGAGCAGGACGTCGGAGCAGACGGTGAGGAGCTGATCGTGATCCCCGGTGGTGGCCAGCCCAACATGCAGCAGTTGCTCCAGCAGGCCCAGAAGATGCAGCAGGACCTTCAGCGGGCCCAGGAGGAACTGGCGAACACGGAGGTCGACGGGCAGGCGGGCGGCGGTCTGGTGCGGGCCACCGTCACCGGCGCCGGTGAGCTGCGGGCGCTGAAGATCGACCCGAAGGCGGTGGACCCGGAGGACACCGAGACCCTCGCCGACCTGGTCGTGGCGGCCGTACAGGCGGCCAACGAGAACGCGCAGGCGCTCCAGCAGCAGAAGCTCGGCCCGCTGGCCCAGGGACTGGGCGGCGGCAGCGGCATTCCGGGCCTGCCGTTCTGACGCCTCCGCCTTCCGGGCGGGGGCGCGAGGCAACTACCGTACGTACCGACAGGTCTCCAGGAAGGGCAGTCCGTTGTACGAAGGCGTGGTCCAGGACCTCATCGACGAGCTGGGGCGGCTGCCCGGCGTCGGTCCCAAGAGCGCGCAGCGGATCGCCTTCCACATCCTCCAGGCCGAGCCGACGGACGTGAAGCGGCTCGCGCAGGCGCTCCTGGAAGTGAAAGCGAGGGTCCGCTTCTGCGCGACCTGCGGGAACGTGGCGCAGGAGGAGCTGTGCGGCATCTGCCGCGATCCGCGCCGCGACCCCTCCGTCATCTGCGTGGTGGAGGAACCGAAGGACGTCGTCGCGATCGAGCGCACCCGCGAGTTCCGGGGCCGGTACCACGTGCTCGGCGGCGCGATCAGCCCGATCGAGGGCGTGGGACCCGACGACCTGCGTATACGAGAACTTCTCGCACGGTTGGCCGACGGGACGGTCACGGAACTGATCCTGGCCACGGACCCCAATCTGGAAGGCGAGGCGACGGCGACGTACCTCGCCCGCATGATCAAGCCCATGGGCCTGAAGGTCACCCGCCTGGCCAGCGGCCTCCCGGTGGGCGGTGACCTGGAATACGCGGACGAGGTGACCCTCGGCCGCGCCTTCGAGGGGAGACGACTCCTAGATGTCTGACGCCACGCTGCACGCCTCGACGCAGAACCCGGACGACTTCGTGGTCCAGATCGCGGACCAGGTCGAGAGCTTCCTGGTGGCCGTCACGGAGGTGGCGAAGGGCGACGAGCCCGAATCGGCGGTCCCCTTCCTCCTCCTTGAGGTCTCCCAGCTCCTGCTGGCCGGCGGCCGGCTGGGCGCCCACGAGGACATCGTCCCCGAGGAGCGCTACGAGCCCGACCCGGGGCCCGAGCCGGACGTGGACGAGCTGCGCGAGAACTACGCCCGGCTCCTGGACCCGATCGACGTCTACTCCGAGGTCTTCGACCCGTACGAGCCGCGCAAGGCGCCGGTGCCGGCCCGGCTCTCCGACGACCTCGCCGACATCATCACCGATCTCCGCCACGGCATGGCCCACTACCGCGCGGGCCGCACCAGCGAGGCCCTGTGGTGGTGGCAGTTCTCCTACTTCTCCAACTGGGGCCCGACGGCCTCCGCGGTGCTGCGCGCCCTGCAGTCCGTCCTCATCCACGTCCGCCTCGACCAGCCCCTGGAGGAACTGGACGGCCTCGACACCGACCAGGCCGCCGTGGGCGACGAGACCCTGGAGTTCGAGGCGGGCCGCGTCATGGCCGAGGAGATCGGCGAGCCCCTGGGGATCCGTCCCGGGCAGTGACCGGTCCGGGTCCGGGCCCGGCACCTTGTGAGCCAGGGCACTTTCCGAGTGGTGGGCCGATCGCTGGGCAGGGGTCGAGACCGGGCGGCCGGATGTCTCACCATGCGGGAGCAGGGTGGTGGAATTCGGACGCTCGATAGACTGAGCCGACACAAACGAACCGAGCGAGGAGCGCACGTGGGCCTTGTCGTGCAGAAGTACGGAGGCTCCTCCGTAGCCGATGCCGAGGGCATCAAGCGCGTCGCCAAGCGGATCGTGGAAGCGAAGAAGAACGGCAACCAGGTTGTCGTCGTCGTTTCCGCGATGGGCGACACGACGGACGAGCTGATCGATCTCGCCGAGCAGGTCTCTCCCATGCCTGCCGGGCGGGAATTCGACATGCTGCTGACCGCCGGAGAGCGGATCTCCATGGCCCTGCTGGCGATGGCGATCAAAAACCTGGGCCACGAGGCGCAGTCCTTCACCGGCAGCCAGGCAGGCGTCATCACCGACTCGGTCCACAACAAAGCCCGGATCATCGACGTCACGCCGGGGCGGATCAGGACGGCTCTCGACGAGGGCAACATCGCCATCGTCGCCGGGTTCCAGGGCGTGAGCGCCGACAAGAAGGACATCACCACGCTGGGCCGCGGCGGGTCCGACACCACCGCCGTGGCGCTCGCCGCCGCGCTCGACGCCGAGGTCTGCGAGATCTACACCGACGTCGACGGCGTGTTCACCGCCGACCCGCGCGTGGTGAAGAAGGCGAAGAAGATCGACTGGATCTCCTTCGAGGACATGCTGGAACTCGCGGCCTCCGGTTCCAAGGTGCTCCTCCACCGCTGTGTGGAGTACGCCCGCCGCTACAACATCCCGATCCACGTCCGGTCGTCCTTCAGCGGACTGCAGGGCACGTGGGTCAGCAGTGAGCCGATTGGGGACAAGAAGGTGGAGCAGGCCATCATCTCCGGTGTCGCGCACGACACCTCCGAGGCCAAGATCACGGTCGTCGGCGTGCCGGACAAGCCGGGTGAGGCCGCCGCGATCTTCCGGACCATCGCCGATGCCGAGATCAACATCGACATGGTCGTGCAGAACGTGTCCGCCGCCTCCACGGGGCTGACGGACATCTCCTTCACGCTGCCGAAGACCGAGGGCCGCAAGGCCATCGACGCGCTGGAGAAGAACCGCTCCGGCATCGGCTTCGACTCGCTGCGCTACGACGACCAGATCGGAAAGATCTCCCTGGTCGGCGCCGGCATGAAGACCAACCCGGGCGTCACCGCCGGGTTCTTCGAGGCGCTCAGCGACGCCGGTGTGAACATCGAGCTGATCTCGACGTCCGAGATCCGCATCTCGGTGGTCACCCGCGCCGACGACGTGCCGGAGGCCGTCCGCGCCGTCCACACCGCCTTCGGTCTGGACTCCGACAGCGACGAGGCCGTCGTCTACGGCGGCACCGGCCGATGAGCCGGGACACGGCCCGATGACCGGCAGGCCGACGCTCGCGGTCGTGGGAGCGACCGGAGCCGTCGGCACGGTCATGCTCCAGATCCTGTCCCAGCGCGCGGACGTCTGGGGCGAGATCCGCCTGATCGCCTCCCCGCGCTCGGCCGGCCGCAAGCTGGCCGTGCGCGGCGAGGAGGTCGAGGTGGTGGCCCTGACTCAGGACGCCTTCGCCGGGGTCGACATCGCGCTGTTCGACGTCCCGGACGAGGTCGCCGCCGAGTGGGCGCCGGTCGCCGCCGCGCACGGCGCGGTCGTCGTCGACGACTCCGCCGCCTTCCGCATGGACCCGGACGTGCCGCTCGTCGTGCCCGAGATCAACCCGCACGCCGTACGGTCCCGGCCGCGCGGGATCGTCGCCAGCCCCGGCTGCACGACCCTGACGATGATCGTCGCGCTGGGCGCGCTGCACGCCGAGTTCGGGCTGCGCGAGCTGGTGGTGTCGTCGTACCAGGCGGTGAGCGGGGCCGGGCGGGCCGGCGTGGAGACGCTGCGGGCCCAGCTGTCCCTGGTGGCCGGGACCGAGCTGGGCACCAAGCCCGGGGACGTACGGCGGGCCGTCGGGGACGACACCGGGCCGTTCCCGGAGCCGGTCGCGCTGAACGTCGTGCCGTGGGCCGGCTCGCTGCGGGAGGACGGCTGGTCGTCGCAGGAGATGAAGGTCCGCGACGAGTCCCGGAAGATCCTCGGCCTGCCGGCGCTGCCGGTCGCCGTGACCTGCGTCCGGGTGCCGGTGGTCACCACGCACTCGCTGACCGTCCACGCCCGCTTCCAGCGGGAGGTCGGCGTCGACGGGGCCCGCGAGATCCTCGCGACCGCGCCGGGCGTGGTGCTGTGCGACGACCCGGCGGCCGGCGAGTTCCCCACCCCCGCCGACGTGGTGGGCACCGATCCGACCTGGGTGGGCCGGGTGCGCCGGGCCCTGGACGACCCGACCGCGCTGGAGCTCTTCGTCTGCGGCGACAACCTGCGCAAGGGCGCCGCGCTGAACTGCGCGCAGATCGCGGAACTCGTCGCGGCGGAGCTGTCCGCCCCCACATAGCCGTTGAACTTTGTAGGATCTCCGTAAGCACTGTGGCCGGGAGCATGGTCCAAATCCCTTGAACCACTCCCTGCCTGCGACAGAGGATTTCCCTCCCCGCCTTCCGCAACCGTACGGAGGCGGGGAGCGTCTTTGCGGTCACCCTTGCGGGACCTGGGGACGTGATGATCCTGGCGTGGGGACGCCGTGGTCGGGGCGTGGGGGCGCCCGTTCATATGGGACATAAGGGAAGAGCGGGACGCATGACGGCAGTTGAGGCGCCGCCGGTTGTCGCACATGTGACGCCCGGCACGTACAACCCCCGAGGGGGGCGGCGTGTCCAACAGGCGTGGCAGAGGTACTCGAACTCAGTGTGGCCCGCGGCGGCACGGCCCTGCGGCCCCCCGCGGCGCTCCGGCCCCGCCCGCCCGGCGGCATGCCGGTGATCGCGCCCATGCCCGCAGCGCGGCCCGCCCGCATACCCAGTCAGCGTGACGGCGCCGAGGACACCGCGGGCGCCGTGGCGTCCGAGGCCGCCGGCACGACCGTCGACCACCTCACCGAGACCTACCGGGCGCACTACCGCTCGCTGCTCGGCCTCGCCGCGCTCCTCCTCGACGACACCGCCTCCTGCGAGGACGTCGTCCAGGAGGCGTTCATCCGCGTCCACTCGGCCCGCAAGCGCGTCCGCGACCCCGAGAAGACCCTCGCCTACCTGCGGCAGACGGTCGTCAACCTCTCCCGCTCCACGCTGCGCCGGCGCATCCTCGGCCTGAAGCTGCTCTCCAAGCCGATGCCCGACATGGCGAGCGCGGAAGAGGGCGCCTACGACCAGCTGGAGCGCCGCGACCTCATCAAGGCGATGAAGGGGCTCCAGCGCCGCCAGCGCGAGGTCCTCGTGCTGCGCTACTTCGCGGACATGACCGAGGCCCAGGTCGCCGAGACGCTCGGCATATCCCTCGGCTCGGTCAAGGCGTACGGCTCGCGGGGCATCGCCGCGCTGCGGGTCGCCATGGGGACACCGGCATGAGCGACCACGCCGAAGAGGGCGCCTCCCATGAGGGTCACTCCCATGAGCGCCACTCCCATGAACGTCACGAGCCCTACGCCTGGCACGAGCCGACAAAGAGCAACGGGCAACAGCACACGCCATCGCACGCTGGGAACGGAACTGTGAACCACGGCCCCGACGACAAGGGCCCGGAGAGGCTCGAAGGAGTCCGCAGCCTGGACGGGCCCGACTCCGACGAACTGGCCCTGCGCCGGCTGCTGCACTCGGCGGTCGACGACATCGAACCGCGCACCGGCACCCTGGACCACCTGCGCCGGGCCGTCCCCGCGCGCCGCGCGCGCAAGCGCCAGGCGGTGGTCGGCATGGCCGCGGCGGCCCTGTTCATCGGCACCGCGATCCCCGCCCTCGTGCACGTCTCGCAGGCAGGCGGCTCCGACCCCAACACCGCGATGGCCGGCCAGTCCTCCCAGGCCCAGGGCGGCACCGGGGCGGGCAAGGACAAGGGCACCGGCAAGGGCGGCCCGAAGGACGCCGGCGGTACGACGGCCAGGCCCGGCAAGGAGTCCGGCCGGCCCGACGACAAGGGCACGACGCCCGGCAGCGGCGGCGGCTCCACCGGCGCCGCCGACCCCTCCGCCACGTCGGCCTCGGGCGTCCCGCTCTGTGCGCCGGCCCAGCTGGGCTCCGCCACCGGCAGCGCGGACGCGCCCGACACCGCGGGGGTCGTCTACGGCACCTTCCGCGTCACCAACATCTCCGGCACCGCCTGCACGGTCGCCGGTGCCGGCAGTGTCACGCCCACGGCGCAGGGCGCCGCCGACCCGGCCAAGATCCTCACCGCCCGGCACACCGCCGGTGACGCGGCGACCGCCCTGCCCGACCCGTCCCAGGAGGTCACCGGGCTGGTCCTCCAGCCGGGCGCGGCCTACGAGGAGAAGTTCGCCTTCGTCCCCTCGGAGACCTGCCCCACCACGGGCGGCGACAGCGGTCCGGGCGACCCCGGCCCGACCGGCCCGACGCCCGATCCGTCGCCCACCCAGAGCGCCTCCGGCGCCACCACCGACAGCACCGGCACGGAGGGCACGGCCCCGCAGCTCGCCACCGAGGAGGGCACGGCCGACGGCAGCGTCACGGTGACCCACGCAGCGCAGGGGGGTGCGCCGACGGCGACGGCGGTGGTGCCCGGCGCGTGCGCGGGCACGGTCTACTACACCGGGGTGCTCACGGGCTCCTGACGCTCCGCCGGGAGCGGGGCGCGCCGACGCCGTCAGCCGCTCGGTACCGGCTCCCGGTCCGGCTCCTCGGTCACCAGGCCCAGCGAGGCGTCCCGCTGGAACTCCAGCTCCCGGCGCAGCAGACGGAACCACATGAAGACCACGAAGCCCGCGAACACGAACCACTCGCCGGTGTAACCGAGGTTCTGGAACGCCTTGAGGTCCAGCCCCGTACCGCCCGGCGCGCTCGCGGGCACGGCCTTCATCCCGGCGTCCCCCCGGTCCAGGGTGATCCAGGCGTCGTACAGCCGGTACGGCACCAGGTTCACCAGCGACGCCGGGCTGATCGCGGAGGTCTGCCCGGCGGGGAGCCCGCCCTGCGCGCTGACCCCGTTGTCCCCGGGCGTCTCGGGCGCCTGGAGCGCTCCGGTGACGGTGACCTCGCCCCGGGGCGGCGCGGGCGCCTTCGCCGCGTCCGCCGTGCCCGGCAGCCAGCCCCGCACCACCGGCAGCGCCTTGCCGGAACCGGTGCGCAGCAGCGTCAGCACGTAGAAGCCGCGCTCACCGTCCAGCTCCCGTCCGGGCACCAGCAGCTGCTCCCCGTACCGGCCGCTCGCCGTGACCCGCCGTCCCGAGGTGTTCTTGTCGACGGGCAGCAGCGAGTCCAGCGGGCGCGCGGCCTCGCCCCGGTCGGAGGCGGCCTGTTCGGTCGCGGCGCGATGGTCCTGCACCCGCCCCTCGAACCGGCTCAGCTGCCACGACCCCATGAAGACGCAGAACGGGATGGCGAGCAGCACGAAGACGTTGATGCCCCACCAGCGGGGTGTCAGCAGAAACCGGTACACGCCCTCCACGGTACGGCGCCCGCCCCGGCGGCCGTGCCTCGGGTCAGTCCTTGCTCGCCCTCAGGGAGTAGATCAGCGGGATGCGCGGATGGTCCGCCGGGAACCTGTGGTAGCCGTCGCGCACCTCCAGGTTCCCGAAGCGCGGGAAGAGCGACACGTCGTGCTCGTGCAGGAAGTCGATGCGCAGCCCGGCCGCGGCGAGCGCGGAGACCACGTCCCCGAGCGGGTGCTGCCACTCCACGCTGCGGTTGTGGACGGTGACGGCGTCCAGGTCGGCGTAGGTGCCCGGTTCGTTCCACACCTGCGCGTCCCGGGTGAAGTAGTCGCGCACGATCCGGGTGCCGGTCTCGTCGTCCAGGGTCTCGGTGATCGGGTGGAACTCGGCGAGGTAGAGGAACCCGCCGGGCGCGACGAGGGAGGCGGCCGTCCGTGCCCAGCGTCCGAGGTCCGGCAGCCAGCACAGGGCGCCGAGCCCGGTGTAGACGATGTCGTACGACGGCTCGGGCACGGCCCCGGCCGCGTCGTACACGTCACTGGTGACGAAGGCGGCCCGGTCGGGGCCGTACCCGAGGTCGGCGGCGAGGGCGCGGGCCGCCTCCACCGCGGGTGCGGAGAAGTCCAGGCCGACGACGCGGGCGGCGCCGCGGTGGAGCCAGGAGAGGGTGTCGGTGCCGATGTGGCACTGCAGGTGCAGCAGCGACTTCCCGGTGACGTCCCCGGCCTCGGCCCGCTCGAAGTCCCGCAGGTCGTCCCGGCGGGTGCGGAAGCCGTCGAGGTCGTAGAAGGGTCCGGCGACGTGGAGGGGCACCCTCTCGTCCCACATGGCCTTGTTGTCCTCGCGCCAGCCTTCGGGGACGGACGGGGAAGTGACGGAAACGCTCATGCCGCGGAAGTTATCCACAGGCTGTGCCCTCCTGCCACCCAATTGTCGGCGCGGCCAGGCACTATGGGCGCATGACTGGGGCCACGAACGACGGCGGCACGCCGACCACGCAGCACACAGCGGACATGCCGGACTGGGAGAAGCGCTTCCGGGCGCCGCGGGTGTCGCTGCCCGACTGGGCGGAGGACGCGCCGGACCACGCCCTGTTCGTGTCGAACGCGACCGGGACGTACGAGCTGTACGCCTGGGACAGGGCGACGGGCGAGCAGCGCCAGGCAACGGCCCGGCCGAACGGCACGACGGACGGCGTGCTCTCCCCGGACGGCGCCTGGATCTGGTGGTTCGACGACAAGGACGGCGACGAGTTCGGCAGCTGGCGCCGCCAGCCGTTCACGGGCGGCCCGGACGAGCCGGCCGTGCCCGGTCTCGACCCGTCCTACCCGGCCGGCCTGGCCCTGTCCCGCGACGGCCGCACGGCGGTCGTCGGCCGCTCCACGGACGACGAGGGCACCACGATCCACCTGGCCCGCGAGGGCGCGGACCCGGTCGAGATCTACCGCCACCGCGAGTCGGCGGGCGTCGGCGACCTCGCGCACGACGGCTCCCTGATCGCCGTGGAGCACACCGAGCACGGCGACGCCATGCACGCGGCCCTGCGGGTGCTCCGCCCGGACGGCACGACGGTCGCCGAGCTGGACGACACCAAGGGTGGCACCGAGGAGCTGGGTCTGGAGGTACTGGGCTTCGCCCCGGTCGACGGTGACACCCGGCTGCTCATCGGCCACCAGCGCCGGGGCCGCTGGGAGCCGCTGGTGTGGGACGTGGCCACGGGCGAGGAGACCGACCTGGCGCTCGACCTGCCCGGCGACGTCAGCGCCGAGTGGTACCCGGACGGCTCGGCCCTGCTCGTCGTCCACGGCTTCGAGGCCCGCAGCGAGCTGTTCCGGTACGACGTCGCGACCCGCGAGCTGACCCGCATCCCCACCCCGCCCGGCACGGTCTCCGGGGCGACGGCCCGCCCCGACGGCAGCGTGGAGTACCTGTGGTCGTCGGCCGCCGAGCCCCCGGCGGTCCGCTCCACGGCCGGCGGCGTGGTGCTGGACCCGCCGGGCATGGCGTGCCCGCCGTCGGTGCCGGTGGAGGACGTGTGGGTGGAGGGCCCCGGCGGCCGCATCCACGCCCTGGTCCAGAAGCCGGCGGGCGCCACCGGCCCCCTCCCCACCGTCTTCGACCTGCACGGCGGCCCGACCTGGCACGACAGCGACTCCTTCGCCGCCGGCCCGGCCGCCTGGGTCGACCACGGCTACGCGGTGGTCCGCGTCAACTACCGGGGCTCCACCGGCTACGGCCGCGCCTGGACGGACGCACTCAAGCACCGGGTCGGCCTGATCGAGCTGGAGGACGTGGCGGCGGTGCGCGACTGGGCCGTCTCCTCCGGTCTCGCCGACCCCGCCCGCCTGGTCCTGACCGGCGCCTCCTGGGGCGGCTATCTGACCCTGCTCGGCGTCGGCGCCCAGCCGGAGGCCTGGGCGCTGGGGATCGCGGTGGTGCCCGTCGCGGACTACGTCACCGCGTACCACGACGAGATGGAGTCCCTGAAGGCCATGGACCGCACCCTGCTGGGCGGCACCCCGCAGGAGGTCCCGGAGCGCTTCGAGGCGTCGTCCCCGCTGACGTACGTCGACCAGGTCAAGGCCCCCGTCTACATCTCGGCGGGCGTCAACGACCCGCGCTGCCCGATCCGCCAGATCGACAACTACGTCAAGAGACTGGAGACCCGGGGCGCGGTCCACGAGGTGTACCGGTACGACGCGGGGCACGGCTCGCTGGTCGTGGAGGAGCGGATCAAGCAGGTGAGACTGGAGCTGGAGTTCGCGGCACGGCACCTGCCGGTCTAGGGTCTTCCGTTCGGACCAGGCCGGATCAGGGCGCGGTGCCAGGGCCCGCGAGGCCGGCGTGATCCGCCCGTGAGGCCCTGGTCAGCGCAGCTCCGCCAGGCCTCTGCGGGTGGCGGCGACGACCACCCGGTCGCCCTTCCCCAGCACATGGGAGGACGCGGTGTCGGCGTGGCCCAGCAGCGCCAGGACCCGCCAGGACCCGGCCCGGAAGGCCTCCCGCACGGTGCGCCCCTCCAGCTGGGGATGCCCGTCCACGTCCACCGCGGCGAACAGCAGCACCCTGCGCTCCACGGCGACGGCCCCGAGCACCTGCCGCCCCAGCATGGCCCCGGCGAACGCGGGGGCGGCCAGGTGGGTGACGCTCCGGCTCCGGGTCAGCGCCTGCGGGTAGGCGGTGCGCAGGGTGCGGTACACGGCGGTGGCGAAGTCGTCGTCGTACAGCCGCAGCACCACCCGCAGATCGGGCCGTACGGTCCGCGCGTAGAGCACGGCCTCCAGGTTGGTGGTGTCCGAGCTGGTCACCGCGAGCAGGGCCTGGGCCCGCTGGATCTGGGCGGCCTCCAGGACGCCCTCCTGGGTGACGTCCCCGAGCACCACCGGCACCCGCAGCCGGCGGGCCGTGGCGAGGCCCCGCGCCTCCGGGTCGGACTCGACGCACACGACGGGGACGTTCAGTTCCCGCAGCCGGGTCAGCACCCGGGTGCCGATCTTGCCGAGCCCGAGCAGGACGACGTGCCCGCTCAGGCCGCGCGGTGGCTTGCGCAGGGCGGAGGCGGTGCGGAAGGTGCCGAACGCCTCCAGCGCGGCGGCCAGCAGCACCGGCAGCAGCAGCAGTCCGACGAGCGCGGAGAGGAGCTGGAGGAGCTGGCGCCCCAGCGGCTGCCTGAGGGCCGGGTCGTCGATCGCGAACAGGTCGAGGAGGGTGATGTAGAAGGCGCGCAGCGGATGGATGCCGGTGACCACCCACAGGGCGACGGCGAGACCCACCACGCACCCGGCGAGCACGGCGAGGGTCCAGCGCAGCCGCCGGGAGAACAGGGAGCCCAGCGGGGGCACGCCGGTCATCGCGCGGCGGGCGGGCGCGGCGGACTCGCCGCCGGCCGGGGCGGAGACGTGTTCCAGCACCACGGCCTGCCGTCCGGCGGCCTGCCGGACCTCCTCGTCGTCGGGGAGCAGCCGGGGCTGCTGTTCCCCGGCGTACGGGCCGTCGGCGCCGGCCGGGTCGCCGCCCGAGAGCAGCGCGAGGGTGTGCAGCCCGGTGCCGGGGCCGTCCCCGGACAGCGGCCGTTCCACGGCCCGCAGCAGCAGGCCCTCGGTCTGGACGACCCGGCTCGTGCCGGCGACGGCGGTCGCGGCCAGCGCGGGCGCGGCGGTGTCGGCGTCGGACAGCACGGTGGTGGACGCCTCGGTGGCGGTGCCCGGGCCGCCGTCGTCCCCGGCGGCCAGCGCGGCGGCCTGGTCGAGGAGTTCCTCGATGTGCTGGCCCAGCCGCCGGTTGTAGAGCCGCAGGACGAGCCGCAGCCGGGGGTTGAGCCGACGGGCGGTCAGGGCGGCCCGGATGTTGGTCTCGTCGTCGTCGTACACCAGGGCCAGCGCGGCGGCCCGGGCCACCCCGGCCTCCGCGAGCACCGCCTCGGTCAGCTCGGCGGCCTCCAGCACCCCCTCGCCGTCCGGGTGCGGGCCGACGGGCGCGCCGGCGGGCTGCCCGCCCGTGCCGGAGCGGCCGACGGTGCCCACGGCGGCGCTGACCACGCGGTCGAACAGCGCGGCCGACGCGGACCGGGCGCGGCCGACCACCGGGGGCCGGACGGTGCGCTCGTCCGGCGGCACGACGAGCGTGACCCGCTCGCCGTAGACCCCGCGCAACTCGGCGGCCAGCCGGTGCGCGAGGCCGTCGTCCCCGCACACCACCATGTGCGCCGGCGGGGACCCCGGCCCCCCTTGATACGGAACGCTCGCCACGAGGGAGAAGAGTGCACCAAGCGGCCGGGTGGTTCCAGCGGCGGTCTGAACGCACGCGCCGGGACCCGCGTAGGGAAGGGGAGGGAGAGCAGCAGCCGGAGGGAACCGCACGTGGCCATCACCGAAGACGCCCCGCCCGGTACGGACGCGAGCCGTGCCGGGCCCCCGCGGAGCCGGCGGCTCAGCTCCCCGCTGGCGCTCACCCTGACGCTCCTGACGGCCGTGCTCGCGCAGTCGCCGATCCGCGGGGCCCTCGGCACCCCGCTGATGCAGAGCTGGACGACCGTGTTCGTGGCGGTGACCGTCCAGGCACTGCCCTTCCTGGTGCTGGGCGTGCTGCTGTCGGCGGCGATCGCGGTGTTCGTCCCGGCGTCCTTCTTCGCACGCGCCCTGCCGCGCCGGCCCGCCCTCGCCGTGCCGGTGGCGGGCATCGCCGGCGCGGTGCTGCCGGGCTGCGAGTGCGCGTCGGTGCCGGTGGCGGGCGCCCTGGTCCGCCGGGGCGTGACCCCGGCCGCCGCCCTGGCGTTCCTGCTCTCCGCGCCCGCGATCAACCCGGTGGTGCTGACCGCCACCGCCGTCGCCTTCCCCGGGCACCCGGAGATGGTCCTGGCCCGGTTCCTGGCGAGCCTGCTGGTGGCCTGCGCGATGGGCTGGCTGTGGCAGCGGCTGGGCCGGACGGACTGGCTGCGCACCCCGGCCCACGGCGCGCACGAGGGCGCGACCAAGGGGGAGGCGTTCTGGGGCGCGGTACGGCACGACGTGATGCACGCGGGCGGGTTCCTGGTGCTGGGCGCGACGGCCGCGGCCACGCTGAAGGCGGTGGTCCCGGCGGACTGGCTGCGCACGGCCGCGGGCAGCCCGCCGGTCTCGGTCCTCGCCCTCGCCGTGCTCGCCGTCCTGCTGTCGATCTGCTCGGAGGCGGACGCGTTCGTCGCCGCCTCCCTCACCCAGTTCTCCCCGACGGCCAAGCTGGTGTTCCTGGTGGTGGGCCCGATGATCGACCTCAAGCTGTTCGCGATGCAGGCCGGCACCTTCGGCCGCGGCTTCGCGCTCCGGTTCGCGCCCGCCACCTTCGCGCTGGCCGTCGCGGGCGCCGTAACTACCGGTGCGGTGCTGCTGTGAACCGCCAGGCCCAGGCGGCCGTCCTGTTCCTGCTCGGCGGCGCGCTGCTGCACGCGGGCACCACCGACCTGTACCTGCGCTACGTCAAGGCGGGCCTGCGCCCGCTGCTGCTGGCCGCGGGCGCGGTGCTGATCGCGGCGGCCCTGGCGACGGCCTGGTACGAGCGCCGGCGCGACCGCGAGCGGCACCGGCACCCCGAGCCGCGGGTCGCCTGGCTGCTCCTGCTGCCGCTCCTCGCCCTGATCCTGATCGCACCGCCGGCCCTCGGCTCGTACAGCGCCCTGCGCTCCGGCACGGCCCTGCAGAAGCCGTACGGCTACGGCCCGCTGCCGGCGGGCGACCCGGTGCCGCTGTCCGTCGTCGACTACGCCTCCCGCGCCGCCTACGGCCACGGCCGCTCCCTGCACGGCCGTGCCGTCCGGGTCACCGGCTTCCTGGCCCTGGACCACGCGGGCCGGCCCTACCTGGTCCGCATGGCCCTCAACTGCTGTGCCGCCGACGCCCAGCCGGTGAAGATCGCGCTGACCGGCGCGCTGCCGCCGGTGCTGCGCCCGGACGCCTGGCTGGAGGTGACGGGCACGTACGCCCCCGGGCTCCGCCACGACCCGGTCAACGACGGCCCCATCCCCTACCTGGAGGTCACCGCGACGCGTCCGGTACCGGCCCCGCGCGACCCGTACGACGAGACCTGGAACACCTGACCGGCACCGGTCACCGGCCTCGGCCACCGGCACCGGACAGCCCGGCCCCGGCTACCGGTCGGCCGCCGCGCTGTCGAAGTCGAAGCGGGCGAGGTCCCTGAGCCACACCTCCGCGTTGCCGTCCGAGGGGGCCCGCCAGTCGCCGCGAGGGGAGAGGGAGCCGCCCGCCGACACCTTCGGGCCGTTCGGCATGGCCGAGCGCTTGAACTGCGAGAACGCGAAGAAGCGGCGGCAGAACACCTCCAGCCAGTGCCGGATCTCCCGCAGGTCGTACGCCACCCGCTTGGCCTCGGGGAAGTTCGGCGGCCAGGCGCCGGACTTCGCGTCGTGCCAGGCGTGCCAGGCCAGGAAGACGGTCTTCGAGGGCCGGAAGCCGTAGCGCAGCACCTGGAAGAGGGTGAAGTCGTGCAGCGCGTACGGGCCGATCTTCGACTCGGTGGACTGCATCTCCTCGCCCGGCACCAGCTCCGGGCTGATCTCGGTGTCCAGGATCGCGGCCAGGATCGCGCCGGTCTCCTCGTCGAACTGGCCGCTGTCGATCACCCAGCGGATCAGGTGCTGGATGAAGGTCTTCGGCACCCCGGAGTTGACGTTGTAGTGGCTCATCTGGTCGCCGACGCCGTACGTGGACCAGCCGAGCGCCAGCTCGGAGAGGTCGCCGGTGCCGAGGACGATGCCGCCGCGCTGGTTGGCCAGCCGGAACAGGTAGTCGGTGCGCAGACCGGCCTGCACGTTCTCGAAGGTGACGTCGTACACCGGCTCGCCGGAGGCGAAGGGGTGCCCGATCTCCTTCAGCATCAGCCGCGCGGTCGGCGTGATGTCCAGCTCGGCCGCGGTGACGCCGAGCGCCCGCATCAGCTTGTGCGCGTTGTCCTTGGTGTGGTCGCTGGTGGCGAAGCCCGGCAGTGTGAAGGCCAGGATGTCGCTGCGCGGCCGGCCCGCGCGGTCCATCGCCCGGGCGGCGACGATCAGCGCGTGCGTGGAGTCCAGACCGCCGGACACGCCGATGACGACCTTGGGGCCGCCGATCGCCGCGAGCCGCTGCTGGAGCCCGGCGACCTGGATGTTGTAGGCCTCGTAGCAGTCCAGGGCGAGCCGCTCGGGGTCGGCGGGCACGAACGGGAAGCGCTCCACGCGCCGGCGCAGCCCGAGGTCGGTGAGCGGCGGGTCCAGCTCGAAGGAGACGGTGCGGAAGTCACCGGTCCGGGCGGCGTGGGTCCGGCGGTTGTCGTCGAAGGTGCCCATCCGGTGCCGCTCCTGCCGCAGCAGGTCGAGGTCCACGTCGGCGACCGCGTACCGGTCGCCGAGCGGGAAGCGCTCGGTCTCGGCGAGCAGCACCCCGTTCTCGTAGATCATGGTCTGCCCGTCCCAGGACAGGTCGGTGGTCGACTCGCCGAGGCCGGCCGCCGCGTAGACGTACGCGGCGAGGCAGCGCGAGGACGCCGAGCGGCACAGCAGCTTGCGGTCCTCGGCCCGGCCGACCGTGATCGGGCTGCCGGAGAGGTTGACCAGCACGGTCGCCCCGGCGAGGGCCGCCTCGGCGCTCGGCGGCACCGGCACCCACATGTCCTCGCAGATCTCGGTGTGCAGCACCAGCCCCGGCACGTCCTCGGCGGCGAACAGCAGGTCCACCCCGAACGGCACCTCGGCACCCGCGACCCGGATGGTCCCGCCCCGCTCGTCGTGCCCGTCGGCGATCTGCCGGCGCTCGTAGAACTCGCGGTAGGTCGGCGGGTACGACTTCGGTACGACACCGAGGATCCGGCCGCGGTGCACGATCACCGCGCAGTTGTAGATCCGGTGGCGGTGACGCAGCGGGGCGCCGACGACCAGCACCGGCAGCAGCTCCGCCGACCCGGCCACGACGGTTTCGAGGGCCGCCTCGGCCTGGTCGAGCAGCGCGTCCTGGAGCAGCAGGTCCTCGATGGAGTAGCCGGTCAGGCCCAGCTCGGGGAAGACGGCGACGGCGACGCCCTCGTCCGCGCACCGGCGCGCCAGGCGCAGGACCGCTTCGGCGTTGGCCCGCGGGTCGGCGATGACGGTGTGGCCGGTGCACGCGGCGACCCGCGCGAAGCCGTGGTTGTAGAGCGACCAGAAGTTCAACGGGGCTTCCTTCATGTCAGGAAGCCTAGATCCCGGCCGCGCCGGGGTGCCGGGGCAGCCCCGCGGGCCGGAGGCGTAAGGGTCGCGTCAAGGCCGTACGGGCGGCCGTAAGGGGGGCGTCAACGGGTGATGCGTCCGGGCCGTCCCGGAGTTCTCCTCGTAACGTCCGTTTCACCGAACCCATTCAGGAGTCCGCGATGGCCGATACGGCCTTCGTCCTCACCGTGCTCGCGGCTTTCGCGCTGGTGGCCCTCGTCGCCAAGGGGGTGACGAAGCTGTGACCGCCGAGACCGTCGTCGGCCTGGTCGTGGCCGTCGCCCTGCTGGGCTATCTCGTCCTGGCCCTGGTCTTCCCGGAGAGGTTCTGAGCGCCCCATGGGTCCCGTACCGGCCGGCGTGCTCCAGCTGCTCGCCCTGACAGGCGCGCTCGCGCTCGCCTATGTCCCCCTCGGCACCTACATGGCCCGGGTCTACTCCTCACCGCGGCACCTGCGCGTGGAGAAGTGGATCTACAAGGGCATCGGTGCCGACCCCGACACCGAGATGACCTGGCCCGCGTACCTGCGTGGCGTTCTCGCCTTCTCCGTGGCGGGGGTCCTCTTCCTCTACCTCCTCCAGCGGCTCCAGGGCGTGCTGCCCGGCTCGCTCGGCTTCTCCTCGGTCGACCCGGCGCAGTCCTTCAACACGGCCGTGTCGTTCGTGACCAACACCAACTGGCAGTCGTACTACGGCGAGCAGACGATGGGGCACGTCGTGCAGACCGCCGGTCTGGCCGTGCAGAACTTCGTCTCCGCGGCCGTGGGTATCGCCGTCGCCGTGGCGCTGGTGCGCGGCTTCGCGCGGTCCCGCACCGGTGAGCTGGGCAACTTCTGGTCCGACCTGGTGCGCGGCACCGTGCGCGTGCTGGTGCCGCTCGCGGCGGTCGCCGCCGTCGTGCTGGTCGCCTGCGGGGTGCTCCAGAACTTCTCCGGCATCCACGCGGTGGGGCAGTTCATGGGCGGCTCCCAGCAGTGGAACGGCGGCGCGGTCGCCTCGCAGGAGGCCATCAAGGAACTGGGCACTAACGGCGGCGGCTACTTCAACGCCAACAGCGCCCACCCCTTCGAGAACCCCACCCCGTTCACCAACCTCTTCGAGATCTTCCTCATCCTCGTCATCCCGTTCTCCCTGACCCGGACCTTCGGCGTCATGGTCGGTTCGGTGCGGCAGGGCTACGCGATCCTCGCCACCATGGGCGTCGTCTGGCTCGGTTTCACCGCCCTGATGATGTGGACGGAGTTCACCCACCACGGCCCGGCGCTCCAGGCCGCGGGCGGGGCGCTGGAGGGCAAGGAGGTCCGCTTCGGGGTCGGCGGCTCCTCGATCTTCGCGGTGGCCACGACGCTCACCTCCACCGGCGCGGTGGACTCCTTCCACTCCTCCTTCACCGGCCTCGGCGGCGGCATCACGATGCTGAGCATGATGCTGGGCGAGATCGCGCCCGGCGGCACCGGCTCCGGCCTCTACGGCATCCTGATCATGGCGGTCATCGCGGTGTTCCTCGCCGGCCTGATGGTGGGCCGTACGCCCGAGTACCTGGGCAAGAAGATCGGCGGCCGGGAGATGAAGCTGGCCGCCGCCTACATCCTGGTCACACCGGCGCTGGTGCTCGTCTTCACGGCCGCCTCCATGGCGCTGCCGACCCCGCCGCACTCGGTCCTCAACTCCGGCGCGCACGGCTTCTCCGAGGTGCTGTACGCCTTCACCTCCGCCGCCAACAACAACGGCTCGGCCTTCGCCGGGCTCAACGCGAACACCGACTGGTTCAACACCATGACCGGGCTCGCCATGCTGTTCGGCCGGTTCCTGCCCATGGTCTTCGTCCTGGCGCTGGCCGGCTCGCTCGCCGGGCAGCGGCCGATCCCGGTCACCGCCGGCACCCTGCGCACCGAGAAACCGCTGTTCACCGGCCTGCTGGTGGGCGCGATCCTGATCATCACCGGTCTCACGTACTTCCCGGCCCTGGCGCTGGGACCGCTCGCGGAAGGGCTCGCGTGATGACCACCCGCACTCAGAAGCCAGAGGACTCCATGTCCACAGTCACACCCACCAGGGCGCCGCACAGCGACGTGCCGACCGCGCACCGGCCCGCCCAAGGCCGTGTCGGAGCGGGTCTGTTCGACCCCCGGCAGCTGCTCAGGTCCCTGCCGGAGGCGTTCCGGAAGCTGGACCCGCGGGTGATGGTCAAGTCGCCGGTGATGTTCGTGGTCTGGGTCGGCTCGGTGCTGACCACCGCCTTCTCCTTCCGGGACCCGGGCGACTGGTTCGGCTGGACCATCAGCGCCTGGCTGTGGCTGACCGTGCTCTTCGCCAACCTGGCGGAGGCGGTCGCCGAGGGCCGGGGCAAGGCGCAGGCCGACACCCTGCGCAAGGCCAGGACGGACACGGTGGCCAGGCGGCTGGTGAACGACCGTGAGGAGCGGGTGCCCGGCACCGCGCTGCGGATCGGCGACCTGGTGGTCTGCGAGGCCGGCGACGTGATCCCCGGCGACGGCGATGTCGTCGAGGGCGTGGCCTCGGTGGACGAGTCGGCGATCACCGGCGAGTCCGCGCCTGTCATCCGTGAGTCCGGCGGCGACCGCAGCGCCGTCACGGGCGGTACGAAGGTGCTGTCCGACCGCATCGTCATCAGGATCACGACGAAGCCGGGCGAGACCTTCATCGACCGGATGATCGGCCTGGTCGAGGGCGCGGCCCGGCAGAAGACGCCGAACGAGATCGCGCTGAACATCCTGCTGGCCTCGCTGACCATCGTCTTCCTGCTGGCGTGCGCCACCCTGCCGCCGTTCGCCGCCTACGCGGGCACGCACCTGACCTTGGTCGTCCTGGTCGCCCTGCTGGTCTGCCTGATCCCGACCACCATCGGCGCCCTGCTCTCCGCGATCGGCATCGCCGGCATGGACCGGCTGGTGCAGCGCAACGTCCTCGCCATGTCGGGCCGTGCGGTCGAGGCCGCCGGCGACGTCTCCACCCTGCTGCTGGACAAGACCGGCACCATCACCCTCGGCAACCGCCGGGCGTCGGAGTTCGTGCCGGTGCGCGGCGCCACCGAGGCCCAGGTGGCCGACGCGGCGCAGCTCTCCTCGCTGGCGGACGAGACGCCCGAGGGCCGTTCGATCGTCGTGCTGGCGAAGGAGGGGTACGGGCTGCGCGAGCGCCACCAGGGCGAACTGGCCGGCGCCGAGTGGATCGCCTTCACCGCCCAGACCCGCATGTCCGGCGTGGACGTCGGCGGGCGCCGCGTCCGCAAGGGCGCCGCCGGTTCCGTCATCGCCTGGGTGGAGGAACAGGGCGGCCACGTCGCCGAGGACGCCCGGGAACTGACCGACCGGATCTCCGAGGCCGGCGGCACGCCGCTGCTCGTCGCCGTCGACGACGCCGGCGGGGCACGGATCCTCGGCGTCATCCACCTCAAGGACGTCGTCAAGGAGGGCATGCGCGAGCGGTTCGACGAGCTGCGCCGCATGGGCATCAGGACGGTCATGATCACCGGCGACAACCCGCTCACCGCGAAGGCCATCGCCGGGGAGGCGGGCGTGGACGACTTCCTCGCCGAGGCCACTCCCGAGGACAAGATGGCCCTCATCAAGCGGGAGCAGGCCGGCGGCAAGCTGGTCGCGATGACCGGCGACGGCACGAACGACGCGCCGGCCCTCGCCCAGGCGGACGTCGGCGTGGCGATGAACACCGGTACGTCGGCCGCCAAGGAGGCCGGCAACATGGTCGACCTCGACTCCGACCCGACCAAGCTCATCGAGATCGTGGAGATCGGCAAGCAGCTGCTGATCACGCGGGGCGCGCTGACCACGTTCTCCATCGCCAACGACGTCGCGAAGTACTTCGCGATCATCCCGGCCCTCTTCGCGGCGGTCTACCCGGGCCTGGACAAGCTGAACATCATGCGGCTGTCCTCGCCCGACTCCGCGATCCTGTCGGCCGTCGTCTTCAACGCGCTGATCATCATCGCGCTGGTGCCGCTGTCGCTGAGGGGCGTGCGGTACCGGCCGATGAGCGCGGACCGGATGCTCCGCCGCAACCTCGCCCTCTACGGCGTCGGCGGACTGATCGCGCCCTTCATCGGCATCAAGATCATCGACCTGATCGTCTCACTCATCCCCGGGATCCGGTGACGGACATGAACCACCCCTTCGCGCACACCGCGCGGCTGTTCGGCGCGGGGCTGCGGGCCCTGCTGGCGCTGACCGTGCTCACCGGCGTCCTCTATCCGCTGGCGGTCACCGGTGTCGCCCAGGCGCTCTTCGCGCACCAGGCGAACGGCTCCGAGACCAGGGCGGACGGCAGGGTCGTCGGCTCGTCCCTGATCGGCCAGCAGGGCTACGGCCTCAGGTACTTCCAGCCCCGCCCCGCCGGCGGCCTCGGACAGAACTCCGTCAACACGCAGTACAAGCTGATCCTCTCCGGCGCGACCAACCTCGCCGCGGACAGCAAGGTGCTCCTCAAACAGGTCGAGGACGCCAAGGCCGCCGTGGTGCGGGACAACTCGGTCCCCGGCCACCCGGTCACGCCCTCCCAGGTCCCCGCCGACGCCGTCACCTCCTCCGGCTCCGGCCTGGACCCGGACATCTCCCCGGCCTACGCCGAACTCCAGGTCCGCCGGGTGGCCGCCCGCAACCACCTGCCCGTCCCCCGGGTCGAGCGCCTGGTCAGGGCCCACACCACCGGACGCACCCTCGGCTTCATCGGGGAACCCCGGGTGAACGTCCTGGAACTCAACACCGCGCTCAAGGAGTTGACCGCGAAGGGGTGAGGCGGCCGGCGGCGCCCCGGCCCCGTCCCGGGCGGCTGAAACCGCGCTGAAACCACGCTGAACCACCCGGGCCGCACGCTCTGCCGCATGACGACGACGAACGCGGACGACCTCGCGATCGCGGCCACCGGGCTGCGCAAGTCCTACGGGGACAAGACCGTCCTCGACGGCATCGACCTCCACGTGCCCGCCGGCACCGTCTTCTCCCTCCTCGGGCCCAACGGTGCCGGCAAGACCACGGCGGTCGGCATCCTGTCCACGCTGATCTCCGCCGACGGCGGACAGGCGCGGATCGCCGGGCACGATCTCACCGCCGAGGCGCAGGCGGTGCGGGCCGCCATCGGGGTCACCGGCCAGTTCTCCGCCGTGGACGGGCTGATCACCGGCGAGGAGAACATGCTCCTGATGGCGGACCTGCACCACCTCTCCCGGCAGGAGGGACGGCGCGTCACCGCCACGCTGCTGGAACGGTTCGACCTCACCGAGGCCGCGAGGAAACCCGCCTCCACCTACTCCGGCGGCATGAAGCGCCGCCTCGACATCGCCATGACCCTGGTCGGCAGCCCCCGGATCATCTTCCTGGACGAGCCGACCACCGGCCTCGACCCGCGCTCCCGGCACACCATGTGGCAGATCATCCGCGAACTGGTCTCCGGCGGCACGACCGTCTTCCTCACCACCCAGTACCTGGAGGAGGCCGACCAGCTCGCCGACC
The DNA here is from genome assembly GCF_055581365.1 of Streptomyces sp. NPDC031445. Lineage (NCBI taxonomy): Bacteria > Bacillati > Actinomycetota > Actinomycetes > Kitasatosporales > Streptomycetaceae > Streptomyces > Streptomyces sp. NPDC031445. The sequence continues at coordinate 364,962 of NZ_JBVIJO010000003.1, forward strand.
GCATCGCCGTGCTCGACGGCGGAAGGATCGTCGCCGACGGCAGCGCCGAGCAGCTCAAGCGGCTCGTCCCCGGCGGGCACGTGCGGCTGCGCTTCTCCGACCCGGAGGCGTACGAGCAGGCGGCCACCGCGCTGCGCGAGGCCACCCGGAACGACGAGGCGCTCACCCTGCAGATCCCCAGCGACGGAAGCCAGCGCGAACTGCGGGCCATCCTCGACTGGCTCGACGCCGCCGGCATCGAGGCCGGCGAGCTGTCCGTCCACACCCCGGACCTGGACGACGTGTTCTTCGCCCTCACCGCGACCCCCGTGCCCGCCCGGTCCACCGAAAAGGAGAGCGCCCGATGAGCGCCGCCGGCCAGCCCCTCCGCGACAACCTCACCATGCTGCGGCGCAACCTCCTGCACGCCCGCCGCTACCCCTCCCTCACCCTGAACCTCCTGCTCACCCCGGTCATCCTGCTGCTGCTCTTCGTCTACGTCTTCGGCGACGTGATGAGCGCCGGCATCAACGGCGGACACGCGGACCGCGCCGACTACGTCGCCTACCTGGTTCCCGGCATCCTGCTGCTGACCGTGAGCATGACCTCGCTTGGCACGGCCGTGTCGGTGGCCACCGACATGACCGAGGGCATCATGGCCCGGTTCCGCACCATGGCGATCTCCCGTGCCTCCGTGCTGATCGGCCACGTGCTCGGCAGTGTCATCCAGACGCTGATGGCCCTGGTGCTGCTGCTGGGCATCGGCCTGGCCATCGGCTTCCGGCCCGACGCGACGCCGCTGGAGTGGCTCGCCGCCGCCGGGCTGATGACGCTGGTCAGCCTGGCACTGACCTGGCTCGCGGTCGGCATCGGCCTGGCGAGCCCCAACCCCGAGGGGGCCAGCAACACCGGGACGCCCCTGGTGATGCTGCCGTTCCTTTCCAGCGCGTTCGTGCCGGTGGACGCCATGCCGGGCTGGTTCCGCTGGTTCGCCGAGTACCAGCCGTTCTCGCCCGCCATCGAGACCCTGCGCGGACTGCTGCTCGGCAGCGGGATCGGCACGAGGAACGCCGTGCTCGCCGTCGCCTGGTGCGTGGGGCTGACCGTGCTGGGCCACTGGTGGTCCAAGGCTCAGTTCAACCGGGAACCGCGGCGTTGAGGCCGGCGGGGCTCAGCCGGCGCCCAGCCCCCCGGGGCTCAGCCGGCGCCCAGCCCCCGGGGCTCAGCCGACGCTCAGCTCCCGCAGTGCCGCCGCCCGCAGCTCCTCCCGCCCCAGGGCGGCGTACCGCGACCTCGCGTCGGCGTACGCCGCCCTGTCGGCGTCCTCCGCGGCCTGCCGGGACCGGGCCGAGGACAGGGTCGGGAAGTCCCGCACCACCGGCATCCGTTCCGCCAGCGCCACCAGCCGCACGGCCGCCGTCTCGCCCCTGGCCAGACCGGCGAGCCCGAGCGCGAGCAACGCCGTGCCGTAGACCGGCAGTTCGACGGGGGAGTCGGTGGGGGTCGAGGGGCTCGGCGAGCCCGAGGGGCTGGAGGCGCCGGGGGAGCCGGCCGCGCCGGACAGCATCCCCAGAAGCCGCTCCCGCAGTTGCCCGGCCAGCCCGGCCACCGGCTCCAGCCGGCCGTGCTGCGCGTGCGCCGCCAGCGCGCCCGACTGCACCTGGAGCGACCACGGATGCACGAACGGATCACCGGCGTACAGCACGCTGTCCTCCCGTACCCGCTCCACCGCCCGGCGCCACAGGCCGAGCCCGACCTCCGTCAGCCCCCGCGCCAGCGCGATCTCCGCCCGGGCCAGCAGGTCGGGGGTGTAGGTCTGCGGCGACTCGGGCGGCTGCTCCAGGGCCGCCAGCCCCAGCCAGTACTCCGCCTCGTCCACCTCCCCGCGCTGCAGGCAGGCCAGCACCAGCCCCCAGCGCACACCCACCGAGTCCGACCACTCGCCGAACCGGTCGAGCGCACCGAGCGCGGCGCGCAGATGGCCGTACGCCTCCGCGCCCCGCTCGGACTGGAGGCACAGCTCGCTGACCCGCCCGTGACAGAGGAGCTGCAGGGTGGGGTTGGCGAACGGCTCCAGCGCGTCGAGCATCCGGCGGGCGTACTCCAGCGCGCGCTCCGTGTCGTGCGCCGCGTCCCACACGTAACTGGCGAAGCACGCCGCCACACCCGCCAGCAGCGGTTCCTCCGCGTCGCACAGCTCCCGCAGCAGCGCGTACTCCGGCGGGTGGATGTCCGGAACGGCGCACAGTACGACGGCCAGCGCCCCCGGCAGTGTGTCCGGCCGCGCGGGCGGCAGCCGGCGCAGCGTCACCAACTGCCGTACGGCGTGCGGGCCGTGGGCCATGAAGAGGCTGGCCGTGCAGACGGCCGCCGCGGTACGGGCCGGCTCGACGTCCTCGGCGCCGGGACGGAAGCGGGACAGCGGGCCGCCGGTGTCGGAGATGAGCGCGGAGAGCCGGGTGAAGTGGGAGTCGGTGGCCCACAGGGAGGCCAGTACGGCGGTGAGGGCGGCGGTGGTGGGCCCGTCGGACCGGGCCAGCGCGTGCCGCAGCGCGAGGACGAGGTTGTCCTGCTCGGCCCGTATGCGCATCCAGGAGGACGCCGGGTCGCTGCTGAACAGCACGCCGTGGTGCTCGCGGCCGAAGTCCCGGGCCCAGCGCAGGAACCGGTCGGTCACCGCCTCCTCCTCGCCGGCCTCGGCCCGCCGGGCGGCACCGAACTCGCGCAGGGTCTCCAGCATGCGGAAACGTGTCCCGGACGGGCTGTCGTCCACCCTGATCAGGGACTGCCCGGCCAGTTGCTCCAGCAGGAACAGCGTGTCCCCCGTCCCGCCGAGCAGGTACTCCGCCGCGTCCTCGGCGAAGCCGCCCGGGAACACCGACAGCGCGCGCAGCGCCGCCCGGCCGTCGGGCTCCAGCAGGTTCCAGCTCCACTCGACCACGGCGTGCAGTGTGCGGTGCCGCTCGGGCGCGTCACGGGCGCCGCCGCGCAGCAGCGCGAAACGGTCCCGTAGACGGCGCGCGATGTCGGCCACGGAGAGCACTCGCACCCGGGCCGCGGCCAGCTCCACGGCGAGCGGCAGCCCGTCCAGGTGGCGGCAGATCTCGGCGACCAGGCCGGCGGGCAGGTCCACGCCGGGCCTGGCCGCCCGCGCCCGCTGCTCGAACAGCTCGACCGAGGTGGCGAGGGACAGCTCCGGCAGGGCGTACACGGACTCCGAGGTCAGCCCCAGCGGGGCCCGGCTGGTCGCGAGGACCCGCAGCTCCCGCGACCGCGACACCAGCGCCCGGACGAGGTCGGCCACGCCGGCGATCACCTGCTCGCAGTTGTCCAGCACCAGCAGCGTGGGCCCCGTGCCCAGCGCGCCGACGATGCCGCTCACCGTGTCGCCGCCCCCGGTGAACTGCCGGCCCTCGCCCGCGCCCACCGCCGCGCCCACCGCCGCGGCCACCTCGGCGGCCACGTCGTCGTCGGCGGTGACACCGGCCAGGGGGACGAAGTGCACCACGGGCTGCTCGGCAGCCCGGCTCACCGCATGGGACAGCCGGGTCTTGCCCAGCCCGCCGGGGCCCACGACGGTGACCACCCGGGCCACGCGCAGCATCTCCGCCACGGTGGCAATGTCGGCGCCCCGCCCCAGCAGCGGATTCGGCTCGTGCGGCACTCCCTGCCGGACCCGGGGCGCGTCCGCGTTCAACAGCTCCTGGCAGAGGGCCCTGAGCCCGGGACCCGGATCGGTACCCAGCTCCTCGCGCAGCCCCCGCCGGTAGGCGTCGTACCGGGTCAGCGCGGCGGCCCGGCCCACGGTGTCCGCCTCGCACCGCAGCAGCTCCGCCAGCACCTCCTCGTCCCGCGGCAGCTCCCGGGCCAGCTCGGCCAGCGGCGTCGCGGCCTCCTCCCGCCGGCCCAGCCGGGCGAGCGCGAGCGCACGGGAACGCACGAGCGAGCGGTGCGCCCGGAGCCGGTCGGTACGGAGCGCCACCACCGGATCGTGCAGGTCCTCGCCCGCCCCGGCCCCCACGCTCCCGTCCCACAGGGCCAAGCCCGCCTCGGCCTGCGCCAGCGCACCCGTGTGATCCCCGGCCCGCGCCCGCGCGGCGCTCGCCGCCTCGTGCAGCAGCAGCGCGGAACTGTCGACCTGCGCCTCCTCCAGCGCGAGCCGGTACCCCGTCGGCGTACTGACGACCAGCTCCCCGCCCATCTGCGCCCTGAGCCGCGACACCAGCACCTGCACGGCCTTGCCGGGCCGCTCCGGCAGCCCGTCCGGCCACAGCCCCTCCACCAGCCGCCCGGTACTGCACCCGGCCCGCAGATCCCCGGCGAGCAACGCCACCAGCCCACGCAGCCGGGGAGCCGTGATCTCCCGCCCACGACAGGCGACTTCGGACAGCAGAGCCAACTCGGTGGTCACGCGTGCAGACTAGCCACCCACCGCTGTCGCGGGAGGGGCAGAGCCGGGACCTGCCGCGATGGCCGCGGGCACCCGGGTGGTTCGCCCGTGGGCGCAGGGCCGGCATGACACTCCCTTCACCCGTGCGCCCTATGGTTCGGCAGCGTCGGTCTGGACGTGCCCCCCGGTGTGGCGGCGCGGTGAGGCGGAGAGGAACGCGGCTTGAGATTCGTCGACACCCACTGGGACGGCTCGGGATTCTTCCTGGACCCGTCCGCCTATGTGGCCGAGCTTCCTCGCCTGCGCGGCGTACTCCCCCCGGGCGCCTGGGCGTTCGCCTCCGACCCGGGGCATTACGACATTCCCGGCGCCGACCGGTGCGTCAAGGACTTGGAATTGGCCGCCATCCGTCCGGCGACCGACAAGAGCGGGCGGCTGGAACTGGACTTCGCGCCCAACAGGTTCAAACACGACTGCGGCCTGCGCGTCAGCTACTCGGGCGTGACGCACTTCTCCGTCGATTATGCGCATGCCATCGACTGGATGCTGGTCGACACCGTGCTGCTCGACGAGATCCTCCCCGACGAGGACGGCGGCTGTGTGCACGAGATCGCGCTCACCGACGCGTCGATCACCGTGCGCTGCGAGGACCTGCACGCCGTGTGGGGGGACGCGAGCTGAGGGGTGACCGGGATCGTCGCCCGCACAGAGGTCCTTGGCCGGCCGTGCCGCACTTGACTCGTGTGTGCGCTCCTGTGATGCCCGTGATGTGCCCGGGTCTGACAGACCAGGTTGAGGAGTACCGGAGACTGCTCCGTGTGCTCTCGCCGACGCGGCCTGGAACGGCAGCCCAGGACCGGTCCTGGCAACCCTTGGCGAGTGCACAGCCCTACCGGCAGGAACCGCCTCCCGGGGTGAGGCCGGCGTCGATTCGGCAGCAGCGGACCGGCGACTTTCCGGGCCGTGCTCTCCTTCGGCGGCGAGACGGCGTTCCGGATACGGCACGCGCCCGCGTGTTCAGGCGGAGCCGGCGCCGGAACCGCCCGCCGATTGGCCGGCCGCGCGGCGGTACTCGGCGTTGATGCGCTGCGCTTCCTCGAGCTGGTCCTCGAGGATGACGATGCGGCACGCGGCCTCGATCGGGGTCCCCTTGTCGACGAGCTCGCGGGCGCGCGCGGCGATCCGCAGTTGGTAGCGGGAGTACCGGCGATGTCCTCCCTCAGAGCGGAGCGGAGTGATCAGACGAGCCTCACCGATGGCCCGGAGGAAGGCCGGGGTGGTGCCGAGCATCTCGGCCGCCCGGCCCATCGTGTACGCGGGGTAGTCGTCGTCGTCCAGTCGATCATTCAGAGGGTTGTCCGATGTCATGTCACCTCGCTCTGTAACGCGTCGAGGGGCCCTGGCGCCGTACGGCACCAGGGCCCCGAAGGAAATTGAACACCATCTGTCGGCCCTACTGCTGTGCCGACCTTCTAGGCCCGCTCTCCGGCCCGGCAGGGCGGAGCGGGGGATCGCAGCTGCGTGACCGGGGACCACCATCCAATCCGGGGCCTTGCGGTACCCGGCCGAGTGCTCTCGGGCCGGGCGATCCTGGTGGTGTCTGCTCCTCCGTTCCTCTCGCTCCAACCGCTGAGTGAACCTGTACTGCTGTTGGCAGCTCCTTGACGTGCGAGCCGCCCAGTGCGGCTCCCAGCCCCGTCACCCGTTCTGGGAACACTCCGGCTTCGAGCCACGAGAGCCGCACTGACCTGCGTATTCGTATTCAGCCACCCGCCCGTTCGTGTCTGGCGGGTCTCGTTCGACCGTGTCAACGAGAAGAAGCGTACCCATACCGGCACCGAAAATCTACTCCGACAAGAGGAGGTTTCACTCCCCCGGAGGAGAAGGAACCTTGCTGCCATCGGTCCTCACCGGTTGGCGAACCGCCCCCTGCCGAGCGCAAGCTCCTCAGTCCCGCAGGCGGTACGGCACGGGTGGACCGCATAAACTCTGCTGTCATGTCGAACCCTGATGAGCTGCTCGTCGCCATATCCGCCGCGGTGGAGTCCGAGCGAAGCAATCAGATGTCGCTGACCGTGATCGTCGGCGGAGCCGTCATCACCGGCCGGCTGGCTCCCGAGGCCGTGTGGAGGGAGCGGGTGGCGGAGGTCCTGAAGGACTCGGACCGCCTCGGCCCGTTCTCGGACGTCTTCGCCGGCGCTCCGCGCGAGAACCCTCCCGGCCGCGGCGAGGCGCCCACGCATCTGCACTTCCATCTCGCCCGGATAGTGCAGGGCAGCCTCGGGATCCCGGAGACGGGCGGCATGTACCGAGTCGCGATCGAGGACGTCAGCGCATGGACCGTAGGTGATCTCATCCACTTCGACCGGTGAGACGCTGACTCCGCCCCGTGGCCCGGCCGGCGGGCCCGGCCGGCGGGCCCGGCCGGCGGTTTCCGAGCGGGCGGCGACACAGCCGTGGGGCCCTGAGGGCGGTCTCGCGCCCGTCCACCCACGATCCTGTCGTGTGATGGCCTGGCCCACCTGCTCGACCGGGTAGCGACGGCGGCCGGTGGTCACGGACGCACCCGTGACGACAGAACGGGCCGCCCAGGGTGCGACGGGTCAGCGCGAGAGGACGGCTACGCCTGTTACCCGGCCGCCCTCGCCGACGCCGGGCGAGGGCAGTGGTCCGTCGAGAACGTCCCGCAGACGGATCCGGTCCGTGTACGCGGAACTGTTCCGGACAACGGCGAGCCCGCCCCGGGTGACCAAGCTCGTGCTCTCGTCGTCCCCGTCGCACACGGTCAGGTACTCGACCCGGGCACCCGCCATGACGGCCAGAGCCACCTCGACGGTCATGTCGTCACATACCCGAGGGCCGTGCCCTTCGGTGTCCTCGACCGCGGTCACGGGAGCGGGGTCCGGCGTACGGTACTGCGTCCGCGCTGGCGTCACGGGTGTCTCCTTCGGTCGGGGATGGTCGGTTTGGCGGCCCCTGCGGCCCCTGCGGCCCCTGCGCCCCGGCGGCCCCGGGAAGCCACGGGTGGTTTCGGGAGGCCCGGGGCGCCGGGGAGGGACTGCGCCGGCCTAAGCCGCCGGGTCCTGCCCGGGCAGCCGCTGTGTCCGCCGGCGCGCCCCCTCGCCGACGGGTCGGCTCTGCCCGGTGCGGCCCCGGCGGCTGCGGGACGGCGAAGACCCGCGGCGGGGGCGTTCGACGACGGGCGCGCTGATGACCACCGGCACACCGGAGGGCGCCTGGGCACCCGTGATGCGGCTCAGCTCCGCCTCGCCCGAGCGGACGGAGGTGATGTGCGGGGTGATGCCGGCCGAAGCCATCAGCCGGGTCATGCCGCGGCGCTGTCCGGGCGTCACGAGCGTGACGACGCTGCCGGACTCCCCGGCGCGGGCCGTACGGCCGCCACGGTGCAGGTAGTCCTTGTGGTCGCTGGGCGGATCCACGTTGACGACCAGGTCGAGGCTGTCGACGTGGATGCCGCGGGCCGCGACGTTGGTGGCCACCAGGACGGTGACGTGACCGTCCTTGAACTGCGCCAGGGTCCGGGTGCGCTGCGGCTGCGACCGGCCACCGTGCAGGGCCGCGGCGCGGACACCGCTGTTCAGCAGGTGCTTCGTCAGCCGGTCCACGGCGTGCTTGGTGTCCAGGAACATGATGACCCGGCCGTCGCGGGCCGCGATCTCGGTGGTCGTGCGGTGCTTGTCCGCGTCGTGCACGTGGAGCACGTGGTGCTCCATCGTGCTGACGGCACCGGCCGACGGGTCTACGGAGTGCACCACCGGGTCGGCCAGGTAGCGGCGGACCAGCAGGTCGACGTTGCGGTCCAGGGTGGCTGAGAACAGCAGTCGCTGACCCTCGGGACGCACCTGGTCGAGCAGGGCGGTGACCTGGGGCATGAAACCCATGTCGGTCATCTGGTCGGCCTCGTCGAGGACGGTGGTGCCGACGGCGTCGAGCCGGCAGTCGCCCCGGTCGATGAGGTCCTTGAGCCGACCGGGCGTCGCCACGACCACCTCCGCGCCGGCGCGCAGCGCTTGGGCCTGCCTGCCGAGGGACATCCCGCCGACGACGGTGGCGAGCCGCAGGCTCACGGAGCGGGCGTAGGGAGCGAGCGCGTCGGTGACCTGCTGGGCCAGCTCACGGGTGGGGACGAGGATCAGGGCCAGTGGCCGGCGCGGCTCGGCACGCTTGCCCGCCGTACGGGCGAGGACCGCCAGGCCGAAGGCGAGGGTCTTGCCCGACCCGGTGCGGCCGCGACCGAGCACGTCACGGCCGGCCAGGGCGTTCGGCAGGGTCGCCGCCTGGATGGGGAACGGCACGGTCACGCCTTCGTGGCCGAGCGTGGCCAGCAGCGGCGCCGGCATGGCGAGATCGGCGAACGACTCGACTGCGGGCAACGCGGGCGTGACCGTCTTCGGCAGAGCGAACTCGCCCCGCGCCGGCTGTCGGTTTCGGTAACCGCCGGAGCGGCTCGCGGCGGTGCTTCCTCCGAAGCGGTCGTATGTGCGATCGGTGCGTGCGCGAGTGGTACGCGTGCGGTTCATTCGGAACCTTCCTCGATGCGGGCACGATCAAGGAGTTTCCGCAGCAGAATGAGCGGCGCAGAGAATCGCGAGAACGGGCCGAAAAATGACAGGGTCGAAACACCCTGAGAATGACGCGAGCTGGGGCCCGCACCCCAAGGTGCGGGCCCCAGCTGCGAAGTATGCGTCAGTGCCGGTGCGTCAGGCGGGAACGATGTTCTCGGCCGTCAGGCCCTTCTGGCCCTGCGCGATGTCGAACGACACCTTCTGGCCCTCCAGCAGCTCGCGGAAGCCCTGGGCGGCGATGTTCGAGTAGTGGGCGAAGACGTCGGCGCCGCCGCCGTCCTGCTCGATGAAGCCGAAGCCCTTTTCCGCGTTGAACCACTTCACAGTGCCAGTAGCCATTTTGTTTTCTCCTTCGGAGACGGTGTCAGGAATACGCCTTGTGCGCGTTCCGTGTCGCCGTGATGATCAGCCGTCGGAAAAAACCATCTGGCAACCACACCTGCAACTGATGACGACAGTAGCACGGTGCGATCGGCCTTGCACGGTCGATAATTGCGCTCCGCCGGGCGGCCGAGGAATACTCGCCGTACCTCGCATCAATTTCTCATTTCACGGGCGCAGATATTGCTCTCCACGGGCACGGCCTTCCTGCCGTGCACTTCCGTCCGCAACCCTGTGACCTCGCTCGACGGGCCATGTGCCGCGGCCACCGTCGTCAGCGGAGCGCACAACGGCGAACGCGCCCGGGACCCCCATGCCGCAATAAAGGTCACATCCCCAGGAGTACGTGGGAGGGACGAGGCGAGTCGCGTGTGCGCACCGGCTCCCGAAGGAGGGTGGTCCTCATGACCAAGGCCCCGTGACCCGCGTCGGGTTGGACGCCGTGGCCCGGGCTGGGCTCCCGACGCGGGTCGTCGTCGCCGAACGGGTGATGCGCATCGACGCCTTCCCGGTGGGCGGGAGCCGTATGACTGATGCGCCGCACATCGACCGAGCCCGGTGAGGTCAGCCGCGCCACTCCACCATGAGCAGTGTCACGTCATCCGTGGTGCGTCCGCCCCGCGCCCGCTTCAGCGTGTGGGACAGGGAGCGCGTCACCGCCCGGATACCGCGGCCGGTTTTCTCCAGACGGTCCACGCAGTCGATCAGCGTGGGTCCCGGGCTGAGCACGTTGACCCGGAACCGGCGCTCTCGCGACTGCCGGGCCCAGTTGTGCACTAGGTTGCTCACCGCCGCCTTCGAGGCGCTGTAAACCTCGAGTTGCTCGTTGGGCCGCACGCTGTTGCTGGAGCCGACGACCAAGATGGAGGCGTTCTCCGCCAGCAGCGGAAACGCCTTCTGAACGGTGAAGAGGGGGCTTTTGACGTTGACGGCGAGCGTCAGGTCGACGTTCGCCTCGGTGTGGGCGCCGAGCGCGGCGTCCACGGCGATTCCCGCGTTGGACGCGCCCCAGCGCACCCTTGTTCTGCCGGCGTGCTGCGTCGAAGCTCTCTGGCAGCAGTTGGCAGATCAGGTTGGGATCGGCTCGCAGATGAGGACGAGTGGGAGGAACACGGCCTCGTCTTCTTCTCGGCCGTGGGCAAGACCCTGACGAGTGGACGCCGAGGGAGCTGCGGCACAGCTTCGTGTCCCTGCTCTCCGACCGGGGCGTGCCGCTGGAGGCCGCTAGAGGAGATCTCTCGCCTCGTCGGGCACTCCGGGACGGCTGTGACCGAGGAGGTCTACCGGAAGCAGATCCGGCCCGTGATCCAGACCGGCGCCGTGGTCATGGACGGTATCTTCGGCACGCAGGAGCGGCTGCCGTAGGCATGCGGGCAGCGGGTAGTCACTCAGATAGACACGCAGGCAGAAACAAGAAGACCACCTAGGAACGTTCCTAGGTGGCCTACCTGCTGTTACGGCTGTCGGGGTGGCGGGATATGAACCCACGACCTCTTCGTCTCGAACGAGGTTCGGTGGGTGAGCCTGCCAGCCTCGCTGGCGTTTGTACAGGTAAGAGCGGTGGGATCGGTTGGTGTAGCGGGGCCTGGGAAAGGGCTTGGGGAGCGGGTCGGCTCCCAGATGGCTCCCAGCGCGTGCGCCCGAAGGGACCTGCACGCCTACCCACCCGCTCCTCCGAAGGCCATCACGGCCGAACCCTCGGCGGGCACCATCACGCGCAGGGTCGACATGACACTCCCTTTACCCGGGTGCCCTATGGTCGGATACCGCGATGGCGAACGGGGGTTCATCGATGGGCGACGGCAAGGTGCCCGGCAAGGTACTGGACATCAAGACGGCCGACATCAAGGCGGCGGCACCGGCCTTCCATCAGGGAGCCATCGATCTCAGCAAGGCGCTGACCACGCTGATCCAGACCCTGGACGGCCTGGGTGAGCCCTGGGGCCACGACGAGCAGGGCGACAAGTTCGGCAACGCCTACAAGCCGCAGCAGAAGAAGATCGAGAGCGCGGCGGGCATCCTGGTGCTCGGTTTGACGAGCATTCACGAGGCCATGGTGGACCTGTCGGACGGACACGTGGACAACGACCAGTTGATCGCCGGCATGTTCACGCAAGTGAAGACCCCTCAGCAGAGCGACGGTGCCGGTGAGCGTTGAGGACAAGGCCCGCCACATCCTTCTCAAGCTGGGCCTGTGGTGGCCCGAGGCCGACTCCGGCAAGCTGAGGGACGCCGCGAAAGCCTGGCGTGCCTTCGCCGACTCGGTGGACGACGTCCGCGCCCCCGTACACCGCAGCGCGTCGTCGATCATCCACAACAACACCGGTGAGTCGATCGAGGCGTTCGAGAAGTTCTGGGGCCGCTACGCCAAGGACCAGGACGGCGGCTGGTTGAGCGACCTGGCGAAGTCCTCGCGGGAGATGGCCAAGGCGCTGGAGAAGTTCGCCGACGCCATCGACGACGCGATCAACAAGCTCTGGACGCAGATCGGCATCGACGCCGCCGTCATCGCGGGCGGAGTGACGCTCGCCTTCTTCACCGCGGGCCTGGCCTCCGGGGCGGCCGTCGCGGCGGCGGACGCGGTCATCGAGTTCGGTGCCACGATGGGCATCGCGGTCACCACGACGGTGGCCGAGATCGCCGCAGGCACCCTGGTCGCCGCCGCCTTCGGCGGGGTCGAATCGGTCGCGGTCGACCTCGCCGTGGCCCAGCCGCTGAAGATGGCGACCGGTCTGCAGCACGGCTTCAGTCTGGACGAGGTCAATCAGGCCGCCAAGGACGGCATGATCTTCGGCGGTGCGCTGGGAGCGGGCGGCGGCCTGCTGAAGGCGAGCATGGAAGGCGGCCTCGCCGACACGACCCCGCTGCTGCTGCGCCCGCCGTCGCTCCGCCCCGACCTGGTGGAGCTGGGCCCGGCCGCCCGCAACGCCGAGCGCACCCCCTGCGTGGGCGAGCCGATCGACGTGGCGACCGGCGCCATGCTGATGACCCAGACGGACCTGACCCTGCCCGGCAGCCTGCCTCTGGAGTTCACGCGCACCCACCTCTCGTCGTACCGGGGCGGTGTCTGCTTCGGCCCGACCTGGATCTCCACCCTGGACGAGTGTCTCCAGATCGACGGCGAGGGCGTCGTCTTCGCCGCGGCTGACGGCATGCGTCTGGTTTATCCGGTGCCGCAGCCCGGCGTCCCGACGATGCCGGCCAAGGGCCCGCGCTGGCCCCTGGAGTGGGACGGCAAACCGGACGGCGCGATGACGGTCACCGACCCCTCGACGGGCGTGACCCGCACCTTCGCCGCCCCCGTCCCCTCCCCGTCCTTCGGCGTCTTCCACCTGGCCCTGGACTCCTGGAGCGACCGCAACGGCAACCGCATCGACGTCGAACGCGACGACGACGGCATCCCGTTCGGCATCCGCCACTCCGGCGGCTACTACGTCGCCGTCGACACCCAGGGCCCGCGCATCACGGCCCTGCGCCTGCTGGACGAGCCGCCCTCCCGCTACCACCCATCCACCGCGCCCGACGAGGGCACGGTCGTCATGCGCTACGGCTACGACACCGCCGGCAACCTCACGGAGATCATCAACTCCAGCGGCAAGCCCCTGTGCTTCACCTACGACACGGAAGGCCGCGTCACCCGCTGGACCGACCGCAACGGCACCTGGTTCTCGTACGTCTACGACGACCGCGGCCGGGTCACCCGCACCGAGGGCATCGACGGCATCCTCTCGGGGACACTGACGTACGACGACGCGGAACGCACCACGACGTACACCGACTCCCAGGGCCACACCTCGGTCCACCGGTACAACGCCGACGGGCTGCTGGTGGAGGAGACCGATCCACTCGGGCACGTCACCCGCACGGAGTGGGACGAGTACGGTGCCCATCCCGTCGCGGTGACGGACCCGCTGGGCCACACCACGCGGTGCACCTACGACGTCTCAGGCAATCTGACGGAACTCACCCTGCCGGACGGATCGGTCGCGTGGGCCGTGTACAACGCGCTCGGCCTCCCGACCGAGGTGAACGAGCCGGGCGGCGCCCTCTGGCGGCACACGTACGACGAGCGGGGCAACCTGCTGACGACCATCGACCCGCTCGGCGCGGAGAGCCGGTACGCGTACGACCCGGCGGGTCGGCCGACGGCGGCCACCAACGCCCTCGGGCACACCCGCGCCTTCGCCTACGACGACGCCGGCCTGCCCCTCGCCCTCACGGACGAGCTGGGCCACACGACGACCGTCCGCCGGGACTCCTTCGGCCGGGTGATCGAGGTGACGGACCCGCTCGGGAACCGTACCCGCCTGGGCTGGACGACAGAGGGCAAACCCGCCTGGCGCGAACATCCCGACAGGGCCCGAGAGACCTGGTCCTGGGACGGCGAGGGCAACCTGCTCTCCCATACGGACGCCGCCGGCAACACCACCCGGCACACCCCGCACCACTTCGACGTGCCCGCAACCAGGACAGACCCGAACGGGGCGCACTACGAGTTCACCTATGACACGGAACTCCGCCTGACGGCCGTCCGCAACCCGCTGGGGCACATCTGGTCGTACACCTACGACGAGGCCGGTCGCCTCGTGGCCGAGACGGACTTCAACGGCCGCACCGTCACGTACACGCACAACGCCGTGGGCGGCCTGCTGTCACGGACCAACGGTGCGGGCGAGACCACGGCATTCGCCCGCGACGCCCTCGGCAGGATCCTGGAACAGCGGAGCGGCACAGCAGGCGTCACGACGTACGCGTACGCCCCCACCGGTCATCTCGCGCACGCCGCCGGTCCGGAGGCGGAGCTGGTGTACGAGCGGGACGCGCTCGGCAGGGTGCTGTCGGAGACCGTGAACGGCCGGACGACGACACACGCCTACGACGCCCTGGGACGGCGAATCCGCCGCACCACCCCTTCCGGCCTGACCTCCTGCTGGACGTACGACGCGGCGGGACGTCCCACCGCACTGGACTCCTTCGCGGGGAGCCTGTCCTTCGCCTACGATGCCGTCGGTCGTGAGACGGAGCGCCGTCTCGGTGCCGATGTGACCCTCGCCCAGAGCTGGGACGCGGCTGGTCGTCTCGCCGTCCAGTCGCTGACGTCGGCACCGGTCGCGGGCGAGGCCCGCCGCCTCCTGGAGCATCGGGAGTACGCCTACCGGGCCGACGGCTACCTTACCGAGATCCGGGAACTCACGGCCGGCACACGGAGCTTCGATCTCGACGCCACGGGCCGCGTCACCGGCGTACGGGCGCTCGGCTGGACCGAGACCTACGCATACGACACGGTGGGGAACGTGTCGCACGCCGCCGCACCCGCGCACGAGGCACCAGGTGACAGGGAGTTCACCGGCACGGTCATCCGCCGCTCGGGCAGCACGACGTACGACCACGACAGCCAGGGTCGGCTCGTCGCCAAGATCCGCAGGCTCCTGAACGGGGAGCGACGGACCTGGACGTACGCCTGGAACGCCGAGGACCGACTGACGGAGGTCGTCACGCCGGACGGCAGTTGCTGGCGCTACTCCTACGATCCCTTGGGCCGGCGCATCGCCAAGTACCGGTTGGCCGAGGACGGTTCTCCGGTCGAGCGCACGGAGTTCACCTGGGACGACACCTGCCTGACCGAGCAAACAGACCCCGACGGCACGACGACCACCTGGGAGTACGCCCCCGGCACGCACCGCCCGCTGGCCCAGACCGACCACTGGCCTTCCGGATGCGCCGCGGAGACTTCCTTCCTGGCCCGGCTGGCGGAGGAGACCGCCGCCGATCACGCCCCTCGCTTCCACGCCGTCGTCACCGACGCGGCAGGCACGCCGACCGAGCTGGTCACGGCGGACGGAGCCGTGGCGTGGCGGCGGCGTACCTCGCTGTGGGGGACCCCGATCGGCTCCGGGGCGGAGACCGGCTCCGTGGACTGCCCCCTGCGTTTCCCCGGCCAGTATCACGATGCCGAAACCGGGCTGCACTACAACTACTTCCGTTTCTACGATCCGGAAACCGCGCGCTATCTTTCGCCCGACCCACTCGGTCTTGATCCCGCGCCGAACCATCACGTGTACATACTCAACCCCTTCCGGTGGATCGACCCGACGGGATTGGTGAAGTGCACTCAGGAGGCGCTCGACAAGGCCTTCGAGATGGACAATACGCCGCGAAAGCTCGAACACGTCATCGATCCTCCTAAGCACGGCTTCGAGGAGATAGTGAAGAATTCGGGAGGACGCTCCGAAGCGTTCCGGCGCATCGTCAACAGTCTCGGGGAGAGCGACGACCTTCCAGAATCCGGTGGTTTCGTCGTCGACCGTACAATCGACGGAGAAACGGTCACCATCCGCGGCGCCATGGTCAACGGGATACCCCGCGTCGGAACCGCGTTCATCCAAGACAAGTTCCCAGGAAAGACATCATGACGGACCGCCCTACCACCAGACCGCTCTCCCCCCTCGAACAGCGCGTCCTCGTCAAGCTCCTCTCGGCGGAGTTCCCGGGCGCGCAGGAGCTGAGGAACCAGCTGGCGCAGACCCGTGTCACCCGCCCCTGGGGGAGGGAGTCCCCGAGCGTCGATCTGGACGTGCCACCCGGCGTTCCGGAAGCGGCAATCGAGGACGGCGTCATCCCGGCCACCGGTACGGTCACGGACGACTCCGGCGAACTGTTCGGCGAACTGCTGGTCTGGGTGAGCGACGGCAGGCTCTCGGCCCTGGAGTTCTCCTGGTACGGCGACACCGCTCCGACGGAACTGCCGGATCCCGGCCTCGTCACCGTGACGGTGCGGTGAGGCGGAGAGAACCGCAGCTTGAGATTCGCCGAGACCCATCGGAATGGCTCGGGATTCTTCCTGGACCCGTCCGACTGCCCGTGGCGTCATCATGGGGCCTGCGGAGTGATGAACGAATCACTGGAGCGAAGGGTGGTCGCACGTGGCGCCGCAGACTGGGAGCCCAACGTCGTACTGGCGGGGTCCCTCGACGAACTCGGGTGGAGCCCGAAGGCGCTCGCTTGCAAGCTCGTGCCCGCTTCCCAGGCGGCGAGTCGAGGACGCCCCGCGGACGCCATCGTCCTCGGTGAGGCCGCCCGCCGTGCGAGTGACGCTGCCCCACTGGCCGTCCGGGCGTCCGTCCTGTCCCGGCTCGCCTACGCGTACGCCGCCGTCGGCCGTGAAGCTGACCGAGCAGTGGGAGGCAGCGCTCGACACTCGCTTGGCGAGGCGGTCTTCCCCGAGCTGTGTTAGAAGGAACCGCAGTCAGCCGTCGAGCAGACTCCGAAGCACCTCAACCGAAAGGCGGGCTTCCGGGACCGCAGCGCCACCGTCGAATCGGACACCCTCGCCCACCAGGACGGTGTGTCCGTGCGGGACGGATCGGTCCACTGGAATCCTGCGCTGACGCGACCGGACGCAGTGAGGACCCGCCACGCGTTGGGGCACTGGTCGCAGGTGGCCAGGTGGGTGCCGACGGGAACGGCGTGGCTGCCGATGACGGATGCCACGTCACCGTAGGTCGCCCATCGCCCGGACGGGATGGCCCCAGCAGGGTGTGGAGAATCGTCCAGTCCTTGCGGGCGCCACTGAGCTGCTTGGCCAGGTCCGCGAGGCTTGATCCTGCCAACGCCGCCCATTCATCGGGATCGACCGTGTTCGGGACGTCGTTGGTGTCGACGTCCCACCAGGTCGTCCCCTGTATACCGTCAGGTGTCCGGCCGGTCACACTCTTGAAGATGTGGTTGGCGAGTCCGGTCGGCGTGTACGGCATGCCGTCTGCACCCCAGGTCAGGGGTTTGGCGGTGTTGTTGTTCCAGACGGCCGTTGCGCGTTCATCATCTTCGCCCACCCAGGCAACGATGGCCTCACGGATGGATTGGGGAGCGCCGTGCCTCGGCGTCAACCGCAGTCTTGTCCCGTCCGGCAACAGGCCAGCGGCGACGAGAACGTGAGCGGCATTGCGGGCCCGGGAGCGCTCTTCCAGCGCAGCATTGCTGCACAGACCCTCCGATCGTGACCTTGCTTGCAATCAGGTCTGGATGCAGAGGTTGAATGGAGAGGAATCTAGCAGCGATCAACGGCAGACGTGTGTCAACAAGTCCCTCGTTAGCTAAGCGTGCATGCTATGCGCAGCGATGCTGCGCATAGCTCCGGGATGAGATCGCTGTTCATAGACGTGCGGAGGGGCCGTGGCGCTCGGCAGTCAGTGGTGGGGGTGGTTCGAGATGTGCCGCAGAACGCATCCCTTGCTGCGGCAGGCAGCCGGGGGTCGTTCTCGGTTCGGTGATGTCTGTGGGGATCGCGGAGTGACCTTGGTGGCCGGTTGACGGGAGCTGCCTGGGAGCCGGGATATGAAGTCGGCTCCCAAACGGCTCCCAAAGCGACCCCAGAAACCACTCAGGAGCCCGACCCGCGATGCGGATCAGGCCCCTGACCTGGTACTACGGCGTCGGGGTGGCGGGATTTGAACCCACGACCTCTTCGTCCCGAACGAAGCGCGCTGCCAAGCTGCGCTACACCCCGGTGTCGCTGCTTCCCGCGGCGACGTCGTTTACTTTAGCCCACCGGTGGCTGTAGACGAAATCCGGTTTCAGGCGGGGTGGCGGACCGGGGTCGGGCGGGCGTGGTCGAGGGCCACCAGGAGGACGGCCAGGGCGTAGATCGCGAGGCCGATGAGGAGGGCGTTGGCCAGGGTGCTGCGGTAGCCGTGGGTCGCCACGTCCAGGAAGGGATAGAGGTACCGGGACGGGTCGGCCGGCGGCAGGAAGGCGGGCCTCGTGAGGGAGAAGACCAGGTAGGCCAGGGGGTAGAGGAGCCAGGCCGCGGTCTGGCGCAGGTGCAGGCGGCCCGCGGGGGTCAGGAGGAGCCAGTCCAGCAGGGCCGCCACCGGGACCACGAGGTGGAGGACCTGGAGCGCTGCCCACTGGGCGTGCCAGCGCTCCGGGGGTGCCGTCGCCCTGGTCATGGAGAACGGGGGCGTCGTGTGGGCCAGGAGCAGGTGGTAGACCAGGGCGGAGGTCACGACGTAGAGGAGCGTGGCGCCTGTCACGGCCGACGGGAGCGGGCGGCGGGCCCTCCATGCCCTCGACGCGGACAGGAGCATCACCACGGTCAGCAGGATGCCGGCCTGGACGCCGAAGTAGCTCAGGATGTCGGCCGGGGGGCCCAGCAGCAGTTCCAGCGCGACGCCGCCGGCCGCCGCCACGGCGGTCACCAGGCGGTACACCGCGGCCCGGGGGCGGCGGACCGGGGCCACCACCGCCGTGGCCGGGACCGGGGCGGGCAGCAGCACGGGCGGGGCCGGGACCGCGGGCAGGTCCGGGATCTCCCTGGGTATCGGGGCGGTCATGCCCTCACGCTAGGAGCGGGGGAGGGGGGCGGCCACGTGGACTCGGCCGTATGGGGGAGGGCGGGGGAGGTACGGGGGAGCAGCGAGAGCGGGGAGGGGGCGGGCAGGCCTGGTGCGGGGCGCCTTCGCGTGGGCGCCGGCAGGCGCGGGGCTCCTGTCGCTCGGTGCCCCCTCAGCCTTATCCCTCCCTATTACTCACTACTCCGCGCCTATCCCTCCCCGCCCCAGCCGCCAGCCTCCTTACTCCCTCCCCACCAACGTCAGCAGCGTCGCCTCCGGTGGGCAGGCGAAGCGGACCGGGGTGTAGCGGCTGGTGCCGCAGCCCGCCGAGACGTGGAGGTAGGAGGTGTGGCCCTCCGCCGTGTGCGTGGAGAGGCCCTTCACACGGTCCGTGTCCAGGTCGCAGTTGGTGACCAGGGCGCCGTAGAAGGGGATGCACAGCTGGCCGCCGTGGGTGTGGCCGGCCAGGATCAGGGGGTAGGCGTCCGCCGTGAACGCGTCCAGGACCCGCAGGTAGGGCGCGTGGACCACGCCGAGCGAGAAGTCGTACGAGCCGGACGGGCCGCCCGCCACCTGGGCGTAACGGTCGCGCTTGATGTGCGGGTCGTCCAGGCCCGTCAGCTCGATCGAGACGCCCTCGACCTTCAGGACGCCCCGCGTGTTCGTCAGGTTCAGCCAGCCCGCCTCGTCGAAGCCGTCCCGCAGGTCCTGCCAGGGGTTGTGGATCGCGCCGACCACCGGCGGGTTGCCGTTCAGGCCGTGCCGGCCGCTGGTCTTCTCCAGCAGATAGCGGGCGGGGTTGCGGGGCCTGGGGCCGTAGTAGTCGTTGGAGCCGAAGACGTACGCGCCCGGGAACTCCATCAGCGGGCCCAGGGCGTCCATGACCTCGGGGACGCCCTCGGGGTCCGACAGGTTGTCGCCCGTGTTGATCACGAAGTCGGGCCGCAGCCCGGCCAGCGACTGCAGCCAGCGCTGCTTCTTGCGCTGCCCGCTCACCATGTGGATGTCGGAGACCTGCAGCACGCGCAGCGGGCGCATGCCCGGGGGCAGGACGGGGACGGTGACCCGCCGGAGGCGGAAGGAACGGGCCTCGAAGCCCGCCGCATAGACCAGGCCGGCGGCGCCGGCCGCCACGATTCCCAGGGGGATTCCGTATCGCGCGCGCATGTCCCCATCGTGTCAGACGCGTTGGCGGTGGTGAGACCCGCCGCCCGGTAAATCGGCGGGCGTGCCGGGCGGTGCACCTGCGACAATCGGGCCATGACCACCACGCTCAAGTCGAAGCTGCACGACGACCTCAACGCCGCGATCAAGGAGCGCGACGAGCTCCGCTCCTCGACCCTCCGGCTGACGCTCTCCGCGATCACCAAGGAGGAGGTCGCGGGGAAGGAGAAGCGTGAGCTCTCCGACGACGAGGTGCTGAAGGTGATCACCCGCGAGGCCAAGAAGCGCCGTGAGGCCGCCGAGGCCTTCGCGCAGGGCGGCCGTCCGGAGCAGGCCGAGCGGGAGAAGGCGGAGGGCGAGGTGCTCGCCGGGTACCTGCCCAAGCAGCTGTCCGACGAGGAGCTGGACGCGATCGTCGCCGAGGCCGTCGCGGAGGCGAAGGCGGCCGGTGCCGAGGGGCCGCGGGCCATGGGCGCCGTCATGAAGATCGTGAACCCGAAGGTGGCCGGCCAGGCCGAGGGCGGTCGGGTCGCCGCCGCCGTGAAGAAGCGCCTTCAGGGCTGAGCGACCACCTCGTACGCGACCACCTCGTACGTCAGGGCGGTACGGCGTACGACAGCGGGGCCGCACCCGGGTGACGGGGGCGGCCCCGCTGACGTGAGGCGACGGCGGTTACCTCCGCCCGCCTCCGCCCCCGTGCCCGTGGCCGTTGTTCCCGCCGTTCACCTGGCCCTGGATGAAGTTGCCGGGGAGGGAGATGGTCGGGGTCGGGAACGTGCCGCCGAGGGTGCCGCCGGTCGCGTCACCCGTGGTGCCGACCGTCGCTCCCCCGTCCGTCGGGCCGCCGGTCAGTCCGCCGGTCAGCCGTCCCGTCGTGTCCCCGTTGCTGCCGTCCTCCGTCCCCCCGTCGCCTTTTCCCGGATCATCACCCTCGTGGGTGTCGTCGGGGATGTCGACCAGGTGGAAGTTCTCGACGGGCTTGTCCTCCAGCGCGCCGCTCATCATGTCGCGCCAGATCGGGCCCGGGACCTCACCGCCGTAGACCTTGTCGTGCGGGACGCCACCGATGGTGATGTTGGTCATCTTCCGCTTGTGCTGGGGGTCGCCGACCCAGACCGCGCCCGCCATGTTCGGGGTGTAGCCGACGAACCAGGCCGCGAAGCGCTCGTCCGTCGTACCGGTCTTGCCCGCGCTCGGGCGGCTGCCGAGACCGGCCTCCTGACCCGTGCCGTCCTCGACCACGCCCTTCAGCAGGGTGCTGACCGTGTCGGCGGTCTGCTCCGACATCGCCCGCGAGCAGGTCGACTTCGGCACCGGCAGGGACTTCCGGTCGCTGCCGGCCTTCTTGGTGACCGACTCGATGGCGATCGGGGTGCAGTACATCCCGCGCGAGGCGAAGGTGGCGTACGCGTTCGCCATCGTCAGCGGGGACATCTCCTGGGTGCCGAGCGCGATGGAGGGGGCCTGCTGGATCTTGCGGCCGTCGGCGCGCTGCACGCCCATCTTCTTGGCCATGTCGATGACCGGGCAGATGCCGATGTCGCTGATCAGCTGCACGTAGTAGGTGTTGACCGACTTGGCGGTCGCCTCCTTCATGCCGTACGGGCCGTGCTCGGACTCGTTCTCGTTGGTCAGCTTGGTGGGCTTGTTCGGGTCGTCGTGCCAGGTCTTGCCGTCGCACGCGGAGACCGGGCTCGGGTACGTCATCTCGTACGGCGACGAGTACTCCTGCGTCGGGGGCTTGCCGCCCTCGATGGCCGCCGCGGCGACGATCGGCTTGAACGTGGAGCCGGGCTGGTAACCGGCGCCGCCGCCCATGCCCCCGTTGACGGACAGGTTGATCGTCGTCTCGTCGTTCTTGACGTTGACGCCGTACGGGCGGGACTGGCCCATGGCGAGGATCTTGCCGGTGCCGGGCTCGACGATGGTCGCGGCGGTCGCCACGGCGTCGCTCTTGTAGACGTGGTCCTTGATGGACGCCTGCGCGGACTGCTGGGCCTGCGGGTCGAGCGTCGTACGGATCGTCAGGCCGCCCCGGTTCCAGAGCTTGGCCCGGGCCTCCCTGCTCTTGCCGAAGACCGGGTCGGTGAGGACGACCTGGCGGACGTAGTCACAGAAGAAGCCGGCGCCCTTCACCGCGGTGATGCAGCCGTTCTTGGGGCGGCTGGTGTGCAGGCCGAGCGGCTTCTCCTTGGCCTGGTCGGCCTCCTTCTGGGAGATGTCGCCGAGCTCCGCCATGCGCTGGAGGACGGTGTTGCGCCGCTTGGTGGCCTCCGCCTCGTCGTTCACCGGGTCGTAGCGGCTCGGGGACTGCACGATGCCGGCCAGCAGGGCCGACTCTTGGAGGTTGAGGTCCTTGGCGTGCTTGGAGAAGTAGCGCTGGGAGGCGGCCTCGACGCCGTAGGCCTGCTCGCCGAAGAAGGTGATGTTCAGGTAGTTCTCGAGGATCTTCTTCTTGCCGAGCTTGTCCTCGATCTGGATCGCGTACTTCAGCTCGCGGATCTTGCGGCCCAGCGTCTGCTGGGTGGCCTCGGCGACCTTCGTCGGGTCGTCGCCGGCCTCCTCGATGAAGTAGTTCTTCACCAGCTGCTGGGTGAGCGTGGAGGCGCCCTGGGCGACCCCGCCCTCCTGCGCGTTCTTGTTCAGGGCACGCAGCACGCCCTTGAGGTCGACGGCGCCGTGCTGGTAGAAGCGCGAGTCCTCGATCGCGACGATCGCCTTCTGCATGTACGGCGAGATGTCCTTGAGGTCGACCACCGTACGGTCGCGGGAGTAGACGGTCGCGATCTGTTTGCCCTGGTTGTCCAGGATCGTCGTGCGCTGGCTCAGCTGGGGGCTCTTCAGATTGGCCGGGATCTCGTCGAAGCCCTGGACCGAGCCCTTGGCCGCGAGGCCGAGCGCGCCGGCAGCGGGCAGCGCGATGCCCGCCATCACGGCTCCGGCGAGCACACTGACACCGAGGAACTTGGCGGCCTGCTGCATGGGCGACAGACCGCCGCCCGGGCGCTTCTTTGGCATGGGGGCAGCCTAATCCGTACTGTTGAGCGTTCCTAAGGAGCGACCGCGTCACGGCACGGCAAAGCGGGGGGAGCCGGCGTTCTCATTCGCCGGACACGCGCCCAGGCCTTGGCCTAAGCTGCTCTCAACTGTCACAGCTGAGCGGTCATGCGGCTATACGTCCGGCGAACCCGAATCGTTACGGACGTGGCCCGGACTTCCCGGGGACGGCTCGTTCCCTGAGGAGGGCGAGCCCGATTCCGCCTCGTGTGTCACCTGGCGCCCGATGTGACGCACCACCACTGTCCCGCTTTGCCGGGATGGTCACGCATGTCGCCAGCTCACTCCCGCGGGTGATCTGCCGCTTACCCATAGTCCGTTCGGACCATTCAAGATTGGGCCCGCAGGGGGTGTTGCGCTGTGCCCGCCTTCCGTAACGTCCTCAACTGGCGGCGGTGAATATGCCGCTGCCGCCGTGGGGGAGCCTCGATTCGGGAGAGGACGGCGCCGGTATGGGCTGGGTAACCGACTGGAGTGCGCAGGCTGCCTGCCGCACTACCGATCCGGATGAACTGTTCGTTCAGGGAGCAGCGCAGAACAGGGCCAAGGCGGTGTGCACCGGATGCCCGGTACGCACGGAGTGCCTGGCGGACGCGCTGGACAACCGCGTCGAGTTCGGCGTGTGGGGAGGCATGACGGAGCGTGAGCGCCGCGCACTGCTGCGCCGGCGGCCCACCGTGACCTCCTGGCGGAGACTGCTGGAGACCGCCCGCTCGGAGTACGAGCGGGGCGGGGGCATCGTGCCCCTCGAAAACGACGAGGTGTACGAGAACTATGCGGCGGTGAGCTGAGGGGCACCCCCCGGGGGCGCGCTCCTTGAGCACATCACGGGCACCTCTGGTCCGGTGACGGGCACCCGGCCCGGGACCGCTTCGGCAGCCGTCCACCCGCGTCCTCCGCGCCGCGTGCGGAGCCTGGCGCGTGTGACGGCGCGTGACCGCCGTTCCTGTGGTCAGCCGCGCCCTGTGAGGGGCGGCATCCGGTGGTGAGCGGCCTCCTGTCTGCCGCGCCTGGTCCACCGCGTGCGCGTGCTGGTCTGCCGCGTGCTGGTCTGCCGCGTCCTGTGATCCGGCCACCCGCCCCCTGGTTCGCGTGCGTTCGGCTTACGTGTGGTCCGGCCGCCCCGCCGCCAGGCGGTCACCGATGTCGCGCAGGCCCGCGAGGTCGTGGACGTCGCCGGGCAGCGCCGGTACCTCCGCCACCGCCACCTCGGGGTGACGGGCGGTGAAGCGGTCACGCGTGCGCTGCTCGCGCGAGAGCAGCTGCATGCGGTCGGCGTGCAGCCTCAGCAGTCCCGCCGTGAGCCGGTCGACAGAGCGCTCCGTGTCGGCGGGGGAGCCTTCCTCGGAAGCGGCGGCATCGGGAGTTCGTGAACTGCCGTATGTGTCGGGAGAGTTACGAAGTCCAGCTTTCCCGTCCCCCTGATCGACAATGCGGGGGTCCTCAAGATTTTCCGCGGCGGCGAGCGCCCGCTCGGCCGACAGTCCGCCGGCGCCGCTGCCGTGGACCCGGTTGAGCACCAGGCCCATCAGCGGCATGTCCTCCGCGGCCAGCCGCTGCACGAAGTACGCGGCCTCGCGCAGGGCGTCCCGCTCCGGCGCCGCCACCACCAGGAACGCCGTGCCGGGCGCCTGGAGCAGCTTGTAGGTGGCGTCCGCGCGTGTGCGGAAGCCGCCGAAGGTGGTGTCCATCGCGGCCACGAACGTCTGCACGTCCTTCAGCAGCTGACCGCCCAGCAGCTTGCCCAGCGTGCCGGTCATCATCGACATGCCGACGTTGAGGAAGGCCATCCCCGCGCGGCCGCCCAGCTTGGCCGGGGCGGTCAGCAGCCGGATGAGCCGGCCGTCCAGGAAGGAGCCCAGCCGCTTGGGCGCGTCCAGGAAGTCCAGCGCCGAGCGGGAGGGCGGGGTGTCGACCACGATCAGGTCCCACTCGTCCTTCGCCCGCAGCTGGCCCAGCTTCTCCATCGCCATGTACTCCTGCGTGCCCGCGAAGCCCGCCGAGAGCGACTGGTAGAAGGGGTTCGCCAGGATCGCCGCGGCCCGCTCCCGGTCCGCGTGCGCCTCCACCACCTCGTCGAAGGTGCGCTTCATGTCGAGCATCATGGCGTGCAGCTCGCCGTCGCCCTCCGTGCCCTTCACCCTGCGCGGCACGTTGTCGAGGGAGTCGATGCCCATCGACTGGGCCAGTCGCTTGGCCGGGTCGATGGTCAGCACGACCACCTTGCGGCCCCGCTCGGCCGCGCGGAGCCCGAGGGCGGCCGCGGTCGTCGTCTTGCCGACCCCGCCCGCGCCGCAGCACACCACGATCCGCGTCCGCGGGTCGTCGAGCAGCGGATCGACGTCCAGCACGCGTGCGGGGGAGAGCCGCGGGCGTGCCGCGTCCTGGTGGGGGGCGGCGTCCTGCGCGCCGGCCGGGTCCGCACTCATGACAACCCCTGCTTCCGCAGCTCGGTGGCGAGTTCGTACAGGCCCGCGAGGTCCATGCCCTCGGCGAGCAGCGGCAGTTCGTGCAGCGGCAGGTCCAGCTCGCCGAGGACCGCGCGCTGCTCCTGCTCCAGCGCGTACCGCTCGGCGTACTCCGCGGCCTGCTCCAGCAGCGGGTCCACGAGCTTCTCGGCGTTCCCGCCGCGCCGGGCCCCGCCCAGACCGGCCGCCGAGAGCGCCTGTGCGACCGATGAACGCTCCACGGTCCGTACGAGTTCCAGATCGGCCGCGTCCAACACCTCCGGCCGGACCATGTTCACGATGACCCGGCCCACCGGCAGCCGTGCCGCGCGGAGCTCGACGATGCCGTCGGCGGTCTCCTGGACCGGCATCTCCTCCAGCAGGGTCACCAGGTGCACGGCCGTCTCCGGTGACTTCAGCACTCGCATGACGGCCTGCGCCTGATTGTGTATCGGGCCGATCTTCGCGAGGCCCGCCACCTCGTCGTTGACGTTCAGGAAGCGGGTGATGCGGCCGGTCGGCGGGGCGTCCATGACGACGTAGTCGTAGGCGAACC
Source organism: Streptomyces sp. NPDC031445 (assembly GCF_055581365.1). NCBI lineage: Bacteria > Bacillati > Actinomycetota > Actinomycetes > Kitasatosporales > Streptomycetaceae > Streptomyces > Streptomyces sp. NPDC031445. The sequence continues at coordinate 390,854 of NZ_JBVIJO010000003.1, forward strand.
TCCCCGACCTGTCCTTGCGGCGCACCGCCTCGCACGCCTTGCCGGTCAGCAGGACGTCCCTGAGGCCGGGCGCGATGGTGGTGGCGAAGTCGATCGCGCCCAGCTTCTTCAGCGCCCGGCCCGCGCCGCCGAGCTTGTAGAACATCTGGAGATAGTCCAAAAGGGCCAGTTCCGGATCGATGGCGAGGGCGTACACCTCGCCGCCGCCCGGAGCGACCGCGATCTTCCGCTCCTCGTACGGAAGTGCCTCCGTCTCGAAGAGCTGCGCGATGCCCTGCCGGCCCTCGACCTCCACGAGGAGCGTGCGCTTCCCCTCGGTGGCGAGGGCGAGCGCGAGTGCGGCGGCGACCGTCGTCTTTCCGGTCCCGCCCTTGCCGCTGACGACCTGGAGCCTGCTCACATCTTCGAGACTAACCAGTCCGGGCGAAACTCACGCGGGAGGCTGTGGACGACGGGGGCCGTGGTGGGCCGCCGGACCCCCCGGTCACAGCGGCTACAGTCGCCCCCATGACCAAGAAGTGGGAATACCAGACCGTGCCGCTGCTGATCCACGCCACGAAGCAGATCCTGGACAGCTGGGGCGACCAGGGCTACGAACTCGTCCAGGTCGTGCCCGGGCCCAACCCGGAGTCGCTGGTGGCGTACCTGAAGCGGGAGAAGCCGGAGGCGGACGCGTGAGCGCGGTCGAGGCCAAGCTGGCCGAACTGGGCCTGACCCTGCCGGACGTCGTACCGCCGCTGGCCGCGTACCAGCCGGCCGTGCGGTCGGGGGTGTACGTCTACACCGCCGGCCAGCTGCCGATGGTGGAGGGCAAGCTGCCGGTCACCGGCAAGGTGGGCGCCGAGGTCACGGCGGAGGAGGCCAAGGAGCTGGCCCGCACCTGCGCGCTGAACGCGCTCGCCGCCGTGAAGTCCGTCGTCGGCGACCTGGACCGCATCGCGCGCGTGGTGAAGGTCGTCGGCTTCGTCGCCTCGGCGGCCGACTTCACCGGTCAGCCCGGTGTCGTCAACGGCGCCAGCGAACTGCTCGGTGAGGTGCTCGGGGAGAAGGGCGTGCACGCCCGCAGCGCGGTCGGCGTCGCGGTGCTGCCGCTGGACGCGCCCGTCGAGGTGGAGATCCAGGTCGAGCTGGACCGGTAGACCCCCGGCAGGCCCGCTGACCTCGGGCACCTCTCGAACATTCGCCCTACACGGGATAGCCTCCGGCCATGGCGAACGGTCAGTGGTACCCCCCGGAGTGGCCCGACCGCATCCGCGCGCTCGCGGACGGCACCCTCACCCCGGTGACCCCGAGGCGCGCGGCCACGGTGCTGCTCCTGAAGGACACCCCGGACGGGCCGGTCGTCCACATGCTGCGCAGACGCGCCTCCATGGCCTTCGCCGGAGGCGCGTACGCATACCCCGGGGGCGGTGTCGACCCGCGGGACGACGACCGGCAGATCCGCTGGGCGGGCCCCACGCGCGCGTGGTGGGCCGAACGGCTCGGCGTCGACGCGGCGGGCGCCCAGGCGATCGTCTGCGCGGCCGTGCGGGAGACCTACGAGGAGGCCGGCGTGCTGCTCGCCGGCCCCGGCCCGCGGTCGGTCGTCGGCGACACCACCGGCGACGACTGGGAGGCCGACCGCGCCGCCCTGGTCGCGCGCGAGCTGTCCTTCGCCGAGTTCCTCGACCGGCGCGGCCTGGTGCTGCGCTCGGACCTGCTGGGCGCCTGGACGCGGTGGATCACCCCGGAGTTTGAGGCACGCCGCTACGACACCTGGTTCTTCGTGGCCGCCCTCCCCGAGGGGCAGCGCACCCGGAACGCCTCCACGGAGGCCGACCGCACGGTGTGGATCCGCCCCGAGGAGGCCGCCGCCGGGTACGACAAGGGCGAGCTGCTGATGATGCCGCCCACCGTCGCCACGCTGCGCCAGCTGCTCCCGTACCGCACCGCCGCCGAGGCGCTGGCAGCGGCCCCCGCGCGCGACATGACCCCGGTGCTCGCCCGGGCCCGCCTCCAGGACGGCGGGATCGTCCTGTCCTGGCCCGGGCACGACGAGTTCACCAAGCACGTCCCGACCGCCCCGACGCCCGCCGGGACACCCGTGCCGGCCTCGGCCGAGACGGCCGTACCGGCGCCCGCTGACACGACCGGTGGAGGCCCCGCATGACCGACGCAGCAGCCCTGCCGGGCCAGCCCCGGGGCGGAGCGCTCTCGGGCCCGGCCACCGAACGGGCCGTCAACGTGCTCGCGCCCAACCCCTCGGCGATGACCCTGGACGGCACCAACACCTGGATCGTCGCCGAGCCCGGCTCCGACCTGGCCGTGGTGATCGACCCCGGGCCGCTGCACGACGGCCACCTGCGCAACGTCGTGGACACCGCCGAGAAGGCCGGCAAGCGCATAGCCCTGACCCTGCTCACCCACGGCCATCCCGACCACGCCGAGGGCGCCGCCCGCTTCGCCGAACTGACCGCCACGCGCGTGCGTGCCCTCGATCCGGGCCTGCGGCTGGGCGACGAGGGTCTGGCCGCCGGAGACGTCATCACCGTCGGCGGCCTGGAGCTGAGGGTCGTACCGACTCCCGGGCACACCGCGGACTCGCTGTCCTTCCACCTCCCGGCCGACCGGGCGGTGCTGACCGGCGACACCGTCCTCGGGCGCGGCACGACGGTCGTGGCGCACCCCGACGGCCGGCTCGGCGACTATCTCGACTCCCTGCGCCGCCTGCGGTCCCTGACGGTGGACGACGGCGTGCACACCGTCCTTCCGGGCCACGGGCCGGTCCTCGACGACGCCCAGGGCGCCGTCGAGTTCTACCTCGCCCACCGCGCCCACCGGCTCGCCCAGGTGGAGACGGCGGTCGAGGACGGCTACCGCACCCCGGCCCAGGTCGTCGCCCACGTGTACGCCGACGTCGACCGCTCGCTGTGGCCGGCGGCGGAACTGTCGGTCCGGGCCCAGCTGGACTACCTCAGCGAGCACGGCCTGATCCAGGCCGGGAACGACCTGCCCTAGTCCGGTCGCGGGGCCTTCTCGCCGTGCACGCGCGTGTACTCCGCCGCGAGCCAGGGGCCCAGGTCGTCGACGTACGACCGCAGGACGTCCGGGTCGCCGGCCGGTTCGCAGCCGTACTCGGCCGCCGCACGCACCTGTGCGGCCCGCCCCGGGTAGTACGCGCCGAACACCGCGGCCATCTCGCGCAGATCGCTGGTCCAGCCCTGCCAGCGGGGCATGACGAGCGTGAAGGCGGTGCGGACGAGATGCCGGGACATGAAGCGCACGAGCGGCCGGCGGTCCTCCTCGGTGTCCTGCGCCCCCGCGATCCGCTCCCGCCAGCGCGGCAGGAGCCGGGCGAGGTCGCCGTTGGTCTCGCGGGCCAGCAGGGAGTCGGGGCGGTAGCGGGGCAGGTGCGCGGCGAGGTCGTCACCGAGCAGCGGGGTGCACAGGCAGGCGACGAACCACCCCATGTCATGGCGTTCCAGGTCGCTCAGCAGCCGCTCCCGGCCGTAGAGCAGTGTGCCGACGCCGTCGATCTGGGGGAACTCCCGGTCGACCGCCTCGCCGAGGAGGCGCAGGGCGTCCCGGTCGGCGTCGGTCGGCTCCTCGCGCAGCGCGACCAGGAGGTCCAGGTCGCTGCGTCCCACGCGCGCGGTGCCGCGCGGGACCGACCCGAAGAGATAGGCGCTGTGCAGGCGGGTGCCGAGGGCGGCCGGCAGCCGGTCGCGGACGGCGGCCACGACCGGGCGGAAGGCGGGCCGCACGCGCGCGAGGGAGCCCTCGCGGACGAAACGGCCCTGGGCGTCGACGCCACCGGGGGCGGGGAGCACGGTCATGGACCTACTGTGCCGTCCGCCCACGCCCCGGGGCAGCCGGGTTTTCCGGCGGCCGGGACCCGCGTCAGCGCGACCGCTTCGCCAGCCTCTCCACGTCCAGCAGGATCACGGCCCGCGCCTCCAGGCGGAGCCAGCCGCGCTGGGCGAAGTCCGCCAGCGCCTTGTTCACGGTCTCGCGGGAGGCGCCGACCAGCTGGGCCAGCTCCTCCTGGGTGAGGTCGTGGACGACGTGGATGCCCTCCTCGGACTGCACGCCGAAGCGGCGGGAGAGGTCCAGCAGGGCGCGCGCCACGCGGCCGGGGACGTCCGAGAAGACCAGGTCCGACATGGCGTCGTTGGTCTTGCGCAGGCGGCGGGCGACGGCGCGCAGCAGGGCGCCGGCGACCTCGGGCCGGGCGTTCAGCCAGGGCTGGAGGTCGCCGTGGCCGAGACCGAGCAGCTTGACCTCGGTCAGTGCGGTCGCGGTGGCCGTGCGGGGGCCCGGGTCGAACAGCGACAGCTCGCCGATCAGCTCGCCGGGGCCGACGACGGCGAGCATGTTCTCGCGGCCGTCGGGAGAGGTCCGGTGCAGCTTGACCTTGCCCTCGGTGACGACGTACAGCCGGTCCCCCGGGTCACCCTCGTGGAACAGGGAGTCGCCGCGTGCGAGGGTCACCTCACTCATGGAGGCGCGAAGCTCCGCGGCCTGCTCGTCGTCGAGAGCCGCGAAGAGCGGGTTGCGCCGCAGAACGTCGTCCACGAGTTCTCTCCTTGTCGACCTGCTCAGGGGATCTTGCTCCCCTGTGTGCCAGGGGTCCGTGTTCCCCATTTTGCCGGACGGTCCAAACAGTGTGATCTGTCACAAGGATGCCGCACAGGCGTCCCGGGGTAAGCGTCAGGGGTCCGATCGGGGCCCGCTCAGCGGGGCCGGGCGCGGATGTCGGTGCCGGGCTTTAGGCTGGCCGGGTGTCCAAATCGCCGGTGAGAGCACAGGGCAAGGGGGCTGGGCGGGTGGTTGCACGTCATGATTCCGCTGTGGGCGAACAGGATCCCGGTGGAAGTAATAAAACAGGCAAATCGGCTAAAAAGGCTGCCGCTGCCGTGACGGAGACATCGGCGGCCGAGAAGGCGTCGGCAGCCGGGAAGACACCCGCCGCGAAGAAGGCACCGGTCGCCGGGAAGACCCCGGCCGACAAGGAGACCGCGGCCGTCGAGAAGGCTCCTGCCGTGAAGAAGGCTGTCGCGAAGAAGGCTGCGGCCGAGAAGGCTCCTGCGGTGAAGAAGACCGCCGCCGGCAAGAAGACCCCGGCGCTGAAGAAGGCCGCCGTCGTGAAGGAGGCCGCGTCCGTCGGCAAGCCCGCCGGGAAGGCCGCCCCCGTCAGGAAGACCGCCGTCGCGCCCCCGTCCGACGAGTCCCCCACCGCCCTGGTCCGCCGCGCCCGCCGGATCGACCGCGAGCTGGCCGAGGTGTACCCCTACGCCCACCCGGAACTGGACTTCGAGAACCCCTTCCAGCTGCTGGTCGCCACCGTGCTGTCGGCGCAGACCACCGACCTGCGCGTCAACCAGACCACCCCGGCGCTGTTCGCCAAGTACCCCACCCCCGAGGACCTCGCCGCCGCCAACCCGGAGGAGGTCGAGGAGATCCTGCGCCCCTGCGGCTTCTTCCGCGCCAAGACAAAGTCGGTCATAGGGCTCTCCAAGGCGCTCGTCGAGACCTTCGGCGGCGAGGTGCCCGGCAAGCTGGAGGAGCTGGTCACCCTGCCCGGCGTGGGCCGCAAGACCGCCTTCGTCGTCCTCGGCAACGCCTTCGGCCGTCCCGGGATCACCGTGGACACCCACTTCCAGCGGCTGGTCCGGCGCTGGCGGTGGACCGACGAGACCGACCCCGACAAGATCGAGGCCGCCGTCGGCGCGCTCTTCCCGAAGAGCGACTGGACCGACCTCTCCCACCACGTGATCTGGCACGGCCGCCGTATCTGCCACGCCCGCAAGCCCGCCTGCGGCGCCTGCCCGATCGCCCCGCTCTGCCCGGCCTACGGCGAGGGCGAGACCGACCCGGAGAAGGCGAAGAAGCTGCTGAAGTACGAGAAGGGCGGCTTCCCGGGGCAGCGGCTCAAGCCCCCGCAGGCCTACCTCGACGCGGGCGGCCGGCCGGCGCCGCCGCTGGGGGCCGCGTGACGGAACGATCCCGGGGCCTTCGGCGTTGGAGAGGACGGAGCGACGGGGGTGGCGATGACGTGGGCCAGTGAGGCACAGGGCGATCGGGTGACGCTCAGCAGGGAAGGGCTGCCGGACTGGCTGGAGCCCGTGGTGCGCGCCGCCGAGACGATCCAGCCGCTCCAGCTGAGCCGCTTCCTGCCGCCGGAGAACGGCTCGGGGCGGCAGTCGGCCGTGCTGATCCTGTTCGGCGAGGGGGAGCGCGGCCCGGAGCTGCTGCTCATGGAGCGCGCGGGCTCGCTGCGCTCCCACGCCGGGCAGCCGTCGTTCCCGGGCGGCGCGCTCGATCCGGAGGACGGCGATCCGCAGGGCGACGGGCCGCTGCGGGCCGCGCTGCGCGAGGCCGAGGAGGAGACCGGCCTCGATCCGTCCGGCGTGCAGCTCTTCGGCGTGCTGCCGAGGCTGTACATCCCGGTCAGCGGCTTCGTCGTCAGCCCCGTGCTGGGCTGGTGGCGCGAGCCCAGCCCGGTCGGCGTCGTCGACCCGAACGAGACCGCGCGGGTCTTCACCGTCCCCGTGGCGGATCTCACGGACCCCGCCCACCGCGCCACCGCCGTCCACCCCCGTGGCCACAGCGGCCCGGCATTCCTGGTCGAATCGGCCCTGGTGTGGGGCTTCACGGCCGGCGTGATCGACCGCCTGCTGCACTTCGCGGGCTGGGAGCGCCCCTGGGACCGCGGCAAGCAGGTCCCGCTCGACTGGCACGCATGACAGGGTGATCCCCGTGAACGTGCTGGACATCCTGCTGCTGGTCGCGGCCGTGTGGTTCGCGGTGGTGGGCTACCGCCAGGGCTTCGTCGTCGGCATCCTGTCGGTGATCGGGTTTCTGGGCGGCGGCCTGGTCGCCGTGTACACGCTGCCCGTCATCTGGGACGCCGTGACCGGCAAGGCGGAGGTCGGCACCACCGCCGCCGTCGTCGCCGTGGTCGTCGTGATCGTCTGCGCCTCCGTGGGCCAGGCGCTGACCACCCACCTGGGCAACAAGCTGCGCCGGCACATCACCTGGTCCCCGGCGCGCGCCCTGGACGCCACCGGCGGCGCCCTCGTCAACGTCGTCGCGATGCTCCTGGTCGCCTGGCTGATCGGCTCGGCCCTGGCCGGCACGACGCTGCCGACGCTCGGCAGGGAGGTGCGCGGCTCCAAGGTGCTCCTCGGGGTCTCCCGCGCGCTGCCCGCCCAGGCCGACACCTGGTTCGCGGACTTCTCCTCCGTGCTCGCGCAGAACGGCTTCCCGCAGGTCTTCAGCCCGTTCGCCAACGAGCCGATCAAGGACGTGCAGCCGCCCGACCCGGCCCTGGAGAGCAGCCCGGTCGCCTTTCACGCCCAGCGCTCCATCGTCAAGGTCACCGGCACCGCGCAGAGCTGCGGCAAGGTCCTGGAGGGCAGCGGGTTCGTCTTCGCCGACCGCCGCGTGATGACCAACGCGCACGTCGTCGGCGGGGTCGACGCGCCGCGCGTGCAGATAGGCGGGAAGGGTCGCAGGTACGACGCGAAGGTCGTCCTGTACGACTGGAAGCGCGACATCGCGGTACTCGACGTACCGGACCTCAGGGCGACCGCCCTGCGGTTCACCTCGCGGGACGCGACCTGGGGCGACGGCGCGATCGTCGCGGGCTTCCCGGAGAACGGCTCGTACGACGTGCGCGCCGCGCGCGTGCGCGGGCGCATCACGGCCAACGGCCCCGACATCTACCACCGCGGTACGGTCCGCCGCGACGTCTACTCCCTCTACGCCACCGTCCGCCAGGGCAACTCCGGCGGCCCCCTGCTCACCCCGGACGGCAAGGTGTACGGCGTGGTGTTCGCCAAGTCCCTCGACGACGCGGACACCGGCTACGCCCTGACGGCGGACGAGATCCGGGCCGACGTCGAGCGGGGGCGTACGGCGAACGAGCAGGTGGGCACGGACAGCTGCGCCCTGTAGGGCGACGCGGCGCGTTCAGCCCCGCGGGTGACGCAGGCGCACCGAGACCCAGCGTGCCCGGCGGCGCAGGATGCGCGGGATTCCCACCCGCAGGTCCGCTTCCGCGAGTTGCGGGGTGCCTCGCTGAGGCGTGCTCAGGCCCGTGGCCGAGCGGCGGTTGCGGGGTGCGTCACTGTAGTCGTGCGTCCAGCCCATACCCCGACGTGTGCCCCCGCCCCAAGGTCGATAACCGCGTGTGCGCCCCCCAATTGGCCTATGCGGCGGGCATGTGGCCGTTCGGGGGACAACTGTTCAGGAAATCGGATACTCCACGCATCGAACCTTCACCGCACGGTCACCGGCCGGACGCCTGACGCCTCATCGGTCGGGCTCGGGATCCTTGAGCCAGTTGATCAGTTCGGTGGAGAACGCCGCCGGGTCCTCCTCGTGCGGGAAGTGCCCGAGCCCGTCGAACAGCCGCCAGCGGTACGGCGCTTCGACGTACTCGCCCGAACCGGCCGCGCTGCGCGTCCGGGTGACCGGGTCCAGCGAGCCGTGCAGGTGCAGCGTCGGCACCCGTACGGGCCGCTTCATCCGGCGGTAGAACTGAACGCCGTCCGGCCGGGCCAGCGAACGCACCAGCCAGCGGTACGGCTCGATCGCGCAGTGCGCGGTGGACGGGATGCACATGGCCCGCCGGTACGTCTCCACGGCCGCGTCCTCCGGCGGCCGCGGCCCGGACCAGTCTCGGATCAGCCGGCCCGCCAGCGCGCCCCCGTCGGCGGTCAGTTGGCGCTCGGGGATCCAGGGCCGCTGGAAACCCCAGATGTAGGAGTTGGCGGCCGTCTGCCGGGCGTCCCGCAGCATCGCCGCGCGCCAGCGCCGCGGATGCGGCATGGACGCCACCGCCAGACGCCGTACGAGCTTGGGCCGCATGACCGCCGCCGTCCACGCCAGGTAGCCGCCGAGGTCGTGGCCGACGAGCGCGGCGTCCGGCTCGCCGAGGGACCGGATGACCCCCGTGACGTCCAGCGCGAGGTTGGCGGGGTCGTAACCGCGGGGCGTGCGGTCGCTGCCGCCGACGCCCCGCAGGTCCATCGCCACCGCCCGGTAGCCCGCCTCCGCGAGCGCGGTCAGCTGGTGCCGCCACGTCCACCAGAACTGCGGGAAGCCGTGCAGGAGCAGGACCAGCGGGCCGTCGCCGAGTTCGGCGATGTGGAAGCGCGCGCCGTTCGCGGCGACGTCCCTGTGGCTCCAGGGACCTTCGATCCGTACGGCCGAGGGAGCGGCGGGGTCCGTCATGACGACGAGCGTGCCACAGCCTCGATGGCCGCGGGAGCCCGGTCCTCGGGCAGCTCCGGACGCGGGTGCGGCTTGGCGTTCTGCAGGACGCCCGCCGACTGCTTCATCGAGGCCGCCACCTTCTGCGGGCCCTGGCCCTTCTTGGCCTTCTTCGCGAACACCGTGCCGATGAGCGCGAGGAGGCCGGCGACCAGCACGTTGGCCGCGAAGGAGAGCACGAAGCAGATCGCCAGGTTCCAGTGGCTCCAGGTGCGGATGCCGTAGGCCAGGGCGAAGTTGAGCATCGGCAGGGAGAACACCAGGACCGCGCCCGCCATCGAGAAGGCGCCGCCGCTGACCGCGCCGCGCTTCACGTCCTGCTTGAGCTGTGCCTTGGCCAGCGCGATCTCGTCGTGCACCAGCGCCGACAATTCGGTCGTCGCCGAGGCGAACAGCTGGCCGATGCTGCGTTCGGCGCCGACCGGGCTGCCGTCGGGTGCGCTCATCGCGTTCTCCCTCAGAGGTCTCTCGTGGGTCTTGCGTACCGTCTTGATTTGTACCGTCTCGTCAGATCATGCCGGACGGCCGTCCTCCTCGCCTGCCCCGCCCGGCACTTCCTGAAGCCCGTGGCGCGCTTCGGCGGCCAGCCGGCGGTGTTCGGCGGCCTTGCGCTCGTGGATCTCGGCCATCCGGAGGTGGTACGCCGGGTCGTCCTGCTCGTAGACGTCCGGGATGCCGTCGAGGTCCTCGTCGCGCTCCTCCTCCTCGCACATCCCGCGGTACTTGGCGTTGCGCAGCTTCAGCAGCACCGTCGCGCACGACGCCGCGATCAGCGACCCGGTGAGGACGGCCGCCTTCACCTCGTCGGTCAGTACGGCGTCGCCCTCGAAGGCCAGCTCGCCGATGAGCAGCGAGACCGTGAACCCGATCCCGGCGAGCGTCGCCACCGCGAAGACGTCGGCCCACGCCAGGCCCTCGCTGAGCCGCGCGCGGGTGAAGCGGACGGTCAGCCAGGTGCCGCCGAAGATGCCGACCGTCTTGCCCACGACCAGGCCGAGCACCACGCCGAGCGTCTCGGGCCGCGTGAACACGTCCCCGAGCGCCCGGCCGGATATCGACACACCGGCGCTGAACAGCGCGAACAGCGGTACGGCGAGCCCGGCGGACAGGGGGCGCACCAGATGCTCGACGCGCTCGGCCGGTGAGCCCTCCTCACCCTCGCGGGTGGTGCAGCGCAGCATCAGGCCCATCGCCACGCCGGCGATGGTGGCGTGCACGCCGCTGTTGTACATCAGCGCCCAGACGACGACTCCGAGCGGCACGTACACGTACCAGCCGCGTACGCCCTTGCGCAGCAGCAGCCAGAAGAGCGCGAGGCCGGCGGCGGCCCCGCCGAGGGCGGCGAAGTCCAGCCGGTCGGTGAAGAAGACCGCGATGATCAGGATGGCGAAGAGGTCGTCGACCACCGCGAGGGTGAGCAGGAAGGCGCGCAGGGCGCTGGGCAGTGAGGTGCCGATGACCGCGAGGACGGCGAGCGCGAAGGCGATGTCGGTGGCGGTGGGCACCGCCCAGCCTTGCGTCGAGCCGTGCCCGAAGACGTTGGTGAGGGTGTAGACGAGCGCCGGTACGGCCATCCCGCACAGCGCCGCCACCACGGGCAGCACGGCCGCCCGGGAGTCGCGCAGGTCACCGGCGACCAGCTCGCGCTTGAGCTCGATGCCGGCGACGAAGAAGAACACGGCGAGCAGGCCGTCGGCGGCCCAGTGGGCGACGGAGAGGTGCAGGCCGAGGGCTCCGGGGCCGACGTGGAAGTCGCCGACCGTCTGGTAGCCGTGGCGGATGCCGGGGACGTTCGCCCAGACCAGCGCGGCCACGGCGGCGAGGAGCAGCAGCACACCGCCGACGGTCTCGGTGCGCAGCGCGTCCGCGACGAAGGAGCGCTCGGGCAGCGACAGCCGGCCGAGGACCTTGCGGGAGGCGGTGCGGGGGCGGGTGGGGGGCGCGGTCACGGGGGGACCTCCGGGGCAGGCGAACTCACATGCCGACCAGACTTCCCGGCGCACCTGGAGTGCCGCTCCGCGCGGCGCTTTGCTGACCGTATCCATAGTGCCGTATGCCCGGGCCAGGTGATCCGCTGATCTTCACCGTGGACGCCCGAGGGGCACCCGGCGCGTTCGCCGCCCGGGTGCCCCTCGGGGTGCCGCTCACTCCTCCCGTACCGCTCGGACCTGGTCCGCTCAGTCCTCGCTGGGCGACGCGGGCAGCTTGGCCTGGATGAGGTCCATGACGGTGGAGTCCGTCAGCGTGGTCACGTCACCGAGCTGGCGGTTCTCGGCGACGTCCCGCAGCAGACGGCGCATGATCTTGCCGGAGCGGGTCTTCGGCAGCTCCGCCACCGGCAGGACCCGCTTGGGCTTGGCGATCGGGCCGAGCGTGGCGCCGACGTGGTCGCGCAGCTCCCCGAGGAGCGCCTCGTTCTCCGAGGCCGTGCCGCGCAGGATGACGAAGGCGACGATGGCCTGGCCGGTGGTCTCGTCCGCGGCGCCCACGACGGCGGCCTCGGCGACCGACGGGTGTGAGACGAGAGCCGACTCCACCTCGGTGGTGGAGATGTTGTGCCCGGAGACGAGCATCACGTCGTCCACCCGGCCCAGCAGCCAGATGTCGCCGTCGTCGTCCTTCTTCGCGCCGTCACCGGCGAAGTACTTGCCCTCGAAGCGCGACCAGTAGGTGTCGATGAACCGCTGGTCGTCGCCCCAGATGGTGCGCAGCATCGACGGCCACGGCTCGGTCAGCACCAGGTAGCCGCCGCCGCCGTCGGGCACCTCGTTCGCCTCGTCGTCGACGACGGTCGCGCTGATGCCGGGCAGCGGACGCTGTGCCGAACCGGGCTTGGCCTCGGTGACCCCGGGCAGCGGCGAGATCATCATGGCGCCGGTCTCGGTCTGCCACCAGGTGTCCACGACCGGCGTCCTGTCGGCGCCGATGTGCTTGCGGTACCACACCCAGGCCTCGGGGTTGATGGGCTCGCCCACCGAGCCGAGGACCCGCAGGGAGGACAGGTCGAACTTGGCGGGGATGTCGTCGCCCCACTTCATGAACGTCCGGATCGCGGTCGGCGCCGTGTAGAGGATCGTGACCTTGTACTTCTGCACGATCTCCCAGAAGCGGCCCTGGTGCGGGGTGTCCGGCGTGCCCTCGTACATCACCTGCGTCGCGCCGTTGGCCAGCGGGCCGTAGACGATGTACGAGTGGCCGGTCACCCAGCCGACGTCGGCCGTGCACCAGTACACGTCCGTCTCCGGCTTCAGGTCGAAGACCGCCCAGTGGGTGTAGGCCGCCTGGGTGAGGTAGCCGCCGGAGGTGTGCAGGATGCCCTTCGGCTTCCCCGTCGTGCCGGAGGTGTAGAGGATGAACAGCGGGTGCTCCGCGTCGAACGCCTCCGGGGTGTGCTCGGCCGGCTGGCGGGCGACGACGTCGTCCCACCACAGGTCCCGGCCCTCGGTCCAGGCCACCTCCTGGCCGGTGCGGCGGACCACGAGGACGTGCTCGACGTTGTCCACCTTGCCGACCGCCTCGTCCACGGCGGGCTTGAGCGCGGACGGCTTGCCGCGCCGGTAGCCGCCGTCGGCGGTGATGATCACCTTGGCGTCCGCGTCCTTGATCCGGGTCGCGAGCGCGTCCGCCGAGAAACCGCCGAAGACGACCGAGTGCGCGGCGCCGATCCGGGCCGAGGCCAGCATCGCGATCGCGGTCTCCGGGATCATCGGCATGTAGATGGCGACGCGGTCGCCCTTGCGCACGCCCAGCTCCAGCAGGGCGTTCGCGGCCCTGGAGACCTCGTCCTTCAGCTCCGCGTAGGTGATCGCACGGCTGTCGCCGGGCTCACCCTCGAAGTGGATGGCGACGCGGTCCCCGTGCCCGGCCTCCACATGCCGGTCCACACAGTTGTAGGCGACGTTCAGCTCGCCGTCCTTGAACCACTTCGCGAACGGCGGGTTCGACCAGTCCAGCGTCTCGGTCGGTTCCTTGGCCCAGGTCAGGCGGCGGGCCTGCTCGGCCCAGAAGCCGAGCCTGTCAGCCTTGGCCTGTTCATACGCCTCCGCGGTGACATTGGCGTGCGCTGCCAGGTCGGCGGGCGGCGCGAACCTGCGTTCTTCCTTGAGCAGGTTGGCCAGGCTCTCGTTGCTCACGACATCTCCCTTTCGAAGGGTGTCCGTTGTGTCCCAGGCCACAGCTCATCAGACCGGGAGTCCGATGACAAGGGTCGACCGGAAAATTGGTTTAGACCTGTCGGCCGCTCGTGGCCCGCGCCGCTTCGCGTGCCCCCTCACCTCCTGCGATGCCTCCCGTGACGTCCTCGAACACCGCTTCCTCCCCCCTATCGGCGAGCAGGTACGCCTGTGCCTCGCCCACGTGGAAGTACATGCCGTGCAGCTCCAGTGCCCCCTCGGCCAGCGCCCGGGCCACCGGTCCGTGCGCCCTCAGATGCGCCAGTTGCTGGATCACGTTGGTCAGGCACAGCAGCTCCACCGCGTCCGCGGGCTCCCGCCCGGCCAGCCGGGGCCGCCCGGGGCGGTCACCGGCCGTCCGCGCCAGGCTCGGCAGCCCGTGCCGCAGCCACCGCTGGAGCGGGGTGCCGTCCCCCTGGCCGGCCCCCGAGGCCAGCAGTGCCTGCATCGCCCCGCACCCGGAGTGCCCGCACACCGTGATGGAGCGCACTCCGAGCACGTCGACCGCGTACTCGATGGCGGCGGCCACCGAGTCGTCGCCGTGCTCCTCGCCGGGCGGCGGCACCAGGTTGCCGACGTTGCGGACGACGAACAGGTCGCCGGGACCGCTGGCGGTGATCATCGACGTGACGAGCCGGGAATCGGCGCAGGTCAGGAAGAGCTGGGAGGGCCGCTGGCCCTCCCGGGCGAGCCGCGCCAGCTCCTCCCGCACCAGCGGCGCGGTGTTCCGCTGGAACGAGCTGATGCCACGGGCCAGTTCCCGGCCGGGCCCCTGGCCCGCCGGGGCGGCGGCCGTGACGAAGCAGGCCTGGTGGTTGCGCCAGGGGGTCCAGGGGCGGCACCGGCACTCGGTGGCCGGGGCCTGCTCGGCGGTCCGGATTCCGTCGCGCCGGCCCGACAGCTCGGCCGTGCCTCCCCGCGCGGTGTGGGAGCTGCGCCAGTCCTGCAGCGACTCGTACGCCGCGTGGTCCATGAACGAACCGTCCAACTCCACGACGGCACGGGCGCCCTGGGGCACGAGGTGCAGGGTTCTGCTGAGCCGGGGCACCGCGAGGAAGGTCAGCTGACCCCGGACGCGTACGTGATGGACCCCTTCCTTCTCGTGGTGGGTGATGCGGGTGCGGGCGAGGCGGTGCAGGGCGACGGCGACCGCCACGGCGACTCCGAGGAACACGCCCTGGAGGACGCCGAGGACCACCACGCCGAGCGTGGTCGCGGCGTAGACCGGCACTTCGCGGTGGCGCGTCACCGTGCGGATGTGGTGCAGGGACACCATCTGGATGCCGACGGCCATCACCAGGGCGGCGAGGGAGGCGAGCGGGATCTCCTCCAGGACCGGGACCATCAGCAGCGCGGCGACTACTACGAGAACGCCGTGCGTCATCGTGGAGTTCCGGCTGACGGCACCTGATTTCACATTCGCGGTACTGCGCACCGCCACGCCCGCGATCGGCAGTCCGCCGAGAGCCCCGGAGACGATGTTGGCGGTGCCTTGGCCGAGCAGCTCCCGGTCCAGGTCGGAGCGGCCGATGCGGGACTGCGGTCCGGTGCGGGCGGCGACCAGCTTGTCCACGGCCACCGCGCCGAGCAGCGACTGCACGCTGCACACCAGGGTGGTGGTGAGCACCGCGGCCACCAGGCCGAGCACGGGGCCCTCGGGCAGTCCGGCCAGGGCGTGGCTGTGCCAGGACGGCAGCTCGACCCGGGGGAGGCGCAGTCCCGTGAGGGCGGCGGTCGCGGCGGCTCCGGTGACGGCGACGAGGGCGGCCGGCACCCTGCGCAGCAGCCGGCCGGCGCGGCCGGGCAGGCGGGGCCACGCCAGCAGCAGGGCCAGGGTCAGCGCGCTCATCGACACGGCGGCCGGGTGCAGACCGGCCAACTGGGCTGGGAGCTGCCGCACGTTGGCGAGGACGGAGCTGTCCGGGTTGCCGCCGAGGACGATGTGCAGCTGGGCGACGGCGATGGTGATGCCGATGCCGGCCAGCATGCCGTGCACCACGGCCGGGCTGACCGCGAGCGCGCCGCGCGCCACCCGCAGGCAGCCGAGACCTAGTTGGGCGAGGCCCGCGAGCACGGTGATGCCGCAGGTGGCCCGCCAGCCGTAACGGTGGATCAGGTCGGCGGTGACCACGGTGAGTCCGGCGGCGGGCCCGCTGACCTGGAGGGGGCAGCCGCCCAGCCGGCCGACGACGATCCCGCCGACCGCGGCCGCGACGAGTCCGGCCTGGAGCGGGGCGCCGGTGGCCAGGGCGATGCCGAGGGAGAGCGGCAGGGCGATCAGGAAGACCGCGACGGCCGCGGACAGATCGGCGCCCGCGATCGGGAAGCGGCGGCGGGCCGGTGCGGGGTCGTGCGGGGGGTGGGGCTGCTGGGTGTGAGGGGGTGCGCAGGCGGACATGTTCCCGTCTCCTCCGGGGCGGCGCGGTCGCGGACTGGGTGGGAGCCGCGGCGATGGGCGGGCTCGGTCGCGGCCGTGGGTCACGGCGTGCAGCGGCGGGATGGATCAACGCTCGGTAAAAGAACCGTAATGCAGAGTAAAGCCAAAGCATAGCCTTTTCGGGCAAATGGGGTGAAGGATCGCCCGCTTGAGTGAAGTAGGCATGTGATCGGCTTGTCGTACTAATTCCTTCCCGGTCGCGTGCGACCTTGGCGGCGCTGCCGGTGCGAACCCGGCGCATCACTCGAAAACGGCCCTCGTCAGCGTGTGCCTGGAAGAAGGAAGAAGGTGGGCGGAACATGGCCGCCACCCAGAGGATCGCCGTCGGCGCCATGGTCGCCGCGGCCTGTGCGGCGTCGCTCGCCGGTTGCGCGACCGGTCCCAGCGGCGCCAAGGAAGGGGCGCCCGGCCCGGTGCAGGGTGCGCCGGCGCCCGGCAGCGTGCTCCGGCTGATCGGCGACGGTTCCACCGCCTACACCGGATCCCAGCCGCACCTGCCCCGGCCCGAGCGGCTGAGCCCCGGTCAGAAGCCCCCGCAGTTCGTGGTGTTCTCCTGGGACGGCGCGGGCGAGGACAGCCAGAAGCTGTTCTCGCACTTCCGTGAGGTCGCCAAGGAGAACAACGCGACCATGACGTACTTCCTCAGCGGTGTGTACCTCCTGCCGGAGGAGAAGCGCGAGCTGTACAAGCCCCCGCAGCACTCGCCGGGCCGCTCCGACATCGGCTTCAACGACGAGCAGGGCATCACCGACACCCTCAAGCAGGTACGGCTGGCCTGGCTGGAGGGCAACGAGATCGGCACCCACTTCAACGGCCACTTCTGCGGGCCCGAGGGCGGGGTCGGCACCTGGTCGGTGGAGGAGTGGAAGAGTGAGATCGCCCAGGCCAAGAACTTCGTGAAGTCATGGCGGACCAACACGGGCATGAAGCGGACGGCCCCGCTGCCCTTCGACTACGACAAGGAGCTGATCGGCGCCCGCACCCCTTGCCTGGAAGGCCGGAAGAACTTCGTCAAGGCCGCCCGCCAGCTGGGTTTCCGCTACGACTCCAGCGGAGTCGACAACCAGCTCTGGCCCAAGAAGAAGGAGGGCCTGTGGGACCTGTCGATGCAGCTGGTGCCCTTCCCCGGCCACAGCTATGAGCAGCTGACCATGGACTACAACTTCATGGTCAACCAGTCCGGCACCAAGACCCAGGGCGACCCCGACAAGTTCGACTACTGGGGCGGCCAGATGCGCGACGGACTCATCCAGGGTTTCTACCGCGCCTACGACGGCAACCGCGCGCCCCTGATCATCGGCAACCACTTCGAGTCCTGGAACGGCGGCACCTACATGCGCGCCGTGGAGGACGTGGTCAAGGCGGTGTGCACCAAGCCCGAGGTGCGCTGTGTCTCCTTCCACCAGCTGGCCGACTGGCTGGACGCCCAGGACCCGGGGACCCTGGCGAAGCTGCGCACCCTGAAGGTGGGCGAGGCCCCACGGCAGGGCTGGGCGTCCTTCCTGTCCGGCCGCCCGGCCCCCGCGCCCAAGGGCGTGCCCGGGGCGCCGGCGCAGGAGCCGTAGACGTCAGGCCGGCGCCGCCACGCTCTCGCCGAGCACGAAGTGGGGGTCGACCTGCGCCGCCAGGTCGACCCCGGTGCGCTCGTTGCCCCAGGACTCGGCGTTCTTCAGGTGGAAGTGCACCATCTGGCGGGTGTAGCGCTCCCAGTCGCGCTGCTCGTAGGTGGCGTCGACGGTGACCTTGAGCAGGTCGAGGGCGCGGGCGTTGGCCTCCTCCAGGAGGGCGAACCGGGGCGGGCGGCCCTTCTCCATGGCGCGCACCCAGTCCGAGCGCCCGACCGTCACGAGCAGGTCGTCCCCGACCTCCTCGCGCAGGAAGTCGAGGTCGTCCGGGTCCTGGATCTTGTTGCCGACGACCTTGAGGGCCACGCCGAAGTCGCGGGCGTACTCCTTGTACTGGCGGTAGACGGAGACCCCCTTCCGGGTCGGCTCGGCGACGAGGAACGTCATGTCGAAGCGGGTGAACATGCCGGAGGCGAAGGAGTCCGAACCGGCCGTCATGTCGACCACGACGTACTCGCCGGGGCCGTCGACGAGGTGGTTCAGGAACAGCTCCACCGCTGCCGTCTTGGAGTGGTAGCAGGCGACCCCCAGGTCGGCGTCCGTGAAGGGGCCCGTGACCATCAAACGGGCGGCGCCGCCGTCGAGTTCCACCGGGCGCGCGCAGGCGTCGTAGACCGGGTTGGGCTCGCGCACCCCGACCAGCCGCGAGCCCTCGCCGGGCGGGGTCGTCTTGATCATCGTCGCGGCCGAGGCGATGCGCGGGTTGGCGCCGCGCAGGTAGTCCTTGATCAGCGAGAGCTGTCCGCCCATGGCGGGCAGCGCCGCGGCCTCCTCCTCGCCGAGGCCGAGCGCGGGGCCGAGGTGCTGGTTGATGTCCGCGTCGATGGCGACCACCGGGGCGCCGGAGGCGACGAGATGGCGGATGAAGAGGGAGGAGAGCGTGGTCTTGCCGCTGCCGCCCTTCCCGACGAAAGCAATTTTCATGTTCACCAAGGGTAGTCGGGTCATAGCTGTGCGTGTCACGCGGCAGTGAAGAAGACCACTCCTTCGTGGGGCGGGCCGACGGGGTGCGTAGTGTCGTACTCATGAGTACGACAGGCGCGACCGCCGATCCGCTCGCGGCCCTGGGCTCGCTGCCCGGTGTGGCCGAGTCCGTTGAGTCCGTGCGCAAGGCCGTGGACCGGGTCTACGGCCACCGGATCATGCGACGTCGCAGCAACGAGATCACCTCCGAGGCGGCCCTGCGCGGCGCCCGGGGCTCGGCGGCGCTGTCCGGCGCGGACTGGGCCCTGGAGGAGGTGCGCCGGCGCACCGACTTCGGCGTCGACGCCGAGGCCCGCGTCATGGGCGCGGCCCTGCGGCTCACCGCGGAGGCGGGGCAGCTGCTGTCCATCTGGCGCCAGTCACCCCTGCGGGTGCTGGCCCGGCTGCACCTGGTGGCCGCGGCGAGCGGTGAGGACCAGGTCGGCAGGCCGCGGCTGGCCGGCGAGCCGGTCGACGAGCCGCTGGTCGAGCTGCCGCTGCCGGACGCCGGGGAGGTCTCGGGCCGGCTGGAGGGGCTGGCCGACCTGATCATCGCCGGGACCTCCGCGCCCGCGCTGGTCACCGCCGCCGTGGTGCACGGCGAGCTGCTCGCGCTGCGCCCCTTCACCTCCCACAACGGCCTGGTCGCGCGCGCGGCCGAGCGGATCGTGCTGATCGGCAGCGGACTGGACCCGAAGGCGGTCTGCCCGGCCGAGGTGGGCCACGCCGAACTGGGGCGCGCCTCCTACCTGGCCGCTCTGGACGGGTACGTCTCCGGCACCCCCGAGGGCATGGCGGCCTGGATCGCCCACTGCGGCCGGGCGGTGGAGCTGGGCGTACGCGAGTCGACGGCGGTGTGCGAGGCGCTCCAGCGCGGCGCGGCCTGAGAAGACGAAAAGGTTGCGGCGGTACGAGTGCTCGTACCGCCGCTGGCATGATCACCGGGTTACCAGGCGTCCTCGATATGTCGCCCATCAGGTCGGGATCCTTGCCCGTCACCTGGTGCGGCTGGCCCGTAATCGACGGGTCGACGTCGCGTGGGTGCCCGGTGTTCATGCTGGGTCCGTGGGGCCAATGCGTAGTGGTAGGGGATCCTCGCGGATGTCCTCTGGTCTCGCGGGCCTACGTTCTTTGTACCGCGCGCCGGGAAGAAGCGGAACCCCAGCCTGCACTTCTTTACTTTCAGGTTCAAACAGGGTGAAACGGGCGCCGGTTCAGGCGGTGCCACGGCGCCGGTTCGTGTACCAGACGAGGCCGGCGGTCGCCGCTGCCGCGCCTATGGCCGCCGCGGCGACCAGCGTCGGGCGGGCCGGCACGGAGAAGGCGGGCAGCCGTTTCTTCAGGCGGACCGGGTGCCGGAACTCCAGGATCGGCCAACCGCGCGCGCATGCCTGGCGGCGCAGTGCGCGGTCCGGGTTCACCGCGTGCGGGTGCCCGACGGCCTGGAGCATCGGCAGGTCGGTCGCCGAGTCGCTGTAGGCGTAGCAGCGGTCGAGGTCGTAGCCCTCGGACGCGGCCAGCTCCCTGATGGCCTCGGCCTTCGTCGGGCCGTAGGCGTAGTACTCCACCTCTCCCGTGAAACAGCCGTCCTCGCCGACGACCATCCGGGTGGCCACCACCCGGTCCGCGCCCAGCAGTTCCCCGACCGGCTCGACCACCTCGGCGCCCGAGGTGGACACGATCACCACGTCCCGGCCGGCCGCGTGGTGCTCCTCGATGAGCGAGGCGGCCTCGTCGTAGATGATCGGGTCGATCAGCTCGTGCAGTGTCTCGGCGACGATCTCCCGCACCTGCTGGACGTTCCAGCCGCGGCACAGCGCGGAGAGATACTCGCGCATGCGCTCCATCTGGTCGTGGTCCAGACCGCCGGCCAGGAAGACGAACTGGGCATATGCGGTACGCAGCGCGGCCCTGCGGTTGATCAGCCCGCCTTGGTAGAAGGACTTGCTGAAGGTGAGGGTGCTGGACTTCGCAATGACCGTCTTGTCCAGGTCAAAGAAGGCCGCTGCGCGGGGCAAGGAGTGGTTTTCCACGTCCCCGAGCATAGGGGCCCACCATTCGGCGTAAGGTGGGGCGCGTGGGTTTGCCTGAGAGGGCTCTCGGGTACACCATGGAAGTCACGGATCGTTCGCGACCGTGCTAACCCGGTCCGACTCCTCCCCCCCCGAGTCGGCCGTGGGGACGACCCCCGCTCTCCCCCCCGGCGGGGGTCGTCGCATGTCCGGATGGGTTTTCTCCCTCCGCTCCTTCCCCCACGCGGCCGTACGGCCGGCAGTCCGCCGCCGTGACCGCGCCGTCGCCATGCCCATGATCGGTTACCGGCGGTAATCGCCAGACTGCGCTGTGGATATCGCACACGCGCCGGCACGGGGGTCACCGGTATGGGTGACCGAGTTATTCACAGGGCCTGGGTTGTCCACAGTTATCGACCAAGATCCACATTATTTCGCGGATCACTGCACCGTGATTCCAGCGCACTCCGGCCGAGGCGAGTTCATGGCCGGGTCCCATTGCCGGAGCGCGTATGGCCGGTTCCTATCGGCCGTTCATATGGAGGCCGCTTGCCGGTTCTTCACATCTTCGGGAATCGCGTGGTCGCAGGGGCTGCGCGGCCCGCCCAGCGAAGGGGGAACACCCGTGACCGGAACCGTCACCCACGACCCGCCGCCCGGCCCCGCGGAGCGGCCCGGACGGCCGCTCATCGTCACCGAGGACGCCGTCCTCCTGGACGATCTGCTGCGCCTGTGCGCGGCGGCGGGCGCCACACCCGAGGTCCACCACGGCGTACCGGAATCCGGTGACGGCTGGGCGGTCGCCCCGCTGGTGCTCGTCGGCGACGACGCCGCCCACCGGATGCGCGGCGTGGCGCGCCGGCCGGGGGTAGTGCTGGTGGGCCGCGACCAGGACGACCCGGGGGTGTGGAAACGAGCCGTCCAGATCGGCGCCGACCACGTCCTGATGCTCCCCGACGGCGAACCGTGGCTGGTCGACCGCATCGCCGATGTGGCCGAGGGCATCGGCCGCCCGGCCCTCACCGTCGGGGTGATCGGCGGTCGCGGCGGGGCCGGCGCGTCCACGCTCGCCTGCGCGCTCGCCGTCACCTCCGCGCGCGAGGGACTGCGCACCCTCCTCGTGGACGCCGATCCGCTGGGCGGCGGACTCGACGTACTCCTCGGCGGCGAGAGCGCCGAAGGGCTGCGCTGGCCCGCCTTCGCCGCCTCCCGGGGCCGGGTCGGCGGCGGCGCCCTGGAGGAGTCGCTGCCCGAGCTGCACTCCCTGCGCGTGCTCAGCTGGGACCGCGGCGACTGCGTCGCTGTCCCGCCCCCCGCGGTCCGCGCGGTGCTGGCAGCCGCCCGGCGGCGCGGCGGCACGGTCGTCGTCGACCTGCCCCGGCGCCTCGACGACGGGGTCGCGGAGGCCCTCGCCCAGCTCGACATGGCCCTGCTCGTCGTCCCGGCCGAGCTGCGGGCCGTCGCCGCCGCCGGCCGCGTCGCCTCCGCCGTCGGCATGGTCGTGCGGGACCTGCGGGTCGCGGTCCGCGGGCCGTACGCGCCCGGCCTCGACGACCAGGAGGTGGCCCGGCTGCTCGGCCTGCCCCTGGCGGGCGAGGTGCCCGTCGAACCGGCGTTGCAGCGCCCGCGGGGCGGCGCGAAACCGCCGGGCGCCACCGGGCGCGGACCGCTCGCCCGTTTCTGCGCGCACTTCTGGGAGCGGGCGCTGGTCGAGACGGGAGGTGTCCGATGACGCTGCCCGGACTCGACCGGGCCGACGGCGCGGCCCTGCTCGACGGCGTCCGCCGCCGGCTCGCCGAGAGCGGCGCCGAACCCACCCCCGCGCGTGTGGCCCAGGCCCTGCGCGAACAGGGCCGGGTGCTCGGCGACGCGGAAGTCCTCGGCGCGGCCGCGCATCTGCGGTCCGAACTCGTCGGCACCGGCCCCCTGGAACCCCTGCTCGCCGACCCGGACGTCACCGACGTCCTGGTCTCCGCCCCGGACCGGGTCTGGGTCGACCGCGGCGGCGGCCTGGAGCTGACCCCGGTGACCTTCCCCGACGCGGCGGCCGTACGGCGTCTCGCGCAGCGGCTGGCCGCCGTGGCCGGACGCCGGCTGGACGACGCCCGGCCCTGGGCGGACGCCCGGCTGCCGGACGGCACCCGGCTGCACGCGGTGCTTCCCCCGGTCGCCGTCGGCTGCACCTGCCTCGCCCTGCGGGTGGTACGGCCGCGGGCCTTCACCCTCGGCGAGCTCGTCGCGGCCGGCACCGTGCCACCGGGTGGTGACCGGATCCTGCGGGCGCTGCTCGAGGCCCGGCTGTCCTTCCTCGTCAGCGGCGGCACCGGATCCGGCAAGACGACCCTGCTCAGCGCCCTGCTCGGGCTCGTCGGACCCGGCGAGCGGATCGTGCTCGCCGAGGACTCGGCCGAGCTGAGGCCGGACCACCCGCACGTCGTCCGGCTGGAGACCCGGCCCGCCAACCAGGAGGGCGCCGGCCTGGTCACCCTGGAGGACCTGGTACGGCAGGCGCTGCGGATGCGGCCGGACCGGCTGGTCGTCGGCGAGGTACGCGGCCCCGAGGTGGTGCATCTGCTCGCGGCCCTCAACACCGGGCACGAGGGCGGCTGTTGCACGGTCCACGCCAATGCGGCGGCGGATGTGCCGGCCCGGCTGGAGGCGCTGGCCACGGCCGCCGGGCTGGACCGTGCCGCCCTTCACAGCCAGTTGGCGGCTGCCCTCTCCGTGGTCGTGCACCTCGTACGGGACCGGTCCGGGCGGCGCCGGATCGCCGAGGTGCACGTGCTGGAGCGGGACACCACGGGGCTGGTCCGGACGGTACCGGCCCTGCGCTGGGGCGAGCGGGCGTTCGTACGGGAGCGGGGGTGGGGGCGGTTGCGGCAACTCGTGGGGGACGCGGGGGAGCTGGAGGGTGGGTGAGCGGCGGCGCGGGGTCGCGGCAGGCCGGCTCGTTCGGCGGACCAGCGGTGGTCGGCCGGTGAGGCTCGGCGGCTCGGTGCGTGTGGTGGCCGGTGGCGGATCAGCGAGGTTCGGCGGGTGGGTCCAGGCCGACGGTGAGGAGAGGGGTGACGGAAGTGATGGGTGAGACGTCCATGGGGGCCGCTCTGGTCTGTCTCGGCGCGCTGGTGTGGCTGCTGGGCGGGCGGCACTACGGGATGCGGCGGGCGCGGCTGCTGCTGGCCGACGCCGGGGTGGTGACGACGGGACCGCCGGTCTGGGAGGAGTTCCGCGCGGAACTGCGGCGGCGGCGCGGCCGATGGGGCGCCGAGTGGTGGGTGCTGGTCGCGGGTCTGGGGATCGCCCTGCTGGGCGCCTCGGTGATCCCGGTGGTCGCGGGGGCCGCCGGTGTCCCCGTGGTGCGCCGGACGAGGCAGGCCCGGCAGGCCCGGCGTACCCGGGAGCGGCGGGCCGACGCGGTGATCGACCTGTGCGGTGGGCTCGCCGGGGAGGTGCGGGCGGGACGGCAGCCGGGGGAGGCGCTCTTGCGGGCCGCGCGGGACTCCGGAGGGCTGGGCGAGGCACAGGCCGCCGTGGTGGCCGCGGCACGGTTCGGCGGGGACGTGCCCGGCGCGCTCGCCGTGGCGGCTCGGCAGCCGGGGGCGGAGGGCCTGCTCGGGCTCGCCGCGTGCTGGCGGGTGGCGGTGGACCAGGGCGCCGGGCTCGCCACCGGCCTGGACCGGCTGGACGCGGCCCTGCGCGCGGAGCGGGACCAGCGATCCGACGTGAGCGCCCAGTTGGCGGGCGCCCGGGCCACCGCGGTGTTGCTCGCCGCACTGCCCGCCCTCGGGCTGCTCCTGGGCACGGCCATGGGCGCCGATCCCCTGCGGGTGCTGCTGCACAGCGGCGCGGGCCTCGGCTGCCTGGCGGCAGGCGCGGTGTTCGAGACGGCCGGGCTGTGGTGGGCGATGCGGATCGTGCGGGGAGCGGAGGCCGTGTGAGGTGCGCCGTGCGTGTTTGGCGACCGTGCGGGTGGCCGGGTGGCCGGGTGAGTGATTGCCGAAGGGCCGAGTGGCCGAATGGCGGGAAAGGGGCGTGCGGGGTGAGTGGGGAAGCCATCCACAGGCTGGGGACGGCGGTGGTCGTTGCACTGGTCCTCAGCTGGGGTGTCCGGTGGCTGGAACTGGCGCGGCGGCGGCGCCGGGCGCGGCGCCGAGTGGCCGAGCTGCTGGGCTTCGACGTGCCTGAGCGGACAGGTCGGCTGACGATTTCGGACATCTTTCGGCGGCGGTGGGTGTCGACGGCCGGTGCGGCGTGCGGTGTGTGGGTGCTGGTCGGCGGGATCACCGGTGTGGCGCTGGGGCTGGGTGTGGGCGCGGTGCTGTGGCGGTGGCGGGGTCGTCAGGCGGCGGCGGGGCGGCAGGAGGCGGTCGATACGGCCGGGGCCGCGCGCCAGCTTCCGCTCGCCGCCGATCTGCTGGCCGCCTGTATCGCGGCCGGTGCCGGCCCGGTGATCGCCGCGCAGGCGGTGGGGGAGGCCCTTGGCGGACCCGTCGGGCAGGCCCTGGCGCGGGGCGCGGCGGAGGTCCGGCTCGGTGGCGAACCGGCGGACGCCTGGCGGAGCTTGGCGGCGCTGCCCGGTGCCGGTGCGCTCGCGCGGCTGCTGGAGCGGGCCGACGAGTCCGGGTTGCCCGCGGCCGGCCCGGTCGCCCGGCTCGCGTCGGACGCGCGTGCGGAGTGGGCGCGGGCGGCGACGGCCCGGGCACGCCGGGCGGGCGTACTGATCTCCGCGCCGGTCGGCCTGTGCTTCCTGCCCGCGTTCATCGCGGTCGGTGTGCTGCCGGTCGTGATCGGGCTGGCGGGCGGGGTGATGGGAGGGAGGTGAGGCGACGAGCGCGATGAGAGCGGACCTGCACGCAGACGTCGGGCGAGCGTGACGCACGGCGACAGACGACAACGAGTGACAAGACCAGGAATCCCACGGGGGTCGAAATGTTCGAGAAGATCAGGAAAGCGGCGGTCCGGGTGCGCGGAGCCTGCCGTCAGGACGGCGGAATGGTGACGTCCGAGTACGCCATGGGGATCATCGCGGCCGTCGGGTTCGCGTTGCTGCTCTACAAGGTCGTCACCAGCGGCCAGGTCCAGGCGGAGCTGCAGGCCATCGTGAAGAAGGCCCTCAGTGCGCGGATGTGAGCGCGGTGGGGACGGTGGGTTCGTGACCGCGGAGGCGGCCGTGGTGCTGTCCGTGCTGGTGGCGTTCACGATGGCGCTGGTCTGGGGGCTGCTCGTGGTGGCGGCGCAGATCGAGTGCGTGGACGCGGCCCGCGCGGGCGCCCGGGCCGCCGCCCGGCAGGATCCGGCCGAGGCGGTGGTGACGGTGACCAGGGACGCGGCGCCTAGGGGAGCGCGGGTGACCGTCGCCCGGGAGGGCGACCATGTCCGGGTGGTGGTGGCGGCCAGGCCGCCGGTGCTGAGCGGTCTGCCGTTCGAGGTCCGGGAGGAGGCCGTGGCCCTCGCCGAGGACACGGTGGGACCGAGGGAGGCGGGGCCATGAGACGCCGGCGTGAGCCGACCGACGGACGAGTGCGTACCGAGCGCACCGACGGACGGCAGGAGGCGCGGTCCTGCGGACGACGGGAGGCGCGGTGCGGTGGGCCCGCTCAGCCGGATCGGCTGTCCGGCTCCGACCGCGGATCGGCCACCGTCTGGAGCCTGGGGGCGATCGCCGTGCTGTGCGTGGTGTTCGGCGCCGTGCTGGCTCTCGGGCAGGCCGTCGTCGTACGGCACCGGGCGGCCGGTGGCGCCGACCTGGCCGCGCTCGCGGCGGCGGACCACTGGGCCGAGGGCGGCCCGACGGCCTGCGCGCGGGCCGGGCGGCTGGCGGCGGCCCAGGGAGTACGGCTGGTGCGGTGCGCGATCGTGGGCGACACGTCCGAGGTGACGGCGGCCGCGGGAAGGGGGCCGTTCACGGCGGAGGTCAGGGCGAGAGCGGGACCGGCGGGCCCGGTGCCGCCCGGGGTGCCGGACGGGTCCTCGGTTTCCGGCGCCCAGATGGCCCCTTCGCCTACTCTCCCCCCGGTTCCGCCGCACCCGCACCCGCCTCCTCCGGCGCCCCCCGCAGCAGCGCCGTGAGCAGGCGTACCGCGCCCCTCTTGTGCAGGGGGTCGTTGCCGTTGCCGCACTTGGGGGACTGGATGCAGGACGGGCAGCCGGCCTCGCACTCGCAGGAGGCGATGGCCTCGCGGGTGGCGGTGAGCCAGGCGCGGGCGGTGTGGAAGGCGCGCTCGGCGAATCCGGCGCCGCCGGGGTGGCCGTCGTAGACGAAGACCGTGGGCAGGAGGGTGTCGGGGTGCAGGGGCACGGACACGCCGCCGATGTCCCAGCGGTCGCAGGTCGCGAAGAGGGGCAGCATGCCGATGGAGGCGTGTTCGGCGGCGTGCAGGGAGCCGCCGAGGATCTCCGGGGTGATCCGGGCCTCGTCCAGCTGGTCCTCGGTGACCGTCCACCACACCGCGCGTGTGCGCAGCGTACGAGGAGGGAGGTCGAGTTTCGTCTCGCCCAGCACTTCGCCGGTGATGAGGCGTCGGCGCAGGTAGGAGACCACCTGGTTGGTGACCTCCACCGAGCCGTAGCACAGGCGGCCGGCGCCCCACGGGATCTCGGTGTCCGTCTCCAGGATGGAGATGGACGTGGTGTCGCGGGCGACCGTCGAGTACGGCGGGTCCGCCTGCTCGACCAGGGCGACGGAGTCCTCCAGGTCCAGGGAACGCACCAGGTAGGTGCGGCCCTGGTGCAGGTGGACGGCGCCTTCGTGGACCGTGGAGTGCGCGGCGCTCGCGTCGACCGTGCCGAGCAGACGGCCCGTGGTGGCCTCGACGACCTGCACCGGACGGCCGCCGGCACCGCGGATGTCGGTGAGGTCGGCGGCCCGCTCCCGGCGGGTCCAGTGCCAGGCCTTGGTGCGCCGGCGCAGCAGCTTGGCGGCCTCCAGCTGCGGCAGCACGTCCGCGCAGGCCGGGCCGAAGAGGTCCAGGTCCTCCTCGGTCAGCGGCAGCTCCGCGGCGGCGGCGCACAGGTGCGGGGCGAGGACGTAGGGGTTGTCGGGATCGAGGACCGTCGATTCCACCGGCTGGTCGAACAGGGCCTCGGGGTGGTGGACGAGGAAGGTGTCCAGCGGGTCGTCGCGGGCGACGAGGACCGCCAGGGCGCCCTGGCCGGAGCGGCCCGCGCGGCCGGCCTGCTGCCACAGGGAGGCACGGGTGCCCGGGTAGCCGGAGATCACCACGGCGTCCAGGCCGGAGACGTCCACGCCCAGCTCCAGGGCGGTCGTGGCGGCGAGGCCGAGGAGTTCCCCGGAGTGCAGGGCGCGTTCCAGGGCGCGGCGCTCCTCGGGGAGGTAGCCGCCGCGGTAGGCCGCGACACGCCGGGCCAGGGAGCGGTCGACCTCGGCGAGCCTTTCCTGGGCGATCACCGAGATCAGCTCGGCGCCGCGCCGGGAGCGCACGAAGGCGACCGAGCGCACGCCCTGCACGGTGAGGTCGGTGAGCAGGTCGGCGGTCTCGGCGGTGGCGGTACGCCGAACGGGTGCGCCTCTCTCGCCCCGCAGTTCGGTGAGCGGCGGCTCCCAGAGGGCGAACACCAGCTCCCCGCGCGGGGAGGCGTCGTCGGCGACCTCGACGACCGGCAGGCCGGTCAGCCGCCGGGCGGCGACCGCGGGCTCGGCGGCGGTCGCCGAGGCCAGCAGGAACACGGGGGAGGAGCCGTAGCGGGCGCACAGGCGGCGCAGCCGGCGCAGCACCTGGGCGACGTGCGAGCCGAAGACGCCCCGGTAGGTGTGGCACTCGTCGATGACGACGTACCTGAGCGACTTCAGGAAGGAGGACCAGCGCGGGTGGGAGGGGAGTATCCCGCGGTGCAGCATGTCCGGGTTGGTGAGGACGTAGTTGGCGTACTGGCGGATCCACTCCCGTTCCTCGAACGGGGTGTCGCCGTCGTACACGGCAGGCCGTACCGCGGTGCCGAGGGGTTGTGAAAGTTCCTTCACCGACCGGCACTGGTCCGCCGCGAGCGCCTTGGTGGGGGACAGGTACAGAGCGGTGGCACCACGGCCGTTCGGGGCCTCCGCGCCGTCCAGGAGGGTGGACAGGACGGGCACGAGGTAGGCGAGGGACTTGCCGGAGGCGGTGCCGGTGGCGACGACCACCGAGTCGCCGTCCAGGGCGTGCTCGGCGGCCAGCGCCTGGTGCGCCCAGGGATGCTCGATGCCGCACTCCTGGACGGCCGCGATCACCTCGGGCCGAATCCGGTCAGGCCAGACGGCATGGCGGCCCGCACGCGGGGGCAAGTGCTCCGTATGAGTGATGCGCGCAGCCCGGCTCGGCCCGGAGGCGAGCCGGTCCAGGACCGTGCCCGGAGACGGGCGGGAGGCCGGGCGGGCCTGGGTTCGATCGGATCGGTGATTCTTGGCCATCGGCACCGAGTGTGTCACTGGCGTGACGGACAATGGAGCCAAGGCGTCGTGCACGCCTGCCGGTAAGTGATTGAATGCCATCGCGGCTGGCGAAACGTCCCGGGGGCCGCAAGCGAGGTGCCCAAGGGGCGACCGCTCGATAGCAAGGTGCTGGAGGATCCGTGGACCTGTCCCTGTCGACCCGTACCGTCGGCGATCGCACGGTCGTCGAGGTCGGTGGCGAAATCGACGTATATACCGCGCCCAAGCTGCGCGAGCAGCTGGTCGAGCTGGTGAACGACGGGAATTTCCACCTCGTCGTCGACATGGAAGGCGTGGACTTCCTCGACTCCACCGGGCTCGGCGTGCTGGTCGGCGGCCTGAAGAGGGTTCGTGCCCACGAGGGCTCGCTGCGTCTGGTCTGCAACCAGGAGCGCATTCTGAAGATCTTCCGCATCACCGGCCTCACCAAGGTGTTCCCGATTCACACCACGGTCGAGGAAGCGGTGGCGGCCACCGACTGATCGGCGACTGACCGATCCCGGACCGCTCGCCGGCACCGGGCTCCTGCCGGGGCCCGGTCGCCGGCCGGTCCCGTCCTGGGCAGCTGCCGGCGCGGCGGCCCGGGACACACAGATGTATGTACACCGGGGGGTGTGGGCGCTCGGCGGCCCCGCCCCCGACCGCACGCCCGTAGTCGCGAGGGGGATGCATGGCCACCGTCGAACTCCGCTTCAGCGCGCTGCCCGAGCACGTCAGGACCGCCCGGCTGGTGGCGGCAGCGGTGGCGCGCAGGGCCGGAGTGGACGAGGCCGTCCTGGACGAGGTGCGGCTCGCCGTGGGCGAGGCCTGCTCCCGCGCTGTCGGACTCCACCAGAACAGCGGCGTCACGGCACCGGTGAAGGTGGCGCTGATCGAAGAGGAGAAACAGTTCTCCATCGAGGTCGGCGACGAGGCGCCGCACGCCGCCCCGGGCGGCGACGCGCCCGGCGCCGGGCAGGAGGCCGAGGCGGAGGTCGAAGAGGACGAGATGGGCCTCGCGGTCATCAGCGGTCTCGTCGACGACGTGGAGGTCAGCACCGGGCAGAACGGGGGCCTGATCCGCATGACCTGGCCGACCGCGCCGCCGGCCGCCGCGCTCGCCTGATCCCCCGCCCGCCCGACCCGCTCGCCTGATCCCGCCGGCCCGATGCCGGGCGCCGGATCGCACCCGCCTGGTCGGCCGACCCGTCTCACCTGACCCGTCTCACCCGACTGGCCGTAGCCGCCACAACCATCCGACAAGCGCACAGGGGCCCTGCCGAGCAGGGCCCCTGCCGTGTTTTCCTGGCACTATGGAATTCGTGAACGAATTCACGATCAAAACGGTGGTAATTTGATCAAGTGCTCAGGTGGCCGACAATGGCTTTGGGGCATTACATCGTTCTGGTCCGCTGTATGTACACGCAGGCCAATTCCGTTTACCGTCACCGTCACCTGTTTAGATCACACGGCGGTACCTACAATCCGTCCACATCTTGAGCTCAGCCCAAGCGTCAAGGAGGACGAATGGCGGGGCTTTTCATTCCTCAGTCGGGTCACCCCACGTCCCTCGCGGCCGCGGTCCTGACCGACGACAACCGGATCCTCGTGGCCGTCATCGCGGCGGTCGCCCTGGCCGCGCTGGTGGTCGCGGGGATCCTGGTCCGCCAGGTGCTGGCGGCCGGCGAGGGCACCGACAGCATGCAGAAGATCGCCGAGGCGGTCCAGGAAGGCGCCAAGGCGTATCTCGCCCGGCAGTTGCGCACGCTCGGCGTATTCGCCGTCGTGGTCTTCTTCCTGCTCATGCTGCTGCCCGCGGACGACTGGAATCAGCGGGCCGGTCGCTCGGTGTTCTTCCTGATCGGAGCGGCGTTCTCCGCGGCCACCGGCTATATCGGCATGTGGCTCGCCGTACGCAGCAATGTGCGGGTCGCCGCGGCGGCCCGGGAAGCGACCCCGGCGCAAGGCGAGCCGGAAAAGGATCTCACCACCGTCTCCCACAAGGCGATGAAGATCGCATTTCGCACGGGCGGTGTCGTCGGCATGTTCACGGTGGGGCTCGGCCTGCTGGGCGCCTCCTGTGTGGTGCTGGTGTACGCGGCCGACGCGCCGAAGGTGCTGGAGGGCTTCGGCCTCGGCGCCGCCCTGATCGCGATGTTCATGCGGGTGGGCGGCGGCATCTTCACCAAGGCCGCCGACGTCGGCGCCGACCTGGTCGGCAAGGTCGAACAGGGCATCCCGGAGGACGACCCGCGCAATGCCGCGACCATCGCCGACAACGTGGGCGACAACGTCGGCGACTGCGCGGGCATGGCGGCCGACCTGTTCGAGTCGTACGCCGTGACCCTGGTGGCCGCGCTGATCCTCGGCAAGGCCGCCTTCGGCGACTCGGGGCTGGCGTTCCCGCTGCTGGTGCCCGCCATCGGGGTGATCACGGCGATGATCGGCATCTTCGCCGTCGCCCCCCGCCGGGCCGACCGCAGTGGCATGTCCGCGATCAACCGCGGCTTCTTCATCTCCGCGGTGATCTCGCTGGCGCTGGTCGCGATCGCCGTCTTCGTCTACCTGCCGTCGACGTACTCCGCCCTCGACGGCGTCACCGACGCGGCGATCAAGGGCAAGGACGGCGATCCGCGCATCCTCGCGCTGGTCGCGGTGGCCATCGGCATCCTGCTCGCCGCCGTCATCCAGCAGCTGACCGGCTACTTCACCGAGACCACCCGCCGTCCGGTGCGGGACATCGGCAAGACCTCCCTCACCGGTCCGGCCACCGTCGTCCTCTCCGGCATCTCGGTGGGCCTGGAGTCCGCCGTCTACACCGCGCTGCTCATCGGGCTCGGGGTGTACGGCGCGTTCCTGCTCGGCGGTACGTCGATCATGCTGGCGCTGTTCGCGGTCGCACTGGCCGGCACGGGCCTGCTCACCACGGTCGGCGTGATCGTCGCCATGGACACCTTCGGGCCGGTCTCCGACAACGCGCAGGGCATCGCCGAGATGTCCGGCGACGTCGAGGGGGCGGGCGCGCAGGTGCTCACCAACCTGGACGCGGTCGGCAACACCACCAAGGCCATCACCAAGGGCATCGCCATCGCCACCGCCGTCCTCGCCGCGTCGGCGCTGTTCGGGTCGTACCGCGACGCGATCACCACCAACGTGCAGGACGTCGGCGCGAAGCTCACCGGGCCGGGGTCGCCGCTCAGCCTGTCCCTGGACATCTCGCAGCCCAACAACCTCGTCGGCCTCATCGCGGGCGCCGCGGTCGTCTTCCTCTTCTCCGGACTGGCCATCAACGCGGTGTCGCGTTCGGCGGGTTCGGTGGTGTTCGAGGTGCGGCGGCAGTTCCGCGAGAAGCCCGGGATCATGGACTTCAGCGAGAAGCCCGAGTACGGCAAGGTCGTCGACATCTGCACCAAGGACGCCCTGCGGGAGCTGGCCACGCCCGGTCTGCTCGCCGTCATGGCGCCGATCTTCATCGGGTTCACGCTCGGGGTCGGCGCGCTCGGCTCCTACCTCGCCGGCGCGATCGGCGCGGGCACGCTGATGGCGGTGTTCCTCGCCAACTCCGGCGGCGCCTGGGACAACGCCAAGAAGCTCGTCGAGGACGGCAACCACGGCGGCAAGGGCAGCGAGGCCCACGCGGCCACGGTGATCGGGGACACGGTCGGCGACCCGTTCAAGGACACCGCCGGACCCGCGATCAACCCGCTGCTGAAGGTCATGAACCTGGTCTCGCTGCTCATCGCACCGGCAGTGATCAAGTTCTCCTACGGCGACGACAAGAACCTCGGCGTGCGGATCGGGATCGCCGTCCTCGCGCTGCTGGTGATCGTCGTTTCCGTCTACATCTCCAAGCGGCGCGGGATCGCCGTCGGGGACGACGACAGCGCCGGGCGGGTCGCCAACCCGCCGGACGCCGCGGTGGTTTCGTAGACCGGCGGCTCTGGACCGGGCCGGGACAGCAAGGCCCTGCTCGAACGGGTGGGCGGGCGGCGTGTACTGACGCCGCCCGCCCACCCGTCGTCTGTGGGCTCGCCCACGCCGTGAGCCTTCTCTCCCATGGCGCGAAAGATCACAAAACCCGACTTATGCCTCCCCCGGTGAGGGGAGTCAGTGCGTCCGCCGTGTAGATTCCGGGGGCCGAGAGCCATGGAAGGGACCAATCCGGTGAACAAGAAGCTCGCGGCCGCACTGTCCGGCGGTGCGGTACTGATGGTGGCGGTGTCCGGGTGCAGCGACGGCGGTGACAAGGGGCCCGACCCCAAGCTGGTGTCCTGGGCCAAGACGGTCTGCGACGCGGTGCCCGCGCAGGACGCGAAGATCAGGTCGGCCAACGCTTCCATCGCGGCCATCGCCACGGACACCAACCTCCCGCCCAAGGACGCCCAGAAGACGTACGCGGCCGCCTTCCAGGACATGGCCGAGGGCTACAAGGCGCTCGCCGACGCCCTCGACAGCGCCGGAGCGCCCCCCGGCATCGACGGCGGCGCCAAGCTCCAGCAGGACGCGGCCAAGAACCTCGCCGGCCTCTCCACGTCGTACGCCGACCTGAAGAAGAAGGTCGACGGGCTCAACACCAAGGACCAGGGCAAGTTCGCCAAGGGCCTGAAGGAGGTCGCCCTGCAGACCAAGGAGGTCGGCAAGCAGAGCGACAGCGGCACGCAGGCGCTGAAGCGGCTGGAGAGCGGTGACGTCAAGGAGGCGATGGCCGAGCAGCCCAGCTGCAAGGTCGCCGCGTCCGGCTCCGCACAGCCGACGGCGTCGACGACGGCCGGCTGACGCCGGGGCGGCCGGCTCACGGCCGCGGTGCGCGGCGGACACCGGTGAGTGGCCGGCTGCCGCCGGAGGGTTCTTGGCGCAGGTCGGGGACGGTCCTCCGACGTCGGCCGCAACCGGCTGGCGTCGGCGGCAGCCAGCTGACGCATGGGCCCGCGCAGCCGTTCCCGCGTGGGTCCACGCGGCTCCCACGAGCCGGCCCGCGCAGCCGCCGCCGGTCGGCCCCGCGCGGGCGTCGCGGGCCACAATGGGGGCGTGACTGACTCCCGACCCGCTCCCCTGCCCGTTTCCGACCGGCCCGACATCGCCGCGCGCCTGAGGGACGCCCTGCTGGCCGCCTCCTTCACCGCCGACGGGCTGCTCGACCTGCTCGGCGCGCCCGCGTACGCGGCGCTGGCCCGCAGCGAGACCGTGCCCGCTCTCCGGGCCACCCGTGGCGACACGCCGCTGGAGACGCTCGTGCGGCTGTTCCTGCTCCAGCAACCGGTGCCCCACGCGCGCGTGGCGGCCGTGCTGCCGGTCGAGGAGGCGGTGGAGGCCGGCTGGCTCCGGCGCGTGGGCGGGGACGAGGTGGCCGCGAGCGTGGACGTACGGCCGTACGGCGGCCCCGGGGGCGAGGACTGGTTCATCGTCTCCGACCTCGGCTGCGCGGTCGGCGGGGCCGGCGGCATCGGACAGCGCGACGAGGGCGTCGTCCTGGGCGTCGGCGGCGCCTCGACGACCCTCGCCGGCATCACCGTCCGCACCCCCGTCGCCGCCGCGCTGGACCTCGGCACCGGGTCCGGGATCCAGGCGCTGCACGCCGCACAGCACGCCACGCGCGTGACGGCGACCGACCTCAACCCGCGCGCGCTGCACATCACGGCGCTCACGCTGGCGCTCTCCGGGGCGCCCGCGGCCGACCTGCGCGAGGGCTCGCTGTTCGAACCGGTACGGGACGACGAGACGTTCGACCTGATCGTCTCCAACCCGCCGTTCGTGATCTCCCCGCGCGCCCGGCTGACGTACCGGGACGGCGGCATGGGCGGGGACGATCTGTGCCGCTCGCTCGTTCAGGGAGCGGGGGAACGGCTGAACGAGGGCGGGTTCGCGCAGTTCCTCGCGAACTGGCAGCACGTGGCGGGGGAGGACTGGCAGGACAGACTCAGGTCGTGGGTGCCGCGCGGGTGCGATGCCTGGATCGTGCAGCGCGAGGTGCAGGACGTCACGCAGTACGCCGAGCTGTGGCTGAGGGACGCCGGTGACCACCGCGGGGACCCGGCGGAGTACCAGGCGCGCTACGACGCCTGGCTCGACGAGTTCGAGGCGCGCAAGGTCAGGGCGGTCGGCTTCGGCTGGATCACCCTGCGCAGGACAGGATCCGCCGAGCCCGTCGTCACCGTGGAGGAGTGGCCGCATCCGGTCGAACAACCGCTCGGGGAGACGATCCGGGCGCACTTCGAGCGGCTCGACTACCTCCGTGAGCACGACGACGCGGCGCTGCTGGACAGTCACTTCAAGCTCGTCCCGGAGGTGGTCCAGGAGCAGGTCGGGCTGCCCGGCGCCGAGGACCCGGAGCACGTGGTGCTGCGCCAGCACCGCGGGATGCGCCGGGCGACGAAGGTGGACACGGTCGGTGCCGGGTTCGCGGGGGTGTGCGACGGCACGCTGAGCGCGGGCCGCATCCTGGACGCCATCGCCCAGCTCGTCGGCGAGGACCCGGTGGTGCTCCGCGACCGTACGCCCGCGCAGATCCGGCTGCTCGTGGAGCAGGGCTTCCTGGAGCCGGCGGGCTGAGCGGGCGCGGGCGGGCCGCGAGCGCCCTGCCCTGGGCGGTGCAGAGGCGTCCGGTGGGGCGCCCGGTGAGAGGCCGGGCGAGGAGCGGTGCCGGTCAGGTGCCGTACGCCGGGTGCCGGTGCCGTCGTAGGCACGGTCCGATCATCTTCCGATCGCGGCGCGCCCATCGTCGTATGCCCGGGGCACGGGCCCGGCGGGGTTGCCGGCCGGGGGCGGCTCCGAGCCGCTTTCCGAAAACGGCCGGAAAAATATCCGCACCGGATCTGCGGTCCCCTCATTCGAGCGAGGGTTCGAATGATCGCAGGTCTTCCGTTCACCACGATGTCGCCCGCCCGCCTCCCGGGCGTGCCACCCTCCCGGCGCTGGGCACAGCCGACGGCAGGGAAGGGGCGCTCGGGCGATGGAGAGCGGACCGGCGATCTTCGCGGGAGTGGTGTTCGCCCTGTTCGGGGCCGGTCTGCTGGTGTGGACCGGCACCCGTCTGCGGCGCCGGGAACCGGTGGCCCTCGGTGTGAGTCGGGTCGCATCCACCGCCGTCGCGAGCCTGGCCGGAACGCTCGCGCTGAGCCTCGCCGTGTACTGCCTGACCCGGCTCTGAGACGGGTCGCCGCCCTGTCCGGCGGGTAAGGGGAGCGTCACGCTCCGGACATGATCGCGAGGGTGACCGGGCAGTCCGGGCGGCAGGAATGGCGGTAGTCGGGTTACCGTTCGAGTGGCCGTTGTGGGCTTTTCCCGTTTGACACGGGGGCGGGATGTAGCGTCACACTCCGCAGCGTCACACGTGCCAGCAGTACGCCGCGACCCCGGGAACAAGGCCTGGGGAGGACCCAGCGTCGACCGGAGAGAAGAGCGAAGTTGTCCCCGACCAGCGAGACCGCACAGGGCGGCCGCCGACTCGTCATCGTCGAGTCGCCTGCCAAGGCGAAGACGATCAAGGGCTACCTCGGCCCCGGATACGTCGTCGAAGCGAGCGTCGGGCACATCCGCGACCTTCCCAACGGCGCCGCCGAGGTGCCCGAGAAGTACACCGGCGAGGTCCGGCGCCTCGGTGTGGACGTCGACCATGACTTCCAGCCGATCTATGTCATCAATGCTGACAAGAAGGCCCAGGTCAAGAAGCTCAAGGACCTGCTGAAGGACTCCGACGAGCTGTTCCTCGCGACGGACGAGGACCGGGAGGGCGAGGCGATCGCCTGGCACCTCCAGGAGGTCCTGAAGCCGAAGATCCCGGTCAAGCGCATGGTGTTCCACGAGATCACCAAGGACGCGATCCGCGCGGCCGTCGCCAACCCGCGCCAGCTCAACCAGAAGCTGGTCGACGCCCAGGAGACCCGCCGCATCCTCGACCGCCTCTACGGCTACGAGGTCTCCCCGGTGCTGTGGAAGAAGGTCATGCCCCGGCTGTCGGCCGGCCGCGTGCAGTCCGTCGCCACACGGCTCGTCGTGGAGCGGGAACGCGAGCGCATCGCTTTTCGTTCTGCCGAGTACTGGGACCTGACGGGCACCTTCGCGACCGGCCGCGCGGGGGATCCGTCGGACCCGTCGTCGCTGGTCGCCCGCCTGCAGACCGTCGACGGCCGGCGGGTCGCGCAGGGCCGCGACTTCGACTCCCTGGGGCAGCTCAGGAGCGAGAACACCCTTCACCTCGACGAGGCGACCGCCCGCGCCCTCGCCGCCGCCCTGGAGAACACCCGCTTCTCCGTGCGGTCCGTCGAGTCCAAGCCGTACCGCCGCTCGCCGTACGCCCCGTTCCGTACGACGACGCTGCAGCAGGAGGCCAGCCGCAAGCTGGGCTTCGGCGCGAAGGCGACCATGCAGATCGCCCAGAAGCTGTACGAGAACGGCTACATCACGTACATGCGTACGGACTCCACGACGCTGAGCGACACGGCGGTCTCCGCCGCCCGCGCCCAGGTCACGCAGCTGTACGGCGCCGACTACCTGCCGCCGCAGCCGCGCACCTACGCCGCCAAGGTCAAGAACGCCCAGGAGGCGCACGAGGCGATCCGCCCGTCGGGTGATCGTTTCCGCACGCCCGCGGAGACCGGCCTGACCGGCGACCAGTTCAAGCTGTACGAGCTGATCTGGAAGCGGACGGTCGCCTCCCAGATGAAGGACGCGACCGGCAACAGCGTCACCGTGAAGATCGGCGGCACCGCCGCCGACGGCCGGAACGTCGAGTTCAGCGCCTCCGGCAAGACGATCACCTTCCACGGCTTCCTGAAGGCCTACGTCGAGGGTGCCGACGACCCGAACGCCGAGCTGGACGACCGCGAGCGCCGGCTGCCGCAGGTCGCCGAAGGCGACGCGCTGTCCGCCGAGGAGATCACGGTCGACGGCCACGCCACCAAGCCCCCGGCCCGCTACACCGAGGCCTCCCTGGTCAAGGAGCTGGAAGAGCGGGAGATCGGCCGTCCGTCGACGTACGCGTCGATCATCGGCACGATCCTGGACCGCGGCTACGTCTTCAAGAAGGGCACGGCCCTGGTGCCGTCGTTCCTGTCGTTCGCCGTGGTGAACCTCCTGGAGAAGCACTTCGGACGGCTCGTCGACTACGACTTCACCGCGCGGATGGAGGACGACCTCGACCGCATCGCGGCGGGCGAGGCCAAGGCCGTGCCGTGGCTGAAGCGCTTCTACTTCGGCGAGGGGACGGCCACGGGCGGCGCGGCCGACGCCGGCAACGGCGACGGCGACCACCTCGGCGGCCTCAAGGAGCTGGTGACCGACCTGGGCGCGATCGACGCGCGCGAGGTGTCGTCGTTCCCGGTCGGCAACGACATCGTGCTCCGCGTCGGCCGTTACGGCCCGTACATCGAGCGCGGCGAGAAGGACACCGAGCAGCACCAGCGCGCCGACATCCCGGACGACCTGGCACCGGACGAGCTGACCGTCGAGCTGGCGGAGGAGCTGCTGGCCAAGCCCAGCGGCGACTTCGAGCTGGGCACCGACCCGGCCACCGGCCACACGATCGTGGCCAAGGCCGGCCGCTACGGCCCGTACGTCACCGAGGTGCTCCCCGAGGGCACCCCGAAGACCGGCAAGAACGCGGTCAAGCCGCGCACGGCCTCGCTGTTCAAGTCCATGTCGCTCGACACGGTGACGCTGGACGACGCGCTGAGGCTGATGTCGCTGCCGCGTGTCGTCGGCACCGACGCGGACGGCCAGGAGATCACCGCGCAGAACGGCCGCTACGGGCCGTACCTGAAGAAGGGCACGGACTCGCGCTCGCTCCAGTCCGAGGACCAGCTCTTCACGATCACGCTGGAGGAGGCGCAGGCGATCTACGCCCAGCCGAAGCAGCGGGGCCGGGCGGCCGCCAAGCCGCCGCTGAAGGAGCTGGGCGAGGACCCGGTCTCCGGGAAGCCGGTCGTGGTCAAGGACGGCCGCTTCGGTCCGTACGTCACCGACGGCGAGACCAACGCGACGCTGCGCTCCGGCGACAGCGTCGAGGCGATCACTCCTGAGCGTGGTTTCGAGCTGCTCGCCGAGAAGCGCGCGAAGGCGCCCGCCAAGAAGACCGCGAAGAAGGCGGCGGCCAAGAAGACCGCCCCGGCGAAGAAGACCGCCGCCAAGAAGACGGCCGCGAAGAAGACCACGGCCGCGGCGAAGAAGACGACCGCCAAGAAGACCACCGCCAAGAAGGCGACGGCGTCCAGGGCGACGGCTTCCGGCGCGGAGGACTGACACGCGGCGGGTCACCGACGTGACGTCGCGTCACTGACACGCCGTCGCGACCGGCGGTCTCCCCCCGGTGCGCACGACGGACGCCCCGGCACCCCCCCGGTGCCGGGGCGTGCGCATGACCGGACACGCGAGGTGTGGTGTCAGCGGCTGCGGATAGGCTGAACGCATGACGCGAGCCGAGCAGCCGACGGCCCACCCCACAGCACCGGACGACGCCCTGGTCGCGGACTCCCGCGAGCGCGCCGTCCGCTCCCTGCTGCGCCGACCGCAGCTGAGGCGCCTGTGGAGCGCGCAGCTGGTGAGCGGTGTCGGCGACATCCTGTCCCTCCTCGTTCTCGTCCTCCTGGTCCTCCAGTCGGCGATCGCCGAGGGGGCCTTCGGCGGCGGCTACCGAGGCGTGGCGTTCGCGGTGGCGACGGTGTTCGCCGCGCGCGTCGTCGCCGCGCTGCTCTTCGGGGCCGTCCTCCTCGGCCCGCTGGCCTCCCTCATCGCCCCGGAGGGCCCGCTCGACCGCCGCTGGACCATGGTCGGCGCCGACGGCCTGCGCGCGGCGCTGCTGATCGTCGCCCCCCTGTGGATCGACTGGACGCCGGACAACGCGCCGGCCGTCCTGCTCGTCACCGCCTTCGTCACCGGCGTCGCCGAGCGGCTGTGGACCGTCTGCCGGGAGAGCGCCGCTCCGGCCCTGCTGCCGGCCCCGCCGCCGGAGGGCGCGACGGTACGGCCGCTGCCGGACCACCTGGACGCCCTGCGCCGCCTGTCGCTGCGGACGACCTTCCTGGCGGTGCCGCTGGCCGCCGCCGCCCTGGTCGTCGCCGCTCTGCTGAACAACCTGCTGGGCACCGGCGTGGCCTGGTTCGACCAGCACCAGGCGGCCCTCGCGTCGTACGTGGCGGCGGGCCTGTTCGCGGCCTCGCTGGCCGTGCTGACCTACCTGGAGCTGCCTGTCACGCGCACCCCCCGCGCGCGGTCCCCGCTGGAGGGGCTGCGCCGCCCGCGCACCGGCACGGGCGTCGACAAGGGCCGTACGGGCGCCATCCCGCTGCTCGTCCCGGCCTGTGCCGGGGTCGCCGGCGCCATCGCGGCGGCCGTCTCGGTGTGCGTGCTGCACGCCAAGGACCTGGGCGGCGGCCCCGTGCTGTACGGCCTGCTGGTGCTGGGCCTGACCGGCGGTGTCGCCCTCGGCATCCGCACCGCCCCCACGCTGCTGCCCTCGCTCTCCCGCCGCCGTCTGCTGGCCCTGGCCATCGCCGTCACGGGCATCGCGCTGCTGGCCGCCGGGCTGGTCCCGGACGTCACCACGGTCCTGCTGATCGTCACGCTCGCCGGCGTCGGCGCGGGCGTGGCCGCCAACACCGGGCACACCCTGCTCGACCAGGAGACCGAGGACTCCCGCCGGGCGCGCACCACCGAGCACCTGCACGCCATGGTCCGCGTCTTCATAGCGCTCGGTGCCCTGATCGCGCCCCTGATCGCGGCCCTGATCGGCCCGCACCGGCTGGAGAACGGCAGGTTCGTCTTCGCGCACGGCGGTGCGGCCTTCACCCTCATGCTGGTCGGCGCGCTGCTGCTGCCGGTGGCCGCGCTGGTGCTCGCCAAGGTCGACGACCGCTCCGGCGTGCCGCTGCGGCAGGACCTCAGGGACGCCCTGCTGGGCGGCGACGACCCGGACACCGCCCCGGCGGCCAACGGCTTCTTCATCGCCCTCGAGGGCGGCGACGGCGCGGGCAAGTCCACCCAGGCCGAGGCGCTCGCCGAGTGGATCCGCGCCAAGGGTCACGAGGTGGTGCTCACCCGCGAGCCCGGCGCCACCCCGGTGGGCAAGCGGCTGCGCTCGATCCTGCTGGACGTGTCGTCGGCGGGCCTGTCCCACCGCGCGGAGGCGCTGCTGTACGCCGCCGACCGCGCCGAGCACGTCGACACCGTCGTACGACCCGCCCTGGAGCGGGGCGCGGTGGTGATCACCGACCGCTACATCGACTCCTCCGTCGCCTACCAGGGCGCCGGCCGCGACCTGTCCCCGACCGAGATCGCCCGCATCAACCGCTGGGCCACCAACGGACTCGTCCCGCACCTGACCGTGCTGCTTGACGTCTCCCCGGAGACCGCCCGCGAGCGGTTCACCGAGGCACCGGACCGGCTGGAGTCGGAGCCCGCGGAGTTCCACGCGCGCGTGCGGGCCGGTTTCCTCACGCTGGCCGCCTCCGACCCCGGGCGCTACCTGGTCGTGGACGCCGGACAGGAGCCCGAGGCCGTCACCACCGTGATCCGGCACCGGCTGGATGTCGTGCTGCCGCTGTCCGAGGCCGAGATCAAGGCCCAGGAGGAGGCCCGCAGGAAGGCCGAGGAGGAGGCCCGCCGCAAGGCCGAGGAAGAGGCCGCCCGCAAGGCCGAGGAGGAGCGCCTGGAGCGCGAGCGCCAGGAGCAGCTGGCCAAGTTGCGCGCCGAGGAGGAGGAGCGCAAGCGGCGCGAGCTGGAGGAGGCGCAGCGGCGCAAGGCCGAACGCCAGGCGGAGGAGGCCCGGCAGCGGGCCGAGGAGGCCCGCCGGCGCGCGGAGGAGGAGCGGCAGCGGCTGCTCGCCGAGGAGAAGGCGCGCGCCGAGGAGGAGGCCCGCCGCCAGGCCGAGGAGGAGCGGCGCCGCAAGCAGGCCGAGGAGGAGGCCCGCCGGCGTGCCGAGGAGGAGGCCCGGCAGGCACGGCTGCGCGCCGAGGAGGA
This sequence comes from Streptomyces sp. NPDC031445, assembly GCF_055581365.1. Taxonomy (NCBI): domain Bacteria; kingdom Bacillati; phylum Actinomycetota; class Actinomycetes; order Kitasatosporales; family Streptomycetaceae; genus Streptomyces; species Streptomyces sp. NPDC031445. The sequence goes on from NZ_JBVIJO010000003.1 coordinate 432,679, forward strand.
GGCCCGGCGTCTGGAGGCCCAGCGCAAGGCCGAGGAGGCGCTGCTGCGGGCCGAGGAGGCCCGCCGGCAGGCCGCCGAGGCCGCGGCGGCGGCCGACGCGGCGGCCCGCAGGCCCAGCACGCCTCCGCCGGCGGCACCGCGGGTGGTCCCGGACGCGACCACGGTGCCCACACCGGTGGTGCCGGCGGAAGCGGCCGCGCGCGGGACGGACGCGCGAGGCACGGACACGCGGGGCACGGACGAGGAAACGACGGTGCTGCGCCCGGTGCGCGAGGATCGTGACGCCCGCGACTTCCGTGACGCGCGCGACCTCCGCGACTCCCGTGAAGGCTGGGGAGGCCACTCCGACTCCGAGGTGACCGCAGAGCTGCCGCAACCGCCGGCGGCCACCGGACCGGCCGACGAGACCGCGGTGCTGCCGCGGGTGCCGTCGGCTGCGGCGGAGGAGACGGCCGAGCTGCCGGCGGTGGCTCCGGGCGCGGTGGACGACACCGCGGTGCTGCCGCCCGTACGGGACGACGCCCCGTCGGACCGGGTGCCGCCCGGTTTCTTCCGGGACGAGCGGTCCGCCGCGGGCCCCGACGGCTCCGAGCCGCGCACGCGCGAGATGCCGCAGCTCGGCGCCGACGGCACGCCCCGCCGCCGACCGCGCCCCGACTGGGCCGAGGAGACCCCGCTGGACGACCTGCCCACACTGGCCGACGAACTGCTGGGTTCCTACGACGAGGGGCAGTACGCGGACCAGGGCGACGGCGAGGAACAGGGCCGCAAGGGCCGCGGCCGCGGGCGCCGCGGTTGAGCCGGGCGCCGGTGAGGGCCGGGTCCCGGGGCGCCGGTAAGGGTTGGTCCGCGGGCGCTGGTGTGAGCCGGTCTCCGGGCGCTGGTACCGGTGCCGGCTGGTACCGGTACCGGCCGGGCAGGTGCGGCGCCCCGTCTCCGGAGGCGCGGCCCACCGGTGCCACGGCCTCCGCCTCCGCGACCTCCGTCCGCCCCCGTTGTCAGTGCCCACCCGCACAATGGATGCCGGAACGCGGAGTGTGACGGAAGGGCGGCGTGACCCATGACCGTGTGGGACGACCTCGTCGGGCAGGAGCAGGTGAGCGCGGTGCTGGACGCCGCCGCGCGGGACGCCGACGCCCTCGTCACGGCCGCCGCGGCGGACCAGCCGCTGCCCGAGACGTCGAAGATGACGCACGCCTGGCTCTTCACCGGCCCGCCCGGCGCGGGCCGGAACCAGGCGGCCAGGGCCTTCGCCGCCGCCCTGCAGTGCGTGAGCCCCGACCGCGCGCTCGGCGGCGCCCCCGGCTGCGGCTTCTGCGACGGCTGCCACACCGCGCTGCTCGGCACCCACGCGGATGTCACGACGGTCGCCGCGGTCGGCTCCGAGATCCTGGTCAAGGACATGCGGGACACGGTCCGCAAGTCGTTCACCTCCCCGGCGAACGGCCGCTGGCAGATCATCCTGGTCGAGGACGCCGAGCGGCTGAACGAGAAGTCGGCCAACGCGGTGCTCAAGGCGGTGGAGGAGCCCGCCCCGCGTACGGTCTGGCTGCTGTGCGCGCCCTCCGTCGAGGACGTCCTGCCGACCATCCGCTCCCGTTGCCGCCACCTGAACCTGCGCACGCCGTCCGTCGAGGCGGTCGCCGGCATGCTCATGCGGCGCGACGGCATCGAACCCGAGCTGGCCGTGTCCGCCGCCCGCGCCACCCAGGGGCACGTGGACCGGGCCCGCCGCCTGGCCACCGACCCGGCGGCCCGCGAGCGCCGGGCCGCCGTGCTGAAGCTCCCGCTGCGGCTGGACGAGGTCGGCGCCTGTCTGAGGGCCGCCCAGGAGCTGGTCGACGCGGCCGCCGAGGACGCCAGACAGCTCGCCGAGGAGATGGACGGCAAGGAGACCGAGGAGCTGAAGGCGGCGCTCGGCGCGGCGCAGGGCGGTCGCATGCCGCGCGGCACGGCGGGGGTGATGAAGGACCTGGAGGACATGCAGAAGCGCCGCAGAACCCGTACGCAGCGCGACAGCCTGGACGTCGCGCTCGGCGATCTCACCGCGTTCTACCGCGACGTCCTCGCCCTGCAACTCGGTACGCGCGTGGCGCTCGCCAACGCCGACGCGGAGGACGCCCTGGAGCGGCTGGCCCGGGCCGGAACCCCGGAGTCCACCCTCCGCCGCATCGAGGCGATCGCGGCGTGCCGCGAGGCCCTGGACCGCAATGTGGCTCCGCTGCTGGCGGTGGAGGCGATGACGATGGCGCTGCGCGCGGGATGAGGGGCCCCGTCCCCGAGGGCGCCCGGCGGGCAGGGCCGGGGCCGTCGGGGCGACCTGTCCGTGAGGGCGACCCGGCGGGGCAGGGCTCAGGCCGTCAGGGCGACTGGCCCAGCGGGGGAACCAGAGGGGGGCCGGCCCAGGGAGGGCGACCGTGCAGGGCCCGGCCCGGCCCGGCAGGGCGACCGGCTGACGGGGGAGGAGCCCGCGTGTCCCTCGTACGAGCCACAATCGACACGCACCGCACGCATCCCGTCGCACATGGTTAGGCTCGCCGGATGCACACCAGGCCATCCCCCCGCACCCGCCGGACCCGGGGCACCCGCGCCCGGACGACGGCCCGCCTCACGGCCACCCTCCTGACGGCCGCCGCACTGCTCGTGTCCGCCTGCTCCTCCGGGAGCTCGACCGCATCCTCCGCGGGCGGGACGGTGCAGGCGGCGCTGGCCGCGCTGCCGCATGCGACGCCGTCGGCGCTGACGCCGTACTACGGCCAGCGGTTGAGCTGGCGCGACTGCGGTGTGCCCGGATTCCAGTGCGCGACGATGAAGGCCCCGCTGGACTACGCCAGGCCCGACGCGGGCTCCGTCCGGCTCGCGGTGGCCCGCAAGAGGGCCACCGGCAAGGCCGGGCGGCTCGGCTCCCTGCTGGTCAACCCGGGCGGACCGGGCGGCTCGGCGGTCGGGTACCTCCAGCAGTACGCGGGCATCGGCTACCCGGCCCAGGTCCGGGCCCGCTACGACATGGTCGCGGTGGACCCGCGGGGCGTCGCCCGCAGCGAGCCCGTCCAATGCCTCGACGGGCGGCAGATGGACGCGTACACGCGGACCGACCTGACCCCCGACGACCAGCGGGAACGGGACGCGCTGGTCGCGGCGGACCGGAAGTTCGCGGAGAGCTGCGGGGCCCGCTCGGCCCGGCTGCTGCGGCACGTCTCCACCGTCGAGGCGGCACGGGACATGGACATCCTGCGGGCGGCGCTCGGGGACCGGAGGCTCAACTACGTCGGGGCGTCGTACGGCACGTTCCTCGGCGCGACGTACGCCGGACTGTTCCCCCGGCGGGTCGGCCGGATGGTCCTGGACGGCGCGATGGACCCCACCCTGGACGCGCGCAGGCTGAACCTGGACCAGACGGCGGGCTTCGAGACGGCGTTCCAGGCGTTCGCGAAGGACTGCGTACGGCACTCCGACTGCCCGCTCGGCGGGAAGGGCACGACGCCGGCGCGGGTCGGCGCCAACCTGAACGCGTTCTTCCGCAAGCTGGACGGCCACCCCGTCCCGGCGGGCGACGCGGACGGCCGCAAGCTGGGGGAGTCCCTGGCCACGACCGGGGTGATCGCGTCGATGTACGACGAGGGGTCCTGGGAGCAACTGCGCGAGGCGCTGACCTCGGCGATGAAGGAGAACGACGGCGCCGGCCTGCTGGCCCTCGCCGACAGCTACTACGAGCGGGACGCGAACGGCCACTACAGCAATCTGATGATGGCCAACGCCGCAGTGAACTGCCTGGACCTGCCGCCGGCCTTCTCCGGTCCCGAGGACGTCGAGAAGGCGCTGCCCGCGTTCGAGAAGGCGTCCCCGGTCTTCGGCGCGGGGCTGGCCTGGGCCTCGCTGAACTGCGCGTACTGGCCGGTGCGGGCGACGGGCGAGCCGCACCGCATCGAGGCGAAGGGGGCGGCGCCGATCGTGGTGGTCGGCACGGTCCGCGACCCGGCCACCCCCTACCGCTGGGCCCGTTCCCTGGCCCGCCAGCTCTCCTCGTCCCGCCTGCTGACCTACGACGGCGACGGCCACACGGCGTACGGCCGGGGCAGCGCCTGCATCGACACGGCGATCGACACCTACCTCCTGCGCGGCACCCCGCCGGCCGCCGGAAAGCGCTGCTCATAGCCCCTGCCGCTCACCCCGCACCCACCCCCTCCGGAGTGGGTGCGAAGCACCCTCGGAAACTGTGTAGACTTACCGACGTTGCCGATCGCACCATGGTGCGGGCAGCCCGCCGCTTTAGCTCAGATGGCCAGAGCAACGCACTCGTAATGCGTAGGTCTCGGGTTCGAATCCCGAAAGCGGCTCCACGGAAACCCCAGGTCATGTGTTCGCTGACCTGGGGTTTTCTCGTTCAGCGGAGGCGGCGTCTGCGCCGCGCGCGGGCCGCGCGACTGTCGGCGGTCTCAGTTTTGGTCTCAGTTGCCGCTTCCAGGCGGGGCATGAAGGTGTCGCCCATGCGGCGCGTCGCGTCCTTGGAGAGGTGCGAGCGGCCCTTGACGTACCGCCGGGTCTGGCTGATCTGGGTGTGGCGAAGGATCTCCATGATGGTCGGCATGTCCACCCCCAGCTCGTTCAGGATCGTGCCGGCGGTGTGACGGCTTCCGTCGTACAGGCGGCGGTCATCGATCCCGGCCTCCTCCAGCAGTTCCTTGAACTCCTCCCAGTCGGCGCGCGGGTCGATGGGGCGTCCGTCCGGCCGGGTGAAGACGGCGCCGCACTCCTGCCAGGAGTCGCCGGCCGCCGCCCTCATCGCCTCCTGCTGCTCCTTGTGCACGATCAGGTAGGGGATGAACGGGGGCGGAATCGGCACGGGGTTCCTGCTCTTCTTGGTCTTGGGCCGGGTGAAGACGAGCCCGCCGCCCTTTCGCTCCGGACAGGTGCTCGCGTGCCGCGTGCAGCGCTTCGGGCACGGCTTCGGGCACCCGCGCTTGTAGCCCTTATGTGTCGAGCAGTCCGGCGGGCACGGCTCGAACCGGTGGAGCCGGCCACCGCACGCGTGCGGGTCCTTGCAGCCATGGCGCCAGGTGAGCCGCTGGAGCTGCCACTGTGGGTGGAACAGTTCGTTCTCCAGATCGACGTACGGCCACCGCAGGCCCAGCGTCTCGCCCTGCCGGAAGCCCATGCCGACGCCGACGCACCAGCGCATGAACGTGGGCCGCGTTGCCGCGGCTTCCAGGAACGCCTTGGCTTCCTCGGTGGTGAACGGGTTCTCGTCTCGGGGACAGCCATGGTCACCACCACCCCGACGACTTCAAGGAGGCATTCTCGGCGGCGGCCTCGTTCACGATCCGCTGACGCTCGACCTGCAACGCGGTGATTTCGGCGACGAGGCGGGTCTCGGCGCTCTGCCAGGTGGTGTCCAACCGGCGGTCGGCGCGGGCGTGCCGTTGCCGCGGTGCAGGTTGTAGGCGCCGGAGGTGACCGCGCCGAGCACGGCGCGGCGCTCGCGCCCGTTCAGCGGCCACATCTCCTGGTTACGGACGGCCTCCAGCATCCGCTCGGCCTCGCGGATCGCCTTGTCCAGGCGACAGGTGTCGGGCTTGCCCATGTCAGGCACTCCTCAGAGCTTGGGAGGGTTCGGGGAAGGCGCAGGGGGTGCACATGCCGAGCGAGGCGGGGATGACGTAGCCCGCGTCACGGCGGCAGGCGGGGCAGATCCGGCGCGCGCGGTTGGCCCGGTCCAGGGCGGCCCGCCGGGCCGGGGTCATCGGCCGGACGGGCTTGGCCAGGTCGACGCGGTAGAGGTAGGCGACCAGCGGCCCGCGTCGGCGGCGCGGACGCTCCAACTGGGCGGCCACCGGCTGGCCACCCGGCCGCAGCCCGCGGGCGCGGAGCTGTCGGCGGGTGGCTATCCGTCCGGGGCCAGGCGCCACCGGAACACCGGCAGCGCGGCCATCACGCGGCCCGCTCGGCGAGCAGCGCGTCACGCAGCATGCGGGCGTTGGCCGGCGAGGTGCGCAGTTCCCGGCGGATGCCCTCGGCCGTGATCTGCCCGGCGTCCAGTCCGGCCGTCGCCTTCCGAGCCTGGTCCAGCAGTTCCTCAGGTGTCCGGCGGGTACGGGGCGTTTTCGCAGCCGCTGGGACCCGGCCGGTCACCCGGCGCGGCCGGGGCGACTCCGCCGCACTGGTGCGGGCGGGGGCCGCCTCGATCGGCACCGGCCGAAGGACCGGAACGACCGCCGGGATCGGCTTGCCCGGGGTGGCCTGCTTGCCCAGATCGATCGGCACCGGATCGGGCACCACAAGCCGGGTCAGCGTGATGGTGGCCGGGGTCGATTCCGGCTGGTCAGCGATAGACCGTTCTCGACCGTTCCCGGTCGATTCCTCCGCATTCGCGTCGGTGGTTGGTGCGGTGTTCCAGGCGGGCAGTTCCCACCCGGTGGCGACGCTCGCGAGTGCCTGCCCCGTGCCGTCGCCCTGCCGGGCCCCTTCCAGCTCCGACCACGCCCCGGCGAGGTGGCCGGCGGTCTTGGCCTGGACGCGGGCGACGCGGGCACCGGCTGTGGTCACGGCGGTGAGCCGGGTCTCCTCGGTCACCGCTCCGGCCCGCAACCGGGCACGGGCCACGGCCGCTTCGTCCCGCGCTTCCTGCTGGATCGACTGGATCTGATCGAGCGCTGTCGCGGTGAGCGCGGTGCGCTCCCACAGCCCGTGGACCAGCCACAGCGCCGTCGCGGCGATCGGCAGCCATGCCACGGCCAGCCACGCACCGACCGCAACCTCGGCGGTCAGGGCATGGGTGATCAGGACACCGGTCGCGATCATCCCGAAGAACCAGCCGACCGCTGTCACGGTCCGGCTGTGGTCACCCTGCGCGGCGAGGCGCCGCTCGTAGGCGAGGGTGGCCAGCCATCCTCCGTCGATCCCGAGACCGACGACCAGGGCCACCGGCCACGGCATCGCGGCACCGAGCCACATCACGACCACGGCCAGCGTGAGGACCATCGAGACGGCCGTCATCGCGACAGCGGGCAGCACCGTCTTGGCCTTCATGCCGCACCCCTGAACGCGAGCAGGGCGGCCAGGACGAGCAGGGCGCCGCCGGCAAGGGTGAGGTCGACCGCACGGCGCAGGCCAGCGAACTTGGCGACCGCGAGCCGGGACAACCCCGCGATGTCGGCGGCGAGGTCCTGGGAGAGGGCGTCGTTGATCTGGTCGGGGGTGAGGGTGGCCCACAGCGGGAAGCCGTGCCGGCTTCCGAGGTGGGGGCGGACCGACCAGAGCAGCATCCCGGCCGCCACCAGCAGCAGCGCCATACCGGCGCTGCCGACCAGGCGGGCGGGAGCGGTGAGGTGGAGGCCGTGGCCGACGCTCCACCCACCGGCCAGCACGGCGCCGACGAAGGCGAGCAGCAGGGAGGTCTTGCTGTCCGTGCGCGAGATCTCCGCCTTCACCTCGGCGTGCGCGGCGGTCAGGGGCTGTCCGGTCGTGGCGCTCATGCGGCACCCCCGGGCAGGCTCGCCGTGGCGGTGCGGTTCGCCAGCGCCGCCCGCGCCGCCAGGACCCGGCGGCGGGCCCGGCGGATCCGGCGGGCGTCCAGCTCGCTCGGGATGCGGTCCAGGGTGGTGATCTGCGCGTCGAGCAGGTCGACGTCCGCCAGGATCAGCGGCATCTCCTCCTCGATGGCGTCCAGCTCCGCGTTGGTCGGCTCGATCCAGTCGGCGAACGCGGTAACAGCGTCCTGAACAGTGACGATGTGACTCATTGGGTCGTGTACTCCCTCGAAGACGAAGCGGCCCCGAACAGCGCCCCCGGAGCTGCAACTCCGGGGGCGCGCGCCGTTCTGTGAGTGGGCGGGTGTGGTCAGCCCCTCTTGGGCTTCGTGCCGAACGTGGCGTGGAGCTCGGACGTGACGTCCTTGCACTCGCCGCGCTCCATGCGGTCGTAGATCTTCTGGCCCTTGGCGAAGGCGCCCGCGCTGGTCAGATCCGGCGCCTTCGACTCCTGCTTCTTGCCGAACATCCGAACCCCCTGGGGTGTCGTGAGTGGACGGGCCCGGGCGCCCAAAGGGCGGCTCCGGCTCCCCACGCTCCCGCCCGTTCGGCCCCCGCTCACGGCGGGCCCGGTCGGGCGGGAGAGGCAGCCGGCCGCAGCGCGAAGCGCCGCGAACCAGGAAGCGGACCAGAAGGGATAGGGCGCCGCCGGCCGGTCCGCGGACCGGGGCGCCCAGGTATGTCGTCGGTTCACACCGACCTCCCGCAGATCACAGGGACAGGGGGAGCGCGGCCGTGTGCCGCGCAGTCCGTCTTTTCGACTCGGGGAGACGGGGCCCACCTATGCAGTTCTCAAGAAACGACCAGCTCAGGGACCCAACTGCACGAGCGATCCCGAACCGACAAGGCGCTGGAAGACCGAAAGAGGGGCCCTCCCTTGCTCGCTGTCCTAGGACTGCGAGCGACCTGAGAAGAGCATGCACCGCTGTCCTAGGACTGTGTGCTTCACTGCGATCTGTGGAGAGGAGTTCCGCGTGGCACCGAAAGCGCCAAAGTGGCGGGAACTGGCCGACCGGTTCGCCGAGCAGATCAGGAACGGCGACGTTGCCCCCGGTAAGCAGCTTCCGCAGATCCGCGATCTCGTAGAGGCGGGCGAGGGGTCCAAGGAGACCGTGCATCGTGCCTATAAAGCCCTGGAAGCCGAGGGCCTGGTCACGATGACCCGTTGGCACGGCACCGTTGTCCGGCAGAAGGCGCCGCTCAAGCGATTGGGCATCGCGCGGTATGACAAGGCCAAGTGGCGGGATGGTGATGAAGTCGCCTTCATCGCGGACCGGGTGGCGTCCGGCCGAACGTACAACCGGAACGAGCAAACGCAGTCGGTCAGCCGCATCAAGGCGCCGGCAGCCGTGGCTGCCGCGCACGGTCTGCCCGAGGGAGCCGAGGTGTACGCGCGGGCGCGTCTCGTGAAAGAAGGCGCGCAGCCTGCCCACACTCTGACCAGCTATTACCGGCCAGAGCACGTCGAGGGGACGCGCATCGTTGACCCCACTCCGGGGCCCGCCGGGCGAGGTGGCGGCTTCCGGGTTCTCTACGATGCCGGATACGAGATTGACCATATGCGGGAGGAACTATTCGCCCGAGTCCCCACAACGGAAGAGACGCAGCTACTCCAGCTTTCCCCGGGCGAGTGGGTGGTGGAGCTGCACCGCACCACGTACACGGAGGACGGCACCGTGGTCGAGTTCGCCATCGGGGTGCACGCGGCGACGCGGTTTGCGTGGTCGTATGACTTCAAGGTGCCCGACTCAGCGAAGGCAAAGGGTGAGAGTAAGTGATCTCGGCTCAGACGTGGGCGGACGCCCAACGGCTATGGGACTTCCAGCAAATGGGCCATGAGCCACGCCCATGCTCCGTCGTCATTGGCCTCGGCAGCCATGACCTGGGAGTAGCCGATGCCGCGGTGGATCTCTACCATCGCGGCATGGCGCCACTCATCGTCTTCACCGGAGCGACGAGCCGGACGACGCGCGAGCGGATGCCGCGCGGCGAAGCCGAGCACTACCGCGAGCGCGCGATCGAGCTGGGGGTCCCGGAGCACGTGATCCTTGTCGAGCCGAACGCGCGGAACACGGGTGAGAACATCCGCTTCTCACGCGCGCTGCTCGAAGAGCGCCACGTTCCCGTTTCGTCCGTCCTCCTGGTCAGCAAGCCGTACGAGCAACGTCGAGCCTACGCAACGGCCCGCAAGAACTGGTCCGAAGTCCAATGGGTGAGTGCATCCGCACCAATGACCCTGACGGAGTACGTCGACTCAATCCAAGATGCCAGGCTGGTCATCGACATGCTGGTGGGTGCCCAACAGCGACTAATGGTCTACCCGCGAAAAGGATTCATCATTTACCAAAAAATCCCAGACGAAGTGCTAGCAGCATTTGAGCGACTGCGTGATGCAGGCTTTATAAGTCGCTTGATGCCTGAGGGAGCCGGCCACCACTAGATTGCCACTGGCAACACAAGATCAGTTGTCCTCTAATCAGGACCGAGTTGGAGATTGGCTGCCGTGTGCGCCAAGTTGCTGCTTGAGCGAGTCGGTGAAAGATCGGGTTTTCGCGATGTCAAGGGCGAGTGGCGCACCATGCAAAACTCGTTCCACCGCGTCGGCGGCGTGCATGAACGCATCTGTGGCTCGTGAGTTATCCCACAGCACTTCACAAATATCCGCACAGTACTTTTCGATCTTATTCGCTCCTAGTGCTGGCATTTCCGCTCCGCCCGCAATGTAGCGCAGCGCCATCAATAGGTGATAACGCGCTGGCTTATATTTCACCGGGACAGGGCCGTTCCGGAATAGGAATTCCAGCTTAAAGTGGGCGTACGCCGATACGTAGTACGGGTCGAGCTTGTGACTGTCGTTAAAGATGCGACTTCCGACTTGTGTTTGTAGGTCGGCATAGTAACTGATTGAGCGGTGAGGCTCATCCAAGAACATGGCGGCGAAAGATCGGATCTGCTGCGACTTCGTGATGATGCGGACTTTCTTGATGCCCGACACGGAATTGTACTGCTTCGAACGCCGTTCGTAGTACAACCGCTGCTCGTTGTTGTACGAACTCAGGAAGCTTTCCAGTTTCTTGGCGAATGTGCCGAGAGCGTAGAGGTCCTCGTTGGTTACTTGGGTTTGACGGTTCGTTGCGGTCACGATCGAATTAACGACATCTTCATCCTGTGTCGCTACGATTTTCAGCGGAACTTGTACTTGATCAGTCAAGTGCTCTTGGTGATCGAAGAGAACGTGACTCGTTTGACACCCATTCACGATCTGGTAGTCGGTAATGGCTACTTTGTCACGGGTGGTGGTTAGTTCGCGCGCAACGATGGTGACGCCGTTGTTGAGTACGACGAAACGTCCCTTTGCGGCTTCGTCTGCCAGCGTGCGCTGGATGTCGGTGTTTACGGAGTTGTCATACTCCTGGAAATCTCGCACATTGTCATTGAATAGAGATTTCCTAATATTTCCTGTACCATCCGAAAGAATCTTGACAAATTCTGGGGCAGAGATTACCCCCAGATAGGACTCTGCAACACCTGCAATGTCAGGGAGAAGGACTTTGCTAGGAAAAGAGAACTCTGTGGTAACACTGTTCTTGCTGCGCAGGTAACTGGCGTGAACCTCGTCGGCGCCCATAGGGCTGAACGCGACTTCTGAGAACAATCCAGTGGCCTTAAGCCTGGCCACTCGCTTCGCAATCTTCGCCTCAAGGTATTTGTCAGAAGTCCACTGGCCTGTCGTTACGTAGCTGAGCCGGCATTGCGGTTTCGCGCGGCGGAACCTAAGGCTGTTATCGTAGATTCTCTGCATCAAGTCGCGAGACAGAGTTACTGAATCATTCATTGGCAGTGATGGATTCTCTGAGAAGAATTCGTCCACTCCGTCGAAGAAGTTCATAATCTGCTCGCCAGAGAAGCCGCTCGTTGTCTTCGCCTGAATAAAGCAGAAAGAGACATCGAGTGAGCCGTTGATTTTCAGCAAGCCGTCCATGTCCTCGCCGGAGCTGATTAGGCTTCCGTTTACGATTACGCCAATGCCGTCGATCCCTAGATCATCGCCCCCACCGGTGTGTACGTCGGTGACATTGAATTCGTCGTCATACGAGTCTGAGATTACGCAGTAGTCGGCGAACAACTCGAAGGCATCTGATTCGCTCTTTTTCTCGATGGACTGTTCGCTGCGGAATGCGTCCAGATAGGCTTTAGTTACGCGGTCCATCGGTCCCCCCACGCACACATAAGTGCAATAGCTGACGCAGGGATCGTACCGCTGCATGGCGACGGAGCCAGGCGGTTTCGCGACAGCCGACGCTGCACGGTCTGTGCCAGCGAGGAGCATCGTGTGGCGTGCTTCCCTCGTGGCGCCACCTGCTGCTCGCGGACGTGCACGAACGCTGTGATGACGCCTCCACGCAGACGCCCAGGGACACCCCTGGACCAAGATCGGACAACTCAGCAACAGGCGTGCACTTCGCTGGATCTCCGCGCCCCGTCGTGCACCGGGCTGGTGCAGGCGGTGCGGTGGAGGCGAGTCTCGTGGGGCGGCGGAGTGAACTTGTAAGGCGAAGGTCACCGGTCAGGATGGCGCACTGCGGTCTCACTCGGGGTCTCATTTGCCGCCCGATCCACCGCAGTCCACACGGGTCCGTCCGTGGGCAGGGCCCCTTCTGAACAGGGACGTAGACGGCTCTACGGATGACTATGGACCCGCCTGGACCAAGATCGGACAACTCGTAATGCGTAGGTCTCGGGTTCGAATCCCGAAAGCGGCTCGGTGAGAGGCCAGGTCATGTCGTTCATGACCTGGCCTTTTCTGTTGTCCGTGGGGGAGCGCGGGGCGGCGCCGGGGCGCAGGTGGGCGGCCAGGGGGGCGTTGGCGAATCCGGACGCATCCCGGCTGAACCGGATCAAAGACGCGGCAAAGTGAATCGGTGTCCGGTGAACCCGGGGACCTGAGGCAACATCTTGGTGAATGGCGGGCAGCGCGCGCTCGGGACGCGGTGCCGCCGTCGGCCGGACGGGGTGAGGGACGTGGTGGAGCCGAGGATCGCCGTCGCCGTGGTGACCATGGGCAACCGGCCCGCCGAGGTCGACGCCCTGCTGGAGTCCGTGGCCAAGCAGGACCTCGCCCCCGCCCGCATCGTGATCGTCGGCAACGGCTGCCGGCTGCCCGAGTTCGCCCGCAGGCTCTCGCTGCCCGGCGAGGTCACCACCATCGACGTCGAGGAGAACCTCGGCTGCCCGGGCGGCCGGAACGTCGCCCTCGCCCGGCTGCGGGAGTTCGGGGACGTCGACGTCGTCGTGGAACTGGACGACGACGGACTGCTCGTCGACCCCGACGTGCTGCGCCGGGTGCGTGACCTGTACGCCGCCGATCCGCGCCTCGGCATCGTCGGCTTCCGCATCGCCGACGAGCGCGGCGAGACCCAGCAGCGGCACGTGCCGAGGATCGGCAGGTCCGATCCGCTGCGCGGCGGCTACGTCACCGGTTTCCTCGGCGGCGGACACGCCCTGCGCATGGCCATGCTGGCCGAGACCGGCGACTGGCCCGCCGAGTTCTTCTTCGCGCACGAGGAGACCGACCTCGCCTGGCGGGCCGCCGACGCCGGCTGGAAGATCCTGTACGCCCCCGAACTGCTCCTCCAGCACCCCAGGACCTCACCGGCCCGGCACGCCATCTACTACCGGGTCAACGCCCGCAACCGCGTCTGGCTCGTCCGGCGCCGGCTGCCGTTGCCGCTCGTCCCGGTGCACCTCGGGGTGTGGACGCTCCTCACCCTCGCCCGCACCCGTTCCCCGGCGGGGCTCAAGGCGTGGTTCGGCGGGTTCGCGGAGGGACTGCGGGAGCAGGCCGGCGAGCGGCGGCCGATGCGCTGGCGGACGGTGTGGAGACTCACCCGGCTGGGACGCCCGCCGGTGATCTGAGCCCGGGAGCCCAGGAAGCGCCGGAGCCCAGGAAGCCCGGGAGCCCAGGACAGGCCGGAGCCGAGGAAGCCCCGAAGTCCGGGGCGGGAAACGGGACGGGGCCCCGGTCGTTCACCTCCGCCGGCCGGGGCCCTTGTCGTCCCCGGACCCAGCCTGCGGCGACACTCCCCCGAGTTACGCGTGCTACGCGCGCGCCGTCGGGCCGAATCCGATGGAATGATCACATCAGGATGCGCCAACGGATCGCTAACATGTGGCCAACGGCTCGTCAGCGGACCGTGTGGAGCGGTTGGCCGGAAGTTCTCCGGTGGCAGCGGGAACTGCCCCTTCGGCTGGGCGGTTTCGGGCTGCCGGACCGGCGGGGGGCCGGTGGGTCGTCCGACGGTCGGCCCACGGGCGGAGGGTGGCGGGAAACCGCTGTGGACAGGGCGGAATTCCGCCAGGCGACGGCGGGTACCCACCCGCGGCGGAGCGCGGTCGGGCCGACCGCGCGGGAAGGCAGTGGAGCGGCGTGATGCGGCGGTGCGAGCTGCGCTTCGGACTGCTGGGACCGCCGGTCCTCTACGACCGTCCGCGGTACGGGATGTCGTACGACAGCTCTTACGCCGCCGCCCCTCCGGAAACCCCCGGCACGTCTTCGGGAACCTCCGGCACCGGAACCGGATTCTCCGGCACCGGACCCGAATCTCCCGGTGCCGGATCTGATTCCTCCGGTGCCGCGTCCGAATCCTCCGGCCCCCTCACCCCCCGCCGTCCCGCCGGGAAGACCGGCCACGACGCCACCGACCACGGCGTCCGGGCCATCGGCAGCCCCAAGGTCCGTGCCCTGCTCGCCGCGCTGCTGCTGGAACCGGGCCGGGTCGTGTCGGTCGAGGCACTGAAGGACGCGCTGTGGGGCGGCGCGCCGCCCGTCTCCGCGCGGGCCTCCCTGCACAACCACGTCACCCGGTTGCGCCGGCTCCTCGACGACCCCGAGCGGCTCAGGGCCGTACCGCCGGGTTATGTGCTGCGGGTGGATCACGGCGAACTGGACGTGCACGTCTTCGACGCCCGGGTCGCCGAGGCGCGCGCCGCGCACGCCGGGCGCGACTGGCCGGGCGTCGTACGCGCCTGCGCCTCCGCGCTCGCGCTGTGGCGCGGCACGCCCCTCAGCGGGCTCCCCGCCGACATCGGCGGCTACGCCCTCGTGCAGCGCCTGAGCGAGGCGCGACTGCTCCTGCTGGAGCTGCGCTACGACGCCGAACTCCGCCTCGGCGGAGCCCGTTTGACCGCGCTCGTGCCCGAGCTGACGGCGCTGGTCGCCGAACATCCGCTGCGCGAGGCGTACCACCGTCAGCTGATGCTCGCCCTGCACCGCACCGGCCGCCAGGCCGAGGCCCTCGCCGTCCACCGTGATCTGCGTGCCCGCCTGGTCGAGGAACTCGGCATCGAACCCGGCCCGGCGGTCCGCGAGGCGCATGTCGAGGTGCTGCGGGGGAGCGGTGCGGAGCGTCGGCGCGGCTCGGAGTGCGGCGACTCCTCGCTGCGGGCCGGGGGGAGTGGACGGCCGTGCCGGTCGGGCGACTCGACCGCTGACGAGGGCGCCGACGACGGCGCCGACGACAGCGACGGCGACGGCGACGACGCTCACGGCGGCGAGGGCGACCGCACCGGTACCGGTACCCCCAGCGGCACGGGTACCGGGCCCGGCCCCGGCACCGCCGGCGGCTCCGTGGGCCGTGCCGTGCCCCAAGCAGCCCCCGCGTCACCCTCCGCGCCCCCCACGGCCTCCGCGTCCGCACGGGAAGCCGACGGACCCGCCGCCCGGCAGACCCCCCGTCCGGCCCAGCTGCCCGCCCCGCCGGCCCACTTCACCGGCCGTGCCGACGTGCGCCGCGAGCTGCGCCGCACGCTGACCGAGCCGTCCGCTCCGGCCCCCGCCGTCGCGGTGGTCAGCGGTATGGCCGGGGTGGGCAAGAGCGCGCTGGCCCTGCACGTGGCCCATGAGTTGAGGGAACGTTTCACCGACGGTCAGCTCTACGTCAACCTGCACGGCGCCACCCCCGGCATGACCCCGCTCGCCGCCACGCAGGCGCTCTCCGCGCTGCTGCGCGACCTCGGCACCGAGCCCCGGCATATCCCGGAACACCCGGATGCGGCCGCCGCGTTGCTCCGCTCACTGCTCGCGCCCGCGCGGATCCTGCTGGTGCTGGACGACGCGGCGAACGCGGCCCAGGTTCGGCCCCTGCTGCCGGCCGGGCCCGACTGCGCGGTGATCGTCACCAGCCGCTCCCCGCTCGCCGCGCTCGACGGCGCCCGTCGCTTCCCGCTCTCCCCGCTGACCGGCGAGGACAGCGCGGCCCTGTTGCGCGCGGTGAGCGGGCGCACGGGACTGGACGCCGGGCACGCGCTGGTCGAGCTGACCGGCGGGCTCCCGCTGGCGCTGCGCGTGGTCGCCGCCCGGCTCGCGGCCCGCCGCGCCCTGACCCCGGACGTCCTGGCCGGCCAACTCGCCGAGACCGGCGGGCGGTTGCGACACCTGGAGTACGACGACCTGAGCGTCCGCCGCTCCCTGGCCGTCGCCCACGACGCGCTCGCCGCCGCCGAGCGCGAGGCCGACCGGGACGCGGCCGTCACCCTGCGCCACATCGGCGCGCTCGACCTGCCCACCTACGGAGCCCCGCTGATCGCACGGCTCACCGGCACGGACGAGCGCCGCGCCGAGGCCGCCCTGGACCGGCTGGTCGACGTCGCCCTCCTGGAGGAAACGGCGTACGGCCGCTACGCGCCCCACGACCTGGTCCGCGACTTCGCCCGCGAACTGGCCGACGCCGCGCCCCGCCCCGCCGCGGACGAGTCCTTGCCGGAGAACCCCGGCCCCGCCGGCAACGCCACCCCCGACGCCGACGGCACCGCCGGGTCCGCCGACGCCGATGGCGCCACCGGGGTGGCCGACCTCGCCGCCCCTGACCCCTCACCGGGCCAGGACTCCGCCTACGCCACCCCCGATCGCGCACTCGGCCACCCACCGACCCCCACAGTCCCCGACCCCACCCCCGTCGCCCCCGATCTGGTCGCCCTGCGCTGGTACGCCGCCATGGCCGAGCGGGTGCTGTCGGCGGTCGTGGAGCCGGGGCTCGATCAGGACGACCGGCGGCGGCCGACCTCCGCGCAGCCGACAGGGCACGCGGCGGACGTGGCGACCCTGGCGGCCTTCGAGTCGGCCGAGGAGGCCTTCGCCTGGGGCGAGCTGGAGCTGGAGAACGTCGTCACCCTGGTGGCACGCAACGCGGACACCGACGATCCGCGCACGGCCGCCCATCTCTCCTCGCTCGTACGGCTCCTCTTCCCCTATGTGCAGCGCAGCGGCCGGGTCGCCGAGATGGAGGTGCTGGGGCGGGCCGCACTGGGCGCCGCGCGGCGGCTGCGGGACCCGGAGGCCGAGGCGTACGCGCTGGGCGACCTCGCGGGCCTGCACTTCCTGACCGGCCGGCAGAACGACGCCCTCGCCCTGACCGACCAGGCCCTGGCGATCTGGGAGCGGCTGGGCACGGCCTCCCGGATCCGGCGCTGCCTGAACAACCGCGGGCTGCTGCTGGAGGGACTGGGGCGGTTCCGGGAGTCGGGGGAGGCGCTGCGGCGGAGCCTCGCCTACTCGCGGCTGCTGAACGACCCCTACGGCGAGGCCGTCACCCGCAGCCACCTGGGCAACCTCTACGAACACACCGACCCGCGCGCCGCCATCGAACAGCACCGGCGTTCGCTGGCCATCGGGGACGAGATCGGCGCCGTCATCGTGCAGCACTCGGCGCACTGCAACATCGGCTACGCCCATCTGACGCTCGGCGAACCGGCTGCCGCCGCCCGGCACTTCGAGGAGAGCCTGCGCATCCTCGGCGGTCACGGCGACTGGCACGGCGAGTCCCAGACCCGGCTCGGCCTGGTCCGCGCGCTGCGGCGGCTGGGGCAGGCCCAGCGGGCGGCGGACGAGTGCGCCGAGCTGCTGCGCCGGGCCGACGCCCGCGCCGACCGGTACATGGGCGGGCTGGCCCTGCACCAGCACGGCTTCCTGCTGCGCGAGCAGGGGCGACCGGCAGAGGCGTACGACGCCTGGTGCGCGGCCCACGAGGCACTGGACGGCACCGATGAGCAGGCGGTCCTGGCGGAGCTGCGGGAGCTGCTGAGCGGCGGCCCGGCCGCGGGATGAGCCGCCGCGACACCCTGGCCCGGCAGGCGTCACGCGGCCCCTTACTTGGCGTCGGCGTAGCACTCCACCACCGCCGTCGTGAACGGGAACCGCACCGGTGTGTCGCCGAAGGTCAGCCGGCCGGCGAGGGCGGCGGACTCGCGGACGGCCTGGACGACGGCGTCGGCCTCCTCGGCGGGGCAGTGCACGATCACCTCGTCGTGCTGGAAGAAGACCAGCTCGGCCTTCAGCCCGGCGCAGGCCCGGCGCAGCGCGGCGAGCAGCAGCAGGGCCCAGTCGGCGGCGCTGCCCTGGACGACGAAGTTCCGTGCGAAGCGGCCCCGCGCGCGGGAGTCGGTCGACGCGTAACCGGGGCCCCAGCCGGTCTGGCCCTCCGGTTCCTCCTCGCCCACGGGGATGCCCGCCTCCTCCGCCGTGTCCTCGCCCGCCCGGACGGCCGGGGGACAGGTGCGGCCCAGCCAGGTGCGCACCAGCCGGCCCTCCTCGCCCGCGCGGGCCGCCTCGTCGACGTGGGCGACGGCCTTGGGGAAGCGGCGGCGGAGCGCGGCGAGGTTCTTCAGGCCGTCCCCGGAGGTCTGGCCGTAGATCGCGCCGAGCACGGCGAGCTTGGCCTGGTCCCGGTCGCCGGAGAAGGCGCGGTCGGAGACGGACTGGTAGAGGTCGCTCTCGCGGCCGGCCACCTCCATCAGGCCGGGGTCACGGGAGATCGCGGCGAGCACGCGCGGCTCCATCTGGTCGGCGTCGGCCACCACCAGCCGCCAGCCGGGGTCGGCGACGACGGCCCGGCGGATCACCTTGGGGATCTGCAGCGCGCCCCCGCCGTTGGTCACCCAGCGCCCGGTGACCGTGCCGCCGGCCAGGAACTCGGGGCGGAAACGGCCGTCGCGCACCCAGTCCTGGAGCCAGGACCAGCCGTGGGCCACCCAGATGCGGTACAGCTTCTTGTACTCCAGCAGGGGTTCGACGGCCGGGTGGTCGACGGACTGGATCTCCCAGCGGCGGGTGGACTTCACCTTGATCCCGGCCTGCGCGAAGGCCTTGATCACGTCGGCGGGCAGATCGGGCCGCACCCGGCGGCCGAAGGCGGCGGAGACCTCGTCGGCCAGCTCGGCGAGGCGGCGCGGCTCGCCGCCGCCCGCGTACCGCTCGCCGAGCAGGTCGCGCAGCAGCGCGCGGTGGACCTCGGCACTCCAGGGCAGGCCCGCGTGGTTCATCTCGGCGGCGACCAGCGTCCCGGCCGACTCGGCGGCGGTCAGCAGCCGCATGCGGCCGGGGTGGGCGGTCTGCTCGTGCCGTCGCATCTGGTCGGCGTAGACCTCGAGCAGGTCCGGCAGGGGCAGGTGGCTGCCGACGGATTCGAAGAGCGGGGACTGGGCGCTCGGATCGGCCGCCCGCTGCGGTGGATCGGGCGGGACGGGGCCGCCGCGGAGGCGGGCCAGGGCGGCGGCGGCCGAGCGCGGCTCGCCGTACCGCCCCTCGTGGCCGAGCAGGAGGGTCTCGGCGTCCTCGATGTCGTAGCACCGCTCCACTCGCACCCCCGTGGCGAGCAGTCGCGGGTAGACCTCGGGGGTGGACCGCCACACCCAGCGCGTCACCTCCGGGCGGCTCCGCACCGCCGCGGCGAGATCGCTCTCCCGCCGCACCGGTCCGGCGGGCAGCCCGTCCGGGCCGAGGGGGGCGACGTCCACGCCTCCGTCCTCGGCCGGTGCGAGCGCCCACCGGTCGGTCATGTCTGCGAGTGTGGCAGGGGGGTCTGACAACGGCCCCGGCCTGCTCCGGCCGGCTTCAGTCCTGGCCGGGTGCCGGGGACCCGGTCGCCGGCTCCGCTGCCGCGGCTGCCTCCTTCTGCTCCAGCAGCAGCGAAAGCACCTTGTCGACGTACTCCTCGGTGGCCGCCTTGGTGATGCCGAGGTCGCTGAGGACCCCCCGGCCGTTCTCGTGCTCCAGCAGGGCGAGCAGGAGGTGCTCGGTGCCGATGTAGTTGTGGCCGAGCCGCAGGGCCTCGCGGAAGGTGAGTTCCAGGGCCTTCTTGGCCTCGGGGCCGTAGGGGACGAGGTCGGGCGCGTCGTCCGCGGCGGGCGGGAGCGCGGCGGTCGCGGCCTGGCGTACGGCGTCCAGCGGGACGCCCTGCGCGGTGATCGCCTTCGCGGCCAGGCCCTCCGGCTCGGCCAGGAGCCCGAGGAGCAGGTGCTCGGGGCGGCCCTCGGCGTTGCGGGCGGCCACCGCCTCGTTGTGGGCGGCCATGACCACGTTCCGCGCGCGTGGGGTGTAGCGGCTGAAGCCCTGGCTGGGGTCGAGGTCGGCGGACTCCTTGGGCACGAACCGCTTCTGCGCCGCCTGCCGGGTCACGCCCATGCTGCGCCCGATGTCGGTCCAGGAGGCGCCCGAGCGGCGGGCCTGGTCGACGAAGTGCCCGATCAGGTGGTCGGCCACGTCACCGAGGTGATCGGCGGCGATCACCGCGTCCTGGAGCTGGTCGAGGGGTTCGCTGTGAACCTTCTTGATCGCCTCGATGAGGTCGTCGAGGCGTACGGATGCCGTGATGTTCGGGTTGGTCGCCATAGTGTCAACCGTAGGTTGCGCTCTCGTGGGTGTCAACCGATGGTTGACACTCCTCTGCCACCCCTCCCGGTCCTCCTTGCTCTCCATCCACCGGACTCGTTATCCACAGGCTGTGGACAACGATCGTGTGCTGTCGGCGGGGCATGGCACGATCGACAGCGTGACCAGCACCGCCAGCACCGTCGAACGGGCCTTCCGGGCCGCCCTCTACGACGACACCGACACCGGCCTCGACACGGGCGCCTCCCTGCTCGCCGCCGACCCGGGCGCCGACGCCGAACTGGCGCGGCGCGGCGAGGACTTCGTGGCCGGGGCCTGGCAGCGCGGCTGGCAGCCCGCCGACGTCGTACGGCTGGTGCGGCGCGAGCTGGGAGACGCGCACGTCCGGCCGGCCGCCGCACTGATCCGGGCGCAGGCCGGGCGGGACCGCCCGCGCGGGCGCCGCTGGGCCGACCAGCTCGCGGCGCTGCCCGCCGACCCCGAGCGCGCTGCCGACCGCTTCTCGCACGCCACGGCGGTCCTGGAGCTGTACCGCCTGCTGCTGCGCCTGCCCGCCCTGGAGCCCCTGGACGAGGAGCCCCGGCGCACCCCCGGTCCGGGCGCCTCCCGCATGCTCACCCGCATCCGCGCGCTGCTCGCCAAGGCCGAGGCCACCGGCTATCCGGAGGAGGCCGAGGCGCTCAGCGCCAAGGCGCAGGAGCTGATGGCCCGGTACAGCGTCGACGAGGCGCTGCTCGCCGCCGAGGCGCCCGCGCCGGACGCGCCCGGCGCCTGCCGTATCGGGGTGGAGCCGCCGTACGAACAGGCCAAGGCGGTCCTGCTGGACGCGGTGGCCACGGCGAACCACTGCCGCGCGGTGTGGAACGAACCGTTCGGCTTCTCCACGGTCGTCGGCTTCGAGGCGGACCTGGAGGCGGTCGAGCTGCTCTACACCTCGCTGCTGGTGCAGGCCACGCACGCGATGACGAAGGCGGAGGCCGCCCAGCGAGCCGGCGGGCGCAAGCGGACCAAGACCTTCCGGCAGTCGTTCCTCGCGGCCTACGCGCACCGCGTGGGCGACCGGCTCGCGGCTGCCGCCGAGACCCAGGTGACCCAGGACCTGCTGCCGGTGCTGGCCACACGCGAAACGGCCGTGACGGGCCGGCTGGAGCGCATGTTCCCGCAGACCACGACGACCCGGCTGCGGGGGGTCAGCGACGCGGCGGGCTGGACGGAGGGCGCACGCGCGGCGGACCGGGCCCAGGTCGGATCCCGCCCGCGGCTGGAGTGACGACCACTCACCGGGTGGCCTGGCCACCGGCGTTGCCTCGCGCCGCCCCACCCGCTCGCCGACTGCCCACCCGAAGCCGCGTCCGGCCACCCGGCCCGGCTCCGGTACGGCCCCGCCCGGTCACCGCCATCCGACTCGCTCACCGCCACACTCGCCACCGATCCGCGCGCGTGCCTTGCGGCGCGGTTGCGGACCTGCCACCAGGTCGCCGGCCCGTGCTTGAGCCTTGGCCAGGTCGCCGGCCCGCGCCATGCTCCGTGGCCGGTCGCCGCTCCGCGCCTGCCTCCCGGCCCGGTCGCCGTCCCCGCGCCCGCGCTCCGCGGCCTGGTCGTCGACCTGCTCGGTTGCCGACCCGCGTGCGTGCCTCGCGGCATGGTCGCGGACTTGCCAGGTCGCCGGCCCGTGCTTGTACCTCCCGGCCGGGTCGCCGATCCGCGCGCGTGTCCCGCGGCTGGGTCGCAGACCTGCCCCCGGTCGCCGGCCTGTGCTCCCGCCCCCGGCCCGGTGACCGACCCCGCGCCCGCGCTCCCCGGCCCGGTCGCAGACCCGCCCGGCCGCCGGCCCGCGTCCGTTCCTACCGGCCGGGCCGCCGGCCCGCTTCCGTTCCTACCGGCCCCCTCGCCGGCCCGCCCAGTCGCTCCGCGACCCCCTCGTCCCCTCAGTCGCCCACCTGCTGGAAGGCGCTCACGGACGCGTCCGGGCCGGTTCCGGTGGTCTTGGCCGCGACCGGGCCGTACTTCCACGGGAAGGTCCGGCCGGTGTCCGAGCCCGGCAGGGTGATCTTCACGGTCTGCGCGGCCAGCGCGTTCTTGGCGCCCTCGGCTCCGCGCACGTAGCTGATGGAGAAGGACGCCGAGTCGCCCTTGGCCAGCTTCAGCTTCTGGGCCTTCGCGCCCTTCAGTACAGGTACCCGGGTCTTGGAACCGCCCCCGTTCAGCACGACGTCCGGGAAGCCGTCCAGGGTGCAGGGGGTGCTCTGATTGGTGATGCTGACCGGGATCTCGCCGGTGTCCCCGGCCGCCGGGGCCACGCTCGCCGCCCCGATCTGCAACGAGACCCCGCCGATCTCGCAGGCGGAGCCGCTCTTGCCGTTCTTGTTCCCGCCGCTGCCGTTGCAGGCGGTCAGCAGCAGAGCGGCGGCGAGAGCGGTGACGGTGAGCGGAATGACGCGCATGAGCAGGTTCCCATCGAGCTGGTGACGGTCTCCCCCGCATCATGGCCCCTGCGTCCGGGACGCGATCACGCACCCCGTCCCGATTCACCACTTCAGATGGTGCTCGGCCGCTTTCGAGCGCCGGGAAAGCGTCCTCACCGCCGTACCGGCGCCGTCGGCAGTCCCGACGGCAGCTTCCCGCCCTCCGCCTTGGTGTACGTCTCCTGGCCGGCCCCGCCCGACCAGGTCACCTTGAGCGTCGTGCCGTCGACCGAGTCGACCATGCCGGTGGAGCGCCCCTTGTCCTCGCCGCTGCACGTCAGACGGATCATCTGCATGCCGTCCTCGGCGCCCGCCGTGCCACTGCACACGGTCCCGCCGGTCGCGAAGATCCCGGCCTTCTTCCCGGTGACCACCAGAGCCACGATCTTGCCGCCGGCGGTGGTGATCCAGCTGCCCTGGAGCTTGGCGGAGCCGCCCGCGGGGGAGGCCGCGCCCGGCGACGGGGCCGCGGCGGCGCTCTTCGAGGGCGACGCCGAGCTGCCCTCCCCGCCCCCGGACCCACCGCCGCCGCACGCCGTGAGCGCCAGCGCGCCCGCCAGCCCCACGGCCAGGGCCGCGCCCCGCCCTCGCGCGCTCGCCCGCGTCCTCGCAGTCGCAGTAGTCACCGGAAGCTCCCTCAGCGATAGCGGCCGGCCGCCCTCGCCGGACGGCCCGCAGCGCAAGCTACCAGCAGTCACCGGGAGGACTTCCGTACGCGGCACGGGAATCCCCGGTGGGTCGGAAGGGCCTCCGGGGAGGAGGGGAGCACCCGCGGATGCTGTCCCTCCGCCGGGCGGATGCCGATCCGGCCGACCCGGCCGATGGACGATCATCCCGACCCTGGAACATGAGGGGCGCGGTACGCGTCTCTTCCTAGTGCACGAGGGGTTCGATCCGGACGACCCCGCCCAGCCGATGGCACGCAAGATCGTGGGCGGGGGCCGGAGGGGGCATGGTCTGCCCGCTCCGGGGCAGGCGCTGGAGCGGCTTCGGTAAAGCGGACGTCAAGGCTGTAACCGTGGCAGCACTACCCGTGCACGTGCATTTGCTCATGCAGTTGCACGTGAACAGAGTTATGATCCGGGTCAGTTGACTACAGCATCTATGGCCTCAGCAGCCAGTGCACCACTCGGGGAGCGACCTGTGGACCGCGACGTTGACGGCGTGTACGGCGGGTACGACGTGTACAACGGCATGGCTGCCACGCAGCTGAACGGAGTGGCCTGGCAGAAGAGCAGGCACAGCAACTCGCAGGGGTCCTGCGTGGAGTTCGCGCGGCTGCCGGGCGGCGACGTCGCCGTACGCAACTCGCGCTTCCCGGACGGGCCGGCGCTCGTCTACACGCGCGCGGAGATCGAGGCCATGCTCGCGGGCGTCAAGGACGGCGAGTTCGACCATCTGATCGCGAGCTGACGCCGGCACTCCGCTCTCGCCGCGCCCTGGCAACGATGTCGGCGGGGCGCACCGGCGCGGCCCGGTGGACGCGCGGAAACCGCGCGCCCGCCGGTGCCGAACCGGATCAGCCGGCCGTGTGCAGCCGGAACAGCGCCCAGACCACCTTGCCGTCGAGCGTGCCCGCGAGCGGGTGCCAGCCCCAGCTGTCGGCGAAGGAGTCGACCAGGAACAGCCCGCGGCCCGACTCGGCCGAGAAGTCGTCCGAGTCCCGCGGGGCCGGGGTCTCGTGGCTCGGGTCGCGCACCGCGCACACCAGCCGCTCGGTCCAGCGCATCAGGTGCAGCCGTACGGACGGGTGCGCCTCGCCCCCGCGCGGCGCGGCCGGTACCGCGTGGCGCAGCGCGTTGGTGACGAGCTCGGAGACGACTAGGCAGATGTCGTCGAAGCGGTCGCCGACCTCCCACTGCTCCAGGGTGCACCGGGTGAAGCGCCGGGCCTCGCGCACCGCCTCGAACCGGGCGGGCAGGGCGCAGGAGGCGGCATCGGACACGGCCGCGGGATCCAGCGGCGGAAGGCCCTGCCGTAACGGCTTGAGCATGGTCGATCCATTCGTCCCCATGCGAGGCACTCCCGGGAATTCGCGGTCGTTGCGATGCAGCGGTGGCGCGGCACCATGGTTTCGGATGCGCACAACAGATGCAAGGGCAGATGCACGTGCACGGGACCGAAATGACACTTCCCGTACCGCTTCTTGGCCATTTTTTCTGCCATCTTGCCGCCGTTCCCCGCCAGAGGTCCGGACCTCTCCCCGGTCCGCCCCGGGTGGAAATGGGCGGGCTCTTTCCGTTTCCGTAACCGGACGAGTACTGCTCGAAGTGTTTTAGTGGCAGACTTCGGCCCCTGAAGACGGTTGGGGAGGCTGGCGAAAGTGAGCGCGGGAGAGCCCGGATCGGTGGTGCGGCGGATGCTGCTCGGCTCGCAACTCAGGCGACTGCGGGAAGCGCGGGGGATCACGCGTGAGGCGGCGGGGTACTCGATCCGCGCCTCGGAGTCGAAGATCAGCCGGATGGAGCTGGGCCGGGTGAGCTTCAAGACGAGGGACGTCGAGGACCTGCTGACGCTGTACGGCATCACGGACGAGGCGGAGCGCGAGTCGCTGCTCTCCCTCGCCCGGGAGGCCAACGTGGCGGGCTGGTGGCACAGCTACACCGACGTCCTGCCCAGCTGGTTCCCCACCTACGTGGGCCTGGAGGGCGCCGCCTCGCTGATCCGCGCCTACGAGGTGCAGTTCGTGCACGGCCTGCTGCAGACCGAGGAGTACGCCCGCGCGGTGGTCCGGCGCGGCATGAGGGGCGCGAGCCTCGCCGACGTCGAACGCCGGGTCGCGCTGCGCCTGGAGCGGCAGAAGTACCTGCTCGCCGACAACGCCCCCGAGTTCCACGTCGTCCTGGACGAGGCCGCCCTGCGCCGCCCCTACGGGGACCGCGAGGTGATGCGCGGCCAGTTCCAGCACCTGATCGACATCTCCGAGCGGCCCAACGTACGGCTCCAGGTCATGCCGTTCAGCTTCGGCGGGCACGCCGGCGAGAGCGGCGCCTTCACCATCCTCAGCTTCCCCGAGTCCGACCTGTCCGACGTGGTCTACATGGAGCAGCTGACCAGCGCCCTCTACCTCGACAAGCGCGAGGACGTCGCCCAGTACGAGCAGGCCCTGAAGGAACTCCAGCAGGACAGCCCCGGCCCGGACGAGAGCCGCGACCTCCTGCGCGGCCTGCTGCAACTGTCCTGACAAGCCCCAACTCTGGTGACTCACAAGTAGGATGACGCTCGATCAGACCCGGCACAGATCTGTGACCGCTAGCGATTGAGGGATCACATGTCGTCCTACTTCACCGACCTGGCCCAGCAGTACATCGACGGCGAGTGGCGGCCGGGCACCGGCTCCTGGGACGTCATCGACTTCAACCCCTACGACGACGAGAAGCTGGCCTCGATCACGGTGGCCACGGTCGACGAGGTGGACGAGGCCTACCAGGCCGCCGCCCGGGCCCAGAAGAAGTGGGCCGAGACCAACCCCTACGTCCGGCGCGCGGTCTTCGAGCGGGCCCTGCGGCTGATAGAGGACCGCGAGCAGGAGATAGCCGACCTGATCATCGCGGAGCTGGGCGGCACGCGCGTCAAGGCCGGCTTCGAGCTGCATCTCGCCAAGGAGTTCCTGCGCGAGTCGGTCCACCTCGCGCTGCGCCCCGAGGGCCGGATCCTGCCCTCCCCGGTCGAGGGCAAGGAGAACCGCGTCTACCGCGTGCCGGTCGGCGTCGTGGGCGTCATCAGCCCCTTCAACTTCCCGTTCCTGCTGTCGCTGAAGTCGGTCGCGCCGGCCCTCGCGCTCGGCAACGGCGTGGTGCTCAAGCCGCACCAGAACACCCCGATCGCCGGCGGCACGCTGCTCGCGAAGATCTTCGAGGACGCCGGGCTGCCCGGCGGCCTGCTCAACGTCGTCGTCACCGACATCGCCGAGATCGGTGACGCGTTCCTGGAGCACCCCGTCCCGAAGGTCATCTCCTTCACCGGTTCGGACAAGGTCGGCCGGCACGTCGCCACCGTCTGCGCCCGGCACTTCAAGCGCGCGGTGCTCGAACTGGGCGGCAACAGCGCACTGGTGGTGCTGGACGACGCCGACATCGACTACGCGGTGGACGCGGCGGTCTTCAGCCGGTTCGTGCACCAGGGCCAGGTCTGCATGGCCGCCAACCGGGTCCTCGTGGACGCGTCCGTGGCCGACGAGTTCACCGAGAAGTTCGTCGCCAAGGTCCGCACCCTCAAGGTCGGCGACCCCCGCGACCCGCAGACCGTGATCGGCCCGGTGATCAACTCCGCGCAGGCGGGCGCCGTCTCCGGCACCGTGGAGCAGGCGCTCGCCGAGGGCGCCACCGCCCTGGTGCGCGGCACCACGACCAACAACCTGGTCGAGCCGACCGTGCTGACCGGCGTCCCGGCCGGCTCCCCGCTGCTCCAGCAGGAGGTCTTCGGCCCGGTCGTCTTCCTCCTCACGTTCGACGGCGAGGAGGAGGCCGTGCGGATCGTCAACGACACCCCGTACGGCCTCAGCGGCGCCGTCCACACGGCCGACATCGAGCGGGGCGTGGCCTTCGCCAAGCGGATCGACACCGGCATGTTCCATGTGAACGACGGCACGGTCCACGACGAGCCGATCGTGCCCTTCGGCGGTGAGAAGCACTCCGGTCTCGGCCGACTCAACGGCGAGACCACGATGGAGGCGTTCACCACGGTGAAGTGGATCTCGGTGCAGCACGGGCGCAGCGCGTTCCCGTTCTAGCCGCGCCCCCGTCGCCCCGCCTCCCGCTCTCCCGCGCCTCCTGCCATCCCGCGCCCGGCTTTCCGGCGTCCTCGCGCGCGCGGGCCCTTGCGGACAGCACCTGACCGTGAGGGCCCGTAGCGTCGTCGGTGTCGGGGGAACCGCCCCGGCGAACCGGTCCGAGGAAAGGCGGCAGGCCATGGTCATGCACGTTGCGGCGGAGACGGAGGGCGACGAGCGCGGGGCGCTGCTCGCGTTCATCGAGGAACAGCGCGGAGGTATCCGCCGGGCACTGCTCGGGCTGACCGAGGAGCAGGCCCGTACCCGCCCCAGCGTCAGCGAGCTGTCCCTGGGCGGGCTGCTCAAGCACGTCGCGGAGGGGGAGCAGAGCTGGATCGCCCGCGCGAAGCAGGAGCCGCCGGCGGTGCGGCGCGACGAGTCCAACTGGCACGAGACCTTCCGGCTGGCCGATGACGAGACGGTGGCCTCGCAGCTGGCGTACTGGGAGCAGGTGGCCGCCGAGACGGAGAAGTTCATCCGCTCGGCGCCCAGCCTGGACGACACCTTCCCGCTGCCGCCCGACCCCTGGTTCCCGCCGGAGAGCCGTGTGTCGCTGCGCTGGCTGTGTCTGCACCTGATCCGGGAGACGGCCCGGCACGCCGGTCACGCCGACATCATCCGCGAGTCCCTGGACGGGAAGACCGCGTTCGAGCTCGTGGCGCTGGAGCGGGGCGGCTCCTGAGGGTGATCGCGGGGTCCTAACCTGGACCCCATGTCAGCGATCCGTCTTCTCGTGCTGGGCGCCGTCCGCCAGCACGGGCGGGCCCATGGCTACCAGGTCCGCAACGACCTGGAGTACTGGGGCGCGCACGAATGGTCCAACGCCAAGCCGGGCTCCGTCTACCACGCCCTGAAGCAGATGGCCAAGCAAGGACTGCTGCACGCGCACGAGATCGCGCCGTCCACGGCCGGCGGGCCGCCACGGGTGGAGTACGAGGTCACGGACCTGGGCGAGGACGAGTTCTTCCGGCTGCTGCGCGAGTCCCTGGTCTCCTACGACCAGAAGACGGACATCCAGTCCGCGGCGATCGGCTTCCTGGTCGAACTGCCCCGCGCGGAGGCCCTGGAGCTGCTGCGGGAACGGATCCGCCGGATCGCCCGGTGGCGGACCGCCGTCACCGAGCACTACGTCCCCGAGGGCGGCCCGGAGCAGCTCGGCCACATCGGGGAGATCATGCGCCTTTGGGTCCACACGGCCGACTCCGACGCGGCCTGGACCCAGGGGCTCATCGACCGCCTGGAGTCGGGCGCGTACACCTTCGCGGGGGAGGGCGAGCCGTTCGTGGGCGTGCTCGCCGAGGGGCAGGAGAACCCGTACGCGACAGCGGAGCGGCATCCGGAGGACGACCGCTGAGCAGACGGACGGCGCGGGCGGGAACACCCCGGTCCGCGATCCTGTCCACCTGGCCGGGCCCGGCAGCGGGCGTGTCCGGTCGCCGGGCACGACGTGCTGACCGACGCCCGCGCGGTCCGCGGCGCATCGGTCCGCCGGGCCGGCGCGCGGCCCCGGACGAGCGGCTCGACGGCCGGCGGAACCTGGAGACGTTCGCCCCTCCGCACCACCTCGGCGCCTGCCACGCGCGCGTGCGCGCCACGGAGCTCCTGGAGCGCTTCGGCCTCACCGGCACCGGGCGGACCCCGGTCGCCCGCTCCGGCGGAGCGGCGGCATGCGCCGCCGCCCGGACCTGGCCGCCTCGCTGATCACCGACCCCGCGGCGCCGTTCCCGGACGAGCCCGCCACCGGCCCGGACTCCGCTCCCTGGTCCGGCCTGATCAGGCCCGGTTCGGCCTGATCCGGACGGAAGACCCTAGTGGTGGAAGCCGGTGGCCGCCTCCTTGTCGCGGGTCAGGGGGTGCGGCTGCCGGCGCAGTTCGGGCAGCAGGCGGGCCAGGTCGTCCAGGAACAGGTCGGCGAGGTCGTGCGAGAAGCCGTTGCGGCACACGATCCGCAGCACGGACAGGTCCTCGCGGTTCGGCGGGAAGGTGTAGGCGGGCACCAGCCAGCCGTTCTCGCGCAGCCGCCGGGAGACGTCGAAGACGTCGTAGGAGGTCACGTGGTCGGCGGTGGTGAACGCGAACACGGGGAGCTGGTCCCCGTGCGTGAGCAGCCGGAAGTCGCCGAGCGACTCGATCCGGGAGGCGAGCGAGGTCGCCACGTCCCGTGTCGACTGCTGCACGGCCCGGTAGCCCTCCCGGCCCAGCCGCAGGAACGTGTAGTACTGCGCCACCACCTGGGCGCCTGGCCGGGAGAAGTTCAGCGCGAAGGTCGGCATGTCGCCGCCCAGGTAGTTCACCCGGAAGACCAGCTCCTCGGGCAGCGCCTCCTTGTCCCGCCACAGCGCCCAGCCGACGCCCGGGTACACCAGCCCGTACTTGTGCCCGGAGGTGTTGATCGACGCCACGCGCGGCAGGCGGAAGTCCCACACCAGGTCCTCGTCCAGGAAGGGGGCCACCATGCCGCCGGACGCGCCGTCCACATGCACCGGGATGTCGAGGCCGGTGCGCTCCTGGAGGGCGTCCAGGGCCGCGCACAGGTCGGCGACCGGCTCGTAGGAGCCGTCGAAGGTCGAGCCGAGGATGCCGACGACCCCGATGGTGTTCTCGTCGCACAGGTCGACGGCCGCCTGCGGGTCCAGGTGGAAGCGGTCGCCCTCCATCGGGACCAGCCGGGCCTCCACCTCCCAGAAGTCGCAGAACTTCTCCCAGCACACCTGGACGTTGACGCCCATGACCAGATTGGGCCGCGCGCCCGGGTAGCGGTCGGCGTTCCGCTTCGTCCAGCGCCGCTTCAGCGCCATCCCGGCGAGCATGCACGCCTCGCTGGACCCGGTCGTCGAGCAGCCGATGACCGCCGAGGGGTCCGGCGCGTGCCACAGGTCCGCGAGCATCGCCACGCAGCGCCGCTCCAGTTCGGCCGTGCGCGGGTACTCGTCCTTGTCGATCATGTTCTTGTCCCGGCACTCGCCCATCAGCACCCCGGCCTGCGGCTCCATCCAGGTGGTGACGAAGGTGGCCAGGTTCAGCCGGGAGTTGCCGTCCAGCATCAGCTCGTCGTGCACCAGCTGGTACGCCGTGGACGGCGGCAGCGGGGCGTCCGGGAGCCGGTGCGTGGGCGGGGCCTCGGTCATGCCGCCGACGGGGTTGGCCTCCCCGAAGAACGGGTTGACCGACATCGTCCGCCGCTCGTGCTTCTCGGGACCTTTGTGCAGGGCCATCGGGATGTGCCTCCAGGAAAGAGGGTGTCGGGAGTCAGTGGGGGTCGGGTGGGGAGAGTCATCGGACCGGGGTCCCGTCCTGCCGCAACTGCATCTGCGGACGGCCCGTCACCAGCAGCCAGGCCGGCAGCGAGGCGACGCACAGCAGGGCGAGGGTCCCGGGCGAGGTGACCAGGACGGCGGCGGTGAACAGGCTCATCCAGCCCTGCCGGGTGATCGCCAGGAGCATGCCCAGCACGCCCGTGGACACGCCCACCGCGAGGTGCACGGCCGGTACCAGGGCGTGGGCGCACAGGCCCAGCGCGGCGCCGGCGAAGACCGCGGGGAAGATCCGGCCGCCCCGGAAGCCGCAGGCCGCCGCGACGACCAGCGCGGCCAGCTTCACCACCGTCATGGTGGCGAACTGTCCCGCCGACCAGCCCTGCGGGTCGCGGGCCAGCTGCCCGATCTCCGTCACGCCCTTGAACAGCGTCAGCCGGCCGCCCAGGGCCGCCAGGGCCCCCAGTACGAGCCCGCCGGCCGGAAGCATGAGCATCGGGTGCCGCAGCAGCCGGAAGGCCGCGTGGACGTACGGGAAGGCGCGGACGGCGCACATGCCGAGCAGCGCGGCGACCGAGGCGATCACCAGGGCCGCCGGCAGGTCACTCGCGCGCGGGTGGCCCAGGGGCGGCAGTCCCAGGTCGAAGGTCGGACGGGCCACCAGAGCCGTCGTGATCGCCCCGCACGTGCCCGCGGTCAGCGGCGCGAACACGTTGTCCCACAGCCGGCCCGGCATCGGCCGCCCCGCCAGCGCCTCGGAGATCACCAGTGCCGCCGCCACCGGTGTGCCGAACAGCGCGCCGATCGTCGCCGCCTCCGCCAGCACCGGCCACAGGGCGCCCGGCGTCCGGGGCAGGAAGCGCGCGCCCAGCCAGGCCGCGAGGCCCACGTTGACCGCGATGACCGGGGCCTCCGGGCCGAGGCTCGGACCGCCGGCCAGCATGAGCGCGGTGGCCAGCACCAGGCCCGGCAGGACGGCCGGCGGCAGCACCGGTGCGTCCAGTCCGACGGTGGCCGGGTCGGGGCCGGCGTGGCCGGGGACCTTCCAGACCACCAGCCCGACGGCGATCCCGGTCGCCAGGAGCACGACGAACATCCACAGCCCGCTGGAGCGACCCACGCCGAGGGCGTCCGGCAACGGCCCCCACAGCAGGCGCTGGAGCTTCTCCCCCGCCGTGCTCACCCCGACGAAGACCAGGCTCGCGGCCACGCCCACGAGGAGGGCGGGCAGGATGAACGGCAGCAGAGCCCGTGCCGGGGCGCTCGGAGCGCTCGGGGGCGCCTGCTGCGTCGTCTCCTCGGCCACGGGCTCACCATAAGCGGACGAAATGCCCGCAACATCCGGAACCGCGGCATGCGGAACACGCTGTCGGCTTGCACCTCACGCGACGTGAGGCCGCAGCGTGGGGGCGTACCGACGACAAGGAGCGGAAAGTGAGCTACTCCGTGGGACAGGTCGCGGGGTTCGCCGGCGTCACGGTGCGCACGCTGCACCACTACGACGAGATCGGCCTGCTCGTGCCCAGCGAGCGGACGCACGCCGGCCACCGGCGCTACGGCGACGCCGACCTCGACCGGCTCCAGCAGATCCTGTTCTACCGCGAGCTCGGCTTCCCGCTCGACGAGGTCGCGGCCCTGCTCGACGACCCGGACGCGGACCCGCGCGCACACCTGCGCCGCCGGCACGACCTGCTGACCGCCCGGATCGAGAAGCTGCAGGAGATGGCCGCGGCCGTGGAGCACGCCTTGGAGGCACGCACGATGGGCATCGACCTGACACCGGAGGAGCGGTTCGAGGTCTTCGGGGACAAGGACCCCGAGCAGTACGCCGAGGAGGCCGAGCAGCGCTGGGGCGGCACCGAGGCGTACGCCGAGTCACGGCGCCGCGCCGCGACGTACACCAAGGAGGACTGGAAGCGCATCCAGGCCGAGGTGGACGACTGGGGCGAGCGGTACGCCGCCCTGGTCGCCGCCGGTGAGCGGCCGGACGGCGCGGCGGCCATGGACCTGGCCGAGGAACACCGGCGGCACATCGGCCGGTACTACTTCGAGGTTCCCTACGAGACGCACCGGTGCTTCGCGCGGATGTACGTCTCCGACGAGCGCTTCAAGGCGTTCTACGACGCCATGCGCCCCGGGCTCGCCGAGCACCTGCGCGACGCGATCCTCGCCAACGCGGACCGGCACACCGCCTCCTGACGTCCGGGCCCGGGGCCGGCTCCCCGGGCCCGGGCACCCCACGGTGACGCGGTGGAACCCGGGATGGTCCCCTTACGTTGATAGTTTTGTACGGCGCCCCATCGACGTTCAGCTGCCGTAGCCGCCTTCACCTCTCAGGAGCCGGACCCGTTATGACATTCGCCCTCGGCCCGAGCTGGCTGGATCCCAACTATCTGCTCGACACGTACAGCGTCTGGGGTCTGCTGCTCATCGTCTTCGCCGAGTCCGGCCTGCTCATCGGCTTCTTCCTGCCGGGTGACTCGCTGCTGTTCACGTGCGGCCTGCTGATCACGTCCGGGGACCTCGACTTCCCGCTGTGGGCCGCCATCGCGCTGATCTCCCTCGCCGCGATCCTCGGCGACCAGGCGGGCTACATGTTCGGCAAGAAGGTCGGCCCGTCCCTGTTCAACCGGCCGGACTCCCGCCTCTTCAAGCAGGAGAACGTCACCAAGGCGCACGAGTTCTTCGAGAAGTACGGCCCGAAGTCCCTGGTCCTGGCCCGCTTCGTGCCGATCGTGCGCACGTTCACGCCGATCATCGCGGGCGTCAGCGGCATGAAGTACCGCTCGTTCCTGACCTTCAACGTCATCGGCGGTGTGCTGTGGGGCGCGGGCGTCACCCTGCTCGGCTCCTGGCTCGGCAACATCGGCTTCGTCAAGAAGAACATCGAGGCGATCCTGATCCTGATCGTCCTCGTCTCGGTGATCCCGATCGCCATCGAGTACCTGCGGGCGCGCGGCAAGAGCAAGAAGGCCGGGCAGAGCGCCCCGGAGCCCGCGCGGCAGCCCGCCTACCAGCAGGCCCAGCCCGTCCACCAGCAGCCGCAGTACCAGCACCCCCCGGTCATGGACGACGCCACGACCCGCCTGCGGCGCGTCGAGCCCGAGCAGCCGTACACCCCGCAGTACGAGCAGCCGTACCAGCAGCCCCAGCAGCCCCAGCAGCCCCGGCGGCAGGACTGGAACCAGGGCTACGAGAACCAGGGCCACGGGCATCAGGGGTACGGCAACCAGGGCTACGACGGCCAGGGCTACGACGCCGGGCAGTCCTACGACCGGCAGCAGTACCCCCAGCAGCACCCGAACCAGTACGACCAGAACCAGTACGACCAGAACCAGTACGACCAGAACCAGTACGGCCAGAACCAGTACGACCAGGGTCAGTACGATCCGAACCAGCACGACCCGAACCAGTACCCGCACGACAACCGCGGCCACTGACCGGGGCGCGGGGGGCGGGGCGGCTCAGAACCCGCGCGTCCGCTTGGCGGCCCTGCGCTTCCCGGCGGAACCGATGCGCAGGAACAGCCGGGAGATCTCCGACCCCAGGTTGACCCCGATGGCGATGGCCATCGCCAGCGACGCGGCCTTGGCCAGCGACACCAGTCCCTTGTCCACGTCGTTCTGCGCCATGGACAGCAGTCCGAAGTACGTCGCCGAACCGGGCAGCAGCGGCCCGATCGCCGCCGTCGTGTACGGCAGCGCCGAGGCGAACCGGTACCGGGACAGCAGCTGCCCGAACAGCCCCACGAGCCCCGCCGCCACGGCCGTGGAGGCCACCGGCGAGATATCGCCCGCGTAGCGCATCGCGCCGTACACCGACCAGGCCACCCCGCCGTTGAGGGTCACCCAGAGCACGGTGGACCGCTCCTGCTGGAGCAGTACGGCGAAGGTCAGCGACAGGAGCATCGAGGCCGCGATCTGGATCAGCGGCCGGTCGGAGATGCCCAGCTGCGCGTCCGGATTCAGCTTGCCGCCGATCTTCACGCCGAAGTACAGGACGGTCAGCACCCCGGTGACGATGCCCACGAAGAAGTACATGACCTCCAGCAGCCGGGCCGAGGCGGTGATGTAGAAGCCCGTCAGCCCGTCCTGCACCCCCGCCACCAGCGCCCGCCCCGGCAGCAGCGCGAACAGCCCACCGGTGATCACCGCGGACGCCTTCACGTCCACGTGTGCCAGGGTCAGCGCCACCCCGATCGCAGCGGGCGGCATCGCGGCCACGGTGAACTGGTAGAACTCCGGCAGCCCGCGCCCCGCGCACAGCCACGCCAGCCGGTCGCCGAGCATCGCGCCGACGGCCGCCGCCAGGAACACGATCGGGTCACCGCCGACCAGCACGGAGGCCGCGCCGGCCAGCAGCCCGCTCGCCAGGGTCAGCGCCCAGCCGGGGTACGGGTGCCGGTTGCGGCGGATCTCCGCCAGGCGCCGGTAGGCCTCCTCCAGGGAGACATGGGTCTCCGGGTCGGTCAGGTCGTCCACCAGCCGGAAGACGGCCGAAAGACGCGTGTAATCGGTGCCCCGCCGCCGGACGGTCCGGGACGCCGTCACCGGGTCCTCCACCAGCGACGGCTGGTGCGAGATCGACAGCAGCGTGAAGGTGACGGTCGGCTCGCACCGGTCCAGGCCGTAGGACCGGCACACCGCGAACATCGCGGCCTCCACGTCCTCCGCGCCCTCACCGCCGGCCAGCAGCAGCTCACCGATGCGCAGGGTCAGGTCCAGGACGCGCGGGACGGCAGGACCGCCCTCCTCCACGCGCTGCACCGCCTCCGGCGCCGGCCGCTCCGTCACCGGCATGCGCAGCATCGTGCGCATCCGGTCCTGCCAGGGCGCGTCCTTGACCAGGCTGACCAGGGGCACACCCGTGGCCGGGGTGAACGCGGCCGGCGCGCTCTTCGCGCTGTAGGTGCTCGGCGTGCCGAACGCCGAGCCCTCCGGTTCGGCACTGGGCGGCTGCGGGGTCTCCAGCCCCTTCGGCACCGCGAACTCGGAGGTCGTCTCCGACTCGCCGGCCCTCGGGACGTCGAGGCCCTCGGGGATGGCGAACTCGGACGTGATCTCCGGGTCGTACCGCGCCTCGTCCGACCGGGGCTTGCGCTCCTCCGTCTCCGTCACCTCGCACCGCTCCCTGTACCGCACTTGCCGTAAGCATCAGTATGCGCACACGTACCCGGACGGGCCGTACCTGTGCGGACATGCGAAACGGGCCGCACGCGTACGCGTGCGGCCCGTTCACGCGAGCGGGTGCTCAGTGGCCGCCCTGCTCCTTGAAGCGCTTGTACGACCGCTCGATCTCCGCCTCGGCGTCCGTCCGGCCCACCCAGTTGGCGCCCTCGACCGACTTGCCGGGCTCCAGGTCCTTGTAGACCTCGAAGAAGTGCTGGATCTCCAGGCGGTCGAACTCCGACACGTGGTGGATGTCGCGCAGGTGCTCCACGCGCGGGTCGGTCGCCGGGACGCACAGCAGCTTGTCGTCGCCGCCCGCCTCGTCCGTCATGCGGAACATGCCGATCGCGCGGCAGCGGATGAGGCAGCCCGGGAAGGTCGGCTCGTCCAGGATGACCAGCGCGTCCAGCGGGTCGCCGTCCTCGCCGAGGGTGTTCTCGACGAAGCCGTAGTCGGTCGGGTAGGCGGTCGAGGTGAAGAGACGACGGTCCAGGCGGATCCGACCGGTCTCGTGGTCCACCTCGTACTTGTTCCGCGAACCCTTCGGGATCTCGATCGTGACGTCGAACTCCACCGGTGGCTCCTCCATGATCAGCACATAGTTCTGGTGGTTAAGTGTCCCTCACGCAGGTGTGTGATCGCGAAAGGGGCTGGTGGTCGTGCCTGAGCTGGGACCTTGGCGGGCCGCGAGACCGCGCGTGGCGCGGATCGCGGCCGCCGTACGACCGGGTCTGGCGCGCGCCGTGACGGCCGCCCGGCCGCGGATCGCGCGGCTGACGGAAGCCGTCCGCGTCAGGCCTGTCCACCTCCCCCGTCCGCGGACCGTCAGGACCTGGCAGTACACCGCGGGCGCCGCCACCGCCGGCCTGGCACTGGCCGCCGGCGTGGTGACCGTGGCCGGTCCCTGGGACGCCAACGGTCAGCGTACGGCCGAGCGGGACCGCGCCGCCGCACTGGAGCGGTCAGGTGGCGCAGATCACGGCCGCTCCGGCAGGGCCGCGGGGGCACGCCGGCCCGCGCCGAGCGCCGCGGCCGTGCTGACGGGCCTCGGCGGCACCACGGGCGCCGTCGGCACCAAGAAGACCTCTCCGGACGCGAAGGCGCTCTCGGACGCCCTGGGGCCGCTGCTGGACGTGCCCGCGCTCGGTGACAGCCACGCGGCGGCCGTCGTCGACGTCACCACCGGCGAGCGCCTCTACGGCGCCGACGCCGGCAAGGCCCTCACGCCCGCCTCCACCACCAAGATCGCCACCGCCGTCGCCGCGCTGTCCGCCCTCGGCCCCGACCACCGCCTCACCACCCGCACCGCCCTGGAGCCCGACACCCGGGAACTCGTCCTGGTCGGCGGCGGCGACCCCACCCTCACCGCGCACGCCAAGACGGGCGGCTGGGCCGGCCTGCGGGCGCTGGCCGCGGGCACCGCGAAGGCGCTGGACCGGCGCGGCATCCACAAGATCACCCTTTCGTACGACGCCACCCTCTTCACCGGCCCCGCCCTGCACCCCATCGGCGCCAACGACAACCTCGCCCCGGTCAGCGCCCTGACCGTGGACGAGGGCCGCACCGACGCCTCCACCGAGGGCCCGGCGCCCCGCGTGGGCGACCCGGCGGTGGACGCGGTCACCCGGTTCGCGGGCTTCCTGAAGGACGCCGGCATCACCACCACGGCCCCCGGCCCGTCCAAGGCCAGCACGCGCGCGCAGACCCTCGCCCGGGTCTCCTCGCCGCCGCTGTCGCAGCTGGTCGAGCGGATGCTGACCAACAGCGACAACGACATCGCGGAGGCCCTGGCCCGGCAGACCGCCCTGGCGAGCGGGCAGCCCGCCGCCATCGACGGCGGCGCGAAGGCCATCGCCACCCAGCTGCGCAAGCTCGGCCTGCCGATGGCGGGCGCCGCCTTCCACGACGGCAGCGGACTGAACCGCGACGACCGGCTCACGGCCGACCTCCTCACCGCCCTCCTGGTCAAGGCGGGCGACCCCGGCCGTCCCGGCCTGCGCCCGGTCCTCACCGGCCTGCCCGTGGCCGGCTTCACCGGCACCCTGAGCTCGCGGTACACCAACGGCGCGGCCGGTCTCGTGCGCGCCAAGACGGGCACGCTGACCGGTGTGAACACTCTCGCGGGCACGGTCGTCGGCAAGAGCGGGCATCTCCTGGCCTTCGCCTTCCTCGCCTCGGACA
>NZ_JBVIJO010000003.1:470805-535093 GCF_055581365.1 Streptomyces sp. NPDC031445
GCCTCGGACACGACCGACCCCCTGGCGGCGCAGGCGGCCCTGGACAAGGCGGCGACGGCGCTGGCGGGCTGACCACGGAGGCCACCGCCCCGGCCGTGGCCCCGGGCTCCGCCGGCCCTGGGACACCTCGCGGCGCCGGGTGACCGGAAAGCACGGTCGGCCCTGTCGGTGTCCCCACGGCCTGCCCGAAAGGGGGGCGCTCACGTACGGTTGACAGCATGACTGGCTTCGGTGGCACCGCATCTCCCGGGATGGTCGACTGGAACCTCGCGGTGGCGACCGCGACCCGCCTCGTACGCCCCGGCCCCGACGTCAGCCGCGACGAGGCCAGGGCCGTCGTCGCGGAGCTGCGCCGGCACGCGAAGGCCTCGGAGGGACACGTCCGGGGCTTCACTCGTATGGGCACCGAGGAGACCCACGACACCCCCGTCCTCGTCGTCGACCGGCCCGGCTGGGTCCGCGCCAACGTCGCCGGCTTCCGCGAGATCCTCCGCCCGCTCCTGGAGAAGATGCAGGAACGGCGCGGCGGCAACCCGGGCAGCGCGGTCCTCGGCGCCGTCGGCGGCAAGGTCACCGGTGTCGAACTCGGCATGCTCCTGTCGTTCCTGTCCTCCCGGGTCCTCGGCCAGTACGAGACCTTCGCGCCCGCCGGCCGCGACCTGCCGGCCGGCGAGAACGGCGGCGGGCGGCTGCTGCTCGTCGCGCCGAACATCGTCCACGTCGAGCGCGAACTCGACGTGGAGCCGCACGACTTCCGGCTGTGGGTGTGCCTGCACGAGGAGACCCACCGCACGCAGTTCACCGCCGTGCCCTGGCTGCGGGACCACCTGGAGGGCGAGATCCAGTCGTTCCTCGCGGAGACCGACGTCGACCCGATGACCTTCCTGGAGCGCGTCCGGGACGCCGCCCAGTCCCTGGTCGGCGGCCGTCCCGAGGGCGAGGAGGAGGACGCCGGACGCTCCTTCGTGGAACTGGTGCAGACCCCCGCCCAGCGCGAGATCCTCGGCCGGCTCACCGCCGTGATGTCCCTGCTGGAGGGTCACGCCGACTACGTCATGGACGGCGTCGGCCCGAGCGTCGTGCCGACCGTCGCGGAGATCCGCGAGAAGTTCCAGCAGCGCCGCGCGAAGGGCGCCTCCCGTCTGGACATGGCCCTGCGCAAGCTGCTGGGTCTGGACGCCAAACTGCGGCAGTACCGGGACGGCGAACGGTTCGTGCGGGCCGTGGTCGAACAGGTCGGCGTGGACGGCTTCAACCGCGTGTGGACCTCGCCCAACACCCTCCCCACCAAGGCGGAGATCGCCAAACCGGCGGACTGGGTCGCGCGGGTGCACCGCAAGGCCGAGTCGTGAACGTCACGTGGACGTCGTGAAAGGAATCCGGCCGACGGCAGGCGAACGCCCCTCCAATCACCCGTCCGAGGGACCGTGGGCCATGCGTAGGCGTGCAATGCTCGGGGAACGGCCCGCTTCTGTCACCATCTACACACTCTGAGTGACCGTAGCGGGTTCACCCCCCGAAAACTTCATGAAGGGAACCGGACATGGGTCCCCATCCTGCGGTCGCGGCGATACGCCTGGCGGTTCGCCGCGTCCTCCACGACATCCTCAACGACCACCAGGCCCTCCCCGCGCCCCCGGCCCCGCAGCCGGCCGGCGCGCGCCCGGACCGGACGGCCGAGCGGCCCCCCTCCCCGCTCGTCCTCGTCGCGTGCTCCGGCGGCGCAGACTCCATGGCCCTCGCCTCCGCCCTCGCCTTCGAGGCACCCAAGCTCGGCGTCCGGGCCGGCGGGGTCACCGTCGACCACGGCCTCCAGCCCGGCTCCGACCTCCGCGCCGAGGAGGTCGTCCTGCGGCTGCGCGGACTCGGACTCGATCCGGCCGAGTCCGTCGCCGTGACCGTCGGCCGCGCGGGCGGCCCCGAAGCCGCCGCCCGCGACGCCCGCTACGCCGCCCTGGACGCCGCCGCCGAACGCCACGGCGCCGCCGCGGTCCTGCTCGGCCACACCCGCGACGACCAGGCCGAAACCGTCCTGCTGGGCCTCGCCCGCGGCTCCGGCATCCGCTCCCTGTCCGGCATGGCCGCGGTCTCGGGGGCCGGCGGCCGTTACCGGCGGCCCTTCCTCCAGCTCGACCGGCAGACCGCCCGCAAGGCCTGCATGGTCCAGTCGCTGCCCGTCTGGGACGACCCGCACAACGCCGACCCCGCCTACACCCGCTCCCGGCTCCGGCACGAGGGCCTGCCCGCCCTGGAGAAGGCCCTCGGCAAGGGCGTCGTCGAAGCGCTCGCCCGCACCGCCCAGCTCTCCCGCGACGACGCCGACGCCCTGGACGCCTGGGCCCGCCAGGCCGAGGCCTCCGTCCGGGACGCCGCCGGCCTGCTGGAATGCGCCAAGCTGTACGCCCTCCCGCCCGCCGTGCGCCGCCGGATCCTGCGCCGCGCCGCCATCGAGGCCGGTGCTCCGGCCGGCGCTCTGTTCGCCCGCCACATCGAGGAAGTCGACCGTCTGATCACCGGCTGGCGCGGCCAGGGAGCCATCAATCTCCCGGGCAGGGTCGTCGCCCAGCGGCAGGGTGGCAGACTGGTGATTCGGCAAGGCTGAATCCCGACCTTCCCGGAGCGACCTCCGGCGGGCCGGGCAGCCGGAGGCCGTGCGCGCGGCCGGAGCCGGTGGCCGCGCACGCGGCCGTAAGTGCGGGACGACCGAAAGTGATGCGGGTGGACGCGAAAGACATGGGTGCCGACCTCCAGCAGGTGCTCATCACCAAGGAAGAGATCGACGCGAAGCTGGCCGAGCTGGCCGCGAAGATCGACGCGGAGTACGCGGGCAAGGACCTGCTCATCGTCGGCGTCCTCAAGGGCGCGGTGATGGTCATGGCCGACCTGGCCCGGGCGCTGTCCACCCCCGTCACCATGGACTGGATGGCCGTGTCGTCGTACGGCGCGGGCACCCAGTCCTCCGGTGTCGTGCGGATCCTCAAGGACCTCGACACCGACATCAAGGGCCGGCACGTCCTGATCGTCGAGGACATCATCGACTCGGGCCTGACCCTGTCCTGGCTGATCAACAACCTCGGCTCCCGCGAGCCCGCCTCCCTGAAGGTGTGCACGCTGCTGCGCAAGCCGGACGCCGCCAAGGTCGCCATCGACGTGGAGTGGGTCGGCTTCGACATCCCGAACGAGTTCGTCGTGGGCTACGGCCTCGACTACGCCGAGAAGTACCGCAACCTGCCGTTCGTCGGTACGCTCGCGCCCCACGTCTACGGCGGCTGAGCCAGTCGGCCCAAGCCCAGTAGGACGATCGGGAACCCCAGCGGGTTCCCCGCCGTTGAAGGATGCAGAGACGGGTTCCCCAGCCGTCGAAACGGCTCCGTGCGGCTTCGGGCGACAATGCTGGGGTACCGTCAGAAGAACTGTCTTATCAAACTCACTATGGCAGGAGGGACGGGGCGGCACCGCTCCGTATGGATGGACGTGAAGCGATACTTCCGTGGGCCGGTCATGTGGATCGTGCTGGCCGTCCTTGCCGTGGTCGTGTTGATGCAGGTCGTCGGCTCGTCCGGCGGCTACAAGACGGTGGACACCGGCCAGGTCGTGGCGGCGATCAACGACAACAAGGTCGAGTCGGCCAAGCTCACCACCGGTGACGAGCAGAGCATCAAGGTCACGCTCAAGGACGGCTACAAGGTCCAGGGCAGCTCGAAGATCCAGGCGAGCTACATCGGCGACCAGGGCGTGACCATCGCCGGCACGCTGCAGACCAAGTACCAGGACAAGCAGATTCCGGACGGCTACACGGTCGCGCCGTCCAAGCAGAACCCGTTCGTCGGCGTCCTGCTCTCGCTGCTGCCCTTCGTCCTGATCGTGGTCGTCTTCCTGTTCCTGATGAATCAGATGCAGGGCGGCGGCTCCCGGGTCATGAACTTCGGCAAGTCCAAGGCGAAGCTCATCACCAAGGACACCCCCAAGACGACCTTCTCCGACGTCGCGGGCTGCGACGAGGCCGTCGAGGAGCTCCAGGAGATCAAGGAGTTCCTCCAGGAGCCGGCCAAGTTCCAGGCCGTCGGCGCCAAGATCCCCAAGGGCGTGCTGCTCTACGGCCGCCCGGGTACCGGCAAGACGCTGCTCGCGCGCGCCGTCGCCGGCGAGGCGGGCGTCCCGTTCTACTCGATCTCCGGTTCGGACTTCGTCGAGATGTTCGTCGGTGTCGGTGCCTCCCGGGTCCGTGACCTGTTCGAGCAGGCCAAGGCGAACGCCCCGGCGATCGTCTTCGTGGACGAGATCGACGCGGTCGGCCGCCACCGCGGCGCCGGCCTCGGCGGCGGTCACGACGAGCGCGAGCAGACCCTGAACCAGCTGCTCGTCGAGATGGACGGCTTCGACGTCAAGGGCGGTGTGATCCTGATCGCCGCCACGAACCGCCCGGACATCCTCGACCCGGCGCTGCTGCGCCCCGGCCGCTTCGACCGGCAGATCGCGGTCGACCCGCCGGACCTGCAGGGCCGCCTGGAGATCCTCAAGGTCCACCAGAAGGGCAAGCCGGTCGCGCCCGACGTCGACCTGTCCGCCGTGGCCCGCCGCACCCCGGGCATGACCGGTGCCGACCTCGCCAACGTGCTGAACGAGGCCGCGCTGCTCACCGCCCGCGGCGACCAGAAGCTGATCGACAACAAGGCGCTGGACGAGGCGATCGACCGCGTGGTCGCGGGCCCGCAGAAGCGGACCCGGATCATGTCGGACAAGGAGAAGAAGATCACCGCGTACCACGAGGGCGGTCACGCCCTGGTCGCGGCGGCCTCGCCGAACTCCGACCCGGTCCACAAGATCACGATCCTGTCCCGCGGCCGTGCCCTCGGTTACACGATGGTCCTGCCGGACGAGGACAAGTACTCGACCACGCGCAACGAGATGCTCGACCAGCTCGCCTACATGCTGGGCGGCCGGGCGGCCGAGGAACTGGTCTTCCACGACCCGACCACGGGCGCCGCGAACGACATCGAGAAGGCCACGAACCTGGCCCGCGCGATGGTCACCCAGTACGGCATGACCGAGCGCCTCGGCGCGATCAAGTTCGGCGGCGACAACTCCGAGCCGTTCCTGGGCCGTGAGATGGCTCACCAGCGCGACTACTCGGAAGAGGTCGCCGCGCTGGTGGACGAAGAGGTCAAGAAGCTCATCGAGACCGCGCACAACGAGGCCTGGGAGATCCTGGTCGAGAACCGGGACGTCCTCGACAACCTCGTGCTCCAGCTGCTGGAGAAGGAGACGCTGGGCAAGGAGGAGATCGCCGAGATCTTCGCCCCGATCGTCAAGCGCCCGCCGCGGCCCGCCTGGACCGGCTCCTCCCGCCGCACCCCGTCCACCCGCCCGCCGGTGCTCTCCCCGAAGGAGCTGGCACTGACCAACGGTGCGAACGGCGCGACGGCGGCGATCAGCACGGTGAAGTCCACCGCCGCGGAGTCCGCCCCGGTGACGGAGCAGGCCCCCGAGGACCGCTCCGAGAGCTGACCCCGTCCCGGCCGAAGGCCCGGAATGGATGCCGCGCCCCCCAAGGTTCTAGCCTGGGGGGCGCGGCATTTCGCATGTCCGCGGACGGAACGCGAGCTATCCGCGTGCGAGGCACAGGAACGAGGAACCCAGATGACCGACCCGGTGACGCTGGACGGCGAGGGCCCCATCGGCGAGTTCGACGAGAAGCGCGCCGAGAACGCCGTACG
Organism: Streptomyces sp. NPDC031445; assembly: GCF_055581365.1. Taxonomy (NCBI): domain Bacteria; kingdom Bacillati; phylum Actinomycetota; class Actinomycetes; order Kitasatosporales; family Streptomycetaceae; genus Streptomyces; species Streptomyces sp. NPDC031445. The sequence continues at coordinate 476,523 of NZ_JBVIJO010000003.1, forward strand.
CGAACTGCTGATCGCGGTCGGCGAGGACCCGGACCGTGAGGGGCTGCGGGAGACGCCGGCCAGGGTCGCGCGTGCCTACAAGGAGATCTTCGCCGGTCTGTGGCAGCAGCCGGAGGACGTCCTGACGACGACGTTCGACCTGGGGCACGACGAGATGGTCCTGGTGAAGGACATCGAGGTGTACTCGACCTGCGAGCACCATCTGGTGCCGTTCCGGGGCGTCGCCCACGTCGGCTACATCCCGTCCGTGACCGGCAAGATCACGGGTCTGTCCAAGCTGGCCCGCCTGGTCGACGTCTACGCCCGCCGGCCGCAGGTGCAGGAACGTCTCACCACGCAGATCGCGGACTCCCTGATGAACATCCTGGAGCCGCGGGGCGTCATCGTGGTCATCGAGTGCGAGCACATGTGCATGTCCATGCGCGGCATCCGCAAGCCGGGCGCGAAGACGATAACCTCCGCCGTCCGCGGTCAGCTGAGGGACGCCGCGACGCGGAACGAGGCGATGAGCCTCATCATGGCGCGCTGAGCGGGCCGGGGGACACGCCGGGACGCGGGGCAGGCGGTCAGGCCACCGGCTCCGCCCCCGGGTGGTTCTGGTCGTCGTCCTCCGGGAGCTTGCAGACCCGCTCCAGGAAGATGGCGGCGGCTATCACGCCGAGGCCGGTCACGACCGAGAAACCGGCGTAGATCGCCTGGTCACGGCGGGCCGGAATGTCCAGCAGCTCCAGCAGGAAGACGCCCGTGCCGCCGTACATACCGGCGACGAGCGCGGCCACCAGGGCGCTGGCCTGGCCGAAGACGACCGCCCGGGCGGCCATCAGCGGGTCGACGCCCTTGGCGCCGGGCCGGCGCTCGCGCTGGGCCTTGAGACGGGCGCGAAGCGACAGCGCCGTCGAGAGCAGGACCACCGCGATCAGCCCGAGGACGACGGGGGCGGCCAGGGGGACGCTGGGGAGGGTCCCGATCGAGTTCCAGAGGCGGGCACCCGCCCAGGACAGGATGCCTGCCACGACGAACACGCCCGCCAGCACCCTGATGCGCAGCTCTCTCACGGTGTCCCTTCAGTTCCCCCGGACCGTTCCGGACGGTGGTCGTCTTGGTCCTGACCCGTCTCGACCTTAACGACTACTCGGGCAGCCGGAGTTCCAGGTCCGCGCGGGGCGCGACACCTTCACGGGTGACGGCGGACAGCAGGTCGGCCACCGTGCCGCGGCCGGGGAGCTGCGCCTGCGGGTCGACGTCGTGCCAGGGCGCGAGGACGAAGGCGCGCTCGTGGGCGCGCGGGTGGGGCAGCGTCAGCCGCGGGTCGTCCGAGGTGACGCCGGCGTAGGCGACGATGTCGACGTCCAGCGTGCGCGGGCCCCAGCGCTCGTCCCGGACGCGGTGGAAGGCCTCCTCGACGGCGTGCGCCCGCTCCAGCAGGGACGACGGGGGCAGGGTCGTCTTGAGGACCACGACCGCGTTGAAGTACGACGGCTGGCTGCCCGGCTCCACGCCCCACGGCTCGGTCTCGTACACCGGGGAGACGGCCTTCACCCGGACGCCCGGGGTGTCCTCCAGGGCGTCGACGGCCCCCTGGAGGGTCTCCAGGCGGTTGCCGAGGTTGGAGCCGATGGAGATCACGGCCCACTTCGGGTTGCTCAGCGTGGTGTCGGCGGCGTCGACCTGCTCGAGGACCGAGGCGGGCACCGGCTGGACGGTCGGGTCGCTGTGACCCTGGTGGAAAGGTCGGGTCATACTCGGCTCCGGGTGATGGTGACGGTCACGTCGTCGAAGGGGACGGTGATCGGGGCGTCCGGCTTGTGGACGCGGACCTCGACCTCCTCCACCCCTTCGTGCTTCAGGCAGGTCCGGGCGATCCGCTCGGCGAGGGTCTCGATGAGGTTCACCGGTTCGCCCTCGACCACGGCCACGACCTCCTCGGCCACGATGCCGTAGTGCACGGTCTTCGTCAGGTCGTCGTCGGCAGCGGCCGGCCGGGTGTCCAGGCCCAGGACGATGTCCACGATGAAGGTCTGGCCCTCCTCGCGCTCCTTGGGGAACACCCCGTGGTGCCCGCGGGCCTTGAGGCCGCGCAGCGCGACACGATCCACGCGAATCACTCCTGCAATCGTCGGGAACGACCGGCCCGTGCCGCGTGCGGGCGGCACACCGGCCTCAGACGAATCTACCTGCGGGCACCGACAGAGCCGGGCCGCGGGGGCGTCGGCACGAGCCGGTGTCCGCGGGGTTCACCGGTCGTTTCCCCCGGGAACCCGGTCCCGCCATGGGCTGGTAGCCGCTTCTACCCCGGGGTAGGTGATTCCAACCACTTCTCGGGGTCAGGCCAGGGGTTCGTCGTCCGGGTTCACGCCGTTCACGTGGTTGTCGTCGTCGTCCTCGTCGGTCTCTGCCAGCACGGGGGAGGCGTGGTGCGACCAGAGCTTCCAGCCGGAGGGGGTGCGCCGGAACACGTTCGTGGCCACGACGAGCTGGCCGACCAGCGGGCCCAGCTCCGCGCCCTCCTCGGGGGCGGGGCCGCCGCTGAGGATGTTCTCCGTGCAGGTCACGAGCGCGGTGTCGCCGGTCACGGAGACGTGCACATCGGTGAGGAAGAACTGGATGTAGTCGGTGTTGGCCATGATCAGGGCGTACGACCTGAGGACCTCGCCGCGGCCGGAGAGCACCGGCCAGCCGGGGTGGACGCAGGAGATGACACCGCTGTCGGCGGGGTCGTGGTAGGTCTCGTCCACGCCCAGGTCGGCGGGGGTCAGCCAGAGTGAGGAGACCTCCTCGAAGTCGCCGCGTTCGAGTGCCTCGTAGAAGGCGGTGTTGGCGGCCTCCACCTGCTCGACGTCGGTGTGGGGGGCGCTCACCGCTCTCCTTCCGCCCCGCGCTCGCCGCCGGCGCCGGGCGCGTCCGCCGCGCCGCGCGCCTCCTGAACGGCCCGCGCCACCCGGACCGCGTCCGCCGTGGCGCGCACCTCGTGCACGCGCACCGCCCACGCGCCGGCCTGCGCGGCGAGGGCGGAGACGGCGGCCGTGGCCGCGTCGCGCTCCCGGGCCGGCGGGGGCGCACCCTGCGGTCCGGCGAGGACCCGGCCGAGGAACCGCTTGCGGGAGGCGGCGACCAGCAGCGGGTGGCCGAGGCGGGCCAGCCGGTCGAGGTGGGCGAGGAGGGCGAGGTCGTGCTCGGCCTCCTTGGAGAAGCCGAGGCCCGGGTCGACGACGATGCGGTCCGGGGCGACACCGCCCGCCAGAACGGCCTCCACGCGCGCGTGCAGTTCGTCCACGACCTCCCCGACGACGTCCCCGTAGACGCCCTTGACGTTGCCGCCCTCGAGGAAGCCGCGCCAGTGCATGACGACGAAGGGGGCGCCGGCGTCGGCGACCACCGGGATCATCGCCGGGTCGGCGAGGCCGCCGCTGACGTCGTTGACGAGGGCGGCGCCGGCCGCGAGGGCCTGCGCGGCGACGGAGGCGCGCATGGTGTCGACGGAGACGACGACGCCCTCGGAGGCGAGGCCGCGCACCACGGGGACGACCCGCCGCAGCTCCTCGGCCTCGTCCACGCGCGTGGCACCGGGCCGGGTGGACTCGCCTCCGACGTCGACCAGGTCCGCGCCCTCGGTGACCAGGTCCAGGCCGTGTTTGACGGCGGCGGTCGTGTCGAACCAGCGGCCGCCGTCGGAGAAGGAGTCGGGGGTCACGTTCACGACCCCCATGACCGCGCACCGGTCCCATGCCGGAAGGCCGGCTACTCGGCCGCGCCCGCTGAGGTTGTTCATACGTTCAGCGTAGGCCCAGGACCGCGCCGGAACGCGCCGCGGCCCGGGCGGAAGCCCCCGTGCCGGAGGGGGTGGGGCTCCGCCCGGGCCGGTCCCGGGGGTTGTGCCGCTCGGCGTGTCGGGGTTCGGGGCAGGGGGCCGGATCAGGCCGCCCGGACGTCGCGTTCGGCCACCGCGTGCGCGCACGTGCGCTGGGCCGTCGCCCGGCGCCGGCGCAGGAACCGCGGCAGCGGCACGGCGAGGTTGACGAAGCCCTCCGCCTGCATGGCGGCGAAGCCGATGCGGGGCAGGTCGGCGGAGTTCCGGTAGACCACGAACCGCGGCTCCCAGCGCGGCTGGAACTTGGCGTTGAACTTGTACAGCGACTCGATCTGGAACCAGCGCGAGAGGAACACGAGCAGTCCGCGCCAGGCGCGCAGCACCGGGCCGGCGCCGATCTTCTCGCCGCGGGCGAGGGCGGAGCGGAACATCGCGAAGTTCAGCGAGACCCGGGTGATGCCGAGCCTGGGGGCGGCCTGGAGGGCGGCGACGATGAGCAGTTCGTTCATGCCCGGGTCGGCGCTGCGGTCCCGGCGCATCAGGTCCAGCGACATGCCGTCCTTGCCCCAGGGCACGAAGTGGAGGATCGCCTTCAGGTCGCCGTACTCGCCCGGCGCGTCATCCTGCTTGTGCGCGGTGGCGACCAGGCAGTCGCCGTCGGCCGGGTCGCCGATGCGGCCGAGCGCCATGGAGAAGCCGCGCTCGGTGTCCGTGCCGCGCCAGTCCTCCGCGGCCCGGCGGATCCGCTCCAGCTCGGCCTCGCCGACGTCACGGATGCGCCGTACCCGGGTTTCGTAGCCGGCCCGCTCGATGCGCTTGACCATCTGGCGCACGTTGCGCATCGCGCGTCCGGCGAGCGAGAAATCCGCCACGTCCACCACCGCCTCGTCGCCCAGTTCCAGGGCGTCCAGGCCGGTCTCGCGGGTCCACACCTCGCCACCGGTCTCCGAGCAGCCCATGACCGCGGGCGTCCAGGAGTGGGCCCTGGCCTCGTCCATGAAGCGCTCGATGGCGCCCGGCCAGGCCTCGACGTCCCCGATGGGGTCGCCGCTGGCGAGCATCACGCCGGACACGACCCGGTAGGTGACCGCGGCCTTGCCGCTGGGCGAGAACACGACGGCCTTGTCGCGGCGCAGCGCGAAGTGGCCGAGCGAGTCGCGCCTGCCGTGCTTGTCCAGCAGCGCGCGCAGCCTGACCTCGTCGTCCTCGGTGAGGCGGGCGGCCGGGTGCTCGGGGCGGAAGGCAAGGTAGATCGTGGTGGCGGCGGTGATCCAGCCGAGGGCGCCGAGGGAGAAGGCGACCGTCCAGGAGGTGTTGCCCTGGTAGTCGACCGGGCCCTCGAAGCCGGCCAGGCCGTAGATGACGTGCGTCAGCCGGTCGGCCAGGCTCGGATCGCCGATCGTCCGGTGCGGGTGGACGCTGACGATGACGAGACCGAGGGCGAGGGAACCGGCGCTCATGAGCACGAAGTTGGCGAGCGCGCGCCACCTGCTGCGCGGATCGGGCAGGGCCGCGAACTGGTCGCGGTGGCGCAGCAGCGGCACCAGCAGCGCGACCGCGATCAGCACGCCCACCACCGAGTGCCGGTACGCGAACTGCGCCACCGCACCCGCCGGGAGCAGCGCGACCGCCGCACGCCACGCCCGGCGCTTGCGCCGTTTGAGCCCGTGCGCGAGCAGCAGCAACAGCACGCCCGCGCTGAGCGAGAGCGCCGCCGCGAACGGCCCGAAGGAGCCCGGCAGCACCTCCGCCAGGGCGTGCATGCGACTGTGACGGAAGCGCGGGAACACGCCCGCGGCGATGTCCAGGGCGCCCACGAGCGCGGCGGCCCTGCCGACCACGGAGGGAACGGCCTCGGGGCGCGGGCCGCGCAGTATGCGCCGCGCCCGGCTTGATCGGCCCGGAACCCCGCCCGACATTTCCCCATCTATCCTGACAGACATCGCATCCCGTAGTTCTGCGAGAGACCTTGAACCCGGGCCCGATCGGGCATCCGGCGACATTGCGCCCTCTAGGACGGTGTCTCGGGGGGAGAGGTTCACTCCCCATCGAAAAGTCGGGTCAAAGGCCAAGGAAAGCCCCGGGCAAGCCCTCGCAACGTCGCGCGGGCACGACGCGGGCGGAAAGCACAGGCAGGAAGCAGCGCATGGGTCTCACGAGCAACAAAGTGCTGGTGCTGGCGAGTCTGATCGCCGTCGTGCTGTTCGTCGGCACGGTATGGCTGTGGCCGCGCCTGGCCCGCTCGAACTGGCGGTCCGTCAGCGGGCGGGTCGGTCTGCTGCTGTTCACCCAGGTGGCGCTCTTCGCCTGCGTCGGGCTCGCCGCCAACCAGGCCTTCGGCTTCTACGCCAGTTGGGCGGACCTGTTCGGCCAGGAGACCGACCAGGGGGTCGTCGTCGACCACTCGGCCAACGGCAGCACCGGCGGCCCGCTCCAGGTGGTCTCCACCTCCGACGTGCCGGGCGTGAGCGCCGCGCGGCCGGAGATCGGCGGGCAGATACAGAAGGTCGACATCGTGGGCCGTGCGACCCACATCGTCACGCCGGCCTACGTGTACCTGCCGCCGGAGTACTTCCAGCCGCAGTACCGCGCGCGTACGTTCCCGGTGGCGGTCGTGCTGACCGGCTACCCGGGCACCGCGCGGGCGCTGGTGGAGAAGCTGGACTACCCGAGCACGGCGCAGCGGATGGCCAAGGACGGGCAGGTGCAGCCGATGATCATGGTGATGCTGCGGCCGACCGTGGCACCACCGCGGGACACCGAGTGCGTCGACGTGCCGGGCGGGCCGCAGGCGGAGACGTTCTTCGCCAAGGACCTGCCGGAGGCCGTCCTCGGGCACTACCGGGCCGGCAAGCGGCCGGGCAGCTGGGGCCTCGTCGGCGACTCCACGGGCGGCTACTGCGCCCTCAAGCTCGCCATGCACCACCCGAACGTGTACGCGGCCGCCGCAGGTCTCTCGCCGTACTACAACGCGCCGATCGACCCGACCACCGGTGACCTCTTCCACGGCGACGAGAAGCTGCGGAACCGCGCGGACCTGTTCTGGCTGCTGAAACACGAGGACGCGCCGGACACCTCGCTGCTCGTCACCAGCAGCAAGGTCGGCGAGCACAACTACAACGCCACGATGAAGTTCATCCAGCGGGTCCAGGCCACCGATCTGACCCGGATCTCGTCGATCATCCTCGGCAGCGGCGGGCACAACTTCAACACCTGGCGGCGCGAGATCCCGCCGACGCTCCAGTGGCTCAGCGGACGGCTCACCGACCGCTGAGCCGTCGTGGCCCCGGCGCCCCGTGAGGTCCACGGTGTGGCCGTGTTTTTACGGGGCGGGGGCCCACGATTCGCCTACGCGCGGTAAGTTTCTGGCCATGCCACGTGGACGCCACCGCCATTCCCCGCCTCTGCACCGGCTGTTGCCCCCGTCGGCGATCGCCGGCGTATCCGTCGCCTGCGCGCTGGGTCCGTGGGTGTTCTCCGAGGTCACCGTGTTGCGCGCGCTGGCCGCTGCGGCCGCCGCGACGGCGGTCGCCGGTGCGGTCGTGATGCGCCGCTGGGACGCGCAGGCGGGCAAGCAGGTCGCCGAACTCACGCGTGCGCGTGTGGGCGACGAGTGGCGGTTCGAGGAACGGGTCGCCGAACTGGAGACCGACCTGGAGGAGTCCCGCGAGCTGCGCGCGAAGCTGGAACAGCGGCTGCGCGCCAAGCGGGCGGAGCTGGCGGGCCTGCGCAACGAGCACGCGGCCCTGCTGCGCCGGTACGCCACGGCGGAGACCGAGCGCGCCAGCGCCCTGGAGGGACGGCGTCTGCTGGAGATCGAAGCGGCGGTGCCCGAGCCGGACCCCGCGCCTTCGCCGCCGCGCGCGCTGCCGCCGGCGCGCAGCGCGGAGCCCGCGGCCGCCGCTGCTGTGGAGGCGGCCGGCCCCGAGGAGCGGCCGGCGGCGTTCTCGCCCGAGGGCGCCTCGCTGTACCGGTCGGCGCTGACGGCCCTCGCGCGGTTCGACCGGGAGGGTGCGGGCCAGGGGGAGACCGGGGCCGACGCCGAGGCCGAGGTCGAGGCCGCAGCCGAGGCCGAGGAGGCCGAGTCCGCCGAGCCCGCTGACGCTGCCGGGTCCGCCGAGTCCGCTGACGCTGCCCAGGAGGCCGGGTCCGCCGAGCCCGTCGCCGTCGCGTCGGAGGCGTCCGAGCCGGAGACTCACCCGGCTCCCGGGGATGCCGCCGCCGGGGCCGCCGCCAAAGGAGAACCCGCGGACGGCGTGAAGGAGGACGCCGGCCAGGCGCCGGCCACCGAACCCGCGCGTCCCGCCGGCCGGCCGCCCGCCGGGCACTTCACCGTGCCGACCGCCGTGGCCGTCGTACCGGCCGCGCCCGCGCGGCGCCCCGTGGTCGAGGGCGGCTTCGACTTCTTCGGCACCCAGAAGAGCGCACCGAAGACGACGCTGGACTCCGTGCAGAACGAGGACCTCGCCGACGTCGTCGGCCCCGAGGCGCTCGCCGTGCACAAGGCCGAGTCCGAGGCCGGGTTCAAGGCCGCCGACGAGCGGTCCCGGGGCGTGGGCCAGGTCATCGACCTGACCGCGCACGACGAGACGGAGCAGATCGACCTCCAGGGGCTGCGCAGCGCGGCCTCCTGAACCGGCGTCAGCCGTACGCGACGAGCACCGGGCCCGGCCTTCCCGCGAGGGGAGCCGGGCCCGGGGCGTTGCCGACGCGCCGGACCGTTGAGTCGGCGGGTCCGGTGGGCGGCGCCGGTCAGCCGGTGGTCATCCAGCGGTCGGGGAGGGCTTCCCGGCGGCCCGTGCGGGACCGCTCCGCCTGCTCGTCCAGGAGCCGCGCGGCCTCCTCGGCGGCCCGCAGCCGGGCCGTGACGGTCTTGTCCGCGCCGGTGTCCACGTGGACGTCGGCGAGCCCCCAGCGGCGCTCCCAGGGCCCCTGGGTGAGCCGTACGCTCTGCACCTTGGCGTGCGGGACGAGGGAGAGCCGGCGGCACAGCAGGCCGCTCCGGGCGGCGAACACCGCGCCGGTGACCGCGAGCCCGTGCCCGCGCCACCACAACGGCAGGCACCACCGGGCCCGGCGCGGCACCCGCGACAGCTCCCCGGGCACGGTCACGCCGGGAAGCACGCGCGCGACGACGGTCTCGGCGACCGCGCGCGGGGCGACGGGGATCAGCACGGAGTTGGCGGAGCCCGCCACGTCCAGTTCCACCCGCACCCAGCCCGGCCACCGCCACAGCAGCGGCTGCACGATCCGCACGGTCTGCACCCGGCCGGGCGGCACCGTCTCGTGCGTGCGGTCGAGCAGCCCGTGGTCGATGCGGAGCCCGTCCGGGGACTCGCTCACCGTCCAGTCGAACTCCGTGACGAACCGGCCCACGCTGCTCGCGCCGGCCGCGCCGACCAGGGGCAGGGCGGTCCCGACGACCGTCCACAGGCTGTGGGTGACGAGCCACAGCACGGTCGGGACCACCACCGCCGCGCACAGCGAGCCCCAGGTGGCACCCGTCAGCACCAGGGAGCGTGCCAGCTCCCGCGGGAGCACGCGCAGCAGTACGCGCGCCGGTGCCTCTCCGACCTCGTGCGCCGCCTCGGGCGCGAAACCCGCCGCGCGCGCGAGCAGTTCCGCGCGCAGGGCGCCCGCCTCCCGCTCGCCCAGGAAGGCCAGCTCGTCCTTGCTGTCGGCGCCGACGACGTCGATCCGCAGCTTCGCGACGCCCGCCATCCGCGCGAGCAGCGGACGCGAGACGTCCACGGCCTGGACGCGCTCCAGCCGTATGTGCGCGGTGCGCCGGAACAACAGTCCGGTGCGTATGCGCAGTTCGGTGTCGGTGACCGCGTAGTGCGTGAACCACCAGGACAGGAAGCCGTAGAGGCCGGCCGCCGGCACCAGTACCGCGAGCCCCAGCAGGAGCACGGTGCCGGTCAGCCGGTCGAGCTGCTCCTGCGCGCCGTTCGGGTCGTGCGCGGCCCAGCCGGCCAGCACCGCCAGCGGCGCCCACGCCCGGCGGAAGGGCGTGACCGGGTGCAGCCGGTGCTCGGTCACGGGCGGGCGCTCGCGTGTACCGCCGTGCGGCGTGCCGCCCTGAGGTCCGCCTCCGCTCGGTATGCCGCCGTCCGGTACGCCTTCGAGGCCGTCGGGGGAGGTCACAGGCCCGCCGATCGTGCCTCGCCCAGCTCGGTCAGCCGGTCGCGCAGGCGTTCCGCCTCGGCCGGGTCGAGGCCGGGGATGGTCGCGTCGGTCGCGGCGGCGGCCGTGTGCAGTTGCACGGTGGCCAGCCCGAAACGCCGCTCCAACGGCCCGGAGGTCACCTCCACCAGCTGCATCCGCCCGTACGGCACCACCGTCTCCTCACGCCACAGGACACCGCGGCTGATCAGCAGGTCGTCGGCGCGCTCGGCGTACCGCCACGAGCGCCAGTTGCGCTCCAGCAGCCACCAGCACCAGGCGGCGCACGCGAGCGGCAGCAGGGCCCAGACCGCCCACCCGGGCCCCGTGAGGAGGCCCGGCAGGAGCCCCGCGGCGAGCGCGAGCACCGCCGTCCACACCACCAGCAGCAGCCGGCGCACGCGCAGCAGAGCGGGCCGCAGCCCGCGCCACACCGGCTGGTCCGCCGGCGCTCCGGTCCCTTCGGGACTCCCCGTTTCCATGCGCCCAGCGTACGTAGGGGAAACTGGGCCCATGACTCCTACGACGGAGACCACGGTCGGTATCGGCGGCGCGGCGGAGAGCACGGACATGGTGCTCAACATCGGGCCCCAGCACCCGTCCACGCACGGCGTGCTGCGGCTCAGGCTGGTGCTGGACGGGGAGCGCATCGTCCGCGCCGAGCCGGTGATCGGCTACATGCACCGGGGCGCCGAGAAGCTCTTCGAGGCGCGCGACTACCGCCAGATCATCGTGCTCGCCAACCGCCACGACTGGCTGTCGGCGTTCTCGAACGAGCTGGGCGTGGTCCTCGCCGTGGAGCGGATGCTCGGCATGGAGGTCCCCGGGCGGGCGGTGTGGACGCGCACGCTGCTCGCCGAGCTGAACCGGGTGCTGAACCACCTGATGTTCCTCGGCTCCTACCCGCTGGAGCTGGGCGGGATCACGCCGGTGTTCTACGCGTTCCGGGAGCGCGAGGTGCTCCAGAACGTCATGGAGGAGGTCTCCGGCGGGCGCATGCACTACATGTTCAACCGGGTCGGCGGCCTCAAGGAGGACCTGCCGGCCGGCTGGGCGGCACGCGCGCGGGAGGCCGTCGCCGCCGTGCGTTCCCGCATGGACGTCTTCGACGACCTGGTGCTCGGCAACGAGATCTTCCGGGGGCGCACCCGCGGGGTGGGCGTGCTGACGCCGGAGGCGGTGCACGCCTACGGCGTGAGCGGCCCCATCGCGCGCGCCTCGGGCGTCGACTTCGACTTGCGCCGCGACGAGCCGTACCTGGCCTACGGCGATCTCCAGGACACCCTGGAGGTCGTCACCCGGAGCGAGGGCGACTGCCTCGCCCGGTTCGAGGTGCTGCTGGCGCAGACCCACAACGCGCTGGACCTCGCCGACGCCTGCCTGGACCGGCTCGCCGAGCTGCCGCCGGGGCCGATCAACCAGCGGCTGCCGAAGGTGCTGAAGGCGCCCGAGGGGCACACGTACGCGTGGACCGAGAACCCGCTCGGCATCAACGGCTACTACCTGGTCAGCAAGGGTGACAAGACCCCGTACCGGCTGAAGCTCCGCTCGGCCTCGTACAACAACATCCAGGCGCTGACCGAGCTGCTGCCGGGGACGCTGGTGGCGGACATGGTGGCGATCCTGGGGTCGTTGTTCTTCGTGGTCGGCGACATCGACAAGTAGCCGGCGGCATCGGCGGGCGGGGCCTCACCGTCCGGGCGCCTCCCGCGGGTCCGGTTCCAGCGGGTCCGGGATGCCGACCGGCTGGAGCAGCCAGCCGAAGTCGCCGAGGCCGCCCGGTGCCGTCAGCTCGGCCGCCTCACCGGCGGTCACGAGGGCGCGCACATAGGCGGCGGGGTCCGCGGAGGCGAGCGCGAGCGGAGGGCGTGCGCCGGTGATGTCGAGGGCGCGCAGAGCGGCGCGTTGCGTGAGCAGACGGGCGCCGGGAAGCTGCCGCGCCCGCGCGGCAGCGGAGGGGGTGCGCGCCGTACCGGAGGGCGCGCGGACCGTACCGGCCGCCGCCGCGCACGCGTCCAGGGCCACATGGGCCGTGATGTCACAGGAGCCGTCCGGGACAGGCGCCGTCTGACGTCCCTCGCGGAAGCCGGTGAGGGTGCCGAACGGGGGGCGCGTGTCGACGGTGTGCGCGTAGTCCACGGCCACCGCGAGCCCCCGTTCGACCCGGTCCACGGCCGACGCCCAGGCCAGGTCCCGGGGCAGCCCGACCTCCGCCCGCAGCCCCGGCCCGGCCGGCAGCGGCCACCAGCGGGCGAGCCAGTCGGCCGGCGCGCCCGTCACGGGCTCCCCGAGCCGCTCGGATCCGTCCTCCGCGACGAGCACCAGCCGGGGCACGCCCGAGGGATCCACCTCCACGACGTCCACGGGCACGTTGTCCAGCCACTCGTTGGCGAACAGCAGCCCGGTGACCGCCTGCGGGAGTTCGCCCAGCCAGGTGATCCGTTCGTCCAGGCCGGCCGGGCGGTCGGCGATCTCGACGGCGTACGCACGCGCGCGTGCGGCCACGTCGGCCGGCAGCGCGGCGAGCACCCCGCCGACCAGCTCCCCCCGCCCGGCGCCCAGGTCGACGAAGTCCAGCACCTGGGGCCGCCCGAGCGCCACGTCGACCCGGCACAGCAGCCGGGCCACGGCCCGCGCGAACAGCGGGGAGGCGTGCACCGACGTGCGGAAGTGACCCGCCGGGCCCTCCGGGCGCCGGTAGAAGCCGCCCGGCCCGTACAGGGCCGCCCCGGCCGCCGCGCGCCAGCCGCGCGGGGCGCGGTCCGCGCCGCCGTGGCGGGAGCCCTCGCTGCCGTGGCGGGGACCCTCCGCCGTCGTCCCATCCGTCACCGCACCAGACTAGGCACATCGTTGATCACGGCATCCACCTTGGGGAGTACGCGCACCGGGCACGGATCGGTCCTCCGGTTGACCCCTGCACGCATCTGGTTTCCCTACTCTGGGTTACGTGCAGCGCCTCTACGACTTCCTCCGCCGCCACCCGATCTGGGTCGACTCCTTCTGGGCCGTCGTCCTGTTCGGGCTGTCCGCGCTGAGCGTGGTCAATCTCGACGGGGTGCGAGGTCACCACGGGACGATCCCGGGCGGCTTGGCCGTGTCCACCGTCCTGTGCGTGGTCGTGGCGCTGCGCCGCCGTCTGCCGGAGCCGATGCTGCTGCTCGCCCTCGTGGCCGGGCTGGTGCAACTGGTCCTGGACATCGAGACGACCGTCGCCGACTTCGCCATGCTGGTGATCACCTACACGGTCGCGACGGTCGGCGCGCGCTGGGCCTCCCGGCTGGCGCTCGCCGTCAGCCTCTGCGCGGCGGCCGTGGCCCAGATCCGCTGGCCGGCCGCGGACAGTGGCCTCCTCGGGCAGGCGGCCATAGCGGTCTTCCAGACGGTGCCCTTCGCCCTCGCCTGGGTCCTCGGCGACTCCATGCGCACCCGGCGGGCCTACTTCGCCCAGCTGGAGGAGCGCGCGGCCCGGCTGGAGAAGGAGCGCGAGGCGCAGGCGAAGGTCGCGGTCGCCGCCGAGCGCGCGCGGATCGCGCGCGAGCTGCACGACGTCGTCGCGCACAACGTGTCGGTGATGGTGGTGCAGGCCGACGGCGCCGCCTACGTCATGGACACCGCCCCCGACCAGGCCAGGAAGGCCCTGGAGACGATCTCCTCCACCGGCCGTCAGGCCCTGGCCGAGATGCGCCGCCTGCTGGGCGTGCTGCGCACCGGCGAGCACCAGGAGAGCGGGGAGTACGTCCCCCAGCCCGACGTCGAGCAGATCGACGACCTCATCGAGCAGTGCCGCAGCTCCGGCCTCCCGGTCGACTTCAAGGTGGAGGGCACCCCGCGGCCACTGCCCAGCGGCGTGGAGCTGACCGCGTACCGCATCGTGCAGGAGGCGCTGACCAACACCCGCAAGCACGGGGGCCCCCACGCGGGCGCGAGCGTCCGCCTGGTCTACTTCGACGACGGTCTCGGCCTGCTGGTCGAGGACGACGGCAAGGGCGCCCCGCACGAGCTGTACGAGGAGGGCGGCGCCGACGGACAGGGCCACGGCCTGATCGGCATGCGCGAGCGCGTCGGCATGGTCGGCGGCACCCTGGACGCCGGCCCGCGCCCAGGCGGAGGATTCCGCATCAGCGCCCTGCTGCCGCTCAAACCGGCACACTGACCGACCCTTGATCCCGAACGGAAGAAGCCCGATGACGATCCGCGTGATGCTCGTCGACGACCAGGTGCTGCTGCGCACCGGGTTCCGGATGGTGCTCGCCGCCCAGCCGGACATGGAGGTCGTCGCCGAGGCGGGCGACGGCGTCGAGGCCCTCCAGGTGGTGCGGTCGACCGCCGTCGACGTCGTCCTCATGGACGTGCGGATGCCGAAGCTGGACGGTGTGGAGGCCACCCGGCGGATCTGCGCGGAGCCGGACGCGCCCAAGGTCCTCATCCTGACCACGTTCGACCTGGACGAGTACGCCTTCTCCGGGCTGAAGGCGGGCGCCTCCGGTTTCATGCTCAAGGACGTGCCGCCCGGTGATCTCCTCGCCGCCATTCGCGCCGTGCACAGCGGCGACGCGGTCGTGGCGCCCTCCACCACCCGGCGCCTGCTGGACCGCTTCGCGCCGATGCTGCCCTCCGCCGGCAAGGGGCCCCAGCACAAGGAGCTGGAACGGCTCACCGAGCGGGAACGCGAGGTCATGGTGCTGGTGGCGCAGGGTCTGTCCAACGGCGAGATCGCGGCCCGGCTGGTGCTGAGCGAGGCGACCGTGAAGACCCATGTAGGCCGCATCCTGACCAAGCTCGGCCTGCGCGACCGGGTACAGGTGGTCGTGCTGGCGTACGAGACGGGACTGGTACGCGCCGGCGGCCACGGCTGACGCCCACGGCTGACGCTCACGACTCGGCCGACTTGCTGGGCGGGGCGGCTGGTCTTGGGCCGGCTTGCTGGGCGGGGGGGCTGGTTTCGGGCGGGCTTGCTCGGCGTGGACGGCTGGTTTCGGGCCCGGCCTCCTCAGCGTGGGCCGCTGGGCTCGGGCCCGGCTTCCTCGGCGTGGGCCGTCAGCCTTGAGCCTGGCTTGCCCGGAGTGGGCGGTCAGCTTGGGCCCGGCTTCCTCGGCGTGGGCCGCCCGGCCACTGGCTCCGCTTGCTCGGCGTCGGCCGCCCGGCCCTGGGCTTCGCTTGCTCGGGTGAGTCGTCAGCCTCGACTCCCTCGACGTGGGCCGTCAGCCTCGGGCCCCGCTTCCTCAGCGTCGGCCGCCCGGCCGTGGGCTCCGCTTGCTCGGAATGGGCCGCCCGGTCTCGGGCCCGGCTTGCTTGGCGTGGGCCGCCCGCGGCCCCGGGTCCCGCTTCCTCGGCGTCGGCCGACCGGCCCTTGGCCCGGCGTGCTCGGGTGAGCCGTCAGCCTTGGACGCGGCTTCCTCGGCATGGGCCGCCCGGTCTTGGGCCCGGCTTGCTCGGCGTGGGCCGCCCGGCCCCGGGCTCCGCTTGCTCAGCAAGGGCCGCCCGGCCCCGGGCCCCGCTTCCTTCGCGAGAGCCGCCCGGCCGGGCCCCGGTTGGTCAGCGCAGGACGCCCTCGATGAAGTCGCTGCCGAGCCGGGCCACCGCGGTCAGGTCCAGCTGGTGCTGGACGTACCGGCCGCGGCGGCAGTCGGTGATCAGGCCCGCCTTCTTCAGCACCGTCAGGTGCCGGGATATCTCGGGCGCCGACATGCCGTGCGCGTCGGCCAGTTCGCTCGTGGTGTGCGGGGCGCGCGCGAGGTGCCGGCACAGCCGCATCCGTACCGGGTGGGCCAGGGCCTCCAGCCGGCGCGTGAGCTGTTCGACGGAGGGCGCCTGCGGCCGGGGACCGCTCGCGGGGTAGGTGATCGAGGGCTGCCAGCCGTACCGGTGCAGGACCATCACGTGCGGCCAGCCGAGGCTGGTCGGCACCAGCACCAGGTTGCCGTCGCCGGTGGCGGCGCGGCCCACCAGCAGCTTGTCGACCGTGACGAGTCCGGCCTCCTCGTCCAGCGAGACGGCCCCGGACAGGGACGCGAGGGCCTCGCCGAGTCCCTTGCGGCGCAGCAGCTCGGTCCGGTGCCGGGCGTCGGCGGCGAGCTGGGGCTGGACACGGGCCCAGGTGTCGGCGAAGAAGGCCTCGTCGCAGTCGAGCATCAGCCGGCGGAACCAGGCGCGCACGGCCGGCGGGTCGGCCAGCAGGCGGCGCGTGAACCGCTCCTGTACGGCACCGCGCGCGGCGGCCAGTTCCAGGGAGCGGCGGCGCAGCTCCGGGTCCTCCAGCGGACCGGGCTCCTGGACGTCGTAGCGGAGCTGGCAGGTGAACTCCAGGGCGGCGTTGACGAACTGCTGGTCCGTCAGTTCGTCCAGCTGGTCCAGCTCTTCGGCGAGCGTCGCGCCGGGGAGCGCGCGTCCGCCGGGGAGGCCGGCGAACGGGGCGAAGACGTCCGAGAACGTCGTGCGCCACAGGAAGTCCGCCTCGCACAGCCGGTCGGCCAGGGAGGGCTCCAGCCGGGAGGAGACGGCGGCCGCCCAGCCCCGCAGCTCCGGGTGGTGCCCGGGCTCGCTCAGCGCGTGCAGCGCCATCCCCAGTTCCGCCAGCGGGGAGGGCACGACAAAGACCCTCTCCAGAGGCAGTCCGGTGATGTCGATGGTCACGCTCATGGCTCCATGGTGCACCGGGCCACTGACAGCGCCCCCGTGGATTGACGGCAACCGTCAATCCACGGGACATCCACGCCGGTCAGGGGCAGCGTCGAGGGGCCGGGGCCGCCGCGGCGCCCGGTCGGTCACCGGTCAGCCACGTCACGAGAAGGCGATCAGCCATGAGCATCACCCAGCAGTACCTCCTCGACAGCTACCGCGCCCGTTTGCACGGCGAGCCCGGGCCGCCCGCGCCGGGCCGCCACGACCTCAGCCTCCTCCGCGAGGTGCGCGACCATCGGCACTTCCGCGCCGTCATCGCCGGACGTCCGGCACCCGGGCGGCTCCGGCGCGCCCTGGCCCGCCGGCTGCGCGCCCTGGCCCGCCGGGCGCGCCCCCGCGCCCTCTAGGCCCTGCCGGGCAGGCGGTCCACGAAGTCCCGCACGGCCGCGCGGACGTCGTCCGCCGTCCACTCCAGCCCCGCGGCCTGGACGCCGACCTCCGTGAAGGCGAGGCCGGGCCCGCCGGTGTTCCAGACGTTCGCGAACAGCATCACCGAGGTCTCCTCGGCCTGAAGGAGCGACGCCTCGGCGGCCACTTCCGGTTCGTACGGCAGCCAGACCTGGAACTGGTGGGTGTGCGGCTCCTCCGGGTGGACACGGGCCCAGGGCACCCCGGCCGCCGCGAAGCCTTCGCGCAGCGCGGCGGCCACCACGCGCGCGTGCCGCACGTACTCGGGCAGCCGGGGCACTTCGCGGTCCAGGCCGACGAGCGCGGACAGCACGGTCGGGAACTGCTGGAAGACCGTGCCGCCGTACCGGTGCCGCCAGGTCTTCGCCTCTTCCACCAGCGTCCTCGGACCGGCGAGCGCGGCGCCGCCGAAGCCGCCGACGGACTTGTAGAACGAGACGTAGACGCTGTCGGCGAGGCCGGCGATCTCCGCCAGGGGGCGCCCGAAGTGCTCGGTGCACTCCCACAGGCGCGCGCCGTCGAAGTGCACCACCGCGTCACGCTCCCGCGCCGCCGCGACGGTCTGGGTCAGCTCCTCCCAGGTCGGCAGCACGAAACCGGCGTCCCGCAGGGGCAGCTCCAGCATCAGCGCGCCGAAGGGCTCTTCGAGGTCGCGTATCTCGGCCGCCGTGGGCAGCCGCCGCTCCCCGCCCACCCTGACCGGACGCAACCCGCTGACCTGGCTGAACGCCTGCCGCTCGTGGACTTCCGGGTGGGCCAGCGGGTGCAGGGCCACCGCCGGGTTCCCGGTGCGGGCCGCCCAGCAGCGCAGGGCCACCTGCTGGGCCATGGTGCCCGTCGGGAAGAACGCGGCGGCCTCGGTGCCGAGCAGCGCGGCGACCCGCTCCTCCAGGGCGGCCACGATCCGGTCGCCGTAGACGTCCCCGGGCTCGTCCAGGTCGTACACCTCGGCGCCCGCTTCCTGGAGCTGCGTGAGCCGTTCGCGGATGGAGTCCCGGGGGGTCGCGTGCGCCAGGATGCGCCGCGCTCCCCGCTGGGCGGCCCTGCGCCGCTCCCGCGAGCGCTTCTCCGCCGACCGTTCGTCGTCCTGCTCAGCCACATCAGTCATGCCGTGGATCATGCCTCGCGCGGCGCCCGCGCGGCAGCCCGGTTTTCCCGCGGGGAAGGGCGGGAGAGGGACGTGGCGAAACCCACAGCCTGTGGACAACCGGCCGCCGCCCCACCCGATAGCGTTAACATGACGAGAAATCGTCCGGTACCCAGAGCGGACTGGAACGGGAAGGCCGCCGTCGCGTGAGTACAGTCCACCAACCAGACCTCAGGGACCGCCCCGCGCGGCTCACCGTCGGCGTCGTCGGCGCCGGTCGCGTGGGCCCCGCGCTGGCCGCGTCCCTCCAGCTCGCCGGGCACCGCCCGGTCGCCGTCTCCGGAGTCTCCGACGCCTCCCGCAGGCGCGCCGAGACCATGCTCCCGGACGTCCCGCTGGTGCCGCCCGCCGAGGTGCTCCAGCGCGCCGACCTGGTGCTGCTCACGGTCCCCGACGACGTCCTGCCCGGCCTGGTCGCCGGCCTCGCCGAGACCGGCGCGGTGCGGCCGGGACAACTGCTGGTGCACACCTCCGGCCGGTACGGCGCGAAGGTGCTCGACCCCGCCCTGCGCGCGGGCGCGCTGCCGCTGGCCCTGCACCCGGCGATGACCTTCACCGGCACGCCGGTCGACGTCCAGCGGCTCGCGGGCTGCTCCTTCGGCGTCACCGCGCCCGAGGAGCTGCGGCTGGCCGCCGAGGCCCTGGTGATCGAGATGGGCGGGGAACCGGAGTGGATCAGCGAGGGGAACCGCCCGCTGTACCACGCGGCCCTCGCGCTCGGCGCCAACCACCTGGTGACCCTGGTCGCCCAGTCCATGGAGCTGCTGCGCACCGCCGGTGTGGCGGCGCCCGACCGGATGCTCGGACCCCTCCTCGGGGCCGCTCTGGACAACGCCCTGCGCTTCGGTGACGCCGCCCTGACCGGCCCGGTCGCGCGCGGGGACGCCGGTACGGTCGCCGCGCACGTCACCGAGCTGCGCGAGCACGCCCCGCAGACCGTGGCGGGCTATCTGGCGATGGCCCGCGCGACGGCCGACCGCGCGCTCGCCCACGGCCTGCTGAAGCCGGAACTCGCCGAGGACCTCCTCGGGGTACTCGCCGACGGGGGCGAAAGCCGAGGCCAGGGAGGACAGGGACCACAGGGAGGCGGAGGAGGCCAGGACGGCGAGGGAACCGGCGGCCCGAACGGCTCGGACGGCCCGAACGGCTCCGACGGCACGACCGGCACCGAGGGGAACGACCGATGAGCACCGCCCTGCTGAGCACCGCCGACGAGCTGCACGCGCGTGTGCGCCACGGCCGCCGCGCCGTCGTGATGACCATGGGCGCTCTGCACGAGGGCCACGCGACGCTCATCCGCGCCGCGCGGGAGGCCGCCGGCCCCGGCGGCGAGGTCGTCGTCACGGTCTTCGTCAACCCGTTGCAGTTCGGCGCGGGCGAGGACCTCGACCGCTACCCGCGCACCCTGGACGCTGATCTCGAGCTCGCCGGGCAGGCGGGCGCGGACGCCGTGTTCGCGCCCTCCGTGGACGAGGTCTACCCGGGCGGCGAACCCCAGGTGCGCGTCTCCGCGGGGCCCATGGGCGGGCGCCTGGAGGGTGCCTCGCGGCCCGGGCACTTCGACGGGATGCTTACCGTCGTCGCCAAGCTGCTGCACCTCACCCGCCCCGACGCCGCCCTGTTCGGCCAGAAGGACGCCCAGCAGCTGGCCCTGATCCGGCGCATGGTGCGGGACCTCAACTTCGGCGTCGAGATCGTCGCCGTACCGACCGTCCGCGAGGAGGACGGACTCGCGCTGTCCAGCCGCAACCGCTACCTCTCGGCGGGCGAGCGCCGTACCGCCCTCGCGCTGTCCCGCGCGCTGTTCGCCGGCCGGGACCGGCACGCGGCCCAGGAGGCGCTGCGCGCGCGGGCCCGGGAAGTGCCCTCCACGCACGCGCGTGCCGAGGCGCTGAGCGCCATAGGGGAGTCCCGCGCGGCGGCCGACGCGCACGCGGTGGCCACCGCCGCGCCCGGCGGCCCGGCGGCCGTCCGCGCCGCCGCCCGCCAGGTCCTGGACGAGGCCGCCCGCCTCGAACCGCCCCTCCGGCTGGACTACCTGGCCCTCGTCGACCCCTCCGACTTCACCGAGATCGGCGACGACTTCACCGGCGAGGCCGTTCTCGCCGTCGCGGCCCGGGTCGGCACGACCCGGCTGATCGACAATCTCCCTCTCACCTTCGGAGCCGCCTCGTGACCAGCACAGGCATACGACTGCACGCACCCGCCCCCGGGTGGAGCATCTCCGCGGACGTGGTCGTCGTCGGCTCCGGAGTGGCCGGCCTGACCGCTGCGCTGCGCTGCGAGGCCGCCGGGCTCACCACGGTCGTCGTCACCAAGGCCCGCCTCGACGACGGCTCCACGCGCTGGGCGCAGGGCGGCATCGCCGCGGCCCTCGGCGAGGGCGACACCCCCGAGCAGCACCTGGACGACACCCTGGTGGCCGGAGCGGGCCTGTGCGACGAGGAGGCCGTGCGCATCCTCGTCACCGAGGGCCCCGACGCCGTCCGGCGGCTCATCTCCACCGGCGCCCACTTCGACACCGACGACGAGGGCGACATCCACCTCACCCGCGAGGGCGGCCACCACCGGCGCCGGATCGCGCACGCGGGCGGCGACGCGACCGGCGCGGAGGTCTCCCGGGCGCTCGTGGAGGCCGTACGCGCGCGCGGGCTGCGCACGATCGAGAACGCGCTGGTCCTCGATCTGCTGACGGACGCCGAGGGCCGCACGGCCGGGGTCACCCTGCACGTGATGGGCGAGGGCCAGCACGACGGCGTGGGCGCCGTGCACGCGCCCGCCGTGGTCCTCGCGACCGGCGGCATGGGACAGGTGTTCTCGGCGACCACCAACCCGTCCGTGTCGACCGGCGACGGCGTGGCGCTGGCGCTGCGCGCGGGCGCCGAGGTCAGCGATCTGGAGTTCGTGCAGTTCCACCCGACCGTGCTGTTCCTCGGCGCGGACGCCGAGGGCCAGCAGCCGCTCGTCTCCGAGGCGGTGCGCGGCGAGGGCGCGCACCTGGTCGACGCGGACGGCGTGCGCTTCATGGTGGGCCAGCACGAGCTGGCCGAGCTGGCGCCCCGGGACATCGTCGCCAAGGGCATCCTGCGGCGGATGCTGGAGCGGGGCGCCGAGCACATGTACCTCGACGCCCGGCACTTCGGCGCCGCGATGTGGGAGCACCGCTTCCCGACCATCCTGGCCGCCTGCCGCGCCAACGGCATCGACCCGGTCACCGAGCCCATCCCGATCGCCCCGGCCGCCCACTACGCCTCCGGCGGCGTCCGCACCGACGCGCGGGGACGCACCACGGTCCCGGGCCTGTACGCCTGCGGCGAGGTCGCCTGTACCGGCGTGCACGGCGCCAACCGGCTCGCCTCCAACTCCCTCCTCGAAGGCCTCGTCTACGCCGAGCGGATCGCCGCCGACATCGCCGCCGCCCGCGCGGCGGACGGCCTGCACGCGCGCGTGCCCGTACCGGTCCCGGAGCCCGCGAAGCCGGCCCACCCGCTGCTCACCCCCGAGACCCGGTTCGCCATCCAGCGGACCATGACCGAGGGCGCGGGCGTGCTGCGCTCGGAGGAGTCCCTCGCCAGGGCCGCTGACCAGCTCCAGCGGCTGCACACCGAGGCCCAGGACGCGCTGGAGGATAACGGCAAGACCGCCGAGCCCGGCGTGGACACCTGGGAGGCCACCAACCTCCTGTGCGTGGCCCGGGTCCTGGTCGCCGCCGCCCGGCTGCGCGAGGAGACCCGCGGCTGCCACTGGCGCGAGGACCGCGCCGGGCGCGACGACGCGAACTGGCGGCGCCACATCGTCGTACGGCTCAATCCGGACCGGTCGCTGGCCGTACGCACCACCGACACCGCAGACTTCCCCCCTGTCCGGTAACACCAGCGCCCCAGGAGCAGTGACAGACGTGAGCACCGACGACCTTCCCCTCGCCTCGAACGGCGGCTGCGGCGACGGCTGCACCTGCGGCGCCGAGGGTGACGAGGAGTACCTGGAGTGCGGGCTCGACCCCGCGCTCGCCGAACTGCTGGCCGCCGCCGGACTGGACCCGATCGAGGTCGAGGACATCGCCAACGTCGCCATCCAGGAGGACCTGGACGGCGGTGTGGACGTGACGACCGTGTCGACCATCCCGGAGGACGCGGTCGCCACCGCCGACTTCACCGCGCGCGAGGCGGGCGTCGTGGCCGGCCTCCGGGTCGCCGAGGCCGTGCTCTCCGTGGTGTGCACGGACGAGTTCGAGGTCGAGCGGCACGTGGAGGACGGCGACCGGGTCGAGGCCGGGCAGAAGCTGCTGTCGGTCACCACGCGCACGCGTGACCTGCTCACCGCCGAGCGCAGCGCGCTGAACATCCTGTGCCGGCTGTCCGGCATCGCGACCGCCACGCGCGCGTGGGCGGACGCGCTGGAGGGCACCAAGGCGCGCGTGCGCGACACCCGCAAGACGACGCCGGGCCTGCGCTCGCTGGAGAAGTTCGCCGTCCGCTGCGGCGGGGGCGTCAACCACCGCATGTCGCTGTCGGACGCGGCCCTGGTGAAGGACAACCACGTGGTCGCCGCCGGCGGCGTCGCACAGGCCTTCAAGGCCGTACGGGAGGCCTTCCCGGACGTGCCGATCGAGGTCGAGGTCGACACCCTGCACCAGCTGCGCGAGGTCGTGGACGCCGGCGCCGACCTGATCCTGCTGGACAACTTCACGCCCGGCGAGTGCGAGGAGGCCGTCGGCATCGTCGGCGGTCGGGCGCTGCTGGAGGCGTCCGGGCGGCTGACGCTCGCGGGCGCGCGCGCGTACGCCGAGACCGGCGTGGACTTCCTCGCCGTCGGCGCGCTGACCCACTCCTCGCCGATCCTGGACATCGGCCTGGACCTGCGCGAGGCGGAGTAACGGCGATGCTCCTCACGATCGACGTCGGCAACACGCACACCGTCCTCGGCCTGTTCGACGGTGAGGACATCGTCGAGCACTGGCGCATCTCCACGGACGCGCGCCGCACGGCGGACGAGCTGGCGGTGCTGCTCCAGGGCCTGATGGGCATGCACCCGCTGCTCGGCGAGGAGCTGGGCGACGGCATCGACGGCATCGCCATCTGCGCGACCGTCCCGTCGGTGCTGCACGAACTGCGCGAGGTCACCCGGCGGTACTACGGCGACGTACCCGCCGTCCTGGTCGAGCCGGGCGTGAAGACGGGCGTGCCGATCCTCACCGACAACCCCAAGGAGGTCGGCGCCGACCGGATCATCAACGCCGTCGCGGCCGTCGACCTGTACGGCGGTCCCGCGATCGTCGTGGACTTCGGCACGGCGACCACCTTCGACGCGGTCTCCGCGCGCGGGGAGTACGTCGGCGGGGTGATCGCGCCCGGTATCGAGATCTCCGTGGAGGCGCTCGGCGTCAAGGGCGCGCAGCTGCGGAAGATCGAGGTGGCCCGGCCGCGCAGCGTGATCGGCAAGAACACGGTCGAGGCGATGCAGGCGGGCATCGTGTACGGGTTCGCCGGGCAGGTCGACGGGGTCGTCAGCCGGATGGCCCGGGAGCTGGCCGACGACCCGGAGGACGTGACGGTGATCGCCACGGGCGGACTGGCGCCGATGGTGCTGGGCGAGTCCTCGGTGATCGACGAGCACCAGCCGTGGCTGACCCTGATGGGCCTCCGCCTGGTCTACGAACGCAACGTCTCACGGCTGTGAGAACGGCCCGGCGCCCGACGGGGCGCCGGGCCGTTCCGTGAGGGCCCCCGCCGCGAGTGGCACCGGATGGAGGAAGCCGGAGCGACACGCGGGGGAAAAGAGATGCGGAATCGTCACTTTTGTCCGATTAGTGGGTAGCGTCGCCGCATGCCCACGCCATACGGATCCCGCGGCGGCATGGCGTTCGGCGCGGAGGAGCTGCGTGTGCTCCGCCGCGCCCTCGCTCTCGCCCTCCACCCCGGCCACGCCTCCGCCGAGGACGTGCAGGACTGCCTCCGGCTCGCAGAGACGCTCGACGAGGCGATGTGCGAGGGGGCCAGGCTGCGCGCCTTCCTGGTGGCCGACCTCGGCCGCTACCGGGCCGCCCTGCCGGGTACCGCCGCCGGCTACCTCACCCTCCTGGAGGAGGTGCTCGGCGCCGGGCACCGGCCGACGCCGGACGACCTGGCCGCGCTCCGGGCGCTGCGCGGGAACCCCGCGGCGGCGGCCTTGCTGGACCGCTGCCGGGAGCTGGCCGAGCAGGACGTGCGGGCACGGTTCGCGCAGGGCGGGCGGAAGGCGCCCGCGCCCGCCGTGCCGACGGCCAGGACGCGCCTGCTGGCGCTTCCGGGCGGCGCGGGGGAGTCCGGGGCCCCGCAGGGCGCGGGGGAGTCCGACGGGCCCTCCAGGCCCCCTCAGGAGCCCGCGCGGGAGCCCGGGCAGAAGCCGTCGCCCGGCCCCTCGGACCGGCCGGCTCCGGAACCGGCGGCCCCCAAGCGGCCCATCCCGACACCCGGGGAGGTCTTCCCGCCCCGCAAGCCGGCGCCCCCGGCGCAGTCCGCGCCGTGCCGGCTGGCCGCGGGTTAGAAAGGCCCTGAGGGGCGCCCCTGCCCCTTTTCGGCGTTCCGGCGTGGCTACTCTGGAGCCATGGACTACATCTCCGCGCTCGTGCCCCCGGTCGTCATGGCCGTGTTCTTCATCGGTGTGGTCAGGGTGATCGTGAAGACCCAGGGCGGGGCGGCCAAGGCCAAGGAGGACGCGGCCGTCGACGCCGCTCTCGCCCGCGCGGAGAGCGCCCGCCAGGCCTCCGCCGCCGGCGACGCCTGACCGGACCCGCGGCGGAGCACACCGCATCACCACAGGTCACAGCACCCCGGCCGGCCCCCGGCGTACGACTCCCCGCGCCCTGGCGCGCCACGAGTCGTACGCCCTTTTTGTTCGCGTTTGCAGCTCTAGTGCACGTCTGGCACGCCATTGCCGGGATCTCCCACTATTGTTCTGAGTTGTGCCTCGCCCCTTGGGAGAACTCGAAGACGCGGTCATGACGCGGGTGTGGAAGTGGAACCGCCCGGTGACCGTTCGAGAAGTCCTGGAAGACCTCCAGCGGGAACGCTCCATCGCGTACACCACCGTGATGACCGTTTTGGACAATCTCCATCAGAAGGGCTGGGTGCGTCGCGAGGCCGAAGGGCGGGCCTATCGATATGAGGCCGTGTCGACACGGGCCGCGTACGCCGCCGCCCTCATGAACGACGCCTGGTCGCAGAGCGACAACCCGGCCGCCGCGCTCGTCGCCTTCTTCGGCATGATGAGCGAGGAACAGCGCCAGGCCCTCAGGGACGCCGTACGCATCGTCCAGGGACCGGAAGAAACCCGGGAAGCCCCCGAAGCCAGGCAACAGGAACCCGCCGAAGCCCGCGGAGAGGAGAACCCCGGCGCGCCGGAGGGCACCGGCGGGCGATAGCGTCCGCTCATGTCGACAGAGCGTCCCGAAGTCCCCGCAAAAGCCATCAGCATCCGCCGGGCCCGGACCAGCGATGTCCCCGCCGTGCGCCGCCTCCTCGACGCCTACGTCCGCGACCGCATCCTGCTCGACAAAGCCACGGTCACGCTTTACGAGGACATCCAGGAGTTCTGGGTCGCCGAACGCGACGACAACGCCGAGGTGGTCGGCTGCGGAGCGCTGCACGTCATGTGGGAGGACCTGGCGGAAGTCCGCACACTGGCGGTGAAGCCCGGCCTCAAGGGCGCCGGCGTCGGTCATCAGGTTCTGGAGAAGTTGCTCCAGACCGCGCGCTGGCTCGGCGTTCGACGCGTTTTCTGCCTGACCTTCGAAGTCGACTTCTTCGGGAAGCACGGCTTCGTGGAGATCGGGGAGACACCGGTCGACACGGATGTGTACGCGGAGCTGTTGCGTTCCTATGACGAGGGCGTCGCCGAGTTCCTCGGTCTCGAACGAGTGAAGCCGAACACCTTGGGCAACAGCCGGATGCTTCTGCATCTGTGATCGTCATTGCCCCGGTGGCCTATGTCCGAAACGCGCATGTTTCCGGGCGGGGGCGGTCCACTGAGTCACTCCCGAGGGTTTGTGTTTTTCCGGCAAAAGCGGTTTGCTTTCCGACGTACTGCAGTACTGCATATAACAGGGGCGGCGAAACGGCGGACGCCGCACAGCCCTGGCCCTCAACGTTATCGATGAAAGGAAATGCGGTGGCACAGAAGGTTCAGGTCCTTCTTGTCGACGACCTCGACGGCGGCGAGGCGGACGAGACCGTGACGTTCGCGCTGGACGGCAAGACGTACGAGATCGATCTCACGACTGCCAATGCGGACAAGCTGCGCACCCTTCTCGACCCCTATGTGAAGGGCGGGCGCCGTACCGGCGGCCGTTCCTCCGGCGGGCGTGGAAAGGCGCGTGCCGCCACCGGCGGCAACCAGGACACCGCGGCGATCCGCGCCTGGGCGAAGGAGAACGGTTACGAGGTCAACGACCGCGGCCGGGTTCCCGCGTCCATCCGCGAGGCCTACGAGAAGGCCAACGGCTGATCCCGCCGGTCGGCGGGGTGCCCGGCGCACGCGCGCCGCAGCCGGACCCGGTGGCACTCCGCTGCCACCGTGTCCACCAGTCGCACGAGATCGGGGGCGTTCCCCTCGCGCCCCGCGGGGGGCGACGCCGGCACGGCCGGCATGGCGGGCAGCGAGGCCCCGGCCTCGAGTCCCGGACCGGGGGGCCGCATCCACACGGCGGCCCCCTGCTCGGACCGCCGGGGCGCGGCCCCGGCCCGTACGGACCCGGGCCCCGCGACGGCGGACCCCGCGGGCGGCGGCGGGGCCTCCATCGTCCCGCCCGCCCCGAGGGCGCGTAGGTCCAGGGCCACCGCGCCCCACTCCAGCCAGGCCAGCAGACCGGGCAGCTCCTCCGCGCTGCCCGCGGCCACCAGCAGCCGCATCCGGTCGCCCCGCAGGGCCACCGGGGAGTCCGGCGCGAGATGCCGGAGCGCCTTCGCGCCCGCCTCGGCCGGTACGTCCAGCACGTCGAACCGCACCCCCGTGCGCAGCCGCAGCGGCCGTCCGGGCACGGTCGGCCACCCCAGATCGTTCTCGTACCAGTGCCGGGCCCGGGCCTCCGGATCGACGGGCCGGCGGGGAAGGGGGACCGTGGAGGTCATGCGGACCGAGCCAACCATGCCAGGAGCAACAGCCGGACCCCCTTTCGGGTTACGCTGGGTGCTCTGCCGACTGCGCACAGTGCCGGAAGCGGGGGCGTGTGGGGGTGCGGGGAGGCGCAAGGTTGTTCGCCCATAGCGGAGGGAACCGGTGCGCGCCGCATGGAGTGTCAGTCCCTGCGGGTAAGACATGCCTAGTGGGAGGGGGCGACACGCAGGAAAGGCCGTCTCACGTTCGCCATCGGCGTACTGGCGACTGGGGTAACTGCCTGGCCTGCGGGAACATCGTCTCGCACCATCGGGTTGGAGCAGATGTCGGCGTCACGGGTCAGGAGGCCATCGACGGTGTCGGCAGTTGGAATGAGCGGTCCCCGCTTGCGGGACTAAGCTGCGGAAGGACAGGGAGGGGAAGTTCCCCCCACTGCCTGACCGCTCTGAGGAGCGATTAACGATGTTCGAGAGGTTCACCGACCGCGCGCGGCGGGTTGTCGTCCTGGCTCAGGAAGAAGCCCGGATGCTCAACCACAACTACATCGGCACCGAGCACATCCTCCTGGGTCTCATCCACGAGGGCGAAGGTGTCGCCGCTAAGGCCCTGGAGAGCCTCGGCATTTCGCTTGAGGCGGTCCGCCAGCAGGTGGAGGAGATCATCGGCCAGGGCCAGCAGGCCCCGTCCGGTCACATCCCCTTCACCCCCCGTGCCAAGAAGGTCCTGGAGCTGTCGCTCCGCGAGGCCCTTCAGCTGGGCCACAACTACATCGGCACGGAGCACATCCTGCTCGGCCTGATCCGCGAGGGCGAGGGCGTCGCCGCCCAGGTCCTGGTCAAGCTGGGCGCAGACCTCAACCGGGTGCGGCAGCAGGTCATCCAGCTGCTCTCCGGTTACCAGGGCAAGGAGACCGCCGCCGCGGGCGGCCCGGCCGAGGGCACCCCCTCGACCTCTCTCGTCCTGGACCAGTTCGGCCGGAACCTCACCCAGGCCGCTCGTGAGTCCAAGCTCGACCCGGTCATCGGGCGCGAGAAGGAGATCGAGCGGGTCATGCAGGTGCTGTCCCGCCGCACGAAGAACAACCCGGTGCTGATCGGTGAGCCCGGCGTCGGCAAGACCGCCGTCGTCGAGGGCCTCGCCCAGGCCATCGTCAAGGGCGAGGTGCCCGAGACCCTCAAGGACAAGCACCTCTACACGCTGGACCTCGGCGCCCTGGTCGCCGGCTCCCGCTACCGCGGTGACTTCGAGGAGCGCCTGAAGAAGGTGCTCAAGGAGATCCGCACCCGCGGCGACATCATCCTGTTCATCGACGAGCTGCACACGCTGGTCGGTGCGGGTGCCGCCGAGGGCGCCATCGACGCGGCCTCGATCCTGAAGCCGATGCTGGCCCGCGGTGAGCTGCAGACCATCGGTGCGACCACGCTGGACGAGTACCGCAAGCACCTGGAGAAGGACGCGGCCCTGGAGCGCCGCTTCCAGCCCATCCAGGTCGCCGAGCCGTCCCTGCCGCACACGATCGAGATCCTCAAGGGCCTGCGCGACCGGTACGAGGCGCACCACCGCGTCTCCATCACGGACGAGGCCCTGGTCCAGGCGGCCACCCTGGCCGACCGCTACATCTCGGACCGCTTCCTGCCGGACAAGGCGATCGACCTGATCGACGAGGCCGGTTCCCGGATGCGCATCCGCCGGATGACCGCTCCGCCGGACCTGCGCGAGTTCGACGAGAAGATCGCCGCCGTCCGCCGGGACAAGGAGTCCGCGATCGACTCGCAGGACTTCGAGAAGGCCGCGTCCCTGCGCGACAAGGAGAAGCAGCTCCTGGCCGCCAAGGCGAAGCGGGAGAAGGAGTGGAAGGCCGGCGACATGGACGTCGTCGCCGAGGTCGACGGCGAGCTGATCGCCGAGGTCCTCGCCACGGCCACCGGCATCCCGGTCTTCAAGCTGACCGAGGAGGAGTCCAGCCGCCTGCTCCGCATGGAGGAGGAGCTGCACAAGCGGGTCATCGGCCAGAACGACGCCGTCAAGGCGCTGTCGAAGGCGATCCGTCGTACGCGTGCGGGCCTGAAGGACCCGAAGCGTCCCGGTGGTTCGTTCATCTTCGCCGGCCCGTCCGGTGTCGGTAAGACCGAGCTGTCCAAGGCGCTCGCCGAGTTCCTCTTCGGCGACGAGGACGCGCTGATCTCCCTCGACATGTCGGAGTTCAGCGAGAAGCACACGGTGTCGCGTCTCTTCGGTTCGCCCCCCGGATACGTGGGCTACGAGGAGGGCGGCCAGCTGACGGAGAAGGTCCGCCGCAAGCCGTTCTCGGTCGTCCTCTTCGACGAGGTCGAGAAGGCCCACCCGGACATCTTCAACTCGCTGCTGCAGATCCTGGAGGACGGTCGTCTGACCGACTCGCAGGGCCGGGTCGTGGACTTCAAGAACACGGTCATCATCATGACGACCAACCTCGGCACCCGGGACATCTCCAAGGGCTTCAACCTCGGCTTCGCCGCCGCGGGTGACACGAAGACCAACTACGAGCGCATGAAGAACAAGGTGTCGGACGAGCTCAAGCAGCACTTCCGCCCCGAGTTCCTCAACCGCGTCGACGACGTGGTCGTCTTCCCGCAGCTGACGCAGGAGGACATCCTGCGGATCGTCGACCTGATGATCAGCAAGGTGGACGAGCGCCTGAAGGACCGGGACATGGGCATCGAGCTGTCCCAGTCCGCGAAGGAGCTGCTGTCCAAGAAGGGTTACGACCCGGTG
The DNA here is from genome assembly GCF_055581365.1 of Streptomyces sp. NPDC031445. Classification (NCBI taxonomy): domain Bacteria; kingdom Bacillati; phylum Actinomycetota; class Actinomycetes; order Kitasatosporales; family Streptomycetaceae; genus Streptomyces; species Streptomyces sp. NPDC031445. The sequence continues at coordinate 506,579 of NZ_JBVIJO010000003.1, forward strand.
CTGGGCGCCCGGCCGCTGCGCCGCACGATCCAGCGCGAGATCGAGGACACGCTCTCGGAGAAGATCCTCTTCGGTGAGCTGCGCCCCGGTCACATCGTGGTCGTGGACACCGAGGGCGAGGGCGACGCCGCCACCTTCACCTTCCGGGGTGAGGAGAAGTCGGCACTGCCGGACGTCCCGCCGATCGAGCAGGCCGCGGGTGGGGCAGGGCCCAACCTGAGCAAGGAGTAAGCGTCAGCCTCCGGCGGTCCAGCCGGACTTTAGGGGCCGGTGCCTTCGGGCACCGGCCTCTTCGGCGTTCCCGGGCGCGGTCGCGTGCCCGGGACGCGTCCGTGCCGGGCGTCTGCGGTCCTACGACAGCTGTCCGTCGTAGTCCGGCAGCTTGAAGGTCTTCTCGGTGTGGCCGCCGGCCAGGACGCCGGGGCGGCGGCCACGGTTACTGGAGGGTAGGCGCCTAGAGGTCTGCGTCACATTTCTGCATTTCCCGGCAAGGGGTGCCGGTGATATGCGGCACAGGCGAAATGTCCGGTACTAGACGGCATAGTGGGATGCGTCGTATAGGCAAAACGGACAAAGGGGAAAGATCTATTCGGCGGGGTCACGCCTGGGAAGTGCGTCGTCAGGGCCCTGTGCGCGGGAGGGGGCGGCTGTCAAGAAAGTAAGTGGTATTAGCGGCCTCTACTACGTGATGCCGTACTTGGGGTGTTTTGGGCTTGATGGGGTGCTCGGTTACCAAGGAACAGCCGCTCCGGTGAAACGTCTCCATGGACGTCCGTACGCCGGGTGGCGGAAGTGTCTCCGAGTTCACGAGGTCCAGATGTTCCAGCGCTTCACGTCCCGCTCCTCCCGTACGTCCTCGCTCCGTTCCCGTGTGACCGTCCTGGCTGCCGGACTCGGCGCCGCGGCCGTGCTGGGCACTGGGGTCGCGAGCGCCGCCACCGCGTCCGCCGGCTCCTGGGTCGACCCGGTCAAGAAGTACGCGCTCTCGGCGGGCTTCGCGCAGGCCGGCAGCCACTGGGCGCACAAGCACAGCGGCCAGGACTTCGCCGTGCCGACCGGCACCGAGGTCGTCGCCGCGCACGGCGGCACCGTCGTCAAGGCCGGCCCCAACGGCGCCGGCGACGGCCCGGCGTACGGCAACGCCATCGTCATCAAGCACGGCAACGGCACCTACTCGCAGTACGCGCACCTGTCCCGCGTCGACGTCCGGATCGGCCAGGTCGTCGCGACCGGCCAGCACATCGCGCTCTCCGGCTCCACCGGCAACTCCACGGGTCCGCACCTGCACTTCGAGATCCGCACGACCCCGAACTACGGCTCCGGCATCGACCCGGTCCCGTTCCTGCGCGCCCAGGGCGTGAAGGTCTGACCTACGACGGGCCCTAGCCCTTCTCGCGGGCGTGTTCGTGCGCCTGCGCCACGAGGTCCATGGCGACTTCGAGAACAGCCTCGCGCTTCTTCTCGGAGTCGCCTTCGAGGTCCTGCATCACGAACATCCCGGCGTGCAGCGTGAACATCGCGCTGACCGAGCGGATCTGGTCGACCAGCTCCGCCTCCGGGTCGATGAGGATGTCTCGCAGGCCGCGCATCCGGTCCTTGAAGGTGTCGCCGATGCGCAGTTCCCGGACCGTCGCCTGGTTCTCCTGCATGAAGCGGAACAGCGGTTCCGCGCCGGCCAGCGCCTCGCTGTAGCGGCGGACGATCTCCTGCTTGGTCTCCAGGGTGTGCGGCTGCCGCCCGCCCCACTCGATCAGGTCCTCGATCGGCTTCGTCAGGTCCGCGAAGAGGCTGACGATGATCTCTTCCTTCGTCTTGAAGTGGTAGTACAGGGCCGCCTTCGTGACGTCGAGGCGCTCGGCGATCTCCCGCAGGGAGGTCTTCTCGTAGCCCTGCTCCGCGAAGAGTTCGAGCGCCACGTCCTGGATGCGCTGGCGGGTGTTGCCGCGGCGCTGGTGCTTGGTGCCGTCCATGGTGAGGCCCATCCTCGTACTCCTCGCGCTCCCGCGAAAACTTACTTGACGACCGGCTAGTAGCGGGTCTACCTTCCGCAGTGTAGTAACTAGCCGGGCGGCAAGTAAGTAGCTGCCGCAGGGGGAATGGAAAGACGATGGCGGACACGGTCGAAAGTGTCATAGCTGAGGGCGGACAGCCCCAGAGTGCTGCCGAGGGCAAACCGCCCCGGAGCGTGCGGGTGGTGCTGCTCGCACTGATGATCGCGATGATGCTCGCGATGCTGGACAACATGATCGTCGGTACGGCGATGCCCACGATCGTGGGCGAGCTGGGCGGCCTGGAACACCTCTCCTGGGTCGTCACCGGCTACACCCTGGCCACCGCGGCCTCCACCCCCATCTGGGGCAAGATCGGCGACATGTACGGGCGCAAGGGCGCCTTCCTCAGCTCGATCGTGATCTTCCTGCTCGGCTCGGCGCTGAGCGGCATGGCCCAGGACATGGGCCAGCTGATCGGGTTCCGTGCCGTACAGGGCCTGGGCGCCGGCGGTCTGATGGTCGGCGTCATGGCGATCATCGGCGACCTGATCCCGCCGCGGGAGCGCGGCAAGTACCAGGGCATGATGGCCGGCGTGATGGCGCTGGCGATGATCGGCGGCCCGCTCGTCGGCGGCACCATCACCGACAACTGGGGCTGGCGCTGGGCCTTCTACATCAACCTGCCGCTCGGCGCGGTCGCCCTCGCGCTCGTCACCGCCGTACTGCACCTGCCGAAGAAGCGCTCCAAGGCCGGCATCGACTACCTGGGCGTGCTGCTGCTCACCGTCGGCATCACCTCCATCGTGCTGGTCACCACCTGGGGCGGCACCGAGTACGCCTGGACCTCCGCGCGGATCATGGAGCTGACCGGCATCGGCGTGGCCGCGCTGGTCGGGTTCGTGTTCTGGCAGACCAAGGCCGCCGAACCGGTCGTGCCGCTGCACATCTTCAAGAGCCGCAACTTCACCCTGATGTCGGTCATCGGCTTCATCACCGGCTTCGTGATGTTCGGCGCCACCCTGTTCCTGCCGCTCTACCAGCAGGCCGTGCAGGGCGCCTCCGCCACCAACTCCGGACTGCTGCTCCTGCCGATGCTCGGCGCGATGCTCGTGACCTCGATGGTCGCCGGGCGGGTCACCACCAACAGCGGCCGGTACAAGATCTTCCCGATCGTCGGCGGCGTCCTGATGACCGTCGGCCTGTACCTGCTGTCCCTGATGGACACCGGCACGACCCGCCTGACCTCCGGTCTCTACATGGCCGTGGTCGGCGCGGGCATGGGCTGCCTGATGCAGATCACCATGCTGGTCGCGCAGAACAGCGTCCAGATGAGGGACATGGGCGTGGCGTCCTCCTCCACCACCCTGTTCCGTACGCTCGGCTCCTCCTTCGGCGTGGCCATCATGGGCGCCCTGTTCAACCACCGGGTCCAGGACGTCATGGCCGAGCGGGCCGGCGCGGCGGGGGCCAAGATGACCGAACAGTCGGCGCAGCTGGACGCGAAGAGCCTGGCGAAGCTCCCGGCGGCGGCCCGCGAGGCGTACCAGCACGCGGTGTCCTCCGGCACGCACTCGGCGTTCCTGCTCGGTGCCTGCATCTCGGTGCTGGTGCTGATCGCGGCGCTGTTCGTCAAGGAGGTGCCGCTCAAGGGCGGTCCCAAGGCCGCCGCGGAGGGCGCCGACGCGGCGCCCGTGACCGTGGTCGAGGCCGTCTGAACCAGCCATAGCCCGAAGGCCCCGGCGCGCGTCCACAGCGCCGGGGCCTTCGGCCGTCCGAGGCGCGGGCCCGGGACGGCGCCGAGGCCGGGCGGCGCTGGGCCTGGACGGTGCCGGGCCGCGGTGCTGGGCCTGGGCGGTGCTGGCCCCGGACGGTGCTAGTCCGGGACGGTTCCGGTGCTGGGCTGGACTGGGCCGGGGCGGTGCCGGGCCGGGGCGGCGCTGAGCCCGGACGGTACCGGCGCGGTGCCGGGGCTGGGCGGCGGGCTCTGGCTCGGGCTTCCCGGTGAGCGGTGAGCCTGGGCGGCGGGATACGGATCGGGCCCCGGTGCGCGGTGCGTCCTCACGTGTCCCGGGGCGCGCGGTGGGACGGCAGCGACGTGCCGCCGGACGCGGGCAGGAGCGGATAGCTGCCCGTGTTGGTCGGGGCGTGCTCCGGCAGCCACAGCACGGCCACCGCACCCTCCGCGGGAACACCGGCGGGCGCCGCCACGGGCCGTACGTTGCGGAACGTCAGCCGGGCCCCCAGCACCCGCGCCTGGCCCGCCGCGATGGTCAGGCCGAGGCCGTGGCCCTGCCCGGCGCGGTCCTTGCTGCCGGTGCGGAACCGGCTCGGCCCCTCGGCGAGCAGCTCGTCCGGGAAGCCGGGGCCGTGGTCGCGGACCCGGATGACCCGTCCCTCCACGGTGACCTCGATCGGCGGCCGGCCGTGCCGGGCGGCGTTGGCGAGCAGGTTGAACAGCACCCGCTCCAGCCGCCGCGGGTCGGTGGTGACCTCCGACTCGTGCACCACCCGTACGGCGATGTCCGGATCCTTGGCCGCCACCCGGCGCGCGACGAACTCGCCGAGCATGATGTCCTGCAACTCCGCCCGCTCCGAGGCCCCGTCCAGCCGGGCCACCTCCAGGACGTCCTCGACCAGGGTGCGCATGGCCTTGGCCCGGTCCAGGACCAGCTCCGTGGGCCGGCCGGGCGGCAGCAGCTCGGCCGCCGTCAGCAGACCCGTCACCGGGGTGCGCAGCTCGTGCGCGATGTCGGCGGTGACCCGCCGCTCGGCCTCCAGGCGCTGCCGCAGCGCGTCCGCCATGGCGTCCACCGCGCGCGCGAGTTCGTCGGTCTCGTCCCGTACGACCCCGCCGATGGCCTCCTGCACGCGTACGTCGGTCTCACCGGCCGCGGCCTGGTTCGCGGCGGCCGCCGCCTTGCGCAGCCGGCGGGACAGCTGCCCGCCGATCAGCACGCCCAGCGCGCTGCCGCCGAGCACGACCGCCACCGAGCCGATGACCAGGGCCTGGTCCAGGTCCTGCAGCATGTCGGTGCTGCGGTCGGGCAGATGGCTGTGCAGGGACAGCACATGTCCGTCCTTCACGGGTACGGCCGCCCAGACGTCCGCCACCCCGTGGTGCTCGGAGACGTCGCTCGCCCGGCGGCCCCGCTCGACCCTCTCGCGCAGCGCGGCCGGCAGCTCTGGGTCGTCGACCTTGACGTAGGGGAAGACCGGCCCCCGGTTCAGCTCGTAGTTGCGCTGGGCCATCAGGACCCGGTCGTTGGCCAGCTCGCGCGCGTTGTCCAGCATCGAGACGCGGGCCGCGTTGTGCACGACCAGGCTGAGGACGATCGCCACCAGCCCGGCCACCAGCGCGATGGCCGCGCTGACCTTCCACCGGAGCCCGGTGCGCAGGCCCGCGCGCTCCATGCGCCGGACCGGATGCCGAAGAATCCCCCGCATACCGCCGCTCCGCTCAGGCCTTCAGCTTGTAGCCGAAGCCGCGGACCGTCTCGATCCGGTCCTGGCCGATCTTCTGCCGCAGCCGCTGCACATGCACGTCCACGACCCGGGTGTCGCCGCCCCAGCCGTAGTCCCACACCCGCTCCAGCAGCTTGTCGCGGGAGAGCACGGTGCCCGGGGCGGCGGAGAACTCCAGCAGCAGCCGCATCTCGGTCGGTGTCAGCGCCACCGGCTGCCCGGCCCGGCGCACCTCCATGCCGTCGGTGTCGATCTCCAGGTCGCCGAAGGCGAGCGTGCCGCCGCCGTCCGCCGACACGGCCTCCTCCGCCTGCGCGGACCCGCCGGCGTGCCCGAAGCGGCGCAGCACCGCGCGGATCCGGGCGACCAGCACGGCACCGTCGAAGGGCTTGGTCACGTAGTCGTCGGCGCCCGCCTCCAGCCCCAGGACGACGTCGATGGAGTCGGCGCGCGCCGACAGCATGATCACCGGCACGGTCGACTCGTCCCGGATCCGGCGGCACAGGCTGACGCCGTCCAGGCCCGGCACCATGACGTCCAGCAGCGCGATGTCGGGGCGGTTCGCCCGGAACGCCTCCAGGCCCGACAGGCCGTCGGGCATCGCGGTGACCGCGAAGCCGTCCCGCTCCAGGGCGAGCTGGGTGGCCTCGCGGATGACGTCGTCGTCCTCGACGAACAGGACGTGGGTCTGGTCTGCCATCCCGGTGCTCTCAGTCTTCGTGGGGTAGGTGCGGCGGTCGGGTGTGCGAGGGTGCGGGGCGGTCAGCTGTCCGGCACGGGTGTCGGGCCCCCGCCGGCCGACTTGCTGTACTCGTTGCGCGTGGGCTTGCCCTGGGCGAACCGTCCCGCCTTCCAGGTGTACGGGGTCACGATCTCACCGGACGGGCTGGAGATCGGGTCGCCCTTCTCGTAGTACTGCCTGGTCACCGACAGGACGCCCTGGTCGATCTCGGCGTAGACCGGGGACTCCTCGCTCTTGAAGACGCTCCGGAACGAGCCACCGGCGTCCCGGTACACGTACGAGCCGATGCCGACGGCGTCGGCGCAGGTCAGCACGTTGACGACGACGTCGTCCACCGGGGCCCCGGTCAGATTGCCGTAGGAGACGTCGACCGGATATTCATCACCGTTGCACGGTTTCAGCTCGCGCTTGACCGCCGGCGACACCTCGGGATCGCTCTTGACCAGCGCCACGGGGTCCACCCGCCGGTAGTGCTCGGACGGGCTGGGGGAGGGGGAGGCGACGGCCCCCGCCATCGCCGAGGCGTGTGCCGGGCCCTCGTCCCGTGCGCCCGTGCCCCCGCTGCCGCACGCGGCGAGGAAAAGGGCGGGGGCGGCGAGCGCGGCCCCCACCGCGATCACCGCCTGTGTACTGCCTCGGGCCCGGTCGGGCCCGGCCCCGGTCAGGCCGCGCAACGCTCCCGCTCCTCACGCTCCAGAGCGCGTGCGTCCAGATCGCGGGCCTCCAGCTCCTCACGGAGCCGGGCGAGCGCCCGGTGCAGCGTGCTCTTGACCGTACCGGCCGACATGCCGAGGGCAGCGGCCGTCTCCTCAGTGGACATCTGCTCCCAGTGTCGCAGCACCACGACGCTGCGCTGCTTCGGTGCGAGCACCTTCATGACGTCCATCAGCAGGGCCCGGTCGGCGTGCTGCTCGGTGGAGTCCTCGACGGAGGCGTCCGGCAGCTGCTCGGTCGGCACCTCCTCCAGCTTGCGCGCCCGCCACCACTCGGTCCGCGTGTTGATCATGACGCGGCGCAGGTAGGCGTCGGCGAGGCGCTTGTCGGCGATGCCGTCCCAGCGGCCGTACGTCCGCACCAGCGCCGTCTGCAGCAGGTCCTGGGCGTCGACCGGGTCCGGGACCAGCCGGCGGGCGCTGCGCAGCAGCGCGTCCTGCCGGCTGCGGACGTACTCCTCGAATCCGAGCACCTCGCCCTGCGCCATGATCAACCGCCTCCGTTCCCCGTTGTGCTTCCGGCCCTCGCCCGAAGTCCCGCTCTCCCCGCGCCCGGTGGTCCGCCGGGCACGCAGTAGAAGCTACGGAGTGGTTGTCACGGGGCTGTGCGGACCAGCCTGCGGCTGGCAATCAGCTATCCGTCGGTTGTGTAACGGACGGACGAACTGGGTAGCGCCAACGGGGAAGTTGTCCTGGTATGGGGCGATTTGTCCGATCGGTTTCTCCGTAACGGACGCCGGGCGGCTGTGACTTGGCCGTGGGCCGGCCGTGCGTCAGCCGAGCGGCAGCCGGTAGAGGCCGCCCGGAAGGGGCTCCACCAGACCGTCGGCGACCAGCCCGTCGAGCGCGCGCGCCCGCTGCACCGGCTCGTGCCACACCCGGTCCAGCACCGCCTGCGGCACCGGCGCGTGCGCCTCCCGCAGCACGGCCAGCAGCTTGCCCCGCACCTGCCGGTCCGTGCCGGCGTACGTCTGTCCGCGGCGCGGCGGACCCGCGTGCTCCGGCTTGCCCGCGAGCCGCCAGGCGCACTGCGCGGCGATGGGGCACCGCGCGCACCCCTCGTTCTTCGCCGTGCACACCAGCGCGCCCAGTTCCATGGAGGCGGCGGCCCACCGCGCGGCGGTCCGCTCGTCCTGCGGCAGCAGCTCCCGCGCCAGGCGCCGCTCGGCGGCCGTGGTGGCGTTCGGCGGGTACTGCACCCCGGTCACCGCCCGCGCGAGCACCCGGCGCACATTGGTGTCCAGCACCGCGTGCCGCTGCCCGTACGCGAACGAGGCCACCGCGGCGGCCGTGTACTCACCGATGCCGGGCAGCGCCAGCAACTGCGCGTGATCCGTCGGTACGTCACCGCCGTGCCGCTCCGTTATGGCGACCGCGGCGCCGTGCAGGCGCAGCGCGCGGCGCGGATAGCCGAGCCGGCCCCAGGCGCGCACCGCCTCGCCGGGCGCCTCCTTCGCCAGGTCGGCGGGGCGCGGCCAGCGGGCCAGCCACTCCTCGTAGACGGGCAGCACCCGGTTCACCGGGGTCTGCTGGAGCATGAACTCGCTGACCATCACGCCCCACGGGCCCGCCTCCGGGCGGCGCCAGGGAAGGTCGCGGGCGTGGATGTCGAACCAGGCGATCACGGGGGCGTGCAGCTTCTCAGTCATGGCCCTTCCGATCCTGCCACGGGTTGGCGGGCCCGATGGGTGACCGACCGCTCACCGAGCGTGGCGGAACGGGAAGGGCCGTGCCGTCCGCGGCAGTTACCGGGATGATGATCCGGAAAAGTTGACGCCGGCGCGGCGGGTGACGCGAGCAAGCGCGGCGATCTCTCGTACAGTTTGCGCCGTGGGATCTCTGCGCAATCCGGTCGGGCCGCTTCCCTCCACCATCTACTGGCGTCGGAGGGCCGTACTGCTGTCCGTGGTCGCCCTGTTGGCGCTGGTGATCATATGGATCGTCACCGCCGGCGGCGGGGGCGGCAAGAAGAACGCCGACGGGTCCAACGGCAAGAATCCCACGCACACCATCACGCCCGGACCGAGCTCGTCCGGTCCCGCCATCAGCCAGCACCCGGGCGGGCGCGACGAGTCGGGCGGCGGCAACTCCGGCGGCAGCGGCTCCGGTTCGGGCTCGGGCTCGGCCTCGGGCTCGGGTTCCGCCTCCGGAGGGGACGGCGGTCCCGCCGGCGGCTCCTCGGGCTCCGGTGGCGGCTCGGGTTCCGGTACGGCCTCCGGTGGCGGCGGTGTCGGTGCGGGCGACACGCTCCCGGCGTCCTCCACGCTGCCCGACTGCACGTCCGGAGCGGTGTCGTTGAGCCTGCGCAGCCTGCGCAACTCCTACTCCCCGGACCAGACGCCGACGTTCGAACTGACCGCGAAGAACGGCTCGTCGGCCGACTGCAAGGTGGATCTCGGCCCGAAGAACGCGGTGTTGACGGTCACGCCCGCGGACGGCGACGACGCGCTCTGGTCGTCGGCCGACTGCCCCGGAGGCGCGGGCAGCCTGGTGTTCCGGGTGCCCGCCGGCCAGAGCATCACCTACACCGTGAAGTGGGACCGCAAACCGAGCGCGGCCCACTGCGCGACGCCCTCCGGGGGCGCGGCGAAGCCGGGCACGTACCTGCTGGAGGCCAAGACCCCGGGCTTCGGCAAGACCCAGGCGTCGTTCGTACTGTCGGCTGACTGAGGAGCGCGCGGAACCGCGCGAACACTCCCACGCACCCGCAGTCGCCGTACGCCCTCCGGCTGCGAGCCCTCAGGCGCCCGGCCGGACCTCAGACGTAGCGCTCCAGGATCGACGACTCCGCCAGGCGCGACAGCCCCTCCCGCACGCTCCGCGCGCGGGCCTCGCCGACCCCGTCCACGGTCTGCAGGTCGTCGACGCTCGCGGCGAGCAGCTTCTGCAGGCCCCCGAAATGCTCCACCAGCCGGTCGATGATGGCGCCCGGCAGCCGCGGCACCTTGGCCAGCAGCCGGAACCCGCGCGGGGACACCGCCGAGTCGAGCGTCTCGGGGGACCCCGTGTAGCCCAGCGCCCGCGCCACCGTGCCGAGTTCGAGCAGCTCGGCGTGGGTCAGCGCGTCCAGCTCGGCCAGCGCCTCGTCGACCGTGCGGGACCGCTTGGCCGTGGGCTCGGGCACGTAGTCGCGGACGACCAGCGAGCGGTCGGGCTCGACACCGGCGATCAGCTCCTCCAGCTGGAGGGCGAGGAGACGGCCGTCCGTGCCCAGCTCGACCACGTACTCGGCGATCTCGGTGGCGATGCGGCGGACCATCTCCAGCCGCTGCGCGACCGCCGACACGTCCCGGACCGTGACCAGGTCCTCGATCTCCAGCGCCGACAGCGTGCCCGCGACCTCGTCCAGCCGGAGCTTGTACCGCTCCAGGGTCGCCAGCGCCTGGTTCGCGCGGGACAGGATCGCCGCCGAGTCCTCCAGGACGCGCCGCTGACCGTCCACGTACAGGGCGATCAGCCGCATCGACTGGGAGACCGAGACCACCGGGAAGCCGACCTGCTTGGACACCCGGTCCGCCGTGCGGTGCCGCGTGCCCGTCTCCTCCGTCGGGATCGTCGCGTCCGGCACGAACTGCACGCCCGCCCGGAGGATCTTGGACAGGTCCGAGGACAGCACGATGCCGCCGTCCAGCTTGCACAGCTCCCGCAGCCGGGTCGCGGTGAACTCGACGTCCAGCACGAAACCGCCCGTGCACATCGCCTCGACCGTCTTGTCCGAGCCGAGGACGATGAGCCCGCCGGTGTTGCCGCGCAGGACGCGCTCCAGCCCGTCACGCAGGGCCGTACCGGGTGCCACGGCGCTCAGCGAGGCGCGCATCAGGCCATCGGAACCGGCACTCCCACCGGACTTGCCGGGAGCTGCTGCCCGGTCGTTGGCTGCCACTGCACTCCTCCGGTCGCAGGTTCTGACGCGCTCCCGCACCCGCACTCGGTTCGTACGGACGGGCGAGACCTGGGCAAAGTCTACCGGCGCTCCTCCGCCTCCCGTGGGGCCTCTCGGCGACGGGAGCGCGGCAGGACCCGGAGCGCGTCGCCCATGTCGGCGACTTCCAGGACCTTCATGCCGGCCGGCACCTTGCCCGGATCGCCCGGTACGAGCGCGTGCGTGAAGCCCAGCCGGTGCGCCTCGGCGAGCCTGCGCTGCACGCCCGTGACCCGTCTGACCTCGCCCGCGAGCCCGACCTCGCCGATCGCCACCAGGTTCTTCGGCAGGGGGGTGTCGCTGGCGGCCGAGGCGAGGGCGAGCGCGATGGCGAGGTCGGCGGCGGGCTCCGACAGCTTCACGCCGCCGACCGTCGCCGAGTAGATGTCCCGCTTGCCGAGCGCGCTGATCCGGCCGCGCTGCTCCAGGACGGCCAGCATCATCGACACCCGGGAGGTCTCCAGCCCGGACGTCGTACGGCGCGGGGAGGGGATCTGGGAGTCGACGGTCAGCGCCTGCACCTCGGCCACCAGCGGACGGCGGCCCTCCAGCGTGACGGTCAGGCAGGTGCCCGGGACCGGCTCGGCCCGGCGGGTCAGGAACAGGCCGCTGGGGTCGGCGAGACCCGTGATGCCCTCGTCGTGCAGCTCGAAGCAGCCCACCTCGTCCGTCGCCCCGTACCGGTTCTTCACGCCCCGCACCAGGCGCAGGCGCGCGTGCCGGTCGCCCTCGAAGTGCAGGACGACGTCCACCAGGTGCTCCAGCAGGCGGGGCCCGGCGATGGCGCCGTCCTTCGTGACGTGGCCCACGAGCAGCGTGGACATGCCCCGCTCCTTGGACGCCCGGATCAGCGCGCCCGCCACCTCGCGGACCTGGGCCATGCCGCCGGGCGCGCCCTCGATCTCCGGGGAGGCCACCGTCTGCACCGAGTCGAGGATCAGCAGGGACGGCTTGACCTCGTCCAGGTGGCCGAGGACGGCGGACAGGTCGGTCTCGGCGGCCAGATAGAGGTGGTCGTGGAGCGCGCCGATGCGGTCGGCGCGCAGCCGCACCTGGCTCGCCGACTCCTCGCCGGTCACATAGAGGGTGCGGTGCTCGGGGCCGGCCGCCTTGGCGGCCACGTCCAGCAGCAGGGTGGACTTGCCGACGCCGGGCTCGCCCGCGAGCAGGACGACGGCGCCGGGCACCAGGCCGCCGCCGAGCACCCGGTCCAGCTCCGGCACACCCGTCGTGCGGGCGGTGGCCTGGCGGCCGTCGACCTGGCCGATGGGCAGCGCCGAGCTGGTCACCCGGCCCGGGGCCGTGGTGCGGACCGCGGGCGCGCCGTACTCCTCGATCGTGCCCCAGGCCTGGCACTCCGGGCAGCGGCCGAGCCACTTGGCCGTCTGCCAGCCGCACTCGGTGCAGCGGTAGGACGGGCGGTCCTTGGTCGTCTTGGTACGGGCAGCCATGCGGAGAACCGTAGCCCGGAGCACTGACACCGGGGCGGGCGGTCGGGTGCGCGGGAGCGGGGGGCACGTGTGGGTGAACCGTTCTCGGCCACCGCCCGCAGGGATCCAGCCGCGGAATAAAGGGTTCCTGTCCCCTTATGAGGGATCGTTTCACCCGTACGGATTAAAAGTGCTCAAGGTGCCAGAAGGGGCACTCCGCGGCCGCCTACGGTCGCACGGGTGATGAGCAGCAGTCCGGAGACGACCACCCGCACGACAGGCGCGCACCGGGCGCATCGCGGGGCACGTGAGGCCCGTGACGCACGACGCGAGGCGCGCGAGAACCGTGAGGAGAAGGAGGCGCGCGACCGCGCCGCCGCACGCAACGTCGCCCAGCGCACGCCGGCGCGCTACGAGCCGTACCTGGACGGCCTGTTCACCTACTGCCTGTCCGTCCTGTGCGACCACGACACGGCCACCGCCGCCCTCGGCGACGTCCTCGCCCTGGCCGAACGGCGCGGCCACCGGGCCCCCGGTGCGCCCGGCGACCGCAGGGCCTGGCTGTACGCCCTCGCCCGCTGGGCCTGCCTCCGCAAGCTCGCCGAGGCCAAGCAGAAACGTCAGGCCACACACGCGGCGGGGCGCGGCGGGCCGGGCGGCGCCGGAAAGGGGACAGGCGGGCCGCCCGGGGCCGAGCGGACCGCCGGGCCGGGCGGGTCTGCCGCGCCGGCCGGGTTCACAGGGACGGAGGGGCCGTCCGGATCTCCGGAACCGCCCCTGGGATCGCACAGGTCTCCCGCGTCTCACGGGCCCGCCGGACCCCGCGCCGCCGCTCAGTGGCCCTCCTGGGCCGACGGGAGTGCCCGGCCCCCCGGGTCCGCCGGTAAGGAGCCCCCCGCCGGAGAACCCTCCACGCCGGCCGCGCTCCCCCCGGAGGTCCAGGAGCGGCGGCGGCGTGAACTCGCGTTGCTGGCCTGGCCGGAGGCCGCCGGGACCACGCCCGAGCAGCGCGAGGCCCTGGAACTCGCCGTCCGTCACCACCTCGCCGCCCACGAGGTCGCCGCCGTCCTCGGCATGGAGCCCGCCGCCGCCCGGGAACTGCTCGCGTCCGCCGCCTGCGAGGTCGAGCGCACGCGCGCGGCCCTCGCCGTGGTCGAGACGGGCGGCTGCCCCAGCGTGGCCCACCTCACCGGTGACAACCGGCTGGTCCTCAGCGCGGCGGTGCGCCGCGAGCTGGTCCGGCACGTCGACGACTGTCCGCGCTGCCGCCGCACCGCCGAGCGCGCGGTCCCCGGCCACTGGCCCGGCGCCACGGTCACCCCCGCCGAGCTGCCCGTCCTGGAAGCCCCGCGCGCGGCCCTGGCACGCCACCCGCGCGCGAGGGGCGCGGCCGTGCCCCGCTTCGACCGGCGCGGCTTCCCGATGGACCCCAAGGACCGCGCCGCCCGCCGCGACCGCATCCGCGCGCGGGCGGTCACGACGACGGTCGTGGCCACCGTCGTCGCCGCGCCGGTCCTCGCCCTGTGGGCCGCCTACCGGGGCGGGCCGGCCGGGGAGGACGACGGGCGCCCGGCGACCGCGCGGGAGGCGCAGGGCCCCGGGGCACTCGGCGGCGACACGTCCGGCGGCTACGAGAACGCGGGGAACGCCAGCGTGAAGCCGGGCGTCCGCATGGGCAAGGACGGCAAGGCGGACGTCTCGGTGGAGGTCGTCAGCGTCGGCGGCACGGGCGCCAAGGGCGCCGGACAGCTGGAGGTGAGCGCCGCCAACGACGGCGACACGACCCTGATCACCCTCACGGCGTCCGGCGCGTCCCAGGTCCGCTGGTCGGTGTCCACGTCGGCCGGCTGGCTCTACTTCAGCCAGTCCTCCGGAACCCTGGAGCCCGGCCGGACGCTGACGGTCAAGGTGTACGTCGACCACCTGCGCGAGCCGTCCGGCCACTGGCACGCGCAGGTGGCGGTGGCACCGGCGGGCGCGGTCGTCTCGATCGACGGCTACGGCACGGCGCCGAGCCGCCCTGCCCCGCCCCACGCCTCACCGACACCGCCGTCGCCCCCGCCGAGCACACCGCCCACCGAGCCGCCCGCCACGCAGTCCCCGCCGCCCTCGGACCCGACGCCGACCCCGACGTCCCCGCCCCCCTCCGACTCCCCGACGCCGACTCCCACGCCGACCGACACCGGCACCCCGACCCCGGCGGACAGTTAGGCGCCGGCCGGGAGGACGGGATCTGTCAGCCGGGAGAGCCAGGAAAGCCGGCAGAGCCGGCAGAGCCGGGTGAGCGGGCGGAGAAGGCCGTCACGAGGCTCCCGGGTCGGCCGGGTGGGGCGCCACCAGGGGCAACCGCGACGCCAGCCGCGCCTCGCACAGCTCGACCAGACGGTCGTACCCCGCCTTGCCCATCAGCTCCGTCAGCTCGGCCCGGTAGGACACGTACACCGGCTCACCCGCGCCGTGCGCCGACGTCGCCGAGGTGCACCACCAGTGCAGGTCGTGCCCGCCCGGCCCCCAGCCCCGGCGGTCGTACTCCCCGATGGACACCTGGAGCACCCGCGTGTCGTCCGGCCGGTCGATCCACTCGTACGTCCGCCGGATCGGCAGCTGCCAGCACACGTCCGGCTTGGTCTCCAGCGGCTCCCGGCCCTCCTTCAGCGCCAGGATGTGCAGCGAGCAGCCGGCCCCGCCCGCGAACCCGGGCCGGTTCTGGAAGATGCACGACCCCTGGAACGGCCGCGTCTGCCGGGAGCCCTCCTCGTCCTCGGAGACCCACCCGTTGCGCGTGCCCTCGTCATGGTGCTGCCAGAGCTCCGGCGTGAGCCGCGCCACGTGCGCGGCGACCCGCTTCTCGTCGTCCTCGTCGGAGAAGTGCGCCCCCAGCGAGCAGCACCCGTCGTCCGCGCGGCCCGCCTGAATGCCCTGGCAGCCGCTGCCGAAGATGCAGTTCCAGCGAGAGGTCAGCCAGGTCAGATCGCAGCGGAAGACCTGCTCGTCGTCCGCCGGATCAGGAAACTCCACCCAGGCGCGGGCGAAGTCGAGCCCCTTCTCGTCGCCCATCAGCGCCTCCGTGGTGGTTCTGGCGGCCTTGTGACCTTTGTCCGCCTTGTTCGACTTGTCGGCTTTGTCGACCTTTGCCTTTTTCGTCTTTGGCACCCGTCCAGGGTAAGTGGCCGGGTGCCGCATCGGGGACCGAGGACGGACGATCTGGCAGTAGCGTTCCGTACATGAGACTCGGTGTCCTGGACGTGGGTTCGAACACGGTGCACCTGCTGGTGGTGGACGCGCACCCCGGCGCGTGCCCGCTGCCCGCGCATTCGCACAAGGTCGAACTCCGGCTCGCCCAGCTCCTCGACGACAGCGGTGCCATCGGCGACGAAGGCATCGACCGGCTGATCGCCGTCGTACGGGACGCGCTCCAGGCCGCGGAGGACAAGGGCGTCGAGGACCTGCTGCCGTTCGCGACCTCCGCCGTCCGCGAGGCCACCAACGCCGACGACGTCCTCGCGCGCGTGGCCGACGAGACCGGTGTACGGCTCCAGGTCCTCGCCGGAGCCGAGGAGGCCCGGCTCACCTTCCTCGCCGTACGCCGCTGGTTCGGCTGGTCCGCCGGGAAGCTGCTGGTCCTGGACATCGGCGGCGGCTCCCTGGAGATCGCCTTCGGGATGGACGAGGAACCGGACGCGGCCGTCTCCCTCCCGCTCGGCGCCGGCCGTCTCACCGTCGGCTGGCTGCCCGGCGATCCGCCCGCCCCCGAGGACGTCCGCGCCCTGCGCCGCCACGTCCGCACGGAGATCGCCCGCACGGTCGGCGAGTTCAGCCGCTTCGGCGCCCCCGACCACGTGGTCGCCACCTCCAAGACCTTCCGGCAGCTCGCCCGCATCGCTGGTGCGGCCCGCAGCGCCGAGGGCCTCTACGTCCAGCGCGAACTCAAGCGCGAGTCGCTGGAGGCGTGGGTCCCGCGCCTGGCCGGCATGACCGTGGAGCAGCGCGCCGAACTCCCCGGCGTCTCGGACGGCAGGGCCGGCCAGCTCCTCGCCGGCGCCCTGGTGGCAGAGGCCGCGATGGACCTCTTCGGCGTGGAGCAACTGGAGATCTGCCCCTGGGCCCTGAGGGAGGGCGTGATCCTGCGGCGCCTCGACCACATGGGTTCGGATTAGCGCCCCCGAAGGGGCGCGGGGAACCGCGCGGGAAGCGACCACGCGCCCGCACCAGGCAAATGGCAAACCTCACAACGGCGAATAGCCACCCAACACCCGAGCCCCTCAGCGCCGTATGGTGACGGACGTGGCTGAACCAAGGGACGCAGACGTGCGCATCGCGCTCTCGACCGCCTCCGTCTACCCCGAGTCGACGGCGACGGCCTTCGAGATCGCCGCGCGCCTCGGTTACGACGGCGTCGAGGTCATGGTGTGGACCGACCCGGTCAGCCAGGACATCGAGGCCCTGCGTCGCCTGTCGGACTACCACGGCATCCCGATCCTGGCCGTCCACGCCCCCTGCCTGCTGATCACCCAGCGCGTCTGGTCCACCGACCCCTGGGTCAAGCTCCAGCGGGCCCGGGCGGCGGCGGAGAAGCTGGACGCCTCCACCGTCGTCGTCCACCCGCCCTTCCGCTGGCAGCGGCAGTACGCCCGGGAGTTCGTCGACGGGATCTGGCGGATGGCGAACGAGACGGACGTGCGCTTCGCCGTCGAGAACATGTACCCCTGGCGCTACCGCGACCGCGAGATGCTCGCCTACGCCCCCGACTGGGACGTCACCCACGACGACTACCGGCACTTCACGATCGACCTCAGCCACACGGCGACGGCCCGCACCGACGCCCTGGGCATGATCGACCGCATGGGGGACCGGCTCGGGCACGTCCACCTCGCCGACGGCCGGGGCTCCGCCAAGGACGAGCACCTGGTGCCCGGCCGGGGCACCCAGCCCTGTGCCGAACTGCTGGAGCGCCTGGTGCACACCGGCTTCGACGGCCATGTCGTCATCGAGGTCAACACCCGGCGGGCGATGTCCGGCGCCGAGCGCGAGGCCGACCTCGCCGAGGCCCTGGAGTACACCCGCAAGCACCTGGCCGCCGCGGCCGTACGGGTGACCCGCCGATGACCGCCTCCCCGCCGGCGCACGACACCGCCCCCGAGCCGCCCGCCCGGCGCCGGGGCCGCCCCCCGCGCACCGAGTCCGCCGGCACCCGGGACCGCATCCTCGCCGCCGCCCGCGAGGAGTTCTCCGCGCGCGGCTACGAGAAGACGTCCGTACGCGGCATCGCCAAGGCCGCCGGCGTGGACTCCGCACTCGTCCACCACTACTTCGGCACCAAGGAACAGGTCTTCGAAGCCGCCATCGAGGTCGCCTTCGCCCCCGCGCTGAACGCGCCGGAGGCGGTCGCCGAAGGCCCCCCGGACGCCGTCGGCGAGCGGCTGACCCGGTTCGTCCTCGGCATCTGGGAGAACCCCACCACCCGCACCCCGCTGCTCGCGATCGTGCGCTCCGCCGTCAACAACGACACGGCCGCCGCCGTCTTCCGCCGCCTGGTCGCCACCCAGCTGCTGCGCCGCATCGCCGCCCAGCTGGAGCTGCCGGACGCCGAGCTGCGCGCCGAGCTGGCGGCCGCCCAGCTCGTGGGCTGCGCCATGCTCCGGTACGTGATCAAGGTGGAGCCGCTGGCGTCGGCCGACCTGGAGCGGATCATCGCCCGGGTCGCCCCCGTCGTACAGGGGCACCTGACGGCTCCGTGAAACGCGCATCCCGCGATGCGGACACCTTGTCCCGCCCACTGGATGACCGGCGTACGCTCGACAACAGCCACATCCGTCTGAAGGAGCGAGCGACGATGCCCGAGCTGAGGTCCCGCACAGTCACCCACGGCCGCAACATGGCGGGCGCCCGCGCCCTTATGCGCGCCTCCGGTGTACCCGGTGCGGACATCGGCCGGAAGCCGATCATCGCCGTCGCCAACTCCTTCACCGAGTTCGTGCCGGGCCACACCCACCTCCAGCCCGTCGGCCGCATCGTCAGCGAGGCGATCAAGGAGGCCGGCGGCATCCCGCGCGAGTTCAACACGATCGCCGTCGACGACGGCATCGCCATGGGCCACGGCGGCATGCTGTACTCCCTGCCCTCCCGCGACCTGATCGCGGACTCGGTCGAGTACATGGTCGAGGCGCACTGCGCCGACGCCCTGGTCTGCATCTCCAACTGCGACAAGATCACCCCGGGCATGCTGATGGCGGCCCTGCGCCTGAACATCCCGACGGTCTTCGTCTCCGGCGGCCCCATGGAGTCCGGCCGCGCCACCCTCGTGGACGGCACGGTCCGCACCCTCGACCTGGTCGACGCGATCTCCGACGCCGTCAACGACAAGATCTCCGACGAGGACATCCTCCGCATCGAGGAGAACGCCTGCCCGACCTGCGGCAGCTGTTCCGGCATGTTCACCGCCAACTCGATGAACTGCCTGACCGAGGCCATCGGCCTGTCCCTGCCCGGCAACGGCTCGGTCCTCGCCACCCACACCGCGCGCCGCGCCCTGTACGAGAACGCGGCCCGCACGGTCATGGACCTCACCCGCCGCTACTACGAGCAGGACGACGACACCGTCCTGCCCCGCAACATCGCCACCTTCCAGGCCTTCGAGAACGCCATGGCCCTGGACATCGCGATGGGCGGCTCCACCAACACGATCCTGCACCTGCTGGCCGCCGCGCAGGAGGCGGGCGTCCCGTTCGGCCTGGACCAGATCGACGCCGTCTCGCGCCGCGTGCCGTGCCTGGCCAAGGTCGCCCCCAACGTCGCCAAGAACCGCACGTACTACATGGAGGACGTGCACCGCGCCGGCGGCATCCCCGCCCTCCTCGGCGAACTGCACCGCGCCGGCCTGCTCAACGAGGACGTCCACGCCGTCCACAGCCCGTCCCTCGCCGACTGGCTGAAGACCTGGGACGTGCGCGGCGGCTCCCCGTCCCAGGAGGCCGTGGAGCTGTGGCACGCGGCGCCCGGCTGCGTCCGCTCCGCCGAGGCGTTCTCCCAGTCCGAGCGCTGGGAGGCCCTGGACGACGACGCCGAGAACGGCTGCATCCGCTCCGCCGAGCACGCGTACTCCAAGGACGGCGGCCTCGCGGTCCTGCGCGGCAACCTCGCCGTCGACGGCTGCGTGGTCAAGACGGCCGGCGTGGACGAGTCGATCTGGACCTTCGAGGGCCCGGCCGTCGTCTGCGAGTCCCAGGAGGAGGCCGTCCAGCGCATCCTCACCCAGGAGGTCAAGGACGGCGACGTCGTCGTCATCCGCTACGAGGGCCCCAAGGGCGGCCCCGGCATGCAGGAGATGCTGTACCCGACCTCGTACCTGAAGGGCCGCGGCCTCGGCAAGTCCTGCGCCCTGATCACCGACGGCCGCTTCTCCGGCGGCACCTCCGGCCTCTCCATCGGCCACGCCTCGCCCGAGGCGGCCTCCGGCGGCACCATCGCGCTGGTCCAGGACGGCGACCGGATCCGCATCGACATCCCGGGCCGCACCATCGAGCTGCTGGTCGACGAGGCCGAGCTGGCCCGCCGCGAGCAGGCCCTGAACGGCGTCTACGCCCCGAAGAACCGCGAACGCAAGGTCTCCGCCGCCCTGCGCGCCTACGCGGCGATGGCGACGAGCGCGGACAAGGGCGCGGTGCGCGACGTGTCCCGCCTGGGCTGAGCCGGGGCACCCGCCCGGGCCGAGCCGAGGCAGAAGGGCCGCTCCCGGCCGGGGGCGGCCCTTCGCCGTTCCATGGAGGACCCTTCGCCGTCCCGCGCAGGGTCCTCCCCGTGACCGGGGTCACCAGGCCGACGGTTTCCCGCCGTCCACGGTGAAGACCGTGCCGTCGGGCGCGGCGCCGAGGACGCGGGGGCCGACCGGCACCGGCGCGGGCGGGGTGCTCACGACCTCGGCCGAGTTCGCGCCCAGCCGCGCCGGCGTCTGCCCGACGAGCCTGCCGTCGCCGGCGTCGACGGCGAGCAGCCGGCCGTCGCTCGCGGTGAGGTACACCCGCCCGCCCCGCACGACGGGCGCCGAACCACGGCTCACCGACGTCTCCAGGTGCCACAGGTGCTTGCCCGACCGCCCGGATTCCAGGTCCACGGCGTCCAGGGAGCCACCGGTGGCCAGCACGTAGACCACGTTCCCGCGCACCGTCGCGTGCGCGCCGTCGAGGACGGCGGGCAGCGCCACGCGCCGGGTCGCGCCCGTGCCGGGGGTGTAGCGGACGATCTCCTTGGCGCCGTACGCGCTGTCCACGGCCAGGAAGAACACCGAACCGCCCTGCGCCGCGAACGGCTTGAGCCAGCCGCCGAGCCGCACGTCCCACCGCACCCGGCCGGTGCCCGGGTCCACGGCGGTCACCTGTGTGCTCGTCCCGTCGGCGGACGTGCGCGTCGCGAAGGCCGTCGGGGCGCCGGGGAACGCGTCGAGGACCGGCAGGCCCCGACCGGGCACCGCGCTCCGCCAGCGCGTGGCGCCGTTCGCGCCGTCCACACCGGTGACCGTGCCGTCGGCGCTGGTGAGCAGGGCCGTGTCACCGGCGTAACGCACGGTCGTCCCGGCCGGCAGCCGCCGCTGCCACACCTGCCTGCCCGTGGCCGGATCCAGCCCGGCGAGCCGTGCGCCGCCGCCGTCCGTGTACGGCTGGACCAGCCCGCCGGAGAGGACCGGGGGGCCGCTCGTGGACCCGGTGCCGACCGAGCGCCGCCACAGCAGCCCGCCGTCGCTCGCGGAGAGCGCGAAGACGGCACCCGGCCGCGCGCAGAACACCTTCCCGGCCGCGTACGCGCAGTGCGGCATGCCCTCGCCGCCGACCGCCGGCCGGGCCGTCCACGTGCCGCCGGAAGCCGCCGTCAGGGTCGGCTCGCCCGCTCCCCTGGCTGCCTGATCGTTTCCGCCGGACACCCACACTCCGACGAGCGCGCCGAGCAGCGCCAGCCCGAGGCTCCCCGCCGTGAGCGCCACCACCCGCCGGCGCCCGAGGCGTCGGCCCGTACGCCGACGGGGGCCTTCGGAGCGGCCGGCACTCTCGGAGCGGCCGGCTCCGGCAGGAGATCCCCCTGCCTGTGCCGCCCCTGCCGCCGCCCCGGCTTCCGCGGGAGTCCGCTCCTCGCCGGCCCGTTGCGCCGGTATGAACGCCTGGGTGTCGTACGAGGCCGCCACCGAGCGCAGTTCCCGCATCAGTTCGTCCGGCGTGGGCCGGTCCTCGGGTTCCTTGGCCAGACACCGGCGTACCAGCGGTGCGAGCCCTTCCGGCACGCCGGTCAGGTCGGGTTCGTCGTGGACCACCTGGTAGGCGACGACGTACGGGCTGTCGGAG
The DNA here is from genome assembly GCF_055581365.1 of Streptomyces sp. NPDC031445. Classification (NCBI taxonomy): domain Bacteria; kingdom Bacillati; phylum Actinomycetota; class Actinomycetes; order Kitasatosporales; family Streptomycetaceae; genus Streptomyces; species Streptomyces sp. NPDC031445. The sequence continues at coordinate 528,168 of NZ_JBVIJO010000003.1, forward strand.
TCGAACGGCCCGCGCCCGGTGGCCGCGTGCACCATGACCGAACCGAGCGCGAAGATGTCGGCGGCCGGGCCGACTTCCCGGGGCCGCCGGAACTGCTCGGGCGCCATGAACGGCGGAGTGCCGATCAACTTGCCGGTCTCGGTGCGCAGTTCGCTGTCCTTCGGCCGGGAGATGCCGAAGTCGATGACTTTCGGCCCGTCGTCGGCGAGCAGCACGTTGCTGGGCTTGAGATCCCGGTGCACGACCCCGACCCGGTGGATGTCCCGCAGCGCCTCGGCGAGCCCCGCCATCAGCCGGCGCAACTGCTCCTTGGGCAGGGGGCCCTTCCGCTTCACCTGGTCGGAGAGGGTCGGCCCGGGGATGAACAAGGTGGCCATCCAGGGGCGTTCGGCCTCGGGATCGGCGTCCACGACAGATGCCGTGAAGGCCCCGCTGACCCGGCGCGCGGCGGCCACCTCCTGCCGGAAACGGCCCCTGAACTCGGGGTCCCGCGCGAATTCCGCGTGTACGACCTTCACCGCGAGCCGCATCCCCGAGGTGCTCCGGGCGAGGTGTACGACCCCCATGCCGCCGGAGCCCAGGCAGGACTCCAGCCGATAGTGCCCGGCGTACTCGGGAAGTTCCGCTTCCGCGCCCGCTCCGGTGTTGCGCTGTGGCGCCATGGACCACCCCCGTGCTCTTCGTCCGCGCGCGCGACGCACGGAGCCTAGTCGATGACTCGTACGAGACAGAGGCGGCTTGCTAGCGTCTGCGTGCGCGTCGCGCACCAGCGTTTCGCGCCGAGTTCGAGGAAGACGACGGGGGAGGACCATTCATGTCGGTCGACCGCGCACAAGAGGCCGAGGCCATCGAGAACGGAGCCGGTGACACCGGGAGCGTGGTGACGGAGGCGGCGGCAGCCGTCCGCACCTACGCCGTGGCGCCCGGCGTCCGGCTGAACGTCCGCAGCGGCCCGGGCACCCAGTACAACCTGGTCCGCGTCCTGCCGGAGGGCGTCCAGGTGCCGATCTACTGCCAGACACCCGGCACGACGGTGACGGGGACCTACGGCACGACGAACATCTGGGACCTCATCGACAGCGGCGAGTACGTCTCGGACGCCTACGTCCACACGGGCAGCGACGGCTACATCGCCTCCCGCTGCGGCTGACCCCGGCCCGCACCACCGGGCGCCGTGAGCCCCCCGTCCCGTCCGGGCCGTGCCCGGGCGGGCGGGGCCGCCGACGCGGAACCGCCGCCCGGACCCCGCCCCGCCCGGAAGCCCGCCCGCCGCCGGCGTCATAATCGTGCTGTGAGCGACGAAACCGGCACCCCGGACACCTCGGCGGGCTCCCTCGGCCGCACGCCCGAGGACGACGGCGCCCCGCCGCAGGGTGGCGGCCCCCGCCCGGAGCCCCTGCGCTTCTTCGGCACCTCCTGGGTCGACCACGACAACGGCTACGCGGCCCGCCGCGCCGGTGTCGCCGTAGGCTCCCTCGCCGCCGCCACCGTCTCCTGCCTGGTGCTGCGCCTCGCCTACGAGGGCATCCGGATCGCCGAGTCCGGCTCCTTCGTGACCGTGCTGGTCGTCGCCATGTTCGCGATCTGCAGCGCGCTCGCCTTCCGCAACACCTGGGAGGGCTTCGGCAGGCGTCACGACCCGCAGCGCCAGGCGTCCCTGCGCGGTCTGCTCGCCATCGGCTTCGTCGGCACCCTCCTCGCCTACTTCTTCCGCTCCCTCACCGAGGCGCCGGGCGAGAAGCTGCACCGCGAGGAGTACGCGCAGGCCCGTGAGGCCCACGCCCGCCGCACCACCCGCCGCACCGGCAACCCGTCGAAGAAGAAGCGCCGCCGGTAGGACGGCACCGTCGAACGGCAAGGTCGAACGGCAAGGACGGGACGCCGGCGGCAAAACCGCGGCCTCGGGACGGAAGACCGGGTACGCCAGGAGCCCGGCGATGCCGTAGACAGGACCCCATGACCGTCACCGAGCCGTCGCCCGCCGACCCGGGCGCCGCCCACGCCGCCCGCGCCGCCTCCTTCAACTCCGCCGCCGCCCAGTACGCCGCGAACCGCCCCTCCTACCCGCCCGCCCTCCTCGACGCCGTCGAGGAACTGGCCGGCCGCCCCCTCGCGGGCGCCAGGACGGTGGACGTCGGCGCGGGCACCGGCATCGCCACCGCCCTCCTGCACGCGCGCGGCGCCGACGTCCTCGCCGTCGAACCCGGCGCGGGCATGGCCGCCGAGTTCCGCCGCGCGCTCCCGCACGTCCCGCTCGTCCGGGGCAACGGCGACGCCCTGCCCGTCGCCGGCGCCCACGCCGACCTCATCACCTACGCCCAGGCCTGGCACTGGACCGACCAGGCCCACTCGGTGCCGGAAGCGCTGCGCGTGCTGCGCCCGGGCGGTGCGCTGGCGCTGTGGTGGAACACCCAGGCGCTGGACGTCGAGTGGATCGCCGACGCCGCCCGCCGCGTCGGCGCCTTCCTGGGCGTCGACGTCGCCGCCGAAGCACGCAAGGCCGGCGACCGCGTCGAGCTGGCCGACCCCAGCGGGCGCCTGGACTTCACCCGCCGCACGGTCCGCTGGAGCCGCCGCGTGCCGGTCGACGTCCACCTCGCCAACATCGGCAGCCACTCCGCCTTCCTCATCATGTCCGAGGAGCGCACGACCGCCTTCCTCGAAGAGGAGCGCGCCCACCTCCTGGAGGTCTTCCCGGACGGCACGATCGAGGAGACCTATGACGTCCTCCTCCTGGTCGCCCGCAAGCCCTGACCCCAGCTCCCGCACCTCTCACCGGCTGCCGCTGCCGTCTTTCCGTCGCCGCCCCTTGACGCCTCGACCCCTCCAGCCCAATTATTCATCACATGATGAATAATGAGCCGGGCCCTCCGGCCCCCGCTGCCCCGCCCCCCGCCGTCCACGCCGACGACCTCACCGTCACCCGCGGCCCCCGCACGGTCCTGCACCACCTCCGCTTCGCCGTCCCGCGCGGCCGGATCACCGGCCTGCTCGGCCCCTCCGGCTGCGGCAAATCCACCCTCATGCGTTCGATCGTCGGCACCCAGGCCAAGGTCACCGGCACCCTCGACGTCCTCGGCCACCCGGCCGGCCACCCCGCCCTGCGCAACCGCATCGGCTACGTCACCCAGGCCCCCTCCGTCTACGACGACCTCACCGTCCGCCAGAACCTCGACTACTTCGCCGCGATCCTCGACCCCGGCCGCGCCGCCGCCGACCGCCGCCACCAGCACGTCACCCAGGCCATCGCCGACGTCGACCTCACCAGCCACGCCGACGCCCTCGCCGGCAACCTCTCCGGCGGCCAGCGCGGCCGCGTCTCGCTCGCCGTCGCCCTCCTCGGAACCCCCGAACTCCTCGTCCTCGACGAACCGACCGTCGGCCTCGACCCCGTCCTCCGCCGGGACCTGTGGCAGCTCTTCCACGACCTCGCCGCCACCCGCGGCACCACCCTCCTCGTCTCCTCCCACGTCATGGACGAGGCCGAGCGCTGCCACCGCCTCCTCCTCATGCGCGAGGGCGAGATCCTCACCGGGGGCGAGACCGGGACAGAGACCCCGGACGCCCTGCGCGGCCGCACCGGCACCGACACCGTCGAGGCCGCCTTCCTGAGCCTGGTCGACGAAGCCGCAGGCCGCACCAGAGAGAGCACCCGATGAACCCCAGCCCCGCGACCACGGCACCCGCGACGACCCCCGCGGCACCCGCCACGGGCCCCAGCGCCCTCAACGCCTCCCGCACCACCGCCACCGCGGCCCGGGTCCTGCGCCAGCTACGCCACGACCCGCGCACCATCGCGCTGCTGGTCCTGATCCCCTGCGTGATGCTGATCCTGCTGCGCTACGTCTTCGACGCCAGCCCGCGCACCTTCGACACCATCGGCGCCTCGCTGCTCGGTATCTTCCCGCTGATCACGATGTTCCTGGTCACCTCCATCGCCACCCTGCGCGAACGCACCTCCGGCACCCTCGAACGCCTCCTCGCCCTGCCCCTCGGCAAGGCCGACCTCATCGCCGGCTACGCCCTCGCCTTCGGCGCCCTCGCCATCGTTCAGTCCGCCCTCGCCACCGGACTCGCGCTCTGGCTCCTCGGCCTGGACGTCACCGGCTCCCCCTGGCTGCTCCTCCTCGTCGCCCTCCTCGACGCCCTGCTCGGCACGGCCCTCGGTCTCTTCGTCTCGGCCTTCGCGGCCTCGGAATTCCAGGCGGTCCAGTTCATGCCCGCGGTGATCTTTCCCCAGCTCCTCCTCTGCGGCCTGTTCACCCCCCGCTCCGACATGCACCCCGTCCTGGAGGCCGTCTCCGACGTCCTGCCGATGTCGTACGCCGTCGACGGCATGAACCAGGTCCTCCACCACACCGACATGACGGCGGCCTTCGTCCGCGACGTGCTGATCGTGGCCGGCTGCGCGCTGCTCGTCCTGGGCCTGGGCGCGGCGACGCTACGACGGCGCACGGCGTGACCACGGGCCCCGCCCGCCGACGTTCCGCCCACCGGACAACCCGCCCGCACCCCCCACCCCGGTGCCAGACTGAACCGCATGAGCCAGAAAGTCGCAGTCCTCGGCACCGGCAAGATCGGCGAAGCCCTGCTCAGCGGAATGATCCGGGCCGGCTGGGCCCCCGGCGACCTCCTGGTCACCGCCCGCCGCCCCGAACGCGCCGAAGAACTCCGCACCCGCCACGGAGTCACCCCGGTCACCAACACCGAGGCCGCCAAGACCGCCGACACCCTGATCCTCACCGTCAAGCCGCAGGACATGGGCGCCCTCCTGGACGAACTCGCCCCGCACGTCCCCGCCGACCGCCTGGTCATCAGCGGAGCCGCCGGCATCCCCACCTCCTTCTTCGAGGAGCGCCTGGCCGCGGGCACCCCCGTCGTCCGCGTCATGACCAACACCCCCGCCCTGGTCGACGAGGCCATGTCGGTCATCTCCGCAGGCAGCCACGCCACCGAACAGCACCTCGCACACGCCGAGGAGATCTTCGGCGGCGTCGGCAAGACCCTCCGCGTCCCCGAGAGCCAGCAGGACGCCTGCACCGCACTCTCCGGCTCCGGCCCGGCGTACTTCTTCTACCTGGTCGAAGCCATGACCGACGCCGGCATCCTGCTCGGTCTCCCGCGCGACAAGGCCCACGACCTCATCGTCCAGTCCGCGATCGGCGCCGCCGTGATGCTCCGCGACAGCGGCGAACACCCCGTCAAACTCCGGGAGAACGTCACCTCCCCGGCGGGCACCACCATCAACGCCATCCGCGAACTGGAGAACCACGGCGTACGCGCCGCCCTCATCGCCGCCCTCGAAGCCGCCCGCGACCGCAGCCGCGAACTCGCCTCCGGCAAGAAGGACTGAACCGGCCGACCGCGCCGGAGCGCCGCCCGGCTAACGCGCGGCGCTCAGCGAGGGCTCCGCGACGGGCGGCAGCAGCCCGATCGCCCGGTAGGCCGTATCGACCGTCGGCCGGGCCAACGCCCTCGCCTTCTCCGCACCATCGCGCAGCACCCCCTCGACATACGCCGGATCTGCGCACAGCTCCCGATGCCTGGCCTGCACCGGCCGCAGCACCTCCACCACCGCCTCCGCGGTGTCCTTCTTCAAAGAGCCGTACGAGTCGTAAACGTCCGCCAGTGACTCAGGGTTCCCGCCCGTGCACGCGGCGAGAACATCCAGCAGGTTCGCGAGGCCCGGCCGCTCCGCCCGGTCGTAGACGACGTCCCGCCCGCTGTCCGTCACGGCCCGCAGCACCTTCTTGCGCACCACGTCCGGCTCGTCCAGCAGATAGACGACCCCCGCGCCGGAGTCGTCCGACTTCCCCATCTTCCTCGTCGGGTCCTGGAGGTTCATGACCCGCGCCGCCACCTGAGGGATCGTCGCCCTCGGCACCACGAACGCCTGCCCGTAGCGCTGGTTGAACCGCACCGCCAGGTCCCGGGTCAGCTCCACGTGCTGCGCCTGGTCCTCACCGACCGGCACCTCGTCCGTGCCGTACGCCAGGATGTCCGCCGCCATCAGGACCGGATACGTCAGCAGCGACAGCCGCACGCTCCCACCGCGCTCCCGCTCCTTCGCGGCCTTCTCCTTGTACTGGATCATCCGCCGCGCCTCCCCGTCGGTCGCCCCGCACTCCAGCAGGTACGACAACCGTGTGTGCTCGTCGACGTGGCTCTGCAGGAACACCGTGCACACCTCGGGGTCGAGCCCGGCCGCCAGCAACAAGGTCGCCGTCTGCCGGCTGAGCCTGCGTACGCGCGCCGGATCGTGGTCCATGGTCAGCGCGTGCAGATCCACCACACAGAACAGCGAGTCCGCCCGGTGCTGGTCCGCCTCGGCCCAGCGCCGCATGGCCCCCAGGTAGTTGCCCAGGGTCAGGTGCCCGGTCGGCTGAATCCCGCTGAAGACCCGAGTCATCTCCACTCCTTCTGGTCGGGACCGCCGCCCCTGCGGCCGGCCCCCGGGACCCGGAGGGAGATACGAGAACGGCCGCCGAAGCGGCGGCCGTTGAGTGCATACGTGAGTACGGCCGCCGTCAGGCGGCCCACCAGAGCTGGGTGCACGTACGCGTCATCACGCGCTCCACAGTACGCCCCGGGAGCGCCTCGCGGCGGCGAGTTGACACACCCCACGCCGATACGTACTGTTCTCCGAGTTGTCCGACGTGAGCGCCGACCCCGGTCGGTCCCCGGACAGCCATTCCGCAAGCACCACCCACTCAATCGACGCTCTTCGCGTCGGCTGTTTTGACGTGCGTATTTGCGAAATGAGGAATCCGCGTTCGAAAGGGCGCCGGCCGCCGATTAGCTCGGGAGCCAGGAATCCGCTAAAGTCTCACTCGTCGGAACGGCCCAACAGCCGCGAGGACGAACCCCGCTGACCGGGGATCAGACGCCGAAAGGATCTGATAGAGTCGGAACCGCCGGAAAGGGAA
>NZ_JBVIJO010000004.1:0-96687 GCF_055581365.1 Streptomyces sp. NPDC031445
ACCGTGCTGGAACAGCTCGACCTCCTCGGCGAACAGGTCGTTCCCGTCCTGCGCGAGGAGTTCGCCAAGAACCGCGGCCAGGACGTGCCCGAGGCGCCGACCCACCAGTCGCTGCTCGCCGCGCACACCACCCACAACACGCAGGATGCACAGGAGAAGGAGGAGAGCGGGGTATGAGCGAGCGTATGAAGGTGGTCGTGGTGTCGGCGGGGCTGAGCGTGCCCTCCTCCACCCGGCTGCTCGCCGACCGGCTCGCCGCCGCGGTCGGCCGTGCCACGCCGGTGGACGTCGAGGTCGTCGAGCTGCGCGACCTCGCCGTGGAGATCGCGCACAACCTCACCAACGGGTTCGCCGGCAAGGCGCTCGCCGCCGCGCAGGACGCGGTGACCCGCGCCGACGGGCTGATCGTCGTCACACCGGTCTTCAGCGCCTCCTACAGCGGACTGTTCAAGTCCTTCTTCGACGTGCTCGACAAGGACGCGCTGACCGGCAAGCCGGTCCTGATCGGCGCCACCGGCGGCACCGGACGGCACTCCCTGGTACTGGAACACGCCCTGCGCCCGCTGTTCGCCTACCTCCGCGCCGTCGTCGTCCCCACCGGCGTCTACGCCGCCTCCGAGGACTGGGGCGCCGAAGGACTCGCCGAACGGATCGAACGGGCCGCGGGAGAACTGGCCGCGCTGATGCCGTTGGCTCCGCGGCGGGGGGAGGAGGCCGTCGTGCCCTTCGCCGAACAGCTCGCGGCGCTGCGGCGCTGAGGATACCGAGGGCGCCCGCCCACCCGACCCGGCCGGCTGAGAGGTCGCCGTCTCGGGTGGGCGCCGGCCTGTGAGAGTTCCGTCGGCGGAGCGGTCCGGGGGTTTCGCCGGTTGCCTCTTCCTCGGTGAGAGGCCGGTAAAAAGGGTGATCGTAGGTCCGGCGGGCCCGGTCGAACCGCCGGACGCCTTGGCAGACTGGGGATGTGCCCCAGACTGTGCTGCTCGCCGAAGACGACCGTGCCATCCGTCATGCCCTGGAGCGTGCCCTGACGCTGGAGGGGTACCAGGTGACGGCGGTCGCCGACGGCGTGGAAGCGCTGGCGCAGGCGCACCGCAACCCGCCGGACGTGCTGGTCCTCGACGTGATGATGCCGGGCATCGACGGGCTCCAGGTGTGCCGGGTGCTGCGTGCCGAGGGGGACCGCACGCCCATCCTCATGCTCACCGCCCTCGTGGAGACCGCCGACCGCATCGCGGGTCTGGACGCCGGGGCCGACGACTACGTGGTCAAGCCGTTCGACGTCGAGGAGGTCTTCGCCCGGCTGCGCGCGCTGCTGCGCCGTACCAGCCCGGTGTCCGTGCCGGGCGGCGGCTCCGAGGGCCCGGTCCGTGAGGCGCAGGTGTCCTCCGACCGGCAGGTGGAGGCCGCAGGTCTGCGCATGGACCTCCAGGCCCGCCGGGCCTGGCGCGGCGGGCGCGAGCTGGAGCTGACGCGGACCGAGTTCGAGCTGCTGGAACTGCTGGTGCGCAACGCCGGCATCGTGCTCGACCACTCCACGATCTACGACCGCATCTGGGGCTACGACTTCGGCCCCGGCTCCAAGAACCTCGCCGTCTACGTCGGCTATCTGCGCCGCAAGCTGGACGAGCCCGGCGCCCCGCAGCTGATCCACACCGTCCGGGGCGTGGGTTACGTGCTGCGGGAGGACTAGGTGGGCCGCCGGTGGCTGCCGGACCGGCCCCGGCCGAAGCTGGTCTCCCTGCGCACCACCTTCGCGGTCTCCTTCGCCGCCGTCACCGCCGCGGTGACGATCCTGGTCGGCATCATGTCGTACAACTCCGCCGCGCGGCTCGTCCGGGTGGACCAGCAGTCGGTGTTCACGCAGGTCGTGCAGGACGTCCGGGACGAGGTACGGCAGCACAGGATGGGGCCGGAGGACTTCTCCTCCTCCCGTCCGGGGCACGATCTGGTCCGTCCCGCCCGCACCGACGTCCAGGTGCTCGGCGCGCGGGGGCAGATCGTGGACCACGGCAGCCCGGTGCTGCCGGTCACCTCCCGGGACCGGGCCACGGCGCTCGCGCGGACGGCCGGGCAGGTGGTCGAGCACAAGGACGTGCGGGTGGACGCGGACCTGTTCCGCATCGCCACCGTCTCGCTCGGGAACGGACGGGGGGCCGTCCAGGTCGCGCAGGAGTTCAGCGACACCGAGGACCTGCTGCGGGCGCTCCAGCAGCGGACGCTGATCCTGATGGCGGCGGTCGTGGTGGCGGCCGGGCTGTTCGGCTGGTGGCTGGCCCGGCGGATCACCCGGCGCCTGGTGATCCTGACGTCGGCCGCCGAGGACGTCGCCCGCACCCGGCAGCTGGGCATCCAGGTGCCGGTGGCCGGGCTGGACGAGGTGGGGCGTCTGGGCCGGGCCTTCGACCGGATGCTGGGGCGGCTCGCGCAGTCGGAGGAGGACCAGCGCAGGCTGGTGCAGGACGCCGGCCATGAACTCCGCACGCCGCTGACCTCCCTGCGTACGAACATCTCGCTGCTGCGGCGGATCGACGAGCTGCCGCCCGCCACCCGGGAGGAGCTGGTCGCCGACCTCTCCCAGGAGGCCCGGGAGCTGACCGACCTGGTCAACGAGCTGGTCGACCTCGCCGCCGGGCAGTCCGACAGCGAGCCGCCCCAGCGGGTGGACCTCGCCGACCTCGCCGAGGACGTCGTGGGGCTGGCCCGGCGCCGTACCGGCCGGGAGATCGTGCTGCGCGCGAGCGGCGACACGACGACCGACGGGCGGCCCGGGATGCTCCAGCGGGCCATCTCCAACCTGGTCGAGAACGCGGCCAAGTTCGACCGGGACGGCAAGGCGCCGATCGAGATCGGGATCACGGGGCCGGCGCGGCCGGGGACGGTCCGGGTGGAGGTGCGGGACCGGGGGCCGGGGATCGCCGAGGGCGACCTCGTCCGGATCTTCGACCGCTTCTACCGCGCCGCCGACGCCCGTTCCCTGCCCGGTTCCGGTCTCGGCCTGTCGATCGTCCGCGAGATCGCCATGGCCCACGGCGGAGCGCCGTTCGCCTTCCGCCGGGAGGGCGGGGGCGCGGTCATCGGCTTCACGGTGGGCGGCGGGATCGTCCCGGGCGGCGGCGGCACCTGAGGCGTGCGGGCGGCAGCGGGCCGTGGGGGACGGGCGTGGGGGGTGCCTCCGTGCGGCCGCCCGTCCTGTGGCACGCGGGGCTATGAGCGGCCCGGCAGGGTGAGGAAGCCCTCGGCGCGGGCGCTCGCCAGGCCGATCCTCGGGATGTCGCTGCTCTTGGCGAAGAGCAGGAAGCGGGGTTCCCACACGGGCCGGTACTTGGCGTTGGCCCGGTACAGGGACTCGATCTGCCACCAGCGGGAGAAGAACGTGAGGGTCGAGCGCCACAGGCGCAGCACCGGGCCCGCGCCGAGGCGGGCGCCGCGTTCGAAGACCGAGCGGAACATGGCGAAGTTGAGCGAGACGCGGTCGATGCCCAGCTCCCGCGCGTGCAGGAGGAGTTCGACGACCATGAACTCCATCAGGCCGTTCTCGCAGGCGCGGTCGCGGCGCATCAGGTCCAGGGAGAGGCCGCGCTCCCCCCAGGGCACGAAGCTGAGCAGGGCGCGGGGTTCGCCCTGCGCGTCCCGGCACTCCAGCATCACGCAGCGGCCGTCGGCCGGGTCGCCGAGGCGGCCGAGGGCCATGGAGAAGCCGCGTTCGGTGGCGCCGTCCCGCCAGTGCTCGGCGCGGTCCACGAGGACGGCCATCTCCTCGGCCGGGATGTCCTCGTGGCGGCGGACGCGGACCGTGCAGCCGGCCCGGCGGACCCGGTTGTGGGCCTGGCGGACCACGCGCATGGCCCGGCCCTCCAGGGTGAAGTCGGCGAGGTCCACGATCGCCTCGTCGCCGAGTTCCAGCGCGTCCAGGCCGTGCCGGGCGTAGACCGTGCCCGCTTCCTCGCTCGCGCCCATCACGGCCGGGGTCCAGGCGTGCCGGCGGGCCTCGGCGAGCCAGGCGTCGATGGCGCCGGGCCAGGCCTCGGGGTCGCCGAGCGGGTCGCCGGAGGCGAGGCTGACCCCGCCGACGACACGGTAGGCGATGGCCGCCTTGCCGCTGGGGGAGAAGATGACGGCCTTGTCGCGGCGCAGGGCGAAGTAGCCGAGGGAGTCGCGCTCGCCGTGGCGTTCCAGCAGGTCGCGGAGCCTGTGTTCGTCCTCCTCGGCGAGCAGGCAGGCGCCGCGCGGGGCGCGGAAGCAGGCGTAGAGGACGGCGAGGAACGCCACGGCCATCAGGATGTTGACGATGACGTCCACCCAGCGGGGGGCCTGTACGGCGGTGACGTGGTCGGCGAGCGGGCCGACGCTGATGCCGCGCAGCAGGGTGTAGGCGATCTCGTCCTTGAGGCCGGCGCCGGTGACCTTGTTCGTCGCGTGGACGAGGAGCGTGCCGAGGCCGCCGCCGGCGAGGATGCCGCCGATGCCGGTGGCGAGGGCCAGGCGCGGGTTGGAGCGGTCGCCGATGGCGTCGAACTCGCGGCGCCCGAGCAGCAGGGCGGCGACGAACAGGCCGGTCAGGGCGGTGGAGACCCAGTTGAAGGCGTGCTCGCGGTAGGGGGCGCGGGTGAGGGCGGCGGCGTAGAGGCCGAGGAGGGGGCCGGCGAGGAGCAGGTTGAAGAGCCAGGCGGCTCGTTTGCGGCGGCGCATGACCACCGCGAGGAACAGGGCGAGGGCCGCCGAGACCAGGCCCGCGGTGGCCAGGTAGGGGGTGAAGAACTGGCCCGCGTTGTGTTCGTGGACCTCTTCGCGGAAGGGGAGGGACACGACCGCCGCGAGGTTCAGCACGGCCAGCAGGCGCAGGTACCAGACGGTGGCCGTGGCGGCGCGGGCGCGCAGCCGGTGGTCGCCGCCGATGCGCGGGAGGCGGGGGGTGAGGACGCGGACGGCGCGGCGGGGAGCGGGGAGCCGCGGCGGAACGGGGGAGGACTGTCGTGCGGTGGTCGTCCGCTGTTCGGACGTCGTCTGTGGTGCGGGCATGGCGACTGGTCACCCTTGGGGACGGGGACGGGGCACCGCCGACCCTACAGCTTGTAGGGTAACGAGGGGTATGCATCCGCACGGCCTCCCCTGCCGCGGTGGTCCTCAGTCGCCGCCTCCGCGCCGGGCCGCCGTCAGCAGCCAGGCCAGGTTGCCCACCGCCGCCCCGGCGGCCACCGCGGCGACGATGACCCCGCCGGTCGCGAGGCCGTCGCTGAACAGGTGCGGACGCCGGTCCAGGCTGTGCAGCCCGAAGCCGCACAGCTCGTACACACCGACGGCGGCGATCACCAGGCTGACGATCAGCACGGCCAGCGTCGGCGCGAGACTGCGTGCGCAGACCTGCGTGCCGGGCTCCGCTTCCGTGGTGTCCTGCATGGGTCCCCCGTTGAACAGACGTGTGAACAGCCCGGTGGCCGTCGGCGCTTGGGAACCTACAATACGTAGGGTCGGTTAGGGTCGACGCCGTGCGGATCTACATGAGCGTGGACATGGAAGGCATCACCGGGCTCGTCGACGCCGACGACGTCCAGCCGGGCGGCCGGGACTACGAGCGGGGCCGCACCATGATGGCCGACGACGTGAACGCCGCCGTACGGGGCGCGCTGGCGGCCGGCGCGACCGGCATCCTGGTCAACGACGCCCACGGGCCGATGCGCAACCTGCTCCCCGGCGCGCTGCACCCGGCGGCCCGCCTGGTGCGCGGCAAGCCCAAGCAGCTCGGCATGCTGGAGGGGCTGACCGGGGAGTACGACGCCGCCCTGTGCGTCGGCTACCACTCCCGGGCCGGTGCGCTGGGCGTGCTCAGCCACAGCTTCATGGGTCACGAGATCGAGGACATGTGGCTGGACGGCCGCCCGGTCGGCGAGATAGGCCTCGCCCACGCCACGGCCGCCGCCCTCGGGGTGCCCATTGTGGCCCTCACGGGTGACGACGCGGCGTGCGCGGAGATGACGGAGTGGGACGCGTCGGTCGTCACCGTCCCGGTGAAGTACGCACGCGACCGGTTCGCGGCCGAGCTGCGGCCGGAGGCGGAGGCGCGGGGGGCCATCGAGGAGGCGGTCACCCGCGCGCTGTCCCAGGGCCCGCGCCGCCCCGCACCCTCCGCCGCCGAGGCCACCCTGACCGTCCGCTGGCAGTCCGCCTCGGTCGCCGCGACCCTGCTCGGCATCCCGGGCGTGACGGCCGAGGACCCCAGGACGGTCCGGGCGAGCGGCCAACTGCCCGCGCTGTACCGGCAGTTCGGGGTGTGGATGCGGGTGGCGGCGTCGCTCACCAACCAGCCGCCGTACTGCTGACGCCCATCGGCGGGCCGTGCGGCGGCTGCCTGGTCCGGTGGCGGGCCGTGTGGCGGGTGTGGGGGCGGGTCGCGGGGGCCTGGTCGCCGTGGCGGGTGGAGTACCGGTGGCGGTGGCCGGTGGAGCGGGTCGGGGCCGCGGGGCGGGGATGCGCAGGCCGTGAGGCACTCCGGGGCCGGCCTGGTGAGCGGGTCGGCGGCGCCGGCTGCGGAGGGAGGCCAGGGCGTGCTCCACGATCCGGGCGGCGGCCCGCTACGGCCCGCGCACCGTCCTCGACGGCGCCGGTACGGCCACCGCCGCCCGCCTCCTCGTCACCCGGCGGGTGGTCCCGGCCCGCTGTGCCGCCGGGCCGACTTCACCGGGACCCGGCAGGACGTGGTGCGGGCGTTCGTGGGGGCGGGTGGCCGGCGCCGGTCAGCGTGACCGGCCGGCCGGGTGCCGGTGCGCCCCGTCCCGCAGGAACAGCACGCTCGTGAGGGTGCCCAGGAGTACGAGGGCCGCGTTCAGCGCGATCGCCGTCCGCAGACCGCCGAGGACGGCCACGGCCCCCGTACCGCTCATCGCGGCGGTGGCGACGGCGCTCATCACCGGCGTCCCCATGGTGATCCCGACCTGCTGGGTCATCGTCGCCAGCCCGGTGGCCAGCCCCTGCTCCCGGTCGGCGAGACCCGAGGTGGCGGTCACCATGAAGCCGACGATGACCAGCATGTTGCCCACACCGCCCGCGAAGGTCGCGGCCGACAGCAGCCACAGTGAGGAACGGCCGGTGCCGAGCCCCAGCAGGGCCGCCGTGCACAGGGCCTGGCCCAGGCCCCCGGCCAGCAGCACCCGGGTGGCGCCGAGCCCGCCGATCAGCCGCGGGGCGAGGGCGCCGCCGACGACGGTCCCCGCGCCCAGCACACCGAACGTCAGCCCGGCGGCCAACGGCGAGAAGCCGAGCACCTCCTGGAGGTAGAGGGTCAGCAGGAACACCAGGGACGTCTCGGTCAGGAAGGCGATCAGACCGGCCACGTTCCCCCACGCCACCGACCGCCTGCCCAGCACGTGCGGCGGCACCAGCGGCGCGGACACCCGCCGCTCCACCGCCGTGAACACCCCCAGCAGCACCACCCCGGCCGCCAGCGGCAGCAGCGCGTCCGGCGCGCCCCAGCCGTGCTCACCGGCCTGCGTCAGACCGAGGACGACGGCCAGCAGTCCGAGCGTCACCGTGACGGCACCCGGCACATCCGTCTTGGGCCGCTGCTCGGGCCGGGACTCGGCGATGACGGTGGGCGCGACGAGCAGCACGGCGAGGGCCACAGGTACGTTGACGAAGAACGCCCAGCGCCAGGAGAGCAGGTCGGTCAGCAGGCCGCCGAGGATCGCCCCCGTGGTGAAACCGGCCGACATCAGCGCCCCGTTCAGCCCGAGCGCCTTCTCCCGCAGCGGGCCCTCCGGGAAGGACGTCGTCAGCAGCGACAGACCGGCCGGGGTCACCGCGGCGGTGGCCAGCCCCTGGAACACCCGGGCCACGATGAGCACGTCGGGGCTGCGCGCCAGCCCGCCCGCCAGCGAGGCCGCGCCGAGGACGGCGAGACCGGCCAGGAACACCCGGCGGCGGCCGAAGAGATCGGCGACCCGTCCGAACAGCAGCGTGAACCCGGCCGCGCAGAGCGCGAACGCCGTGCCGATCCACTGGAGACGGGCGAGCGGGAAGCCGAGACCGGCGCCGATCACCGGCAGGGCCACGTTCAGGATGGAGAAGTCCACGGCCAGCATGAACTGGGCCGCGAGCAGCAGCACCAGCACCAGGCGGAGCCGGGGCGTGAGGACGGCGGAGACGCCGGGTGGCCGAGGGGTGACGGTGACGGACATGACGGGACGGTCCCTTCTGCTGCGGAAGCGTTCACGGACGGCGCGGGGTGCCGACAGGCGGCGGTAGCGCCCGCGCCCGCGCCGTGGTCGCCGGGGTCGGCGGAGGTGCCGGGTTCGGTGGAGGTGGCAAGGTTCTTGCGGAGGCGCCGGGGTCGGTGGAGGTGCCGGCGGTCCGGGTTGCGGCCGCTCCGGGTCGCGGGTGCTCCGGACCGCCGATGTCCTGCGGAGGTGCCGCTGTGCGGCGGACGTGCCGCTGTGCGGCGAAGGCCGCCGGGCCCGGCGCCTCCGCCGGGCACAAGAGTCGTCCGTGCCGCCCGCCCCAGCCAGCACCCCCCTGCGACCGGCCGCCGCGAGGGTGGTCATCGCGTGACCACCTTCGGGTGTGCCGCTCACGCCGCCCGCCGGGCAGGATGGACGGCGACCGCCGTACGCCCGGAAGGCGCGCGCCCCGCACTCGCGCCCGCCACACCCCCCGGAGGCCTGCATGGACGCGCCGTCCGAACTGGGAGCCTTCCTCAAGTCACGCCGTGCCGCGCTGCGGCCGCAGGACGTCGGCCTCGCGACCGCGCAGGCCCGCCGCCGGGTCGCCGGGCTGCGCCGCGAGGAGCTGGCCCTGCTCGCGGGCGTCAGCATCACCCACTACACCCGGCTCGAACAGGGCCGCGCGGCCGGTGTCTCCGACTCCGTGCTGGACGCCATCGCCCGCACCCTGCGCCTCACCGAGGACGAGACCGCCCACCTCAGGGACCTGGCCCGCCCCGCCGCCCGGCGCCGCCCGGCGGCACCCCGTGCCGAGCACGCGACCCCGTCGGCCCGTCAGCTGCTCGCCGCCATGACCGACGTACCGGCGCTCATCCTGGACCGGCGCAACGACGTCCTGGCCTGGAACCGGCTGGGCCACGCCCTGCTCGCCGCGCACCTGCCCGAGGACGCCCCGGCCACCCCCACCGCCCGCCCCAACCTCGTCCGGATGCTGTTCCTGGACGAGCGGTACCGGGCCCTGTACGCCGACTGGAAGGAGGAGGCCCACCTCGCGGTCGCCTCCCTGCGCCTGGTCGCCGGCCGGCACCCCGACGACCGCGCACTGGCCGAGCTGATCGGCCGGCTGTCCATCCGGAGCGACGAGTTCACCGCCCTGTGGGCCCGGCACCCGGTCCGCACCTGCGCCTCGGGGAGCAAGTCCCTGCGCCACCCGGCGGTCGGCACGCTGGAGTTGAGCTTCGAGAACCTGTGCCTGCCGGGCCCCGCGGGCCAACGCCTCATCGCCTACACGGCCGCACCCGGCACCCCCTCCGACGCGGCCCTGCGCCTCCTGGCCGGTACGGCGGCGTCCGCCGAGCCGGCGCCGCCCGCGCCGGACGCGATCACGGTCGCCCACGCCGCCGGGACCTGAGCCGACGAGGGCCGGGCCGGGTCCGGGCCCGTGGCCGGCCGCCGGCCTCGCGCGGGGACACGCACCGGCTCCCCTTCCCGCCTTCGCCGACGTAGCCTGCCGGGACTTCGCCGTATCCACCGCCGAACGGGAGTGCCCGCGTGACCGAGCCGACCGCCCCGGACAAGAAGCCCTTCCTGTACGTCGTCGTCTGCGCGAGCGGCGTCGCCCCTGACGTCGGCGAACTCATCACCGCCGCCCAGGAGGCGAACTGGGACGTCGGCGTCGTCGCCACGCCCCGGGGCCTCGGCTTCATCGACGCGGAGGCGGTCGAGGCCCGGACCGGCTACCCGATCCGCTCCGCCTGGCGCTCACCGGGAGACCCGCGCCCGCTGCCGCCGCCGGACGCGATCGCCGTCGCCCCGGCCACCTTCAACACGATCAACAAGTGGGCCGCCGGCATCTCCGACACCCTGGCCCTGGGCATCCTGTGCGAGGCGTACGGCATGGGCGTCCCGACCGTGGCCCTGCCGTACCTGAACTCCGCCCAGGCCGCCCACCCCGCCTACCGGCAGAGCCTGGACCGCCTGCGCTCGATGGGTGTCCTGATCGGCTCCTCCGCGCACCACCCGCCGAAGTCCGACGGCGCGGCGGACCGCTTCCGCTGGGAGGAGGCCCTGGAACTGCTGGCCCCCGTCGTCAGCACGGCCAGGTGACGCCGGCGTCGTCGGCACGGCGGGGGTGACGACGGCCCCCGCGGGCCGGCCGCCCGGCCGGCCGGCCCGCGGGGACAGCGCGCTGCCGCCACCGCCCGCCGGACGTAGGGTCCGTATATGAGTGCCGTCTGGACCGGCCGGCGCGGTGCCGCGCCGCCGGAGCCGCCCTCTCGCCGCCGCCGGTGCCCCCGCACAGGAGCGTGAAGCATGTCCGGCACGGCCACCGACCCCCGCTCCCCCGGCTCCGGACCGGACGCCGTGGACTGCGTCCTGGACCGGTGCGCACGCGAGACCGGTGCCTACGCCGGCGGGCTCTACGTCCTCTCCCCGGACGAGCAGGTGCTCCAGCTCGCGGTGCTGAGCGGGATCTCCCGGCGGATCGCCTCGCCCTGGGCCCGCGTCCCGGTGCAGGCCGCGAGTCCGGTGAGCGACGCCGTACGACGAGGAGCCCTGGTGTGGATCGGCGGCCAGGAGGAGCTGGCACGCCGCTACCCGCAGCTGGCGCTCGTCCTGCCGCACCCGTTCGCCATGGTCGCCGC
Organism: Streptomyces sp. NPDC031445; assembly: GCF_055581365.1. Taxonomy (NCBI): domain Bacteria; kingdom Bacillati; phylum Actinomycetota; class Actinomycetes; order Kitasatosporales; family Streptomycetaceae; genus Streptomyces; species Streptomyces sp. NPDC031445. The sequence continues at coordinate 10,799 of NZ_JBVIJO010000004.1, forward strand.
GCCGGTCAGCAGCGGCGCACGGACGTGGGGCGGCCTGGTGCTGCACTGGTCCAGCGCGCACCCCGCCACCCTGAGCGCACAGGAGCGGGCGCTGATCACCGACGCCTGCCGCCGCCTGGGCCCGATCCTGCGGCGGGCCGCCGACAGCGGACGCGTCCTCGCCGGGCCCGAGCCGCGGATCCTGTCCCCCTCGCGCAAGCGTGCCGCCGGACCGGCCGAGGCCCAGGCCGCGGCCGACTTCGCCGAGCGGCTGCCCAGCGGCTGCTGCGCGCTCGATCCGGACGGCCGGATCACCTTCCTCACCACCGCCGCGGCGGAACTGCTCGGCGCCGGCATTCCCGACCTGCTGGGCGCCCGGCCCTGGGAGGCGCTCGCGTGGCTGGACAACCCGGTGGCCGAAGACCGCTACCGGGCCGCCGTGCTGAGCCGTCGGCCGACGTCCTTCACCGCCCGGCGGCCCCCCGACCAGTGGCTGTCGTTCCACCTGTACCCGGACGCGTCCGGCATCAGCGTGCGCGTCGTCCCCGCGTCCTCGGCCGACGCCGTACCTCCTCCGCATCTGCTGCACCCGGCGCCCGCGGCGGAACCCGGCCGGGCCACGGCGCTCTACCACCTGATGCACCTGGCCGCCACGCTCACCGAAGCGGTCGGCGTCCAGGACGTCGTCGACCGGGTCGCCGACCAGATCCTGCCCGCCTTCGGCGCCCAGGCCCTCGCCCTCATGGCCGCGGAGGAGGGCAGACTGCGGATCATCGGCTTCCACGGCTACTCCGCCGCGCTGATGGACCGCTTCGACGCGGCTCCCCTGTCGTCCGACACCCCGGCGGTGCACGTCCTGACGACAGGGATCCCGAGCTTCTTCGGCACCTTCGGCAACCTCAGGACGGCCTATCCTCCCGCCGTCCTCCAGGACGACATGGCAGCCTGGGCGTTGCTGCCGCTGATCACCTCCGGGCGCCCCGTCGGCTCACTCGTCCTCGCCTACGACCGGCCGCGCGCCTTCCCCGCCGAGGAGCGCTCCGTCCTCACCTCGACCGCCGGGCTGATCGCGCAGGCGCTGGACCGCGCGCGCCTCTACGACGCCACGCAGCAGCTCTCCCACGACCTCCAGGCCGGCCTGCTGCCGCGCACCCTGCCCCGGGTCCCCGGCCTGGACGTGGCCGCCCGCTACCTTCCCGCCGGCTACGGCATGGACGTCGGCGGCGACTTCTACGACCTCATCCGCCTGGGCGAGACAACCGCCGCCGCGGCCATCGGAGACGTCCAGGGGCACAATGTCCAGGCCGCCACCCTCATGGGGCAGGTCCGCACCGCCGTCCACGCCTCCGCCGGCGCACCCCCCGGCGAGGTCCTCGCCCGCACCAACCGCCTGCTCACCGATCTCGACGCCGGTCTGTTCACCAGCTGCCTCTACGCCGACCTCGACCTCGCCCGCCACAGCGCCTGCCTGGCCACCGCCGGGCATCCGCCGCCGATCCTGCGCCATCCGGACGGCCGCACCGAGATCCTCCGGCTGCCTCCCGGGCTGCTGCTCGGCATCGATCCCGCCGCCGACTACCCGACGGTGAACGTCCCGCTGCTTCCCGGTGCCGTGCTCGCCCTGTACACCGACGGGCTCGTGGAGACCCCCGGCACCGACATCGAGGACGCGATCACGGCCCTCGCCGGCCGGCTCGCCCACGAGCGGAACCAGTCCATGGACGCCCTGGCCGACACCCTCATCACCCACGCCCGGCACACCATGCCCCGCAGCGACGACGTCGCCCTGCTCCTGATCGGCCCGCAGGGGAGGTGCGCACCGGGGCCCCTGTGAGGCCGCCCCGCCTGACCGTAAGCGAGCGACTCCGGCGACCAAGCACGAGTGGGAGGAGGCCCCCCAGACAAACCCCTCGCGCCGCGGTTGGCCCTCTACCGCCAGCCGTCGAGGGAAACCTCCGGGCCTCCAGCGAGATACCGGTGGAGGGCGCTCGCGGTCGTGTCCACGAACTCCTCTGGGATGGCATCGGCATCGACCCAGCAGACCTGAGCGTGCTTGCGAGGTTCGCGGTTCTCCGGTTCTCCGGTTCTCCGGTCCAGTCATGCGCGGTGAAGACCACGGTGAGGAAACCGTTGGGAGCTTCGACGCCCCAGGCACCGTGAATGATGTGGGCGACCTTCAGGGACTCCGGCTTCACGGTCAGGCCGGTCTCCTCGCACAGCTCGCGCACCGCGGTCTTGGTGCGCCAAGACGCGACGACCCTGATCGGCCCCCTTCTCGGCCTTGCGCCACTACCGCACTTGGACTTGCCACGCCCCGACATCACCACCAGCCACCCCAACGGCTACCTGTGGAAGCGCGACTACGTCGACGCCTGGCTGGGCGACGTGCCCGCTGTGTGGATCGACGACGACTTCACCAGCCTCGACCACGAATGGTCAGTGGAGCGTGGCGCCCGCGGGTTGCCGACTCCCCTCATCCAGCCCGACCCCCGAGAAGGTGTTCAACCGCAGCACTTTGCGCAGGTCTCGGCATGGGCCACGGAGGCGCCCACGCTCCGGGAGAGCGAGTCCGCGCCTCTGCGTGAGGCTGAAGCTGCATAGGCAGAGGCCGCTGCAGCGGATCTGCGGCCTCCGGGTGGTATCGCGATGAGGGATGTGTCGTGGGCCACCGCCGGAATCACCGGTGCCCCCGGCGAAACCAATGTGCCCTGGCCGCCTGAAGGCCCCTTTCATGGCGAGGGCGGGGTCCGAAAACCCCGCCCGCTACCCGAGAAACCCCAGCTCAGGGCCACACCAGGCAATAAGGCTGGTGCCCCGCCTCGTGCAGCCGGTGCGAGAAGTCCTGCCACTCGTGCAGCAACTGGTACACGTTGAACGCGTCCCGCGGACCGCCCCGGTCGGGGACCGTCGACCAGATGAAGGCCGCCGCGCCGACCGCTTCCTCGCCGATGCCGCGGAGCGGGTCGACGACCGTCATGGGGAGTTTGACGACCGCGTAGTCGGGGTGCAGGACGACCAGTTCCAGGGGTGGCACCTTGTGCAGGGGGACGCCCTCGATGCCGGTCAGCACCATCGCGGCCATCGTCTCCGGCTTGATCTTGGTGAACATGCCGTTCATGCCCAGCTCGTCGCCGCCGAGTTCTTCGGGACGCATCGAGATGGGGACGCGGGCCGCGGTCGCGCCGTCCGGCGCGCCGAAGTATTTGTACGTCACCCCCACCCGACCACCATTCCTGCTCCCCGCCCGGAGGCGGTCGGCCCGCTGGTCGAGCCGGCGGTCGAGCTCCCGGTCGATCCGCCGGTCGTACCGCTCGGGCTCGCCCGGTACACCCTGTGTCTGCCGTGCGTCGGTCTGACGTGTCTCGGTCGTTTCCTCCGCGTCGCGCCGGTGCCTTCCCCGCCGGGCACGTCGAGGACCCAGGTCATCAGTCCCCTCGCCCAGTCCGCCACCGCGATGCATATCTCCACCCGACTGCTTTTCTAGGACGCGTGGCCCCCGCCGCGCAACCCGATCATCGTGTCAGTGACCTCCCCCACGGCCGCCCGCCGAAACGTGCGGTGGAACAACAGTCCACGCGGGGGGATTCCCGGCCCTGATCATCCGGCCCCTGATGAGTACGTGCGTATGGGCTCTGTGTATCAGGTGTCAGTCTCGCAGATGAGGGATGGCCTCGCTGTGATCTTGGGACCCGCCGCGTCCGATCGGACCGCCACCGTGACCGCCGCCGCCCGCGATCGCCATCTCCACCGCGGTCCGGCCGGGGCTCGGCGCGGGGTTCGGCCTACCCTGAGGAGGTCACCCCGCAACCGGAGTCCGAGAAGCCGGAGTAGCCGCACGTCATGAGTGCCATGAGCGAAACGCCCTATCCCTACGACGCGCCCGTGTCACAGGCGCTCTTCGACCGTGCCTCCGTCGTCACCCCGGGCGGCGTCAACTCCCCGGTGCGCGCCTTCCGCGCCGTCGGCGGTACGCCCCGGTTCATGGTGTCGGGCAAGGGGGCCTACCTCACCGACGCCGACGGGCGCGAGTACGTCGACCTGGTGTGCTCCTGGGGGCCCATGATCCTCGGGCACGCGCACCCCGAGGTCATCGCCGCCGTCCAGGAGGCCGTGGCCCGCGGTACGTCCTTCGGCACGCCCGGCGAGGGCGAGGTCGCGCTCGCCGAGGAGATCGTCGCCCGGGTGGCGCCCGTGGAGCAGGTGCGGCTGGTCAGCAGCGGCACCGAGGCGACCATGTCCGCCATCCGGCTCGCCCGCGGGTTCACCCGGCGGTCCAAGGTGATCAAGTTCGCCGGGTGCTACCACGGGCACGTCGACTCGCTGCTCGCCGCGGCCGGCAGCGGGGTCGCCACCTTCGCGCTGCCGGACACGCCCGGTGTCACCGGCGCCCAGGCCGGCGACACGATCGTGCTGCCGTACAACGACCTGGAGGCCGTGCAGGAGGCCTTCCACCGGCACCCCGGGGAGATCGCCTGTGTGATCACCGAGGCGTCGCCGGGCAACATGGGCGTCGTGCCGCCGGACCCCGGCTTCAACCAGGCCCTCAAGGACTCCTGCCGGCGCAACGGCGCCCTGTTCATCTCCGACGAGGTGATGACCGGCTTCCGCACCAGCCGCGCCGGGTGGTACGGCGTCGAGGGCGTCGCGCCCGACCTGATGACCTTCGGCAAGGTCATGGGCGGTGGCTTCCCGGCCGCCGCGTTCGGCGGGCGCGCCGATGTGATGGCCCACCTCGCCCCCGCCGGGCCGGTGTACCAGGCCGGCACCCTCTCCGGTAACCCCGTCGCCACCGCCGCCGGTCTCGCCCAGCTGCGGCTGCTCGACGACGCCGCCTACGACAAGGTCGACGCCGTCGCCGAGCAGATCCGGACGCTCGTCGGAGACGCGCTGTCGAAGGAGGGCGTCGCGCACCGGGTGCAGAGCGCCTCCAACATGTTCTCCGTGTTCTTCACGGACCGGCAGGTGCGCGACTACGAGGACGCCAAGCGGCAGCAGTCGTACCGTTTCACCGCGTTCTTCCACTCGATGCTGGCGAACGGCGTCTACCTGCCGCCGTCGTCCTTCGAGTCCTGGTTCGTGTCCACGGCCCACGACGAGCGGGCCCTTCAGAAGATCGCCGACGCCCTTCCGGCGGCGGCCCGGGCGGCTGCGGAGGCCACGGCAGAATGAGCGACAGCAGCAAGGACGTCACGGTCGTCCACCTCATGCGGCACGGCGAGGTCGCGAACCCGGACGGGGTCCTGTACGGGCGGCTGCCCGGCTACCACCTGTCCGAGCTGGGCCGGCAGATGGCCGAGCGGGTCGCCGAGCACCTCGCCCCGCGGGACGTCACCTATGTCTGCGCCTCCCCGCTGGAGCGGGCGCAGGAGACCGCCACGCCGATCGCCAAGGCGCACGGGCTGGATCTCGACACCGACGAGCGGCTGATCGAGGCCGAGAACGCCTTCCAGGGCAAGACGTTCGGCGTCGGCGACGGCGCGCTGCGCAATCCGGACAACTGGAAGCACCTCGTCAACCCGTTCCGGCCGTCCTGGGGCGAGCCGTACGTGGACCAGGTGGTGCGGATGATGGGCGCGCTGAACACGGCCAAGGACCGGGCGCGCGGGCACGAGGCGGTGCTGGTCAGCCATCAGCTGCCGATCTGGATCGTGCGCTCGTACGTGGAGCGACGGCGGCTGTGGCACGACCCGCGCAAGCGGCAGTGCACGCTCGCCTCCCTGACGACTTTCACATATCTGGGTGACAAGATCGTGTCCGTGGGCTACAGCGAGCCCGCCATCGACCTGGTCCCGGTGCACCTGCGGGCCGGCGCCAAGCCCCAGAAGGGGAAGGGCGCCGCCCAGGGGAAGGCGTTCGGCGCCTGACCGGGTTCACTCGTCACTGACGGTCCGTTTGGTGTCGCTTAGCGCACTTTTGCGGTTTCCGTTACGAAAAACATAAGAATCTGCGGAACCTCCCCGATCGTCCTGCCCTCTGACTGGGTGACCAGCAGGCAGCGACGAATCGGGGATTTCCATGCCCACCTTCTCCCGGACCTTCTCCCGGCGGGGAATGCTCGGCCTCGGCGCGGGCGCGGCGGCCGCCGCCTCGCTCGCCGGCTGCGGGAGCCTCACGTCCTCGGACGGCGGCGGCCACCGGAACGGTTCCGGCCAGGGCGAGCCCGGGCGGGGCGACGGGGACGGGAAGGGGAACACCGCGCATCCGGCGCGGCCCATCGGTGACGGCTCCACCTCCTTCACCGGCAGGCAGCCGCACCAGCCGGCCAAGCCCGAGCCGCTGGAGCCGGGACAGACCCCGCCCCAGTTCGTGATCTTCTCCTGGGACGGCGCCGGCGAGGTCGGCAACGGGCTCTTCCCGCGCTTCCTGGACCTGGCCAAGGAGCACGGCGCGTCCATGACCTTCTTCCTCTCGGGGCTGTACCTGCTGCCCGAGTCGAAGAAGCGGCTGTACGAGCCGCCGAACAACCCGCGTGGCGCCTCCGACATCGGCTACCTCACCGACGAGCACATCAAGGCCACGCTGACGAACGTGCGCCGGGCCTGGCTGGAGGGTCACGAGATCGGCACCCACTTCAACGGGCACTTCTGTGCCGGTACGGGCACGGTCGGCAACTGGACCCCGCAGCAGTGGGAGAGCGAGATCCGGCAGGCCAAGGCGTTCGTGAAGGAGTGGCGGACCAACAGCGGCTGGACCGACCTGCCCGCGCTGCCGTTCGACTACGACAAGGAGCTGGTCGGCGGCCGTACGCCCTGCCTGCTCGGGCAGAACAACCTGCTGCCCACCGCCCGGAAGCTGGGCTGGCGCTACGACGCCTCCTCGCCGGGCGGCCGTCAGGTGTGGCCGGAGAAGAAGCTGGGGATCTGGGACCTGCCGTTGCAGCAGATACCCTTCCCCGGACACTCCTTCGAGGTGCTGTCCATGGACTACAACATGCTCGCCAACCAGTCCGTGAACTCCACCAAGGCGCCCGCCTACAACTACCCCGGCTGGCGCAAGCAGTCCGCGCAGGCGTACATCCAGGGATTCCAGCGGGCGTACGAGACGAACCGGGCGCCGTTCTTCGTCGGCAACCACTTCGAGCAGTGGAACGGCGGCATCTACATGGACTCCGTCGAGGAGGCCTTCAAGCACATCGCGCGCGAGAAGGAGAAGGGCGCCGACGTGCGGCTGGTCTCCTTCCGGCAGTTCGTGGACTGGATGGACGTGCAGAAGCCCGAGGTGCTGGCCAGGCTGCGCACGCTCGGGGTCGGGCAGCGGCCGGCGGGCGGCTGGAAGGAGTTCCTGCGGGCCGGCGGGTCCGCCTCCTCCGACGCCGCCTGACATCGCCACCGGCCGGGCGGTATGCCGGGAAAGTCCCGTGTAAATACGCCCTGAAATGCGGTTTTCCGCCCGGCAGGGGGGTGCGCGAGATCCCCGGAACAGGCATGCGAAACTTTTCACATGAGTACCCGTAGCCGCGCCGTCCTGCTCAGCGCCGTGGCCGCCGTCGCGGCCCTGTCCCTGTCCGCGTGCGGTAAGGGCGGCACCTCCGGAGGCGGGGGCGACACCCACTTCGTCACCGGCAACAACGGCATCGACACGGTCCCCGCCGGCAAGCGCGCCACGGCCCCGGACCTGTCGGGCAGGACCATCGACGGCAAGACCCTGAACGTCGCCGACTACAAGGGCAAGGTCGTCGTCGTCAACGTCTGGGGCTCGTGGTGCGGGCCGTGCCGCGAGGAGGCGAAGTACTTCGCCAAGGTCTCCAAGGAGTACCAGGACAAGGGCGTCCAGTTCGTCGGCATCAACACCCGGGACACCAGCACCACCCCGGCCGTGAACTTCGAGAAGGAGCACGGCGTCGAGTACCCGAGCCTGTACGACCCCACGGGCAAGCTGATGCTCCGCTTCAAGAAGGGCACCCTCAACCCGCAGATCATCCCCTCCACGCTCGTCATCGACCGGCACGGCAAGGTCGCCGCGCGAGCCCTGGAGGCGCTCGACGACACGGGCCTGCTGAAGATGCTCAAGCCGGTCCTCGCGGAGAAGTGACGTGAGCGCGCTGCTGACGCTGGCCGCGGAGACGGGCCAGAACGAGACGGTCCTGCACGGGGCCCTGCTGGTCGCCCTGCCGGTCGCGCTGCTCGCCGGGCTCGTCTCCTTCTTCTCGCCCTGTGTGCTGCCGCTGGTCCCCGGCTACCTCTCCTACGTGACCGGCGTCGCGGGCACCGACCTGGCCGAGGCCAGACGGGGGCGGATGGTGGCGGGCGCCTCCCTGTTCGTCCTCGGCTTCAGCGCCGTGTTCGTCTCCGGCGGTGCGCTCTTCGGCTACTTCGGCGCCAACCTGATCGACTACCAGGGCACCCTGTCCAAGGTGCTCGGCGTGCTCATGATCGCCATGGGCGTCTTCTTCATGGGGCTCCTGCCCTGGTTCACCATGCGCGAGTTCCGCTTCCACAAGCGGCCGACGGGCGGCCTGCTCGGGGCGCCCCTGCTCGGCGCCCTCTTCGGCGTCGGCTGGACGCCCTGCATGGGCCCGACGCTCTCCTCGGTGAACTTCCTCTCCTTCCAGGAGTCGAGCGCGGCGCGCGGCTCGCTGCTGATGGTCGTCTACTGCCTCGGCCTCGGCGTGCCGTTCGTGCTCACCGCGATCGGCTTCCGCAAGGCCCTCGGCGCCTTCGCCTGGGTCAAGCGCCACTATGTGTGGGTGACGCGCATCGGCGGCTCGATGATGATCGTGACCGGTGTGCTGCTGCTGACCGGCGCCTGGAACAGCCTGGTGCAGCAGATGCAGACCTGGTCCGGCGGCTTCAATGTGGGGATCTGACCGATGAGCAAGACCGACACCGACACCAGCCGGGACCGGGAGGAGCTGGGAGCGGCCGGCTCCCAGCTGTCCACCGCGCCGCAGGAGGAGCAGACGATCCTGCCCGGCCTCGGTGTCCTCGGCTGGGCGCGCTGGTTCTGGCGGCAGCTGACCTCCATGCGGGTCGCGCTGCTGCTGCTCCTGCTGCTCTCGCTCGGCGCGATCCCCGGCTCGCTGATCCCGCAGACCGGCGCCGACGCGAACAAGGTCGACGACTTCCGCGCCGCCCACAGGACGCTCGCGCCGGTCTACGACAAGCTCGGCCTGTTCCACGTGTACAGCTCGGTGTGGTTCTCCGCGATCTACATCCTGCTGTTCGTCTCCCTCATCGGCTGCATCGTCCCGCGCACCTGGCAGTTCGCCGGCCAGCTGCGCGGCCGCCCGCCGGGCGCGCCCAGGCGGCTGAACCGGCTGCCCGCCCACACCACCTGGCGCACCACCGAGGACCCGGAGCGGGTCCGCGAGGCCGCGCTCGCGCTGCTGCGCAAGCGCCGCTTCCGCGCCCACGTCGTCGGTGACGCCGTGGCCGCCGAGAAGGGCTACGTGCGCGAGCTGGGCAACCTGATCTTCCACATCGCCCTGATCGTGCTGCTGGTCGCCTTCGCCTCGGGCCAGCTGTACAAGTCCGACGGCACCAAGCTGATGGTGGAGGGCGACGGCTTCTCCAACGCGCTGCCGATGTACGACGACTTCAAGTCCGGCAGCCTCTTCCAGCCCGACGACCTGGTCCCGTTCAGCTTCACCCTGAAGGACTTCAAGGGGACCTACGAGCTGAGCGGCCCGAACCGGGGCACCGCGCGCACCTTCCAGGCGAAGATCGCCTACAACAAGGGCGCCTACGGCAGGCAGACCACGACCACCGTCAAGGTCAACGAGCCGCTGAAGATCGACGACTCCAAGGTCTACCTGGTCAGTCATGGCTACGCGCCCGTGATCACCGTCCGGGACGGCAAGGGCAAGGTGGTCTACCGCGACGCCGTGCCGCTGCTGCCGCTCGACGGCAACGTCACCTCCCAGGGTGTCGTGAAGGTCATGGACGGCTACCGCGACGCCGACGGCAAGAAGGAGCAGCTCGGCATCAAGGCCTTCTTCCTGCCGACCTACGGCGGGGCCGGCATGGAGATCGCCTCGGCCTTCCCCGCGCTGCTGAACCCGGTGCTGAACCTGGAGCCGTACCACGGCGACCTGGGCGTCGACTCGGGCCTGCCGCAGAGCGTGTACCAGCTCGACAAGTCCCACATGAAGGACTACAAGGACGCCAAGGGCGCGCAGCTGAGGGACAACCTCAAGCCCGGTGAGACCATGAAGCTGCCCAACGGCGCCGGCTCGATCACCTTCGAGAAGGACGTCAAGGAGTGGGCCGGCTTCGAGATCGTCCAGGAGCCGGGCGGCGGCTGGGCGCTCGCCGGTGCCCTCGCCGCGATCTTCGGACTGGCCGCGTCCCTGTTCATCCAGCGCCGCCGGGTCTGGGTGCGCGCGGTGCGCGGTGCCGACGGCGTCACGGTGGTCGAGATGGCCGGGCTCGGCCGCAGCGAGTCCGCGAAGGTGCCCGAGGAGCTGGGCGACCTCGCCGGAATCCTCTACGACCAGGCGCCGGGGGCACCCGGCCCCGACGACTCCACAGCAACCCCCGACCCCCAAGCCGTACCTGCCGAAGGGGCTGAGAAGTGACTCTCGCCGCCGCAACCGATCTCGCCGCCGCGACCAACGAACACCTCGCGAGCATCAGCAACACGCTGATCTACTCGTCGATGGCGGTCTACACCCTGGCCTTCTTCGCCTACATCGCCGAGTGGCTGTTCGGCAGCCGCAGCAAGGTCGCCCGTACGGCCGCCGCGCTCACCGCCGGCAGCGAGCGGACGGCGGGCGGGCCCGCCGTCACCGTGAAACGGGCCGGCGGCACCGCCGTGCTGGAGCGTCCGAAGGTCGTCGTCCGCTCGGCGTCCGGCGCGCGGGACGTGCCGGACGGTCCCGGCGCGCACGGCGGCGACGAGCAGGGCGACCTCTACGGCCGGATCGCCATCTCCCTCACCGTGCTCGCGTTCCTGGTGGAGCTGGGCGGCGTCGTCGCCCGCGCGGCCTCCGTGGAGCGGGCGCCGTGGGGCAACATGTACGAGTTCAACATCACCTTCTCCACGGTCGCCGTCGGCGTGTACCTGACGCTGCTGGCCCTGAAGAAGAACGTGCGCTGGCTCGGCCTGTTCCTCGTCACGACGGTCCTGCTGGACCTGGGCCTCGCGGTCACCGTGCTGTACACGGCCAGCGACCAGCTGGTGCCGGCCCTGCACTCGTACTGGCTGTACATCCACGTCTCCACCGCCATCTTCTGCGGTGCCGTGTTCTACGTCGGCGCGGTCGCCACGATCCTGTACCTGTTCAAGGACTCGTACGAGAACAAGCTCCAGCTCGGCGGCAAGCCCGGGAAGTTCGCCTCCTCGGTGCTGGAGCGGCTGCCCGCCTCCGCGTCCCTGGACAAGTTCGCCTACCGGGTCAACGCGGCCGTCTTCCCGCTGTGGACGTTCACGATCATCGCGGGCGCGATCTGGGCGGGCGACGCCTGGGGCCGGTACTGGAACTGGGACCCGAAGGAGACCTGGTCCTTCATCACCTGGATCGCCTACGCCTGTTACCTGCACGCCCGGGCCACGGCCGGCTGGAAGGGCCGCAAGGCCGCCTACCTGGCGCTGATCGCCTTCGGCTGCTGGCTGTTCAACTACTACGGCGTCAACATCTTCGTCAGCGGCAAGCACTCCTACGCGGGCGTGTGACCGCCGGGCAACGGCGCGACCGGCCACGGCGGACCCGCACCCGCGGGACGGCGGCCGTGACCACGTGCGCATCCCCGGGCCCGGGGGCAGGCTGGTGTCATGAGCGGTTCCATCGCACAGGGCACCAGCCAGACGCACGGGAACACGCACATCCTGCACTTCGTGGTGCGGCTCCCGCGGCGGATGGAGGAGGTCTGGGCCGCGCTGGCCACGCCGGAGGGACTGGCGTCCTGGTTCACCGCGGCCGACGTGCTCGAACCCCGGCTCGGCGGCGCGGTCACCCTGCGCGACCTGGGGGACGGGCAGGTCACCGCGTGGGACGTGGACCGGGTCGCGGAGTACACGGTCGGGGCCGGCGGCCGGCTCCGGTTCCACCTGGAGCGGGACGGGGAGGGCGGCAGCGTGCTCCGCTTCACCCATGAGTTCCAGGGCGAGGAGGAGTCGGAACAGCGCTGGCGGGGCCGCTTCCAGAAGTTGATCGAGGCGTTGGAGCCGGGGCGGGGCTGAGCGCCTAGGAGACCGCGGACAGGCTGTCGTGGGCCACCGAGGCGATCCGGTCCCGCAGCCGCTCGACGTAGAGCCGCATGTTCTTCGCCGCGACGTCCGTGTCCGGGTACCGGCTCGCCAGCCACAGCCCGTCGGGCAGCCGGTTCACCCACACGCACACCTGGTCGCCGTACGACACCCGCATCAGCCCGTACGCCTTCAGCTCCGCCCACCGCTCGGCGCCCGGGATGGCGCGGGCGTCGACGTACGACACGATCGAGTACAGGTCCGGGGAGGACGGCCGGAAGTCAGCGCCGAGCAGGCGCAGCACCCGGGCCAGCGGCATCCGGGCCAGCGACCGGTTCGCCTGGAGTTCGGCGCGGACCGCCCGCAGGGCCTCCGGGAAGCCGTGGGTGCGGCCCACGGGCACCTCGATCGGGGCGCCGCCCACGTACCAGCCCACCGAGTCCGTCCACCGCGACTTCACCCGGGTGTGGAAGGGCACCACCGTCCGGTACACCGGCTGCCCGCCGAGTTCGTGCACGATCAGCCCGGTCGCGGCCAGCAGCCCGACCAGGCTGCCGCCGTACGGCCGGCAGTACGCCTCGAACGCCGCCGCCGCGTCCGCGTCCGCCAGCGGCTCGCACAGCATCCGCTGCGTGGGCAGCGGACCGCCCGGGGTCAGGCCCAGGTCCACCGGGAAGCCCGGCAGTGTGCCGTCGCAGCGCCGGATGAACTCCCGCCAGCGGTCCACGAACGCGTGCCGGCCGTCGATGCCGTCCGCGTCCGCGCGCTCGATCTCGCAGAAGTCGACGTAACTCGCGGCGGGCGCGGCGGAGTCCGGTCGCACGCCGGCCAGGCCCGCCGCGTACAGCTCGTGGATCTCGGCGACGAGCCGGTGCAGGGAGTAGGCGTCGACGTTGCTGTGGTCGAAGGCCAGGTAGACGCTCGCGCCGTCGTCCCGGACGACGGCCGTGTAGATCAGGTTGGGCCAGCGCAGCGCGTCCGCGACCGTGTCGAAGCGGTCCTGGAGGTGGCGGACGAGGTCGCCGGCGTCGGGGAAGTCGCCCACCTCCGTCCGGCGCAGGGAGACGTCGGCCGCGTCGAGCGTGAACCGGCGCAGTTCGTCACCGGCCCAGCGGAAGCCGCTGCGCAGCGTCTCGTGCCGTACGGTCCAGGTGCGCAGCGCCCGCTCCAGCACGTCGAGGTCGACCGGTCCCGGCAGGTCGAAGGCGGTGCCGAGCCAGGTCGGCACGAACAGACCGTCCTCCCGTACGCACTTGGCGGTCCTGATGTGCGACTCCTGGATGTAGGCGGGCGGCCGGGAGTCGTCCGGGAGCGCCGTCGCCGCCGCGACGGTCGCAGGGCTCAACGTCCACTCGACGAGCCGTCCCGGCCGGACCTCGCAGCGCTGGATGTCAGTGATTCGCACGCGTCTCCCATCGCAGAAGGGGCCCCTGGATGCGGGCCCCCTGGAAGCCAATGCCGTGGGACGCGGGCGGGACATGCCCGGCCGGTTCATTTCAACGGAACGGGTGGCGGGCCGAACGCGGAAGTGAATAACCGTCGGTGACCGGTCAGGGGTTCACTCGACGGTGATCGAGTCCAGTTTCTCGCGGAGGTACGCGTGCGAGTCGACGGGCGGGTACGCCACCCGGCCCACCGGCGGAGGGAGGGACTCCACCAGCGTGCCCGGGGTGCACTCGCCGAAGTAGACGAGCGAGATCAGCTCCTCGGCGGGCGCGTCCACGGGCGGCGGCAGCACCCGGTGCCGCCCGGACCGCCACCGGTCCCCGGTCCAACGGGCCAGCAGATCCCCGATGTTGACCGTGAGCGCGGCCGGGTCGTAGGGGGCGTCCTGCCAGCCGTCCGTGTCGGTGTACACCTGGAGCCCGCCCTTGCCGGCCTGCCGGTCGAGGACGGTGACGGTCCCGAAGTCGGTGTGCGGCCCGATCCGGAACTGCCTCGGGCCCGGCGTGCCGACGACCTCCGTGCCCGGGTACCAGTTGATGTTGAAGCCGTACGTCGGGTGGTCCATGTGCCGGGTGAAGAAGTCGGCGCCGAGCCCGAGCGCGCACGCCAGCAGGGCCAGCAGCTCCTTCTCCAGCGCCACCATCCGGCCGAGGTACTCCTCGCACAGCCCGCGCAGCGCGGGCACCTCCGCCGGCCACACGTTGGGCGCGTACCACTCGGCGTTGACGACGGGGTCCGCGAACGGCTCGGCGGTCGCGAAGGTCAGCGACTCCTTCAGGTCCGGCGGGGTCTCGGTGCCCTCCGCGTACCCGTTGGCCTCGGTGCCCGGCCCGAGCCAGCCGCGCCCGCCGACCCTCGCCGCGTAGCGCTGCTTGACCCCGGCGGGCAGCAGGAAGAACTCCCGGGCGGCCGACCGGATCCCGGCCCGCAGCGCGGGGTCCACGCCGTGCCCGGTGACCAGCAGGAAGCCGGCGGACCGCAGGGCCTGGTCGACGGTGCGGGCGAGCACGGCCCGCCGCATCGCGTCCCCCTCGGTCCAGATCCGCAGATCGATGGTGGGAATCACACCGGCCATGTTTCCACTCCCCGGCGCCGCGCGGACCCTGCTCGCGGGGGTGGCCGTGAGGACAAAGCGGTACGTCGGCGATACTTGGGCACATGGCTTACGACGATCTTCGCTCCCTGCTCCGGGCGCTGGAGCGCGAGGGCGACCTCAAGCGCATCAAGGCCGAGGTCGACCCGTACCTGGAAGTCGGGGAGATCGTCGACCGGGTGCAGAAGTCCGGCGGCCCGGCGCTGCTCTTCGAGAACGTGCGCGGCTCGGACATGCCCCTCGCGATGAACGTGTACGGCACCGACCGCCGCCTGCTGAAGGCGCTGGGCCTGAAGTCGTACGGCGAGATCTCCGAGAAGATCGGCGGCCTGCTGCGGCCCGAACTGCCGCACGGCTTCGTCGGCGTCCGCGAGGCCTTCGGCAAGCTCGGGGCGATGGCCCACGTCCCGCCGAAGAAGGTCAAGCCCGACAACGCGCCGGTGCAGGAGGTCGTCCTCCAGGGCGACGACGTCGACCTCGAACGGCTCCCGGCGCTGTTCACCTGGCCGAAGGACGGCGGCTCCTTCTTCAACCTGGGCCTGACCCACACCAAGGACCCCGAGACCGGCATCCGGAACCTGGGCCTGTACCGCCTCCAGCGCCACGACAGGCGCACCATCGGCATGCACTGGCAGATCCACAAGGACAGCCGCAACCACTACCAGGTGGCCGCGCGCCGGGGCGAGCGGCTCCCGGTGGCCATCGCCTTCGGCTGCCCGCCCGCCGTGACGTACGCCTCCACCGCCCCGCTCCCCGGCGACATCGACGAATACCTCTTCGCCGGGTTCCTCGCGGGCAAGCGGATCGAGATGGTCGACTGCAAGACGGTCCCGCTCCAGGTCCCGGCCAACGCCGAGGTGGTCCTGGAGGGCTGGCTGGAGCCCGGCGAGATGCTGCCCGAGGGTCCCTTCGGCGACCACACCGGCTTCTACACCCCGCAGGAACCCTTCCCGGCCCTGAGGATCGACTGCGTGACGATGCGCAGGCGCCCGCTGCTCCAGTCGATCGTCGTCGGCCGCCCCCCGACGGAGGACGGCCCGCTCGGCCGCGCCACGGAACGCTTCTTCCTGCCCCTGCTGAAGATCATCGTCCCGGACATCGTGGACTACCACCTGCCCGAGGCCGGCGGCTTCCACAACTGCGCGATCGTCTCCATCGACAAGAAGTACCCGAAGCACGCGCAGAAGGTGATGCACGCGATCTGGGGGGCGCACATGATGTCCCTGACCAAGCTGATCGTGGTCGTGGACGCCGACTGCGACGTGCACGACCTGCACGAGGTCGCCTGGCGGGCCCTCGGCAACACCGACTACGCCCGTGACCTGACGGTCGTGGAGGGCCCCGTCGACCATCTGGACCACGCCTCCTACCAGCAGTTCTGGGGCGGCAAAGCCGGCATCGACGCGACGCGGAAGTGGCCCGAGGAGGGTTACACCCGCGACGGCGGCTGGCCCGACATGGTCCTCTCGGACCCGGATACGGCGGCCGTGGTGGACCGCCGCTGGAAGGAGTACGGACTGTGACCTCGGCCTCCGCCGCCATCCCCCAGCCCGGCCGCACCAAGGCGTTCCTGCGCCTGGTGATGATCGAGCACTCGGTCTTCGCGCTCCCCTTCGCCTACATCGCCTCCCTCACGGCGATGTACGAGTGGGACCGGAACATCCACTGGGGCCGTCTGCTCCTGGTCACGGTCTGCATGGTCGGCCTGCGCACCTTCGCGATGGCCGTCAACCGGATCATCGACCGCGAGATCGACGCCCGGAACCCGCGCACGGCCCACCGTGAACTGGTCACCGGCGCGATGTCGGTCCGGCACGCCTGGACGGGCGCCCTGATCGCCCTGGTGGTCTTCCTGGGCGCGGCTGCCCTGCTCAACCCCCTCTGCCTGGCGCTCGCGCCGGTGGCGGTGGTCCCGATGGTGGTCTACCCCTACGGGAAGCGGTTCACGAACTTCCCGCAGGCCATCCTGGGCCTCGCCCAGTCCATGGGCCCCATCGGCGGCTGGCTGGCGATCAGCGGCGAGTGGTCCTGGACGGCGGTGATCCTCGGCCTCGCCGTCGGCGTCTGGATCGGCGGCTTCGACCTCATCTACGCCTGTCAGGACGTCGAGACCGACCGCGAGATCGGCGTCCTGTCGGTCCCGGCCCGCTTCGGCATCCCGGCCGCGATCCGGGGCGCGCGGGTCTGCCACGCCGTCACGACGGCCCTGTTCGTCTGGTACGGCCTGGCCACCGACGCCGGAGCGTTCTTCTGGCTGGGCCTGCTGATCGTCGCCGGCGCGTTCCTCTACGAGCACTCCATCGTCCGGCCCCACGACCTGTCCCGCCTCAACAGGGCGTTCTTCTCCGTCAACGGCTTCATCGGCATCGCCCTGTTCGTGTGCGCGCTGCTCGATCTCCTCGTACGCGGTCTGACCGTGTGAGCGCCCCGGCACCACCCGGCCTGAGGGCGGTCGGGCGCGCCGGTACGCTCAAGGTGTGAACGCAGGAGAAACGCAGCGTGTGCCTTGGATCGTGGGGGTGTCCGGAGCTTCCGGGACGCCGTACGCGGCTGCCGTGCTGCGGGCGCTGCTGGAGGCCGGGGAAGCGGTCGACCTCGTGGTCAGCCGGGCCTCGCGGCTGACGCTGCTGGACGAGACCGGCATCGCGTTCCGGGACGCCCACTGGCAGGACGACCTGCGGCAGTGGCTGGCCCGTGGTGCCGACGGCAAGCCCGGCACCTTCGACGTGGACATCAGCGGGGTGCGGTACTGGACCGCGGGCGACCTCGCCGCCGGCCCGTCCTCGGGGTCCTACCCGGCCAAGGGCATGCTCATCGTGCCCGCCTCCACCGCCTCGGTGGCCGGTGTGGCGCTCGGCCTGTCCAAGGATCTGCTCCAGCGCGCGGCGAGCGTCACACTGAAGGAGCGCCGGACGCTGGTCGTCGCCGTACGGGAGACCCCCCTGAACGGGCAGACGCTGCGCCACCTCGTCGCGCTGGACGACGCCGGCGCCACGGTCGTCCCGGCCTCGCCCGCCTTCTACGCGGGCGCCACCCACATCCAGGACCTGGTGGACTTCGTCGCCGGCCGTGTGCTGGACGCGGCCGGTGTCGCACACGGCCTGTACCGGCGCTGGAAGGGCGAGCTGGGCGGCGGCGCACCCGGCACGTAAGGCAAGCAGCAGTACCCCCCCTCATCACTCCAGGAACATTCACCGGAAGGCTTCGATCGCATGGACGCGGTGGACAGGCAGCTCATCCAGGCCCTGAGGGAGAACGGCCGGGCCTCGTACGCGGAGCTGGGGCGCCTGGTCGGCCTGTCGGGCCCCAGCGTCACCGACCGCATCAACCGGCTGGAGGCGGCCGGTGTCATCACCGGCTACCGCGCCACGGTGGACGCGGCCTCCCTCGGCCTCGGCGTCACCGCCCTGATCGGCATCTCGCTCTCCGACGCCGCCGACCACGAGGACGTCGCCCAGCGGCTGCGGGACCTGACGGAGATCGAGGACTGCTGGTTCATCGCCGGTGACGACTCCTTCATGCTCAAGGTCCGCTCGACGGACGTGGACGGCCTGGAGAAGACCATCCGCCGGCTCAGCGGGACGAAGGGCGTCTCCCGCACCCGTACCACGATCGTGCTGTCCACCAAGTGGGAGAACCGGGTCGGGGAACTGCCGGAAGAGGTCTAGGGATACCGTGGTCGAGTCGTCGTGGAAAGGTGTGGGTATGGACGTCGGGCTCAAGCGCGAGCTGGAGGAGAAGGTCCGTTCCGGTGAGCGGCTGACCCGCGAGGACGGCATCGCGCTGTACGAGTCGGACGACCTCGCCTGGCTCGGCGGACTCGCGCACGAGGTGCGGACCCGCAAGAACGGGGACGTCGTCCACTTCAACGTCAACCGGCACCTCAACATGACCAACGTGTGCACGGCCTCCTGCGCCTACTGCTCGTTCCAGCGCAAGCCGGGCGAGAAGGACGCGTACACGATGCGCATCGAGGAGGCCGTCAAGCTCGCCCAGGCGATGGAGTCGGAGAACCTCACCGAGCTGCACATCGTCAACGGCCTGCACCCGAACCTGCCGTGGCGGTACTACCCGCGTTCGCTGCGCGAGCTGAAGAAGGCGCTGCCGCACGTCTCCCTGAAGGCCTTCACGGCGACGGAGATCCATCACTTCGAGACCATCAGCGGTCTGTCGGCCTCCGAGATCCTGGACGAGCTGATCGACGCGGGCCTGGAGTCGCTGACGGGCGGTGGCGCCGAGATCTTCGACTGGGAGGTCCGGCAGCACATCGTGGACCACCGCACCCACTGGGAGGACTGGTCCCGCATCCACCGCCTGGCGCACGAGAAGGGTCTGAAGACCCCGTGCACCATGCTGTACGGCCACATCGAGGAGCCCCGCCACCGCGTCGACCACGTCCTGCGCCTGCGTGAGCTCCAGGACGAGACCGGCGGCTTCCAGGTCTTCATCCCGCTGCGCTACCAGCACGACTTCGTGGACATGAAGGACGGCAAGGTGCGCAACACCCTCCAGGCGCGCACCCAGATGGCGACCGGCGTGGAGGCGCTGAAGACCTTCGCCGTGTCGCGGCTGCTGTTCGACAACGTCCCGCACGTCAAGGTCTTCTGGGTCATGCACGGCGTGCAGACCGCCCAGCTCGCCCTCCAGCACGGCGCCGACGACATGGACGGCTCGGTGGTGGAGTACAAGATCACCCATGACGCGGACAACTTCGGCACGCCGAACAAGCTGACCCGCGAGGACCTGCTGGAACTGATCCGCGACGCGGGCTTCCGCCCGGTGGAGCGGAACACGCGGTACGAGATCATCCGCGAGTACGAGGGTCCCGACCCGGCGCGCCGGGAGTCGCCGCAGCCGATGCGGGTGTGACTTTCCAGCGAGGGCCGGCTGAGCCGACCAGGGGCGCGGGGAACTGCGCGACAAGCCACGGCGCTTGCCGCAGCCGGGCGGCGGCCTGTACGACCCCTCGGTTCCCCGCCGGAACGAGGGGTACTCGGCCGGCATGCCGGCAACGAAGGCCCCCGAGGACGCCTACAGCGCGGCTCCCTTCGTGCCCGACGGCGCCGATCTCCAAGCCCTCCGCCGAGCCGCCGCGGGCTGTCGCGGCTGCCCCCTGCACCGCGACGCCACCCAGACCGTCTTCGGCGCCGGGGAGGCCGGCGCCCGCGTGATGCTCGTGGGGGAGCAGCCCGGTGATCAGGAGGACCGGCAGGGCAGGCCCTTCGTCGGGCCCGCCGGCAAGCTGCTCGACCGGGCCCTGGCGGAGGCCGGCCTCGACCCCTGCGACGCCTACGTCACCAACGCGGTCAAGCACTTCAAGTTCACCCGGGCCGAGCCCCGCAAGCGCCGTATCCACAAGACGCCGAGCCTGCGCGAGATGACGGCCTGCGGTCCCTGGCTGGCGGCGGAGCTGGCGCTGGTGGAGCCGGAGCTGATCGTGGTCCTGGGCGCGACGGCCGGGAAGGCGCTGCTGGGTCCGTCGTTCCGGGTGAGCCAGGTGCGCGGGACCGTGCTGGAGGAGGAGATCCACGGCCGGCCGGAGCGGCTGGTGCCGACCGTGCACCCGTCGGCCGTGCTGCGCGCGGACGACCGCGAGCAGGCGTACCGGGGCCTGGTGGCCGACCTGGAGGTGGCCGCGCGCGCCCTTGGGTGATCACGCACCCTTGAGTAATAAGTAAACTGCCGCCGTGCCTCTTACTTTCACCCTGGACCCCGCCATCACCCCCGCCCTGCGCGACGGCATCCTCGACCTGTGGACGGACGTCACCGACGCGGGCGGCGCCGTCGGCTTCGTGGCGCCGGCGGACCGCGAGGAGATACGCCCGGAGCTGGTACGGCACTTCGCGCAGATGGCCGAGGGCCGCACCCGGCTGCTCGTCGGCCACGACGAGGCCGGCGAGGTCGCGGCGACCGCCTTCCTCACCCGCAACACCCACCGGCTGATGACCCACTGGCTGTGGCTGTACACGGTGATGGTGCACCCCCGCCACCAGGGCCGGGGGTACGGCCGCGACCTGCTGGCCGCCGCCGCGGACGCGGCCCGCGGGATGGAGGGCATCGAGGCCGTTCGGCTGACCTGCCGGGGCGGGCTGGGCCTGGAGCGCTTCTACGGCTCCTGCGGCTACAAGGAGGTCGGCCGCGTCCCGGACGCCATCCGGGTGGCGCCCGGCGACGACCGCGACGACATCGTCATGCTGCTGCCGCTCCGCTGACGCCGACCCCCCTGCACGACCGTCCGGCGTCCGTGCTTCACTGGACGATGACCCCTTTTGGAATCGGACGAGTGGATTGAGATGCTCCGCTACACGCTGATGCGCCTCGGTATCTTCGCGGGCTGCCTCTTGATCGTCTGGGGAGCCGTCTACTCGGGCATCTTCCCGCGCGGCTTCGGCGAGTCCAATGGACTGTGGGTCCTGCTGCTCGCCCTGGTCCTGTCCGCGCCGATCAGCTGGGTGGCGCTGCGCCGGGAACGGGACCGGGCCTCCGTGCAGATCGTGCACAAGGTCGACCGGATGAAGGCCAACCTGGACGCCAACCGCAGCCAGGAGGACGTCGCCGACGACGCGTCGCGGGCGCAGGACGGGGCCACCGCGTCCAGCTGACGGCGCCGCCGGTCCCCCCGGGGTCTTCCGTGAGAGGCCCTAGGCTTGCCCTCATGGGTGCCGTCAAGACCAAACGGATGCCGAGGGCGGTGCGGGAGCGGCAGATGCTCGACGCTGCCGTACGCATCTTCGGGCAGCGCGGGTACATGGCCGCCTCGATGGACGAGATCGCCGAACTCGCGGGCGTGTCCAAGCCGTTGGTCTACCTGTACCTGAACTCGAAGGAAGACCTCTTCACCGCGTGCATCCGCCGCGAGGCCGCCGCGCTCACCGAGGCCGTGCGCGCGGGCGTCCGGCCGGGGCTGCCCGCCGACCGGCAACTCTGGGACGGCCTGCGGGCGTTCTTCGCGCACACCGCCGAGCACCCCGACGGCTGGTCGGTGCTGCACCTCCAGGCCCGTACGCACGGCGAGCCCTTCGCGGCCGAGGTCGCCGCGATGCGCGCGGAGATCGTCGCGTTCGTGACCCGGCTGGTCGCGGTCGCGGCCCGCGAGGCCCACCGCGATCCCGACCTGCCCGAACACGAGGTGGCGGGCCTGGCCGAGGCCCTGGTCGGCGCCGCCGAGTCCCTCGCCGCCTGGGCCAACGCCACTCCGGGGACGACGGCCCGCCAGGCGGCGGCCACCCTGATGAACTTCGCCTGGGCGGGCCTGGGCAACCTGATGCGGGGCCAGGTCTGGACACCGCCGGCCGAGCCGGCCTAGGGGCGCCGGGCGCACCGCGCGAGCGACCCCCGCATCCGGTCGCACCCGGCGACGGCCCTCACGTCCCGCGCACGTCCCCCTCCACATGCACCCGCCCGTCCGCCGCCGCCCGCAACTCGAACCGCCCGCTGCCGTCGGCCCCGTACACCACCGTCCCCGGCAGCAGCACCGGCGCCCGGAACCGCGCCCTGACCTCGGTGGCGCCGGGGGTGCCGTGGGCGGCCAGGCAGCGGGCCAGGGTCCACATGCCGTGGGCGATGGCGCGGGGGAAGCCGAAGAGGCGGGCGGTGAGGGGGTGCAGGTGGATGGGGTTGCGGTCGCCGGAGGCGGCGCCGTACCGCCGTCCCACGTCCCCGGCGAGGCTCCACTCGGCGGCGGCGGGCAGCGCGGCGCCGGCGTCCGGCCGTGGCCCGGGTGGCGTACCGGGGCCCTCGCGCGTCTCGGACGGCGTTCCGGCGCCGGTGCGGTGCCGGGCCAGGTACGTGCTCCGGGACTCCCACAGCACGCTCCCGCCCGACCGCAGTTCCGTCACCACCGTCGCCTCCGTCCCCCGCCGGTGCGCGGCCAGTCCGGCGACCCACACGCCGAGTTCGTACGCGCGGTCCGCCGCCGGCGCGGCGGCCTGGGTGATCTCGATCGACGTGTGCACCAGCCCCAGCAGCGGCAGCGGGAAGTCCCGCCCGCTCATCAGCCGCATGGCCAGCGGGAAGCCGAGGACGTGGGGATAGGTGACCGGGAGGTCGGGCTCGCCGGTCGGGTAGCCGCAGACCCGCTCGTACGCGGCCAGCCTGGCCAGGTCGACGCGGACGCCGGGCAGCACCAGGCGGGTGCGCGGGAAGGCCGCGTCCGGGGCGGGGCGCTTGAAGGGCGAGCGCAGGGCGCCCCGGGCCAGCAGCGGGGCCAGCGCGGGGGGCGCGGTCAGGGTGACGGCGGTCATCACGCCCCCAGCAGGCTCTGGCCGCAGACGCGGACGACCTGGCCGTTGACCGCGCCGGAGGCCGGGTGGGCGAGCCAGGCGGTGGTCTCGGCGACGTCGACGGGCAGCCCGCCCTGCGCGAGGGAGTTCATGCGGCGGCCCGCCTCGCGGATGAGCAGCGGGATCGCGGCGGTCATCCTCGTCTCGATGAACCCGGGCGCCACCGCGTTAACGGTCACCCCGTGCCCGGCGAGCGCGCGCGGCGCCAGGGACCGTACGAGACCGGCGATCCCCGCCTTGCTCGCGCCGTAGTTGGTCTGGCCCGCGTTGCCCGCGAGCCCGGCGATGGAGGCGGTGGCCACGATCCGCCCGCCGGCGCGGAGGGCGCCGCCGGCGAGCAGCGCGTCGGTGGTGCGCAGCACGCCGCCCAGGTTGACCTCCAGCACCGACCGCCACCGGTCCGCCGGCATGTTGGCCAGCCGCCGGTCCCGGGTGATGCCCGCGTTGTGGACGAGGACGTCCAGTCCGCCGGGGAGGGCGTCGGCGATGCGCTCGCCCGCGTCGGCGGCGGTGATGTCGAGGGCGAGGGCGGTGCCGCCGAGCCGTTCGGCCACCCGGCGGGCGTCGGCCTCGGCGGCGGGCACGTCCAGGACGACGACCCGGGCGCCGTCCCGCGCCAGCGTCCCGGCGACGGCCTCGCCGATCCCGCGCGCGGCTCCCGTGACCAGGGCGGTGCGTCCGTCGAACGGCCGCTCCCGGTCGGCCGGGGCGGTGACCTCCGTGCCGCCGACCTCGATCACCTGGCCGCTGACGTAGGCGGACCGGGGGGAGAGCAGGAACCGCAGGGTGGACTCGGCGGCCCCGGCGTCCGTCAGCCGGACCAGGTTGACGGTCCTGCCGCGCCCGATCTCCTTGCCGAGGGAGCGGGTGAAGCCCTCCAGGGCCTGCTGGGCGGCCGACTGGTGGTGGTCGGCGGGGTCGAGGGGGGCGCCCAGCACCAGCACCCGGCCGCTGGGGGCGACGGACCGTACGACGGGGTGGAGGGCCGCGTGCACCTCGGCGAGCGTGCCGACGTCCCGCACCCCGGTGGCGTCCAGGACGACGGCGGCGGGGTCCCGGTCGCCGGCGGCGAGGCCGGTACGGCCGAGGACGGGCGCGAGGTCGAGGGCGGACTCCCCGGCGGTCAGGTGCAGCAGGGGGCCCGGCAGCGCGGGCCGCTGCGGTGACCACCGGATCAGCTCGGCCGGCTGGGGCAGGCCCAGGCGCCGGGTGAGGAAACGGCCGGGGGCCGTGCCGGTGAGGCTGAGGTAGCGGTCGGCCATCTGCGACTCCCGCGCGACTCGGTTCGAAGGGCTGGACATTGCTTACTCTGAAGTAAGGTTACCGAAGGTAAGTCAAGGTGGGCCACCGCCGGGTGAACCACCGTCACGGGTGAGGAGCAGATCGACATGAGCCCCCTGGAGCCACCCCGCGCACGCCGGGTCGCGGTGCTCGGCGGCACCCGCGTCCCGTTCGCCCGCTCCGACGGTCCCTACGCCACCGCGAGCAACCAGGAGATGCTGACCGCCGCCCTGAACGGCCTCACCGACCGCTACGGCCTGCACCGCCCCGGCGCGGTCGGCGAGTTCGTCGCCGGCGCGGTCCTCAAGCACAGCCGGGACTTCAACCTGGCCCGCGAAACCGTGCTCGGCTCCCGGCTGGACCCGCGCACCCCCGCCTACGACGTCCAGCAGGCCTGCGGCACCGGACTCCAGGCCGTCATCGCCGCCGCCAACAAGATCGCCCTCGGCCAGACCGAGTCGGCGGTGGCGGGCGGCGCCGACACGGCGAGCGACGCGCCCCTGGGTGTCAACGACGGCCTGCGCCGCATCCTCCTGGAGGCGCGCCGGGCGAAATCCGCGTCCGCCCGCCTGAAGGCGCTGGCCCGCATCCGCCCCGCGCACCTCGTCCCGGACGTCCCGCGCAACGCCGAGCCGCGCACCGGCCTGTCGATGGGCGAGCACGCGGCGGTCACCGCCCGCGCCTGGGGCATCTCCCGCCGGGCCCAGGACGAACTGGCGGCCACCAGCCACCGGCGCCTCGCCGCCGCCTACGAGCGGGGCTTCTTCGCGGACCTGGTGGTCCCCTTCCGGGGCCTGGAACGGGACCAGAACCTCCGCCCGGACTCCACCCCGGAGAAACTGGCCGCCCTGAAGCCGGTGTTCGGCACGGACCACCCCGGCCCCACCATGACGGCCGGCAACTCCACGCCCCTCACGGACGGCGCCGCCCTCGTCCTGCTGGCGAGCGAGGAGTGGGCCGAGGCGCGCGGCCTGGAACCGCTCGCGTACCTGACCGCGTACGAGACGGCGGCCGTCGACTTCGTCCACGGGGACGTGACGGGCGGCGCGCAGGGCGAGGACGGACTGCTGATGGCGCCGGCGTACGCGGTCCCGCGCCTGCTGGAGCGCACCGGCCTGGACCTGGCCGACTTCGACCTGGTCGAGATCCACGAGGCCTTCGCCTCCCAGGTGCTGGCCACGCTGGCGGCCTGGGAGAAGCGGGGCCTGCCGCCCGTGGACCGTGCGCGCCTGAACGCCACGGGCTCCTCGCTGGCCACGGGCCACCCCTTCGCGGCGACGGGCGCCCGCATCGTGGCGACCCTGGCCAAGCAGCTGGCGGAGCGGGAGGGTACGGGCAAGGGGCTGATCTCGGTCTGCGCGGCGGGCGGCCAGGGGGTGACGGCGATCCTGGAGCGCCCCTGACACCGGCCGGCAGGCAGAGGTGAACACCCGTCACATAACCCCCGAGGCTGCACATCCCCGGCCCCGGATCATCCCCGGACCCGCACAACCCCCTCACAGCGGAGTCGTACGATCACCTGCCTAACCAGCGGTAACGCCCTGTCCCCGAAGGCCCACCGCAGGTGCACGCACGCCAGAGGAGCCGCCCGTGTCCACGCCGTACCCGACCCCGCCCGCCTCCTCCGGCACCCCGGTCTCCGCCACCGACTACGACGGCCGCCCGGTCCTCGTCGAACCCGTGACGGTCCGGCTCGACGGGGCCGTACGGGAAGTGACGGTCCCCCCGTTCGCGCCCCCGGTCACCCACGGCTCCCTCGCCGACCTCCCGTACGAGAACGCCGAGACCGATCCCGACCGGGTCGTCCTCAGCCGCAAGCGGTCCGACGGCAGTTGGACGGACGTGACGGCCGCGCGCTTCGCCGCCGAGGTGCAGGCCGTGGCCAAGGGCCTGGTCGCCGAGGGGCTGATGCCCGGCGACCGCATCGCCGTCATGTCCCGCACCACGTACGAGTGGACCCTGCTCGACTTCGCCGCCTGGGCGGCCGGCCTGGTCACGGTCCCGGTCTACCCGACCTCCTCCGCCTTCCAGACCCGCTGGATCCTGCACGACTCCGGCGCGGTCGCCCTGATCACCGAGACCGCCGCCCAGGCCGCCGCCATCGGACCCGAGCTCCCCCACCTGCCCGACCTGCGCCGCCTGTGGGTGATGGAGAAGGACCACGTGGCCCGGCTCGCCGAAGCGGGCGCACTCGTGCCCGAGGGCGAGACCGGCGTACGCCGGGGCATGCTCGGCCCCGACACGCTCGCCACGCTCATCTACACCTCCGGCACCACCGGCCGCCCCAAGGGCTGCGCCCTCTCGCACGGCAACTTCTTCGCCGAGGTCGACAACGCGATCGAACTGCTCCACCCCGTCTTCAAGGCGCAGGGCGAAGACCCCTCGGTCCTGCTCTTCCTGCCCATGTCCCACGTCTTCGGCCGCATGGTGGCCATCGCCTGCGTCCGCGCCCGGGTCCGCCTCGGCCACGCCCCCAGCCTGGCCCCGCGGGACCTCCTCCCGGACCTGGACGCCTTCAAGCCGACCTGCCTGCTGACCATCCCCTACATGCTGGAGAAGGTGTACAACGCGGCGCGCGCCAAGGCGGAGGCGGGCGGCCGGGCGTCGGTCTTCGACCGGGCGGCGGCCGTGGCCGAGCGGTACGGCGAGGCGCTGGAGGCCCGCCAGACCGGCGCGGGCAACGGTCCGGGCCGTGCCCTGAAGACACAGCGCGCCTTCTACGACCCCCTCGTCTACCGCCGCATCCGCGCCGCCATGGGGGGCCGCGTCCGGTACGCCATCTGCGGCGGCTCCCCGCTCGGCCGCCGCCTCGCCGCGTTCTACGCCGGCGCCGGCATCGAGATCTTCGAGGGCTACGGCCTCACGGAGACCACCGGCGCCTCCACGGTCACCCCGCCCCTGAAGCCCCGCCTGGGCACGGTCGGCTGGCCGCTGCCGGGCACACGGGTGAGGATCGCGGCGGACGGCGAGATCCTGGTCGGCGGCGACCACGTGCTGCGCGGCTACTGGGACCCCCAGGCAGGCGGAGTGGTCCCGGCGACCCGCGACGGCTGGCTGCCCACGGGCGACCTCGGCGAACTGGACGACGAGGGCTACCTGACCATCACCGGCCGCAAGAAGGAACTCCTGATCACGGCGGGCGGCAAGTCGGTGGCCCCGGCCCCGCTGGAGAACTGGCTGCGCCAGCACCCGCTGATCTCCCAGGTGATGCTGGTGGGCGACGGCCGCCCCTACGTCGCCGCGCTCGTCACCCTGGACCGCGACGGCATCACGCACTGGCGCCAGATGATCGGCAAGCACCCGGTGCCGCCGGAACTCCTGGTGGACGACGAGGAGCTGCGCGCGGTCCTGCAACGAGCGCTGGACGAGGCCAACCGGATGGTGTCCCGCCCCGAGTCCATCCGCCGCTTCGCCGTGCTCCCGGTGGACTTCACCGAGTCGGCCGGCCACCTGACCCCGTCCATGAAGCTGCGCCGGGACCAGATCCTGCGGGACTTCGCGGCGGAGGTGGAGGGCTTGTACGAGCGCTGAGGGGACCGGCGCCGGAACGGTCACGTCACCGCACCGGCGACGGTCGGCACCCGCTCCTCGCTGGTCCCGCCTCCTCCGGACTCGGCGGGGCGGGGAGCGGGTTGCCGCCTGGGTCGGTCGCGGCCCGCGCACGATCCTCGCGCGCCGTGCCGGGCCCAGTCAATCCTTGGGTTTCCTCATCAAACCCCAGTGTTAGCTTGGGCCTTGTGACCCTCGAAGACCTCCGTGTGTTCGTCGCCGTGTGCCGGGCGGGCAGCCTCAGCTCGGTCGCCCGTGACCTCGGCCGCACCCAGTCCGCCGTCAGCCAGCACGTCAAGCGGCTGGAGCGGGAGACCGGCGTGGCCCTGCTGGAACGCCAGCCGCGCGGGGTCGTGCCGACGCGGGCCGGCCGGATACTGGAGGCCGCCGCGGGCGAGGGCATCAACGCCCTGGACGTCGCCGTACGACAGCTGCGCGACCTGGTCGACGGCCACAGCGGGTACGTCCGCGTGGCCACCGGCGCGACGACCGTCCGGCACTTCATGTCCGACGCGGTCGTCGCGTTCCGCCGCCTGCATCCCACGGTCAACCTGGAGTTCCGCACGGTCAGTTCGGGCCGGGGCAGCTTCGACGCCCTCGCCGACGGCACGCTGGACCTCGCCTGGATCACCATCGGCCCGCCGGTCCGGGGCATCGAGCAGCGGACGGTCGTGGAGCTGCCGTGGCTCCTCGCGGTCCGGGCGGACGACCCGGTGGCCGGCCGCCCGCACCTGGACCCGGCCGAGCTGTCCGGCGCCCGGGTCATCCGGCTCCCGCCGAACTCCACGTCCGCCGCCCACCTGGAAGCGGCGTGCGCCGAACGGGGCGTCCGGTTCGCCTACGAGCCGAGCGTGGCCGACTGGGACACGGCCCTGCTCCTCGCCGAGCTGGGGATCGGAAGGGCGGTCGTACCGGCCGTACCGGGGCTGCCGGTCCCCGGTGACGGCCCGCTGCGCCTGATCCCGCTGCCCGGCCTGCGTCCCCTCCCCGTCGGCTGGGCGGTCCGCCGCTGGGACGCGCTCAGCCCGCCGGCCCGGGCCTTCGCGGACACGGTCGCCGCGTTGCGCTGAGCGCCAGCTCCACCCAGACCGTCTTGCCGACGTCCCGCTCGGACACGCCCCAGAGGGTGGCCAGCACCTGCACGATCACGAGACCCCGGCCGTTCTCGTCCTCCAGCCCCCCGTCGAGGAAGCGGAGGGCGCGGTCGCCCCGGGCGTCGCTCACCTCGATACGCAAGGTGTCCTCGGCGGGGCGCAGCGCGAGCCGCAGTTCGAAGTCCCGGCCCGGTACGCGACCGTGGGTGACGGCGTTGGCGGCGAGTTCGGCCACGACGAGCTGGGCGGTGTGGCTGAGGTCGCCGTCATGGGGATACCCCCAGGTGGCGAGCGCGGCACCGGTGAGCCGCCGCGCCAGCCGGGCGCCTCGCGGCGTGGCGCTGAGCCGTTGGACGAGTTCGGTTGGGGGGGTGGAGATTTCTACGTTCACATCACCGAGCGTGGTCACTTCTCCCTACGCTGACCAGGGGAGACCCGGCGACTGTCCGTAGTCGTACGGGTGCGTTTCGTGGGAGTACGGGTCAGTCGGAGGGCACGTGACGGAGGAGAGCGGGCGCAGGCCGGAGACGCCGGCGGAGGAGAACGGGTCGGCCGGGGTGTTCGCCGTCCTGGGCAAGCAGCTGAAGCTGATGCGGGAGCGGGCGGGGCTGAACCAGCGGGAGTTCGGCCAGTTGGTGGGGTATGGCCCGGACCAGATCTCCGCGATGGAGCGAGGGGTGCGTACGCCGAGGCCGGAATTCCTGCGGCGGGCCGACGAGATCCTGGCCGCCAACGGCGTGTTCATCGCGGTCATCCCGGAGGTGGAGGAGGCGATGACCAGGGCGCGGACACGGCATCCCGAGTGGTACCGGGGTTATGCGGTGCTGGAGGCGCAGGCAGTGTCCCTGCACGACTACAGCACCATGGGCGTGCTGGGCCTGCTCCAGACCGAGGACTATGCGCGCGCGGTGTTCACCCAGCGGCATCCGCCCCTGGACGAGGAGACCATCGAGAAGCGGGTGGCCGACCGGCTCTCGCGCCAGCAGATCTTCGAGCAGTGGCCGCCGCCCGAGTTCAGCTTCGTCATCGAGCAGGCGGTGCTGGAGCGGCCGATCGGTGGGCCGAAGGTGCACGAGGACCAACTGCGTCAGTTGCTGAGGATCGGTCGGCGGCGCAATGTGCAGTTGCAGGTCATGCCAACAGGACGGCACGAACACCCTTGCTTGGACAACGGCTTCACCTTGCTCATCCCCAAGGGGAAGGAGCAAGTTGCTTACATGGAGTCACAGGGGTACCCCAAGCTGATCAGTGACCGAGAAGAGGTCCGCGTCCTCGCCGCTCGCTATGGGATCATCCGGGCTCAGGCCCTCAACCCGCACGAGTCCCTGGACTTGATCGAGAAGATGCTGGACGGACGATGACCATAGAGCAGTTGACCTGGTTCAAGTCGAGCTACAGCAGCGGCGAAGGCGGCCAGTGCCTGGAAGTCGCCGCCCACCCCACCGCCATCCACATCCGCGACTCGAAGCAACCCCTCGCCGCCCACCTCACCGTCACCCCCTCCGCCTGGTCAGCCTTCCTTCTGGGCGAGAAGGAACGCCTGCGGGACGGGTGATTCGCCGCGCGTCACCTCGGGCCCCCGCACGGTGGTGGAGCGGACGGTGAAGCCGGCGCCGGTGAGCAGGTCCGCCATCTGCTCGGGGCGGCGCCGGTGGTAGTCCAGGGCCACGTCATGGCCGAAGGGGCGTTCGAGGCGGAGCGGTACGTCGCCCACCTGGAAGGCGAGGAGGAGCCGTCCGCCGGGCGCCAGCACGCGGTGGAACTCGGCGAACAGGCCGGGGAGTTCGTCCACGGGTGTGTGGATGCTGGAGTACCAGGACACGACCCCGGCCAGCGAACCGTCGGCCGAAGAGAGTTCCCGCATCGAGCCCTGCTCGAACCGCAGGGCGGGATACCGGCGGCGGGCGATGGCGATCATCGCGTCCGAGAGGTCGACGCCGAAGACGGACAGGCCCAGACCGGCGAGGTGGGCGGTGACGTCGCCGGGGCCGCAGCCGAGGTCGGCCACCGTGCCGTGGGGGCCGACCTGTTCGGCGTACGCGCCGAGGAGGGCGCGTTCCAGGGGCCGTTCGGCGAGGGGATCGCGGAAGTGGCCGGCGTAGTCCTCGGCGATGGTGTCGTAGAAGGCGCGGGTGTCGGTCATGGGCAGGGACCGTAGCGGCCCGCACTGACACCCCGCTTAGGCTGCTGTCGTTGGCCAATGCATTTACTGGGGGGTACGGGCCGGTGAACCGGTCGACGGAGGTGTTCCAGCCGCTCCAGGCGGACGACCCGCCCGTGGTGGCGGGTTACCGTCTCGCCGCGCGGCTGGGCGCGGGCGGTATGGGCCGGGTCTACCTGTCCCACACACAGGGCGGACGGCCCGTCGCGCTGAAGGTCGTACGGCCGGAACTGGCGGACGATCCGGATTTCCGGCGGCGGTTCGGCAGGGAGGTCAAGGCGGCTCGGCGGGTGAAGGGGGCGTACACCGCCGAGCTGATCGACGCCGACGCGGACGGCGTCCCGCCGTGGCTGGCCACGCTGTACGTGCCGGGGCCGTCCCTGACGGAGGCCGTGGCCCGGCGCGGGCCGTTGCCGGTGGCGGCCGTGCTGTGGCTGATGGCGGGGGTGGCCGAGGCGCTGGAGGCCATCCACGCCGAGGGCATCGTGCACCGGGACCTGAAGCCGTCGAACGTGCTGCTGGCCGCCGACGGTCCCCGGGTGATCGACTTCGGTATCGCACTGGCGGCCGACGGGACCTCGTACACGGCGACGGGCGGCACGATCGGCACGCCCTCGTTCATGGCTCCGGAGCAGGCGTCCGGGGGCGAGGTGACGGCGGCGACCGACGTCTTCGCGCTCGGGCAGACGGCCGCGTTCGCGGCGCTGGGCAGGCCGCTGTACGGGGACGGTCCGGCCGTGAACGTGCTGTACCGGATCGTGCACGAGGAACCCGGCCTCGATCTGCTGCCCGAGCCGCTGCGTCCGCTGCTCGCCCGGTGCCTGGCCGCCGATCCGGCGGAGCGGGCCACCGCGGCGGAGGTCGTGGAATGGTGCCGGCAGCGGCTGGGCGCGGACGCCGACGCGGGCGGGGGGCCGGCCGTGTGGCGGGAGATCACCGGGCCGGAAGCCGCGGTTCCGGCACCCGTACCGGAGCCGACCCGGGCGTACGCCCGGCAGCCGCCGACCGCGCCGGCCGGCTGGCCGCAGCCGACGCCGGAGCAGCGGAAGGCCTTCCGCAGGCGGCGCGCCGCGCTGATCTCGGTCGCGGGTGTGGCGGGCGGCGCGCTGCTGGCGGCGCTCCTGGCATGGTCGGTCATGGACGCGAACGGCCGGTCCGACAGGCGGGACACGGCGGGCTCCCGGACGTCGGCCGCGGGACATTCTCCGAGATCGTCGGCGTCCTCGTCCGCGTCGAACGCCAAGGACTCCTCGGGCTCCGGCGCTGCCGCTGACGGTGCGCCCGGCGTGGCGCAGTCCCCCTCGCCCTCGTTGTCACAGCCGCAGGCCGAGCCGTACGCCCCGCTGATGGTGGACGCGAAGAACCCGATCAGCATCGAGGACCCGTTCGGCAAGCCGAAGAACGACAAGGGGGCCATCCGCTTCGGCTGCAAGACGGCCGGCTGCGAGCTGGAGAGCGACGGCAGCGTGTTCGTCCAGATGATGGGCGGGCACGGCAGCACCCTCGACGACTGCCGTCTCTTCCTCAAGCACGCCACGTACCACCGCCTGCCGCTGGCCGCGTCGGCGGCCGGCACCGAGATCTGCATCAAGCACCCCTCGGGGGACATCGCGCTGTTCACGATCCAGACCAAGTCGACCGCGCTGCCCGACATCGGGTTCGTCATGGGCGACTTGGCGGTCTGGCGAGAGGCCGCCTAGCTCACCCCCATCCCCCGCAACACCGCCGTCGTCACGGCCGCCCCCAGTACCACCACGACGAACGGCGCCCGGCGCCAGGCCAGCGCGGCGCCGGCCAGGACGCCGGCGGGGCGGGCCCAGCCCGCGAAGCCGCCGGACTCGGTCAGGGCGCCCGTGGCCAGCAGGGCGACCAGGAGGACCACCGCGCCCGCCGTGGCCAGTTCCTGGACGCGGGGCGGGACGGTGACCCGGCCGTGCAGAGCCGGGCCGACCAGCCGGAAGGCGTACGTGCCGACGGCCAGGGCGAGGATCACGACGAGCGTGGTGTTCACGCGGCGGCTCCCCGGTCGGCCGGGCGGCGGTGCAGGAGCAGTCCCGCCAGGGCCAGCAGGACCGGGACCCCGGCCGGGACGGCGGGCGTGACCGCCAGGGCCAGGGCGGCGCCGAGCAGGGCGCACCGCCGTACCGCCGCGTCCGCGCGGAGGGCGGGCAGGACCAGGGCGACGAGGACGGCGGGGAACGCGGCGTCCAGGCCGTAGCGGGCGGTGTCGCCGAGGGCGCCGCCCGCGAGCCCGCCGGCCAGCACGCCGATGTTCCACACGGCGAACAGGCCGAGCCCGGAGATCCAGAACGCCCGCCGCTGCCGTACCGGGTCGGACTGGGCGAGGGCGAAGGCGACCGTCTCGTCGGTGACCAGATGGGCGCCCAGGAAACGGGTCGCGCGGTTGGTGCCGATGATCTCGGCCACGGCGAGGCTGAAGGCCGCGGTCCGGGTGTTGAGCAGCAGCCCGGTGGCCACGGCGGCGACGGGCCCGCCCCCGGCGAGCAGCACGCCCACCGCGCTGAACTGGGCCGATCCCGCGTAGACCACCAGCGACATCAGCACCGGCACCCACAGGGGCAGTCCGCCGGCGACGGAGACGGCGCCGAAGGAGACGCCGACGATGCCGCTGGCGAGCCAGACGAGCGAGCTGTCGCGGAGGAGGGAACGGTCCGCGTCGGGCGGGGGCGGTGTTCGGTGTGGCGAACGCATGTTCTCTACGATGGACAGTGAGCGCCCTGTCCGTCAAGGCGAACGATCGTACCGATGGAGCGAACGCACATGTCCGAGGTGCCCGCCCGGCTCCCCCTGGAGTGGATCGCCGCGTCCCTGAAGCGGGAGCGCGGACGTGCCGGCCTGTCCCTGTCCGAGCTGGCCAAGCGGGCCGGAATCGCCAAGTCCACGCTGTCCCAGCTGGAGGCCGCGAGCGGGAACCCGAGCATGGAGACCATCTGGGCGCTCGCGGTGGCGCTCGGCGTGCCGTTCAGCGCGCTGGTGGAGTCACCGGCGCCCAGCGTCCAGGTGATCCGGGCCGGCGAGGGGCCCACGGTCGGCTCGGAGCGGTCCAGCTATGTGGCCGCGCTGCTGTCGGCGAGCCCGCCGGGGGCGCGCCGGGACATTTATCACGTGTGGCTGGAGCCCGGGAGCGTACGGGATTCAGAGCCTCACACCCCGGGGACCGTCGAGCACATCGTGGTCAGCGACGGGGCCGTGAAAGCCGGTCCGCGCGGCGAGGCCGTGGAACTCGGCCCCGGGGACTACATGTCGTACCGGGGAGACGTGCCCCACGCGTACGAGGCGCTCGCGGCCGGGACCAAGTTCGTGCTGATCATGCAGCACATGTGAGCGTGCGTGAATACGAAATGAACGGGGAAAGGCAGGAGCCCCGTCGCCGGTGGCGCGGGGCTCCTTGGGTACTGCACTCAGGTTCTGCGATCAGGCAGTGATCAGACGGGAGTGACGTTCTCCGCCTGCGGGCCCTTCGGGCCCTGCGTCACGTCGAAGCTCACCTGCTGGTTCTCCTCGAGGGAGCGGAAGCCGGAGGCGTTGATCGCGGAGTAGTGAACGAAGACGTCGGGGCCGCCGCCCTCCTGGGCGATGAAGCCAAAGCCCTTTTCGGCGTTGAACCACTTCACGGTTCCGGTAGCCATAAGCCCTCCTTGGGCCCAAAAGGGTTGCCCTGCCTCCAGAACCTGCAAGTGCGAAACGGTGCTGCACGACTGCATTCGTCTGAAAACGACGAGAGCCTGCGGTTACATGCTCCGCAGGCTCTGTACTGCAAGGGAAACCAAACTGCAACTTGCGGCAAGCCTAGCATCCGGGCAGCCGAAAGCAATAGGGGTCAAGATCACGTCACCCGGATGTTTGAACGTCCGCTGGGCCGTTCGGGGGTGGGGCCGGTCCCGGCGCCGTACTCCACGGGGTCTAGCCTCGCGATGTGGACAATTCTCGCACCCGGCCGCGCGTCGGCCACATCCAGTTCCTGAACTGCCTGCCCCTGTACTGGGGGCTCGCGAGAACCGGCACGCTCCTCGACTTCGAGCTCACCAAGGACACCCCGGAGAAGCTCAGCGAGCGGCTCGTGCACGGTGACCTCGACATCGGCCCCGTCACCCTGGTGGAGTTCCTGCGCAACGCCGACGACCTCGTCGCCTTCCCCGACATCGCCGTCGGCTGCGACGGCCCGGTGATGTCCTGCGTGATCGTCTCGCAGGTCCCGCTGGACCGGCTCGACGGCGCCCGGGTCGCCCTCGGCTCGACCTCGCGCACCTCGGTCCGGCTCGCCCAGCTGCTGCTCGCCGAGCGGTACGGCGTCCAGCCCGACTACTACACCTGCCCGCCCGACCTCAGCCTGATGATGCAGGAGGCGGAGGCCGCCGTCCTCATCGGCGACGCCGCCCTGCGCGCCAACCTCCTCGACGGCCCCCGCTTCGGTCTCCAGGTCCACGACCTCGGCGCGCTGTGGAAGGAGTGGACCGGCCTGCCGTTCGTCTTCGCGGTGTGGGCGGCCCGCCGGGACTACCTGGAACGCGAGCCGTTCATCACCCGCAAGGTCCACGAGGCCTTCCTCGCCTCCCGCGACCTCTCCCTGGAAGAGGTGCACAAGGTCGCCGAACAGGCCGCCCGCTGGGAGGACTTCGACGAGGCCACCCTGGAGCAGTACTTCACCACCCTCGACTTCAGCTTCGGCGCGCCGCAGCTGGAGGCCGTCGCCGAGTTCGCCCGCCGGGTCGGCCCGACGACCGGCTTCCCGGCCGACGTGAAGGTGGATCTGCTCCAGCCCTGAACGGGGTAGGAACCCGGGACGGGGCGACCGAGGGGGGAAGCGTGGGCGGGGTGACCACGGGGGTGCCGGTGCTCGGCGCCCTGCTCTGGGGCGCGCTGGCCGGGGCCCTGCTGCCCCGCGCCGCCTACCGCTTCGCCGTACCGTCCGGCGAGCCGTGGCGCGACCGCTGCCCCGGCGGCCGCCATCCGGTCCGGGGGTGGCTGGGCCGGGTCCGGTGCGCCGCGTGCGCGCGCGTGGGCGAACGCGGGGGAGCCGAGGGGCGCGTGCCCGTCACCTCGTACCAGCCGTACGCCCCCTCCGCGCCGCTCCTCGCCACCGCCACCGCCCTCGTCTGCGCCGCCCTCGCCGCCGCCACCGGCACCCGGCCGGAGCTGGCGGTCTGGCTGCTGATCGCGCCCGCCGGCGTGCTCCTCGCCGCCGTCGACCTCCGGGTGCAGCGGCTGCCCGACCCGCTGACCCTCCCGCTCGCCGCCACCGCCCTCGCCCTGCTCGGCCTCGCCGCCCTGCTCCCCGAACACGCCGGTCACTGGCGCACCGCCCTCTACGGCGCCCTCGCGCTGGGCGCCGGCTACTACCTGCTGTACCGCGTCAACTCGGGCGGCATGGGCTTCGGTGACGTGAAGCTGGCCGTGGGCGCGGGCGCCGCGCTCGGCTGGTACGGCTGGCCCACCGTGCTGCTCGGCACCTTCGCGGGCTTCCTGCTCGGCGCGCTCTACGGCGGCGCGCTCGTCCTGGCCCGGCGGGCGGGCCGGAAGACGGCCGTACCGTTCGGCCCGTTCCTCCTCGCCGGTGCCCTCGCCGGTGTGCTGATCGGCGCGTACGCGGCCTGAGCGCGGGCGGAAGAAGGGGCTGGCGTAGGCTGACTCAGTCCGTCCACAACCCTTGACGAAAGGGACACCCTGGTGACCGAGAAGGCCGACCTCACGTCTGTCCTCGACCGTGCCGCTGCCGGTGGGCGGATCACCCCGGAAGAGGCGCTCGTCCTCTACCGCGACGCCCCCCTGCACGCCCTGGGCGCCGCCGCCGACGCGGTGCGCCGCCGCAAGTACGCGGGCATCGAGCACATCGCCACGTACATCATCGAGCGGAACATCAACTACACGAACGTGTGTGTCACGGCGTGCAAGTTCTGCGCCTTCTACGCGGCCCCCAAGGACAAGGAGAAGGGCTGGACGCGGGACCTGGACGACATCCTGCGCCGCTGCGCCGAGACCGTGGAGCTCGGCGGCACCCAGATCATGTTCCAGGGCGGCCACCACCCGGACTACGGCGTCGAGTACTACGAGAAGCACTTCCGGGCCATCAAGGAGGCCTTCCCGCAGCTCGTCATCCACTCCCTGGGCGCCTCCGAGGTCGAGCACATGGCCCGGATCAGCGGGGTCTCGGTGGAAGAGGCCATCACCCGCATCCACGAGGCCGGCCTGGACTCCTTCGCCGGCGCGGGCGCGGAACTGCTGCCCGAGCGCCCCCGCAAGGCCATCGCGCCCCTCAAGGAGAGCGGCGAGCGCTGGCTGGAGATCATGGAGACCGCGCACCGGCTGGGCGTCGAGTCCACCTCCACCATGCTGATGGGCACCGGCGAGACCAACGCCGAGCGGATCGAGCACCTGCGGATGATCCGGGACGTGCAGGACCGCACGGGCGGCTTCCGCGCGTTCATCCCGTACACCTACCAGCCCGAGAACAACCACCTGAAGGGCCGCACCCAGGCCACGCTCTTCGAGTACCTGCGGATGATCGCCATCGCCCGCCTCTTCCTGGACAACGTCCAGCACATCCAGGGCTCGTGGCTCACCACCGGCAAGGAGGTCGGCCAGCTGTCCCTGCACTACGGCGCGGACGACCTCGGCTCGATCATGCTGGAGGAGAACGTGGTCTCCTCGGCCGGCGCCAAGCACCGCTCCAACCGCCTGGAGATCATCGACCTGATCCGCAAGGCGGGCCGGGTCCCGGCGCAGCGCGCGACGACGTACGAGCACCTGGTCGTGCACGACGACCCGGCGAACGACCCCGTGGACGACCGCGTGGTATCCCACATCTCCTCCACGGCCATCGAGGGCGGCACGGCCCACCCCGAGCTGAAGCTGCTCGCGTCGAACTAGGGCCGCCGTGCTGACGATCCACGCCGACTCCAGGGGGCACGCCTTCCTCGTCAAGGGGGAGTGGATCGAGGCGGTCGGTCCCCTGGAGGAGCTGACCGCCGCGCAGCCACGCGTGCGCGTGCGCGCCTGGCCCGGCATCCTCACGCCCGGGTTCGTCAACCCCTACGGCAACGAGCTGCTGGAGCGGACGTACCACCCGGACCCGCGCGAGGCCGACGAGCTCGGCACCGAGCCGCTGACCGGGGACGCGCTCGGCTCCCTCAGCCTGGACGACGCCCGCTGGGGCGCCAGCGCCCGGCGGGGCATCCAGCGCCTGCTGGCGTACGGCACGGTCGCCGTGGCCTGCGAGCCCTTCGGCAGCCGCGCGGTGCGCGACGCCGTGCGGCGCTCCGGGCTCGGGACCGTGGGACGGCTAGGGACCCCCGACGAGCGGCCCTCCCTGGACCCGTTCGGCTCCGCCCGGCCCCCCACGCCGGCGGCCGAACGCCGCGAGGGTTCCGCCGCCCGCTTCGCCGTCTTCGACGTGCGCGACGAGGAGGAGCTGGCCGAGCGGGGCGCGGGGACGTGCGTGGCGACGGTGGTGGCGGGACGGCTGGTGTTCCGCCGCCGCTGAGCGGCCGCGGCGGTCCGCCGGGCCGGAGAAGCGGTCCGCTCAGCCGGAGAAGCGGCGCGCGAAGGCACCCGGCGTCTGGCTCACCCCGCTGCAGTCCGTGGCCGCGTCGTCCTGCCCGGACCGCCCCTTGGTACACGGCCGGTCCCGGAACGCCGACCACATCGACACCCAGGCGAGCCCCTTCCGCTCCGCGAACGTCCGCACCCGGTCCGCGTCGGACAGCGTGAACGTCTCCCCGGCCACGTCGTTGACACCGATCATGGAGGTCAGCGCCATGCCCCGCCAGGCGGCCGCGTCCGACAGCCCGAACACCTTCTTCAGCTGGGCGTGCGCGGCCGTCGCGGACGTCACGGCGTAGTCCCCCATGTCACCGTCGTACGACTCGCCGTAGTTCATGGTCATGAGATCGACCGTGGAGACCTGGACGTCGTACGTGTTCGCGGACTCCAGCAGCGCGAGGCCGTCCGCGTCGAGCCCCGAGGGCATCACCGGGAGGGTGAAGGAGACCTTCAGGTCCGGTCGTTCCTCCTGCAACCGCGCTATCGCCCGCGAACGCAATCCGACGGAGGCGGAGTTCGTCAGTTCGTCTCCCTCGACGTCGAAGTCGGCCGCGCTGGAGCCGGCCGCGTCCAGCGCCTTTCCATACGCGGCGGCGAGTTCCGAAACGCTGTCGCAGACGGCGGCCAACTCCTTTCCGGAGGCGCCGCCGAACGAAACTCGGACGTCGGCGCCGGTTTTCCTCAGCGCGGATATCCGGGACGTCACGGCGGAACCGGTGATCGCCTCAGTGCCGTTCCACCGTGGCGTACAGCCACTGCCACCGGAGATCACGAAGGCGAGGTTGTACGTCGCCGGGGACCCGGCGGCCTCGGTGGCGGTGGCCTCGGTGGCGCTGACGTAGGGAGCGTAGACGGTGCTGGTCGCGGGGGCGGCAGCGGTGCTGGAGGCGGCGTGCGGGGCGCTCGTGGCCCCGGCGGAACAACCCGTCACCGCGAGCGCGACCGCGCAGCCGGCCCCGGCCATCGGCCTCAGTGGACTCCTCATGGGGGGAAATCTCTCACACCGGGGTGTGCGTTCCGCGCGTTCTCTCAGCCCGCCGACAGGTTCACGGCGCCTTCAGGGGCGGCTCACAAGGATCTCGGGTGGCTCACAAGAATTCCAGAGAAAAGGACACATAAAGCCTCTCTAATATCCGGGGAATGCAATCCGAACCCGCCATCGAAACTCGCGCCGCCGGGCGCGGTCGTCGCCGCACACATGGCAACGGGTCCACCGAGGGACCCGTGTTCGTTGACACCACCGGACGCCGGTCGAAGGTGCTGCGCCGCCTCGGCCTGTTCCTCGGCGCCGTCTGCCTCGCCTACGCGGGCGTGCTCGCCGCCGCGTTCACGGGCTGGGGCACCTCGCTGAACCCGTCGTCCCTGCTGCCCTTCGGCGCGCGTGCCGAAGACGGCCGGGCACCCGGCGGGATGCGGCCCGAGGGCGGCATCGGCCGCCGGGCGGACCTGCCGGACACCGTCCGCCCGACGGCCTCACCCACCGCGTCCACGACCCCGTCCGTCCCCGCGTCCGCGTCCGCGGGCGCCAACTGAGCGGGGCGCAGCGGCAGTCATGACCACTCCGACGTCCTCCCGGGGCCGCAGGCGCGCGCCCACCCGCATCGAGCGCGCGGCAGGCCGGGCCGCGGCGCTGCAACGCCCCCGCGTCGTCCTCGCCCTCCTGCTCCTGCTCGCGCTGACCTGCGTGATGCTGCTCGACGGGTACCTGCGCGCCGAGGTCGGCGGCGACCAGCGCGTGCGCAGCGGAGCCGACTCCAGCGAGGTCCCGGACTCGATCCTCGACGGCGGCCCGATCCTCACCTTCCGCGGCGGCCGGGCCACCACGGTCTCCGTCCCCGCCAAGACCATCGCCCTCACCTTCGACGACGGCCCGGACCCGACCTGGACGCCCCAGGTCCTCGAGATCCTGCGCAAGTACGACGTCCCCGGCACGTTCTTCCTGGTGGGCTCCATGGTGTCGCGCTACCCGGGCATCGTGCGGACGATGGTCGAGCAGGGCAACGAGGTCGGCGTGCACACCTTCACGCACGTCGACCTGTCGTACCAGTCCGCGTCCCGCGTCGACCGCGAGATGGAGCAGACGCAGCTCGCCCTCGCCGGTGCGGCCGGCATCACCACGACCCTGTTCCGGGCGCCGTACTCCTCCGAGACGGACGCCATCGACGACTACAGCTGGCCCGTCTACGAGAGGCTCGGCAAGGACGGCTACACCAGCGTCTTCGTCGACACCGACAGCGACGACTGGAAGCGGCCGGGCGTCTCCGACATCGTGAAGTGGGCCACCCCGAAGGGCACCCGGGGCGCCTCGGTGCTCTTCCACGACGCGGGCGGCGAACGCTCGCAGACGATCGCGGCGCTGCCGGAGTACATCGAGAAGATGAAGGCGAAGGGCTACACCTTCACCACCATCAGCGGGGTCATGGCGGACCGGCAGACGGCGGGCGGCGGCACGCCCGCCGGCCTCCGCCTCCAGGCCGCCCACCACCGGGCCACCGGACTGACCCTCTACGAGGGCAAGGCCCTCGTCGCGGCCGTGGCCGTCGCCGAGTGGACCGTGCCCGCGCTGTCGGCCGGGCTGGCGATCGTCGGGGTGGCCGTGCTGGGCCGCTTCGGGATGATGCTGGTCCTCGCCCGCCGCCACCACCGGCAGCGCAACGGACGCCGGTTCGGCTGGGGCCCCGCGGTCACCGGGCCGGTGAGCGTGGTCGTCCCGGCGTACAACGAGAAGGAGTGCATCGCCAACACCCTCCGGTCGCTGGCGCTTAGCACCCACCCGATCGAGATCATCGTGGTGGACGACGGCTCGACCGACGGCACCTCGCGGATCGCGCGCGACGCGGCCGAGTCGCTCGGCATGACGAACGTCCGGGTGATCCGCCAGGAGAACGCCGGCAAACCGGCCGCGCTGAACAACGGCGTGCGCAACGCGTCGTACGACATCGTCATCATGATGGACGGCGACACGGTCTTCGAACCGGACACCGTGCGGCAGCTGGTGCAGCCCTTCGCCGACCCGTCCGTCGGCGCGGTCGCCGGCAACGCCAAGGTCGGCAACCGCACCACCGTGATCGGGGCCTGGCAGCACATCGAGTACGTGATGGGCTTCAACCTCGACCGGCGCATGTACGACCTGCTGCGCTGCATGCCCACCATCCCGGGCGCGATCGGCGCGTTCCGCCGGGACGCCGTGCTGGCGGCCGGCGGCATGAGCGAGGACACCCTCGCCGAGGACACCGACATCACCATCGCCATGCACCGCGCGGGCTGGCGGGTCGTCTACCAGGAGCACGCCCGTGCCTGGACGGAGGCGCCCGGCTCGCTCAAGCAGCTCTGGTCCCAGCGCTACCGCTGGTCGTACGGCACCATGCAGGCCCTGTGGAAGCACCGCACGTCCCTGACGGACCGGGGGCCCTCGGGCCGCTTCGGCCGGGTCGGCATGCCCCTGGTGGTGATCTTCCAGGTGGTCACGCCGCTCTTCGCCCCGCTCATCGACGTCTTCACCGTCTACTCGATGATCTTCGTCGACTTCCGGGCGGCCCTGCTGGCCTGGCTGGCGGTCCTCGGCGTCCAGCTCCTGTGCGCGGCCTACGCCTTCCGCCTCGACCGCGAGAAGTACCGGTACCTGCTGATGATGCCCCTGCAACAACTGGCCTACCGCCAGATGATGTACCTCGTCCTCATCCACTCCTGCGTCACCGCGCTCACCGGCGGCCGCCTGCGCTGGCAGAAGCTGAAGCGGACGGGCGAGGTCGGCACACCGGCGCAGGCGGGCTGAGATGGGAGCGCACAGCAGGACCGCGGCCGTTCCCCCCGTACGGCCGTCCGGGCCGGGCCCCGCCGGGCGCGACCGCTACTTCGACACGCTCAGGGCCCTGGCGCTGATCCGGGTGGTGACCTACCACACCTTCGGGTGGGCCTGGTGCGGCCTGGTGTTCCCCTCCATGGGCGTCATGTTCGCCCTGGCCGGGACCCTGATGGCGAAGTCCCTGGAACGCCCGGCCCCCAAGGTCCTCAGGAGCCGGCTCAGACGGCTGCTGCCCCCGTTCTGGTTCTGGGGCCTCTTCGTAGTGCTCGCGATGCTGGTCCACGGCTGGATGCCGGGCCGGCAGATCGTCTTCTGGGCCGTCCCGCTCGGCGACCCGCCGGGCAACGCGTGGGGCGAGCAGGCTTGGGAGATCCTCTGGTACCTGCGCACCTACCTCTGGTTCGTGCTGCTCTCCCCGCTGCTGCTGCGGCTCTTCCGGCTCGCCCCGGTCCCCGTCCTGCTGCTGTCCCTGGCGCCGGTCCTGATGCTGGACTTCTGCTGGGCGGGCCCGGACAACCGGCTGGGCAGCGCCCTGTGGGACCTGTCGACGTACCTCTTCTGCTGGCTGCTCGGCTTCGCCCACCGCGACGGTGTGCTCCAGCGGGCCAAGCCGGTCCCGGTGGCCGTCCTGTCGCTCGCGGCCCTCGGCTACGGCGCCTGGTACGCCTTCGGGCACCAGGCCGAGTTCGGGACGTACGACCTGGACGAGAACCCCCTCGCGCAGGCCTTCTGGTCGGCCGGCTTCGTGACGCTGCTGATGTGGGCGAAGGCGCGCCTGCGGATCGACCTCGCCGGGCTGACCCGGTTCCGGCGCCTGGACCGCGCGGTCACCGTGTTCAACGCC
The DNA here is from genome assembly GCF_055581365.1 of Streptomyces sp. NPDC031445. Classification (NCBI taxonomy): domain Bacteria; kingdom Bacillati; phylum Actinomycetota; class Actinomycetes; order Kitasatosporales; family Streptomycetaceae; genus Streptomyces; species Streptomyces sp. NPDC031445. The sequence goes on from NZ_JBVIJO010000004.1 coordinate 54,019, forward strand.
CGCGCGGTGACGATCTACCTCTGGCACGAGATCGCGCTGGTGCTGGCCGTCCCGCTGATCGACCGGCTCTGGGACGTACCGGCCTTCGAGACCTACCTGCCGCTGGACAGCCAGTGGTTCCTGTTCGGTGTCGGCTGGGTGCTGATCGCCTTCTTCGTGCTGGCGTGCGGGTGGGTGGAGGACGTGGCGGCCCGCAAGAAGCCGACGCTCCTGCCGGGAGGGCGGGCTGCAAGAATGGGCGGGTGACCCGCGCTTCCCTGAACAAGCAGCCGCACGAAGTCGCCTCGATGTTCGACGACGTGGCGGAACGGTACGACCTGACGAACGACGTGCTGTCGCTCGGCCAGGACCGGCGCTGGCGCAAGGAGGTGGCGAAGGCGGTCGACGCGCGCCCCGCGCAGAAGGTCCTGGACCTCGCCGCCGGCACGGCCACCTCCTCGCTGCCCTTCGCGCGGACCGGCGCGTACGTCGTCCCCTGCGACTTCTCCCTCGGCATGCTCCAGGTCGGCAAGAAGAAGCACACCTGGCTGCCGTTCACGGCGGGCGACGCGACGAGGCTGCCCTTCAAGGACGACACCTTCGACGCGGTGACGATCTCCTTCGGGCTGCGCAACGTCCAGGACACGGACGCGGCGCTGCGCGAGATGCACCGGGTCACCCGGCCCGGCGGACGCGTGGTGATCTGCGAGTTCTCCCACCCGACGTGGGCGCCGTTCCGCACCGTCTACACCGAGTACCTGATGCGGGCGCTGCCGTCGGTCGCGCGCGCGGTCTCCTCCAGCCCGGACGCGTACGTCTACCTCGCCGAGTCCATCCGGGCCTGGCCCGACCAGCCCGCGCTCGCCGAACGGCTGCGCGAGGCGGGCTGGTCCAAGGTGGCGTGGCGCGACCTCACCGGCGGGGTGGTCGCGCTGCACCGGGGCTTCAAGGAGTAGCGGGCTTCCGGGAGGCGGGGAGTCTCAGGAGGAGCCGAACCCGGCTACCGCGTACGGGTCGCCCGGCTGCTCCAGCTCCCGTCGCACTCCGCCCGTCGGTGGCCGCGGAACGCGCGGTTCCCGCACGCCTCCGCCGCCCTCTCCCTCACCGAAGTCGAACCACACGTAGACCATCGAGTCCGGCGGCACCTCGGCGCCGGGCTGCGGGTACTGGCGTACGACGTAGTCGACCACGGTGCGGTGGAAGTCCGGGCGGTCCGGCGCGTTGAGGAGCAGACCCCGCGTCCTGGCGGTCTCGCGCGCGTCCACGGCCATGAGACCGACCAGACGAGGGACGCGCACTTCGGGTGTTTTGGGTGTTATACGCACAGATGTCACCCCCAGCGGTACTGGAAGGGTAACGCTCACCCGGTCCACCCGGAAGGCGCTGGTACCTTTCCGTGACAGACGACTACTGTGCGTGATGGAAGCGGAGCCGGAAACACAGGGCCGGCTCGTCCAGCGTGGGGTGCGGGTAGGTCTCCGCCCGCTCCATGCCGAGCCGCCGGGTCACCGCGATCGACCGCTCGTTGCCCTGCCGGACCATCGCCACCACCTCCGGCACCCCGGCCTCCCGCACCCGCCGCAGCGTCTCCCGCGCCGCCGCGGTGGCGTACCCCTTGCCCCAGTGCGCCCGCCCGAGCCGCCAGCCGATCTCGATCTCGCCGACCGGGCCCCAGTCCGGCCGCCACGGCTGCGCACCGGTGAAGCCCATGACCTCGCCGGACTCGTCCAGCAGGGTCCACAGGCAGAAGCCGTGCTCCGCGTCGTGCCGCCGCTGGCGCGCGGTCAGTTCCTCGTACACCGACAGCTCCGCCGGCCTGCCGCCGTGGAACTCCATCACCTCCGGGTCGGCGAAGACCCGGTGCCACGCGACCGCGTCCTCGTGCGTGGGGACGCGCAGCCGTACCGCGGGGAGAGGTCGCTTCACAGGGCAGCCCTTCAGCCAGTCGATCAAGTCCGCTGAATAGACTGCCCATGTCCAGTGCCGGTCGGCACGCAGATTTCGAAACCTTGGGGAGATCCCGCCGTGACCGAGCCCCTCTCCGACCACACCGCCGATGTGATCGTCGTGGGCGCGGGGCCAGCCGGCTCCACGACCGCGTACCACCTCGCCAAGGCCGGTCTCGACGTCCTGCTCCTGGAGAAGACCGAGTTCCCCCGCGAGAAGGTGTGCGGCGACGGCCTCACCCCGCGCGCGGTCAAGCAGCTCGTCGCCATGGGCATCGACATCTCCGAGGAGGCCGGCTGGCTGCGCAACAAGGGCCTGCGCATCATCGGCGGCGGCTCCCGCCTCCAGCTCGACTGGCCCGACCTCGCCGCCTATCCGAACTACGGCCTGGTCCGCAAGCGCGACGACTTCGACGAGCAGCTCGCCCGCAACGCCCAGAAGGCCGGCGCCCGGCTGTACGAGCGCTGCAACGTCAGCGGCCCGGTGCTCGACGACCGCACCGGCCGCATCACCGGCGTCACCGCCAAGCTCGGCGAGGAGAAGCGCGAGGTCACCTTCCACGCGCCGCTCGTCGTCGCCGCCGACGGCAACTCCACCCGCCTCTCCCTGGCGATGGGCCTGCACCGCCGCGAGGACCGCCCGATGGGCGTGGCCGTGCGCACCTACTTCACCTCGCCCCGCCACGACGACGACTACCTGGAGTCCTGGCTGGAGCTGTGGGACCGCCGCGGCCCCCAGGACCGTCTGCTGCCCGGCTACGGCTGGATCTTCGGCATGGGTGACGGCACGTCGAACGTGGGCCTCGGCGTGCTCAACACCTCCGCCTCCTTCAAGGAGCTGGACTGGCGCGAGATCCTCAAGGCGTGGTGCGCCTCCATGCCGGAGGACTGGGGCTACACCCCGGAGAACATGACCGGCCCGATCCGCGGCGCCGCCCTGCCCATGGCCTTCAACCGCCAGCCGCACTACACGCGCGGGCTGCTGCTCGTCGGCGACGCCGGCGGCCTGGTGAACCCCTTCAACGGCGAGGGCATCGCCTACGCCATGGAGTCCGGCCAGATCGCCGCCGACGTCATCGTGCAGGCCCACGCGCGCGCGACGCCCGCCCAGCGCGAGATCGCCCTCCAGCGCTACCCGCGCGTCCTCAAGGACACCTACGGCGGCTACTACACGCTCGGCCGCGCCTTCGTGAAGCTCATCGGCAACCCGAAGGTCATGCAGATCGCCGCCCAGCGCGGTCTGACCCACCCGCTGCTGATGAAGTTCACCCTGAAGCTGCTGGCGAACCTCACCGACCCCACGGGCGGGGACGCGATGGACCGCATCATCAACGGCCTGAGCAAGGTGGCCCCGAAGGCGTGACCGGGCGCTGAGCCGCGGCGACGGCGGCCCGGCGGACGTACACCGCGTCCCGCCGGTCCGTCGTCTGCCGCGGAACCCGGCACCGACAGGCGCCCCTCGCCCTCGTCCAGCAGCCGTCGCCCGGTCGTGGGCGTTTCGAGCACTGGATTGACGATGTGTCCGACATGTCGGACTCTGCCTTCAATGGGGGCAGTTCATCCCGGCTGATGTGCCGCCGGGCCGGTGCCCTCGGCGGCGTACCACCGGACGGCGGCCCGAGCGGAGCATGTCAGGGACGAGGCGAGGCGCGTCAGGGGACGCCGCAAGGGCCGCTGCCCCGAGTGGCTGCGGCCCTACGCGTGCGAGAGGTGCCGAGTGCGCTCAGAGCACCCGCACGGCGCCGGTGGGCGGGTCGTACGACAGCGGGCGCTCCACGACACCGGTGGAGGGGTTCTGCGCGCCCACGAACATGCCGTCGCCGACGTACACCGCGACGTGGTACGCGGAACCCGCGCTGCCCCAGTACAGGATGTCGCCCGGCTGGAGGTTGCTCAGCGAGACCTGGGTGCCGGCCGTCGACTGGTCCTGGGAGACGCGCGGCAGGCTGATGCCGACCTGCTTGAAGGCCGTCTGCACCAGGCCGGAGCAGTCGTAGGCGGAGGGGCCGGTGGCGCCGGAGACGTACGCCTTGCCGACCTGCGCCTTGACGAAGCTGATGACGGCCGCGGCCGAACCGGTGGCCGGGGACGTGCTGGTGCTGGTGCTGGTGGCAGTGGTGGTGGACGTGGTGGTGGAGCCGGCGTCCGCCGTGGTGGAGAGCGTGGTCCGCTCCGCGGTGCGGGAGGCGCGGGCGGCGGCCTCCTTGCGGGCGTCCTCCTGGGCCTTCTTCTTGGCCTCCGCCGCCTTCTTCTTGGCGTCGGCGAGGTCCGCCTTGGCCTGCTTCGCGGCCTTCGCGGCAGCCGCGTCACGCTCGGCCTGCAGCTGGTAGTTCGCCGCGGCCTGCTCGGTGGCGTCCGCGGACTGGGCCGCCTGGGCGGCCAGGTCGGCCGTCAGGGTGGGCAGTTCGAGGGTCTGCGTCACCGGCTCGGCAGCGTTCGCCGAGCCGGACGCCCCGGCGACTGCCAGGGTGCCGAGGACGCCACCGGCAACTCCGGCCCGCATCGCGAGGGTCGACGCGCTGCGGCGGGGCTTCCGGTGGCTGCGTATGTGAGCGGTGTGGGACATGGGAACAACCGGTACCAGGGGCTCCTTCATATCTTCAAGAAACGTGTGCTGCGCCACAGTTGTTCAATCGAGACCCGGAAACCCGGGCGTGTCGCTCTTTATTGACGCCGTAACGGACATTGCGGACGCCCGTGATCAAGCCCTTGATCACGGTCTTTGATCATTAAGTCCGAATTGCCCCCCGCCTACCATTGGTTGGGTTCGTTGGCCAAGCCCGGTTCTCAGACGCCTCTCATGAATGTGGCGGACGTCACGGAACGATTACCGGAACGGCGGCGTCCGGCGCCCGCCCGGCTCGTGAACGCGTGCACGCGCCCGGAGTCCGTCCACATCCCGCCCCGGCCTCCCTCCGAGGTGTGAACGCGCCCCACTATCAGGCCATCGCGTCCATCGCCAATTTGCATGCATCGGAAGTCTCTTGATATGGAGACGCACCCTCCGGCCTGCGACGACGTGCGAGATTGTCACTTCTGGTGATCAACTGAACGCTTCGCGTATGAAGATCACTCATCATCCGACTTCATGATCCTTCGTCAGGTGGTGGAGATCACAAAGCTTGTGCAATACCCCGTGTCGCAGATCACAGAGCGGCAGGCATAAGATGCGAGGCAGTTGGGCTTGTGACCTGCTTCACATGTTCGCGATCTTCGCCGGGGCCAGCGGGGTTCGTGGGACCGGTGAGGCGGATGTGAGCCCAGTGCAACCGCCAGCAGTCAGTGCCGACTGAGAGGAGCGAGGAGCGGTGAACGCGTATGCGCCCATCCTCGTACTGGGAGCCCTCGGGGCAGGCTTTGCGATCTTCTCCGTGGTCATGGCCACGCTGATCGGTCCGAAGCGGTACAACCGCGCGAAACTCGAAGCCTACGAGTGCGGCATCGAGCCGACCCCCACGCCGGCCGGCGGCGGGCGCTTCCCCATCAAGTACTACCTGACGGCGATGCTCTTCATCGTCTTCGACATCGAGATCGTCTTCCTCTACCCCTGGGCCGTCACCTTCGACGCCCTGGGGATCTTCGGGCTCGTGGAGATGCTGCTCTTCGTGCTCACCGTCTTCGTCGCGTACGCGTACGTATGGCGGCGCGGCGGCCTGGAATGGGACTGAGGGGCCTTTAACGACATGGGACTCGAAGAAAAGCTGCCGAGCGGCTTCCTGCTGACCACCGTCGAGCAGGCCGCGGGCTGGGTGCGCAAGGCGTCCGTCTTCCCGGCCACCTTCGGCCTCGCCTGCTGTGCCATCGAGATGATGACCACGGGCGCCGGCCGCTACGACCTGGCCCGCTTCGGCATGGAGGTCTTCCGCGGCTCACCGCGCCAGGCGGACCTGATGATCGTCGCCGGCCGGGTCAGCCAGAAGATGGCGCCCGTCCTGAGGCAGGTCTACGACCAGATGCCCAACCCCAAGTGGGTGATCTCCATGGGCGTCTGCGCCTCCTCCGGCGGCATGTTCAACAACTACGCGATCGTCCAGGGCGTCGACCACATCGTCCCGGTCGACATCTACCTGCCGGGCTGCCCGCCCCGCCCCGAGATGCTGATGGACGCGATCCTCAAGCTCCACCAGAAGATCCAGTCCTCCAAGCTTGGCGTGAACGCCGAGGAGGCGGCCCGCGAGGCGGAGGAGGCGGCGCTCAAGGCCCTGCCCACGATCGAGATGAAGGGGCTGCTGCGGTGAGCGACGCGAACGGCACCCAGGGGAACCACGGGGCGAACGGCCCCGCGAACGGGGCGAACGGCCCCGCGAACGGGGTGAACGGCTCCGCGAACGGGGTCAACCCCGAGAAGGACCTCTCCGCCTCCAACCTCCCCGGCCAGCGCGGCCAGGGCGGCGAGGAGATCCGCGTGCAGCGCGGCATGTTCGGCGCCGACAACGGCGGCGACACCTCCGGCTACGGCGGCCTGGTCCGCTCGGTCCGACTCCCGGGACCGGCCACCCGCCCCTACGGCGGCTGGTTCGACGAGGTCGCCGACGAGCTGGAGGGCGCCCTGGAGGAGCAGGGACTCCTGCCGGGGAACGCCATCGAGAAGACGGTCGTCGACCGCGGCGAGCTGACCTTCCACATCGAACGCGAGCACCTGGTCCGCGTCGCCCGCACCCTGCGCGACGACCCGGCCCTGCGCTTCGAGCTGTGCACCGGCGTCAGCGGCGTCCACTACCCGCACGACAAGGGCCGCGAGCTGCACGCCGTCTACCACCTGCGCTCGATCACCCACAACCGGCTGATCCGCCTCGAAGTCAGCGCGCCCGACAGCGACCCGCGCATCCCGTCGCTGGTCCCCGTCTACCCGACGAACGACTGGCACGAGCGCGAGACCTACGACTTCTTCGGCATCGTCTTCGACGGTCACCCGGCCCTGACGCGGATCATGATGCCGGACGACTGGCAGGGCCACCCGCAGCGCAAGGACTACCCCCTCGGCGGCATCCCCGTCGAGTACAAGGGCGCCCAGATCCCGGCTCCGGACCAGCGGAGGTCGTACTCGTGAGCACGCAGTCAGCATCCGCCGCGTCGGCCGCGTCCGCGCGCGAGACCACCGAGGGCACCGTCTACACGGTCACCGGTGGCGACTGGGACGAGGTCGTCCAGTCCGCGGCCCGCGCCGACGACGAGCGCATCGTCGTCAACATGGGTCCCCAGCACCCGTCCACCCACGGGGTGCTCCGCCTGATCCTGGAGATCGAGGGCGAGACGGTCACCGAGGCCCGGTGCGGCATCGGCTACCTCCACACCGGCATCGAGAAGAACCTCGAGTACCGCACGTGGACGCAGGGCACCACGTTCGTGACGCGCATGGACTACCTGACGTCCTTCTTCAACGAGACCGCCTACTGCCTCGCCGTCGAGAAGCTCCTCGGCATCGAGGACCAGATCACCGAGCGCGCCAAGATCATCCGGGTGCTCCTGATGGAGCTGAACCGGCTGTCCTCCCACCTGGTGTGCATCGCCACCGGCGGCATGGAGCTGGGCGCCACCACGATCATGATCTACGGATTCCGTGATCGTGAAATGATTCTCGACATCTACGAGCTGGTCACGGGCCTGCGCATGAACCACGCGTACATCCGGCCCGGCGGACTCGCCCAGGACCTGCCGCCCGGCGCGGTGGACCAGATCCGCGAGTTCGTGAAGAAGATGAGGAAGAACCTCCCGGAGTACGACAAGCTCGCCACCGGGAACCCCATCTTCAAGGCCCGCATGCAGGACGTCGGCTACCTCGACCTGGCCGGCTGCATGGCCCTCGGCGCGACCGGCCCGATCCTGCGCGCCACCGGCCTGCCGCACGACCTGCGCAAGGCCCAGCCGTACTGCGGCTACGAGACGTACGACTTCGACGTCCCGACCGCCGACACCTGCGACGCCTACGGCCGCTTCCTCATCCGCCTGGAGGAGATGCGCCAGTCGCTCGGGATCGTCGAGCAGTGCCTGGACCGGCTCAAGCCCGGCCCGGTCATGGTCCCCGACAAGAAGATCGCCTGGCCCGCCCAGCTCGCCCTGGGACCGGACGGACTCGGCAACTCCCTCGACCACATCAAGAAGATCATGGGCACCTCCATGGAGGCCCTGATCCACCACTTCAAGCTGGTCACCGAGGGCTTCCGGGTCCCGCCGGGACAGGCGTACACGGCCGTCGAGTCGCCCAAGGGCGAACTCGGGGTGCACGCGGTGTCCGACGGCGGCACCCGCCCCTACCGGGTCCACTTCCGCGACCCGTCCTTCACCAACCTTCAGGCCATGGCGGCGATGTGCGAGGGCGGCCAGGTCGCCGACGTCATCGTCGCCGTCGCGTCCATCGACCCCGTGATGGGAGGCGTCGACCGGTGACCACCTCTTCTTCCGAGCGGGGCGTCAGCCTGGGCATGCCCGAACTGCCCGCGCCCGCCTACCCGGACGACGTCCGGGCCCGGCTGGAGGCGGACGCGCGCGAAGTGATCGCGCGCTACCCGGACTCCCGGTCCGCCCTGCTGCCGCTGCTCCACCTCGTGCAGTCGGAGGAGGGCCACGTCACGCGCACCGGCATGCGGTTCTGCGCGGACATGCTGGGTCTGACCACGGCCGAGGTCACCGCCGTCGCCACCTTCTACACGATGTACCGGCGCAAGCCGTCCGGCGACTACCAGGTCGGCGTCTGCACCAACACGCTGTGCGCGGTCATGGGCGGTGACGCGATCTTCGAGACCCTCCAGGAGCACCTGGGCGTCGGCAACGGCGAGACCACCGACGACGGCAAGGTCACCCTGGAGCACATCGAGTGCAACGCGGCCTGCGACTACGCGCCGGTCGTGATGGTCAACTGGGAGTTCTTCGACAACCAGACCCCGGCGAGCGCCAAGCACCTCGTCGACGACCTGCGGGCGGGGCGCCCCGTGCAGCCCACGCGCGGGGCGCGTCTGTGCACCTTCAAGGAGACCGCGCGCATCCTGGCCGGCTTCCCCGACGAGCGGCCCGGGGCCGTCGAGGAGGGCGGCAGTGCGGGACCCGCGTCGCTGGTGGGCCTCCGCCTGGCCAAGGGGGAGACCGCACCCGCGCGCGTGGTCCATCCGCGCGGAGGTCCGCACGAGGAATCGCAGGACCGGGTGCACGAGCCGTCGCCGGCCGAGCACCTCAGCTCCCATGACGCGCCGCAGGACACATCGGCCTCCGACCCTGCCCACCCCGCGGGGCCCACCGCAGAGGAGGGGGAGTGATGACCGTGGTATCCGAGGTCAAGGATCCGAGCCCCGAGAAGCTGCTCGCACCCGTGCTGTCGGCCTTCTGGGACGAGGACCGGTCCTGGACTCTGGACGTCTACCGGAGGCACGAGGGGTACGAGGGGCTCCGCAAGGCCCTCGCCATGTCGCCGGACGACCTGATCGCGTACGTCAAGGACTCCGGGCTGCGGGGCCGCGGCGGCGCGGGATTCCCGACGGGGATGAAGTGGCAGTTCATCCCTCAGGGTGATGGGAAACCGCACTATCTTGTTGTCAACGCCGACGAGTCGGAACCGGGCACCTGCAAGGACATCCCGCTCCTCTTCGCGAACCCGCACAGCCTCATCGAGGGCATCGTGATCGCGTGCTACGCCATCAGGTCGTCGCATGCCTTCATCTATCTGCGGGGTGAAGTCGTCCCCGTCCTGCGGCGGTTGCACGAGGCCGTGCGCGAGGCCTACGCGGCGGGCTACCTCGGCGAGAACATCCTGGGCAGCGGGCTCGACCTGACCCTCACCGTGCACGCCGGCGCCGGCGCGTACATCTGCGGTGAGGAGACCGCACTGCTCGACTCGCTCGAAGGCCGCCGTGGTCAACCGCGGCTCCGTCCCCCCTTCCCTGCGGTGGAAGGCCTCTACGCCTGTCCCACTGTGGTGAACAACGTCGAGTCGATCGCGTCGGTTCCCGCCATCCTGAAAAACGGCAAGGACTGGTTCAGGGCGATGGGCAGCGAGAAGTCCCCGGGCTTCACGCTCTACTCGCTCAGCGGCCATGTCGCGAGCCCCGGCCAGTACGAGGCCCCGCTCGGCATCACGCTGCGCCAGCTCCTCGACATGAGCGGCGGCATGCGGCCGGGCCACCGCCTGAAGTTCTGGACGCCGGGCGGCTCCTCCACACCGATGTTCACCGACGAGCACCTCGACGTCCCCCTCGACTACGAGGGCGTCGGCGCCGCCGGCTCCATGCTCGGCACCAAGGCGCTGCAGTGCTTCGACGAGACGACCTGCGTGGTGCGGGCGGTGACCCGCTGGACCGAGTTCTACGCCCACGAGTCCTGCGGCAAGTGCACACCCTGCCGCGAAGGGACGTACTGGCTGGTGCAGTTGCTGCGGGACATCGAGGCCGGCAAGGGCGTGATGTCCGACCTCGACAAGCTCAACGACATCGCCGACAACATCAACGGCAAGTCCTTCTGCGCCCTCGGCGACGGCGCCGCGTCCCCGATCTTCTCCTCGCTGAAGTACTTCCGCGAGGAGTACGAGCAGCACATCACGGGCCGGGGCTGCCCCTTCGACCCGGCCAAGTCGACGGCCTGGGCGGACCGCCCGGAGGTGAACGCATGACCGTGACCACCAGTGCTCCCGCGGGTGGGGGAGAGGCGGCGGTCCCGCCGGAGGACCTCGTCACGCTGACGATCGACGGCATCGAGATCAGCGTGCCCAAGGGCACCCTGGTCATCCGGGCCGCCGAGCAGCTCGGCATCGAGATCCCGCGTTTCTGCGACCACCCCCTGCTGGACCCGGCCGGCGCCTGCCGGCAGTGCATCGTCGAGGTCGAGGGCCAGCGCAAGCCGATGGCGTCCTGCACCATCACCTGCACGGACGGCATGGTCGTGAAGACCCAGCTCACCTCGCCGGTCGCCGAGAAGGCCCAGCACGGTGTGATGGAGCTGCTGCTCATCAACCACCCGCTGGACTGCCCGGTCTGCGACAAGGGCGGCGAGTGCCCGCTGCAGAACCAGGCGATGTCGCACGGCAACGCCGAGTCCCGCTTCGACGGCAAGAAGCGGACCTACGAGAAGCCCGTGCCGATCTCCACCCAGGTGCTGCTCGACCGCGAGCGGTGCGTGCTGTGCGCCCGCTGCACCCGCTTCTCCAACCAGATCGCGGGCGACCCCATGATCGAACTGGTCGAGCGGGGCGCGCTCCAGCAGGTCGGCACCGGCGAGGGCGACCCGTTCGAGTCGTACTTCTCCGGCAACACCATCCAGATCTGCCCGGTCGGCGCGCTCACCTCCGCCGCCTACCGGTTCCGCTCCCGCCCCTTCGACCTCGTCTCCTCCCCGTCGGTGTGCGAGCACTGCTCCGGCGGCTGCGCCACCCGCACCGACCACCGGCGCGGCAAGGTCATGCGGCGGCTCGCCGCCTACGACCCCGAGGTCAACGAGGAGTGGATCTGCGACAAGGGACGCTTCGCGTTCCGGTACGCGCAGACGAAGGACCGCCTCGACACGCCGCTGGTGCGCAACGCCGACGGTGTCCTGGAGCCCGCCTCCTGGCCCGAGGCGCTGGAGGCGGCGGCGCGCGGCCTGGGCGCCGCCCGCTCCCGGGCCGGTGTCCTCATCGGCGGCCGGCTGACCGTCGAGGACGCCTACGCGTACAGCAAGTTCGCGCGCGTGGTGCTCGACACCAACGACATCGACTTCCGCGCGCGCGTGCACAGCGGCGAGGAGGCCGACTTCCTGGCCGCCTGGGTGGCCGGCCGGGGCCGGGACCTGCGGGGGTCCCGCGGGGGTACGGGCGTCACGTACACCTCCCTGGAGAAGGCGCCCGCCGTCCTGCTGGTGGGCTTCGAGTCGGAGGAGGAGGCGCCCGGCGTCTTCCTGCGGCTGCGCAAGGCCTGGCGCAAGCGCAAGCAGCGGGTGTTCTCGCTGGCCACGCACGCCACCCGGGGCCTGGAGAAGGCGGGCGGCACGCTGCTGCCGGCCGCTCCGGGCACCGAGACGGAGTGGCTGGACGCGCTCGCCAGCGGCGTCGGCCTGGAGGAGCCCGGCACGCTCGCCGCCGAGGCCCTGCGCGCCGAGGGCGCCGTCATCGTCGTGGGGGAGCGGCTGGCCGGTGTCGCGGGCGGACTCACCGCCGCGCTGCGCGCCGCCACCGCGACCGGCGCCGAACTGGTGTGGATCCCGCGCCGGGCCGGTGAACGCGGCGCCGTCGAGATGGGCGCGCTGCCCTCGCTGCTGCCGGGCGGCCGTCCGGCGACCGACCCGCGCGCGCGGGAGGAGGTCGCCGCGGCCTGGGGCGTCGCCGAACTGCCGGCCCGCTACGGCCGCGACACCCACCAGATCGTCGAGGCCGCCGCCACCGGCGAACTCTCGGCGCTCCTGGTCGCCGGGGTGGAGGTCGCCGACCTGCCCGACCCGGCACGCGCGCGTGAGGCGCTGGAGAACGTCGGCTTCCTGGTGTCGCTGGAGTTGCGGCCCAGCGAGGTCACCGCCCGCGCCGACGTCGTCCTGCCGGTCGCCGCGGTCGCCGAGAAGGCGGGCACCTTCCTCAACTGGGAAGGCCGCGTACGCCTCTTCGAGGCCGCGCTCAAGCCCGATCAGATGACCCGCCCGCTCGCGCCGACCGACACGCGGGTCCTGCACATGCTCGCCGACGCCATGGACGGCGCCGAGGGCGCCGACGGGCGCCGGCGGCTGGGCCTGCCGGATCTGCGCGCCACGCGCGCGGAGATCGACCGGCTCGGCTCCTGGGACGGCCCCCGCGCCTCCGGTCCCCTGGAGACCGCGGGCGCGCTGCCCCGCCCGGCCGTCGGTGAGGCCGTGCTCGCCGGGCACCGGCTGCTGCTCGACCAGGGCGTCCTCCAGGAGGGCGACGAGGCGCTCGCCGGAACCCGGCACGCCGCACGCGCGCGCGTGTCCGCCGCGACGGCCGCCGAGGCGGGCGTCGCGGACGGCGAGGTCCTGACCGTCACCGGCCCCGCCGGCACGGTGGGACTGCCCGTCCAGATCACCGAGATGCCCGACCGGGTGGTCTGGCTCCCGCTGAACTCCGCCGGCACCGGCGTCGCCTCCGACACCGGGGCGCGTCCCGGCTCCCTCGTCCGCATCGGCCCGGCGGCAGTCGCCGGAGAGGCACCCAAGGAGGTGGAGGCATGAGCCCGTACCTCGCCGCTGAAGACCTCTCGATGTTCGGCCGCGACCCGTGGTGGCTGGTCGTCGTCAAGGCGGTCTTCTGCTTCGCGTTCCTGATGGTGACCGTCCTGTTCTCCATCGTCTGGGAGCGCAAGGTCGTCGCCTGGATGCAACTGCGCATCGGCCCCAACCGGCACGGCCCCTGGGGCATGCTCCAGTCGCTCGCCGACGGCGTGAAGCTGATGCTCAAGGAAGACCTCATCGTCAAGCGCGCGGACAAGGTGGTCTACGTCCTCGCGCCGATCGTCGCGGCCATCCCGGCCTTCATGGCGATCGCGGTGATCCCCTTCGGGCCGGCCGGGAACGAGATCTCGGTCTTCGGTCACCGCACCGCGATGCAGCTCACCGACCTGCCGATCGCGATGCTCTACATCCTCGCGGTCGCCTCGGTCGGCATCTACGGCATCGTGCTGGCGGGCTGGAGCTCCGGCTCCACCTATCCGCTCCTCGGCGGTCTGCGCTCCTGCGCGCAGATGATCTCGTACGAGATCGCCATGGGCGCCGCCTTCGCCTCCGTGTTCCTCTACTCGGGGTCGATGTCGACGTCCACGATCGTGGAGCAACAGCACGACCGCTGGTACATCCTGCTGCTGCCGGTCTCCTTCATCCTGTACATCGTCACGATGGTCGGCGAGACCAACCGCGCCCCGTTCGACATGCCGGAGTCCGAGGGCGACCTGGTCGGCGGCTTCAACACCGAGTACTCGTCGATCAAGTTCGCGATGTTCATGCTCGCCGAGTACGTGAACATGGTGACGGTCTCGGCCGTGTCGACCACGCTGTTCCTCGGCGGCTGGCGCGCGCCCTGGCCGGTCAGCTCCTTCTGGGAGGGCGCGAACCACGGCTGGTGGCCGCTGCTCTGGTTCGTCATCAAGGTGCAGCTGCTGCTGTTCTTCTTCATCTGGCTGCGCGGCACGCTCCCGCGTGTGCGCTACGACCAGCTGATGAAGCTCGGCTGGAAGGTGCTCATCCCGGTCTCGGTGACCTGGCTGATGCTGGTCGCCACCGTCCGCGCCCTGCGCAACGAGAACTACGACTTCGCCGACATCGCCCTCTACGTGGGCGGCGGTGTCCTCGCCCTGCTGCTGATCTCCTTCGTCGCGGACATGTTCCGCGACAAGGGCAGGCCGGCCGAGGAGCCCGCCGGCGGGGAGCCGGCGTTCGACCCGATGGCGGGCGGGTTCCCGGTGCCGCCGCTGCCCGGGCAGGAGCTGCCCGCGGTGCCGCGGCGCCGCCCCCGCTGGGGTGAGCGGGAGCTGATTGTCAGTGGCGGGCCGGACACTGTCAGTGACGGATCTTCGGATGGAAAGGAGGCGTCCGATGGCTGAGGAGCCTCAGGAGTCCGGGCAGACCAAGCCCGGTTTCCAGAACCCCGTGGCCGGCTTCGGCGTGACCTTCAAGGCCATGTTCAAGAAGCGGCTGACCGAGCAGTACCCGGAGCAGAAGAAGACCACGGCTCCGCGGTTCCACGGACGGCACCAGCTCAACCGCCATCCGGACGGCCTGGAGAAGTGCGTCGGCTGCGAGCTGTGCGCCTGGGCCTGCCCCGCCGACGCCATCTACGTGGAGGGCGCCGACAACACCGACGAGGAGCGCTACTCGCCGGGCGAGCGGTACGGCCGCGTCTACCAGATCAACTACGCCCGCTGCATCCTGTGCGGGCTGTGCATCGAGGCGTGCCCCACGCGCGCGCTGACGATGACGAACGAGTTCGAGCTGGCCGACTCCAGCCGCGCCAACCTCATCTACACCAAGGAACAGCTGCTCGCCGGTCTCGAGGAGGGCATGGTCGACACGCCGCACTCGATCTTCCCGGGGACGGACGAACAGGACTACTACCGCGGCCTGGTGACGCAGGCCGCGCCCGGTACGGTCCGCCAGGTGGCCGTCTCCAAGGGCGAGGTCCCGCAGGAGGCCGCCTCCACCTTCGGCGAGGACGAGCCGGCCTCGGAGAAGGTGATCGGCCGATGACCGCTCAGCATCTCGCCGCCTACACCACCTCCACCGGTGAGGCCTTCCAGTTCTGGGTCCTCGGCACGGTCGCGGTGATCGGCGCCCTGTGCACCGTCTTCATGAAGAAGGCCGTGCACAGCGCGCTGTGCCTCGCCGGCACCATGATCGTCCTGGCGGTGTTCTACCTCGCCAACGGCGCCTACTTCCTCGGGATCGTGCAGATCGTCGTCTACACCGGCGCGATCATGATGCTGTTCCTGTTCGTGGTGATGCTCGTCGGCGTCACGGCCGCGGACTCCCTGAAGGAGACCATCAAGGGCCAGCGCTGGCTGGCCCTCGTGTGCGGGGCCGGCTTCGGGGTCCTGCTGTTCGCCGGCATCGCCAACGCCTCCCTGAAGGAGTTCGACGGCGCCGGCCGGGCGAACGCGAACGGCAACGTGGAGGGGCTGGCGTCCCTCCTCTTCACCAAGTACGTCTTCGCCTTCGAGATCACCGGCGCGCTGCTCATCACGGCCGCGGTCGGCGCCATGGTGCTCACCCACCGGGAGCGCACCGAGCGCGCCAAGACGCAGCGCGAGCTGTCCGAACAGCGCGTCCGCGAGGGGAAGCACCTCCCGCCGCTGCCCGCCCCCGGTGTCTACGCCCGGCACAACGCCGTGGACATCGCGGGTCTGCTGCCCGACGGCACCCCGTCCGAGCTGACCGTCAACAAGACGCTGCGCGCACGCGGGCAGATCCGTGACGTGTCCGCGGAGGCGCTGGGCGACCTGCGGGCGCTGGAGCAGCGCGCGGAGGAGCGCCTGGAGCGCCGGGCGGCCGAGCCGGAGACGTTCAAGCGGTCCGAGGAGGCGTCGAAGTGAACCCGGTCAACTACCTCTACCTCGCCGCCCTGCTGTTCACGATCGGCGCGACCGGCGTCCTGATCCGGCGCAACGCCATCGTGGTCTTCATGTGCATCGAGCTGATGCTGAACGCCTGCAACCTCGCGTTCGTCACCTTCTCCCGGATGCACGGCAACCTCGACGGCCAGATCATCGCCTTCTTCACGATGGTCGTCGCCGCCGCGGAGGTCGTGGTGGGCCTGGCGATCATCGTGTCGCTGTTCCGCGCCCGCCACTCGGCCTCGGTCGACGACGCCAGCCTGATGAAGCTGTAAGGGGTCGGAAGAATCGTGGAGAACCTGATCGCGCCGCTCATCGCGGCGCCCCTGCTCGGAGCGGCCGTCCTGCTGGTCGGTGGCCGGCGCCTGGACCGCGTCGGCCACTGGATCGGCACGCTCCTGTCGGCCGCCTCCTTCGTGTTCGGCCTCATCCTCTTCGCCGATCTCCTCGGCAAGGGCGCGGAGCACCGCACCCTGACGCAGCACCTGTTCAGCTGGGTCCCGGTGGCCGGTTTCCAGGCGGACGTCACCTTCCGCCTGGACCAGCTGTCCATGACGTTCGTCCTGCTCATCACGGGCGTCGGCTCGCTGATCCACCTGTACTCGGTCGGGTACATGGAGCACGACGAGCGCCGCCGCCGCTTCTTCGGCTATCTGAACCTGTTCCTCGCGGCGATGCTGCTGCTCGTCCTCGCCGACAACTACCTGCTGCTGTACGTCGGCTGGGAGGGCGTCGGTCTCGCCTCGTACCTGCTGATCGGCTTCTGGCAGCACAAGCCCAGCGCCGCCACGGCCGCGAAGAAGGCCTTCCTGGTGAACCGGGTCGGCGACATGGGCCTGTCGATCGCGATCATGCTGATGTTCACCACCTTCGGCAGCTTCGCCTTCGGTCCGGTCCTCAGCCACACCGGTGACACCTCCGAGGGCAAGCTCACGGCGATCGGCCTGATGCTGCTGCTCGCCGCCTGCGGCAAGTCCGCCCAGGTGCCGTTGCAGTCCTGGCTCGGGGACGCCATGGAGGGCCCGACCCCGGTCTCCGCCCTCATCCACGCGGCGACGATGGTGACCGCGGGCGTCTACCTGATCGTCCGCTCCGGCGCGATCTTCAACGCCGCCCCTGACGCGCAGCTGGCCGTCACGGTCGTCGGCGCGGTCACGCTGCTGTTCGGTGCGATCGTCGGTTGCGCCAAGGACGACATCAAGAAGGCGCTGGCCGGCTCGACCATGTCGCAGATCGGCTACATGGTCCTCGCGGCGGGCCTCGGCCCCATCGGCTACGTCTTCGCGATCATGCACCTGGTGACGCACGGCTTCTTCAAGGCCGGGCTGTTCCTCGGCGCCGGCTCCGTGATGCACGGCATGAACGACGAGGTCGACATGCGTCGCTACGGCGGCCTGCGCAAGTACATGCCGGTCACGTTCATCACCTTCGGCCTCGGCTACCTCGCCATCATCGGCTTCCCCGGCCTGTCCGGCTTCTTCTCCAAGGACAAGATCATCGAGGCGGCGTTCGCCAAGGGCGGCACCGAGGGCTGGATCCTCGGCGGCGCGGCCCTGCTGGGCGCGGCCATCACCGCCTTCTACATGACGCGCGTGATGCTGATGACGTTCTTCGGGGAGGAGCGGTGGCGCAAGGCCCCGACCCCGTCCCCGGCCGAGCCCAGCGTGGAGCCCGCCGCCGAGACCCGGGGCGAGCACGCCGAGCCGCACCCGCACGAGTCCCCGAAGGTCATGACGATCCCCATGATCGTCCTCGCCGTCGGCTCGGTCTTCGGCGGTGCCTTCTTCAGCATCGGCGACCGCTTCCTGCACTGGCTGGAGCCCGTGACGGGACACAGCGAGGGCGACTCCCCGCTCAGCGCGGCGACCGTCACCGGCGCCACCATGGTCTGCCTGGTCGTCGGCGTCGCCATCGCCTGGGCCCAGTACGGCCGCAAGCCCGTCCCGGCCGTCGCCCCGCGCGGCTCCCTGCTCACCCGCGCGGCCCGCCGCGACCTGCTCCAGGACGACTTCAACCACGTGGTCCTGGTGCGCGGCGGCGAGCACCTGACGCGCTCCCTGGTCTACGTCGACCACACCCTGGTCGACGGCGTCGTCAACGGCACGGCGGCCGGCTTCGGCGGCCTGTCCGGACGGTTGCGCCGGCTCCAGAACGGCTTCGCCCGCTCCTACGCGGTCTCGATGTTCGGCGGCGCGGCGCTTCTGGTCGCCGCGACCCTGCTGATGAGGGCGGTCTGATACCGATGTCCTTTCCCCTGCTGACAGCGACGGCGGCGCTCCCGGCCCTCGGGGCGGTCGCCACGGCCGCCGTGCCGGCCGCCCGGCGCACCGCCGCCAAATGGCTGGCGCTGACCGTCTCGCTCGCCACGCTCGCCCTGGCGATCACCGTCCTGGTCCGCTTCGACCCGGACGGCTCCCGCTACCAGCTCACCGAGTCCCATGCGTGGATCAAGGACTTCGGGGTCAGGTACGAACTGGGCGTCGACGGCATCGCGGTCGCGCTGATCGCGCTGACCGCCGTGCTGATCCCGTTCATCGTCCTCGCGGGCTGGCACGACGCCGACCCGCTGGAGACCGGCAGCCGGCGCTGGCGGCCCACCCAGGGCTTCTTCGCGCTGATCCTGGCCGTGGAGGCGATGGTGATCATCTCCTTCGAGGCCACCGACGTCTTCCTCTTCTACATCTTCTTCGAAGCCATGCTCATCCCGATGTACTTCCTCATCGGCGGCTTCGGGGACCGTGCCCACGAGCACGGCGAGGAGGCGGCCGCCACGCAGCGGTCGTACGCGGCGGTGAAGTTCCTGCTCTACAACCTGGCCGGCGGTCTGATCATGCTGGCCGCGGTGATCGGCCTGTACGTGGTCGCCGGGAACTTCTCGCTCACGCAGATCGCCGAGGCCCGCGCGAACGGCTCGCTGCACATGGCGACCAGCACCGAACGCTGGCTGTTCCTCGGCTTCTTCTTCGCCTTCGCGGTGAAGGCGCCGCTGTGGCCGCTGCACACCTGGCTGCCCAACGCCATGCAGGAGTCCACCGCACCGGTCGCCGTCCTCATCACCGCGGTCGTCGACAAGGTGGGCACCTTCGCGATGCTCCGCTTCTGCCTCCAGCTGTTCCCGGAGGCGTCGAAGTGGGCGACGCCCGTCATCCTCGTCCTGGCGCTCATCAGCATCGTCTACGGCGCGCTGCTCGCCGTCGGCCAGCGGGACATCAAACGCCTGGTGGCCTACGCGTCGATCTCGCACTTCGGCTTCATCGTCATGGGCATCTTCGCGATGACCAGCCAGGGCCAGTCCGGCGCCACGCTCTACATGGTCAACCACGGCATCTCCACGGCCGCCCTGATGCTGGTCGCCGGCTTCCTCATCTCCCGGCGCGGCTCCCGGCTCATCGCGGACTACGGAGGCGTGCAGAAGGTCGCCCCGGTGCTCGCCGGCACCTTCCTGATCGGCGGCCTGGCCACCCTGTCGCTGCCCGGCCTCGCGCCGTTCGTCAGCGAGTTCCTGGTCCTGGTCGGCACGTTCTCGCGCTACCCGGTGATCGGCGTCATCGCCACCTTCGGCATCGTCCTCGCCGCGCTGTACACGCTCGTGCTGTACCAGCGGACGATGACCGGCCCGGTGCGGCCGGAGGTCTCCGCGATGCCCGACCTCCGCGTGCGCGAGCTGGTGGTAGTCGCCCCGCTGATCGTGCTGCTGATCTTCCTGGGCGTCTATCCGAAGCCCGTGACGGACATCGTCAACCCGGCGGTCAAGCAGACCATGTCCGACGTCCAGAAGAAGGACCCCAAGCCCGAGGTGGAGGCGGCCAAGTGAGCGCACCAGCCGTCCACAGCCTGTGGACAACCGCGGCCGAACCGATCTCGAAGATCGACGCGCCGAAGATCGAATACGGACAATTGTCGCCGACGCTGATCGTCATCGGCGCCGCCCTGGTCGGGGTGCTCATCGAGGCGTTCGTGCCGCGCCGGTCCCGCTACTACGCGCAGGTGTTCGTGTCCGTCGTCGCCCTGTGCGCCGCGTTCGCCGCGGTCGTCGCGCTGGCGGCGGACGGGTTCGGCACCACGAAGGCGCACATCGCTGCGATGGGCGCCATCGCGGTCGACGGCCCGGCCCTCTTCCTCCAGGGCACGATCCTGCTGGCCGGCCTGGTCGGCCTGTTCACCTTCGCCGAGCGGCGCCTGGACCCGGCGGCACACGGCAACCGGGTGGACTCCTTCGCCGCGCAGGCCGCCTCCGTCCCCGGCAGCGACAGCGAGCAGGCCGCCGTGAAGGCGGGCTTCACCACCACGGAGGTCTTCCCGCTGCTGCTGTTCGCGGTCGGCGGCATGCTGATCTTCCCGGCGGCGAACGACCTGGTCACCCTGTTCGTGGCCCTGGAGGTCTTCTCCCTGCCGCTGTACCTGCTGTGCGCTCTGGCCCGCCGCAAGCGGCTGATGTCGCAGGAGGCCGCGGTCAAGTACTTCCTGCTGGGCGCGTTCGCCTCCGCGTTCACCCTGTTCGGCATCGCGCTGCTGTACGGCTACGCGGGCTCGATGTCGTACGCGCGCATCGCCCAGGTCGTCGACGGCACGGTCACCGACGTCGACCCGGCCCTCGCCAACACCATGGGCAACGACGCGCTGCTGCTGATCGGCGGCGCCATGCTCCTGATGGGCCTGCTGTTCAAGGTGGGCGCGGTGCCGTTCCACATGTGGACGCCCGACGTCTACCAGGGCGCGCCCACCCCGGTGACCGGCTTCATGGCCGCGGCGACGAAGGTGGCCGCGTTCGGCGCGCTGCTGCGCCTGCTGTACGTCGTCCTGCCCGGGCTGCGCTGGGACTGGCGGCCGGTGATGTGGGCCGTGGCGATCGTCACCATGCTGGGCGGTGCGGTCGTCGCCATCACCCAGACCGACATCAAGCGGCTGCTGGCGTACTCGTCCATCGCGCACGCCGGTTTCATCCTCGCGGGTGTGATCGCCACCTCGAAGGACGGCGTGTCGTCCGTCCTCTTCTACCTGGCGGGCTACTCCTTCGTCACGATCGGCGCGTTCGCCGTGGTCACGCTGGTGCGCGACGCGGGCGGCGAGGCGACCCACCTGTCCAAGTGGGCGGGCCTCGGCCGTCGCTCCCCGCTGGTGGCCGCCGTCTTCGCGGTGTTCCTGCTGGCCTTCGCCGGCATCCCGCTGACCTCCGGGTTCGCCGGGAAGTTCGCCGTGTTCAAGGCGGCGGCGGACGGCGGCGCGGCCCCGCTGGTCGTGATCGGTGTGATCTCCTCGGCCATCGCCGCGTTCTTCTACATCCGCGTGATCGTGCTGATGTTCTTCAGCGAGCCGCGGCCGGAGGGCCCGACCGTCGCCGTCCCGTCACCGCTGACCATGCTCGCGATCGGCCTGGGCGTGGCCGTGACGCTGGTCCTCGGCGTGGCGCCGCAGTACTTCCTCGACCTGGCGAACCAGGCGGGGGTCTTCGTGCGCTGACGCCCGCACCACCCGCGCCGCTGCCCGGCGCCCTCACAGGAGGGCGCCGGGCAGCGGCATGCTGCCGTGGTCACTGGTTCCTGTCGCGGCGCGTCCTGATCCGGGTGAGGTCGAGGTCCATCGGAAAGGGCACGTCCAGCTTCAGGCGCTCGCGGAAGATGCCGGTGCTCGTGTAGATGCCGGTCGTCGGCTCCAGCTCGAAGACGTGCACAGCGGCCCGCCCGTTCTCGTTCTCGACCCGCCAGTAGTGGGGGATCTTGGCGCGGGCGTACTTCAGGGGCTTGGTCTCGCGGTCGCGGGAGAGGGAGTCCTCGGAGACGACCTCGATGGCCACGACGACGGACTCCGCCGGAAAGCGGGTCTGGCCCGGCTCCTCCACCACGTCCGCGCTGACGACCACGACGTCCGGCTCGGGCCTGTTCTGGCGGTCGATGTCGATCGTGAACTCGCGGACGACCTCGAATTCCTCCGGCGCCAGCGACTGGAGCTGCCAGTTGAAGAAGTCGACAGCCCGTACGTGAAACATCGTCTGCGGACTCACGAAGACCAGGCTCCCGTCGATCAACTCCGTGTGCGGAGGAAGATTCGGGAGGCGGTCCAGGTCGTCGGCGGTCCAGCCGCCTTCCGGCGGGGTCGGCCAGCTGGGCGTGGACGCCTTCGGTGCGACGTTCATCAGTGCTCCCATGGGACGGAGTCTCGCCGGTGCGTTCAGACTATCGGCCCGAAACGGGCGGGGCTCGCGCGAACGTGTGAACGACAGTCGTGTCCTTGACGTGCGTTTCCCCGGCTGCCCTGTGGACAACTCCGGGACTGTCGGTCCGGACCCCTATGGTGGAGGCAGCGGTCGAGAGACGACACACGGGGGACCGGCGGGGGACAGGACGATGGGCGTGACGGGCGGGTTCAGCGAGATGACACAGGTGACCGAGGGGCCGGAAGCGGCCGACAGCGAGGCGCTGGCCACGCTGCACCGGGTCTTCGGGTACGACGCCTTCCGGGGCGAGCAGCAGGAGATCATCGAGCACGTGGTGGCGGGCGGCGACGCCGTCGTCCTGATGCCGACCGGCGGCGGCAAATCGCTGTGCTACCAGATCCCGGCCCTGGTCCGGCCCGGCACGGGCGTGGTCGTCTCGCCCCTGATCGCCCTCATGCAGGACCAGGTGGACGCCCTGCGCGCCCTCGGCGTCCGCGCCGGCTTCATCAACTCCACCCAGGACTTCGACGAGCGGCGCATGGTCGAGGCCGAGTTCCTGGCCGGCGAGCTCGACCTGCTGTACCTGGCCCCGGAGCGGCTGCGCGTGGAGGCCACGCTGGATCTGCTCTCCCGCGGCAAGATCTCCGTCTTCGCGATCGACGAGGCCCACTGTGTGGCCCAGTGGGGCCACGACTTCCGCCCGGACTACCTCACCCTCTCCCTGCTCGGCGAGCGCTGGCCGGACGTCCCGCGGATCGCCCTCACCGCCACGGCCACCCACGCCACCCACCAGGAGATCACCCAGCGGCTGAACCTGCCGACGGCCCGGCACTTCGTCGCCAGCTTCGACCGGCCCAACATCCAGTACCGGATCGTGCCCAAGGCCGACCCCAGGAAGCAGCTGCTCGCCTTCCTCCGCGAGGAGCACGCGGGCGACGCCGGCATCGTGTACTGCCTCTCGCGCAACTCGGTGGAGCGCACGGCCGAGTTCCTGACCGCCAACGGCATCCAGGCGGTGCCCTACCACGCGGGCCTGGAGGCGGCCACGCGCGCGGCGCACCAGGCCCGCTTCCTGCGCGAGGAGGGCCTGGTCGTGGTCGCGACCATCGCCTTCGGCATGGGCATCGACAAGCCGGAGGTGCGCTTCGTCGCCCACCTCGACCTGCCCAAGTCGATCGAGGGGTACTACCAGGAGACCGGCCGGGCGGGCCGCGACGGCCTGCCGTCCACGGCGTGGATGGCGTACGGCCTGAACGACGTCATCCAGCAGCGCAAGCTGATCCAGTCCGGCGAGGGCGACGAGGCGTTCCGCCGCCGGGCCGCCGCCCACCTCGACGCCATGCTCGCGCTGTGCGAGACCGCCCAGTGCCGCCGTGGACAGCTGCTCGCCTACTTCGGTCAGGACCCCGAGGCCGCGGCCTGCGGCAACTGCGACACCTGCCTCACCCCGCCCGAGACCTGGGACGGCACGATCGCCGCGCAGAAGGTGCTGTCGACGGTGGTGCGGTTGCAGCGGGAGCGCGGGCAGAAGTTCGGCGCGATGCAGATCGTCGACATCCTGCTCGGCAAGCGCACCGGCAAGGTGATCCAGTTCGACCACGACCAGCTGTCCGTCTTCGGCATCGGCCAGGACCTCTCCGAGGGTGAGTGGCGCGGTGTCGTCCGGCAGCTGCTGGCCCAGGGGCTCCTCGCGGTCGAGGGGGAGTACGGCACGCTGGTGCTCACGGAGGCGAGCGGCTCGGTGCTGCGGCGGGAGCGCGAGGTGCCGCTGCGCAAGGAGCCGAAGAAGCCGGCCGCCTCCCGGTCGCGTTCCACCGGCTCCTCCGGGGGCGACCGCAAGGCCAAGGCCGTCGTGGCCGAGCTGCCCGAGGCGCTGCTCCCCGCCTTCGAGGCCCTGCGGGCCTGGCGCGCCGAACAGGCCCGGGAACAGGGCGTCCCGGCGTACGTCATCTTCCACGACGCCACCCTGCGCGAGATCGTCACCCGGTGGCCCGGCTCGGTGCGGGAGCTGGGCACGGTGAACGGCGTCGGCGAGAAGAAGCTGGCGACGTACGGCGAAGGGGTGATCCAGGTGCTGGCCTCCCTGGACGGGGCTGCCGCGGCCGAAGACACCCCGGCTGCCGAGGCCACCCCGGCCGCCGGCAGCCATGATGCCGGCAGCCAGGACGCCGAGTGGCCCGACCTGGTGGACGAGCCGGAACCGGACGACTGGATATAGGCGGGACGGCCGGCGACGCCCAGGGGGAGTACCAGGCGGTGCCGCCGGTCCCTCAGGACAGTGCCGTCAGGCCCGGGGCGAAGGTGATCAGCAGCGGGAGCAGCGGCACCAGCGCGGCCACCGTCGTCGTCAGCGCCCGGTGCCGGCGCAGCAGCCGGGGCGGCGGCTCCAGCAGGCGGTCGACGCGTTCGCCGAGGAGGCGGCGGCTGGAGTCGCAGGACAGCACACCCCGGTGCTGGTTCAGCTCGATCAGGGCCAGGGCCGTGGTGAGGTGCCCGCAGCGCCGGGAGGCCGTGTCGTCCGCGGCCAGCTCGACCAGGCGGTGCGTCTGGTCGCAGAAGTGGGCGAACAACGGCACGCGCGGGAAGCCCGTGGCGAGGGCGGTGGACAGGTGCAGCAGCCAGTCGTGGTGGGCGCGGGCGTGTCCGCGCTCATGGGTGAGGACGGCGTCCAGCTGAAGGTCGGTGAGGCGGTGCAACGCCCCTGTGGTGACGACGAGTTGGGGCCGGTGCCCCGGCAGCCACCAGGCGTCCGGGTACTCGTCCTCCAGCACCAGCATCGGCCCGCGCGCCGCCGGCAGCCCGGCCGGCAGCTCGGGTGCGCGCTCGCGCAGGTGCGCCCGGGCCTGGCCGCGGCTGCGGCGGGCCTCGACGAGTTCGCGGGCGAGCATCGCGGTCGTCCAGGCGGCCCCGCAGGCCAGCAGCACGGTGAGCGCGGCGGCCCACACCGGCGCGGTGGACAGGTCGTAGGCCGCGGTGACGGCGGGCGGCGCGGGCGCGAACACGCGGTCGCGGACGGTGTGGAAGACGGCCGCCGCGCCCAGGACGAGCGCGGTCAGGCAGCACAGCAGGACGGTGGCGACGAGGCACTGCCACACCCACAGCGCGACCACGGGTTCCCGCTCGGGCCAGGCGGCATGGGTCAGCGCGCGCGGCGCCGGTACGGCGGCCGTCAGGGCGACGACGCTCAGCAGGAGCAGGCAGACAGTCATGCCGGGGCTCCGGTTCCTGGTCGGAGAGTGGGCGGGTGACGGTGGTGCCGGGCACGCGTCACGCGACGGCGGCTCGCGCGTGGTGCGTGTCCCCGTCAGTATGACGAAGACGGGCGGCCGGAGTCAGGTGCCGACACCGATCCGCCGTAGACCGGCCCGGGTCCACGCACCCCCGGCCGCCCGGAAGCGGCCCGGCCCGCGCGGCGGGTCACCCGGCCCGCCCGGCACCCCTGCGCAGGGTCAGGCCGGCACCACGCGCCCGCTGACCTCCCCGAGCCCCACCCGGCTGCCGTCCGGGCCCGGGGCCCATGCCGACAGGGTGACCACGTCGCCGTCCTCCAGGAAGGCCCGCTTGCCGTCGGGGAGTTCGAGGGGGTCGCTGCCGTTCCAGGTCAGTTCCAGCAGGGAGCCGCGCTGGCGTTCGGTGGGGCCGCTCACCGTCCCGGAGCCGTACAGGTCGCCGGTGCGCAGCGAGGCGCCGTTCACGGTCATGTGGGCGAGCTGCTGGGCGGCGGTCCAGTACATGGTGGAGAAGGGCGGTTCGGAGACCACGTGGCCGTTGACGGCGACCGAGATGCGCAGGTCGTAACCGCCGGGCTCGGTGCCGGGCGCCGAGTCGTCCAGGTAGGGCAGCAGCGGGTGCGTGCGCTCGGGAGGCGCCACGCGCGCGTGCTCCAGCGCCTCCAGCGGTGTAATCCACGCCGACACCGAGGTCGCGAAGGACTTGCCGAGGAACGGGCCGAGGGGGACGTACTCCCAGGCCTGGATGTCGCGCGCGGACCAGTCGTTCAGCAGGCACAGCCCGAAGACGTGCTCCCGGAAGCCGCCGAGCGCGACCGGGGTGCCGAGCCGCGACGGCACGCCCACGACGAAGCCGACCTCGGCCTCGATGTCCAGCCGGATCGAGGGGCCGAAGACGGGCGCGGGGTCGGCCGGGCCCTTGCGCTGCCCGCAGGGGCGTACGACGTCCGTGCCGGAGACGACGACGGTGCCGGAGCGGCCGTGGTAACCGATCGGCAGATGCTTCCAGTTGGGGGTGAGGGAGTCCTCGGCGTCGGGGCGGAAGATCCGGCCGACGTTGCGGGCGTGGTTCTCCGAGGCGTAGAAGTCGACGTAGTCCGCGACCTCGAAGGGCAGGTGCAGGCTCACCTCGGACAGGGGGTGGAACAGCGGCTCGACGGTCGCGCGGTGCGCCGGGTCGGTGACCCAGGACGCGACGGAGCGCCGTACGTCCGACCAGGTGGCGCGGCCGGCGGCCAGCAGCGGGTTGAGGGTGGGCCGGGCGAGCAGTGGCTGGTGGGGCGAGCCGAGCGCGGCGGCCGCGGCGCCCGCGTCGAGGACGTGGTTCCCGAGCCGGACGCCGATCCTCCGCTCCGTGCTGCCGGAGGGCGAGAACACGCCGTAGGGGAGGTTGTGCGGACCGAAGGGGTCGCCCTCGGGGACGTCGAAGGGGGGCATGGGGTGCTGCCTCACTCTCATCCGGGCCATGCATGGCACTGCGTTCCATGTGGTCGGGCCACACGTTACGGCCGAGGCGCGTGTCTTGGGCAGTGCCTCACCCGGGGCTCGGCAGGTCTGGGCCGAGCGGTGCCCATCGCGCCGTCAGCGGTGAGCGGTTGGGCGGGAGCGGCACGTAAGTGCGGGCAATGACAGGTGAGTCGGCGGGGCGTGCTGTCCGTATTCTCTGATCATGGCACCCACCCCGGCATATGCACTGATCGCCACCGACCTGGACGGGACGCTGCTGCGTGGCGACGACACCGTCTCGGACCGGTCCCTCGCCGCGCTCGCGCGGGTGGCGCGGGCCGGTGCCCGTCACCTGGTGGTGACGGGCCGCCCGGCCCCGCGGGTGCGGTCGCTGCTCGCGGACCTCGGCGGTGCCGGGCTCGCGGTGTGCGGGCAGGGAGCCCAGGTCTACGACGCCGCGACCGACCGTCTGCTGTGGTCGGTCCGGCTGGACCGGGAGCTGGCCGAGACGGCGCTCGGCAAGATCGAGGCGGAGGTGGGGGAGGTCTATGCGGCGGTCGACCAGGACGGCGTGGACGGGCTCACGCTCATCGAGCCCGGCTACCGGATGCCCCACCCGACACTGCCCGCGGTGCGGGTCGGCCGGCGGGACGACCTGTGGTGCGCGCCCATCAGCAAGGTGCTGCTGCGGCACGCCACCCTGTCCGACGACGAGCTGGCCGCCGTGGCCCGCGCGGCGGTGGGCTCGCTCGCGACGGTCACGATGTCGGGGCCGGGCACGGTGGAGCTCCAGCCGTGCGGGGTGACGAAGGCGACCGGGCTGGCGCTGGCCGCGGAACGGCTCGGGATCGCCGCCGAACGGGCCCTCGCGTTCGGGGACATGCCCAACGACATCCCGATGTTCGACTGGGCCGGGCGCGGTGTCGCCATGGCCGACGCGCACCCGGAACTGAAGGCGGTGGCCGACGAGGTCACCTCGTCGAACGAGGACGACGGCGTCGCCGTCGTCCTCGAACGTCTCTTCCCGACCGGCTGACCGGCTGACCGACTGACCGGCTGGCCGGCTGACCGGGACACCGGCTGCGCCCGGTCAGGCGGCCGGCCGGCGCCGGTCAGGCCGCCGGTGCCCGTCAGTACGCGCCGAACACGTTGTCGATGGACCCGTACCGCGCGGCCGCGTAGTTGCAGGCGGCGGTGATGTTGGCGACCGGGTCGTAGATGTCGAAGGACGTCCCGGCCACGTGGTACGCCTTGAACGTCGGGTCGATGACCTGGAGCAGGCCCTTGGACGGGATGCCCTTGGCGGCGTTGGAGTCCCAGAGGTTGATGGCCTTCGGGTTGCCCGAGGACTCGCGGATGATGTTGCGGTGGATGCCGTTGTAGGTGCCCGGGATGTGCTTCTCGGCCATGATCGCCAGCGACTCGCGGATCCAGCCGTCGAGATTGTTCGGGTAGCCGGCCGGGGTGGTGGCCGGCGTGGTGGTGGTGCGGGGGGCCGCGGAGGCGTCGGCCGCGCCGATGAGCGGCAGGGCGAGGACGGCGGCACCGGTGCCGACGGCGGTGAGCGCGCGGACCAGGCGGCTGTTCCGGGTACGGCGGGGCTGGGCGACAGCAGACATGGGGGCGTTCCTCTCCGGCGCCTGCGAGGTGAGCTGTCGGGTTCGGGCGGGGAGATGCCCGGCCGTGCCCCTGACGGAGGCATGGCTTCACCCCTAGCCGTCCCGGCGCGGCGTGTGCCGTTCCGGACCGGCGGCTTACCTGGGTCCCCCGCTCCTGCCGTACGAATGAGTTCGTCGATGGGTATGCGGGCGGCGGCAGGATTCGGCGTCCGCCCGACGGCCCGGAACGTATGCGAGAGCACATGTCGGGAACAAGGGCCGGATTCATGCAACGTGCGATTTGACCTTGATCGATGCTGTATGAGGTGCTTGATCCTTTGCGGTTGCCAATCCTCAACTCGCCGACACGGCAAGGGGTTGCGAGGGCCGGGCCGGACGGCCGGGCCGGCCGGGGGCGTGACCCAACTCACGAAAAGGCAAACAGTTTCAAATCGGACATGAGGGATTAGGGGGATTTGAACCGGAAGTCAGGATGGCGGCGGAATCCGGCATATGGGGGGCGTCGTTGCCGAGGCGAGGGCACAGTGTCCGGATTAGTCTTATATGGATAAAAATCCGCTCACACTGTGTGATCAAAACCATGCCGGTCATGATCCGGTATCGCCCGGGCTGGACCGGTGGGCGCTATCGGTGATCGAAACAGGACCGGATACGCTGACTTGAGTGATGGCAGCGACCTATCGACAAACCGTGTAACCGCCAGCAGACACCAGCAGACAGGAGACCCCTCGTGACCGTCGTCGGGCCGTTCGGGCTGAGCGTGCGGGACCAGGCTCTGGAAGCCGATGTCCAGGCCGGATTGGCGGCTGTCGAGGAAGGCTTGCTCGAAGCCACCAAGAGCGAGGTCCCGTTCATCACGGAGGCAGCGCAGCACCTGGTGCGGGCGGGCGGGAAGCGGTTCCGGCCACTGCTCGTGATGCTCGCGGCCCAGTTCGGCGACCCCTACGCCCCGGGCGTGGTGCCCTCGGCCGTGGTCGTGGAGCTGACCCACCTGGCCACGCTGTACCACGACGACGTCATGGACGAGGCGGCCGTACGGCGTGGCGTGGACAGCGCCAACACCCGCTGGGGCAACTCCGTCGCGGTCCTCACCGGCGACTTCCTCTTCGCCCGCGCCTCCCAGATCCTCGCCGACCTCGGTCCCGAGGCGGTCCGGGTGCAGGCCCTCGCGTTCGAACGGCTCGTCACCGGCCAGATCCTGGAGACCGCGGGTCCCTCGGACGGCCGAGACCCGGTCGAGCACTATCTGGACGTGCTCGCCGGCAAGACGGGCTCCCTGGTGGCGGTGTCGTGCCGGTTCGGCGCGATGATGTCCGGCGCGGACGAGACGGTCGTCGACGTCCTCACCCAGTACGGGGAACGCCTCGGCGTCGCCTTCCAGCTCGCGGACGACGTCCTGGACATCGCCTCCGACTCCCACGAGTCCGGCAAGACCCCGGGCACCGACCTGCGGGAGGGCATCCCGACCCTGCCGGTGCTCCGGCTGCGCGAGCGGGCCGCCCGGCTGGGCCTGGCCGAGGACGTCGCGCTGTGCGCGCTGCTGGACTCCGACCTCGGCGACGACGCCCGGCACGCCGAGGCGCTGGCCGGGCTGCGCGCGCACCCCGCGCTGGAGCAGGCCCGCCGGGACACCGTGCGGTACGCGGAGGAGGCGCGGGCCGCGCTCGCCCCGCTGCGCGAGTGCGATGCCAAGGCGGCGCTGATCGAGCTGTGCGACGCGGTCGTGCACCGCGCCGGCTGACCGGGCCGGTCTCCCGTAAGGGCCCCGGCGGCCGGCGCGACCCCTACGGGTCGGGCGGAGGAACCACCGCCGGATGTCATACCGCAGGTGTAGACGGAGTTGGCTCCGTGGTCTGACGCTTGTCCACAGCCGATTTGGTCAGATGGACACCACGGAAATCACCACTCCTCACCGTTTCGGGTGAGAATGGCGGCTCAGGGTGGACCAGCGGACCAGGGTGAGGACAGCCGCCGCCGACGACGGAGGTAAGGCACACATGGCACCGTACGAATCCGACGACGCAGTGGGCGCCGCACGGGACGAGCACCCGCGCTCGGCCCGGCGCAAGGCCGCCCGGTACGCCGTGCCGGTCGCGGTGGTGGGGGTGGCGGCGGCCACGATCGGGCTGGTCCCGGCGCTCGCCGACTCCGGTGACCCCGACCTGCCGAGGATCAGCGCCCAGCAGCTCATCGAGAAGATCGCCACGTCGGACGTGCAGCAGCTGTCCGGCACGGTGAAGGTCAGCACCGACCTCGGCCTGCCCGACCTGGGCGGCCTGCAGAACGGCCTGATGTCCGGCTCGGGCCGGGGCGGCTCCGGCGACGGCTCCTCCGCCGACCCGAAGGCCAAGCTCACGGAGCTGGTCTCCGGCACGCACACCCTGCGCGTCGCCGCCGACGGCCCCGACCGGCAGAAGCTGTCGCTGCTGGAGAGCGGCGCCGAGTACAGCCTCATCCATGACGGCAAGGACGTCTGGGGCTACGACAGCAAGAGCAACGAGGTCTACCACGCCACCGGGGCCGCCTCCGGCAAGGACCGCGACACCGAGCCGCCGGCCACGCCCAAGGACTTCGCCGACCAGGCCCTGAAGTCGGTGGACGACACCACGTCCGTCACCGTCGACGGCACCGCCCACGTCGCCGGGCGCGACGCCTACAAGCTGCTGATCCGGCCCAGGCAGTCCGGCACCACGGTCGGCGCGATCAGCATCGCCGTGGACGCGAAGACCGGGATGCCGCTGAAGTTCACGCTGACCCCGAGGAGCGGTGGCGCCGCCGTGCTCGACGCGGGCTTCACCCAGGTCTCCTTCGCCCGGCCCGCCGCCTCCACGTTCGACTTCACGCCGCCCGAGGGCGCGAAGGTCACCGAGGAGAAGGACGCCGGCGGCGCCCGGGAGCACGCCCCGGAGCACGGTGCGGGCTTCGCCGGGGGCCTGGAGGGCAAGGACGGGCTGAAGGTGCTGGGCAAGGGCTGGACGTCCGTCGCCACCTTCGACACCGGCGCCAAGGGCGGCGTGCCGACCGGCTCCCAGGGCGGTGAGATCGGCGGCTTCCTCGGCTCGCTGGGCGACCCGGTCTCCGGGAAGTTCGGCAAGGGCACGGTCTTCTCCACCCGCCTGGTCAACGCCCTGATCACCGACGACGGCAAGGTCTACGCCGGCACGGTGACCAAGGAGGCCCTGGTGAAGGCGGCCGACGCCGGGAAGTGACCTTCCCGGCGCACCGCACCCGATGAGACGAACCGAGGGGAGCCGATGGACGAACCGTCCGCCACGCAGCCGGAGCCGGGCGACCCGATGGCGAGTGTGATCGCCACGCGCGGCCTCACCAAGCGCTACCGCGGCGGACAGCTCGCCGTGGACGGTCTGGACCTGACCGTCCCGGCGGGCAGCGTCTTCGGCTTCCTCGGCCCGAACGGCTCCGGCAAGACCACCACGATCCGCATGCTGATGGGCCTGATCGAACCGACAGCGGGCACCGCCCGGGTGCTCGGCCGGCCCATGCCGCGGGCGGCCCGTGCGGTCCTCCCGCAGGTCGGCGCCCTCATCGAGGGCCCCGCCCTGTACGGCTTCCTCTCCGGCCGGGACAACCTGCTGCGCTACGACGCCGCCGACCCGACCGCCGACCCGCGCACCCGGCGCGCCCGCGTCGCCGCGGCGCTGGACCGGGTCGGTCTCGCGGCCGCCGCCGGCAAGAAGGCGAAGGCGTACTCGCTCGGCATGAAACAGCGCCTGGGACTGGCCGCCGCGCTGCTCCAGCCGCGCAGACTCCTCGTCCTGGACGAGCCCACCAACGGCCTCGACCCGCAGGGCATGCGCGAGATCCGCACGCTGATCAGGGAGTTGGCCGCCGACGGCACGACCGTCTTCCTCTCCTCCCACCTCCTCGACGAGATCGAGCAGGTGTGCACCCACGCGGCGGTCATGACACAGGGCCGGCTCGTCACCCAGGGCGCGGTCGCCGACCTGGCCGCGGGGGCACGCGACCGGCTGGTGGTCACCACCCCGGACCCGGCCGAGGCGGCGCGCGTGCTGAAGGAACTGGGCGTCGGGGACGTGCTGGCCGACGGGGACCGGGTCACCGGCGAGCCGCCCGCGCGGGATCTGGCCGAGGTGACGCAGGCCCTGGTCACGGCGGGCGTCCGGGTCCGTGGCCTCACCGTCGAACGGGCCTCGCTGGAGGACGCGTTCGTGGCGCTGACCGGGGAGGGCTTCGATGTCGCGGGCTGATGCGGTCCAGGTGGGCGCCGGGCGCCGGCCCAATCCGCTGTGGACTCTCGGGCTGCTGCGCAGCGAGCTGGTCACCACCGTCCGCCGCTGGCGCACGCTGGCCCTGCTCGGGGTGCTGGCCGCGGTGCCGGTGCTGGTCGGGATCGCCGTGAAGATCGAGACGCGAGGCGGCGGACCGGCGGGCGGGGGCGGCGAGGGCCCGGCGTTCATCTCGCAGATCACCAACAACGGCCTGTTCCTGGTGTTCACCGCGCTGGCCGCGACCCTGCCGTTCTTCCTGCCGATGGCGGTCGGCGTCGTCGCGGGCGACGCGATCGCCGGGGAGGCCGGCGCGGGCACCCTGCGCTATCTGCTGGTCGCCCCGGCCGGCCGTACCCGCCTGCTGCTCACCAAGTACGCGACGGTGCTGGCCTTCTGTCTGCTGGCCACGCTGGTCGTCACCGTCTCCGCGCTGCTCGTCGGCGCGCTGCTGTTCCCGCTCGGCGAGCTGACGACGATCTCCGGCACCCGGATCAGCCTCGCCGAGGGGCTCGGCCGCGCCGTGCTGATCGCCCTCGTCGTCGCCGCGTCACTGGTCGGTGTCGCGGCCCTCGGCCTGTTCGTGTCGACGCTCACCAACAGCGGCATCGCGGCGATGGCCACCACGGTCGGCCTGCTCATCACCGTGCAGATCGTCGACCAGATACCCCAGCTGCACGTGCTCCAGCCGTATCTGTTCTCGCACTACTGGCTGTCGTTCGCCGACCTGATGCGCGACCCGGTCTACTGGGACGACCTGGTGAGGAACCTCGGTCTGCAAGGGCTGTACGCGGCCGTGTTCGGCGCGGCGGCCTGGGCACGGTTCACGGCCAAGGACATCAACGCCTAGCGCCCGCTCACCGGGGGGCGACGCCGGCGGTCTCGTACGGGAAGCGCGCGAGGGGCGCGTCCTGCGCGAAGAACGTCTTGGCGCGCGCCAGTGCCCCGGTGTCCTTGCGTACGTCGCCCGGCGCGCTGCCGTTGCCGAGCAGGACCCCGCCGAAGCGCATCCGCAGGTAGGCGGCCGAGTTGTTGAGCGTGCCGGCGTACGGGTCGGCGACCGACGGCTCGTCGTCCGCCAGCGCGGCGATGCCCCACAGGGTGCGTCCGGCCATCGTCTCCTTGAAGCCGACGCCCGGGGTGCGCAGCCAGGCCGACCAGTAGTCCAGGTAGCGCTTGGTGAGGCTGGACACCGAGTACCAGTACAGCGGCGAGGCGATCACGATGTCCGTCGCCGCCAGTGTGGCGTCCAGGAGCAGGCCGGCCGGGGTGTCCGGGGACGGCCGGACGTGGTCGGTGTCGTGCCGCAGGTCCGCGAAGTCGGGCAGGGGGTGGTCGGCGAGGCGGATCCAGCGCTGTTCGGTGTCGCCGGGCAGCTGCGCGGCGGCCTCGCGGGCCAGCAGTTCGGTGTTGCCCGCCTCGCGGGCGCTGCCCAGGACGAAGAGGAAGCGGCGGTTCATGGGTCCCCCATACGCGTCATGTCGTACGCCGGTTAAATGCGTACGCATTCTATGCATGCGCAAGCAATCTGCGCCAGGGTACGGCTGGTGCGAGGCTGTGACGCCGCGGTGACGTGGAAAACCGCGAGAAGCGGACAGACTGGTGGGCAGGACGCGTACGACCGGATCGCGACGCCGGGGGAGTGAGGGACACCGATGGCCGGACTCAGCTTCGAGAAGAAGCGGGCGCCGCAGCCCGTGGGGCGTCCGGCGGCGGTGTCCGTCCGGGTGTCCGGGGCGGGGGGCGCGTCGGTGGACGGGGCGCGCATCGTGGCGGCACCGGGCCAGCAGATCCAGCAGGCCGTGCTCGACCACCTCCAGCGCCTGGCCATCAGCGTCGGGGCGCCCATACGTGCCACGGTCCACGACGACCTCGCGGGCTGCGTGGTCCCCCTGGAGGTCTCGGCGGACGGCTCGAGCCGGGTGACGGGGGAGGCGGTCCGGGTGGGCCCGCGGCCGACCGGGACCGGGACGCCCGGTGCCGGGCAGAGCCCGACCCGGCAGTTCGGACCGGCGCCGGTGGCGGAGGTCCCCGGTACGGACAGCCGGGAACGCGCGGCTCACAGCCTCCTCGCCGACGTACCGCCCGAGCCCCCCGCTCCCACGCCCACCCCGGCCCGTGGGTTCGACGCGGTCGCCGAGGAGGTGCTCGGCGACGGGCCGCTGACCGAGACCGCCGAGGGCGCCAAGCTGCTCACCGGGCCGATGAGCCGGATCAACGAGGCCGTCCGGGCGGGCCGTATCGACACCGCGGCGGAACTGGCCGACCGGACGCTCGCCGAGGCCACCGCCGTGTTCGGCCCGCACCACGCCGAGGTGCTGCACCTGCTCGAACTGTCCGCCTACATCGCCTACCTGGCCGGTGACCCGGTCCGCGCCTTCCGGCTGTCCCTGGACGTCGCCCGGCTGCGCCGCCAGGCACGGGACGGAGAGGCCGCCTACGACAACGTGCGCAGCGCGGCCACCGCCTGGCGCGCGGTGCGCGACCCGGAGGAGGGCCTGCGGCTGGGCCGCGACCTGATCGACCTGTGGACGGACCTCACCGCCGAGCCGGGCCCCGCCGCCGGCGACCCGGGCCCGCTGGAGTCCGCCCGTGCCCGCATGGTCCGCCTGACCGCCCGCGCGGCCGAGGCGGCGGCGCGGGCGTGACCCCTCCCGCGCGGAGCCGGCGCGCCCGGGGTCACTGCACGCAGAACTCGTTGTCCTCCGGGTCCGCCATCAGCACCCACTGGCCCGCGGGCTCCTTCACCTCGCGCACCACCCGCGCGCCCAGCGCCTGAAGGCGTGCCACCTCGTCCGCGCGCCGTTCCGGGCCGGCGTGGAGGTCGATGTGGAGCCGGTTTTTGGCGGTCTTCGGTTCCGGTACCCGCTGGAACAGCAGCCGCCGCCCGAGTCCGGTGCCGGTCTTGGGGTCGTACGGGTCGGCGGGGTGCCGTACGGCGATCAGGTCACGGAACGCGGGCCGCCCGTGGTACTCGACGGTGGCCTCCCCGGCCAGCGCGCCGAGGGAGAGCAGCCGTTCGACGAGGGCGCTGTTGTCCTCGGGGGTGTAGTGCAGCGCGGCGGCCCAGAAGTCGGCCTGTGCGTGCGGGTCAGCCGCGTCGATGACGAGCTTCCAGTGCAGGGGGACGGGCGCCTGTGCGGTCATGGCTCCCACTTATAGCCGGACGCGTCGGCGGAGGGGGGCACTCCGCCCACTCCGGCCTCCGTGGCCCCTCAGGTCAGGCATCCGCCGCGGTCGAAGCCGGAGCCGCCGCGGAGGGCGCGGAGGGTGCGGAAGACGTGGCAGGCGCGGCAGCCGATGCGGGTGCCGACGGTGAGGGCGGCGTCCCGGCCGTGCGGGCCGGCGGCACCGCGAGCCGCGAGGGTCGCCTCGCCCATCGCAGCGCGTCGCCGGTGAGCAGGATCAGCGCCAGCCAGACCAGCGCGAACCCGGCCCACCGCTCGGCCGGCATGGCCTCGTGGAAGTAGAGGACGCCGAGCAGGAACTGGAAGATCGGGGCCAGGTACTGCAGCAGGCCCAGCGTGGACAGGGGCACGCGGATCGCCGCCGCGCCGAAGCAGACCAGCGGGAGGGCGGTGACGAGGCCCGTGGACGCGAGCAGGGTGGCGTGTCCGGCGCCCTCGTCCAGGAAGCTGGCCCCGCCGTGCGTGGTCAGCCACAGCAGATAGCCGAGCGCAGGCAGGAACTGGATGGCGGTCTCGGCGGCCAGCGACTCGACACCGCCGAGGTCCACCTTCTTCTTCACCAGGCCGTAGGTGGCGAAGGAGAAGGCGAGACAGAGGGAGATCCACGGCGGGCGGCCGTAGCCGACGGTCAGCACGACGACGGCGGCGAGGCCTATGCCGACCGCCGCCCACTGCACGGGCCGCAGCCGCTCCTTCAGGAGCAGCACGCCCATCGCGATGGTGACCAGCGGGTTGATGAAGTAGCCGAGCGAGGCCTCGACGACGTGGCCGGCGTTCACCGCCCAGATGTAGACGCCCCAGTTCACGGTGATGACAGCGGCCCCCACGGCGACGAGGCCCAGCCGACGGGGCTGGCGCAGCAGCTCTCCGGCCCAGGCCCAGCGGCGCACGAAGACCAGCGCGACGGCGACGAACACCAGGGACCACACCATGCGGTGGGCCAGGATCTCCATGGCGCCGGCCGGTTTGAGCAGCGGCCAGAACAGGGGCACCAGCCCCCACATGCCGTAGGCGGCGAAGCCGTTCAGCAGGCCCGTGCGGTGCTCACCCTCGGACGTCGCGGCCACGTCCCCCTCCTTCTCGCTCGCGCGCCCGGCGTGGACGCACGAGGACGAAGGTAACGCCGGGCGCTCCGGATGTCATGCTCGTATCGCCATACGGTCATGACATCCGGGGCGCCCGGCCGGGGTCAGTCCTTGAGCGCGGCGGTGATGGCCTCGGCGAGCGGCGTCGTCGGACGGCCGGTCAGGCGGGACAGGTCGCCGGAGGAGACGACCAGCTCCCCCTTCTCGATCGACGCGTCCACGCCCGCCAGGATCCCGGCCACCGGCGCGGGCACCCCGGCGCCGGTCAGGATGCCGGTGAGGGTCTCCACCGGGACCGCGTTGTAGACGATCTCCCGGCCGGTCTGCCGGCTCAGCTCGGCCGCGTACTCGGCGAAGCTCCACGCCTCGTCGCCGCCCAGTTCGTACGTCGTGTTCTCGTGGCCCTCGCCGGTCAGCACCGCGACCGCGGCGGCGGCGTAGTCGGCGCGGGCGGCCGAGGAGACCCGGCCGTCACCGGCGGCGGCCACGACCGCGCCGTGCTCCAGCACCGGCGCCAGGTTCTCGGTGTAGTTCTCGTGGTACCAGCCGTTGCGCAGCAGGCTGTAGGGCAGGCCGGAGGCGAGGAGCACCTCCTCGGTCGCCCGGTGGTCGTCCGCCAGCGCGGCCTTCAGGGCGCCCGGGGCACTGGTGTAGGCGAGCAGCGCCACGCCGGCCGCCTTGGCCGCCTCGATGACCACCGTGTGCTGCCCCACGCGGCCCTTGTCGAACTCGTTGCCGGAGATCAGCAGGACCTTGTCGCCGGCGGCGAACAGGCCGTCGAAGGTCTCCGGCACGTTGTAGTCGGCGACGGCCAGCTTCACCCCGCGCGCGGCGAGGTCGGCGGCCTTCGCCTCGTCCCGCACGACGGCCGTGATCCGGTCGGCCGGCACCTTCTCCAGCAGCTGCTCCACGACGTGCCGGCCGAGGTGTCCGGTGGCTCCGGTGACGACGATGCTCATGAGGGGTGGCTCCTTCTCCAGTGGGTATGTCACTCACCCTAGGAGCGGCGCTAACCCAGCGAAAGTACCCACTTTGAAGTAAGGTACTGGCATGCCGGTAAGCAAGAACGCGGTGGACGCCGAGGCCATGTGCCCGCACCGCCTGGTCCTGGAGCACGTCACCAGCCGCTGGGGCGTCCTCGTCCTCATCGAGCTGCTGGAGCGGCCGTACCGGTTCAGCGAACTGCGCCGCGCGATCAGCGGCCTCGGGGGCCGGGGCGTCAGCGAGAAGATGCTCACCCAGACGCTCCAGACCCTGGAGCGCGACGGCCTGGTCCACCGGGACGCCAAGCCGGTCATCCCGCCCCGCGTCGACTACTCGCTCACCGCACTCGGCCGGGAAGCGGCCGAGCAGGTCCGGGCCCTCGCCCAGTGGACGCACGCCCGCATGGACGCGGTGGAGGAGGCCCGCCGATCCTACGACGAGAGCCGCCGGGCGTACGACGCGAGCCGCGGCGCATACGAAGAGAGCCGCCGCGCATACGAAGAGGCCCGGGGAAACCAGCCCCGGGCCTCCTGAGCCGGCGGACGGATCAGCCGACGACCGTCCAGGTGTCCCCGCCCGCCAGCAGCGCGGCCAGGTCGCCCTTGCCGTGCTGCTCGATCGCGGTGTCGAGCTGCTCGGCCATCCGGACGTCGTACACCGGCCGCTCGACCGAGCGGAACACCCCGATCGGCGTGTGGTGCAGGGTGTCCGGGTCCGCCAGCCGGGACAGCGCGAACGCCGTGGTCGGGGACGCGGCATGGGCGTCGTGCACCAGGACGTCCGCCTCGTTCTCCGGCGTCACGGTCACCACCTTCAGATCGCCGGTCCGTGCGTCGCGGACCACGCCTCTCGCGCCGTCCGCCCCGAAGCGGATCGGCTGCCCGTGCTCCAGCCGGATCAGCGCCTCCTCGGCCCGCTGCCTGTCCTTCAGGGCGTCGAACGCGCCGTCGTTGAAGATGTTGCAGTTCTGGTAGATCTCGATCAGCGCCGTACCCGGGTGGTCGGCGGCGGCACGCAGCACCTCGGTCAGGTGCTTGCGGTCCGAGTCGATCGTGCGCGCCACGAAGGACGCCTCCGCGCCGATCGCCAGCGACACCGGGTTGAACGGCGCGTCCAGCGAGCCCATCGGCGTCGACTTGGTGACCTTGCCGACCTCGGAGGTCGGCGAGTACTGGCCCTTCGTCAGGCCGTAGATCCGGTTGTTGAACAGCAGGATCTTCAGGTTGACGTTGCGGCGCAGGGCGTGGATCAGGTGGTTGCCGCCGATGGACAGCGCGTCGCCGTCACCGGTGACGACCCACACGCTCAGGTCCCGGCGGGAGGAGGCCAGGCCCGTCGCGATGGCCGGGGCGCGGCCGTGGATGGAGTGCATCCCGTAGGTGTTCATGTAGTACGGGAAGCGGGAGGAGCAGCCGATGCCGGAGACGAAGACGATGTTCTCCCGCGCCAGGCCCAGCTCCGGCATGAAGCCCTGCACGGCGGCGAGGATCGCGTAGTCACCGCAGCCCGGGCACCAGCGCACCTCCTGGTCCGACTTGAAGTCCTTCATCGACTGCTTGGCCTCGGCCTTGGGGACCAGCTGGAGCAGCCCGTTGGTGGCGTCAGTCATCGATGGCCTCCTTCAGCGCCGCGGCGAGCTGTTCCGCCTTGAACGGCATGCCGTTGACCTGGTTGTAGGAGTGGGCGTCGACCAGGTACTTCGCCCGGATGAGGGTGGCGAGCTGCCCGAGGTTCATCTCGGGGACGACCACCTTGTCGTAGCCCTTCAGGACCGTGCCGAGGTTGCGCGGGAAGGGGTTGAGATGGCGCAGGTGGGCCTGGGCGATCGACTCGCCGGCCGCGCGCAGCCGCCGTACCGCCGCCGTGATCGGCCCGTAGGTCGAGCCCCAGCCGAGCACCAGGGTCCGCGCGCCGTGCGGGTCGTCGACCTCCACGTCGGGGACGTCGATGCCGTCGACCTTGGCCTGCCGGGTGCGGACCATGAAGTCGTGGTTGGCCGGGTCGTAGGAGATGTTGCCCGTGCCGTCCTGCTTCTCGATGCCGCCGATGCGGTGCTCCAGGCCCGGGGTGCCCGGGATCGCCCACGGCCGGGCCAGCGTCCGCGGGTCCCGCTTGTACGGCCAGAAGACCTCGGTGCCGTCCTCCAGCGTGTGGTTCGGGCCGGAGGCGAACCGCACCCGCAGGTCGGGCAGCTCGTCCAGGTCGGGGATGCGCCACGGCTCGGAGCCGTTGGCCAGGTAGCCGTCCGACAGCAGCATCACCGGGGTGCGGTACGTCAGCGCGATCCGGGCCGCCTCCAGGGCGGCGTCGAAGCAGTCCGCCGGGGTCCGCGGTGCGACCACCGGCACCGGCGCCTCGCCGTTGCGGCCGTACATCGCCTGGAGCAGGTCGGCCTGCTCGGTCTTGGTCGGCAGACCCGTCGACGGGCCGCCGCGCTGGATGTCCACCACCAGCAGGGGCAGCTCCAGCGAGACCGCGAGGCCGATCGTCTCGCTCTTCAGGGCGACACCGGGGCCGCTCGTCGTGGTCACCGCCAGCGAACCGCCGAACGCCGCGCCCAGCGCCGCGCCGATGCCCGCGATCTCGTCCTCGGCCTGGAAGGTGCGCACGCCGAAGTTCTTGTGCTTGCTCAGCTCGTGCAGGATGTCCGAGGCAGGCGTGATCGGGTACGACCCCAGGAACAGCGGCAGATCCGCCTGGCGCGACGCGGTGATCAGGCCGTAGGCCAGGGCGAGGTTGCCGGAGATGTTCCGGTAGGTGCCGACGGGGAAGGCCTTGGCGGCCGGTGCGACCTCGTAGGAGACCGCGAAGTCCTCGGTCGTCTCGCCGAAGTTCCAGCCGGCGCGGAACGCCGCGATGTTGGCCTCGGCGATGTCCGGCTTCTTCGCGAACTTCGACCTCAGGAACTTCTCGGTGCCCTCGGTGGGCCGGTGGTACATCCAGCTCAGCAGGCCCAGCGCG
The DNA here is from genome assembly GCF_055581365.1 of Streptomyces sp. NPDC031445. Lineage (NCBI taxonomy): Bacteria > Bacillati > Actinomycetota > Actinomycetes > Kitasatosporales > Streptomycetaceae > Streptomyces > Streptomyces sp. NPDC031445. The sequence continues at coordinate 94,861 of NZ_JBVIJO010000004.1, forward strand.
AACATGTTCTTGCTGCGCTCGGCCTCCTTGCGGGAGAGGTCGAACTCCTTCAGCGCCTCCACGGTGAGCGTGGTCAGCGGCACCGGGTGGAGGCTGTAGCCGTCCAGCGAGCCGTCCTGGAGCGGGTCGCTGGCGTACCCCACCTTCTGCAGGGCCCGCTTGGTGAACTCGTCGGTGTTGACGATGACCTCGGCTCCGCGCGGGAGATCGCCGATGTTGGCCTTCAGGGCGGCCGGGTTCATGGCGACCAGGACGTTCGGCGCGTCACCGGGGGTGAGGATGTCGTGGTCGGCGAAGTGGAGCTGGAAGGACGAGACACCCGGCAGGGTGCCGGCGGGGGCGCGGATCTCGGCGGGGAAGTTCGGGAGGGTGGAGAGGTCGTTGCCGAAGGAAGCGGTCTCCGAGGTGAAACGGTCCCCGGTGAGCTGCATGCCGTCACCCGAGTCCCCCGCGAACCGGATGATCACCCGGTCCAGGCGCCGCACGTCCTTCGCGCCGCCCGGTTTGCGCTGCTCTCCCACGACGGTTCCGTCGGTCTGCTCCGCTGGGCTGCTGACCTGGCTGGTCACTGAACTGGACCTCCTTCGAGGCGGCTGTCCGGGGCCTGGTCGTCCCACGGACCGTCCCAGGATCAACCCTACGTCGGTTAGGGTCGCCTTCCCGAGGCCATCCAGGGATCGGACGACATTTCGAGACGGCCTGTCGCGCTGTGTGCACATCATGTCCCGCATCGCCGGACCGCCGGTCAAGGCGCTCCCCGCGCGTGTACAGGTTCTCTCCTCCGGCTCCCGTCCGGAGCCCCGGTCGCCCCCTACCGATCGCTCCGGGCCTTCCTCCCGGGTATCCGCCTCCACCGAAGCGGGAGCGGCCGACGGGGCGCTGACGGGAGGCTGACACGAGTCCGGCCGGCTAGGAGTTCAGGTAGGTGAGAACGGCCAGAACCCGCCGGTGGTCCCCCTCGCTCGGGGCCAGGCCGAGCTTCAGGAAGATGTTGCTGACGTGCTTCTCGACGGCGCCGTCGCTGACCACCAGCTGCCGGGCGATCGCCGAGTTCGTCCGCCCCTCCGCCATCAGCCCCAGCACCTCGCGCTCCCGGGGCGTCAGCCCCGCCAGCACGTCCTGCTTGCGGCTGCGGCCGAGCAGCTGCGCGACCACCTCCGGGTCCAGTGCCGTACCGCCCTCGGCGACCCGCACCACCGCGTCCACGAACTCCCGGACGTCCGCCACCCGGTCCTTGAGCAGATAGCCGACGCCCCGGCTGGAACCGGCCAGCAGCTCGGTGGCGTAGCGCTCCTCGACGTACTGCGACAGCACCAGCACCCCGAGCCCGGGGTGCAGCCGGCGCAGCAGTACGGCCGCCCGGACACCCTCGTCGGTGTGCGTCGGCGGCATCCGTACGTCCGCCACGACCACGTCGGGCAGCTCACCCCGCTCGTCCAGCTCGGAGATGGTCTTCACCAGCGCGTCCGCGTCGCCGACGCCCGCCACGACATCGTGCCCGCGGTCGGTCAGCAGCCGGGTCAGGCCCTCCCGCAGCAGCACTGAATCCTCGGCGATGACCACCCGCACCCTGTCCTCCACGATTCTTCCGGCCCCCCACAGCCCGATCCCCCGCGACGCCGACCGCCCGGGGCGTCCTTCCGGTGGTCCAGCATTCCAGCAATCCCCCCGGTCCGCCGCCGGACCGGGGGAATACCGGAGGAACACCGGGGGTGCGCCGGGACGTGCCCTGGGGGAGCGGACGTGGTCGCATGCGCTGCGCCGGGCGGATACGGGGGTGGCTTGGTGCTTGGTGCTCGGTGCTCGGCGTGCGGCCGCTTTGCCGCG
>NZ_JBVIJO010000004.1:96783-395177 GCF_055581365.1 Streptomyces sp. NPDC031445
CGCGCGGGGCGCTCGGGCGTGCCGCCTGTTCAGCCGCCAGGAGTGCCCCCGCACCGCCGCCCCCGCGCCCAGGCGTGCCGCCGTTCTGCCGCGCGGGCGGGCTTTGGCGTACCGCCTCGGTTGTGCGGGCGCTTTGGCGTGCCGCCGTTCTGCCGCGCGGAGCGCCCACGCGTGGCGCCGTTCCGTCGGTCAGGCGTGTCACCGCTCTGCCCAGCGAGTTGCGCCGCTACGCCGTTCTGCCGCGCGGGGCGCTCGGGCGTGCCGCCTGTTCAGCCGCCAGGAGTGCCCCCGCACCGCCGCCCCCGCGCCCAGGCGTGCCGCCGTTCTGCCGCGCGGAGCGCCCACGCGTGGCGCCGTTCCGGCTGTGGGCCGTTCGGGGGTCAGCCGCGCCAGGGGAGTTCCGCGATCACCCGGGTGGGGCCGCCCGCCGGGGAGTCCACCATGAGGATGCCGTCCACCGCGTCCAGGCGGGCGGCGAGACCGGCCAGCCCGGAGCCCCGGGACGCGTCGGCGCCGCCCACGCCGTCGTCGGTCACCTGGAGCATCAGCCGGTCCTCCGAGCGCCACACGTCGACGGAGGCGGACCGGGCGCCGCTGTGCTTGCTGATGTTCTGGAGCAGCTCGGAGACGGTGAAGTAGGCGATGCCCTCGATCGCGGGCGCGGGCCGGGCCGGCAGGTCGACCTCGACCCGCACCGGCACCGCGCAGCGGGAGGCGACCGCCGACAGAGCCGCGTCCAGGCCGCGGTCGGTGAGCACGGCCGGGTGGATGCCCCGGGCCAGGTCCCGCAGTTCCTGCAGTGCCGTCTTCACCTCGCCGTGCGCCTCCTCCACCATCCGCGCCGCCGTCCGCGGGTCCTCCCGCAGCTTCTCCTTCGCCAGCCCCAGGTCCATCGCCAGGTTCACCAGCCGGGCCTGCGCCCCGTCGTGCAGGTCCCGCTCGATGCGGCGCAGATCGGCGGCGGCCGTGTCGACCACGACCCCCCGGTCCGACTCCAGCTCCACCACCCGCGCCGACAGTCGCGACGGGCCGAGCAGCCCGCGCACGAGCAGCCCGTCCACGGTCGTCAGGGCCCGTACGAGCCAGGGCGTGGCCAGGGTGAACACCAGCCCGACCAGCGCGGTCACGGTGATCTCGAAGGGGTTGTCGAGATAGACGCTGTGGTGGCCGTCGCCGTAGAGCTGGATCCCGCCCTCGCCGGCGTACGCCGGGAACACCCAGAACCACAGCGGATAGCTCAGCAGCGCCCAGCCGCAGGACCAGAAGGTCACCGCCACCGAGAACGAGAACACCGCCCACGGGAACTGCACCAGCGCGTACAGCGCGTGCCGCCAGGAGGCGCCGCTCTTGAGCACCGCGCCCATCCAGGCCGCCGCACCCTGCTTGCGCGGCCGCAGCGGCTCCGGGTCGGTCACCTCCAGGTCCAGCAGGCCGCGCGCCCGCGCCCGCTCCAGCACGCCGAAGCCCCGGCAGCCGGCGAGCGCCGCCGCCAGCACCGGGATGCCGAGGAAGGTCACCAGCAGGCCCGCGCCGAGCGCGACCATCGTCACCGTCCAGCTGAACAGGACGACCGCCACCGGCAGGCTCAGCAGCACGTAGCCGAACTCGCGCCAGCTGCGGCCCTCGAAGGGCGCCCGCAGCCCGGCGGGCAGCCGGTGCCGCGGCTCGCTGCGGGTGGCGTGTCCCTGTCCGTAGTCCGTGACCATCGGTGTCGTCCCGTTCTCCTCGTTCCGGCGGCGGTTCCAGCCGTACCTCCAGGGTCGTCCGCCGGGCCCTCCCGGGACATGGAGTACGTCGGCGTCTTGAGCGGGGGGTTTTCCCCACCCCCGCGCTCCGCCCAGCCGTAGTGCCCTGGAGGGCGCCGCGGTCGCCCGGTCCGGAAACGCGGCCACGCGCGCGTGAGGCGTCTTTCTCGTCTCACGCGCGCGTGCCGCCGCGGCCGCCGGCCAGGTGCGGCGGGGCTACTCCTGCCGGTCCCGCCAGGGCAGCTCCGCCGTGACCACCGTCGGGCCGCCCGCGGGGGAGTCGACCACGAACAGGCCGTCCACCGCGCCCAGCCGGTCCGCCAGGCCCCGCATCCCGCTGCCCCCGTCCAGCCGGGCGCCGCCCCGGCCGTCGTCCCGGACCTGGATGAGCAGCCGGTCCTCCGAGCGCCACACGTCGACGGAGGCGGACCGGGCGCCGCTGTGCTTGCTGATGTTCTGGAGCAGCTCGGAGACGGTGAAGTAGGCGATGCCCTCGATGGCCGCCGCCGGCCGGGCCGGCAGGTCCACGGTCACCGTCACCGGCACCGTGCAGCGGGAGGCGACCGCCGACAGGGCCGCGTCCAGGCCGCGGTCGGTGAGGACGGCCGGGTGGATGCCCCGGGCCAGGTCCCGCAGCTCCTGGAGGGCCAGCTTCACCTCGCCGTGCGCCTCGTCCACCATCGCCGCCGCCGCGTCCGGGTCCTCCAGCAGCTTCTCCTTGGCGAGGCCCAGCCCCATGGCCAGGTTGACCAGCCGCGCCTGGGCTCCGTCGTGCAGGTCCCGTTCGATCCGGCGCAGGTCCGCCGCCGCCGTGTCCACCACGATCCCGCGGTCGGACTCCAGCTCCGCGATGCGGCGCTCCAGCTCGTCCGAGGGCGACAGCAGCCCCCGCACCATCGCCCGGTCCAGGTTCGCCATGCCCCGCGCCAGGTACGGCAGCAGCGGCCACAGCACGAACAGCGAGACCAGCACCGTGCAGAAGGTGAGGATGCCCCAGGGCAGCCGGACGGCGTCGTACAGCATCGTGCGCCACCCCACCGGGTCCTTCAGCGCCATCCACAGCCGCTGCACCGGGCCCCCGCCCTTGGCGAGCGGCAGCGGCGAGGGCTCCTCCACCCGCACCCCGAGCAGCTTGCGGGCCCGGGCCCGTTCAAGTTTGCCCAGCTGCCGCGCGCCCAGCAGGGACAGTGCGAGCAGCGGCAGACCGATCACGGTGAGGGTGAGGGCGCCGCCGGCCACCAGCACGGTGACCGCGTACGTGAATCCGAACAGCGCCACCGGCAGGTTCAGCAGGAGATACGCGATTTCCTTCCAGGTGTGCGCCTCATAGGCCGGCCGGGGCGGCGGCAGCCGGTGCGGGCCGTCGTGTCCGCCGTGTCCGCCGTGTCCTCGGTCACCGGCACGGCCGTCACGTTCGTCGGTGCCGCCGGTCCGGTCGGCGGCGGGGCTGGGAGCGGTCATGCTGATCAGCCTGCCGTGCCCGGCACCGTCCACGCCATGCGGTACGCCGCCCTCCGCCGCCGGGGGAAAACCCCACCCCATCCCGGGTACCGGCTGTCTCACGGCCTGACGGGCTGCTTACCGGTTCTTTATCAGGGCCTAGACTCCCGTGCGTACAGGTCAACGAGGTCAACGAGGTCAGGGAGCGAGGGACGGACGGTGCGGGAGACGTTGGGGGACTCGTCGTACGCCGCGGTGAACGTCGTCGCGGCCGGCTACTTCCGGTCCTACTCGGTGGTCGGACTGCTCGCCCTCATCGGCGTGCTCTTCGTCGCGGTCGCCTTCGGCGCGGGCCGCCTGCTGCGTCCGGTCGTGCCGACACCGGAGAAACTCCTGACCTACGAATGCGGAGTCGACCCCGTCGGCGAGGGCTGGGCCCACACCCAGGTCCGCTACTACGTGTACGCCTTCCTGTACGTGATCTTCGCGGTCGACTCGATCTTCCTGTTCCCCTGGGCGACGGTCTTCGCCGCCCCCGGCTACGGCGCGGCGACCCTGGTGGAGATGTTCGTCTTCCTCGGCTTCCTCGCCGTCGGCCTGCTGTACGCATACAAGAAGGGCGTCCTGGCATGGACGTGAACCCCGCCGAGCCCGTGTACCTGCCCGAGCCCAAGAGGCTGGGCGCGCTCGCCCGCCTCGCCCCGGAGCCGATGAAGGTCGTCCTGAACTGGGGCCGCCGCTACTCGCTCTGGGTGTTCAACTTCGGCCTCGCCTGCTGCGCGATCGAGTTCATCGCCGCGTCGATGGCCCGCCACGACTTCATCCGCCTCGGCGTGATCCCGTTCGCGCCGGGCCCCCGCCAGGCCGACCTGATGGTGGTCTCGGGCACGGTGACGGACAAGATGGCCCCGGCGGTCAAGCGCCTGTACGAGCAGATGCCGGAACCCAAGTACGTCATCTCCTTCGGCGCCTGCTCCAACTGCGGCGGCCCCTACTGGGACTCGTACTCGGTGACCAAGGGCGTCGACCAGATCATCCCCGTCGACGTCTACGTCCCCGGCTGCCCGCCGCGCCCCGAGGCGCTGCTCCAGGGCATCCTCAAGCTCCAGGAGAAGATCGCCCGCGAGTCGCTGGGCGAGCGGTACGGCAGCGGGCCCGCCCGGCCGTCCGCCGCCGCCCTCCAGAGCGGCCTGGTGCGGCCCCCGGCGCCGGCCGGTGAGGAGGACCCGCGATGAGCACGGCCGCCGGCTGGCTGCCCGCCCCCGCCGAGGAACTCTTCGGTACGGGGGCCACGGCCGAGGAGTCCTACGACGTCCTGACGGTGGACGTACCGCCGTCCGCCTGGCTCACCGCCCTGGAGACGGCCCGTACGACCCTGTCCTGCACCTACTTCGACTGGCTGAGCGCGGTCGACGAGCCGGGCACCGGCTTCCGGATCTGCGCGCACGTCGTCGCCCTGCACCCGGTCCGCCGGCTCCTCGTCCGCACGACCGTGCCGCACGACGCCCCCGCCCTGCCCTCCGCCGTCGGCGTCTACGCCGGTGCCGCCTGGCACGAGCGCGAGACCCACGAGATGTTCGGCGTCGTCTTCGAGGGCCACCCCGGGCTGGAGCACCTCCTCCTCCCGGAGACCTTCGAGGGCCATCCCCTCCGCAAGGACTTCGTCCTCGCCGCCCGCGTCGCCAAGGCCTGGCCGGGCGCGAAGGAACCCGGCGAGTCCGAGCACGGCGGCCCCAAACGCCGGCAGATGCTGCCCCCCGGCGTCCCCGACCCCAACGAGTGGGGCCCCCTGAAGGGCCAGCTCCCGCCCGCCCCGGCCCGCCCGGCGAGGGCGGCGGCGGGCCGCACGGCGGCAGGTGCCGCGGCAGGCGCGGCGGGGGAGCGTCCGGTACGGCGCGTCCGCTCGGCCTCCCAGGGCTCGGCCAGCCAGGCCGCAGCCCCTGCCGCTGCCGCGGGCGGGGCCGGGGAGGCTGCTGGTGCCGGTGCTGGTGCTGGTGCCGGTGCCGGTGCGTCCGGTCGGCCGCGTCGGATGCGGAGTGCGAGCCAGGGCTCGGTGAGCCAGGCGGCGGCGCCGGCCGAGGACGCGGCGACGCGCGAGCAGGCCGCGGCCGAGGGCGACGCCACCCGGGCGGCGGCGCAGGGACCCGCGGAAGGGCCGGCCGCCGAGGCCTCGGTGGCCTACGAGCCCGGCCCGACGCCCGCACCCGCCCGGGCGCGCCGCGCCCGCAGCGCCTCCCAGGGCTCGGCCTCACAGCGGCCCGCGACGGCGCCGGAACCCTCCCCGACGGAACCGACGGAACCGACGGAACCGACGGAACCGACGGAACCGACGGAGCCGACGGAGCCGACGGAGCCGGCCGGCGCCACCCGCCCCGCCCGCCGCGGCACCGCCCCGCGCAGTTCCGACGCCCCGTGGCATCACGCCCGCCCGGCGTTCGCCGAGCCGGAGACCCCTGCTGAACCGGAGCCGCGGAAGGCAACCGGGCCGGAGCGGCCCACGGAACCCGAGCGGCCCGCGGAACCGGCACCGGAGCCGGAGGCGGAGCAGGCACGCGCCCCCGAGCCGCGCCCCGACGCCCCCGAGCACGACCCGACCACCCCCGACGACCCCGCCGGAGGCCCGCAGTGAACGGCGCGTGGGACGTCGCCCTGCGACTCGTGGTCGTCTTCGTCGTCTTCCTCACCTTCCCGCTGATCGTGGGCCAGACCGAGCACAAGGTGATGGCTCACATGCAGGGCCGGCTCGGACCGATGTACGCCGGCGGCTTCCACGGCTGGGCCCAGCTCATCGCGGACGGCGTGAAGTTCGCGCAGAAGGAGGACGTGGTCCCGGCGGGCGCCGACCGCCGCGTCTTCCAGCTCGCCCCCGCCGTCGCCCTGTTGCCGTACCTCCTCGTCCTCCTGGCCATCCCCATCGGCCCGGGCGAGGGCGCCGTCGGCCAGGTGCTGGACGCCGGCGTGTTCTTCGTGCTCGCGGTGATGGGCGTCGGCGTCCTCGGTTCGCTGATGGCCGGCTGGGCCAGCGCCAACAAGTTCTCCCTGCTCGGCGGCCTGCGCACGGCCGCCCAACTGCTCGCCTACGAACTCCCGATGCTGCTGGCGGCGGCCTCGGTCGCGATGGCGGCGGGCACCGTCTCCCTGCCCGGCATCGTGCACGCCTTCCACTGGTGGTGGCTGCCGTGGCAGATCGTCGGCGCGATCGTCTTCTTCGTCGCCGGACTCGCCGAGCTGCAACGCCCGCCGTTCGACATGCCCGTCGCGGACTCGGAGATCATCTTCGGCGCGTACACCGAGTACACCGGGCTGCGGTTCGCGCTCTTCCTCCTCGCCGAGTACGCCGGGATCGTCGTCCTGTGCGGCCTGACCACCGTCCTCTTCCTCGGCGGCTGGCACGGGCCGTGGGGCCACGACGGCCTGGGCTGGCTGTGGACGCTGCTGAAGACCGCGATCCTCGCCTTCCTCGTCATCTGGCTCCGCGTCACCTACCCGCGGCTGCGCGAGGACCAGCTCCAGAAGCTGTCCTGGACCCTCCTCGTCCCCCTCTCCCTCGCCCAGATCGCCCTCACCGGCATCGTCAAGGTGGTGATCAGCTAACCATGGCCCCCCTTCCCGGTAGCGGCCTCGCCAAGGGCCTGGCCGTCACCCTCCGCACGATGACCAGGAAACACGTCACCGAGCAGTACCCGGACGTCCTGCCCGAACTCCCGCCCCGCAGCCGCGGCGTCATCGGCCTGTTCGAGGAGAACTGCACGGTCTGCATGCTGTGCGCCCGGGAGTGCCCGGACTGGTGCATCTACATCGACTCGCACAAGGAGACGGTCCCGCCCGCCGCCCCCGGCGGGCGCGAGCGCAGCCGCAACGTCCTCGACCGGTTCGCCATCGACTTCTCCCTGTGCATGTACTGCGGCATCTGCATCGAGGTGTGTCCTTTCGACGCCCTGTTCTGGTCACCGGAGTTCGAGTACGCCGAGACCGACATCCGCGACCTCACCCACGAGCGGGACAAGCTCCGCGAGTGGATGTGGACCGTGCCGGCCCCGCCCGCCCTGGACCCCGGCGCGGAGGAGCCCAAGGAGATCGCCGCCGCCCGCAAGACCGCGGAGAAGCTGGCCGCCGCCCAGGCGCTGCCGGCCGAGCCGCGGGAGGGGGAGTCGTGACCCCCGCCGCAACCACGGTGGCCGCCTCCGCGACACCGGGCTTCCTGTCCCCGACCGGCGTCGAGATCGCGTTCCTGCTCGTCGGACTGGTCACCCTCGGCGCCGCGCTGGTCACCGTCACCACCCGGCAGCTGGTGCACGCCGCCCTGTGGCTGGTGGTCGCGCTCGGCGGCCTCGCCGTGGAGTACCTGCTCCTCACGGCCGAGTTCATCGCCTGGGTGCAGGTCCTGATCTACGTCGGTTCCGTCGTCGTCCTCCTCCTCTTCGGCCTCATGCTCACCAAGGCCCCCATCGGCCGCTCCCCGGACGCCGACTCCGGCAACCGCTGGGCCGCCCTCACGGTCGCGGTGGCCGCCGCCGTCGCCCTGGTGTGGGTGGTCGTCGACGCCTTCAGGGCCACCTGGATCGACCTGGACGGCCCGGCCGCCGGCACCACCGAGGTCACCGGCGCGAGCCTGTTCCGGCACTGGGTGCTGCCCTTCGAGGCCCTGTCCGTGCTGCTCCTCGCCGCGCTGGTCGGCGCGATCGTCCTGTCCCGCAAGGCCAGGGCCGACGCCGGCCCCGCGGCCCCCGGGAAGGAAGGCGCCCGCTGATGCACCTCGCCTACCCCGCCGTACTCTCAGCCCTCCTGTTCTGCACGGGCCTGTACGGCGTCCTCGCCCGCCGCAACGCGATCCTGGTCCTGATGTCGGTCGAGCTGATGCTCAACGCCGTCAACCTCAACCTGGTCGCCTTCGACGTCTGGCTCAGCCGTGCCGCGAAGGAGACCCTGCACTCCGGCCAGGCCCTGACCCTGTTCACCATCGCCATCGCCGCCGCCGAGATCGGCATCGGCCTGGCGATCGTGCTCGCCGTCCACCGCAACCGCGGCACCTCCGACATCGACAAGCTCCGCGACACCGCCGAGGGCCCCGACGCCGCCGGTCCCGGCACCGAGGGCCCCGGCACCCCCGCGGCCGGGAAGGCTGAGGCCACCGCGTGACCACGACCACCCTCGCCGTCCTCGTCCCCCTCCTGCCGTTCCTGGGCGCCGCGGCCGGCCTGCTCCTCGGCCGCACCGCCCCCGGGTTCGTCCGCCCGCTCGCCGTGCTGCCGCCGCTGGCCTCCCTGGTGCTGGCCGCGCTGGTCGCCGCGCGGCAGGGCGGTGACGCGGCCGTCGACGCCCACACCGAGCTGACGCCCACCGGATCCGTGCCGATCGAGCTGGCCCTGCACATCGACGGCTTCGCCGCGCTCGTCGCCGTCCTGGTCGCGTTCGTCGCGGCCTGCGTGCAGATCTACTCCACCGGCTACCTGCGGGACGACCCGCGCTACCCCTCGTACGCCGCGCTCGTCTCCCTGTTCACCTCCGCGATGCTCCTGGTCGTCTACTCCGGCGACCTGATCGTTCTGCTGGTCGGCTGGGAGGTCATGGGCATCTGCTCCTACTTCCTGGTCGGCCACTACTGGGAGACCCCCGAGGCCCGCGCCGCCTCCCTGAAGGCCTTCCTGGTCACCAAGCTCGGCGACGTGCCGTTCCTCATCGGCCTGTTCGCGCTGGGCGCCGACGCCGGCTCGTTCCGCATCACCCGCGTCCTCGGGGCCGTCGCGAGCGGCGGCATCGGCCACCCGACGGTGATCGCGCTGCTGCTGCTCGCGGGCGTCGCGGGCAAGTCGGCGCAGTTCCCGCTGCACACCTGGCTCCCGGACGCGATGGCGGGCCCGACGCCCGTCTCCGCGCTGATCCACGCCGCGACGATGGTCGCCGCCGGTGTCTACTTCACCGCCCGTCTCCTCCCGCTCTTCGAAGCCTCTCGGGCCGCGATGGTGGTCCTCGCCGTCATGGCCGCCGTCACCATGGCCGGCTCCGGTCTCGCCGCGCTCGCCCAGGACGACATCAAGCGCGTCCTCGCCTACTCGACGATCGGCCAGCTCGGCTACATGACCGGCGCCCTCGCCGTCGGCGACCGCGGTGCCGCCGTCTTCCACCTCCTCACGCACGGCGCCTTCAAGGCGCTGCTGTTCCTCGCGGCCGGCGTGGTCATCCACGCCGCCGGCACCAACTCGCTGGCCGCCATGTCCCGCATGCACGGCCTGCGCGACCGCATCCCGGACGCCTACTGGACGATGACGGTGGCGCTGCTCTCCCTGGCCGCGATCCCGCCCTTCAGCGGCTTCTTCTCCAAGGAGTCCGTCCTCGGCGCCGCCGAGCACGTGACCTCGGGCCACACCGAGCACGCCCCCGGCGCGGCCGGCTGGATCGTCCTCGTCGCCGGCCTGGTCACCGCCGTGCTGACGGCCGCGTACGCCACCCGGCTGTGGCTGCTGGCCTTCCGCGGCCGGGGCGCCGAGGCCCCCGACCACGGCCGCCAGCCGCTGACGATGACCGTGGTGCTCTGGGTCCTGGCGGTCCCCTCCCTCGCTCTCGGCGGGCTCGCCTACCGCGCGCTGCCCGGCTGGTTCGACGGCCGCGCCCTGACCCCCACCCTGCTCACCTCGGTCCTGGGCACAGGCCTCGCCCTGGCCGGCGGGCTGGTCACCTACGGCGCCTGGCAGCGCACGGCCGCGCTCGCCGCCCGCGTCCCGCTCGGCGCGGTCGCCGCCCACCCCGAGGAGGACGCCGGACTGGTCGAGGCCGAGGCCATCGCCTCCCACGAGCCGGCCTACGGCGACATCGCCTACGCCTCCGACCCGGCGGACCCGGCACGGCCGCTGCTCGGCCCGCTGCACCGGCACGCGGCCGCCGGCTTCCACCTGGACGCCGTGTACTCGGCGCTGTTCGTCCGCCCGGTCCAGGCCGGAGCGAGTCTCGTCCGGTTCCTCGACCGCGAGGTCGTCGACACCTACGTCCACGGCGCCGCCGCCCTGCCCCGGCTGCTCGGGGCCGCCGTGCGGCGCGCCCAGACCGGCAACGTGCAGACCTATGTGAGCGCGCTGCTCGCCGGCACCGTCGTCCTCGCGGTCGCCGTCCTCCTCGTCGCCACGGGAGTGTGAGCAGGCGTGATCGATATCAACGAGTCCGTGATGCAGTTCCTTCTGGCATTCGTCGTCGCCGGCCCGCTCCTCGGCGCCGTCGCCGCTCTCCTCCCCGCCCCGCCCGGACTGAAGGGGAAGTCGCCCGAGCAGGCCGTGCTCCGCCACGGCGTGACCGTGACCGGCGCGGTCCTCATCGCCGCGATCGTCCTCGCGCTCGGCTTCGACCACGACCACCCGTCGAAGATGCAGGCCACGACCGACATCAGCTGGATCCCCGCACTCGACGTGCGGATCCACCTCGGCACCGACGGCATCTCCCTCCCCCTTCTGGTCCTGACCACGCTGCTGACCTTCCTCTGCGCGCTCTACTCCTACTCCAAGCCGCCGTCGGGCCCGTCCCCGAAGGCGTTCGTCGCCCTGCTGCTCCTGCTGGAGTCCGGCACCCTCGCGACCTTCGCCGTCCTCGACCTGCTGCTGTTCTTCCTCGCGTTCGAGATGGTGCTCATCCCGATGTACTTCCTCATCGCCCGCTGGGGCGGCGAGGGCCGGACCCGGGCCGCGTGGAAATTCATCCTGTTCACGCTGCTCGGCTCCGTGGTCATGCTGCTCGGCCTGCTCCTGATCGGCATCAAGGCGGGCACGTTCGACATGGTGGCACTCGCCACTGACAACGGCCGGTCACTCACCGCGTCCGTGCAGGTCATCGCCGTTCTGGCGATCGGGATCGGGCTCGCGGTGAAGGCGCCGATGTGGCCGCTGCACAGCTGGCTGCCCGACGCCCACACCGCCGCGCCGACCGTCGGTTCGGTCCTGCTGGCCGGCGTCCTGCTGAAGATGGGTACGTACGGGTTCGTCCGCATCCTGCTGCCGGTGGCGCCGCACGGCTTCCACACCTTCGCGCCGTACATCGCCGCGTTCGCCGTCGTCGGGATCGTCTACGGGTCCCTGGCCTGCCTGGCCCTCGCCAAGCGGGGCGCGAAGGGCGACCTCAAGCGCCTCATCGCGTACTCCTCCGTCGGCCACATGGGCTTCGTCCTGCTCGGCATCGCCACCATGACCCCGACCGGCGTCAACGGCGCCCTGTTCGCCAACATCGCCCACGGCCTCATCACCGGCCTGCTGTTCTTCCTGGTCGGCGCCCTGAAGGACCGCACCGGCACCACCGACCTCGACGCCCTCGCCCACCCGTCGCCCGGCCGCCGCCCCTCACCGGGCGGCTCCGCCGCGCCGGATCGGTTCCAGACCGGCGCCGCCCTGTACGGCAGGGCCCCGCGCCTCGGCGGTCTGCTCGCCTTCGGTGCCGTCGCCTCCCTGGGGCTGCCCGGACTCGCCGGGTTCTGGGGCGAGATGCTGGCCCTGTTCGGGGCGTTCCGGCCCGCCGCCGGCCTCAGCCGCCCCGCCTTCCTCACCTTCATGGCGATCGGCGCGTTCGGCACCCTGCTGACCGCCGCGTACATGCTGATCGTGGTCCGCCGCGTCTGCATGGGCGGCGCGGAGCGCGAGGTGCCGAAGCTCGCCGACGTCCACGGGTACGAGTTCGCCGCCTGGACCCCGCTCGTCACCCTCACCGTCCTCGCCGGACTGTGGCCGAAGGCGCTGCTCGGCCTGACCGACCCGGCCGTGCAGCAGCTCCTCGCAGGAGGCACCCGATGAGCGCCCAGCCGCTTGCCGAGTCGCTGGTCCAGTCCGTCGACTGGCTCGCGATCGCCCCGCCCGCCCTCGCGGCCGTCGTGGCGCTGGCCGTCCTCGTCGCCGACCTGTTCCTGCCGGAGGCCCGCAAGGCCGTGCTCGGCTGGATCTCGGTCGCGGGCCTCGCCGCGGCGGCCCTGCTGCTCCTGCCCCTCCTGGACGGCGACCGCAGCACCTTCTGCCTCACCGGCCCCGCGCGCGCGTGCAGCTACACCGCCGACCGCTTCACCCTCGTCATCCAGTTCCTGGTCCTGGGCGGCGCCCTGCTGGCCGCCCTGCTGTCCGTCACCCACCTGGACGACGACCGGCGGCGCGTCCCCGCGGGCGAGTTCTGGTTCCTGCTGCTGTCCTCCGCGGCCGGTGCCGCCCTGCTGCCGGCCTCCCGGGACCTGGCCACCCTGATCGTCGCCCTGGAGGTCGCCTCCCTGCCGGCCTTCGCGCTGGTCGGCATCCGGCACGGCGACAAGCGGTCCTCCGAGGCCGCCCTGAAGTTCTTCCTGTCCTCGGTCACCGCCACCGCGGTCAGCCTGATGGGCATCAGCTTCGTCTACGCCTCCACGGGCACCCTCTACCTCACCCAGGTCGCCCAGCGCCTCCCGCACGTCGGCGGACAGCTGCACACCCTCGCCCAGGCCGGTGTGGTCCTCACCCTCGTCGGCTTCGCCTTCAAGACGGCCGCCGTGCCCTTCCACTTCTGGGTGCCGGACACCTACGTGGGCGCGCCCCTGCCCGTCGCCGCCTACCTGTCCGTCGTCGGCAAGGCCGTCGGCTTCTCCGGCCTGATCCTCGTCACGGTCGTCGCGTTCCCGTCGTACGCCGACGTCTGGGGGCCCGCGCTCGCCGCCCTGGCCGCCCTGACCATGACCGTCGGCAACGTCGCGGCCCTGCGCCAGCAGGCCACGCGCGCGTACAGCGCCGTACGGCTGCTCGCCTGGTCCTCCGTCGGCCAGGCCGGCTACCTGCTGGTGCCGATCGCCGCCGCCGGGTACTCCAGGGACGCCCAGAAGGCGATCGGCTCCACGGTCGCGTACGCCCTGATGTACGCCGCCGTGAACCTCGGCGCCTTCGCGGTGGCCGCCCTGGTGGGCCGCGGCCGCGCCCTGAACCGGATCAGCGACTACCGGGGCCTGTACGCCACCAACCCGCTCAGCGCCCTCCTGCTGGCCTTCTTCCTGCTGTGCCTGGCCGGGCTGCCGCCGGGCGTCATCGGCCTGTTCGCCAAGGTCACCGTGTTCTCGGCGGCCGTCGACGCGGGCCTCGGCTGGCTCGCGGTCGTCATGGCCGTCAACGTCGTGATCGCCCTCTTCTACTACCTCCAGTGGACGGCCCTGCTGTTCCGCGCACCCGAGGGCGAGCCCGCCCGGCACCGCGTCCCGGCGCCCGTCACCGCGGCCCTCGCCGTCACCGGGGTCCTCGCCGTCGCCCTCTCCGGGGCACCCCAGCTCGTCCTCCGCTTCGCGGCCGTCGGACTGTTCTGAGGAGTCGTCACGCGCGCGGGGGGCACTCGTGCCGGCACGCGCGCGTGGCCGAACCCGCACGTCACCCGTACGGCCGCGCCGCTCCGCCGTACGCACCGGGGAACTCGGGGCCGTCGCCTGGCGTTGTCACCAGCGGGAGGGTCCACTGGATCAGAGTGTTCCCCAGCTGCACGACTTGGAGGACGCACCGTGCACCGCCGGCACAACGGGCTCAGGACCGCCGTACTCCTCGGGGGACTGTCCGCACTCATCATCGTCATCGGCAGCTTCTTCGGCCGCGCGGGACTCGTCGTCGCGGTCCTGGTCGCTCTGGGGACGAACGCGTACGCGTACTGGAACAGCGACAAGCTGGCCCTGCGCGCGATGCGCGCCCGCCCGGTCAGCGAGTTCGAGGCGCCGGCGCTCTACCGGATGGTGCGGGAACTGTCCACGCAGGCCCGCCAGCCGATGCCCCGGCTGTACATCTCGCCGACGGAGGCCCCGAACGCCTTCGCCACGGGCCGCAACCCGCGCAACGCGGCCGTCTGCTGCACCGAGGGCATCCTGCGCCTGCTGGACGAGCGGGAGCTGCGCGGCGTCATCGGCCACGAACTGAGCCACGTCTACAACCGGGACATCCTCATCTCCTCGGTCGCCGGCGCGCTCGCCTCCGTGATCATGTTCCTGGTCAATTTCGCCTGGCTGATCCCGGTAGGCCGCTCGGACGACGACGACGGCCCCGGCCTGTTCGGCATGCTGCTGATCATGATCCTCGGCCCGCTCGCCGCCAGCCTGATCCAGCTGGCCATCAGCCGCTCGCGGGAGTACGAGGCGGACGCCTCCGGCGCCCAGCTCACCGGCGACCCGCTCGCCCTGGCCGGCGCCCTGCGCAAGCTGGAGACGGGCACCCGGCAACTGCCGCTGCCCCCCGAGCCCCGGATCGAGACGGCGAGCCACATGATGATCGCCAATCCCTTCCGCCCCGGCCAGGGGCTGTCCAAGATGTTCTCCACGCACCCGCCGATGGCGGAGCGCATCGCCCGGCTCGAGAAGATGGCGGGCGGCGACCGGTGAAGACCGCATCCGTATTCGTCGAGCAGGCGGCCGTCGTTCCCCACCCGATAATCCGCGCAAAACCCTGAGGCTGTCCGGGGGAAAACGCGGGCGTCACCGCGCGCCTGGGGATTGTCCGAGGCCCGCCCTCGCCATCCTGTGCTCTGGTAATGCGGCACCAGGGACGACGAAAGGTTGGCCGAGTGAAGTTCACCAAGCGGTTCGCCACGATCAGTACCGCCGCGATCACGGTGGTGCTCCTCAGTGCCGGCGGCGCACAGGCTCACGGCGACCCGGGACTCCTGTCCCGCCTGGGCGTCACGTCGCTGCTCCAGGCCCCCTACCGCGGGGCGCAGGGGGGCGCCGACACGCAGAGCACCACGAACACCACCACGAAAAACAATACCAACAACAATAACAACAACAATGCCGGCGGGGTGAACAACAACAACAATAACAACAACAACGGGGACCGGAACACGAATAACAACACCAACAACAACAACATCCTCGCCGGGCCCCAGACGCAAGGCGGCGGAGGACTTCTCTCGCTCCTCGGCGTCCCGCCGCTCCTTCAGATCTGCAACCCGACGGGACAGGCCGCCCACGGAAACAACACCTTCACCGGCAGCCAGAACCTCAACTGCAAATTCAGTTGAGATGACGAATCCGCCGCGAAGCCCTATTCGCGCCCGGGGTGGTGGAGCTTGCGGGCGGCTTCGTGCCGGGTGTGGACGTTGAGCTTGGTCAGTACGGCGCCCACGTGGTGCCCCGCGGTCTTCGGGCTGATGTAGAGGCGGACGGCGATCTCGGCGTCCGAGAGGCCCTCGTCCAGCAGTTTCAGGACGTCCATCTCCCGGTTGGTGAGCCGGTACGGATTGGCCCGGGTGGCCGGCCGCGGGCCCCGCCGGACCGGGCGGACACCGCGGGCCCGCATCAGGGAGCGGGCGCGAGCCACGGCCGGCCGGGCGCCGAGGGCCTCGAAGGCGGCCAGCGCCTGGCGCAGCGCGGGCGCGTCACCGGACAGACGGGCCAGCGCGGCGTCGTACGGGCAGCCGAGCCCGTCCCACCGGGCCGCGGCGCCGGCCCAGTCGCCCGCCAGTTCCAGCGCGTACGGTCCGGCCGCCGGGACCCGCGGAGGCTCTCCTCCGGCACGGCGGATCCAGCAGGCCAGGGGACCGGACAGCCAGGGATGGGTGCGCTCCCCGAGCGCGGCCAGACCGCGCCGGCCCTCGGCCTGGACCTGCTCCTGATCACCTGCCAGCCAGGCCGCCTCGACCCGGGCCTCCCACCCCAGGCCCGTGTCCAGCAGGCAGCCCTCATCGACCAGGCCCGCCGCCTGTGCCAGCGCCGGCCACACCTCGGGCCTGCCCTGGCGGGCCCGCACCAGGCCCAGCGCGGTCAGCGCGAGGGCCCGGGCGACCGGCGGCGAGCCCGGGTGGGACAGGACCTTCTCCGCGGCATCGGCGGCCTGTGGCCACAGGCCCCGGTGGAGCAGCCCCCAACTGCCCCAGGCCCTCGCGCACAGCAGGTAGGCCGGCAGGCCGCGATCGAGGCAGTAGGCCTCGGCCCGCCCCCCGGCGGCGGCCGAGCGGGCGGTGTCCCGCCGCAACGCGGCCAGCCAGCACAGGACGAGCGTCATGAGGCCCGTGTCGGGCGACAGGTCCCGCGCCTCCGCGTCGGACACCGCCCGCTCGCAGTCCTCCCAGCCGCGCCCCTCGCCCAGCACGCGCGCCGCCGCGGCATGGAAGCGTGCCTGGACGAGGACTCCCGGATCGCCGGAGCGCTCGCCCAGCGTGATCGCCTTCTCGGCGTGGGCGGCGACCACCGCCGCGCCCTCGTGCCCGTAACAGGCCAGTTGGCAGAGGTTCAGGTAGGCCCTCGCCAACTCGCGGCCCGGTGGGAGCCCTTCGAGCACCCGCACCGCGTCCAGGCCGGTCCGCCTGGCCTCGGCGGCCCGGCCGGCCGGCCACAACCAGCAGGACAGCCAGCGCAGGTCGTCCCCTTCGCGCAACCGGTCGCCGAGCGCACGGCGCAGCCACACCGCCGTACGGCGCGAAGTGATCCCCTCGTCCAGCTGGCTGGACAGCAGACACGCCTGGGAGTGGCCTTCCAGCAGGGAGATCCGTCGCTCGGGCGGCAGGCGGTCGGCGTGCCGCAGGGCACGGGCGTACTGGGCGGCGGCCTCCCGGTGCGCGCCGTGCGCGGCGGCACGGACGGCCGCCGCGGGCGCGTACTCCAACACGGCGGCGGGGTCCCCGGCGCCGTCGGCGTGATCCGCGAGCAGCGGCAGGTCCTCCGCGGAGACCGGCCCGGACCGCATCGCCGCCAGCACCTGCCGGTGGACCCGCAGGCGGTAGGCGGCCGGCACGGCCTCCCGCACCGCCAGCCGGGTCAGCTCGTGGCGGAACTCCGTCACCTGCCCGTGCGTCCGCACGATTCCGCGGGCCGCGGCCTCGTCCAGGGCCTCCTCGGGGGCCGGCAGGAGGCCGTCCAGCAGGGGCAGCGGGACCCGGGTGCCCAGGACGGCCAGGACGTCGACCACCTTGCGCGCCGGGCCCGACAGGTCCGCCAGGCGGCCAGCGACGGCCTCGCGCACCGTGGCGGGAACGGGTTCGGCGGGCGCGGCCAGGATCTCGGCGACCAGGAACGGGTTGCCGGCCGAGAGGCGGTACAGCTGCTCGGCGTCCACGGTGCGCCCTGTGGCCAGCCGGGCGACGGCCTCGCGGCTCAGGGGGGCGAGATCGTGCCGGTACACCCACGGATAGCCGGCGAGGGTGCCGAGGAGGGCGGTCAGGCCGTGGGTGCGGCCGATCTCGTCGTCACGGTACGTGGCCAGCACCAGCGCCGGAACGCCCGGCAGGCGCCGGGCCAGGTACCGCAGCAGGTCCATCGTGGCCTCGTCGGCCCAGTGGACGTCCTCGACGACCAGCAGGCTGGGGTACGCGCTCAGGTCGGCGAGCAGACAGTCGTAGACCTCGTCGGAACGGCCGGTGCCGGTCAGCGTGTCCGTCAGGGCGGTGCGCACCTCCCGGCCCAGGCGCGGTGCCAGGTCCAGCAGGGGGCCCAGGGGCCGCGGTGTGGCGAGCGGGTCGCAGGCGCCGATCACGACGCGGACGTGGGGGTCGGCCAGCTGGGCCAGGCGGTGGACGACGGCGGTCTTACCGATGCCGGCCTCGCCGCGGACAAGGGCCAGGCGTCCAGGGCCGCTCACGGCTGCCTTCAGGTGACCGGCGAGGTCCTGTAGCACGGCCTCTCGCTCTAGAAGGTCCATCACCAGCAGTTTCCCCCCGCGCCGGGAGCCGCGCAAAAGATCCAGACCGATCAAGAGTCCCGCGCTGGTGGAGCGTTGTGGTGGGCTGCCGGGCGGCACCTGGGGTGTGCCGGGGTCGGAAGTGGGGTGTGCCGGGTGGAACTTGGGGCGCTCACCCGATGCGCCCGCCGTCCACGGCTGGGCACGCTGGCTGGAGAGTTCACCCCCGAAATGGACTGCGATCCGGGACGTCCATGCCCACGGAAGGGAAACATCATGGCGAAGAAGTACGCCAAGCGCGCGGCCCTGATAGCCGCATCGGCAGCTCTGGCCGCAGGAGGCGCCCTGGCACCGTCGAGCGCCTTCGCCGCCCCGGCACCCACCGGAATCCACGCGATGGCACCGAGCGACCACGGCGGACACCACCACAACAACAACAATAACAACAACAATAACAACGGCGGCAGGGGCGGGAACAACAACAATAACAACAACAACAACGGCGGAGGCGGAAACAACAACAACAATAACAACAACAACGGCGGCAGGGGCGGAAACAACAACAATAACAACAACAACAACGGCGGCAGGGGTGGGAACAACAACAATAACAACAATAACAACGGCGGAGGTGGGAACAACAACAACAATAATAACAATAACGGCGGTGGCGGGAACAACAACAACAATAACAACAATAACGGCGGTGGGGGGAACAACAACAATAACAACAACAACGGCTGAACTTGAGAGTCCGGCGGCCGGGTGCCCGAAGCCTCCTGGCCGCCGTACTGCCACGGGCTGATGAGAATACGGCGAGCGGCCTCACGTGCAGGCGATCTCGCGGTGGCGATGACCTGCTGCATCACGCTGGGCGCATGGGGTGCCGCGACAGGTGAGGCGCGTGGAGCGAGCGGCTCACCCGCGAAGTCGACGACTCGGTGCTATGCGACGCGGGCCCACCCGGACGATGTCGTGTGCTACCGGAATTCCTGGAAGGCGGAGTTCAGGCACGGCGAAGTGGTGTACGTGCCTTTCCTGGTCCAGGTTCCCGAGCCTCCGCATCCGCCGCCCGCGCTGCTCGTGGACAGCCTGAACGGAGTCCGCCCGAGTGATACGGCGGGCTGAGTTCAGCGCCCGCCGAACGCCTGATCCGTGGGTACGACCTCCTGTCCCAGCGGCATGAGCGAGAGCGGAATGAGCTTGAGGTTGGCCCAGCCGAAGGGAATTCCGACGATCGAGAGGAACAGCGGGATGCTCGTGATCAGGTGGGCCAACGCCAGCCACCAGCCCGCGAAGACGATCCAGATGACGTTGCCGACGAACGACGGCGCCCCGGCGCCGGGCTGCCGCACGGTGGTACGGCCGAAGGGCCAGAGGACGAACCCGGCGATGCGCAGCGACGCGATGCCGAACGGGATCGTGATGATCAGGACGAAGCAGATGAGGGCGGCGATCAGGTAACCGATCGCCATCCACAGCCCGCAGAAGACGAGCCACAGGATGTTGAGCAGCAGGTTGAACACCTTCATGACCGGTACCTCTCCAGGCAGCTCGGTCGGCGTGCCTGCTACGCCCAGTATCGGCGGATCACGCGCTCAGGAGGAAGTGGACCGCTCTTGAGCGAAGCGCGCGGTGAGGCGCACGCGGGCGTACGCCCGTACGTCACTCCGGGTGCCGTCCCGGCCGCCATCGTTGTACGCAGTAGACCGCCACGCCCATCGCGAGGACGCCGGCGCCCACGGCGATCGAGACCGCGGGCAGCGCGAACGCCAGCGTGGCGCAGCCCAGCAGGCCCACCGCGGGCACCACGCGCGAGCGCGGAGGCGCGCCCAGCGTCCAGGCCGAGGCGTTGGCGACGGCGTAGTAGACCAGCACACCGAAGGACGAGAAGCCGATCGCGCCGCGCACGTCGACCGTCGCGGCCAGGACGGCGACCACCGCGCCCACGGCCAGTTCCGCCCGGTGCGGCACCCGGAAGCGCGGGTGCACGGCCGCCAGCGCGCCCGGCAGGTGCCCGTCCCGGGCCATGGCGAGCGTCGTACGCGAGACGCCGAGGATCAGGGCGAGCAGCGAGCCCAGCGCGGCCACCGCGGCTCCGGCCCGCACCACGGGCACGAGTCCCGGCGCCCCGGCCACCCGGACCGCGTCGGCCAGCGGCGCCGCCGCCTGCCCGAGCCGGCCCGCGCCGAGCACGGCGAGCACGGCGACGGCCACGCACGCGTACACCGCCAGCGTGATGCCCAGGGCCAGCGGGACCGCCCGTGGGATCGTGCGCGCCGGATCGCGCACCTCCTCTCCGAGGGTGGCGATCCGCGCGTACCCGGCGAACGCGAAGAACAGCAGTCCGGCCGCCTGGAGCACCCCGCCGGCACCCGTCGACAGGCCGATGTCCAGCCGTCCCGCGCCGGCCCGTGGGGAGGTCAGGCACACCACGACCACGGCCGCCAGCACGGCCAGGACGGCGGCGACGACCGCCCGCGTCAGCCACGCGGACTTCTGGATCCCGCCGTAATCGACCGCGGTCAGGGCCACCACCGCCGCGACCGCCACCGTGTGCGCCTGCCCCGGCCACACGTACGCACCCACGGTCAGCGCCATGGCCGCGCAGGAGGCCGTCTTGCCGACCACGAAGGCCCAGCCGGCCAGGTATCCCCAGAAGGGACCCAGCCGCTCCCTGCCGTACACGTACGTGCCGCCGGAAGCCGGGTAACGGGCGGCGAGCCGGGCAGAGGACATGGCGTTGCAGTAGGCCACGACCGCGGCGAGGGCGAGACCCGGCAGCAGCCCCGACCCGGCCGCCCGCGCGGCCGGCCCGAGGGCCGAGAAGACGCCGGCGCCGATCATCGAGCCGAGTCCGACGACGACGGCGTCCCGCACGCCCAGGGTCCGGCGGAGCCGGGCATCGGTCCGTGTCATGGGCCGCACCCTACTGATCGCGGCAACCGGCGGGTGGCCCCGTGACGTCCTCTTCATCGACACGGCACGAACACGCGCACGACGCGCAGCGGGTCCGGGAGCCGGAACTCCCAGGGAACCGACGGTGCGGACACAGCGCGGAAGGGCAGGTTCACGGCATGAGCATCATCGGTTGGATCATCCTCGGACTGCTGGCCGGAGCCATCGCCAAGGTCCTCCTGCCGGGACGCGACCCCGGCGGCTTCATCGGTACGACCCTCATCGGCATCGCGGGCGCGTTCATCGGCGGCTGGATATCGGCCCGCTGGCTGGACCACCCCGTCAGCAAGCACTTCTACGACGGTGCCACCTGGGCCGCCGCCATCGGCGGCTCCCTGGTGCTGCTGATCGTCTACCGGATCCTGTTCGGCAACTCACGCGACTGAGCGCGCGGCGCGGAGGCACGCGGGGTACGGCGGACGAGAGGGTGGGCACCGCACCGCGCGGTTCCGCGCCGCGGGGCGCGGGATGCCCACCCTTCGTTCTCTGTGGCGGTGGTTCCTACCGGTAGTTGACGAACTGCAGGGCGAAGTCGAAGTCCTTGCCCTTCAGGAGGGCGATGACGGCCTGGAGGTCGTCGCGGCTCTTGGAGCTGACGCGCAGCTCGTCGCCCTGGACCTGGGCCTTGACGCCCTTGGGGCCCTCGTCGCGGATGATCTTCGCCACCTTCTTGGCGTTCTCCTGGGAGATGCCCTCCTGGATCGACGCGAAGATCTTGTACTCCTTGCCGGAGAGCTGCGGCTCGCCCGCTTCCAGGGCCTTCAGCGAGATACCGCGCTTGATGAGCTTCGACTGGAAGACGTCGAGGACAGCCTTCACCCGGTCCTCGGAGTTCGCCTCCATGAGGATCTTCTCACCGGACCACGAGATCGAGGCCCCCACGCCCTTGAAGTCGTAGCGCTGCGAGATCTCCTTGGCGGCCTGGTTGAGGGCGTTGTCGACCTCCTGCCGCTCGACCTTCGAGACGATGTCGAAACTGGAGTCGGCCATGTCCTGTGGCTCCTTGTATCGGGGTGCGGGTGCGTATCGGGTGCGTGCCGGCGTGCGCGGCGGCCTCCGCCGGGCCCGGTGGAGTGCCGGTCCGCATCCGCACCAGCCTAGCCACCCCGTGCTCCGCCGGGCGGAGATCAACCGGGTGGCGAAGCACCCCCGGGCATCGGGTATTGTTTACGTCGTTGCCGGGGAGCCCCGCCGAAAGCGGGTTCGAAGCGGCAGCACTACCCGGCGGTGTGCCCGAGCGGCCAAAGGGAGCAGACTGTAAATCTGCCGGCTCAGCCTTCCCAGGTTCGAATCCTGGCGCCGCCACACGGGAGCGAGGCCCCGTGATCTGCGAAAGCAGGTCACGGGGCCTTCGTCGTTGTCTGGAGCGCCGTGTCGGCGGGTCGGGGTACCGCTGTCGCGCCCCGGCCCCGCACCTCAGTAGAATCGAACGTGTGAACGAGGACCGTCCGCTGACGCGTCTCGACATGCTGCGCTTCGCCCGCCGCGTCGTCGAACACCAGGCCGCCAGGCAGCTCGCGCTGATGGACCGGTGGATCGCCGACGAGGAACGCCGGGAGGCCGGACGGCAGCGCCGTGCCGGCGCCCGGCGGGCCGTCGCGGAGTGGGCCGTCGAGCGCGGTCTCAACGGCCGAAGCGCGGTGTACGTCCACGTCGGCGGCTGTACGGGCGCCGGCGGCGGGCGGGCCAAGGGCGTCGGCCGGGAGCAGGCGGTACGGGCCCTCACCGAGGAAGGAGTCCCCGCGTGCCCGCTGTGCCGGCCGGACACCGCGCTGGGGATTCTCGAATGACCGGCCCGGGTGCGGGCCCAGCCGGTCCGGATGATGCTGGAGCCATGGCCGGGAAACGACCCATCATCGTGCACCTGCCGTCCCCGACCGGCGGTCGCCGGGTCCGGGTGGACGGCGAGATCCTCGGCCTCGCGCACAACGTGCGGGACCTGGTGGAGTTCCTGCGCCGGGCGGGGCTGGAGATCGAGCCGGAGGAGGTGGCCGACTCGCCGCTGATCGACTGGCGCGGAATGGGCCCCGAGCGGTGGGAGGCGGAGACCCGGACCTGATCACACCGCCGTCGCCGCCGGGGGAGAGGTACGCCGACCGCCCGCTCGGGCACACTGACGGCATGTCCTCCCGACGCAGAACCTGCCCCGTGTGCCACCGCGACATCGCCGTCGTCGCGGGCCGCTTCGCACGGCACGACCCGCCCGGGGCGCGGGAGAACGGGGAACTCGTCTCCTGCGCCGGGTCGCGACAGCCGGCGCAACTCGGGGCGGCGCAGCCGTCCTTGGACGGGTACGCCGTGCCGGACTTTCCCGGGCAGCTGCCGCTGTTCTGAGGGCCTGACGGGCCGGCGGCAGGCGGGGCGGGGTTCCCACGGCTCGTCAGGACGCGGGCGGGGAGGGCGAGGAGGGCCGAGGCAGGCCCGACAGCTCAACGGCCGGCGGCCCCGCTCAGTTCCCGGCCACCGACTTCACCGCCACCGACACCGGCGTCGAACCGCTGATCAGCTCCAGCGTGAGACCGGACGTCGCCGGCGTGTCCACCAGTTCCGCGAGGACGGTCGCCACGTCGTCCCGGGGGATCGAGCCGCGCCCCGTGTGCGCCTCCAGCCGGACCAGGCCGGTGCCCGCGTCGTCCGTCAGCGCGCCCGGGCGCAGGATCGTCCAGTCCAGCGCCTCCTGCCGGGTGACGTAGGCGTCGGCCTCGCCCTTGGCACGCAGGTACACGTCGAAGACGTCGTCCCCCCGGTGCGCGGGATCCGCTCCCATCGACGACACCACCACGAAGCGGCGCACGCGCGCGCGTACGGCCGCGTCCGCGAACAGCACCGCCGCGCCCCTGTCCACCGTGTCCTTGCGGGCCGCGCCGCTGCCCGGGCCCGCGCCGGCCGCGAACACCGCCGCGTCCGCGCCCTGGAGGTGCGCCGCGACCTCCTCCACCGAGGCGGACTCGAGGTCGAGCAGGACCGGTTCGGCGCCGGCCGCGCGCAGATCGTCGCCCTGCTCTGCTCTGCGGATGATGCCCGCCACCTCGTCCCCGCGCGCGGAGAGCACACGCTCCAGCCGCAGCGCGATCTGACCATGACCACCAGCGATGACAATGCGCATGGAACCGACCGTACGCCCGGCGAGCGGCATCCGCCGCACGAGTCGACCGCCGCGTTCCGGAGCACCACGAGCGTGGTCAGGCGGTGCCGTCGTGTGGGGCCGCGCGGCCCCCGGACGGCTCCCGCACCCACCCGCGCCGCCGCCCACTCAGGACAGTTCCCCTCGCCCCTGTCGCGGCAGACCCAGTTCCGCTGTGACCGCTGAGTTGCAGTACTCGCGGACCGCGCTCGTGCGGGCCACGACCCGGCCGCGGTGGACGACGATCCGGCTGTAGGCGAGGGACAGCGCGCCGGGGAGGTGGTCGCCGCGTACGGCCAGCAGTTCGGCCGGGAACCCCGCTTCCACCCGGACCTCCGGCAGGCCCAGCACCGCGCGTGCCGAGGCGCACACCGCGTCGTAGGCGTCCTCGGGGCGCAGGCCGTGGGCGGAGGCGAGGAGGTAGGCGGCCTCCAGCGGGTCGCCGCGGCCGACGGGGTTGGAGACGTCCCGCAGGGCACCGCTGCCGGCCGCCACCCGCACCCCGGCCGCACGCAGCAGCCGTACCGGCGCGGTGCCCCGCCGGTCGGCGCCGCCGCAGCCGCCCTGGGGCAGGCACACGACCGTCACCCCGGCCGCCGCGAGCTGGTCGGCCACGCGGGAAGCGGCATTGCTGGGCAGGCGCGCGAGACCGGCGCACGGTCCGATCGTCACGCCGGGGCGCAGGCCCCCCGCCATCGCCGCGAGCCGGGAGAGCCGGGCCGGGTCGGCGGCGTCCGTGTGCAGGTCCACGGGGCAGCCGTGTTCGGAGGCCACCTCCAGGACCGTCTCCACGTAGCCCGTGGGATCGGGGTCCAGGTCCGGGCAGCCGCCCACCACACCGGCGCCCATCTTCACCGCGTCCCGCAGCATCGCGAGCCCGTCGGCCCCGGCCACCCCGGTCAGCAGCCGGGGCATCGCCACCGCCGTCAGTTCCGCCAGCCCGCGCAGCGACCGGCGCGCCTGGAGGACCGCGCCCAGCGCGCCGAGCCCCTGGACGTCGCCCACGCGCACGTGCGCGCGTACCGCTGTCGCCCCGTGCCCGAGCTGGAGCAGGGCCGCCTCCGTGGCCCGGCGCTGGACGTCCTCGGGGGCGTACGACGCGGGGCCGGACTGTTCGGCGGACAGGGCCGTGTCGCCGTGGGCGTGCGGTTCGGCCGGCGCCGGCAGGAGCAGGTAGCCGCTCAGGTCCACGCGCGTGGCGCTGGTGCGGGCCGGGCCCGGCGCGAGACTGCCGGTGGTGCCCACGGCCTCGATGCGCCCGCCGCCCAGCCGCACGTCCACCGTCCGGCCGTCGGTGAGGCGTGCCCCGCAGAGCAGGAGCGCGGCCTGGTCGGAGGGCCCGGAGGACCCCGACGGGTTCGACGGCGGTTGCGGCTGCGGCTGGCTGTCGGGCATCGCGCTCCAGGTGGGGGGCCGGGGGGCGGGCGGGCCGGCGTGGGGGAATCGGGGCCGTCCACCGCCCCAAGATCACGCAGAGTGAGTCGAGCCTAGGACGACGAGCCGCGCGGGACGCGGAGGAGCGCAATAGTCGTACCGGCGTGGTCCGCCCCGGACGTCACACGGACCGCCCACGCGCGCGGGCGATCGGTGATCGCGCCGCGTCTCCAGGGGCCCGAGGGGCCGCCGAGTTCGCCGCGGGGAGGGTTCCGCCGGGCGGCGGGATACGGATTTGGGTGAACGGCTGCGGACCGTGTAATGTCTTCATCGCTCGCCCCAATAGCTCAGTCGGCAGAGCGTCTCCATGGTAAGGAGAAGGTCAACGGTTCGATTCCGTTTTGGGGCTCTGGTGTGAGAGGTTCCCGCCGCGAGGCGGGGGCTGATCTCATCAAAGCGGTGTAGCTCAGTCGGTAGAGCAAGCGGCTCATAATCGCTGTGTCACCGGTTCAAGTCCGGTCACCGCTACTGACAGTAGCCGATTGCGGGGTCGGTCCTTCGATCGGCTACTCTTTCTTGCGTTGAACAAGTCCACCCGTTCGTCATAGGAGCACTCACGTGGCTGCCACCGACGTCCGCCCGAAGATCACGCTGGCCTGCGTGGAGTGCAAGGAGCGGAACTACATCACCAAGAAGAACCGGCGTAACAACCCGGACCGTCTTGAGATGAAGAAGCACTGCCCGCGTTGCAACGCGCACACCGCGCACCGCGAAACGCGATAATCAGGCTCGACCGTGAGGCCGTCCCCTTCCGAGGGGGCGGCCTCACGGCGTTTCCCCGGCTCGGCACCCAGCCCGCCGTACCCGCCCGCCGCGCCGCCTCCGTGCGCGTCCCGCGGCGGGTTTCCGGCTAATTTGGGGCCAGCACAGCAGACATCAGGAGGTGCCGGGCCATGGCGCTCGACCAGTCCTTCGTGGGACGGACCTACCCGCCCACCGCGCCCTACGAGGTGGGCCGGGAGAAGATCCGGGAGTTCGCCGAGGCGGTGGGCGAGACCAACCCGGTGTACACGGACCCCGAGGCCGCCAAGGCGTTCGGTCACTCCGACGTGATCGCCCCGCCGACCTTCGTGTTCTCCATCACCTTCCGCGCGGCGGGCCAGGTCGTCGAGGATCCCCAGCTGGGGCTCGACTACAGCCGCGTGGTGCACGGCGACCAGAAGTTCGCCTACGCCCGCCCGGTGCGCGCCGGCGACCGGCTCACGGTCACCTCCACGATCGAGGCGATCAAGTCCCTCGCGGGCAACGACATCCTGGACATCCGCGGTGAGGTGCACGACGAGGCCGGCGAGCACGTCGTGACCGCCTGGACCAAGCTCGTGGCCCGCGCGGCCGAGGAGGCGTGAGGACCCGATGACGGCGAAGATCGCCTACGACGAGGTCGAGGTCGGCACCGAGCTGCCGGCGCAGACGTTCCCCGTGACCCGCGCCACGCTCGTGCGCTACGCGGGCGCCTCCGGGGACTTCAACCCGATCCACTGGAACGAGAAGTTCGCCAAGGAGGTGGGCCTGCCGGACGTCATCGCGCACGGCATGTTCACCATGGCCGAGGCGATCCGCGTGGTCACCGACTGGACCGGCGACCCGGGCGCGGTCGTGGAGTACGGCGTCCGCTTCACCAAGCCCGTCGTCGTCCCGAACGACGACCACGGCGCCCTGATCGAGGTCAGCGCCAAGGTCGCGGCCAAGCTGGACGACAACACCGTGCGGGTGGACCTGACGGCGATGAGCGCCGGTCAGAAGGTGCTGGGCATGTCCCGGGCGGTCGTACGGCTCGCCTGACGGCCCGCGTGCCGCGTGAGAGGGGCGTCCTCCTTCGGGGGGCGCCCCTCGCGCACGCCGTCCTCCCGCACGGCTCCGCACACCCTTGACGGAGTTAGTGATTGAGCACTAACTTCGTGGCATGGCAAGGATGAGCGCAGAGGAGCGACGCGAGAGCGTCATCCGCGCGGCGACCGCCGAGTTCGCACGCGGCGGGTACCACGGCACCTCCACGGAGGCCATCGCCAAGCGGGTCGGCGTCTCCCAGCCGTACCTCTTCCGGCTCTTCCCGGGCAAGAAGGCGATCTTCCTCGCTGCGGCCGAACGCTGCGTGGAGGACACCATCCGGACCTTCGGGCGGGCGTCGGAGGGGCTGCGGGGCGAAGAGGCCCTGCACGCCATGGCCAACGCGTACACCAAGGTCATCGCGGAGCGGCCCGAGTGGCTGATGATGCAGATGCAGATGTACATCGCCGTGGCCGCCGCCGAGCAGGAGGGCGACCGGGAGTTCGGCGAGAGCGTACGGGCCGGCTGGATGCGGCTGTGGGACACCGTGCGGCTGGCGCTCGGCGCGGACGTCGACGAGACGACCGCCTTCCTGGCCCACGGGATGCTCATCAACTGCCTGGTGGCCATGGGTTTTCCGCCCGAGCACCGGGTGTGGGAGGGGCTCTATCCCTCGGCCCGGCTCACGGGTCGCCTGGAGGCGTAGGGACCTGGCCCTGTCGTCTCGGCGGGCACGAGCATGCGCACACCCATGCCCACAAAAGTTAGTCAGCAATAACTAACTACGATCCCCAGGGGGGACGATGGCACAGCAGACAGCACCACCCGTCACCGAACCGTCACGCGCGAGCGTGATATGGGCCCTCGTCATCACGAGCGTCGCCGGGTTCATGGCGTCCCTGGACAACCTCGTCGTCACCACCGCCCTGCCCTCCATCCGCGAGGACCTCGGCGGGGCGCTGGACGACCTGGAGTGGACGGTGAGCGCGTACACGCTCACCTTCGCCGTCCTGCTGATGTTCGGCGCCGCGCTCGGCGACCGCTTCGGACGCCGGAGGATGTTCATCGCCGGACTCGCCGTCTTCACCGGCGCGTCCGCCGCCGCGGCCATGGCCCCCGGCATCGACTCCCTGATCGCCGCCCGCGCGGTCCAGGGCGTCGGCGCGGCCGTGATGATGCCGCTCACGCTGACCCTGCTCACGGCGGCCGTGCCCGCGGCCCGGCGCGGGACGGTGTACGGCATCTGGGGCGCCGTCAACGGCCTCGCCGTCGCCTCCGGGCCGCTGATCGGAGGCAGCCTCACCGAGCACGTCTCCTGGCACTGGATCTTCTGGCTGAACGTCCCGCTGGGCCTCGCCGCGCTGCCGCTCGCCCGGCTGCGCCTCGCCGAGTCCCACGGCACCGGCGCCCGCCTCGACGTCCCCGGCACGCTCCTCGCCAGCGGCGGGCTCTTCGGGATCGTCTACGGCCTGGTCCGCGGGCCCGCCGACGGCTGGACCGACTCCGTGGTGCTGACCGCGCTCGGCGCGGGCGGGGCGTTGCTCGCGGGCTTCGTCGGCTACAGCTCCCGCGCGGCGCACCCGATGCTGCCCACGCGGCTGTTCCGCTCCCGGGCCTTCTCCGGGATCAACGCCGCCAGCCTGCTGATGTTCGTCGGCATGTTCGGCTCCATCTTCCTGCTCAGCCAGTACATGCAGGGCGTCCTCGGCTACTCGCCCACCGAGGCGGGACTGAGGATGCTGCCGTGGACCGGCATGCCGATGCTCGTCGCGCCCGTCGCGGGGCTCCTGTCCGACCGGATCGGCGGCCGGCCGGTCGTCGCCGCGGGCCTGTTCCTCCAGGCCGCCGGGCTCGGCTACATGGCCTGGGTCGTCACCACGGACGTCTCCTACGGCGCCCAGCTGCCCGGCCTCGTCATCAGCGGAGTCGGCATGGCCCTGTACTTCGCGCCGGCCGCCAGCCTGGTCATGGCCAGTGTGCGCCCGCAGGAGCAGGGGATCGCCTCCGGCGCCAACAACGCGCTGCGCGAGGTGGGCGGCGCGCTCGGCATCGCGGTGATGTCGTCGATCTTCTCCGCGCGGGGCGGCTACGAGTCCGCGCAGAGCTTCGTCGACGGTCTGCGGCCGGCCCTGGTCACCGGCTCGGCGGTGGTCGCCCTCGCCGCGGTCGCGGCCCTGGTGATCCCCGGGCGCCGCGGTGCCGTCCCCGCGGCCGGGGAGGCGCCCGCGCCGGTCCTCGAGACCGCCTCCCGCTGACCCGCCGCCACCGCGCGAGGAGCCCGCGATGCCCACGCTTCCCTGGACCGTGCCCCACCCGCCGCCCGCCGGCGCCGAGGCGCACGTCTCCGCCTCGCGCTTCGAGACCCGCACCCTGTGGGGCGCCCTCCGCTTCCTCGTCCGCACACCCGCCGTCTGGCGGCAGGCCGGCCGCGCACCGGGCGCCTACGGGGCCGCCCTCAGGGCCCGGCCCCTGCGGCGGACCTTCTGGACCCTGTCTGCCCGGGAGTCGGCCGCCGCGCTCCGGGAGTTCGCCCGCTCCGGAGCCCACCGGCCGACGTCCCGCGCCCTGGCGGACCAGATGCGCGACGTCCGGTTCACCACCTGGCAGACCTCCGCCGACGGCCTCCCGGTGAGCTGGGAGGAGGCGACACGGCGACTGACGTAGCCGTTGCCTGTGCAGGACAGGCAAGGACAGCACCGCACGCGCGCGTGGACCTGTGGCCCGCGGGGGAGGTCGACGCGTGCGTGTGTTTTCGGGGGCGGGGGGAACGGGTGCGTGCCCGGTGGTGGGCAGGGTGCGGTCCGGGAGCGCGCTGCTGTGCGTGCCGCGTGGGCAGCCTGGTGGCGCCGCGGGGGAGGCACGCGCGTGCGTGCGCCGCCGGGCGTGGGGGACGGGTGCGTGTGCCGCGTGGGAGGGGAAGCGGCAGGGCACCGTCCGGCAGCGCGCTGTCGTGAGCGCCGGTCGGCACCGGGTCGGCAGGCCGGTGGTGCAGGCGGGTCCGGGTCCGTCGGCGGTCTGCTGTCGGTCGGCGTGGCCGCCGTCGGACCGTCTCGTAGTCTTGGGGCCGTGCAGGTACTCCACGACGCCCCCCTTGCCCCGCTGACCACCTTCCGGCTGGGTGGTCCCGCGACGCGGCTGGTGACCGCCGCCACCGACGCCGAGGTGATCGCCGCCGTCCGCGAGGCGGACGACAGCGGCACCCCGCTGCTGGTCATCGGCGGCGGATCGAACCTGGTCATCGGCGACAAGGGCTTCGACGGCACCGCGCTGCGCATCGCCACGCGCGGGGTCGAGCTGCGCGGCACCAGCTTGGAGCTGGCGGCCGGCGAGGTGTGGACCGACGCCGTCGCCCGCACCGTGGAGGCCGGGCTCGCCGGGATCGAGTGCCTGGCCGGCATCCCCGGATCCGCGGGCGCCACGCCGATCCAGAACGTGGGCGCCTACGGCCAGGAGGTCTCCTCGACGATCACCGAGGTGATCGCCTACGACCGGCGGGCCGGCGAGACCGTCGCGCTGACGAACGAGGAGTGCGCCTTCTCCTACCGCCACAGCCGCTTCAAGGACGACCCCGAGCGCTACGTCGTGCTCCGGGTCCGCTTCGAGCTGGAGGACGCGGGCGGGCTGTCCGCGCCGGTCAGGTACGCCGAGGCCGCCCGTGCGCTCGGTGTGGAGCCGGGGGACCGGGTGCCGCTGGCCGACGCCCGGGAGGCCGTGCTGAAGCTGCGCGCCGGCAAGGGCATGGTCCTCGACCCCGAGGACCACGACACCTGGTCGGCCGGTTCCTTCTTCACCAACCCGATCCTCAGCGACGAGCAGTTCGCCGCGTTCCACGCGCGCGTGCGCGCACGGCTGGGCGAGGGCGTCGAGCCGCCCGCCTACCCGGCGGGGGAGGGCCGTACGAAGACGTCCGCGGCCTGGCTGATCGACAAGGCGGGCTTCACCAAGGGGTACGGCAGCGGCCCCGCCCGCATCTCCACCAAGCACACCCTCGCGCTCACCAACCGGGGCGGTGCCACCACGGAGGACCTGCTCGCCCTGGCCCGCGAGGTGATCGCCGGCGTCCGTGAGGCGTTCGGCGTCACCCTCGTCAACGAGCCGGTGACCGTCGGCGTCAGCGTCTAGGAGCGGTTCCGGGAGCCGTCGGTGGCGGGCCGCGCCGCTCAGTAGGCCACCCCGACCCCCTGCTTCAGGGTCTCCCCGGCGTCGATCATCGCAAGCATGGCGTGCGCGACGTCCGCGCGCCCGATGAAGCGTCCCCGGGGCGGGAAGCCGCCGACGACGGTGCGGTAGCGGCCGGTCAGCGGCTTGTCCTGGAGCCGGGGCGGCCGTACGGACGTCCAGTCCGTGCCGCTGCGGGCCAACTCCGCCTCCATCGCCCGCAGGTCGGCGTAGACGTCCTTGAGGACCGCCGACACCAGGCGCCGCACCCCTCGGTCCAGGGGGCCGTCGTGCGCCGGAGCCGGGCCGACCGGCGCGGCGCTCACCACCAGCAGCCGGCGCACCCCCTCCGCCTCCATGGCGTCCAGCACCGTACGGGTCAGCCGGGTGGCCACCCCGGCGTCCTTGCGGCTGCGCGCGCCCAGGCCCGACAGCACGGCGTCGCGGCCCCGTACGGCGGGCCGCAGCTCCTCGGAGCCGCTCAGGCCGCTGCGCACGACCTCCAGACGGTCGCCGGTGACGGCGAGCCGGGCCGGGTCCCGTACCACGGCGGTGACCTCGTGACCGGCGGCCAGGGCCTGGCGGACCAGTTCCCGGCCGATCCCTCCCGTGGCGCCGAAGACAGTGAGCTTCATGGTGACGTCCGGCTCCCTGGTCCGCCGACTGGTTGGTAAGTGTTCACTCACCCTTGTGGCCTCTAGGGTGGGTAGGCACTCACCCACTCGTCAAGTCCTGATCGGAGCCCCATGGAGACGAAGCCGGCGCGTGTCCGCATCCTCGACGCGGCGCACGAGCTGATGCTCACCGTCGGACTCGCCCGCGCCACCACCAAGGAGATCGCCCGCGCGGCCGGCTGCTCCGAAGCGGCCCTCTACAAGTACTTCGACAGCAAGGAGGAGCTGTTCGTACGGGTCCTCACCGAGCGCCTGCCCCGCCTCACCCCGCTGCTCGGCGGCCTCGCCGCCGAACCGGGCCGGGGCACGCTCGCCGGGAACCTCACCGAGATCGCCCGCCAGGCCGCCCTCTTCTACGAGCAGAGCTTCCCGATCGCCGCCTCCCTCTACGCCGAGACCCAGCTCAAGCGCCGCCACGACGAGGCGCTGCGCGCGATCGGCTCCGGCCCGCACCTGCCCATCCAGGGCCTGGACGCCTACCTCCGCGCCGAGCAGGCGGCCGGCCGGGTCCGTGCCGACGCCGACACCTACGCCGCCGCCTCCCTCCTCCTCGGCGCCTGCGCCCAGCGCGCGTTCGCCTACGACGCCACCGAGACCGGCGCCCGCCCTCCCGTGGACGAGTTCGCCACCCGCATCGCCCGCACCCTGGCGGGCGGAATCTCCGTCGCGGACGCGCCGGGCGACCCGCGGCCCTGACGTCATGAGGCACCGCTCGACCGGCTCGCCGGGCTGTTCGCCTTCGCCGTCCGCTCCCCGCACACGATCGTCCACGTGCCGCTGCGCGACGGCGTCCCGCCCGACCAGGGCGCCGGCGAACCGGTCGGCCTGCTCCTCGTCCACGAAAGCCCCGGCCTGCGCCGCCGGCTGCGGCAGGGCACCCCGCTGACCGTCCGCACCGACGAGGCCCGCACCGCGGCACGCCACGCGCGCGCGTGCCCTCTTCCTCTTCCTTCGTCTTCGGTCACCGGGAGGTCTTCGCCAGGACCGCGTCCGCGAGGAGCGCATGGCATACCTGGGATCGTTCCCGCCCCTGGCCGATCCGCCCGGCGGCGGGCACCCCGCCGAGATGACGGTCTGCTTCAAGCCCTGTCCGCCGTACGCCCGCCTCAGGCCGCCGGGCGCGCCAGCCAGTCGTCCACGCCGGCCAGCAGCCGCTTCCTGACCTCCTCCGGGGCGGCCGAACCGCGCACCGACTGCCGGGCCAGCTCCGCCAGTTCCGCGTCCGTGAAGCCGTGGGAGTGGCGGGCGATCTCGTACTGGGCGGCCAGCCGGGACCCGAACAGCAGCGGGTCGTCGGCGCCCAGCGCCATCGGGACGCCCGCCTCGAAGAGCGTGCGCAGCGGCACGTCCTCCGCCTTCTCGTACACGCCGAGCGCCACGTTCGACGCCGGGCACACCTCGCAGGTCACGCCCCGGTCGGCCAGCCGCTTCAGCAGCCGGGGGTTCTCCGCCGCCCGCACCCCGTGCCCGATCCGCGTGGCGTCCAGGTCGTCCAGGCAGTCCCGGACCGACGCCGGGCCGGCCAGCTCGCCGCCGTGCGGGGCCGACAGCAGACCGCCCTCGCGCGCGATGTGGAAGGCCCGGTCGAAGTCCCGCGCCATGCCCCGCCGCTCGTCGTTGGAGAGCCCGAAGCCGACCACGCCCCGGTCCGCGTAGCGCACCGCCAGCCGGGCCAGGGTGCGCGCGTCCAGCGGGTGCTTCATCCGGTTCGCGGCCACCAGCACCCGCATGCCGAGCCCGGTCTCCCGCGAGGTCGTGTCCACCGCGTCCAGGATGATCTCCAGGGCCGGGATCAGACCGCCCAGCCGGGGCGCGTACGACGTCGGGTCCACCTGGATCTCCAGCCAGCCCGAGCCGTCCCGCAGGTCCTCCTCGGCGGCCTCCCGGACCAGGCGCTGGATGTCCTCCGGCTCGCGCAGGCAAGAGCGCGCGGCGTCGTACAGCCGCTGGAAACGGAACCAGCCCCGCTCGTCCGTGGCCCGCAGTCTCGGCGGTTCCCCGCTGGTCAGCGCCTCCGTCAGCGCGTCGGGCAGGCGGACACCGTACTTGTCGGCGAGTTCCAGGACGGTGCCCGGCCGCATCGAGCCGGTGAAGTGCAGGTGCAGATGGGCTTTCGGCAGCTCAGAGAGATCACGTACACGCTCCATTCCCAGATCCTGCCGTATGTCCCCGCTGTCCCGGTAGCCGTTTCCCCTCACGTGGTCTTGCTCGCACAAAGGAACGGGGGCACCTCCGGAGATCCGGAAGTGCCCCTGTCCAGAAATGGACGACAAGTGGACGACTCAGTCCCTGGCCTCCGCCAGCAGCTTCTGGACGCGGCTCACGCCCTCGACGAGGTCCTCGTCACCGAGCGCGTACGACAGCCGCAGGTAGCCCGGCGTGCCGAACGCCTCGCCCGGGACGACCGCGACCTCGGCCTCCTCCAGGATCAGCGCGGCCAGCTCGACGGTGTCCTGCGGGCGCTTGCCGCGGATCTCCTTGCCGAGCAGCGCCTTGACCGACGGGTAGGCGTAGAAGGCGCCCTCGGGCTCCGGGCAGACCACGCCGTCGATCTCGTTGAGCATCCGCACGATGGTCTTGCGACGCCGGTCGAAGGCCTCGCGCATCGTCGCCACGGCGTCGAGGTCACCGGAGACGGCGGCCAGCGCGGCCACCTGGGCGACGTTGGAGACGTTCGAGGTGGCGTGCGACTGGAGGTTCGTCGCGGCCTTGACCACGTCCTTCGGGCCGATGACCCAGCCCACGCGCCAGCCGGTCATGGCGTACGTCTTCGCCACACCGTTGACCACGATGCACTTGTCGCGCAGCTCGGGGAAGAGCCCCGGCAGGGACACGGCGGCGGCCTCGCCGTAGACCAGGTGCTCGTAGATCTCGTCGGTGAGCACCCACAGGCCGTGCTCCACGGCCCAGCGGCCGATCGCCTCGGTCTCGGCCTCGGAGTACACCGCGCCGGTCGGGTTGGACGGGGAGACGAACAGCACGACCTTCGTCTTCTCCGTGCGCGCCTCCTCCAGCTGCTCGACCGAGACCCGGTAACCGGTGGTCTCGTCGGCGACGACCTCGACCGGGACGCCGCCGGCCAGGCGGATCGACTCCGGGTAGGTCGTCCAGTACGGTGCCGGGACGATGACCTCGTCGCCCGGGTCGAGGATCGCGGCGAACGCCTCGTAGATGGCCTGCTTGCCGCCGTTGGTGACGAGGATCTGCGAGACGTCGGGCTCCCAGCCGGAGTCGCGCAGCGTCTTCGCCGCGATGGCGGCCTTCAGCTCCGGCAGGCCGCCGGCCGGGGTGTACCGGTGGTACTTGGGGTTCTTGCAGGCCTCGACGGCCGCCTCGACGATGTAGTCCGGGGTCGGGAAGTCGGGCTCCCCGGCGCCGAAGCCGATCACCGGACGCCCGGCGGCCTTCAGGGCCTTCGCCTTGGCGTCCACGGCGAGGGTGGCGGACTCGGAGATCGCGCCGACTCGGGCGGAGACCCGGCGCTCGGTGGGAGGGGTTGCAGCGCTCATGCGGCCCATCGTTCCAGACCGGAAATGAGCCCGGCACACGGGTTTCACAGACTGAACAGGAAGGGTCGAGGCGTGAACACGGGTCCGAATCCGGGCCCCGGCCAGGACGATCTCTGGCCGCGCGTCCCCGAACGGGCACTTTCTGTTCGACGCCGCGCCCCGGACCACGTACACTCTCACCTCGTTGGCCTTCAGCAGCCGCCGCCGGGCCGGTGCACACCGGGCACCCGGTCGGATGCGGTACGTTGGGGGACACACAAAGGGTCGTAGCTCAATTGGTAGAGCACCGGTCTCCAAAACCGGCGGTTGGGGGTTCAAGTCCCTCCGGCCCTGCTACACACACCGCCAGGATGTGTGCGCATGTACGTACTGCAATGCACCGCCGTGCGGCTCAGAAACCGGGCGCGGCACGGCCACGACCCGGGATCAGGTGAGGACTATGACGGACGCCGTGGGCTCCATCGACACGCCTGACGCCCAGGACGAGGTGTCCGAGTCCAAGAAGAGGGCTCGCAAGGGCGGCAAGCGCGCCAAGAAGGGCCCGCTCAAGCGGTTGGCCACCTTCTACCGCCAGATCATCGCGGAGCTCCGCAAGGTCGTCTGGCCCTCGCGCAACCAGCTGACCTCGTACACCACCGTGGTGATCTTCTTCGTCGCCATCATGATCGCCCTGGTGACCGTGATTGACTATGGGCTCAACCACGCGGCCAAGTACGTCTTCGGCTGAGCCAAGAGCGAAGGGCGCCGTGGTACCGGCGCCCGTTTTCGCATGTTCCACCCCTATGTATCCAGGAAGAAGCAGCCATCGTGTCTGACCCGAACCTGAACGACGACGCCACCGAGCCCCGAGGGCTGGCTGCCGAGACGGTGGACGACGAGCTCGACATCGTCGAGGGCGCGGACGAGCAGGACGAGTTCGAGGCTGCCGAGGCCGAGGCGGGTGAGCCGGCCGAGGAGGCCGCCCTGCACGCCGAGGACGAGGACGAAGAGGCCGAGGCCGACGAGGAGGCCGCCGTCGCGGAGGCCGCCGAGGAGGAGCCCGCCGCTCCGGTGGACCCGGTCGAGGCCCTGCGCGAGGAACTGCGCACCCTGCCCGGCGAGTGGTACGTCATCCACACCTACGCCGGTTACGAGAACCGCGTGAAGACCAACCTGGAGCAGCGCGCCGTCTCGCTGAACGTCGAGGACTACATCTTCCAGGCCGAGGTGCCGCAGGAAGAGGTCGTCCAGATCAAGAACGGCGACCGCAAGACGATCAAGCAGAACAAGCTGCCGGGTTACGTCCTGGTCCGCATGGACCTGACGAACGAGTCCTGGGGCGTCGTCCGCAACACCCCGGGCGTCACCGGCTTCGTCGGCAACGCCTACGACCCGTACCCGCTGACCCTCGACGAGATCGTCAAGATGCTCGCCCCGGAGGCCGAGGAGAAGGCCGCCCGCGAGGCCGCCGAGGCCGAGGGCAAGCCCGCCCCGCAGCGCAAGGTCGAGGTCCAGGTGCTGGACTTCGAGGTCGGCGACTCGGTCACCGTCACCGACGGCCCGTTCGCCACGCTGCAGGCGACCATCAACGAGATCAACCCCGACTCGAAGAAGGTCAAGGGCCTGGTGGAGATCTTCGGCCGCGAGACGCCGGTCGAGCTCTCCTTCGACCAGATCCAGAAGAACTAGAACTTTCTGGACGTACCGCTTCCGTGCAGGTCAGGCGGGCTGAACCAGCCCGCCTGACCTGCACGGTTTTTAGCCGCGCATCTATACCCGTTATCGTTGTGCGGTATGCCTGCATCCGGGTGGTCCCCGGAGGCGGGCAGGACCCGAACCGAAAGGACCCGGAGAGCTATGCCTCCCAAGAAGAAGAAGGTCACGGGGCTCATCAAGCTCCAGATCCAGGCCGGCGCCGCCAACCCGGCTCCGCCGGTCGGCCCGGCGCTGGGTCAGCACGGCGTCAACATCATGGAGTTCTGCAAGGCCTACAACGCCGCGACCGAGTCGCAGCGCGGTTGGGTCATCCCGGTGGAGATCACGGTCTACGAGGACCGCTCCTTCACCTTCATCACCAAGACGCCGCCGGCCGCGAAGATGATCCTCAAGGCCGCGGGCATCGAGAAGGGCTCCGGCGAGCCGCACAAGACCAAGGTCGCCAAGATCACCGAGGCGCAGGTCCGCGAGATCGCCCAGACCAAGATGCCCGACCTGAACGCGAACGACCTGGACGCCGCCGCGAAGATCATCGCCGGTACCGCGCGTTCCATGGGCGTCACGGTCGAGGGCTGACCCCACCCCCCCAAGCAGTCATGCGGCCGTAGCCGGTCGCACGTGGCAGGGCCTGCTCGGCCCAGGGACCACGACTCCTTCAGAACACACAGGAGCAAGTTGTGAGCAAGCGCAGCAAGGCTCTCCGCGCTGCGGACGCCAAGGTCGACCGGGAGAAGCTGTACGCCCCGCTCGAGGCCGTCCGTCTGGCCAAGGAGACCTCCACGACCAAGTTCGACTCCACCGTCGAGGTCGCCTTCCGTCTGGGTGTCGACCCGCGCAAGGCCGACCAGATGGTCCGTGGCACCGTGAACCTTCCGCACGGCACCGGCAAGACCGCCCGGGTCCTGGTCTTCGCGACCGGTGACCGTGCTGCGGCCGCGGAGGCCGCCGGCGCCGACATCGTCGGCTCCGACGAACTGATCGACGAGGTGGCGAAGGGCCGTCTGGACTTCGACGCCGTCGTCGCCACCCCGGACCTCATGGGCAAGGTCGGCCGCCTCGGCCGCGTCCTCGGCCCGCGTGGTCTGATGCCGAACCCGAAGACCGGCACCGTCACCCCCGACGTCGCCAAGGCCGTCACCGACATCAAGGGCGGCAAGATCGAGTTCCGCGTCGACAAGCACTCGAACCTGCACTTCATCATCGGCAAGGCGTCCTTCGACGACACCAAGCTGGTGGAGAACTACGGCGCCGCGCTGGAGGAGATCCTCCGTCTGAAGCCGTCCGCCGCCAAGGGTCGCTACATCAAGAAGGCCGCGGTCAGCACCACCATGGGCCCCGGCATCCCGGTCGACCCGAACCGCACCCGTAACCTCCTCGTCGAGGAGGACCCGGCCGCCGTCTGAGCCCTCGGCTCAGTCCGGTAGCCGCGTCAGGTACGCGTAAAGAAAAAGGGCGGGCCCTGGAACCTCGAAGGTTCCGGGCCCGTCCTTTCTTTGTGCGACTTTTCGCACGACTGTCAGTGGCCTGGCATACGGTGCGGGCACAGGACACGCATTAGGGGTGGGAGTACATGATGAGCACGATCGTGCGCCGGGCGGCCCTTGCCGCAGCCGTGGTGGCCGCGCTGACCGGAGTGGCCGCGTGCGGCTCCTCCGACTCCGGCAAGGACGGCGGTGAGAAGGCGGCCGGCAAGACCGCGACGCACGTCAGCCCCATCGCCGCCCTGCGCTCCGCGGAGAAGTCCACCGACAAGGCCGACTCCGCCAAGGTGCGCTCCACCACGTCCATCGGCGACCTCATGTCGATGACCGCGAACGGCGCCCTCACCTGGGGCGACGGCCTCAAGGGCAACCTCACCATCACGTACACCGGCGGCCAGATGGCCGAGCTGATGAAGAAGGCCGGCACGCAGTCGATGGAGGCCCGGTACCTGCCGGACGCCTACTACGCCCACATGAGCGACGCGTACGCCCAGCAGGCGGGTGGCGGCAAGCACTGGATCAAGTACTCCTACGACGACCTCGCCAAGCTCGGCGGCGCCTCCGGTTCGTACATGAAGGACCAGATACAGAACGCCACGCCGAACCAGTCCGTGAAGATGCTGCTGGCCTCCGGCGACGTCAAGAAGGTCGGCGAGGAGACGGTCTCCGGCGTCCACACCACCCACTACTCGGGCACGCTGAACGTCGCCGACCTCGCGGGCAAGACCAGCAACCTCGGTGCCGAGCAGCTGTCGGCCCTGAAGAAGCAGCTCAGCCAGGCCGGCGTCACCACCGACAAGGTCGACATCTGGATCAACGACCAGGACCTGCTGGTGAAGAAGACCGAGAAGGCGGACACGGCCAACGGCGCCATGACCAACACGTCCTTCTACACCGACTACGGCGTGAAGGTCACCGCCGAGGCGCCCCCGGCCGGCGACACCAAGGACTTCGCGGACATGATGAAGTCCGGCGGCACGCTGACGGGCGGCACCGGCGCGACGTCCTGACCCGACGCCTCCGCGAGGCCCCCGGCCCCCCGGAGGGCCTCCAGCCCCCGCGCAGGCCGGCCTCCTACCCGGACGGCCGGGGCCAGGGAACACTCGACGGCCTCCCGGCAGAGGCCCCGCTCGCCCCGGCTGGGGGCTGCGGCCAGGCGGCGCTCGTCCTGGCCATGGCTTCCCGGCGGAGGCCCGCTCGCCAGGGCCGGGGTCGCGGCTGGGGCTCGCTCGCCCAAGCCGCGGCCTCCCGTTGTGGGGCCGGCGTGCTCGCGCAGGGGCCGCCTGGCTGAGGCTTGCTGGTCCGGGCCGGGGTGCGGCTACGGGTCGCTCGTCCAAGCCGCAGCCTCCCGTTGTGGGGCCTGTCCGCTCGGGCCGTGGCCTTTTGGCTGAGGTCTGCACGTCCGGGCCGGGGTTGCGGCTGGGGCTCGCTCGCCCAAGCCGCGGCCTCCCGCTGTGGGGCCGGCGTGCTCGCGCAGGGGCCGCCTGGCTGAGGCGTGCTTGTCCGGGCCGGGGGTGCGGCTACGGGTCGCTCGTCCAAGCCGCAGCCTCCCGCTGTGGGGACTGCCCGCTCGGGCCGTGGCCTTTTGGCTGAGGTCTGCACGTCCGGGCCGGGGCTGTCGGCGCGGCTAGCTGGTCCGGGCCGTGGTTTCCCGTTGCGTGACCTGCGCGCTCGGGCCATGGCCCTCCGCATGGGTCCGCTCACCCGGGGCAGTGCTGCGGCCAGGGGTCACTTGCCCGAGCCGGGGCTTGCGTCACGGCCTGCTTGCTCGGGCCACGGTCTTCCGTCCTTGGCCCGCTCGTCCGGGCCGGGGCTGTCGGCGCGGCTGGCTGGTCCGAGCCACGGCCTCCCGTCGCGCGGTCTCCCCGCACGCGCCGTGGCTCCCGGCAGGAGCCCGCTCGTCCGGGCCGGGGCTGCGGCAGCGGCAGCTCGTCCGAGCCACAGCCTCTGTTGCGCGGCCGGCCCGCTCGCGCGGGCCGGGGCTGCCGTCACCGGTGGCTTGCCCGAGCCTCGACCTCCCGTCGAGTGGCCTGTCCGCGCGCGTCATGACCTCTCAGCCTTGGCCCCCTCGCCCGAGCCGGAGGCTGCGGTCACGGGTCGCTTGTCCCAGCCCGGGCTCCCGTCACGGCCAGCTCGCCCGAGCCACGGCCTGCCGCGCTTGACCCGTTCGCTCGGGCCGGGTCTGCGGCCACGGATAGCTC
The DNA here is from genome assembly GCF_055581365.1 of Streptomyces sp. NPDC031445. Taxonomy (NCBI): domain Bacteria; kingdom Bacillati; phylum Actinomycetota; class Actinomycetes; order Kitasatosporales; family Streptomycetaceae; genus Streptomyces; species Streptomyces sp. NPDC031445. The sequence continues at coordinate 137,534 of NZ_JBVIJO010000004.1, forward strand.
GTCCGAGCCATGGCCTTCCGTCGCGGTGGCCCGCCCGTACCCACCACGATCTCCCGCAGGGGCCCGCACGGCCGGTCACGGCCTCCCGTCACAGCGCGCCCGCACACGCCGTGGCCTCCCGGCAGAGGTCCCCTCGCCCCGACCAGGTCTGCCGTCACAGCCCGCCCTGCCGGGGCCTGTCCGCTCGCGCCGCGGCCTCTCGCAGAGGCCTGCATCGTCAGTCCGAGTCACAGCCCGCCGTCGCAGCCCGTCCCCGCAGGGACGCGCTCGACCGAGCCAAGGCTTCCCGTCACCGCTCGCCCCCGCAATAGCCCGTTCGCGTCGTGGCCCCTCGCAGAGGCTTGCCCGGGCCAGAGGCCGCCGGCACGCATAGCCGGTCCGGGGCACGGCCCGCCGTCACAGTCCGCCCCCGCAAACGCCCGCCCACCCGAGCCAAGGGCCGCCGTCACAGCCCGCCCCCGCAAACGCCCGCCCGCCCCGTCCGAGCCAAGGCTTCCCGTGAAAGCCTGGCCCTACGCGTCGCAACCCCCGGAGGGACCCGTTCGCGGAGCCCGTTGCCCCGGGTGGAGCGGTCGTAAACGGTCGATTTGCTCGGAGGAGGCCGTGTCCCGTACTCTCTCCGAGAAGCCAAAGACCGCTGGTCGTTGCCGCACGCTCGAACGAGGGTGCGGTGGCCGAAGGATCCGCTGAAAAGTGGGCGACCCGCGCAGGTGACAGTGGAAGAACTCCCGGAGTGCGCGCGCCGAGCGCGTGTGCGGCCGGTCGAGTCCGCCCCGTGCACCTGCGCCGGGGCGTTTCGTTTTACCCAGTCCTCCTTCGGGTCCGCGCGGTCCGAATCACCCGGAAGGAGGCCGAGGCTCTATGGCGAGGCCCGACAAGGCTGCCGCGGTTGCTGAGCTGACGGACAAGTTCCGCAGCTCCAACGCCGCCGTGCTGACCGAGTACCGCGGTCTCACCGTGGCGCAGCTCAAGACGCTGCGCCGGTCGCTCGGTGAGAACGCCCAGTACGCCGTGGTGAAGAACACGCTGACCAAGATTGCGGCCAACGAGGCCGGGATCACGCTGGACGACCAGCTCTTCGCTGGTCCGACGGCCGTCGCCTTCGTCACCGGTGACCCGGTGGAGTCGGCGAAGGGTCTCCGTGACTTCGCCAAGGACAACCCCAATCTCGTCATCAAGGGCGGTGTCCTTGACGGCAAGGCGCTGTCCGCCGACGAGATCAAGAAGCTTGCGGACCTCGAGTCCCGCGAGGTTCTGCTCAGCAAGCTGGCCGGTGCCTTCAAGGCGAAGCAGTCCCAGGCTGCCTCCGTCTTCCAGGCGCTGCCGTCGAAGCTCGTCCGCACCGTGGACGCGCTGCGCGCCAAGCAGGCCGAGCAGGGCGGTGCCGAGTAATTCGGCTCGCTTTCTGACCCGCGCCGACGGCGCGGGTCGCAGCGGGCCGACGTACGCCCGCCTTACCCAGTACATCCGGCACCTGCCGATTTGAGTGGAAGGACCGCCATCATGGCGAAGCTCAGCCAGGAAGACCTGCTCGCCCAGTTCGAGGAGATGACCCTCATCGAGCTCTCCGAGTTCGTGAAGGCCTTCGAGGACAAGTTCGACGTCACCGCCGCCGCTGCCGCGCCGGTCGTCGTCGCCGGTGGTGCCGCTGGTGGCGCCGCCGCCGAGGCCGAGGAGGAGAAGGACGAGTTCGACGTCATCCTCACCGGCGCCGGCGAGAAGAAGATCCAGGTCATCAAGGTCGTGCGTGAGCTGACCTCCCTGGGTCTGAAGGAGGCCAAGGACCTCGTCGACGGCACCCCGAAGCCGGTCCTCGAGAAGGTCAACAAGGAGCAGGCCGACAAGGCCGCCGAGGCCCTCAAGGGCGCCGGCGCGTCCGTCGAGGTCAAGTAAGACCTTCGCGACCGCCGAAACGGCCCCGTAGGGCTGTAACGCGAACGCACCGAAGGGCGATCATCCATCCGGGTGGTCGCCCTTCGGCGTTCCCCGGGGTCCGGCTGGGCTGCCTTGCACCTCTGTTCGTGAGGGGTAAGGTGATCTTCGTCGTGTCTCCCGATGCCCCGGTATCGGCAAGGAACCCTTGACGAACCGCACGCAGCGCGCAATTCTCAGGACGCGTCGTCACAAGGATCCGAATCCGAGGCATGGATCGGCGACGAAGAGGGCAGTATCAACGTGCGTTGAGGGCAGGCATGCCGAGGGCGTTGAAGAGGGCGTTGAGGGCAACGAGGGTCTTCGAAAACCCGCACTGGACATCAGTGTGCCAAGTGGCTACACTGACCCTTTGCGCTGCCTGTTAGCTGTCCCCTGCCCGTCACCAGGGGTCTGCCCTCACTTGAGCACAGTCGACCGAAGCCCCCTTGACCTGGGATTTCCGTCTCTGTGTACGGGAGAGGGACCGGTACGCGCGTAGTGAGTCCGAGCCCTCGGAAGGACCCCCTCTTGGCCGCCTCGCGCACTGCCTCGACCGCGAATACGAACAACGGCGCCAGCACCGCCCCGCTGCGCATCTCCTTTGCAAAGATCAAGGAGCCCCTCGAGGTTCCGAACCTGCTCGCGCTGCAGACCGAGAGCTTTGACTGGCTGCTCGGCAACACCGCCTGGCAGACTCGGGTCGAGGAGGCCCTTGAGAACGGTCAGGACGTCCCCACCAAGTCCGGTCTGGAGGAGATCTTCGAGGAGATCTCCCCGATCGAGGACTTCTCCGGGTCGATGTCGCTGACGTTCCGGGACCACCGCTTCGAGCCGCCCAAGAACTCGATCGACGAGTGCAAGGAGCGCGACTTCACGTACGCCGCCCCGCTCTTCGTCACCGCCGAGTTCACCAACAACGAGACCGGCGAGATCAAGTCCCAGACCGTCTTCATGGGCGACTTCCCGCTCATGACGAACAAGGGCACTTTCGTCATCAACGGCACCGAGCGTGTCGTGGTGTCGCAGCTGGTCCGTTCCCCCGGTGTCTACTTCGACTCCAGCATCGACAAGACGTCCGACAAGGACATCTTCTCCGCCAAGATCATCCCGTCCCGGGGCGCCTGGCTGGAGATGGAGATCGACAAGCGCGACATGGTCGGTGTCCGCATCGACCGCAAGCGCAAGCAGTCGGTCACCGTGCTGCTGAAGGCGCTCGGCTGGACGACCGAGCAGATCCTTGAGGAGTTCGGCGACTACGAGTCGATGCGCGCCACCCTGGAGAAGGACCACACCCAGGGCCAGGACGACGCGCTGCTCGACATCTACCGCAAGCTGCGCCCGGGCGAGCCCCCCACGCGTGAGGCCGCGCAGACGCTGCTGGAGAACCTCTACTTCAACCCCAAGCGCTACGACCTCGCCAAGGTCGGCCGCTACAAGGTCAACAAGAAGCTGGGTACGGACACCCCGCTGGACGCGGGCATCCTGACCGTCGAGGACATCATCGCGACGATCAAGTACCTGGTGAAGCTGCACGCCGGCGAGACCGAGACCACCGGTGACAACGGCGAGACGGTCGTCGTCGAGACCGACGACATCGACCACTTCGGCAACCGTCGTCTGCGCAGCGTCGGCGAGCTCATCCAGAACCAGGTCCGTACGGGTCTGGCGCGTATGGAGCGTGTCGTCCGCGAGCGGATGACGACCCAGGACGTCGAGGCGATCACGCCGCAGACCCTGATCAACATCCGGCCGGTCGTCGCCTCCATCAAGGAGTTCTTCGGCACCAGCCAGCTGTCGCAGTTCATGGACCAGAACAACCCGCTGTCGGGTCTCACCCACAAGCGCCGTCTGTCGGCTCTTGGCCCGGGTGGTCTCTCCCGTGAGCGGGCCGGCTTCGAGGTCCGTGACGTGCACCCGTCGCACTACGGCCGTATGTGCCCGATCGAGACGCCGGAAGGCCCGAACATCGGTCTGATCGGCTCGCTCGCCTCCTACGGCCGGGTCAACGCGTTCGGCTTCGTGGAGACCCCGTACCGCAAGGTCATCGACGGCCAGGTCACCGACGAGGTCGACTACCTGACCGCCGACGAGGAGGACCGCTTCGTCATCGCGCAGGCCAACGCGCCGCTGACGAACGACCTCCGGTTCGAGGAGAGCCGCGTGCTCGTCCGCCGTCGTGGCGGCGAGGTCGACTACGTCGGCCCCGAGGACGTGGACTACATGGACGTCTCGCCGCGCCAGATGGTGTCGGTCGCGACCGCCATGATCCCCTTCCTCGAGCACGACGACGCCAACCGTGCCCTCATGGGCGCGAACATGATGCGCCAGGCCGTTCCGCTGATTAAGTCGGAGGCCCCGCTCGTCGGCACCGGCATGGAGTACCGCTCCGCCGTCGACGCCGGCGACGTCGTCAAGGCCGAGAAGGCCGGTGTGGTCCAGGAGGTCTCCGCGGACTACATCACCACGGCCAACGACGACGGCACGTACATCACGTACCGCCTGGCCAAGTTCGCCCGCTCCAACCAGGGCACCTCGGTCAACCAGAAGGTCATCGTCAACGAGGGCGACCGTGTCGTCGAGGGCCAGGTCCTCGCCGACGGCCCGGCCACCCAGAACGGCGAGATGGCCCTCGGCAAGAACCTGCTCGTGGCGTTCATGCCGTGGGAGGGTCACAACTACGAGGACGCGATCATCCTGTCGCAGCGCCTCGTGCAGGACGACGTCCTCTCCTCGATCCACATCGAGGAGCACGAGGTCGACGCCCGTGACACCAAGCTCGGCCCCGAGGAGATCACCCGGGACATCCCGAACGTCTCCGAGGAGGTCCTCGCCGACCTCGACGAGCGCGGCATCATCCGCATCGGCGCCGAGGTCATCGCCGGTGACATCCTCGTCGGCAAGGTCACCCCGAAGGGTGAGACCGAGCTGACGCCGGAGGAGCGCCTGCTGCGCGCGATCTTCGGTGAGAAGGCCCGTGAGGTCCGTGACACCTCGCTGAAGGTGCCGCACGGCGAGACCGGCAAGGTCATCGGTGTGCGCGTCTTCGACCGCGAGGAGGGCGACGAGCTGCCGCCGGGCGTGAACCAGCTGGTCCGCGTCTACGTCGCGCAGAAGCGCAAGATCACCGACGGTGACAAGCTCGCCGGCCGGCACGGCAACAAGGGTGTCATCTCCAAGATCCTGCCGATCGAGGACATGCCGTTCCTGGAGGACGGCACCCCGGTCGACATCATCCTCAACCCGCTGGGTGTGCCGTCCCGAATGAACCCGGGACAGGTCCTGGAGATCCACCTCGGCTGGCTCGCCAGCCGCGGCTGGGACGTCTCCGGCCTCGCGGAGGAGTGGGCCCAGCGCCTCCAGGTCATCGGCGCCGACCAGGTCGCCCCCGGCACCAACGTCGCGACCCCGGTCTTCGACGGTGCCCGTGAGGACGAGCTGGCGGGTCTGCTGCAGCACACCATCCCGAACCGGGACGGCGAGCGCATGGTGCTCCCGACCGGTAAGGCGCGGCTGTTCGACGGCCGTAGCGGTGAGCCGTTCCCGGACCCGATCTCGGTCGGCTACATGTACATCCTGAAGCTGCACCACCTGGTCGACGACAAGCTGCACGCCCGTTCGACCGGTCCGTACTCGATGATCACCCAGCAGCCGCTGGGTGGTAAGGCCCAGTTCGGTGGCCAGCGGTTCGGCGAGATGGAGGTGTGGGCCCTCGAGGCCTACGGCGCCGCGTACGCCCTCCAGGAGCTGCTGACCATCAAGTCCGACGACGTCACCGGCCGCGTGAAGGTCTACGAGGCCATCGTCAAGGGCGAGAACATCCCCGAGCCCGGCATCCCCGAGTCCTTCAAGGTGCTCATCAAGGAGATGCAGTCGCTCTGCCTGAACGTGGAGGTGCTGTCCAGCGACGGTATGTCCATCGAGATGCGCGACACCGACGAGGACGTCTTCCGCGCTGCGGAGGAGCTCGGTATCGACCTGTCCCGGCGCGAGCCGAGCAGCGTCGAAGAGGTCTGACGGGAGTCCGGTAGGGGCCTCGCCGCCGTGTGAGGCCCCCGCCGACCCCCAGGCCCCCGTTTCAGACCACAGACTTTCGACCCTGAGAGGGATTGACGCATAGTGCTCGACGTCAACTTCTTCGACGAGCTCCGGATCGGCCTGGCCACCGCTGACGACATCCGTCAGTGGAGCCACGGCGAGGTCAAGAAGCCCGAGACCATCAACTACCGCACCCTCAAGCCCGAGAAGGACGGACTCTTCTGCGAGAAGATCTTCGGTCCGACCCGGGACTGGGAGTGCTACTGCGGCAAGTACAAGCGCGTCCGCTTCAAGGGCATCATCTGCGAGCGCTGCGGCGTCGAGGTCACGCGCGCCAAGGTGCGCCGTGAGCGGATGGGCCACATCGAGCTGGCCGCCCCCGTCACGCACATCTGGTACTTCAAGGGTGTCCCCTCGCGCCTCGGCTACCTGCTGGACCTGGCGCCGAAGGACCTCGAGAAGGTCATCTACTTCGCCGCGTACATGATCACGTACGTCGACGAGGAGCGCCGTACCCGCGACCTGCCCTCCCTGGAGGCGCACGTCTCGGTCGAGCGTCAGCAGATCGAGAACCGCCGGGACGCCGACCTGGAGGCCCGCGCCAAGAAGCTCGAGTCCGACCTGGCCGAGCTGGAGGCCGAGGGCGCCAAGGCCGACGTGCGCCGCAAGGTGCGCGAGGGTGCCGAGCGCGAGATGAAGCAGCTGCGCGACCGCGCGCAGCGCGAGATCGACCGCCTCGACGAGGTGTGGAACCGGTTCAAGAACCTCAAGGTCCAGGACCTGGAGGGCGACGAGCTGCTCTACCGCGAGCTGCGCGACCGCTTCGGCACCTACTTCGACGGCTCGATGGGCGCCGCGGCGCTGCAGAAGCGCCTGGAGTCCTTCGACCTGGAGGAAGAGGCCGAGCGGCTCCGCGAGATCATCCGCACCGGCAAGGGCCAGAAGAAGACCCGTGCCCTGAAGCGGCTGAAGGTCGTCTCCGCGTTCCTGCAGACCTCCAACAGCCCCAAGGGCATGGTCCTGGACTGCGTCCCGGTCATCCCGCCGGACCTGCGTCCGATGGTGCAGCTGGACGGTGGCCGCTTCGCGACCTCCGACCTGAACGACCTGTACCGCCGTGTCATCAACCGCAACAACCGCCTGAAGCGCCTTCTCGACCTCGGTGCCCCCGAGATCATCGTGAACAACGAGAAGCGCATGCTCCAGGAGGCCGTCGACGCGCTCTTCGACAACGGCCGTCGCGGCCGCCCGGTCACGGGCCCCGGCAACCGTCCGCTGAAGTCGCTGTCCGACATGCTCAAGGGCAAGCAGGGCCGTTTCCGTCAGAACCTGCTCGGCAAGCGAGTCGACTACTCGGCGCGTTCCGTCATCGTCGTCGGCCCGCAGCTGAAGCTGCACCAGTGCGGTCTGCCCAAGGCCATGGCGCTGGAGCTGTTCAAGCCGTTCGTGATGAAGCGCCTGGTGGACCTGAACCACGCGCAGAACATCAAGAGCGCCAAGCGCATGGTGGAGCGCGGCCGCACCGTCGTGTACGACGTCCTCGAAGAGGTCATCGCCGAGCACCCGGTGCTGCTGAACCGTGCTCCCACCCTGCACCGCCTCGGCATCCAGGCCTTCGAGCCGCAGCTGGTCGAGGGCAAGGCCATCCAGATCCACCCGCTCGTCTGCACCGCGTTCAACGCGGACTTCGACGGTGACCAGATGGCCGTGCACCTGCCGCTGTCCGCGGAGGCGCAGGCCGAGGCCCGCATCCTGATGCTGTCCTCGAACAACATCCTCAAGCCGGCCGACGGCCGCCCGGTGACGATGCCGACCCAGGACATGGTCCTCGGTCTGTTCTTCCTCACCACCGACGGCGAGCTGCGTGACACCAAGGGCGAGGGCCGCGCGTTCGGTTCCACGGCCGAGGCGATCATGGCGTTCGACGCCGGCGAGCTGGCGCTGCAGTCGCCGATCGACATCCGCTTCCCGGTGGGCACCATCCCGCCGCGCGGCTGGACCCCGCCGGCGCGCGAGGAGGGCGAGCCCGAGTGGCAGCAGGGTGACAGCTTCCGCCTGCGCACCACCCTGGGCCGCGCGCTCTTCAATGAGCTGCTGCCCGAGGACTACCCGTTCGTCGACTACTCGGTGGGCAAGAAGCAGCTCTCCGAGATCGTCAACGACCTGGCCGAGCGCTACCCGAAGGTCATCGTGGCGGCGACGCTCGACAACCTGAAGGCGGCCGGCTTCTACTGGGCGACCCGTTCCGGTGTCACCGTGGCCATCTCCGACGTCGTCGTTCCCGAGGCGAAGAAGGAGATCGTCCGCGGCTACGAGGCGCAGGACGAGAAGGTCCAGAAGCAGTACGAGCGCGGTCTGATCACCAAGGAAGAGCGCACGCAGGAGCTCATCGCGATCTGGACCAAGGCGACCAACGAGGTCGCCGAGGCGATGAACGAGAACTTCCCCAAGACCAACCCCATCTTCATGATGGTTGACTCGGGTGCCCGAGGAAACATGATGCAGATGCGGCAGATCGCCGGTATGCGTGGTCTGGTGTCGAACGCGAAGAACGAGACCATCCCGCGTCCGATCAAGGCGTCGTTCCGTGAGGGTCTGTCCGTGCTGGAGTACTTCATCTCCACGCACGGTGCCCGTAAGGGTCTGGCGGACACCGCCCTGCGTACCGCCGACTCGGGTTACCTCACCCGTCGTCTGGTCGACGTCTCGCAGGACGTCATCATCCGCGAGGAGGACTGCGGCACCGACCGCGGCCTGCGGCTGCGGATCGCCGACCGTGGCGCCGACGGCGTGCTGCGCAAGGCGGACGACGTCGAGACGTCCGTGTACGCGCGCTGCCTCGCCGAGGACATCGTGGTCGACGGCCAGGTGCTGGCCCCGGCCGGCACCGACCTGGGCGACGTCCTCATCGAGGAGCTCGTCGGCCGTGGCGTCGAGGAGGTCAAGACCCGCTCGGTCCTGACCTGCGAGTCCGCCGTCGGTACCTGCGCGATGTGCTACGGCCGCTCGCTGGCCACCGGCAAGCTGGTCGACATCGGTGAGGCGGTCGGCATCATCGCCGCCCAGTCCATCGGTGAGCCCGGTACCCAGCTGACGATGCGTACCTTCCACACCGGTGGTGTGGCCGGTGACGACATCACCCAGGGTCTGCCGCGTGTCGTCGAGCTCTTCGAGGCCCGTACCCCGAAGGGTGTCGCCCCGATCTCCGAGGCCTCCGGCCGCGTCCGGATCGAGGAGACCGAGAAGACCAAGAAGATCGTCGTCACCCCGGACGACGGCAGCGACGAGACGGCGTACCCGATCTCGAAGCGTGCCAAGGTCCTGGTCCGCGAGGGCGACCACGTCGAGGTGGGCCAGCAGCTCACCGTGGGTGCCACCAACCCGCACGACGTGCTGCGCATCCTGGGTCAGCGTGCCGTCCAGGTCCACCTGGTCGGCGAGGTCCAGAAGGTGTACAACTCGCAGGGTGTGTCGATCCACGACAAGCACATCGAGATCATCATCCGGCAGATGCTCCGCCGCGTGACGATCATCGAGTCCGGCGACGCCGAGCTGCTGCCCGGCGAGCTGGTCGAGCGCTCCCGCTTCGAGCAGGAGAACCGTCGTGTGGTCCAGGAGGGCGGTCACCCGGCCTCCGGTCGTCCGCAGCTGATGGGTATCACCAAGGCCTCGCTGGCGACCGAGTCCTGGCTGTCGGCGGCGTCCTTCCAGGAGACGACGCGAGTCCTCACCGACGCGGCGATCAACGCCAAGTCGGACTCGCTGATCGGCCTCAAGGAGAACGTCATCATCGGTAAGCTCATCCCGGCCGGTACGGGTCTGTCCCGCTACCGCAACATCCGGGTCGAGCCGACCGAGGAGGCCAAGGCCGCGATGTACTCGGCCGTCGGCTACGACGACATCGACTACTCGCCGTTCGGCACGGGCTCCGGCCAGGCCGTACCGCTGGAGGACTACGACTACGGTCCGTACAACCAGTAAGCGAGCAGCTTGAACTGAAGGGCGGTCACTCCCGTGAGGGGGTGGCCGCCCTTCGGCGTGTGCGGGACCGGGTCAGCGGTGCAGGCCGAGGTAGGGCTGCAAGGCGGTGATCCGGGCGGAGCGGTCAGGGTGGGAGGACAGCAGCCGGCCGAGCCAGCCGGGCTCCTTGACCTGCCGGCCCTGTGCGGCGAGGGCCGCCTTGGTCGCCTCCTCCTGGACCTGGAAGTGGTACAGGACCTCGGCCAGTTGCCGGGCGAAGCCCAGCTCGGCCGCCTGCTGGTCGGCGCGCAGCTCCCCGCGCCGGCCCGCGTACGCCAGCAGATAGGGGGCGAGCACGAGGGGGACGGCGATGTACCAGGCGAAAAGGAACACGCCGACCGCCATCAACGCCATGATCAGGATCAGGGCGCCGGTCGCGGCGGCGGAGAAGAAGCCGGTGACCGTGATCGCGAGCCCGGCCAGTATCCGGGTCATCGCCCAGGCGATGCGGCCGGGCAGCGAGTACCAGTAGCCGAGCAGACCGGCCCAGGCGTGGCCGCCGGTGTGGTGGCCCAGCTCGTGCGCGAGTACGGCCGCCAGGTTGCTGCTCGGGACCTGGGTGAGAGAGTACGTCGTGACGCCGACGACGTGCCCGGCCACCGCCGCCGCGTTGAGTTCGCCGCTGTTCTCCACCATCAGCTCGTAGGTGCCCGGTTCGATGCCGGCCCGGGCGGTCACCTCGTTCCAGACGGGTTCCAGACGGGCCCGCTCCTGCGCGGTGGGCGGGCGGAGCTTGAGCACGTACCGGGCGAAGGCGCGCTCGGTCGGCCGGTGGAAGACGAGCAGCCCGGAGGCGACCCACGCCAGCACCACCGACGTCCCCACGACGGTGCCGAAGACGCCGAGTGCGACGGAGCAGACCAGCCCGAGGCTCACCAGGGCCCCGGGCACCTGCACCGCCAGCCGCCCGATCGCCGTCGCGTCGACCCCGCGCTGGTGCTCGGACACGTGCACGCGGGCGCCGCGGTGGCGGTAGTCGAGGTCGTCCGGCGGCGGGCTCGCCCCTTCACCGGCCACGTCCGGGCCGGGGTACTGCGGAGGCTGGGCGGGAAGGGCCGAGCGGGCGGGCCCTGGGGTCGGCTGGGCGGGCGGAGACGTCGCCGGATAGGCGGGCGGCCCGCCCGGGTGCGGGGGTGCGATGACGGCGGGGTGTGCGGAAGGCGGACCCGGGGGCGCGGGAGGCGCGGCGGGGTAGGGCGGGGGTGAGGCCGAGGAGGTGAAGGCTGTGGTCGGGTACGCGGGCGGCGGGCCCTGCGGCGCGGGGACTGTGCCCGGGTAGACCGGGGGCGGGCCCAGCGGTGCGGAAGGCGGGGCCGTGGACGTCAAGGCTGTGGCGGGGTAGGCGGGGGGCGGGACCTGAGGTGTGGAGGGCGCGGTCGGGTAGGCCGGTGGCGGCTCCGAAGGCGTCAGGGCCGTCGTCGGGTAGGCCGGGGGCGGGGTCGGGGCCGTCGGCGGGTACGGCGGGGGGAACCGCGGGACCGCCGGGGGTGGCTGGGGTGCGGGGTGGGCGGGCTCTTCCGGGTACGCCGGCGGGGCCGTGGGCAGCGCCGGAATCGCCGCCTCGGGACGGTGGGACTCGGGGTACGGGGGTGGCAGGGACGGGTCCGGCGGCTGGGACATGGGCGGGACTCCTTCGCATACGGGGACGTCAGCCGATGAGCGCGGCGGTGGGCAGCAGCAGGGCGCCGGCGCAGAACGCGATCAGGCCGGTGCGGATCCACCGGTGCTTGGACGCGGCGATCCGGCTGTTCTCGGCGAGCGCCGCCAGCAGCCCGGCCGCGGGGTCCCGCTCGGTGTCGGCGAGTGCCTCGGCCAGCCGGCCCTCGCGGACCGCCTGGTGGATGTCGCCGAAGTAGCACAGCGGGCGTCCCGCGGCCCAGGAGCCGGCACGGTAGCGGGGCAGCACGGCGAGCATCAGCGCGAGCAGCGACAGGGCCAGCCCCGCCGCCCCGGCCCACCACAGGCCGGTGCCGAACCCGGACAGCCGGCCCGGCGACCAGTTCCGTCCGGCGACCAGGGCGGAGAACAGACCGGCGGTCATGCCGAGCGCCGCCACCAGGACGGAGGCTTTGGTGTCGGCCCGTGCGATCTCGTCGCGTAACTCCGCGAGCAGCCGTTCCGCGGTGTGCTGGGCGCCGGTGGCCGTCCGGACCGGCGGCGCGGTGGTGCCGGAAGCGGTCATGCCGGCCCCGCCTCGGGCGATTCCCGCTCCCCGGGCCGGGCACCGGGCGAGGGCGGTACGACCGGTGCGGGCCCGTCGGCGACGAGCGTCGGCGGAGGCGTGAACGGTGCGGGAGGTGCCGGCGGCGCGGGCGGCGGCGGAGGCGTGGCCGGGGCGGCGAGGGCCGTCGCCGGGTCGTAGGGCTGCTGCCCGTACGGGGGCGGGCCGGGCGGCGGGACGACCGGCGGCTGCCCCTGCGCGGGCAGGCCGTACGCCTGCCGGCCGTGGGGAGGCCGGCCGTACGCCTGTCCCCCGTAAGGGACGTGGCTGTGCGGGGGCTGCCCGTACGACCCGGCCGTCCCCTGTGCGGCCGGGTCGTACGGTGTCGTGGAGCCGGACGCCGAGGGCGGGGCGTACGGCTGGGGCGGGGCGTACGGCGGCTGCGGGGGCACTCCCGGGGGGAGGGCCGGGGCCGGCGGCTCCTGCTCGCGCATGAGGTCGTCGACGGAGCGCAGCACCGACCTGGCCGACTCCGCCTTCTGGTAGTCCTCCAGGGTGTCCCCGGCGATGACCTCCAGCTCCTTGCGGATCGCGCCGAGCTGGTCCCGCTTCAGGGTGCCGATGACCATCCGGGTGTCGGCGGGGTGTGCCGCGAGGTGCAGGGCCCACGCGGCGACGCCACCGTGCTGGAGCCAGTACTGGTAGAACTCGATCTTCCGGGCGACCAGTTCCTGCGACTGCTGTTCGCGCAGGACCGCCAGCTGGTGTTCGAGCTGTGCCTGGCGCACCAGGTACTCGTGCTCGGGGTCGAGCATCTCCGACTCGTAGCGCAGGGCGCGCTTGCGGCGGCGGTGGGCGAGCGCGTCGTCGTCCAGGCGGAGCCGCACCACGCAGGTCACGTGCAGACCGGTGCCGGCGGCGAAGGAGCCCTCCTCGACGGCGCGCTGCACCGCCCGTTCGGCGGCCGGGCTGTCCTCGATGGGATGGAGCCGGGTCACCGGGCGGGCCAGCTGGTGCAGTTCGCGGACGAGCCGGGTCGGCACGTCCCGCTCGCCGCTCGCCACGAACGCCTGCGGGTCCGCCACCCGCCAGGTGAGGTCGGCGGTCGCTCCGAAGGAGAACGCGTCGTCGTCGCTGGGCAGTTCCAGTTCCAGCTGGACCGGGTGGCTGCCCATGTCCACCTCGTAGACGGAGGTGTAACGACGGGTCGCGGCCTCGGTGCGGCTCGGGCGGTGCGGTGGCAGGTAGACGTCGTACGAGCCGCCCGCGGTGACGAAGACCAGTGCGTGGTCGATCGCGCCGACCTGGCGGCGCGCGGTGTAGTCGAACCGCGATATCGGGCGCACGGTCAGCACGGGGTCGATCAGTTCGGTGTGCCGGTCGGCGTGCTGGGTCCACTCCGGTGGGCGGCGGAAGTCCGCCATGGGGCAACTCCTCTGTTCTTCGCGGGGTCTTTCAGCGCGTGGCGGGCACCGGGTGCACGACCGAGAGCAGCCGTTCGGCCATCGGCGGCCGGGTGCTGCCGTCCTCCGCGCGCATCGTGCGCAGTGCGTGGTCGAGGCGCTTGCGGTCGTCCGCGGTGACGATCAGCGCGGGCAGCAGCAGCTCCAGGGCCGTGGCGACGTCCGCGCGGCGGGCGGCGACGTGCACCCAGGTCGCCAGGGCGGCCAGCGCCTGCCGGGTGTGGCCGAGGTCGCCCAGGGCGGTGCGCCACAGGGTGGCCAGGTCCCGGGCCGCGTCCGGCTGGTACATGCCCTCCTCGGCGTACCAGCCGACGAGCGCGCCGTCCCCGGCGTTGTCGCAGGCGTGGGCGAACGCGGCCAGGGCGAGGTCGCGGACCGCGGGGGTGTCCCGGTACAGCAGCCGTACGAACTCGGCGAGTACCTCCCCGCGGCGCCGCCCGGCGGAGAGCAGCAGGGCGGCGGACTCGGTGAGGTTCTCCCGCTCGGCCTGGCCGCTGGCGTCGACCCGGGCCCGGGAGGCCAGCGCGTCGAGGGCCGGGCCGGCCAGGTCGGGGCGGAGCGGGGCCAGCAGGCCCAGGGCGCGGATGGCGGTCCACCGCCGTCCCCAGTGGCCGTCGTTGCACCACTGGGTGAGCAGGCGCAGGACGACCGGGGCGCCGAGGAGCTGGGACAGGGTGAGGGTGTTGGCGGCGGTGACACGCGGGCCGACGGCCTGCGCGGTCGCCCAGCCGTCGACGAGCAGCGCGATCGTCGAGGGCAGGTCGGCGGCGGCGAGCAGGGCCGTCGCGGCGGCGGCACGGGTGCGGACCAGGCCGCGGCCGTCCCGGGCGAGCTGGCGCAGCCACTCCACCAGGGCCGGGCGGGCCGAGGGGTGGCTGGTCCACACCTCGGTGAGCAGGACCCGGGCGGTGCGCTCGTCCCAGAAGGCGGCCGTGTACTGCGGGACCGGGCCCCAGTCGGTCTCCTCCTGCCGTACCTCGCCGACGGCCCGGGCGCGGTCGAGCCGGTCCGCGGCGGCCGGCCCGAACACCGGGACGGTGGGGGGCCGGTCGGGGTGCTGCAATCTCTCGAAGTGCACGAACAGCTGGTCGGCGAGTTCGGCGGCGAGGACGTAGGGCGCCTGGTCGAAGACGGCGAGGGCGATGAGGAAGGCCTTGTCGCGCAGCCCCGTCTGCGGATCGCCCAGCCAGTCCCGGCACTGCTTCTCCACGGCGGCCTGTCCGAAGTCCGCGAGCCGGGCGAGCGCGCCGGGGGTGCCGTCGTACGCCGCCAGCGTCTCGGCGAACGCGGCGGCCTCGGCCGGGCGGCGGTCCGCCTCGGCGAGGAACGCGGCCACCTCGGGGAGCGCGAGCAGGGTGTCGGCCTCGTCGGGCCGGCGCCGCCGGAGCAGGGCCCGTACGACCTCCTCGGCGGGCGGTGCCTCCCAGGGGCAGGGTCTGACGCCGGGCAGGTGGGGCGAGTTCTCGACGGTGACGACGAGGCAGCCGCCGGTCCGGGCGAGCTGGTCGCGGGCCGCGAACAGGTGGGTGTCCCGCAGCGGCCGGTTGCGGCTGAGGGGCAGGTCGCGCAGGACGTAGCCGCCGGGCTGGGTCAGCTGCCCGCTCAGAGCGGCGGGCGGGGTCTCCGGGCTCAGTGCGTGTACGGCGGGCATGCCGAGGCGGTGCACCAGCATCAGCGCGGCGGCGTTGCGGCCGGTGGCGTGGGCGCCGGCGAGGACCAGCACCCGCTCTTCGCGCAGCCGCTCCAGCGCGGCGGCGAAGGCGGGGCCGTCGGCGAACACGGCGGCCAGTTCCCCGATCCAGTCGCGGGGGATCTCGCCGGAGGCGTCGGGCGTGGCGCCGGCGGGGCCGTGGTGGTGGATCTCGGTACGGCCGCCCAGGTAGACGTCGCCGTCGACCCGGCCGCCGGAGACGCCGTGCTGGGCGCCGCCGACGAGGCTGCCGCCGAACCGGGCGTCACCGTCGAGGAAGAAGCCCGGGGCGTGCGCGACCAGCTCGCGCTGGGCGGCCCGGGCCTCCTCGTGGCCTTCGGCCTCCGGCTCCGGGCCGACGGGGGAGTGCGGGTCCGCCTCGGACTCGTGCGCCCGGCGCGGTGGCGTGTCGGAGGGCGGCTGTTCCGGCGGGCGCTGCCGGGCGGGGCCGGTACCGGGGGTGCCGTCGTCGTGCGCGGCCGGAGCGGACGTCACGCGCCCTCCCCGGCCGTACCGCCGAGGTGGACGTCACCGGTGACCTGCCCGCCGGAGACGCCGTGCTGGTCGCCGGCGACGAGGCTGCCGCCGAACCGGGGCGAGCCGCCGCCGAAGTCGAAGACGACACCGCCCGCGGGAGCGGTGGGCCGGGGCCCGGACGCGGGTGCCGCGGGACCGGGCGCCGCCGGGGCCGGACGCGGTGCGGCCGGCGCCCCCGGTGCCGGGACGTCCCCCGACGTTCCCGGCACCGGGGTTTCCCCCGCCCCCGTGTCACCGTGGTCGTCGCCGGCGCGCGGGACCGGCCTGTGGAGCCAGCCGCGCAGCGGGCCGTTCTTGCTGGTCAGGGTCACCGGGTGGAAGTCGGCGGCCGGGACGCCGTGGTGGTCGTGGCGCACGATGCCGGTGTGCACGCTCTCCGAGACGCACAGCGCGAAGCCGTTGTCCCGCTCCCGCAGGGCGGCACGCAGGAGCGGGGCGTCGAGCAGCCGGCAGGCGTGGTTGAGGTCGGACCCGACCCAGCCGCCGTGCTCGTCGACGGCCACGTATCCGGTGGCGACCACACCGCGCAGCCGGATCTGGGCGGAGCTGGACGCCAGCCGGTTGTACCCGTGCAGCTGGGCGGGCACCTCGGTGAGCAGGGCGCGCAGGAGGGCCGGGACGGACGCGGCGGCGTCGATCAGCTCCATGACGGAGTCGCCGCGGTCCGCCCGGCGCCGCTGCGTCCCGTCGATGCCGGCGCGGGCCAGGGCACGGTCGGCGATGTCGTAGAGGACGCGCCGCAGGTACGCCTGCTCCACGTCGTCCCGGTCGCTGTACTTCTCGATGTCGAGCAGGAGCATCGTCCGGCTCACAGGGTCTTTCATGCTCGCCTCTCGGTTGGTCACCGTGGGGTCCGTCCGCTGTCAGCAGGGTGGCGCGGGGGACCCCGGGGGCGTGAGGACGGATGACGCACTCGGACTGTGACCGTGTGCACAGAGGGCGCGCGAGCCCGTCGCGGGCGTCGCGTGCGGGTCGTTCACTCCGTCGTCTCCGCCCGCGCGATCCGGCGCAGTACGTCCGGCCGCACGATCACCAGCTCCCGGCGGCCGGTGCGCACCACGTCGCGCTCCCGCAGTTCCTTCAGGAGGCGCTGCACCGCCTCCCGGGAGGCGCCCACCGAGCCGGCCAGTTCCTGTTTGCTCAGCGGCACGGAGAGTTCGACGCCCTCGCCGGTGGTGCGGCCGTGGGTGCGGGCGAGGTCGAGCAGCAGGGTCGCGAACCGTTCCCGGACGGTCATGGAGGCGAACTCCAGCCGGCGCCGGTCGGCGGCGCGGGTGCGGTCCGAGGTGAGCCCGAGCAGGGCGAAGGAGACGGCGGGGGAGTCGGTCAGGAACGCCGTGAAGCGCTCGCGGTGGACCGCCACGGCCCGTACGTCCTCCAGCGCGGTCACGGTCGCGGAGCGGGTCCGGCCGGTCAGCGCCGCCGACTCGCCGATGACGTCGCCCGGCCCGCGCAGGGCCAGCAACGCCTCGTAGCCGTTGGCGGCCGACGCGGTGACCTTCGTCCAGCCGCGCAGGACGAACAGCACGTGCGAGGAGGGCTCCCGCTGGCGCAGGAGCACCGCCCGGGGCGCGAAGTCCAGCTCGGAGCCCAGCGCGAGCAGCGCGGCCCGGTCCGGCTTCTCCAGCCGGGCCAGGAACGGCACCCGGTCGCCAAGCCCATCGTCCCCCGGTGTCTCGTCCGGCGTCTGCCGCGGTGACGTGTGCGGTGCGTCCCCCGTCATCCCATCCTCGCCCCCAAGCGCTACTGCGACCGCTCAACGTACCGACGTGACGGGCCGGCTGCGGGGCGTCGGACGGGATTCGCGCGGAATGGCCACGGACCCCGAACGGGGAACCGGGACAAGTCCGGCGTGTCGAAGCCCACCCCATTTGTTTTGACCGAAGTCCGTGAGGTAGGTACGCTCAGACCTTGTGCCTGGGGTGTGCCCTGGCTCCTGTGCGTGCCTGCAAACCGCATGGCGAGCTGTCAGCGGCCACCGTGATCTGCGCCCTTCCCGCCTTGCGGTGGGAGTCTGGCGGATTCGACACACCCGACCGCGTGGGTCGGCGACGTTCCAGGTTAGCTGTACCCATCGGCACACAGAAACCGGAGAAGTAGTGCCTACGATCCAGCAGCTGGTCCGTAAGGGCCGGCAGGACAAGGTCGAGAAGAACAAGACGCCCGCACTCGAGGGTTCCCCTCAGCGTCGTGGCGTCTGCACGCGTGTGTTCACGACCACCCCGAAGAAGCCGAACTCGGCCCTCCGCAAGGTCGCGCGTGTGCGTCTGACCAGCGGCATCGAGGTCACCGCTTACATTCCGGGTGAGGGACACAACCTGCAGGAGCACTCCATCGTGCTCGTGCGCGGCGGCCGTGTGAAGGACCTGCCGGGTGTTCGCTACAAGATCATCCGCGGCTCGCTCGACACCCAGGGTGTCAAGAACCGCAAGCAGGCTCGCAGCCGTTACGGCGCCAAGAAGGAGAAGTAAGAATGCCTCGTAAGGGCCCCGCCCCGAAGCGCCCGGTCATCATCGACCCGGTCTACGGCTCTCCTCTGGTGACCTCCCTGATCAACAAGGTGCTGCTGAACGGCAAGCGCTCCACCGCCGAGCGCATCGTCTACGGCGCCATGGAGGGCCTGCGCGAGAAGACCGGCAACGACCCGGTCATCACGCTCAAGCGCGCTCTTGAGAACATCAAGCCGACCCTCGAGGTCAAGTCCCGCCGTGTCGGTGGCGCCACCTACCAGGTTCCGGTCGAGGTCAAGCCCGGCCGTGCCAACACCCTGGCGCTGCGCTGGCTGGTCGGTTACTCCCGCGCCCGTCGCGAGAAGACCATGACCGAGCGTCTCCTCAACGAGCTTCTCGACGCCTCCAACGGCCTCGGTGCGGCCGTGAAGAAGCGCGAGGACACCCACAAGATGGCCGAGTCCAACAAGGCCTTCGCGCACTACCGCTGGTAGTCGCTACCCACATCGAGACCGAGAGAAGACTGAAGCCTTATGGCTACCACTTCACTTGACCTGGCCAGGGTCCGAAACATCGGGATCATGGCCCACATCGACGCGGGCAAGACGACCACCACCGAGCGGATCCTGTTCTACACCGGTGTGTCTTACAAGATCGGTGAGGTCCACGACGGCGCTGCCACCATGGACTGGATGGAGCAGGAGCAGGAGCGTGGCATCACGATCACCTCTGCTGCCACCACCTGTCACTGGTCGCTGGAGGACGTCGACCACACCATCAACATCATCGACACGCCGGGTCACGTCGACTTCACCGTCGAGGTGGAGCGTTCCCTGCGCGTGCTCGACGGTGCTGTGACGGTGTTCGACGGCGTCGCCGGCGTGGAGCCCCAGTCCGAGACGGTGTGGCGTCAGGCGGACCGCTACGGCGTTCCGCGTATCTGCTTCGTCAACAAGCTCGACCGCACCGGTGCCGAGTTCCACCGCTGTGTCGACATGATCTCCGACCGTCTGGGCGCGCAGCCGCTGGTCATGCAGCTGCCGATCGGTGCCGAGGCGGACTTCAAGGGCGTCGTCGACCTGGTGAAGATGAAGGCCCTGGTCTGGTCGGCCGAGGCGACCAAGGGCGAGATGTACGACACCGTCGACATCCCCGCCACGCACACCGAGGCCGCCGAGGAGTGGCGCGGCAAGCTGGTCGAGGCCGTCGCCGAGAACGACGAAGAGATCATGGAGCTGTACCTGGAGGGCGAGGAGCCCACCGAGGAGCAGCTGTACGCCGCGATCCGTCGTATCACCATCGCGTCCGGCAAGGGCACCGGCACCACCGTCACCCCGGTGTTCTGCGGTACCGCGTTCAAGAACAAGGGCGTCCAGCCCCTGCTCGACGCGGTCGTGCGCTACCTGCCGTCCCCGGTCGACATCGAGGCCATCGAGGGCCACGACGTCAAGGACCCGGAGACGGTCATCAAGCGCAAGCCGTCCGACGACGAGCCGCTGTCCGCGCTGGCGTTCAAGATCATGAGCGACCCGCACCTGGGCAAGCTCACCTTCGTCCGCGTGTACTCCGGCCGCCTGGAGTCCGGCACCTCCGTGCTGAACTCCGTCAAGGGCAAGAAGGAGCGCATCGGCAAGATCTACCGCATGCACGCCAACAAGCGTGAGGAGATCGAGTCGGTGGGCGCCGGCGACATCGTCGCCGTCATGGGCCTGAAGCAGACCACCACCGGTGAGACGCTGTCCGACGACAAGCAGCCGGTGATCCTGGAGTCCATGGACTTCCCGGCGCCGGTCATCCAGGTCGCCATCGAGCCCAAGTCGAAGGGCGACCAGGAGAAGCTGGGCGTCGCGATCCAGCGCCTGGCCGAGGAGGACCCGTCCTTCCAGGTCCACTCGGACGAGGAGACCGGCCAGACCATCATCGGCGGCATGGGCGAGCTGCACCTCGAGGTGCTCGTCGACCGTATGCGCCGTGAGTTCAAGGTCGAGGCCAACGTCGGCAAGCCGCAGGTCGCGTACCGCGAGACCATCCGCAAGGCGGTCGAGAAGGTCGAGTACACCCACAAGAAGCAGACGGGTGGTACCGGTCAGTTCGCCCGCGTCATCATCGCGATCGAGCCGATCGAGAGCGGCGACGCCTCGTACGAGTTCGTCAACAAGGTGACCGGTGGCCGCGTGCCGAAGGAGTACATCCCTTCGGTCGACGCCGGTGCGCAGGAGGCCATGCAGTTCGGCATCCTCGCCGGTTACGAGATGACCGGTGTCCGCGTCACGCTGCTCGACGGTGCCTACCACGAGGTGGACTCCTCCGAGCTGGCGTTCAAGATCGCCGGTTCGCAGGCCTTCAAGGAGGCCGCGCGCAAGGCCAGCCCTGTGCTCCTTGAGCCGATGATGGCCGTCGAGGTCACCACGCCCGAGGACTACATGGGTGAGGTCATCGGCGACATCAACTCCCGCCGTGGCCAGATCCAGGCCATGGAGGAGCGGGCTGGTGCCCGCGTCGTGAAGGGCCTCGTGCCCCTGTCGGAGATGTTCGGCTACGTCGGCGACCTCCGCAGCAAGACGTCGGGTCGCGCAAGCTACTCGATGCAGTTCGACTCCTACGCCGAGGTTCCGCGGAACGTCGCCGAGGAGATCATCGCGAAGGCCAAGGGCGAGTAACGCACCGCGTTCACACGCCGTAGGCTTGACTCCGGAGCCTCCAGGGGCAAACGTCCGCAATCGTGAGCGTTTGCCCCGGGTTCCGGGCCTTTACAGCAAAGATCACCTGGCGCCGATGAAGTAAGGCGTACAGAACCACTCCACAGGAGGACCCCAGTGGCGAAGGCGAAGTTCGAGCGGACTAAGCCGCACGTCAACATCGGCACCATCGGTCACATCGACCACGGTAAGACGACCCTCACGGCCGCCATTACCAAGGTGCTGCACGACGCGTACCCGGACCTGAACGAGGCCACCCCGTTCGACAACATCGACAAGGCTCCTGAGGAGCGTCAGCGCGGTATCACCATCTCCATCGCGCACGTCGAGTACCAGACCGAGGCGCGTCACTACGCCCACGTCGACTGCCCGGGTCACGCGGACTACATCAAGAACATGATCACCGGTGCCGCGCAGATGGACGGCGCGATCCTGGTGGTCGCCGCCACCGACGGCCCGATGCCGCAGACCAAGGAGCACGTGCTCCTGGCCCGCCAGGTCGGCGTTCCGTACATCGTCGTCGCCCTGAACAAGGCCGACATGGTGGACGACGAGGAGATCCTGGAGCTCGTCGAGCTCGAGGTCCGTGAGCTCCTCTCCGAGTACGAGTTCCCCGGCGACGACGTTCCGGTCGTCAAGGTCTCCGCGCTCAAGGCCCTCGAGGGCGAGCAGGAGTGGGTGGACTCCGTCCTCAACCTGATGAAGGCCGTCGACGAGTCGATCCCGCAGCCGGAGCGCGACGTCGACAAGCCGTTCCTCATGCCGATCGAGGACGTCTTCACGATCACCGGTCGCGGTACGGTCGTCACCGGCCGTATCGAGCGTGGTGTCCTGAAGGTCAACGAGACCGTCGACATCATCGGCATCAAGACCGAGAAGACCACCACCACGGTCACCGGCATCGAGATGTTCCGCAAGCTGCTCGACGAGGGCCAGGCCGGTGAGAACGTCGGTCTGCTCCTCCGTGGCATCAAGCGCGAGGACGTCGAGCGCGGCCAGGTCATCATCAAGCCGGGCTCGGTCACCCCGCACACCGAGTTCGAGGCGCAGGCCTACATCCTCTCCAAGGACGAGGGTGGCCGCCACACGCCGTTCTTCAACAACTACCGTCCGCAGTTCTACTTCCGCACGACGGACGTGACCGGCGTGGTGACCCTCCCCGAGGGCACCGAGATGGTCATGCCGGGTGACAACACCGAGATGAAGGTGGAGCTCATCCAGCCCGTCGCCATGGAAGAGGGCCTGAAGTTCGCCATCCGTGAGGGTGGCCGCACCGTGGGCGCCGGCCAGGTCACCAAGATCGTCAAGTAAGTCCGCTTGCTTGAGGCTTGACGGCCCGAGGGTCAGTACTTGACCCGAAGGTCTCGACCTGCGAGAGGCCCGTACGACTCCGGTCGTACGGGCCTCTTCGCGTGTCCGCCCCTTACGGCGGCCGGTGCGGTGCCAAGGGCTGCCACCACCGCCCACCGCCGGCTACGGAAGCCGTCCCGCGCCCCTGGCCGCTTTCACCGTCGGCCTACTGTTCGCCCCCGGGTCTGAAGGGGTCGCTGGAGCCGTCGCGGACCCTGAGCGATGAGGGCGTCGCCGTGGAGACAGAGGGCTTTCGGGGGCTGGTCGGCGGAGCGCACGGCCTGCCGGTCACCTGGGCCACGCCGCGAGGTGCGGCACCGGGGACACCGGGTGTCCGTGCCGCTGGAGGCGCTGTGCCCCGGACCGGACGCGAAGACCGTGGTGCACGGGATCCAGCCGCCGGTCGCCTCCTCGAACACCATCACCGGGCAGCCGGCCTGCACCCTGACGGTGTCGGTGCGCGACCCGGGGGTGGTCAGGGGCGGCGCAGCACGATCGGCCTCCCGCCGGGCGGCAACCTGCTCCGGGCGAACAACCCGGTGCTGGAAGACGGCCTCCTGTTCGCGGGCGCGGCCCACTGACGGCTCCGAAAGTATTCGGCGTGTACGACCCGTTCCCCCCGCCCCCGCCTCCCCCCACTATTTGTCATGCCGATGAGCAAATAGATGCGGAAGCGGCTGGAGGGGTGAGGTATGTCGTCTGCGCACGTCAGCCGTAGGACGGTGCTCGGCGGGACGGTCCTGGGCGCGGGGCTGGCCGCGATGCCCGTGGGGGCGTCGGGGACGGCGGCCGCCACCCCGGGGGACGGGCTCCGGGTGACGGAGCCGGGGGCGTACATCTCGTTCACGGGCGGGGTGTTCTCGCTGGTCGGCGCGCCCGTGGTGGTGAGCGCGGAGGACCACCCGGGGGTCGTACGGGTGGCCGGGGACCTCCGGGACGACCTGGCGCGGGTGACCGGCGTGCGCCCGGGCACGACGATCGGCCGCTTCCCGGTCCTGCTCGGCACGATCGGCCGCAGCCCGCTGATCGACGGCCTGATCCGGTCCGGGAAGCTGGACGTCACGGGCGTGCGAGGCAGGTGGGAGACCTCGCTCCAGACGGTCGTGGAGCACCCCATGCCGGGTGTGGAGCGGGCGTTCGTCATCGCGGGCAGCGACCCGCGGGGCACGATCTTCGGGGCCTACGACGTCTCGTACGGCATCGGCGTCTCACCCTGGCACTGGTGGGACGACGTACCGCCGGCCCGGCGCGACGCGGTCTGGGTGACGGCCGGACGCTTCACCCAGGGCACCCCGGTGGTGAAGTACCGGGGCGTCTTCATCAACGACGAGAACCCGGCGCTCGGCACCTGGGCACCGGCGTACTTCGGCGAGGGGAAGGCACCGGGGTACCCCGGCGGCTTCACCGCCGACTTCTACGCGAGGGTCTTCGAGGTCCTGCTGCGCCTGAAGGGCAACTACCTGTGGCCGGCGGTCTGGGGCCGGGCGTTCGCGGAGGACGACCCGGACAACCACCGCCGGGCGGCGGAGTACGGCATCGTCATGGGCACGTCCCACGAGGCGCCGATGATGCGGGGCATCGAGGAGTGGAACCGGCACGCCGGCTCCGGGACCGACCCCTACGGGGGCACGGGCGAGTGGTCGTACCGCCGCAACCCCGAGGCGATCCGCGCGTACTGGCGCGCCGGCATCCAGCGCATGGCCGACCAGGGCTTCGAGGGCGTCGTCACCCTCGGCATGCGCGGCAACGGCGACACCAGCCTGCCCGACGGCGACGGCATCGAACTGATGCAGCAGATCATCGCCGACCAGCGCCGCATCATCGAGGAGGTGACCGGCAGACCGGCGGCCGAGACCCCCCAGGTCTGGACCCTCTACAAGGAGGTCCAGCGCTACTGGGACCGCGGCCTGCGCGCCCCCGACGACGTCACCGTGGTCCTCACGGACGACAACTGGGGCAACATCCGCAAGCACCCGGACAGCCCGCGCACCGGCGGCTACGGCCTGTACTACCACTTCGACTACGTCGGTGCCGGCCGCAACTACAAGTGGGTCGACACCGCGAACCTCAGGAACGTCTGGGACCAGCTCCACCAGGCGCACGCCTACGGCAACCACGGCCTGTGGGTGGCCAACGTCGGCGACCTGAAGGGCAACGAGCTGCCGACGGAGTTCTTCCTCTCCTACGCCTGGAACCCCGACGCCTGGCCGCTGGAGCGCCTCGGCGCCTGGGAGGAGCGCTACGCCCGCCAGAACTTCGGCGAGGCCCAGGCGAAGGAGATCGCCTCCCTGCTGGCGGACTACGGCCGGCTCCAGGGCCGCCGCAAGCCGGAACTGCTGAACCGCCGGATCACTCTCGTGGGCGACCAGGTCGTGTACGACGACCGGCAGAGCCCCTACTACTTCGCGCACCGGGAGCTGGAACGGGTCACCGAGGAGTGGCGCGCGCTGGGCCGCCGCGCGGAACGCGTCGAGCGCAGACTGCCGGAGCGGCTGCGGGACGCGTGGTTCGAACTGGCCGGCTACGCGGTCACGGCGACCGCGAACCTGTACGCGCTGCGGGAGGCGGAGTTCACGAGCCTGCTGTACGCGGCACAGGGCCGGGCCGCGGCGAACGACCTCGCCGCGCGGGCGGAAGCCGCACTCGGCCGGGACTTCGCCCTGGCGGACCGTTTCGGCTCCGGTGTCGCCGGCGGCAAGTGGCGGGGCTTCCAGACCCAGCCCCACATCGACTACGGCGACGTCGACCGCTACGGACCCAACGCGGGCTGGCAGCAGCCGGAGAAGGACAACGTGGCGCTGCCGGACGTGCTGTTCCCCGCGGTGCGGCGCGTCGAGGTGCCCTCGGGCGCGGAGCTGGGCGTGTCGGTGGACGGCGCGGAGGACGCGGGGGAGTGGTGGCCGGGCGGCTCCTCCTCGGCCGCGTCCCTGCCGCCGTTCAGCCCGTACCAGTCCCGCCCCCGGCAGTACGTGGAGATCTTCAACCGGGGCCGTACGCCCTTCCCGTACGAGGTGTCGGTCTCGGCGCCGTGGCTGCGGGTGGACCGCCCGCGCGGCCGGGTGGACCAGCAGGTCCGCCTGGAGGTGGAGGTGGACTGGTCACGCCTGCCCGCCGGCCGCGCGGAGGCGACCCTGACGGTGCGCGGCGCGGGGGCGTCGGTGCCGGTGCGGTGCGTGGCGGAGCGACCGTCGGGCGTGCGGGCGCGCGGCTTCGTGGAGGCCGGCGGCTACGTGGCGATCGACGCCGGGCACTACGACCGGGCGGTCGGCCAGTGGCGCCGCATCGACGGCATCGGACGGACCGGGGCGGGCGTGACACCGTGGCCGGTGACGTCCCCGAGCCGGACCCCCGGCGGCTCCTCCCCGCACCTGGAGTACGAGGTGACACTGCTGTCCGCCCCCGGCGAGGTGACGGTGTGGGCCCACCTGTCCCCGCGCAACCCGGCCCTCCCCGGCGTCCCGGGCCTGCGCTACGGCATCTCGCTGGACGACGGCCCGGTCCGGACCGTCGACATCACCGCGGGCGCGGACGACGGCGCCCTGAACACGGTCTGGGCCCGCCACACCTCGGACAACGTCAACGCGACGGCGACCACGCACACCGTGACCGAGCCGGGCGTCCACCGACTCAGGTTCTGGATGGTGGACCCGACGGTGGTGGTGCAGCGCCTGCTGATCGACACGGGGGGCCTGCCGGCGCTGTACCTGGGGCCGGTGGAGAGCCGTCGGGCGGAGGAGGGCCGGCCGTAGAGCGGCATAAGCTCTGGTACGACTGCACGTGAACGACTGGCGGCGGGCCGTGGCCGGTCATCGTTGGACGGTTCGTGAGGGCTGCTGCTTAGCTGGACGCCAGGACGAGCCGGGCCGGAGCGAGTGAGAGAGGTGCGCGCGGTGGAAACCCCCCGCCTGGAGGAGGTGCGCCTGACCTCTTTCAAGAGCTTCACGGGCCAGCGTCTGCCGTTGCAGGACCTCACGGTGCTGATCGGACGCAACGGCAGTGGCAAGTCCAACGCCCTGGACGGACTGATGGTGCTGTCCCGCCTGGCGCTGGGCGAGCCGGTGCGGGATGCGCTGGACGGGCCGAGAACCGGCACCGAGGAGCCCATCCGGGGCGGGGCCGAGGGGTGCGCGCCCCTGGGGAACGACAGCTTCCAGCTCGGTTGCCGCGTCCGCTCGGGCCAGGCGGTCTTCGATCTGGACGTGGAGATCGCGGTACAGCCCGAGGTGCGGATCCTGAGGGAGGAACTGACGGCGGTCGAAGGCGTCCCCTACGGGGGGCGCAGGCTCGCAGCGGGCCGTTCGCTCCTGGCCAGCGACCCGGCGGACCCGCGCCGCAGCGATCTCAAGGTCCGGTACTTCAACGGGCGCCGGGGCCTGGACCCGGGTATTCCGTTCGCCGCCGACCGCCTGCTGACCAGCCAGGTGCCGGTACGTCTGCCCGCGACCACGGAAGCGACCAAGCTGGTGCACAGGGCGGCACAGGACGTCCTGGCCGTACTGCGTGAGGTCTTCCTGCTGGACCCGGTGCCTCACCTCATGAGGCAGTACGTCAACGCGCGCGACACGGAACTCCGGCGCAGCGCCGACAATCTGAGCGCGGCGGTCGAGGGGTTGCGGGAGACCGACCCCGCTGCCTTCGCGCAGCTCACGGAGCTTGTGGCGGGCATGCCCGAGTATCCGGTGAGAGACATCAGCACGGTCGACACCCGGCTCGGTGACGTGCAGCTCGTACTGCGCGAGTCGGGCTACCACGGTACTGACCACGACGTGCCGGCACGGCTCCTCAGCGACGGCATGCTGCGCTTCCTGGCCTTCGGCACGGCCCTGCTCAGCGCCCCGGTCTCCGACGGGGACGACGGGCCCCTCCGGGCCCAGCGGCACCTGGTGATCGAAGAGGTGGAGAACGGCCTGTACCCCACGCAGGCCGCGCGGGTGCTGCGCCTGATGAAAGCGGAGTCCGAACGGCGCAGCATCGACGTGCTGTTCACCACGCACAGTCCCGCGCTGCTCAATTCCCTTGAGGCGCAAGACCATTCGGGGGTCGTCGTGTGCAGCAGGGACCCGGAGTCGGGGGAGAGCGTGCTGGCTCGCCTCACAGAGCTCCCCGGCTATGTGGACCTGCTGGCCGCGGGAGACCTGGGTGACGCGGTGACGAAGAACCGCCTGCCGGATGCCGTGCGCCCCCGGCACACGGGCGTGGCCAGCGTCGAGGACTTCCTGAGGAGCCTGTGAGTCTTGAGCAGACAGCACCGCTCGGGGCTCCGGCTCCCTGTCGTCGACTTCCTCGACACGTCGGTCTTCGTCGAGATCCTCGATGTGCCTCACATGAACGGTCACCGTCCGCGGATCCTCGCGGAGATGGACGACCGGCTCAAGGCGAGGGTCCGGTTCGTGCTGCCCACCGCGACGGTGGTGGAGACCGGCAACCACGTGTTCCAGATCAAGGACGGTGCGGCACGCCGCACCTGTGCGGGGACCTTCCTGAGCATGCTGCGCAAGACCGCGGCGGGTGAGGCTCCCTGGGTGCTGCACGAGCGCACCTGGGACGGAGCGTTCCTCGGCTCGTTGTGCGACGGCGGTACGACGGGGATGGATCTGGCCGAGCACGCCGTACGCCAGCAGCTCGGCACCGGTGATCTGAGCATCGTCGCCGAGCGGGATCTGTACGCGGCGCGCGTCCTAGCGGAGGTCCGGATCTGGACCCTGGAGGCGACGATGGGGACGTGGGCCGAGCTGCCGTGAGTGATGCGCTGGGGAGCTTGCCGACTCGACCGCCTTCGTCGGGTACGCCGCACGCGCCTCGGTTTGACCTACGTCACCTTCGGGGTAATCTCTTCGGCTAGATTGGCGGTCTGCCTGCCCCATATGGCAGACTGTCCGAGTTGCTCGGTCGAGTGTTGATGCTGCGCGCCTCCCGCCGGGAGGACCGGAAGCGAGTCCCACAGTACTCGTCGTCCTAACTGCCCCAGGGCAGCACTGGGACGGACGTACGGGAATCTTCCGGGAAGCGTGGGCGCGGCACCGGCCAGGCGCCCGGTGGGCCCGAGGTCCCCGGTCCGCGGTTCCGGAAGGGCCGTGTCAATCCCGCAGGGATGTTCGAACAAGGGACATCTGTGTCAGCGGGAGTACGACACGCCCGACCGCGTGGGTCGGAGAACGAGGGAATGCAGGAACCACCGGGTTCCAGAGCGTGAGAAGAGACAGGACTACTGAGTAGCCATGGCGGGACAGAAGATCCGCATTCGGCTCAAGGCCTACGACCACGAGGTCATCGACTCCTCGGCGAAGAAGATCGTCGAGACGGTGACCCGTACCGGTGCGTCGGTCGCGGGCCCGGTGCCGCTGCCCACTGAGAAGAACGTGTACTGCGTCATCAAGTCGCCGCACAAGTACAAGGACTCGCGCGAGCACTTCGAGATGCGCACGCACAAGCGCCTGATCGACATCCTCGACCCGACCCCCAAGACCGTTGACTCTCTGATGCGACTCGACCTCCCGGCCGGTGTCGACATCGAGATCAAGCTCTGAGGCTGGTGGGCTGAGAATGGCTAAGCAGATCAAGGGCATCCTGGGCGAGAAGCTCGGCATGACGCAGGTGTGGGACGAGAACAACCGTGTTGTTCCGGTCACCGTCGTCAAGGCCGGCCCCAACGTCGTCACCCAGGTCCGTACGAACGACGTCGACGGCTACGAGTCCGTCCAGATCGCGTTCGGCGAGATCGACCCGCGCAAGGTGAACAAGCCCCTCAAGGGCCACTTCGCCAAGGCCGACGTCACCCCCCGTCGCCACCTCGTCGAGATCCGCACCGCGGACGCCTCCGAGTACACGCTGGGCCAGGAGATCACCGCTGAGGTGTTCGAGGCCGGCGTGAAGGTCGACGTGACCGGCAAGAGCAAGGGCAAGGGCTTCGCCGGTGTCATGAAGCGTCACAACTTCAAGGGCCTCGGCGCCGGACACGGCACCCAGCGCAAGCACCGCTCCCCCGGTTCCATCGGTGGCTGCGCCACCCCGGGCCGTGTGTTCAAGGGCCTCCGCATGGCGGGTCGCATGGGCAACGAGCGGGTCACCACCCAGAACCTGACCGTCCACGCCGTTGACGCGGAGAAGGGTCTGCTGCTCATCAAGGGCGCGGTTCCCGGTCCGAACGGCGGCCTCGTCCTGGTCCGCACCGCGGCCAAGGGGGCCTGAGGTAACCGATGAGCACTGTTGACATCCTTTCGCCGGCGGGCGAGAAGGCCGGTTCCGTCGAGCTCCCCGCGGAGATCTTCGACGCCAAGGTCAGCGTTCCGCTGATCCACCAGGTCGTCGTCGCGCAGCTGGCCGCTGCCCGCCAGGGCACGCACAAGACCAAGACCCGCGGTGAAGTCCGTGGTGGCGGCAAGAAGCCGTACCGCCAGAAGGGCACCGGTCGCGCCCGCCAGGGTTCGACCCGCGCGCCGCAGTTCGCCGGTGGTGGCGTCGTGCACGGTCCCGTGCCGCGCGACTACTCGCAGCGCACCCCGAAGAAGATGAAGGCCGCCGCCCTGCGCGGTGCCCTCACCGACCGGGCGCGCCACAACCGCATCCACGTCGTCTCCGGCGTGGTCGAGGGCGGGAACGCCAGCACCAAGGCCGCCAGGTCGCTGTTCGGCAAGATCTCGGAGCGCAAGAACCTGCTCCTGGTCGTCGACCGCGCCGACGAGGCCGCGTGGCTGTCCGCCCGCAACCTGCCCCAGGTCCACATCCTGGAGCCGGGCCAGCTGAACACGTACGACGTTCTCGTCTCGGACGACGTGGTCTTCACCCAGGCCGCTTTCGAGTCCTTCGTCGCCGGCCCGAACAAGGCCAACGACACCGAAGGGAGCGAGGTCTGATGGCCATCCGTCACCCCGCCATTGCCTCGAAGGCCGCCAAGGCCGCCAAGGCCGCGCGCGTCGCCAAGGCGCGCCGCCACGCCACCGAGGGCAAGAACACCGTCGAGACCCCGCTGAGCAAGTCGTACACGGACCCCCGTGACGTCCTGCTCAAGCCGGTCGTCTCCGAGAAGAGCTACGCGCTCCTCGACGAGAACAAGTACACGTTCATCGTCGACCCGAACGCCAACAAGACCCAGATCAAGCAGGCCGTCCAGGCGGTCTTCGACGTCAAGGTCACCGGGGTCAACACGATCAACCGCCAGGGCAAGCGCAAGCGGACCCGCACCGGCTTCGGCCAGCGCGCGGGCACCAAGCGCGCGATCGTGACCCTCGCCGAGGGCGACCGTATCGACATCTTCGGCGGTCCGACCGCGTAAGCGGGTCGGATCGTCCGATATCGGACGAGGACTGAGAAATGGGAATCCGCAAGTACAAGCCGACTACGCCGGGCCGTCGTGGCGCCAGCGTCGCCGACTTCGTCGAGGTCACGCGGTCCACGCCGGAGAAGTCGCTGGTCCGTCCCCTGCACAGCAAGGGCGGCCGTAACAACGCCGGTCGTGTGACCGTTCGCCACCAGGGTGGCGGACACAAGCGCGCCTACCGTGTGATCGACTTCCGTCGTCACGACAAGGACGGCGTGCCGGCGAAGGTCGCGCACATCGAGTACGACCCCAACCGCACCGCGCGCATCGCGCTGCTGCACTACGCCGACGGCGAGAAGCGCTACATCCTCGCCCCGCGCAACCTGCAGCAGGGCGACACCGTGGAGAACGGTCCCGGGGCCGACATCAAGCCGGGCAACAACCTGGCCCTCCGCAACATCCCGGTCGGTACCACGATCCACGCGATCGAGCTCCGTCCCGGTGGCGGCGCCAAGTTCGCCCGCTCCGCGGGTGCCTCGGTGCAGCTGCTCGCCCGTGAGGGCGCCATGGCGACCCTCCGCATGCCGTCCGGTGAGATCCGCATGGTGGACGCGCGCTGCCGCGCCACCGTCGGTGAGGTCGGCAACGCCGAGCAGAGCAACATCAACTGGGGCAAGGCGGGCCGCAAGCGGTGGCTGGGCGTTCGCCCGACCGTCCGTGGTGTGGTCATGAACCCGGTTGACCACCCGCACGGTGGTGGTGAGGGCCGGACCTCCGGTGGTCGCCACCCTGTGTCCCCGTGGGGCAAGAAGGAAGGCCGTACTCGTTCGCCCAAGAAGGCGTCGAACAAGTACATCGTCCGCCGCCGCAAGACGAACAAGAAGCGCTAAGGACGGGTTGAGATGCCTCGTAGCTTGAAGAAGGGGCCCTTCGTCGACGACCACCTCATCAAGAAGGTGGACTCGCAGAACGAAGCCGGCACCAAGAACGTCATCAAGACCTGGTCCCGTCGCTCGATGATCGTCCCGGCGATGCTGGGCCACACGATCGCGGTGCACAACGGCAAGACCCACATCCCGGTGTTCGTCACCGAGTCGATGGTCGGCCACAAGCTCGGCGAGTTCTCGCCGACGCGCACCTTCCGGGGTCACGTCAAGGAAGACCGGAAGTCGAAGCGCCGCTAGCAGCGGATCGCATTCAGACACGTAAGTAACTGAAGGGACAACCATGGAAGCCAGGGCCCAGGCGCGGTACATCCGCGTCACGCCCATGAAGGCCCGCCGCGTGGTGGACCTCATCCGTGGCATGGACGCCACGGAGGCCCAGGCCGTCCTGCGATTCGCTCCGCAGGCCGCCTCGGTGCCGGTGGGCAAGGTGCTGGACAGCGCCATCGCCAACGCCGCGCACAACTACGACCACACCGATGTCGACAGCCTCTTCATTTCCGAGGCCTACGTCGACGAGGGCCCGACCCTGAAGCGGTTCCGTCCGCGTGCCCAGGGCCGTGCCTACCGGATCCGCAAGCGGACCAGCCACATCACCGTGGTCGTCAGCAGCAAGGAAGGAACCCGGTAATGGGCCAGAAGGTAAACCCGCACGGGTTCCGGCTCGGTGTCACGACCGACTTCAAGTCGCGTTGGTACGCCGACAAGCTGTACAAGGACTACGTCAAGGAAGACGTCGCCATCCGTCGGATGATGACGTCCGGCATGGAGCGCGCCGGCATCTCCAAGGTCGAGATCGAGCGCACCCGTGACCGCGTGCGTGTGGACATCCACACCGCTCGTCCGGGCATCGTCATCGGCCGCCGTGGCGCCGAGGCCGACCGCATCCGCGGTGACCTCGAGAAGCTCACGGGCAAGCAGGTCCAGCTGAACATCCTCGAGGTCAAGAACCCCGAGACCGACGCTCAGCTCGTGGCCCAGGCCGTCGCCGAGCAGCTCTCCTCCCGCGTCTCCTTCCGTCGGGCCATGCGCAAGAGCATGCAGTCCGCCATGAAGGCCGGCGCCAAGGGCATCAAGATCCAGTGCGGTGGCCGCCTCGGCGGCGCCGAGATGTCCCGCTCGGAGTTCTACCGCGAGGGCCGCGTGCCCCTGCACACGCTCCGCGCGAACGTGGACTACGGCTTCTTCGAGGCCAAGACGACCTTCGGCCGCATCGGTGTGAAGGTCTGGATCTACAAGGGCGACGTCAAGAACATCGCCGAGGTCCGCGCCGAGAACGCTGCCGCCCGTGCGGGTAACCGCCCGGCCCGCGGTGGCGCCGACCGCCCGGCCCGTGGTGGCCGCGGTGGCGAGCGGCGCGGTCGCAAGCCGCAGCAGGCTGCCGGTGCCGAGGCCCCCAAGGCCGAGGCCCCCGCCGCCGCTCCGGCTGAGAGCACCGGAACGGAGGCCTGACCGTCATGCTGATCCCCCGTAGGGTCAAGCACCGCAAGCAGCACCACCCGAAGCGCAACGGTATGTCCAAGGGTGGGACGCAGGTTGCGTTCGGCGAGTACGGCATCCAGGCGCTGACCCCGGCCTACGTGACGAACCGCCAGATCGAGGCGGCTCGTATCGCGATGACCCGCCACATCAAGCGTGGCGGCAAGGTCTGGATCAACATCTACCCGGACCGTCCCCTCACCAAGAAGCCGGCCGAGACCCGCATGGGTTCCGGTAAGGGTTCCCCGGAGTGGTGGATCGCCAACGTCAAGCCCGGACGTGTGATGTTCGAGCTGTCGTACCCCAACGAGAAGATCGCCCGTGAGGCGCTGACGCGTGCGGCCCACAAGCTGCCGATGAAGTGCCGGATCGTCAAGCGCGAGGCAGGTGAAGCGTGATGTCGGCCGGTACCAAGGCGTCCGAGCTGCGCGAGCTGGGCAACGAGGAGCTTCTGGCGAAGCTCCGCGAGGCCAAGGAAGAGCTGTTCAACCTCCGCTTCCAGGCGGCGACGGGTCAGCTCGAGAACCACGGTCGGCTGAAGGCCGTCCGCAAGGACATCGCGCGGATCTACACCCTGATGCGTGAGCGCGAGCTGGGCATCGAGACGGTGGAGAGCGCCTGATGAGCGAGAGCAACGTGACTGAGCAGAACACCGAAGCCCGAGGCTTCCGCAAGACCCGTGAGGGTCTGGTCGTCAGCGACAAGATGGACAAGACCGTCGTCGTCGCCGTCGAGGACCGTGTGAAGCACGCGCTGTACGGCAAGGTCATCCGCCGTACGAACAAGCTCAAGGCCCACGACGAGCAGAACGCCGCGGGTGTCGGCGACCGCGTCCTCCTCATGGAGACCCGGCCGCTGTCCGCGACGAAGCGCTGGCGCGTCGTCGAGATCCTCGAGAAGGCCAAGTAATTCTCCTGCGGGGCGCCCCTCGCAGGACAGTTCCGCCAGGCTCCGGGGGCCGCTCGCCGAGCGGCCCCCGGGGAACCGGCAGACGATCAGGAGATAGACGTGATCCAGCAGGAGTCGCGACTGCGTGTCGCCGACAACACTGGTGCGAAGGAGATCCTTTGCATCCGTGTGCTCGGTGGCTCCGGTCGCCGCTACGCGGGCATCGGTGACGTCATCGTCGCCACCGTCAAGGACGCGATCCCCGGTGGCAACGTGAAGAAGGGTGACGTCGTCAAGGCGGTCATCGTTCGCACCGTCAAGGAGCGCCGCCGTCCGGACGGCTCGTACATCCGCTTCGACGAGAACGCCGCCGTCATTCTGAAGAACGACGGCGACCCTCGCGGCACCCGCATCTTCGGCCCGGTCGGGCGTGAGCTGCGCGAGAAGAAGTTCATGAAGATCATCTCGCTGGCTCCGGAGGTGCTGTAAGCATGAAGATCAAGAAGGGCGACCTGGTCCAGGTCATCACCGGCAAGGACAAGGGCAAGCAGGGCAAGGTCATTGCCGCTTACCCGCGCGAGGAGCGCGTCCTGGTCGAGGGTGTCAACCGGGTCAAGAAGCACACCAAGGCCGGTCCGACCGCCACCGGTTCCCAGGCCGGCGGCATCGTGACCACCGAGGCGCCGATCCACGTCTCCAACGTCCAGCTGGTCGTGGAGAAGGACGGCCAGAAGGTCGTCACGCGTGTCGGCTACCGCTTCGACGAAGAGGGCAACAAGATCCGCGTTGCCAAGCGGACGGGTGAGGACATCTGATGGCTACCACCACCACTCCGCGTCTGAAGCAGAAGTACCGCGAGGAGATCGCGGGCAAGCTGCGTGACGAGTTCAAGTACGAGAACGTCATGCAGGTCCCGGGCCTCGTCAAGATCGTGGTCAACATGGGTGTGGGCGACGCCGCCCGCGACTCCAAGCTGATCGAGGGCGCCATCCGCGACCTCACCACGATCACCGGTCAGAAGCCGGCCGTCACCAAGGCCCGCAAGTCCATCGCGCAGTTCAAGCTGCGTGAGGGTCAGCCGATCGGCGCCCACGTCACGCTCCGTGGCGACCGCATGTGGGAGTTCCTGGACCGCACCCTGTCGCTCGCGCTGCCGCGCATCCGCGACTTCCGCGGCCTGTCCCCCAAGCAGTTCGACGGCCGTGGCAACTACACCTTCGGTCTCACGGAGCAGGTCATGTTCCACGAGATCGACCAGGACAAGATCGACCGTGTCCGGGGTATGGACATCACCGTGGTCACCACGGCGACCAACGACGAAGAGGGCCGTGCCCTTCTCCGTCACCTCGGCTTCCCGTTCAAGGAGGCGTGAGCGAGATGGCGAAGAAGGCTCTCATCGCGAAGGCTGCTCGCAAGCCCAAGTTCGGTGTGCGTGGCTACACCCGCTGCCAGCGCTGCGGCCGTCCCCACTCCGTGTACCGCAAGTTCGGCCTCTGCCGCGTGTGCCTTCGTGAGATGGCTCACCGTGGCGAGCTGCCGGGCGTGACCAAGAGCTCCTGGTAATCCCGACTTTTAGGGATTCCTGGACCTCTCGGTAAGCAACCGGGACGGCAGGGGCGCCTGCCCTCATGGCTTAGGCTAGGAGGGTTGGGCCTCTGCCGCCCTGAACGCCCGCGGACAGAGTCCGCTAACGATTGCTTACTACGCCGTAGGTCCCCGCACCGCACCCGTCCCGTCCATGTACGGGGAGAGGGATGGCGCATATAGGAAACCCCGGCGAGAAAGGCCACAGGCCAATTCATGACCATGACTGATCCGATCGCAGACATGCTGACGCGTCTGCGGAACGCGAACTCGGCGTACCACGA
Organism: Streptomyces sp. NPDC031445; assembly: GCF_055581365.1. NCBI lineage: Bacteria > Bacillati > Actinomycetota > Actinomycetes > Kitasatosporales > Streptomycetaceae > Streptomyces > Streptomyces sp. NPDC031445. The sequence continues at coordinate 173,289 of NZ_JBVIJO010000004.1, forward strand.
CTCGGTGTCGATGCCGCACTCCAAGATCAAGTCTCACATCGCGGAGATCCTCCAGCAGGAGGGCTTCATCACGGGCTGGAAGGTCGAGGACGCCGAGGTCGGCAAGAACCTCGTCCTGGAGCTGAAGTTCGGCCCCAACCGTGAGCGCTCCATCGCGGGCATCAAGCGGATCTCCAAGCCCGGTCTCCGGGTGTACGCGAAGTCCACCAACCTGCCGAAGGTGCTCGGCGGCCTCGGCGTGGCGATCATCTCCACGTCGCACGGGCTCCTCACCGACAAGCAGGCCGGCAAGAAGGGCGTGGGTGGGGAAGTCCTCGCCTACGTCTGGTAGCAGAAGGGAACGGAGGAAACAGCTATGTCGCGCATCGGCAAGCTCCCCATCGCGGTTCCCGCCGGCGTGGACGTCACCATCGACGGCCGGACGGTCTCGGTCAAGGGCCCCAAGGGCTCGCTGACCCACACCGTTGCCGCGCCGATCGACATCGCTAAGGGCGAGGACGGCACCCTCCAGGTGACCCGCCCGAACGACGAGCGTCAGAGCAAGGCCCTGCACGGCCTCTCCCGCACGCTGGTGGCGAACATGATCACCGGCGTGACCCAGGGTTACGTGAAGAAGCTCGAGATCAGCGGTGTCGGTTACCGAGTGACCGCCAAGGGTTCGAACCTGGAGTTCGCTCTCGGTTACAGCCACCCGATCCTGGTCGAGGCCCCCGAGGGCATCACCTTCAAGGTGGAGACCCCGACCCGTTTCTCGGTCGAGGGCATCGACAAGCAGAAGGTCGGCGAGGTTGCGGCCAACATCCGCAAGCTGCGCAAGCCCGACCCGTACAAGGCCAAGGGCGTCAAGTACGAGGGCGAAGTCATCCGCCGCAAGGTCGGAAAGGCGGGTAAGTAAGCCATGGCATACGGGCAGAAGATCCTCAAGGGCGACGCCTACAAGCGCGCCGCGATCAAGCGCCGTCACATCCGGATCCGCAAGCGGATCGCCGGTACGGCGGAGCGCCCCCGTCTGGTCGTGACCCGCTCCAACCGCCACATCGTGGCGCAGGTGATCGACGACCTGAAGGGCCACACCCTGGCGTCGGCGTCCACCCTGGACGCGTCGATCCGTGGCGGCGAGGCCGACAAGTCCGCGCAGGCCAAGCAGGTCGGCGCCCTGGTCGCCGAGCGTGCCAAGGCCGCCGGTGTCGAGGCCGTCGTGTTCGACCGTGGTGGCAACCAGTACGCCGGGCGCATCGCCGCCCTGGCGGACGCCGCCCGCGAAGCCGGGCTCAAGTTCTGAGCCGCTTGTAGCTAGCGGAAAGAGAGAGGTAATCCAATGGCTGGACCCCAGCGCCGCGGAAGCGGTGCCGGTGGCGGCGAGCGGCGGGACCGGAAGGGCCGTGACGGCGGCGCTGCTGCCGCCGAGAAGACCGCGTACGTCGAGCGCGTCGTCGCGATCAACCGCGTCGCCAAGGTTGTGAAGGGTGGTCGTCGCTTCAGCTTCACCGCGCTGGTCGTGGTGGGCGACGGTGACGGCACCGTGGGTGTCGGTTACGGCAAGGCCAAGGAGGTGCCGGCCGCCATCGCCAAGGGTGTTGAGGAGGCCAAGAAGCACTTCTTCAAGGTCCCCCGGATCCAGGGCACCATCCCGCACCCCATCCAGGGTGAGAAGGCTGCCGGCGTCGTGCTGCTCAAGCCCGCGTCCCCGGGTACCGGTGTGATCGCCGGTGGTCCGGTGCGTGCCGTGCTCGAGTGCGCCGGTATCCACGACGTGCTGTCGAAGTCGCTCGGCTCCGACAACGCCATCAACATCGTGCACGCGACCGTGGAGGCCCTGAAGGGCCTGCAGCGTCCCGAGGAGATCGCGGCCCGCCGTGGTCTGCCGCTCGAGGACGTCGCCCCCGCGGCCCTGCTGCGTGCGCGTGCCGGGGTGGGTGCGTAATCATGGCGCAGCTCAAGATCACGCAGGTCAAGTCCTACATCGGCAGCAAGCAGAACCACCGTGACACCCTGCGCTCCCTTGGTCTCAAGGGCATCAACACGCAGGTCGTCAAGGAGGACCGCCCCGAGTTCCGCGGCATGGTGCACACCGTCCGCCACCTCGTGACGGTCGAGGAGGTCGACTGATCATGGCGGAGCAGAACCCGCTCAAGATCCACAACCTCCGTCCCGCCCCGGGCGCCAAGACCGCCAAGACCCGTGTCGGTCGTGGTGAGGCGTCGAAGGGTAAGACGGCCGGTCGTGGTACCAAGGGCACCAAGGCCCGCTACCAGGTTCCGGAGAGCTTCGAGGGCGGCCAGATGCCGCTCCACATGCGCCTCCCGAAGCTGAAGGGCTTCAAGAACCCGTTCAAGACCGAGTACCAGGTCGTGAACCTCGACAAGCTGGCCGCGCTCTACCCCGAGGGTGGCGAGGTCACGGTCGAGGGTCTGGTGGCCAAGGGTGCCGTTCGCAAGAACAGCCTCGTCAAGGTCCTCGGCCAGGGCGAGATCTCCGTGGCGCTGCAGGTGACGGTCGACGCCGTCTCCGGCTCCGCCAAGGAGAAGATCACCGCCGCCGGCGGCACGGTCACCGAGCTCGTCTGAGTCCCTCGGACGACGCCTCGATGACGTAAACGATCCCGACCGGGGATACCTCACAATGAGGTATCCCCGGTTGGTCGTTCCTAGGGGGCAGTGTCGCCGGTATGGTGGCCTGCACTGTTCTTTTTCGTATTCGTCGAACCTCAGACCGTCACCCTTGACGCAGTTGCGCGGGGGTCGCAGGAGGCACCGTGCTCACCGCGTTCGCCCGGGCGTTCAGGACGCCCGACCTGCGCAAGAAGCTGCTCTTCACGCTGGGCATCATCGTGGTCTACCGGGTCGGTACCCACATCCCGATCCCCGGCGTGAACTACAAGGCAGTCCAGACCTGTGTGAACGAGGCCCAGGGCAACCAGGGCCTGTTCGGCCTCGTGAACATGTTCAGCGGTGGCGCGCTGCTGCAGATCACGGTCTTCGCGCTCGGCATCATGCCGTACATCACGGCCAGCATCATCCTTCAGCTGCTGACCGTGGTCATCCCGCGCCTGGAAGCCCTGAAGAAGGAGGGCCAGGCCGGCACGGCGAAGATCACGCAGTACACCCGCTACCTCACCGTGGCGCTCGCCATCCTCCAGGGCACCGGCCTGGTCGCCACCGCCCGCAGCGGCGCGCTCTTCAGCGGCTGCTCGGTCGCCACGAGCATCGTCCCGGACCAGGCGATCTTCACCACGATCACCATGGTCATCTGCATGACCGCGGGTACGGCGGTCGTGATGTGGCTCGGTGAGCTGGTCACCGACCGCGGCATCGGCAACGGCATGTCGATCCTGATGTTCATCTCGATCGCCGCGACCTTCCCGTCCGCGCTGTGGGCCATCAAGAAGCAGGGCACGCTGGCCGGCGGCTGGATCGAGTTCGGCACCGTCATCGCGGTGGGCCTGATCATGGTCGCGCTCGTCGTCTTCGTCGAGCAGGCCCAGCGCCGCATCCCGGTGCAGTACGCGAAGCGCATGATCGGACGCCGTTCCTACGGCGGCACGTCCACGTACATCCCGCTCAAGGTGAACCAGGCGGGTGTGATTCCCGTCATCTTCGCCTCCTCGCTGCTCTACATCCCGGCGCTCGTGGCGCAGTTCGCGGGGGGCAAGTCGGGCTGGAAGACCTGGGTCGAGCAGAACCTCACCAAGGGCGATCACCCGATTTACATCGCTTCGTACTTCCTGCTCATCGTTTTCTTCGCGTTCTTCTACGTGGCGATCTCCTTCAACCCCGAAGAAGTAGCCGACAACATGAAGAAGTATGGTGGCTTCATCCCGGGCATCCGGGCTGGCCGACCGACCGCTGAGTACCTGAGCTACGTGCTCAACCGGATCACCTGGCCGGGCTCGCTGTATCTGGGTCTGATCGCTCTCGTACCGACAGTGGCGTTGGTGGGCTTCGGGGCAAGCCAGAACTTCCCCTTCGGCGGGACCAGCATCCTCATCATCGTGGGTGTCGGCCTCGAGACGGTGAAGCAGATCGAGAGCCAGCTCCAGCAGCGCAATTACGAAGGGTTCCTCCGCTGATGCGTATCGTCCTCGTCGGGCCGCCGGGTGCCGGTAAGGGAACGCAGGCCGTCCGGCTCGCAGAGAAGCTGGGCGTCCCGCACATCTCCACGGGCGACCTGTTCCGGGCCAACATCAGTCGGCAGACGGATCTGGGCAAGCTCGCGAAGTCCTACATGGACGCCGGCAACCTCGTTCCCGACGAGGTGACGATCGCGATGGCCAAGGACCGCATGGAGCAGCCCGACGCGGAGAACGGCTTCCTGCTGGACGGCTTCCCGCGGAACGTCTCGCAGGCCGAGGCCCTGGACGAGCTGCTGCAGACCGAGGGCATCACGCTGGACGCGGTGCTGGACCTGGAGGTCCCCGAGGACGAGGTCGTCAAGCGCATCGCCGGCCGGCGCATCTGCCGCAACGACTCCTCCCACGTCTTCCACGTGACGTACAGCCCGCCGAAGCAGGAGGGCGTCTGCGACGTCTGCGGCGGCGAGCTGTACCAGCGCGACGACGACTCCGAGGAGACCGTCCGCAAGCGGCTGGAGGTCTACCACACGCAGACCGAGCCGATCATCGACTACTACAAGGCGCAGGGCCTGGTCGTCACGATCTCCTCCCTGGGCCCGGTGGACGAGATCACGCGGCGGGCGCTGGAGGCCCTCAAGCGCGAGAAGGCCGAGAAGTAGCTCCCGGCCCTTCCGGCCGCGGTGCCCTCCCCGGGGCGCCGCGGCCGTACTGTTGTACAGGTATCCCCAGCCGATCTGAGTGACGGAGAGCGCAGGCCCCCATGGTGCAGATCAAGACCCCCGAGCAGATCGCGAAGATGCGGGCGGCGGGCCTGGTCGTAGCCGCCATCCACGCGGCGACGCGCGAGGCCGCGGTGCCGGGCGCCACCACCAAGGACCTGGACGAGGTGGCCCGCAAGGTGCTCGCCGAGCACGGCGCGAAGTCGAACTTCCTGGGCTACGGCGGCTTCCCCGCGACCATCTGCACCTCCGTGAACGACGTGGTCGTCCACGGCATCCCCTCCGACGACGTCGTCCTGAAGGACGGCGACATCATCTCCGTCGACTGCGGCGCGATCGTCGACGGCTGGCACGGCGACGCGGCCTACACCGCGTTCGTGGGCTCCGGTCACGCCCCGGAGCTGATCGAGCTGTCCCGGGTGACCGAAGAGTCGATGTGGGCCGGTATCGCGGCCATGAAGCAGGGCAACCGCCTGGTCGACGTCTCCCGGGCGATCGAGACGTACATCCGCCGCCAGCCCAAGCCGGGCGGCGGCCGGTACGGGATCATCGAGGACTACGGCGGCCACGGCATCGGCACCGAGATGCACATGGACCCGCACCTGCTGAACTACGTCGACCGCCGGCGCGGCAAGGGCCCCAAGCTGGTCCCGGGCTTCTGCCTCGCGATCGAGCCGATGGTGTCGCTGGGCACCCCGCGCACCGAGGTCCTGTCGGACGACTGGACGGTCATCACCACGGACGGCACCTGGTCCTCCCACTGGGAGCACTCCGTCGCCCTGACGGAGCAGGGCCCGCTGGTGCTCACCGCCCCCGACGGAGGCAGGGCCAAGCTCGCCGAGCACGGCGTCACCGCGGCACCGGACCCGCTTGCTTAACGATCTCCCCCGTAGGGCAGACTTCCTCGATTCGCCTTTCGGAGTGCGCCGACGTAGACTGACTCGTCGGCTCTCGTGCACCCGCATGTCCGCATGCTCCCGCAAGGGGATCCCAGGGATCGCCTGAGAGTCGATCAAGGTAGTCGATTCGAAGGGCGAAGCGTGGCCAAGAAGCAAGGTGCCATCGAGATCGAGGGCACTGTCGTCGAGTCTCTGCCGAACGCCATGTTCAAGGTCGAGCTCCAGAACGGCCACCAGGTCCTGGCACACATCAGCGGCAAGATGCGTATGCACTACATCCGCATCCTCCCTGACGACCGGGTCGTGGTGGAGCTGTCTCCGTACGACCTGACGCGTGGCCGGATCGTCTACCGGTACAAGTAGATCTTGCCCGCGCCCCGGGCCCGCCCGGTGCGATGGCACTGACCCGGAGAACCTCACCCCATGAAGGTCAAGCCGAGCGTCAAGAAGATCTGCGACAAGTGCAGGGTGATCCGCCGTCACGGCCGGGTCATGGTCATCTGCGAGAACCCGCGCCACAAGCAGCGCCAGGGCTGACGCACGACCATCACCCTCTGCACCTCTATCGCAGAGTCTTCGCGCGACGCGAGCTGAATATGTTCATACGCAGAGCCCGAGCCCACCAGCTCGACACCCCCGGTTCGGAGGCCGGGGACCCGGTTCGTACCTAGTACGGCGGCCGGGAGCCGGTTCTGTGGAAGACCTCCGAAGAGTCACCAGGAGCCATTGAATGGCACGCGTTTCCGGTGTCGACATCCCGCGCGACAAGCGCGTGGAGATCGCCCTCACCTACGTGTTCGGCATCGGCCGGACCCTCTCGAAGGAGACGCTGGCTGCGACCGGCGTCGACCCGAACACCCGCGTCCGCGACCTGACCGAAGAGCAGCTGGTCGCGATCCGCGAGTACGTCGACAACAACATCAAGACCGAGGGTGACCTCCGTCGCGAGATCCAGGCCGACATCCGCCGCAAGGTCGAGATCGGTACCTACCAGGGTCTCCGTCACCGTCGCGGTCTGCCCGTCCGCGGTCAGCGCACCAGCACCAACGCCCGCACCCGCAAGGGCCCGCGTCGCGCCATCGCCGGCAAGAAGAAGCCGGGCAAGAAGTAGTCCGCAGCGGACACCTGTCCACGGTCTTCGCTGTAGGACCGACCACCTCCCTCTAGGAGTTTGTAGATGCCCCCCAAGGGACGTCAGGGCGCTGCCAAGAAGGTGCGCCGCAAGGAAAAGAAGAACGTCGCTCACGGCCACGCGCACATCAAGAGCACGTTCAACAACACGATCGTGTCGATCACGGACCCGTCCGGCAACGTGATCTCCTGGGCCTCCGCCGGCCACGTCGGCTTCAAGGGCTCCCGGAAGTCCACGCCGTTCGCCGCGCAGATGGCCGCCGAGTCGGCCGCCCGCCGCGCCCAGGAGCACGGCATGCGCAAGGTCGACGTGTTCGTCAAGGGCCCGGGTTCCGGTCGTGAGACCGCGATCCGCTCCCTCCAGGCCACGGGCCTCGAGGTCGGCTCCATCCAGGACGTCACCCCGACCCCGCACAACGGCTGCCGTCCGCCGAAGCGTCGTCGCGTCTGACGCTTCCCGGGTCGCTGGTCGCGGGCGGTACGGCTCCTTCGGGTCGTGCCGCCCGTACCCTTGCAGTACCCGCGCTTTACCCGGGCGCGGATTCCGTCGGGCGTCAAATAGCGGGCGTCCACGAAAGAAGGATCTGATCCACACATGCTGATCGCTCAGCGTCCCTCGTTGACCGAAGAGGTCGTCGACGAGTTCCGCTCCCGGTTCGTGATCGAGCCGCTGGAGCCGGGCTTCGGCTACACCCTCGGCAACTCCCTGCGCCGTACCCTCCTGTCCTCGATCCCGGGTGCCGCCGTCACCTCGATCCGGATCGACGGCGTGCTGCACGAGTTCACCACCGTGCCGGGCGTCAAGGAGGACGTCACCGACCTGATCCTCAACATCAAGCAGCTGGTCGTCTCCTCGGAGCACGACGAGCCGGTCGTGATGTACCTGCGCAAGCAGGGCCCGGGTCTGGTCACCGCCGCCGACATCGCGCCCCCGGCCGGTGTCGAGGTGCACAACCCCGACCTGGTCCTCGCCACGCTCAACGGCAAGGGCAAGCTGGAGATGGAGCTGACGGTCGAGCGCGGCCGCGGTTACGTCTCCGCCGTGCAGAACAAGCAGGTGGGCCAGGAGATCGGCCGCATCCCGGTCGACTCCATCTACTCGCCGGTTCTCAAGGTCACGTACAAGGTCGAGGCCACGCGTGTCGAGCAGCGCACCGACTTCGACAAGCTGATCGTCGACGTCGAGACCAAGCAGGCGATGCGTCCGCGTGACGCCATGGCCTCCGCCGGCAAGACGCTGGTCGAGCTGTTCGGTCTCGCCCGCGAGCTGAACATCGACGCCGAGGGCATCGACATGGGTCCGTCCCCGACGGACGCCGCGCTCGCCGCCGACCTGGCGCTGCCGATCGAGGAGCTGGAGCTCACCGTTCGGTCGTACAACTGCCTCAAGCGCGAGGGCATCCACTCCGTGGGTGAGCTGGTCGCGCGCTCCGAGGCCGACCTGCTGGACATCCGCAACTTCGGTGCGAAGTCCATCGACGAGGTCAAGGCGAAGCTGGCCGGCATGGGCCTGGCCCTGAAGGACAGCCCGCCCGGATTCGACCCGACCGCCGCGGCGGACGCGTTCGGTGCCGATGACGACGCCGACGCCGGTTTCGTGGAGACCGAGCAGTACTGATTCGGCCGCCGGTCCGTTGCGGCCGGTCGCGCAGTTCCCCGCGCCCCTTCGGGGCGCGGACCCTCCGGGGCGCCTGAAAAGGTGCCCCGGATCTCCGACAGGCGACCGCCTGCTCGGATACTGACCCCGGTACCTGATACGGCCGGGGCAGACACACAGGAGAAAGAACATGCCGAAGCCCACCAAGGGTGCCCGTCTGGGCGGCAGCGCCGCGCACGAGAAGCTGCTCCTCGCGAACCTGGCGAAGAGCCTCTTCGAGCACGGCCGCATCACCACCACCGAGGCGAAGGCGCGCCGTCTGCGTCCGTACGCCGAGCGTCTGATCACCAAGGCGAAGAAGGGCGACCTTCACAACCGCCGCCAGGTGCTTCAGGTCATCACGGACAAGAGCATCGTCCACACGCTCTTCACCGAGATCGGCCCGCGGTACGAGAACCGCCCCGGTGGCTACACCCGCATCACCAAGATCGGTAACCGTCGTGGCGACAACGCGCCCATGGCCGTCATCGAGCTGGTCGAGGCGCTGACGGTCGCCCAGCAGGCGACCGGTGAGGCCGAGGCCGCCACCAAGCGTGCGGTCAAGGAGGCCGAGGAGGCGAAGGCCGAGGAGACCAAGGTCGAGGAGACCGAGGCCGCCGAGGCTCCCGCCGAGGAGTCCAAGGACGCCTGAGGCTCCGCCTGACGCGGGAAGCGGGTTCGCCCTTCGGGGCGGGCCCGCTTTCGCGTACCTGAGAGGATCCGTACGTGAGTGACGAAGTACAGCCCGGCCACGTCCGTCTCCGTCTCGACCTGTCCTACGACGGCACCGGTTTCCACGGCTGGGCCAAGCAGGCCGGTGGCAGGCGGACCGTGCAGGGGGAGATCGAGGACGCCCTGCGGACGGTGACCCGGTCCCGGGAGACCTATGAGCTGACGGTCGCCGGGCGCACCGACGCCGGGGTGCACGCGCGGGGGCAGGTGGCCCACGTGGACCTGCCCGAGGGCGTGTGGCGTGAGCATCACGAGAAGCTGCTCAAGCGGCTCGCCGGCCGGCTGCCGAGGGACGTGCGGGTGTGGGCGCTCAGGGAGGCGCCGAGCGGTTTCAACGCGCGGTTCTCGGCCGTCTGGCGGCGGTACGCCTACCGGGTGACCGACAACCCGGGCGGTGTGGACCCGCTGCTGCGCGGCCACGTGCTGTGGCACGACTGGCCGCTCGACGTGGACGCCATGAACGAGGCCGCCCGCGCGCTGCTCGGGGAGCACGACTTCGCCGCCTACTGCAAGAAGCGGGAGGGGGCGACCACCATCCGCACGCTCCAGGAGCTGAGCCTGGTCCGGGGGGACGACGGGATCATCACCGCCACCGTGCGCGCGGACGCCTTCTGCCACAACATGGTGCGGTCGCTGATCGGCGCGCTGCTGTTCGTGGGGGACGGGCACCGGGGGCCGGAGTGGCCCGGGAAGGTGCTGGCGGCCCGGGTCCGGGACTCCGCCGTGCACGTCGTACGGCCGCACGGGCTGACGCTGGAGGAGGTCGGCTATCCGGCCGACGAGCTGCTGGCGGCCCGGAGCAGGGAGGCACGGAACAAGCGGTCGCTGCCCGGAGCGTCGGGCTGCGAGACCTGTTAGCCGCGTCGCATGCCGCCGGCGCCCGCAGGGGAGGGACAGTGATGGCACAGGACGAGCTGCCGGTCACCGTGGTGATGCCGACGTACAACGAGGCGGCGAACCTGCCCGGGATGGCCGAGGCGGTGCTCGGGCTGCCGCTGGACGGGCTGCGCCTGAAGGTCGTCGACGACTCCAGCCCGGACGGGACCGGGCGGATCGCCGAGGAGCTGGCGGCGGAGTACAACAGCGGCGGGCGGCGCCGGATGAGCGTGCTGCACCGCACCGAGAAGGACGGGCTGGGACGGGCGTACGCGGCCGGGATGTCCGCCGCGCTGGCGGAGGGCGCCGCGTACGTCGTCCAGATGGACGCCGACGGCAGCCACCCGGTGGAGGCCGTGCCCCGCATGCTGGAGGCGGCCCTCGCCTCCGGCGCCGGTCTCGTCGTGGGCAGCCGGTACGTCGAGGGCGGCTCGCTGGACGAGCGGTGGGGCGCGCACCGGGTGCTGCTGTCCCGCTTCGCCAACCGGTACGCCCGCGCCGTCCTCGGCACCGACATCCGGGACATCACGGCCGGCTTCAGTCTGTGGTCGGCGGCGACCCTCCGGGACGTGGACCTGTCGTCCCTGGACAGCGCGGGCTACAGCTTCCAGGTGGAGCTGAAGTACAAGGCCGTACGCGCCGGGCACACGGCGGTGGAGATCCCGATCCGGTTCGCCGAGCGCACGGAGGGCGCCTCCAAGATGACCCTGCGCGCCCAGTTGGAGTCGGCCGTGGTGCCGCTGCGGCTCCGGCTGAAGCGGCAGTAGGCGCGCGGCGGGCTACCGGGCGGCGGCCGAGGCCTGGACCTGGCCGCGGCGGTGGATCTGGTTCGCGGTGAACTGGGCGAGGTCGTTGCCGGCGCCGAACACCTTGGTGTCCTTGGTGGTGACGTCCTTGCCGCTGGTGAAGCCGGAGATCGTGAAGTAGGCGTAGCGGCCGTAGGAGTTCCTGGTCGAGCGGCAGAACGCGCCGTCGCAGAAGGGCTTGACGCCCTTGCCGAACAGCGAGCGCACGATGCTGCGGTCGTCGGTCTGGCCCTTGGCCTTGGCGGCCGTGTCCGCGTCGTCGAAGACGGCGACGCCGACGGTGACCGCGATGCCGCCGTTCGTGTAGGTGACGCGCATCAGGCGGGTGCAGCCGTTGCCGCTGAGGATCTTGGGGAGGGAGCCGCCCGCGGCGGTGGCACAGCTCTTGGTGTCGGCCGTCGGGCCCTTCTTGTACACCGTCCCGTCCATGGTCAGCCGCGTGCCCGGGAACAGGGTGTCCGGGCTCAGCGGGGCGGTGTCCTTCTCGGCGCTGGATATGAAGTCCGTGGGATCCAGCGGCGGCGGCGCGCTGGTGGGCGCGAAGGACGGCGTGGCGGTGCCCGTGCCGGGCAGCGATCCGCTGGCGGGCAGGTTGCTGGGACCGGCCTGCGGGTCACCCCCGTTCGCGGAGACGACGGCCATGGCGACCGCGGTGCCTATCGCGACGGTGGCGAGCACGCCGCCGGCTATGAACAGCAGCTTGCGGCGCTTGTTCCGCGTCTCCGATGCCTCGGCGAGCGCGGCCCAGTCCGGCGTCCCGTCGTCGGATCCGCCGTTCCACGGCTGCTGGGAATTCGGTTTCCAGGGATCCCACTGAGACTGGGGTCCCCCCTGCCCGTAACTCATGGGGCGCATCTTAGACGGGGGGCCGGGGGTGCGGGGTCCCTCTGACGGCCTGCCTCGTTTTGACCCGTCCGGGGACCGCCCGGTAAGCTACCTCTTCGTTGTGTATTGGCTTGCTCATTCTCACGGGACGGGCCCTTACACCGGTCCACCGGGCCGATGACCAGCGACCCCACGCACGCGGTTTGCGTCGCCGCCGTGGATCAAGGCTGTCGTGATCGTTTCGGTGACCTTGTTTAGGACCATTCACTCGAAGCGAAGGCTACGAACCGTGCGTACGTACAGCCCCAAGCCCGGCGATGTGACGCGCCAGTGGCACGTCATCGACGCCCAGGACGTTGTCCTGGGCCGTCTCGCCACCACTGCTGCGACCCTCCTGCGGGGCAAGCACAAGCCGATCTACGCGCCGCACGTCGACGCTGGTGACTTCGTCATCATCATCAACGCCGACAAGGTGCACCTGTCCGGCAACAAGCGGACCCAGAAGATGGCGTACCGCCACTCCGGCTACCCGGGTGGTCTGCGCTCCGTCCGCTACGACGAGCTGCTCGACAAGAACCCCGAGAAGGCCATCGAGAAGGCCGTCAAGGGCATGCTCCCCAAGAACTCCCTGGGCCGTCAGATGCTCTCGAAGCTGAAGGTCTACAAGGGTGACCAGCACCCGCACGCCGCCCAGCAGCCGGTGCCGTTCGAGATCACCCAGGTCGCGCAGTAAGTCCGGCCACCCCCTAAGACTGAAGAGAATCTGAGGAGAATCGTGGCCGAGACCACTGCCGAGCAGCCGCTCGAAGAGCTTGACATCGACAGCTACACCACCGAGTCCGAGGTTCCCGTCGAGGGCGAGTACACCTCGGAGTCCCTGGCCTCCCGCTTCGGCGAGCCGCAGCCGGCCGCCGGCCTGGGCCGCCGCAAGAACGCCATCGCCCGCGTCCGGATCGTCCCGGGCACCGGCAAGTGGAAGATCAACGGTCGCACCCTCGAGGACTACTTCCCGAACAAGGTGCACCAGCAGGAAGTCAACGAGCCGTTCAAGGTCCTGGAGCTCGAGGGCCGTTACGACGTCATCGCCCGCATCGCGGGTGGCGGTGTCTCCGGTCAGGCCGGTGCGCTCCGTCTCGGTGTCGCCCGCGCGCTGAACGAGGCCGACGTCGACAACAACCGCGGCCCGCTGAAGAAGGCCGGCTTCCTGCGCCGCGACGACCGCGCGGTCGAGCGGAAGAAGGCCGGTCTGAAGAAGGCCCGCAAGGCCCCGCAGTACAGCAAGCGCTAATCAGCAGCTGCCTGCTCGTACTCCGAACGCCCCGGCGGCACGCCACGTGTGCCGTCGGGGCGTTCGTTTATCCCAGCCAAGGGCGTATAACGACACAAGACGCTCAAAGGCTTGTGTGATCGGATGTGATGGCGTCTGCCATCATCCCGGCAGCAAGGACGCTTCCTCAGGAGGACAAGTGGGACGACTCTTCGGCACGGACGGCGTGCGCGGTGTCGCCAACGCGGATCTGACGGCCGAGATGGCGCTCGGCCTCTCCGTCGCCGCGGCGCACGTGCTGGCCGAGGCGGGCACCTTCGAGGGCCACAAGCCGACGGCGGTGGTCGGACGGGACCCGCGCGCGTCCGGGGAGTTCCTGGAAGCCGCGGTGGTCGCCGGTCTGGCCAGCGCGGGCGTGGACGTCCTGCGCGTCGGCGTGCTGCCGACGCCCGCGGTGGCACACCTGACCGGAGCGCTCGGCGCCGACCTCGGCGTGATGCTCTCCGCCAGCCACAACGCCATGCCGGACAACGGCATCAAGTTCTTCGCCCGCGGCGGCCACAAACTCGCCGACGAGCTGGAGGACCGGATCGAGGCGGTCTACCACGCGCACCGGCACGGCGAGCCGTGGGAGCGTCCGACGGGTGCCGGGGTCGGGCGCGTGCGCTCGCACGAGGAGGGCTTCGAGCAGTACGTCGCCCATCTGCTCGCGGTGCTGCCCAACCGGCTCGACGGGTTGAAGATCGTCCTGGACGAAGCGCACGGCGCGGCCTCGGGGGTCTCGCCGGAGGCGTTCGCCCGGGCCGGCGCCCAGGTCGTCACGATCGGCGCCGAGCCGGACGGCCTCAACATCAACGACGGCTGCGGCTCGACCCACCTGGACAAGCTCAAGGCCGCGGTCGTCGAGCACGGCGCGGACCTCGGCATCGCGCACGACGGCGACGCCGACCGCTGCCTGGCCGTGGACCACACCGGTGAGGAGGTCGACGGCGACCAGATCCTCGCCGTGCTCGCGCTGGCGATGCGGGAGCGTTCAGCGCTGCGCTCCGACACCGTCGTCGCGACCGTGATGTCCAACCTCGGCTTCAAGCTGGCCATGGAGCGCGAGGGCATCCGGCTCGTGCAGACCGCCGTCGGCGACCGGTACGTCCTGGAGGAGATGAAGGAGCACGGCTACGCCCTCGGCGGCGAGCAGTCCGGGCACGTCATCATCCTCGACCACGCGACCACCGGGGACGGCACGCTGACCGGCCTGCTGCTGGCGGCGCGGGTCGCCGAGAGCGGCCGTACGCTGCGGGACCTGGCGTCCGTCATGGAGCGGCTGCCGCAGGTGCTGGTCAACGTGCCCGACGTGGACAAGTCGCGGGTGCGCACGTCGGCCGACCTCGCCGCCGCCGTGTCCGAGGCCGAGCGGGAACTCGGGGAGACCGGGCGGGTGCTGCTGCGTCCCTCGGGTACCGAGCCGCTGGTGCGGGTGATGGTCGAGGCCGCCGACATCGAGCAGGCCCGCTCCGTCGCCGGACGGCTCGCCGACGCGGTGAAGTCGGCGCTCGGATAGTTCCGGGGCCGGCTGCCCTCAGCGGGGGCGCCGCCGTTGTCTCGTCCAGAAGTACTTCTGCGCGAGCAGGGTGAGCGTTCCCGCCAGGATGATGCCCAGCAGGTTCAGCAGGAGCTGGGCCGTCGACCCGCTCGTCTGGGACGTGTCGCCGTAGGCCAGTGCCACCGCCGCGTTGGCGGCGGCCGGGACCGTGGTCACCGAGATGGCGACACCCACCAGCGCGCCCGACTTGGCGGAGGTCAGGGACAGCGTGCCGGCGATGCCGGCGAGGACCGCCACGATGAGCGAGAAGGCGTCGGGGGCGTACACGAAGGCCGTGTTGGGGCGCTCGCCCTCCAGGTCGGACCGGTGGAAGAGCCCGATGGCGTCCATGAGCAGGGTGAAGCCGACCGTCACCGCCATCGCCAGCGCGAAGCCCACCAGCAGCGCGGTCAGCGAGCGCCGTGCCAGGCGCGGACGGCGTCGCACGAGGGCCGTGCAGACACCGGCCAGCGGGCCGAACTCCGGCCCCACCGCCATCGCGCCCACGATCAGGATCGCGTTGTCCAGCACGACACCGCAGGCTGCGATCATCGTGGCCAGGGTGATGAAGGCCGCGTAGGTGACCGACAGCGTCGACTCCTCGTGGGTGGCCTCGGTCAGGCCCTCCCACAGCACGGCGTCCGCGCCCTCTCCCGGCGCCTCCTCCTCGGCCTCCTCGGCCCGCCGGGACAGGGAGAGGTCGATGGTCTCCACGGCGATCGAGCCGGTGTCGTCCAGGCCGAGGCGCCGTAGCCCGGCGATGAGTTCGTCGCCCGCCTCGCGGGCCACGTCGCACAGCACGACGTCGCCGGCGGGGTCGCGGGCGGCGCCGGGCAGGACCACGAGGTGGGTGGTGCCGACCGTCGCCCCGATCAGGCGGACCACCTCGTCGGTCCGCTCCGCGGGGGTGATCAGGCGCAGATGCAGCATGTGCCCATCCAACAGGTACCGCTACAGCTTGCGGAGCCTGAGGCGCTGGACCTTGTGGTCCTGGCCCTTGCGGAGGATCAGGGTGGCCCGGCCCCGGGTGGGGGCGATGTTCTCCACCAGGTTGGGCTTGTTGATGGTCCGCCAGAGCGTGCGGGCGTAGTCCAGGGCCTCCTCCTCGGAGACCTGGGTGTACTTGCGGAAGTACGAGTTCGGGTTCTGGAACGCCGTCTGGCGCAGCTTCTTGAAGCGGCTGAGGTACCAGCTCTCGATGTCGTCGGCGCTCGCGTCCACGTACACGCTGAAGTCGAAGTAGTCGGCGAGACCGACCCGGGTGCGGCCGTCCTTGCCGGGCAGGGCGGGCTGGAGGACGTTCAGGCCCTCCACGATCAGGATGTCCGGGCGGCGGACGGTGAGCTGCTCGCCGGGCACGATGTCGTAGATGAGGTGCGAGTAGACCGGCGCGGACACCTCGTCCTTGCCTGCCTTGATGCCGGCGACGAAACGGGTGAGGGCCCGGCGGTCGTAGGACTCGGGGAAGCCCTTGCGCGACATCAGGCCCCGGGCCTCCAACTCCCGGGTGGGCAGCAGGAATCCGTCCGTCGTGACCAGCTCCACGCGCGGGTGCTCGGGCCAGCGGGAGAGCAGGGCCTGGAGCAGGCGGGCGACCGTGGACTTCCCCACGGCGACCGAGCCGGCGACCCCTATGACGAACGGGGTGCCGGACTGGGAGCCCTTCTCCCCGAGGAAGGTGTTCAGCGCGCCCCGGAGGCCGTCCGTGGCGCCGACGTAGAGATTGAGGAGCCGGGAGAGCGGGAGGTAGATGTCCCGCACCTCGTCCAGGTCGATGACGTCGCCGAGGCCACGGAGCTTCTCCACCTCCTCGGCGGTGAGCGGCAGCGGCGTCTTGTCGCGCAGCGCGCTCCACTCGGCACGGGTGAGGTCGACGTAAGGAGTCGCCTCCGGCCTGTGCCGGTGGGCGCTCCGGGGCATCGAGGAGACCGGTGAGATCACAGTCCATTGTTAACGGAGTCTGAACGGCACGGCGGGTGGGGTCCGTCACGCGGTGCGTTCCGGCCACGACCGGCCTTCGTACGACGGTGGGAATTTCCGATTTCGGGCAGGCGGAGGCGGTTTTTGATCGTTGTCGGCCCGTAGGCTGCCGCCCATGTGCGGAATCGTGGGATACGTAG
Source organism: Streptomyces sp. NPDC031445 (assembly GCF_055581365.1). NCBI lineage: Bacteria > Bacillati > Actinomycetota > Actinomycetes > Kitasatosporales > Streptomycetaceae > Streptomyces > Streptomyces sp. NPDC031445. The sequence continues at coordinate 189,951 of NZ_JBVIJO010000004.1, forward strand.
GGTCGCAGTCGGCGCTCGACGTCGTGATGGCCGGGCTGAAGCGGCTGGAGTACCGGGGTTACGACTCGGCCGGTGTCGCCGTACTGGCGGACGGCGGGCTGGCCGCCGCGAAGAAGGCCGGGAAGCTGGTCAACCTGGAGAAGGAACTGGTCGAACGGCCGCTGCCGGCCGGCACGACCGGCATCGGGCACACGCGCTGGGCCACGCACGGCGGCCCCACGGACGTCAACGCGCACCCCCACCTGGACAACGCGGGCCGGGTCGCGGTGGTCCACAACGGCATCATCGAGAACTTCGCCGTGCTGCGCGCCGAACTGGCCGAGCGCGGCCACGAGCTGAACTCCGAGACGGACACCGAGGTCGTCGCCCATCTGCTGGCCGAGGAGTTCTCGGCGACCGCCGACCTGGCCGAGGCGATGCGGCTGGTGTGCCGGCGGCTGGAGGGCGCGTTCACGCTGGTCGCGGTGCACGCCGACGATCCGGACGTGGTGGTCGGCGCCCGCCGGAACTCCCCGCTGGTGGTGGGGGTCGCGGAGGGCGAGGCGTTCCTCGCCTCCGACGTCGCCGCGTTCATCGCCCACACGCGCTCGGCGATCGAGCTCGGCCAGGACCAGGTGGTGGAACTGCGGCGCGACGGCGTCACGGTCACCGGCTTCGACGGCCGCCCGGCCGAGGTCCGCTCCTACCACGTGGACTGGGACGCCTCGGCGGCCGAGAAGGGTGGCTACGACTACTTCATGCTCAAGGAGATCGCCGAACAGCCCAAGGCGGTCGCCGACACGCTGCTCGGGCGCATCGACCCGTCCGGCTCGCTGACCCTGGACGAGGTGCGGATCAGCCCCTCCGAGCTGCGCGAGATCGACAAGGTCGTCATCGTGGCGTGCGGTACGGCCTTCCACGCGGGCCTGATCGCCAAGTACGCCATCGAGCACTGGACGCGCATCCCGTGCGAGGTGGAGCTGGCCAGCGAGTTCCGCTACCGCGACCCGATCCTGGACGGGCGGTCGCTGGTGATCGCCATCTCCCAGTCCGGCGAGACCATGGACACCCTGATGGCGCTGCGGCACGCCCGCGAACAGGGCTCGAAGGTGCTGGCGATCTGCAACACCAACGGCTCGACGATCCCGCGCGAGTCGGACGCGGTGCTGTACACGCACGCGGGTCCCGAGGTCGCCGTCGCCTCCACCAAGGCGTTCCTCACCCAGCTTGTCGCCTGCTACCTGGTCGCGCTCTACCTGGGCCAGGTCCGGGGCACCAAGTGGGGCGACGAGATCCAGGCCGTGATCAAGGACCTGTCCCGCATCTCCGAGGAGGTCGAGCGGGTCCTGGAGACCATGGAGCCGGTACGGGCGCTGGCGCGGACGCTGGCCGACAAGGACACGGTGCTCTTCCTCGGCCGGCACGTGGGCTACCCGGTGGCCCTCGAGGGCGCGCTCAAGCTGAAGGAGCTGGCCTACATGCACGCCGAGGGCTTCGCCGCCGGCGAGCTGAAGCACGGACCGATCGCGCTGATCGAGGAGGACGTGCCGGTGGTCGTCGTCGTCCCGTCCCCGCGCGGCCGGTCGGTCCTGCACGACAAGATCGTCTCCAACATCCAGGAGATCAGGGCGCGGGGCGCGCGGACGATCGTGATCGCGGAGGAGGGCGACGAGGCGGTCGTCCCCTACGCCGACCACCTGATCCGCATCCCGGCCACGCCCACCCTGCTGCAACCGCTGGTGGCCACGGTCCCGCTCCAGGTCTTCGCCTGCGAGCTGGCCACGGCCCGGGGCAACGAGGTGGACCAGCCCCGCAACCTGGCCAAGTCGGTCACGGTGGAGTGAGGGGGCGGGGCGGCCTCGTCGGGCGGGGCTTCGTCCAGTGTCGCTCCGTCGAGTGCTGCTCCGTCCAGTGCTGCTCCGTCGAGTGACGCTTCGTCAGTGGACGGAGAAGCCGCCGTCCACGTGGATCGACTGGCCCGTGATGTAGGCGGAGGCGCGGCCGGCCAGGAACACGGCCGCGCCCGCGAAGTCCTCGGCGAGGCCGTTGCGGCCGGCCATTGTGCGCGCGGCCAGAGCCGCCACCTTCCCGGGGTCGGACTGCAGCCGCCTGTTGAGCGGGGTCAGCACGAAACCCGGCACCAGGGTGTTGCAGGTGACGCCGTGCGGCGACCACGCCTCGGCCTGGGAGCGGGCCAGGGACTCCAGGCCGCCCTTGGAGACGCCGTACGCGCCGCTCTGCACGAAGGCGCGGTGCGCCTGCTGGGAGGTGACGTGGATGATCCGCCCGAAGCCGCGCTTCGCCATCCCGGGGCCGAACCGCTGCCCGAGCAGGAACGGGGCCTCCAGGTTCACCGCCATGGTGGTGTCCCAGACCTCCTCGCCCAGCTCGTCCATCGGCGGACGGAGGTTGATCCCGGCGGAGTTGACGAGGATGTCGGGCTCACCGAAGACGGCCGCGGCCTCCTCGGCCGCCGCGCGCACCCCGTCGCGGGTGCCCAGGTCACCGCTGACCCAGGCGGCCCGGCAGCCGTCCGCCGTCAGCTCCCGCACGGTGGCGTCCAGTTCCGTCTTCCGCCGTGCCACGATCACCACCTTCGCCCCGGCCCGGGCCAGCGCCCCGGCGATGGCCCGCCCGATGCCGGAACTGCCTCCGGTCACCACGGCGACCCGGCCGTCCAGGGAGAAGAGGTCGGAGAGATAGGCACGCGAGGACGTCATGCCGGAAGCGTAGAGCCCGGGTTGCGGCGGCCGTACGGCGCCCGGGGTCCGACGTGGTGTCGCCGCGCCGCCCGTCACCGGGGTCGTAGGGTGCTCGGCATGAGCATCATCGGGGTGGGCATCGACGTCGCCGAGATCGACCGGTTCCGGGCGTCCCTGGAGCGGACGCCGGGCCTGGCCGACCGGCTGTTCGTGGAGCGGGAGCTGCTGCTGCCCAGCGGGGACAGGCGCGGCATCGCCTCGCTCGCGGCCCGGTTCGCGGCCAAGGAGGCGCTGGCGAAGGCGCTGGGCGCGCCGCCGGGACTGCAGTGGACCGATGCCGAGGTGTACGTGGAGGACACCGGACAGCCACGGCTGCGGGTGAAGGGGACCGTGGCCGCGCGGGCCGCCGAGCTGGGCGTGCGCGCCTGGCACGTGTCGCTCAGTCATGACGCGGGCGTGGCCTCGGCCGTGGTGGTCGCCGAGGGCTGACCGGTCCCGTGCCGGGTGTGGACGGCGGGGGTTACGGGGCAGACTCGGTGCCATGCGTACTGCGTACAGCGTGGAGACGGTAAGGGCCGCCGAGCGGGCGTTGATGGCACGGCTGCCGGAGGGCGCGCTGATGCAGCGGGCCGCCGCCGGGCTGGCCGCCGCCTGCGCCGAACTGCTCGGGCGGGTGTACGGCAGCCGGGTGGTGCTGCTCGTCGGCAGCGGGGACAACGGCGGGGACGCCCTGTACGCGGGGGCCCGGCTGGCCCGGCGCGGCGCCGGGGTGACGGCCGTCCTGCTGACGCCCGGCCGGGCCCACGGCGGGGGGCTGGCGGCCTTGCGGCGGGCGGGCGGCACGGTGGCCGCCGCGGACTCCGCCGCCGCGGACGAACTGCTCCTGCGGGCCGACCTGGTGGTGGACGGGATCGTCGGCATCGGGGGCCGGGGCGGGCTGCGGCCGGAGGCCGAGCGGCTCGCCGGGGTGGTGGCGCGGTCCCGGGCCGCCGTCGTGGCCGTGGACCTGCCCAGCGGCGTCGACGCGGACACCGGGGAGGTGCGGGGGGCCGCGCTCCGGGCCGACCTGACCGTCACCTTCGGCGCGTACAAGCCGGGGCTTCTGGTGGATCCCGCGCGGGAGTACGCGGGAGTGGTGCGGCTCGTCGGCATCGGCCTGGAACCGCCGCCCGCCGACGCCGTGCTGGAGTCCCTGCAACACGCCGACGTGGCACGGCTGCTGCCGCTGCCGACGGGGGAGAGCGACAAGTACCGGCGCGGGGTGGTCGGCATCGCCGCCGGGTCGGCCCGCTATCCCGGTGCGGCCGTGCTCGCGGTGTCGGGCGCGCTGCGGGGCGGGGCCGGGGCCGTGCGGTACGTCGGGCCGGCCGGGGACGCGGTCATCGCGCGCTTCCCGGAGACCCTCGTCTCCGACGCCGGGCCCGCGAAGGCCGGGCGGGTGCAGGCGTGGGTGGTCGGGCCGGGCGCCGGGGACGACGCGGCCGCCGTCGCCGAGGTGCTGGACGCGGACGTGCCGGTGCTGCTGGACGCGGACGGGCTGCGGCTGGCCGACCGGGACGCGGTGCGCGGGCGTACGGCGCCGACGCTGATGACCCCGCACGCGGGGGAGGCCGCCGCGCTGCTGGGGGTGCGGCGCGAGGAGGTCGAGACGGCCCGGCTCTCCGCGGTACGGGAGCTGGCGGCGGTGTACCGGGCGACCGTGCTGCTGAAGGGGTCGACGACACTGGTCGCCGACTTCGCGGGCGGACCGGTGCGGGTGAACGCCACCGGGACGCCGTGGCTGGCCACGGCCGGGAGCGGGGACGTGCTGTCCGGGCTGGCGGGTTCCCTGCTGGCGGCGGGCCTGCGGGCGGCGGACGCCGGGAGCGTGGCGGCGTACCTCCACGGCCTGGCGGGCCGCTTCGCCGCGCAGGGCGCGCCCACGGGCGCCCATGACGTGGCGTCACACATCCCGGAGGCATGGAGGGACGTACGAAACTGACCGGCCCACCGCGGCCCGACCGAAGGCGGCGCGACTTCATTGGGGCGCGGGGAACTGTGCGTTCAGCCCCTGCGGGTCCGCGGCCGGGTGACGGCCGGAGTCGGGTGGTGGGTTCGGCCGGGCGGTGCGGTGTGGCGGGCGGTGGTGCAACTGCCTGGGGGCGGGGGGAACTGTGCGTTCAGCCCGCGCGGGTCCGCGGCTGGGTGACGGCCGGAGTCGGGTGGTGGGTTCGGCCGGGCGGTGCGGTGGGGCGGGCGGTGGTGCAACTGCCTGGGGGCGGGGGGAACTGTGCGTTCAGCCCGCGCGGGTCCGCGGCCGGGTGATGGCCGGAGTCGGGTGGTGGGTTCGGCCGGGCGGTGCGGTGTGGCGGGCGGTGGCGCGAGTCCGCAGGGGCGCGCCCAGCCCGCACGCACCCGCGGCCGGGTGACGGCCGGAGCCCGGCGGTGGGTCCGCGCGCCCGGCCCGGACCCCGGTGACCGCCGGAGGCGCAACCGCGGGACCCGGCCCGCCTCCCGTGGAGGGCGGCTCTGAGAGACTGGGGGTGCCATGAGTGAGACACCAGCTGTGCCGACCGCCGCCCTGCGCGCCCGCGCCGAGATCGATCTGGGCGCCCTGCGCGCCAACGTGCGGGCCCTGCGCGCCCGGGCCGGGAGCGCCGCCGTGATGGCCGTCGTCAAGTCCGACGGATACGGCCACGGCGCGGTGCCGTGCGCCCGCGCCGCCCTCGCGGCGGGCGCGAGCTGGCTCGGCACGGCCACGGCCGAAGAGGCCCTCGCGCTGCGCGCGGCCGGGCTGCCCGGCCGCATCCTGTGCTGGCTGTGGGTGCCCGGCGGGCCCTGGCGGCAGGCGATCGAGGCCGACGTCGACGTCTCGTTGAGCGGCATGTGGGCCCTGCGGGAGGTCGTCGAGGCCGCCCGCTCGGCGGGCCGCCCCGCGCGCGTGCAGCTCAAGGCCGACACCGGACTCGGCCGCAACGGCTGCCAGCCGGGGGAGGACTGGTCCGAGCTGGTCGGTGCCGCCCTGCGCGCGGAGGCCGAGGGGCTGGTCCGCGTCACCGGGGTGTGGTCGCACTTCGCGTGCGCCGACGAGCCGGGGCACCCGTCCATCGCCGCCCAGCTCACCCGGTTCCGCGAGATGCTGGCGTACGCCGAGGACCTCGGCGTACGGCCCGAGGTGCGGCACATCGCCAACTCGCCGGCCACCCTCACCGTGCCCGAGTCCCACTTCGACCTGGTCCGCACGGGCATCGCCCTGTACGGCGTCTCGCCCAGCCCGGAACTGGGCACCCCGGCGGACTTCGGGCTGCGCCCGGTGATGACGCTCAGCGCCTCGCTGGCCCTGGTCAAGCACACCCCGGCCGGACACGGCGTCAGCTACGGCCACCACTACGTCACGCCCGGCGACACCACGCTCGGCCTGGTGCCCGTCGGCTACGCGGACGGCATCCCGCGGCACGCCTCGGGCACCGGCCCGGTGCTGGTCGGCGGCAAGTGGCGGACGATCGCCGGGCGGGTCGCCATGGACCAGTTCGTGGTGGACCTGGGCGGTGACGAGCCCCCGGTGGGCAGCGAGGCCGTGCTGTTCGGGCCCGGTGACCGCGGTGAGCCCACGGCCGAGGACTGGGCGCAGGCCTGCGGCACGATCGCGTACGAGATCGTCACACGCATCGGAACGCGCGTTCCCCGCGTCTATGTCAACGCGTCGCGGTGAGCGTGCCCACCTGAACGCGTCCACCGCGTCCGGCCGGGCGCCTTCATGTGAACGCGCGAGAACTCGGGTAACCCGTTCCGCGGCGGCACCCACCCAGGCGAACTGCAGTACGGCGAAGAGGAGCGGTACGTGACCGAGAGCAGCGCGGAGCTCGTGGCGGACGTCGTCGCCTCGGCGGCCGCCGCCTCCGCGGCGGGGGCGGCCGGGAGCTGGCGCAGGGCGACCGGCATCGCCGGCGCCGCGATAGGCGTGCTCGCCGCGGGAGCGGCGGCCGGTGTCGCCGTCGAACGGATGACGGTGGGGCGCGGAATGCGCCGCAGGGCCCGGCTGGCGCTGGACGCGGCGGGCCCCTACGGCACCCTGCGCGGCACCCCGGGCAAGGCGTACGCCGACGACGGCACCGAGCTGTACTACGAGGTCGACGAGGCCGAGCCCGACACCGGCCCGAACGTCTCGCCGCGCCGGCGCCGGCTCTTCGGCCGCAAGGCCCCCGCCCCGGTCACCGTCGTCTTCTGCCACGGCTACTGCCTCAGCCAGGACTCCTGGCACTTCCAGCGCGCGGCCCTGCGCGGGGTCGTACGGACGGTGCACTGGGACCAGCGCAGTCACGGGCGGTCCGGGCGGGGCGTGGCCCAGACCCGGGACCGGGAGCCCCTCACCATCGACCAGCTCGGCCGCGATCTGAAGGCCGTGCTCGACGCCGCCGCACCGGACGGGCCCCTGGTGCTGGTCGGTCACTCGATGGGCGGCATGACCATGATGGCCCTCGCCGCGCAGTACCCCGAGCTGATCCGGGACCGGGTCGTGGCCACCGCCTTCGTCGGGACGTCGTCCGGGCGGCTCGGCGAGGTCAACTTCGGGCTGCCGGTGGCCGGCGTCAACGCGGTCCGCCGGATCCTCCCCGGAGTGCTCAAGGCGCTCGGACAGCAGGCGGAGTGGGTGGAGAAGGGGCGCCGGGCCACCGCCGACCTGTTCGCCGGGATCATCAAGCGGTACTCGTTCGCGGGCCGGGACGTCGACCCGGCCGTGGAGCGCTTCGCAGAGCGGATGATCGAGTCCACCCCGATCGACGTGGTCGCCGAGTTCTACCCGGCCTTCACCGACCACGACAAGACCGGGGCGCTCGTCTGCTTCCGCGACATGCCGGTGCTGGTGCTGGCCGGCGTCCAGGACCTGGTCACGCCCAGCGAGCACAGCGAGGCCATCGCCGACCTGCTGCCCGACGCCGAGCTGGTGCTCGTGCCGGACGCGGGGCACCTGGTGATGCTGGAGCACCCGGAAGTGGTCACCGACCGCCTCGCCGACCTGCTGACCCGTGCGGGTGCGGTGCCCGCAGGGGCTACCGTAAGTGGCTATGGAAGCACCAGCAGCACCGCACAACCCCGCTGAGACCCAGCTGACCGTCACCTCCCCGGAGCAGATGCGCGAGCTGGGCCGCCGACTGGCCAAGCTGCTGCGCGCGGGCGACCTGGTGATGCTCTCCGGCGAGCTGGGCGCGGGCAAGACCACGCTGACCCGCGGGCTCGGTGAGGGCCTGGGCGTGCGCGGCGCGGTCACCTCGCCGACCTTCGTGATCGCCCGGGTGCACCCGTCCCTCGGCGACGGGCCGCCCCTGGTGCACGTCGACGCCTACCGGCTCTCCGGCGGCCTGGACGAGATGGAGGACCTGGACCTCGACGTCTCGCTGCCCGACTCGGTGATCGTCGTGGAATGGGGCGAGGGCAAGGTCGAGGAGCTGACCGAGGACCGCCTCCAGGTGGTCATCCACCGCGCGGTCGGCGACACCACGGACGAGGTACGGCACGTGACCGTCACCGGCCTGGGCGAACGCTGGTCCGAGACGGACCTGGAAACGCTGTCCGGCTGAGACCGCCGACACATTCCGACAAGCCGTCGGCAAGATATTGCGCGGGACATCCCGGGCGTGGTCACATGGTACCCAGCCCGTACTTAGGTGTGCCTAAGTACGTCCGCCCCCGCAGCTCAGGAGGCGTCCATGCCCGCGGTGCAACCGGTGTCCATGCGTGATCTGCTGGCGGCCTGCGCTGCGGCGGACGCGATCTCCAGGCCGCCGCGGCCCGAACCCTGCGAAGCCGCGCGGGACGAGCAGGCGGCCGGCGCCCGGCCGCGCCCCGCCACGCCGTCCCCGCGGCCGCCGGGCGGCGGGTCCGGGCACCGCGCCTAGGGTCTTTCGTTCGGATCAGGCCGGACCCCCGCGAGCCCGGCATGATCCGAACGAGAGGCCCTAGCGGATCACCACGACCTTCACGCCGATCGTCGCGAAGTTCCACATCGCGTTCCCGTCCACCCGCGTCTCCCGGATGCCGCCCGTCTTCACGCCGGGGTCCGCCGCGGTCCCCTCCGTGCCGCCGTCCACGGCCGCGCTGAACCCGACGGTCACCCCGTCCACGCTGGTGAACCGCACCACGTGCTCGATGGGGACGCTGTCCGTGCCGGTGGCCGTGCTGGAGCGGGACGTGACCCAGTACGTGCCGGCCGGCGGGTCGACGCTGCCCGGCCGCACCGGGAAGGTCCGCTGCACCCGGTTGCCGGGGGCGACCAGCCAGACCCGGTCGTCGTCCAGCGAGTACACGACCCGCTCACCCGTTCCGGAGCCGCTCGGCAGGGCGGACGGGTGGTGCCGGTCCCGGGGCGCCTTGGAGGTGGGGGTGGCGTGCACCGCCGGTGCCGCGCCCAGGGCCGCCGGGACGGTCGCCTGGGCCCGGTAGGCGAGGAACCCGACCGTTCCCAGCGCCGCCGCGGTGAGGGCGGCCACGATCCCCGAGCTGGTCCCTGCCACCTGCGCCACCTCTGCCTAGTGCCGTCATCCGGTGTAAATGTCGTACTTCCTACAGACCGTAGCAGTCGGTGACCGTCCGTCCCGGACGACCCTGCGGGCGGCGCGAGCGCCGTAGGCTGTTCGCGTGCTCTTGCTCGCTCTGGATACCGCCACACCCGCCGTCACCGTCGCCCTGCACGACGGCACCGGCGTCATCGCCTCGTCGAGCCAGGTGGACGCGCGCCGGCACGGAGAGCTGCTGCTGCCGGCCGTCGACCGGGTCCTCACCGGGGCCGGACTGAAGCTGGAGGCCGTCACCGGGATCGTCGTCGGCACCGGGCCCGGCCCCTACACCGGTCTGCGCGTCGGCCTGATGACCGCCGACACCTTCGGCCTCGCGCTCGGCGTCCCCGTGCACGGCCTGTGCACGCTGGACGGCCTCGCCTACGCCGCCGACATCGAACAGGGCCCCTTCGTCGTGGCGACCGACGCCCGGCGCAAGGAGGTCTACTGGGCCACCTACGCCGACTCCCGGACCCGGCTGACCGGCCCGGCCGTCGACCGCCCGGCCGACATCGCCGAGCGGGTCGCGGGCCTCCCCGCGGTCGGCGCCGGCGCGCTGCTCTACCCGGACACGTTCCCGCGCGCCCACGAGCCCGAGCACGTGTCCGCCGCGGCCCTGGCCTCGCTCGCCGCGGAGAAGCTGGCCGCGGGCGAGGAGCTCACGGCCCCCCGGCCGCTGTACCTGCGCCGGCCGGACGCCCAGGTCCCCAAGAACTACAAGGTGGTCACCCCCAAGTGACACAGCCGGCACCCCCCCGACTGCGCGAGATGCGCTGGTGGGACCTCGACCCGGTCCTGGGGCTCGAACGGGACCTGTTCCCCGAGGACGCCTGGTCCCGGGGCATGTTCTGGTCCGAGCTGGCCCACTCCCGGGGCCCCGAGGCCACCCGGTGCTATCTCGTCGCCGAGTCCGCCGACGGCCGGATCGTCGGATACGCGGGCCTGGCCGCCGCCGGCGACCTGGCCGACGTGCAGACCATCGCCGTCGCCCGCGACCACCAGGGCACCGGCCTCGGCGCCCGCCTGCTGACCGAGCTGCTGCGCGCGGCGACCGCGTTCGAGTGCCACGAGGTGATGCTCGAATGCCGGGTGGACAACCTCCCCGCGCAGAAGCTCTACGAGCGCTTCGGCTTCACCCCCATCGGCTTCCGGCGCGGCTACTACCAGCCGGGCAACGTCGACGCCCTGGTGATGCGCCTGACCACGGAACCCGGCAGCGGCGCGGCCGCGGGCTCCGCCTCAGTACAAGGAACCGATATCAATGACTGACTCACGCGACGAGCCTCTCGTACTCGGCATCGAGACCTCCTGCGACGAGACCGGCGTCGGCATCGTCCGCGGCACCACCCTGCTGGCGGACGCCGTCGCCTCCAGCGTCGACGAGCACGCCCGCTTCGGCGGTGTCGTGCCGGAGGTGGCGTCCCGGGCGCACCTGGAGGCGATGGTCCCCACCATCGACCGCGCGCTGAAGGAGGCGGGGGTCGGCGCCAAGGACCTGGACGGCATCGCGGTCACCGCGGGCCCCGGACTCGCGGGCGCCCTGCTCGTCGGCGTCTCGGCGGCCAAGGCGTACGCCTACGCGCTCGGCAAGCCGCTGTACGGCGTCAACCACCTCGCCTCCCACATCTGCGTGGACCAGCTGGAGCACGGCCCGCTGCCCGAGCCGACGATGGCCCTGCTGGTGTCCGGCGGCCACTCCTCGCTGCTGCTCTCGACGGACATCACCTCGGACGTCCGGCCGATGGGCTCGACCATCGACGACGCGGCCGGCGAGGCCTTCGACAAGATCGCGCGCGTGCTGAACCTGGGCTTCCCCGGCGGCCCGGTCATCGACCGGTACGCCAGGGAGGGCGACCCGCGGGCCATCGCCTTCCCGCGCGGCCTGACCGGCCCGCGCGACCCGGCCTACGACTTCTCCTTCTCGGGCCTGAAGACCGCCGTGGCCCGCTGGATCGAGGCCAGGCGCGCGGCCGGCGAGGAGGTCCCGGTCCGCGACGTGGCCGCCTCCTTCCAGGAGGCCGTGGTCGACGTGCTGACCCGCAAGGCCGTCCGCGCCTGCAAGGACGAGGGCGTGGACCACCTGATGATCGGCGGCGGTGTGGCGGCCAACTCCCGGCTGCGCGCCCTCGCCCAGGAGCGCTGCGAGGCGGCCGGCATCCGGCTGCGCGTACCGCGTCCCAAGCTGTGCACGGACAACGGCGCGATGGTGGCCGCGCTCGGCGCCGAGATGGTCGCCCGCAACCGGGCCGCGTCCGGCTGGGACCTGTCGGCCGACTCCTCCCTGCCGGTGACCGACCCGCACGTGCCCGGCCACGACCACGTGCACGAGGTCAGCAAGGAGAACCTCTACTCGTGACCGTCGCCCTGATGTGGGAGGCCCGGGCCGCCGCGGGCCGGGGCGCGGACCTGCTGGCCTGGGTGCGCGAACAGCCCCTCGCCGCCGAGCCGTTGCGCCGCGAGACCTTCCGCGCGCCGCAGGACCGGGTGCTGGTCGTCACGTGGTGGGACGCGCCGTACGACGCCCCGCTGCCCGAACTGCCGGAACCCGACCCGGAGTTGGTGACCCGGTCGGTGCACCGGTGGCGGTTCGAGGCGGTGGCCGAGGGCTGAGTTGGGGAAACCGCCCCGACTGCGCTATGATCATCACACAGCGAACGGCCGGAACTCCGGTACGGACGCAGTGCGTTGGTGGTCCAAGGAAAGACGCCCCGCTTCCTGCGGGGAGATGCAGGTGCAAGGCCTGCCCGGCGCTCCACTCGACACCCCGCCCCCGGGTTCCCGGCGGCGGGGTGTTCGCGTTGCGCGGACAGGTGACGGACGTGTGCTCGAATGTTTCGTCCGATCTTCCGAAAGTTCCGACGGCCTCCGGTGGTTCCGAGGGCTTCGTCAAGCGGTCCGGCGGAGATACGATCGCGGGCATGAAGCCCTCGAAGCCCGCAGGAACGCAGACGGCGACCCTCGCCGAGATCGCCCGTGAGGCGGGGGTCTCCGCTCCGACTGTTTCGAAGGTCCTCAACGGCCGGGCCGACGTCTCTCCTGCCACCCGCACCCGCGTCGAGGAGCTGCTGCGCGCCTACGGCTACCGGCGCCGCCGCGCCGAGGCCTCCCGCTCGCCGCTGATCGACGTGGTCTTCCACGAGCTGGAGAGCGCCTGGGCGATGGAGGTCATCCGGGGCGTGGAGAACGTCGCCCGGGACGCCGGGCTGAGCGTGGTCCTGTCCGAGTCGGCCGGCCGGCTCACCCCCGGCCGCACCTGGGCCGACCAGGTCGCCGCCCGCCGCCCGCACGGCGTGGTGCTGGTGCTCTCCGAACTCGACGAGTCCCAGCGGGCGCTGCTGACCAGCCGCTCCATCCCGTTCGTGGTGATGGACCCGGCCGGCGACCCGGGCCCCGACGTGCCGTCGATCGGCGCCACCAACTGGCAGGGCGGTCTCGCCGCCACCCGCCACCTGGTGGAACTCGGCCACACCCGGATCGGCGCCATCAGCGGCCCGTCCCGGATGATGTGCAGCCGGGCCCGGGTCGACGGCTACCGGGCGGCCCTGGAGACGGCCGGACTGCCCGTCGACCCCTCCCTCGTCGTGGCCGGCGACTTCCACCACGATGCGGGCTACCGCCTGGGCCTGGAGCTGCTGCGCCGCCCGGACCGGCCGACCGCCGTCTTCGCGGGCAACGACCTTCAGGCGCTCGGCTTGTACGAGGCCGCCCGTGAGCTGGGTCTGCGCGTTCCGGAGGACCTCAGCGTGGTCGGCTTCGACGATCTGCCGGTGGCCCGCTGGGTGGGCCCGCCGCTGACGACCGTACGGCAGCCGCTCACCGAGATGGCCGAGGCCGCGGCCCGGCTGGTGCTGGAGCTGGGGAGCGAGCGGGAGGAGCGGGCGGCGACCCGGGTGGAGCTGGCGACGAGCCTGGTGGTGCGGTCGAGCACGGACGCGCCTCCGGCCGCCTAGCGGTCCGCGCGGGGCGCCCCCTTTGCCAGGTCGCGCGAACGGGCGTTCGCTGCCGCGTGGATGAGAATTTCACAAGAAAACCGGCTCTGGCGGCTTCCGCTAACAGTCCCCTAATAATTCGGACTTATGTTCCTGTCGTGACGCGACACGAGGAGCAAGGCGGCGACGCGGGCAGACGGGTGGGCCGGCGCTCGAGAGCGGTGAAGATCGTCGGCCTCGCTCTGGCGGGCACCCTGGTCCTGGGCCTGGCGGCGGCCGGCTGGGCCTACCGGCACCTCGACCGCAACATCACGAGCGTCGACATCGACGGCGCACTCGGCGACGACCGTCCGGCCAGGGCCGTGGCCGCCCCCTCCGCGACCGCCCCGGCGGACGCCTCCCCGCTGCCCACCGGCTCCCTCAACATCCTGGTCCTCGGCTCGGACTCGCGCAGCGGCAAGGACAACCAGGAGCTGGGCGGCGGCGACAGCGGCGGAGCCCGGTCCGACACCGCGATGGTCGTGCACATCGACGCGGGCCGCACGCGGGCCACCGTCGTCAGCATCCCGCGCGACACCCTCGTCACCCGCCCGTCCTGCCCGCTCACCTCCGGAGGCAGCACGGCACCGGTGTACGGCGCCATGTTCAACAGCGCCTACGCGGTGGGCGGCCCGGTGTGCGCGGTGAAGACCGCCGAGACCCTCACCGGCGTCCGCATGGACCACTACCTGGAGATCGACTTCTCCGGCTTCGCCAAGCTGGTCGACGCGCTCGGCGGGGTCGACGTCACCACCGGCCAGGACATCGACGACGACAAGAGCCACCTGCACCTGAAGGCCGGCGCCCACCACCTCGGCGGCAAGCAGGCCCTCGCCCTCGCCCGCACCCGGCACGGCATAGGCGACGGCAGCGACCTGGGCCGGATAGGGCTCCAGCAGACGCTGGTCAAGGCCCTGCTGGAGCGGATCTCCGGCGCCGGCCTGCTGACCGACCCGGCCCGGCTGTACCGGGTCGCCGACGCCGTCACCGCCAGCATCACCACCGACACCGGCCTGAACTCCCTGAACGAGCTGGTGAGCCTCGGCCGGAGCCTGAAGGGGCTGACCGCCGACCGGGTGCGGACGGTGACCATGCCGGTCGTCACGGCGCCCTCCGACCCCAACCGGGTCGTCGCCCGGGAACCGGCGGCGAAGGACCTCTGGGCCTCCCTGCGCTGAGCCGGTGCCGCCCGGCCGCCGGGACGCTGGAGAAGATCCCGGAAATTCTTTCCGCGAGCGTGTCGATCCTGATGTCCCCCGTTCGACGCAAGGGGTGAGCGGCGGGAACGGACCCGCCGCCCCGACCGGAGGAGTCACCATGCCCCGCTACCTGTCGCTCGTGCGCGTCGACGAGTCCGCCGCCCCCGCCGGGGGCCCCAGCGCGGAGCTGATGCGGCGGATGGGTGAGCTGATCGAGGAGATGACCAAGGCCGGTGTGCTGCTCGACACCGCCGGGCTCACCCCCTCCGCCGAGGCGGCCCGGATGGACTGGAACGGCGAGAAGGTCTCCGTGACCGACGGCCCGTTCACCGAGTCCAAGGAGGTCGTCGGCGGCTACGCGCTCATGCAGTGCAAGGACCGGGCCGAGGCCCTGGAGTGGACGCAGCGCTTCCTGAAGATCCACGGCCCGGAGTGGCGGCTGGCCTGCGAGCTGCGGGAGATCGCCGAGGGCTGAGGCCGTTTGGCCCGCCGCCGTCCAGGGTGTTGCATGGTGGGCTGTGGAGACACAGCCCGCCACGGCGCACGCCATCGAGACCGTCTTCCGCCTGGAGTCGCCGCGGGTGATCGCCGGCGTCGCCCGGATCGTCCGGGACGTCGGCATCGCCGAGGAACTGGCCCAGGACGCCCTGGTCGCCGCCCTGGAGCGGTGGCCGCGGGACGGGGTGCCGGACAACCCCGGCGCCTGGCTCATGGCCACCGCCCGGCACCGGGCCGTCGACCTGGTCCGGCGCCGCGAGACCTACGCCCGCAAACTCGCCGAGCTCGGCCGCGACCTGGCCGCGGCCCCGCCCTCGTACGACGCACCGGCCGACCCGGACGACATCGACGACGACCTGCTCCGGCTGGTCTTCACCGCCTGCCACCCGGTGCTGTCGCCGGAGGCCCGCACCGCGCTCACGCTGCGCCTGCTCGGCGGCCTGAGCACGGCCGAGATCGCCCGTGCCTGCCTGGTGCCCGAGCCGACGGTCGCCCAGCGGATCGTCCGCGCCAAGCGCACCCTGGCGAAGCGGAACGTCGCCTTCGAGGTGCCGTACGGCCCCGACCGCGAGGCCCGCCTCGGCTCCGTGCTGGACGTCATCTACCTGATCTTCAACGAGGGGTACGCGGCCACCGCCGGCGACGACCTGCTGCGTCCCGGCCTGTGCGAGGACGCGCTGCGGCTGGCTCGGGTGCTGTCCGCGCTGATGCCCGAGGAGCCCGAGGTGCACGGCCTGACCGCGCTGCTGGAGTTCCAGGCGTCCCGCGCCGCCGCCCGCACCGGCCCCGACGGCACACCGGTGCTGCTGGAGGACCAGGACCGCCGCCGCTGGAACCGCATGCTCATCGCCCGTGGCATCCGCGCCCTCGACCGCGCCGGGGCCACCGCGAGCGGCCCCCCGGGCCCGTACACCCTCCAGGCGGCCATCGCCGCGTGCCACGCACGCGCGTACACCTACGAGGAGACGGACTGGCACGCCATCGCCACCCTGTACGGCCTGCTGGCCGTCCGCGCGCCGTCCCCGGTGGTCGAGCTGAACCGCGCGGTCGCCGTGTCGATGGCCGACGGCCCGGCGGCGGGCCTGGAGCTGGTGGACGCCGTGGCCGCCGCGCCCGCGCTGCGCGACTACCACCTGCTGCCCAGTGTCCGCGGTGATCTCCTGGCCCGCCTCGGCCGCGCCGCCGAGGCCCGTGAGGAGTTCCTGCGGGCGGCGGCGCTGACCCGCAACGAGAGGGAGCGGCGGCTGCTGCGGGACCGGGCGCGCGCCTCCCGCTGAGCGTCAGCCGAGCGGGCGGCCGATCAGCATCGTCGGCGCCCCGGCGACACGGGTGAGGAAGACGGTGGCCGCGTTCGGCCCCTGCGGTCTCACCTTCCGGCGCAGCTCCTCCGGCTCGACCGCCGAGCCGCGCTTCTTCACGGTCAGCGTGCCGACCTCGCGCTCCCGCAGCAGGGCCTTGAGCCTCTTGACGTTGAACGGGAGCTGGTCGGTGATCTCGTAACCGGTGGCGTACGGCGTGGGCCGGGCCTCGTCGGCGGTGACGTACGCGATGGTGGGGTCCAGGAGCCCCCCACCGACCTCCTCGGCCACCTCCGCGACCAGGTGCGCGCGGATCACGGCGCCGTCCGGCTCGTACAGGTACCGCCCCACCGGCCGGACTCCCGGATCGGGCAGCCCGCGGCCGAGCAGCGTGCGCGGACCCGGCAGCAGCGTGGCCCGCACCGCGCCCGGCGCCCCGGTCCCGAACCACAGCACCGCCTCCTTCACGTCGCCGCCGTCGGAGATCCACTCGGCCTCGGCCGCGGCCGGGACCACCTCGTGCGGGATGCCCGGGGCGATCTTCAGTGCGGCGCGGGGTGCCGTGAGGGCCGTCCCGACCGCCCAGGACAGCGGCGGCGAGTACGCCTCCGGATCGAAGAGCCGGCCGCGCGCGCCCCGGCGCGCCGGGTCCACGAACACCGCGTCGTACCCGGCGGTGTCCACCTCCGTCACATCGGCCTCGCGCACCTCGATCAGGCCCGCCAGCCCCAGCGCCTCCGCGTTCGCCCGTGCCACCGCCGCCGTCAGCGGGTCCCGGTCCACGGCCAGCACCCGGATTCCGGCCCGCGCCAGCGCGATGGCGTCCCCGCCGATCCCGCAGCACAGGTCGGCGACGGAGGCCACGCCCAGCTCCTTCAGCCGCCCGGCCCGGTACGCCGCCACGGAGGCCCGCGTCGACTGCTCGACCCCGTTGGGCGTGAAGAACATGCGCCCGGCGTCCCCGGCCCCGAACTTCGCCACCGCCCGCTGCCGCAGCCGGGCCTGGCCGAGCGCCGCCGACACCAGCTCGGCCGGGTGGTCGCGGCGCAGCCGGGTGGCCACGGCCAGCTCCTGTGCGGGCTCGGTGTCGCGCACCTCGTCGAGGAGGGCGCGGCCTTCGGGGGTGAGGAGCAGAGCGAGGTCGTTCACCGGGACATTGTGGGCCAGTCGGTGGATGGTGCGCCTCCGGCGGCGGTGTCGCCCGGGGTCGCGGGCCGGGGCCTGGGAGGATCCGGCACCATGCGAGCAGTAGTACAAAATGACAAAAGTCGGACTCATTTCCGGCGGCTGGCCCTCGGCGGCGGAGCCGCCACGCTGGCCGCCGCCGCCCTGCTCTCCGGCTGCGCCGGACCCGAGTCCGTGCGCACCGCGTCCGGTCACGGTGGCCCCGCCCAGCCCCAGCCCCAGGACCCGGCGGCGCGCCGGGCCGCCGAACACGCCCGGCTGGCCGCCGCCGCCCGGCGCTGGGGGCTGGACCAGGTCCCGCTCACGCCCCCGCCGCCCCCCGCGGCCAAGCCGAGGATCACCGCCCGCGACGGGTTCGAGGTGGACCACCAGGAGGACTGGCACCTGCCCCCCGTCTTCACCACGGTCCCCACCCGGGACAAGGTCGTGTTCCTGACGATCGACGACGGCGCCGAGAAGGACCCGCGGTTCCTCGCCATGATGCGCGAGCTCAAGGTCCCGTACACCGCGTTCCTCAGCGACTACCTGGTCAAGGACGACTACGCCTACTTCCGCAAGATGCGGTCCTACGGCAACACCCTCAACAACCACACCCTGCACCACCCCTACCTGCCGGGCCTGTCCTACGAGGAGCAGAAGGACGAGATCTGCGGCATGCAGGCCATCATGAAGAAGCAGTTCGGCAAGGCCCCCACCGTCTTCCGTCCCCCCTACGGCAACTACAACCAGGACACCCTGGTCGCCGCGAAGGAATGCGGCATCAAGTACGCGCCGATCTGGAACGAGGAGGTCTTCGTCGACCACTGGGAGTACCGCGAGGACGACCAGCGGCTGCGCCGCGGCGACATCGTCCTCACCCACTTCCGCGGCCGGGACGACTGGGACGGCACGATGGTGGACGACATGCGCCGCTTCCTGAACAAGGTCACGCGCGAGGGCTACGCCGTGGCCCGCCTGGAGGACTACCTGTGAGGCGGGCTCGGGGCCCGGCCGCGGTCCTCGCCGCGGCCCTGCTCCTGACGGGCTGCGCCCAGTCCGTCGACCCCATCGAACGCCTCGGCAAGAAGGCCGCCGAAGGGGTACGCCCGCACGGCACCGCCCCCGACCACCGCTACCGCGCCTGGGGGCTGACCCGGCCCCTCGCCCGCTCCCCGGTGCACCCGGCCCGCCCGCTCGCCGAGCGCACCGGGGCCGGCGCCCCGCTCCCCGTGGTCGACCGCGTCCCCACCCGCGACCCGGTCGTCTTCCTCACCTACGACGACGGCGCCGAGCGGGACCCCCGCTTCGTCGACATGGTCCGCGAACTGAGGCTCCCGGTCACCCTGTTCCTCACCGACAGCGTCGCCGCCCCCGGCTACCCGTACTTCGCCCGCCTGCGCGCCCTCGGCGCCGGCATCGCGAACCACACCGTCGACCACCGGGCCCCGGCCGGACTGCCGTCCGCCGGCCAGCGCGCCGAGATCTGCGGCCAGCAGGACCGCCTCCGCGCCGCCCTCGGCGTCCGCCCCCGGCTCTTCCGCCCGCCCTACGGCTCCTACGACCGCACCACCCTGCGCGCGGCGGCCGGCTGCGGCATCTCCGCGCTCGTCCTGTGGCGTGCCGCCCTGACCCCGGCCGGCCTCACCTACACCCACGGCGCCCACCACCTCCGCCCCGGCGACATCGTCCTGGTGGGCCCCGACGAGTCGAGGAGGCCGGCGCTGTGGGAACGGACGGTACGGGTGCTGACGGAGGCCCAGGGGAGAGGGCTGACGGCGGGCTTCCTGGAGGACTACGTGTGAGGTCCGGCCTGTCCGGCGCCGGACAGACGGCGGGTCCGGGGGCGGCGGCGACCCCCCGGGGCGGCGGCCCTCGCGTCGCGAATCCGGCCGACGCGCCGCGGGCAATTGGCACTCCGCTTGACCGAGTGCTAATCGCGGTCATAGTCTCGGGTCTGGCACTCCCCCCTGGAGAGTGCCAGACAAACGCGACGGGCAGGTCCGGCACCCGCGACGACGGATCGACCTGGTCGCCACCTCAGACAGTTAACCCCGTGAGATCTCCGAAGGGGGAGGTCGGATCGTGACGACCGCCAGCTCCAAGGTTGCCATCAAGCCGCTCGAGGACCGCATCGTGGTCCAGCCGCTGGACGCCGAGCAGACCACGGCCTCTGGCCTGGTCATCCCGGACACCGCGAAGGAGAAGCCCCAGGAGGGCGCCGTCCTCGCCGTGGGCCCGGGCCGGTTCGAGAACGGCGAGCGTCTGCCGCTCGACGTCAAGGTCGGCGACGTCGTCCTCTACAGCAAGTACGGCGGCACCGAGGTGAAGTACAACGGCGACGAGTACCTCGTCCTCTCGGCTCGCGACGTCCTCGCGATCATCGAGAAGTAATCACCTCAAGCGACTCTCTGCTTGAAGCTGCGCCCCTGGCCCCCCGCGATCGATATGAAGCCGGGCGCCCGGGGCGCGGCGTTTTCACCCACAGATTTCCGAGAGGGCTCCCGCTGCCATGGCGAAGATCCTGAAGTTCGACGAGGACGCCCGTCGCGCCCTTGAGCGCGGCGTCAACAAGCTTGCCGACACCGTCAAGGTGACGATCGGCCCCCGCGGCCGCAACGTCGTCATCGACAAGAAGTTCGGCGCCCCGACCATCACCAACGACGGTGTCACGATCGCCCGCGAGGTCGAGATCGAGGACCCGTACGAGAACCTCGGCGCGCAGCTGGTGAAGGAGGTGGCGACCAAGACCAACGACATCGCGGGTGACGGCACCACCACCGCCACCGTCCTCGCCCAGGCGCTGGTGCGCGAGGGCCTGAAGAACGTCGCCGCCGGCGCCTCCCCGGCCGCCCTGAAGAAGGGCATCGACGCCGCCGTCAAGGCCGTCTCCGAGGAGCTGCTCGCCTCGGCCCGCCCGATCGACGAGAAGTCCGACATCGCCGCCGTCGCCGCGCTGTCCGCCCAGGACCAGCAGGTCGGCGAGCTGATCGCCGAGGCCATGGACAAGGTCGGCAAGGACGGTGTCATCACCGTCGAGGAGTCCAACACCTTCGGTCTGGAGCTGGACTTCACCGAGGGCATGGCCTTCGACAAGGGCTACCTGTCGCCGTACTTCGTGACGGACCAGGAGCGCATGGAGGCCGTCCTGGAGGACCCGTACATCCTCATCAACCAGGGCAAGATCTCCGCCATCGCCGACCTGCTGCCGCTGCTGGAGAAGGTCATCCAGGCCGGCTCCTCCAAGCCGCTGCTGATCATCGCCGAGGACGTCGAGGGCGAGGCCCTGTCGACCCTGGTCGTCAACAAGATCCGCGGCACCTTCAACGCCGTCGCGGTGAAGGCCCCCGGCTTCGGCGACCGCCGCAAGGCGATGCTCCAGGACATGGCCGTCCTCACCGGCGCCACCGTCATCTCCGAGGAGGTCGGCCTCAAGCTCGACCAGGTCGGCACCGACGTGCTCGGCTCCGCCCGCCGCGTCACCGTCACCAAGGACGACACCACGATCGTCGACGGCGCCGGCAAGTCCGAGGACGTGCAGGGCCGCATCGCCCAGATCAAGGCCGAGATCGAGACCACCGACTCCGACTGGGACCGCGAGAAGCTCCAGGAGCGCCTCGCGAAGCTGGCCGGCGGCGTGTGCGTGATCAAGGTCGGCGCCGCCACCGAGGTGGAGCTGAAGGAGAAGAAGCACCGTCTGGAGGACGCCATCTCCGCGACCCGCGCCGCGGTCGAGGAGGGCATCGTCTCCGGTGGTGGCTCCGCCCTGGTCCACGCCTCCAAGGTGCTCGACGGCAACCTCGACAAGTCCGGCGACGAGGCCACCGGTGTCGCCGTGGTCCGCAACGCCGTGGTCGAGCCGCTGCGCTGGATCGGCGAGAACGCCGGCCAGGAGGGCTACGTCATCGTGTCCAAGGTCAAGGACCTGGACAAGGGGCAGGGCTACAACGCCGCCACCGGCGAGTACGGCGACCTGATCAAGGCCGGCGTCATCGACCCGGTCAAGGTCACCCGCTCCGCCCTGGAGAACGCCGCCTCCATCGCCTCCCTGCTGCTCACGACCGAGACCCTGGTCGTCGAGAAGAAGGAAGAGGAGCCGGAGGCCGCGGGCCACGGCCACAGCCACGGCCACGCCCACTGAGCCCGGCGCTGAGCTGAACCACGTGCCCGGTACCCCCTCGGGGGGTGCCGGGCACCGTGCGTCGCGGCGGCAGGGCGGACCGGCCGGTATCGGCGCCGCCCCCGCCCCCTCCTCTACATGCCCCGCTCGTCCTCACACACGTGGGTGAAGCCGCGGGGCAGCTCGTGCGGCCCGGCCAGACCGGCCCTCGCGTGGTCCTCCCCGGAGACCGCCCATCCGCCGGCCGCCACGGCACCGGTGGCGCAGGCCAGGACGCGCCACTCGCGGGGAGTCCAGGCGAAGACCGCGTCCTGGCCGAAGCGGCGGCCGAGGTCGCGCGCCGCGGTGTCGCTCAGGCCGACGACGGCCACGCTCTCCTCGCGGTGCGGGCCGCGTACGTCGCCTCCCTGCGCGGGCCACCAGGTGAGCCTCCGCCGGCGGACGTCGTCGAGCAGCAGGCGCTGGGCGCGGGCGTTGGCGTCGGCCGGCGCGGTACGGCCGAGGGGATTCCACGCGGTGATCACATGAATGGTGGCGCCGTGGGCCGGTGCCGGGAAGCGACCCTCGACCGTGCCCGAAGGACGCGGTCGCACGCGGAGGGTGCGGTCCCCGAAACGGATGTCGACCACTGCCGTGCGGTAAAGGTCCCAGTTGAGGGGCGTACCGGCTGCGTCACCGCTGTGCACAAGGGCCTCCTGGAACGAAGACCCCCTTACACGTCGTGCAGGGAGATCGGGGCTCGCCCCCACACGGAAGCGGGGGCAGGATGCGCAAGATGCCATGATCCGCGCTCCGGGGCAAGGGGCTGCGACGGCCGGGGAACGCCTACTGCTCCAACGCGTCGAGCGCCCCCAGCTGCTGCATCAGCCCCAGCTGGTCGTGCTGCCACCACAGCTCGGCGATCTTGCCGCCGTCGCCGAACCGGAACAGCGTCATCCCGGTCATGGTGACCTGGTTGCCGGTCGGCGCGATCCCCAGGAAATCGCCCTGGTGCGCGGCGTACCAGGTCCACCGCGCGCAGGACCGGTCGCCCTGGCTGAGCACGTCCTCCACCGTGAACGCGAAGTCGAAGGCGCCGCGCCACATCCGGAACTCGGCGCGGACGTTGTCCAGCCCGATGGTGTCCTGCGGGTTCATCGGGTCGTGGCTGTGGACGTCCTCTTCCAGCAGGTCGTTGAGCGGCGGCAGGTCACCCTCGGCGCACAGCGCCTCGAAGAACCCGCGCACCACGCCCTCGGGCAGGCTCTCGTCCCGCACGACGTCCAGGTCGACGAACGTCGGCATCTCGTCGCACAGGGCCACCAGCCCCCGGAAGATCCGGTCCGTCTCCGGGAGGTTCGAGTTCCGCATCGCGTCCTCGTACGACGGGAACTCCAGCACTTCGACGACGTGCGACGCGTCCGACCGGTCCGTGCCGACCACCGCGTGCGTCGCCGTCCGCTTCCCCTTGGTCTGCTGGACCCAGTCGTCCATGAGCCGGTTCATCTCGTCCAGCCGGCTCGTCCTGCACTCGATGAGCTGTACGAAGGTCATGCGCCGCCTCCGGCCCCCCTGGTCCGGTACCGTCCTGCCCATCTTCCCACCGGGACGGCGGCGCCACCCGCCCGCTACCGCGGCCCGTACCTGCGCCCCGTCCGGGAGCTGATCCCGCCCATCAGCCCGCGCGGCGCCACCTTCACCAGGCCCATCAGCGCCTTGTAGCGGGGATCGGGGATGGACACGGTCTTGCCGCGCGCGAGGTCGGACAGCGCCGCCGCGACCAGCTTGTCGGCGTCCAGCCACAGCCAGCCCGGAATGTTGTCCGTGCCCATCCCGGCCCGCTCGTGGAACTCGGTGCGCACGAACCCCGGGCACAGCGCCATCAGCCGGACCCCGCTGCCGGCCAGGTCCTTGGCCGCGCCCTGGGTGAACTGCACGACCCACGCCTTGGACGCGCCGTACGTACCGCGCGGGACGAACGCGGCCACCGAGGCGACGTTCACCACCCCGCCCCGGCCGCGTTCGCGCATCGCCCCGGCCGCCGCCGAGGTCAGCCGGAGCACCGCCTCGCAGTGCACCTTGAGCATCCGCAGCTCGTCCGCCATCGGCACGTCCAGATAGCGGCCCTTGTTGCCGAAGCCGGCGTTGTTGACCAGCAGGTCGACCGGGTTCTTCCGGTCGCCGAGCCGGTCGGCCACCGCCTCGATGCCCTTGTCCTGCGCCAGGTCGGCGGTCAGCACCTCCACCTCGATGCCGTGCCGGTCGTGCAGTTCCGTCGCCTGCTCGCGCAGCCGCTTGGTGTCCCGCGCGACCAGGACGAGGTCGTGCCCGTCAGCCGCCAGCCGCCGCGCGAACGCGGCACCGATCCCCGCGGTCGATCCCGTAATCAGAGCCGTTGTCATGGCCCAAGCGTAGTGACCCGGAGCGACAGCCTCCGTGGTCCGCGCGCCGTGCCCGCCGCGCCGCCGGCGGGTTACCCCTCTCCGTGCTCGGCCACGTACGCGCGGGCCTTGGCCAGCGTCTCGGTGTGCAGCGCCGTGCCCGCCGCGAGCAGCCGGGGCAGCAGCTCCCGCTCGGTGGTGACCGCGCGGAACTGCATCGCCGCCGTCACGCCGTGGTCCGGCCGGTGCACGATCTCGACCGGGTCGCCCGCACGGATCTCGCCCGGCTCGATCACCCGGAGGTAGGCGCCCGTCGCGCCCATCCGCGTGAATCTCCTGACCCAGCCGCGCTCGCCCAGATGGCCCTGGAACGTGGCGCACGGAATGCGGCCGGACGTCACCTCCAGCACGACGGCGGGACCGATCCGCCAGCGCTCCCCGATCAGCGCGCCGGAGACGTCCAGACCGTCCGTCGTCAGGTTCTCGCCGAAGCACCCGTGGGCCAGCGGCCTGCCGAGTTCACGCTCCCAGGCGTCGAGGTCCTCCCGGGCGTACGCGTACACCGCCTGGTCGTCCCCGCCGTGGTGGCGGGTGTCGCACACAGCGTCCCCGGCGAGCCCGCTCGCGCCGACGCCCTTGGGGCCGGGCGCCGCCACCCGCACCGGGCCGTCGGCCGGCTGCTTGTCTATGCCGGTCAGGCCGTCCGGCTGGCTCGTGTAGGGCACCTGCCGGGGCCGGCCCAGATTGACCGAGAGAAGCTTCATGCCGGCACGGTAAGCGATCCGGGCCCAAAGCGTCGACGCATTATCGTCGGCCCCGCCCAAGGCTGCCTTATGCTCAACGCGTGATCGAGGCCCGTCATCTCCGCGTCCTGCGCGCCGTCGCCACCACCGGTTCCTTCTCGGCGGCCGGACGCCAGCTGGGCTGCACCCAGCCCGCCGTCAGCCAGCAGATGAAGGCCCTGGAAGCCTCGGTCGGCACCCCGCTGCTGGTCCGCACCGGGCGCGAGATGCGCCTCACCCAGGCCGGCGAGGCCCTGGTCCGGCACGCCTCCGGCATCCTCGCCGGGCTCACCGCGGCCGAGGAGGAGGTCGCCGCCATCGCCGGCCTGCGCGCGGGCCGCGTCCGGCTGGTCTCCTTCCCCAGCGGCAGCTCCACCCTGGTCCCCACCGCCCTGGCCGCCCTGCGCGCGGCCCACCCGGGCACCCGCGTCTCGCTGGAGGAGGCCGAACCGCCGAGGTCCGTGGAACTGCTCCGCGAAGGCGACTGCGACCTGGCCCTGGCCTTCCGCTACGAGGGGGCGGCGGTCGCCGAGGACTGGGACGACCTCGTCCTGCGGCCCCTGCTGACGGACCGCCTGGTCGCCCTGGTGCCCGAACGGCACCGGCTCGCGCGCGCGGACACCGTCGCCATCGGCGAGCTGGCGAACGAGCCCTGGATCGCGGGCTGCCCGCGCTGCCGCGGCCAGCTGGTCGAGGTGTGCGAGGGGGCCGGCTTCACCCCGCGCATCGACTTCGCCACCGACGACTACCCGGCCGTGGTCGGCCTGGTCGGCGCCGGCCTCGGCGTCGCCGTCCTGCCCCAGCTGGCCGTGGAGTCGGTACGGCCGCGGGGCGTGCGCACGGTACGGCTGGAACCGGCGGTACGGCGGGAGATCGTCGCCCTCACCCTGCCCGACCTGGCCCAGGTGCCGGCGGTGTCGGCCACGCTGGAGCAACTGGCGCGGGCGGCGCGGGCGGCGGGACGCGGCCAGGCGTAGCCGGGGGGGCACGGAGGTCACCGAAGGAGCAGGGGTCACCGAAGACGGCGCGGAGGTCACCGAAGGAGCAGGGGTCACGGAGACGAGGGGGCCGCCCGGACGAGGCACGGGCACGCGCGTGCGTGCCCGGTAAGGAAACGGATGCTTTGCCGATGGTGGTGCAGAAACGTTCCTTCAGTGATCCGAAGCGGTGTCCCCGCTGGTGGTGGAGGCCGCCACCAGGCGGTTGCGTGCCCGCCCCATCAACTCCTCACGCTCGTCCTCGGTCAGGCCGCCCCAGACGCCGTACGGCTCGCGCACCGCCAGTGCGTGTGCCGCGCACTCCGCACGGACCGGGCACCTCATGCAGACCTCTTTGGCCGAGTTCTCGCGAGCGCTCCGAGCCGCCCCGCGCTCGCCCTCCGGGTGGAAGAAGAGCGAGCTGTCCACCCCGCGGCAGGCAGCCAGCAGCTGCCAGTCCCACAGGTCCGCGTTCGGTCCGGGAAGGCGGGAGAAATCTGCCATTACGTGACCCCTTGTCGCCGTTCTGGGCGGATACGGTGCCAACGACCGTACATCTCCGGTCTAAGGAGATGAAAATATGACTCATTGCGAATCTAGCCCCGGACACTGCGAAACGGGAAGAAAAAGGGCCGAATGGGGCATAGGTTGTGATGAAAAGTTGTGGGTCCGTCGAGCATGTCTGCACCGTGTCGACGCCCTCACGTAGAGTGCCGAAGACGGCACGCGGGCCCGTAACTCTTTCGAGTGACCGTCGTTGAGAGTGCGGATGCGGTTGAGAAAACAAGCGCTCGGGCAGGCGTCCGAGACGGTCGACCGCACAGGTGACGATTCCGTACCAGCCTGGAGGCTCAAGGTGACGCGCATCAGCTGCGGAGGGCGGTCATGACATCCGTCCTCGTCTGCGACGACTCCCCGCTTGCCCGAGAAGCGCTCCGCCGCGCGGTCGCGACCGTGCCCGGTGTCGAGCGCGTGACGACGGCGGCCAACGGCGAGGAAGTCCTCCGCCGCTGGGGCGCCGACCGCTCCGACCTCATCCTGATGGATGTCCGCATGCCCGGCCTGGGCGGCGTCGAGACCGTGCGCCGGCTGCTGTCCGCCGACCCGGGCGCGCGCATCATCATGCTCACCGTCGCCGAGGACCTCGACGGGGTGGCCCTCGCCGTCGCCGCCGGTGCCCGGGGGTACCTGCACAAGGACGCCTCGCGCGCGGAGCTGCGGGCCACGGTGACCCAGGCGCTGGCCGACCCCACGTGGCGACTCGCGCCGCGCCGGCTGCGCTCGGCGGAGATGGGCGCCGCGCCCACGCTCACCGCGCGTGAGATCCAGGTCCTGGAGGGCATGAGTCACGGCCGCTCCAACGCCGAGATCGGGCGGGAGCTGTTCCTCTCCGAGGACACCGTCAAGACGCACGCCCGGCGCCTGTTCAAGAAGCTCGGCGCCTCGGACCGGGCGCACGCGGTGGCCCTCGGCTTCCGCTGGGGACTGGTCCGCTAGCGAGTGTGGAGCCGGGCGGGCCGCTCGGCGCCGGGGCACATCCCGGTGCCGTCCGCGCCCGCGGCCCCTGTGCGGGCGGCCCGGCTCGAGCTCCGGTCCCCGGGTGCCGCCGGTACCCGGGTTCCGCGGTGGCGCGGCGGGCCGTCGTGCCGTCGCCGTGCCGTTCGGTGGACGGGGCCGTCCGGGTGATTCCGGTCGTCCCGGTCCACCCTGGTCACCCCCGCTGTCCCGGCCGTCCGGGCCCCGCGCCCGACGGGCGAACCGTCGCAGCGGCCGGCGGCCCAGCCGGACGCGCGCTGCTCGTTTCGGCGCGGATGCCGCATCCTTGGAGGTGTGGAGTCTCTCGGGGACGAGTCGGTCGAGCGGAAGGGGAGGGCGCAGGGAATGAGTGCCGGCGCACCTGCTCATAACGCTTCGGTGCACAACCACGAGCACGATGCGACGGACCGGACGGCCGCAGGGCACCATGGACCGATGCGCGACGACGAGGCGGGCACGGCCCACGGGGCGATCGGTGCGCTCGTGCATCGTGCCGTCGACGGGGACGAGCAGGCCACGCACGATCTGCTCGCCCATGTCCACCCCCTGGCGCTGCGCTACTGCCGCACCCGCCTGTCCCGGCTGCCCGGCGACGCGCGCCACTTCGTGGAGGACCTCGCCCAGGAGGTCTGTGTGGCGGTCCTCCTCGCCCTGCCCCGCTACCGCGACACCGGCCGCCCCTTCGAGGCGTTCGTCTTCGCCATCGCCTCCCACAAGGTCGCCGACCTCCAGCGGGCCGCGATGCGCCACCCGGGATCGACCGCGGTGCCGTCCGACGAGATGCCCGAGCGGCCCGACGACTCCCTCGGCCCCGAGGAGCGCGCGCTGCTCAGCAGCGACGCCGAGTGGGCCAAGAAACTGCTGGCCAACCTCCCCGAGAACCAGCGCGAACTGCTCCTGCTGCGCATCGCCGTGGGCTTGACCGCGGAGGAGACGGGGCAGATGTTGGGAATGTCACCCGGTGCGGTCCGCGTGGCCCAGCACCGGGCCCTGAGCCGCCTGAGGGCGCTCGCCGAACAGTGAACCCCCCTGCGCGCAGCCCGAAGTGGCTCCCGCGCCGAACGGGCACGCCGCCGTTTCCGTATGAACATACGAAGCCCGGAGCGACCCCGTACCGTGGAATTTGCTAGCGACGCTTCCCGTTAGCATGGACATCCGCACCGATCAAGGCCATTTGGGGAAGGTGTCATGACTGCGAACGTCGACGGAGTGCCCGGTAAATTCGCGACACTCGGGCTGACCTACGACGACGTGCTGCTGCTGCCGGGCGCATCCGAGGTGCTCCCCAACGCGGTCGACACCTCGTCCCGCATCTCCCGCAACGTCCGGGTGAACATCCCGCTGCTGTCGGCCGCCATGGACAAGGTGACCGAGTCCCGCATGGCGATCGCGATGGCCCGGCTGGGCGGCGTCGGCGTCCTGCACCGCAACCTCTCCATCGAGGACCAGGCCAACCAGGTCGACCTGGTCAAGCGGTCGGAGTCCGGCATGGTCACCGACCCGATCACGGTGCACCCGGAGGCCACGCTCGCCGAGGCGGACGCCCTGTGCGCGAAGTTCCGCATCAGCGGCGTCCCGGTCACCGATCCGGCCGGCAAGCTCCTCGGCATCGTGACCAACCGGGACATGGCCTTCGAGAGCGACCGCACCCGGCGCGTGCACGAGGTCATGACCCCGATGCCGCTGGTCACCGGGAAGGTGGGCATCTCCGGCCCCGAGGCCATGGAGCTGCTGCGCAAGCACAAGATCGAGAAGCTGCCGCTGGTGGACGACGAGGGCGTCCTCAAGGGCCTGATCACGGTCAAGGACTTCGTCAAGGCCGAGAAGTACCCCAACGCCGCGAAGGACGCCGAGGGCCGGCTGCTCGTCGGTGCCGCGGTCGGCGCCAGCCCGGAGGCGCTGGAGCGCGCCCAGGCGCTCGCCGCCGCCGGTGTGGACTTCCTGGTCGTCGACACCTCGCACGGCCACAACAGCAACGCCCTGAGCTGGATGTCGAAGATCAAGTCGAGCGTCGACGTCGACGTGGTCGGCGGCAACGTCGCCACGCGTGACGGCGCCCAGGCGCTGATCGACGCCGGTGTGGACGGCATCAAGGTGGGCGTGGGCCCGGGCTCCATCTGCACCACCCGTGTCGTCGCCGGTATCGGTGTCCCGCAGGTCACCGCCATCTACGAGGCGTCCCTCGCGGCCCGTGCCGCCGGCGTCCCGCTGATCGGCGACGGCGGCCTGCAGTACTCCGGCGACATCGGCAAGGCGCTGGCCGCCGGCGCCGACACGGTGATGCTGGGCAGCCTCCTCGCCGGCTGTGAGGAGTCCCCGGGCGAACTGCTCTTCATCAACGGCAAGCAGTTCAAGTCGTACCGCGGCATGGGCTCGCTGGGCGCCATGCAGTCGCGCGGCCAGGGCAAGTCGTACTCGAAGGACCGCTACTTCCAGGCCGACGTCACCGCCGACGAGAAGCTCGTGCCCGAGGGCGTCGAGGGCCAGGTGCCCTACCGCGGTCCGCTCGCCAACGTGCTGCACCAGCTCGTCGGCGGCCTGCGCCAGACCATGGGCTACGTCGGCGCCGCCACCATCGAGGAGATGGAGTCCAAGGGCCGGTTCGTGCGGATCACCTCGGCGGGCCTGAAGGAGAGCCACCCGCACGACATCCAGATGACGGTCGAGGCGCCGAACTACAGCAACAAGAAGTAAGCCAAGAAGCAAGCACAGCGGCGGGAAGCGACGCCCCCGCGCGCGTGAGGCTCGCGCCACGGCGGTCCCGGAGCATCCGGGGCCGCCGTCGCCGTGCCCGTCGGCGATACTGGAAGGCGCTGCAACGCATAGGGAAAGGCCACCAACGTGACTGAGATCGAGATCGGGCGCGGCAAGCGCGGCCGCCGGGCGTACGCCTTCGACGACATCGCCGTCGTCCCCAGCCGCCGTACGCGGGACCCGAAGGAGGTCTCGATCGCCTGGCAGATCGACGCCTACCGCTTCGAGCTGCCGTTCCTGGCCGCCCCCATGGACTCCGTGGTCTCCCCGGCCACCGCGATCCGCATCGGCGAGCTGGGCGGCCTCGGCGTGCTCAACCTGGAAGGGCTGTGGACGCGGTACGAGGACCCGCAGCCGCTGCTGGACGAGATCGCCGAGCTGCCCGCCGAGCAGTCGACCCGCCGGCTCCAGGAGATCTACGCGGCGCCGATCAAGGAGGAGCTGATCGGCGCCCGCATCAAGGAGGTGCGCGACTCCGGCGTGGTCACCGCCGCCGCGCTCTCCCCGCAGCGCACCGCCCAGTTCTCCAAGGCGGTCGTGGACGCGGGCGTGGACATCTTCGTCATCCGCGGTACGACGGTCTCGGCGGAGCACGTGTCGTCCTCGCACGAGCCGCTGAACCTGAAGCAGTTCATCTACGAGCTGGACGTCCCGGTGATCGTCGGCGGCTGCGCCACGTACACGGCGGCCCTGCACCTGATGCGCACGGGCGCCGCGGGTGTCCTCGTCGGTTTCGGCGGCGGCGCCGCGCACACCACGCGCAACGTGCTCGGCATCCAGGTCCCGATGGCCACGGCCGTCGCCGACGTGGCCGCGGCCCGCCGGGACTACATGGACGAGTCCGGCGGCCGGTACGTGCACGTGATCGCGGACGGCGGTGTCGGCTGGTCCGGCGACCTGCCCAAGGCGATCGCCTGCGGCGCCGACGCGGTGATGATGGGCTCCCCGCTGGCCCGGGGCACCGACGCGCCCGGCAAGGGCCACCACTGGGGCATGGAGGCGGTCAACGAGGAGCTGCCCCGCGGCAAGAAGGTCGACCTCGGCACGGTCGGCACGGTCGAGGAGATCCTCACCGGCCCGTCCCACACCCCGGACGGCTCGATGAACTTCTTCGGCGCCCTGCGCCGCGCCATGGCCACCACCGGCTACAGCGAGCTGAAGGAGTTCCAGCGGGTCGAGGTGACGGTGGCGGACAGCCAGCACCGTCGCTAGTCGCCGAAGCGGTCACCACGACGCCGGAAGGGCCGGTCATCCCACCGGATGACCGGCCCTTCCGCATGCCCAGGCATGGTCACGTGCGCATGAAGGGGGGCGCGTCACGCGAAAGGGGGCGTGCGGTTGCGTTCACGGGTGGGCTCCACCTGGTCCCAAGGTACCGGCGCCGAATCCCGTCACAACCGGTGCGCCGCTCCCGTGGGGGTGGCGCCGCGTGTGTCCAGCAGCAGCTGGGCCTTCACCGAGAGGCCCTGCAGGTCGTACGTCCGGTGCTGCTGGAGCAGGATCGTGAGGTCGGCGTCGGCCGCGGCCTCGTACAGGGAGTCCGCGCGCGGGACGGGCCGGTCCAGGACGCTCCACTCGGGCACGTAGGGGTCGTGGTAGCTGACGGCCGCGCCGAGGCCCATGAGCCGTACGGCGATCTCCTGGGCCGGGGTGCCCTGCTGGTCGGCGAGGTCGGGCTTGTAGGTGACGCCGAGGAGCAGCACGCGGGCCCCGCGCGCGGACTTGCCGTGTTCGTTCAGGAGCGTGGCCGCGCGCTGGACGACGTACCGGGGCATCCGGTTGTTGACCTGCTGGGCCAGCTCGACCATGCGCAGGGTGCGGGTCGCGTGCCCGGTCAGGTCCAGCGGGACCCCGTGCCCGCCGACGCCCGGACCCGGGCGGAACGCCTGGAAGCCGAAGGGTTTGGTCTCCGCGCACCGGATGACGTCCCACAGGTCGACGCCCAGCTCGTGGCAGAGGACGGCCATCTCGTTGACGAGCGCGATGTTGACGTGCCGGTAGTTGGTCTCCAGCAGCTGCACGGTCTCCGCCTCGCGCAGCCCACGCGCGCGTACCACCTTGTCGGTGAGCCGGCCGTAGAACGCGGCGGCCGACTCGGTGCAGGCGGGGGTGAGGCCGCCGATGACCTTGGGGGTGCTCGCGGGGGTGTGGGCGCGGCTGCCGGGGTCGACCCGGCTGGGGGAGTAGGCGAGGTGGAAGTCGCGGCCGGCGCGCAGCCCCGAGCCGTCCTCCAGCAGCGGGCGCAGGAACTCCTCCGTGGTGCCGGGGAGCACCGGTGACTCCAGGATGACCGTGGTGTGCGGGCGCAGCCGCGCGGCCAGGGTGCGGGCGGCCGCCTCGACCTGACCGAGGTCGAGTCCGCCGTCGGCGCCGCGCGGGGTGGGCGCGCAGATCACCGCGGTGCGCACCCGGCCGAGCTGGGCGGGGTCGGTGACGGGGCGGAATCCGGCGGCGTGCATCCGGCGCAGCTCCGCGGGGCTGAGCGAGCCGGCCTCGGGGCCGGTGGCATAGCCGACGGTGGGGATACCGGAGGCGACGGCGGCCTGGGCGAGCGGCAGGCCGTAGGGACCGAGTCCGATGACGGCGAGGTCTGCGGGCATGGCGTGGGCCGTCCTTCCAGTAGCCGAAGCGGGACAGGTGCGCAACCGCTGTGGAGAAGACGAGCGAGTGCACTGTCAGACTAGGTACATATATGACCGTTATGCGTGATTGTGTTTGTGTGTCTTCCAAGCGTTGTGCGCAAGTTGTCCACAGGCCGGGATCCCGTGGTGGCTGAAGTCGGGCAGCCCGGTCAGAATTTGGGCATGAGGAGGGGATGAACCGGGCTTCGCCCACCGGGTGCGGCCGACGCGAGCGAGTCTGCTACAGCGGGAGGCAGCGGTGAGGACAGCGACTCTGGGGCCGGCGCAGCGCGCCGGGGCACTGGCGGCGATGGCGGAGCGCGAGCTGGACGTGCTGGTGGTCGGCGGCGGAGTGGTGGGCGCGGGCACCGCGCTGGACGCCGTCACACGCGGCCTGTCCACCGGCCTGGTCGAGGCCCGCGACTGGGCGTCCGGCACCTCCAGCCGGTCCAGCAAGCTGATACACGGCGGTCTGCGCTATCTGGAGATGCTCGACTTCGCCCTGGTCCGCGAGGCCCTGAAGGAGCGCGGTCTGCTGCTGGAGCGCCTCGCCCCGCACCTGGTCAAGCCGGTCCCGTTCCTCTACCCGCTCCAGCACAAGGGCTGGGAGCGGCTGTACGCGGGCTCGGGCGTCGCCCTGTACGACGCGATGTCCATGGCCCGCGGCCACGGCCGCGGCCTGCCCGTGCACCGCCACCTCACCCGCCGCCACGCCCTGCGCGTGGCCCCCTGCCTGAAGAAGGACGCCCTGGTCGGCGCCCTGCAGTACTACGACGCCCAGATGGACGACGCCCGCTTCGTCGCCACCCTGGTGCGCACGGCCGCGTCCTACGGCGCGAAGGTGGCCAACCGCGCGCGCGTGACCGGGTTCCTGCGCGAGGGGGAGCGGGTCGTCGGCGCCCGGGTGCAGGACGTGGAGGCCGGCGGGGAGTACGAGATCCACGCCCAGCAGGTCGTCAACGCCACCGGTGTGTGGACCGACGACACGCAGGCCATGGTCGGCGAGCGCGGCCGGTTCCACGTCCGCGCCTCCAAGGGCATCCACCTGGTCGTGCCCAAGGACCGCGTCCACTCCACCACCGGTCTGATCCTGCGCACCGAGAAGTCCGTCCTGTTCGTCATCCCCTGGGGCCGGCACTGGATCATCGGCACCACCGACACCGACTGGGACCTGGACAAGGCCCACCCGGCCGCGTCCAGCGCCGACATCGACTACCTGCTGGAGCGCGTCAACTCGGTGCTGGCCGTGCCGCTCGGCCGCGACGACGTACAGGGGGTGTACGCGGGGCTGCGCCCGCTGCTGGCCGGCGAGTCCGACGCCACCAGCAAGCTGTCCCGCGAGCACACGGTCGCCCACCCGGTGCCGGGACTGGTGGTCGTGGCGGGCGGCAAGTACACGACGTACCGGGTGATGGCCAAGGACGCCGTCGACGAGGCCGTGCATGGGCTCGACATGCGCGTGGCC
The DNA here is from genome assembly GCF_055581365.1 of Streptomyces sp. NPDC031445. Lineage (NCBI taxonomy): Bacteria > Bacillati > Actinomycetota > Actinomycetes > Kitasatosporales > Streptomycetaceae > Streptomyces > Streptomyces sp. NPDC031445. The sequence goes on from NZ_JBVIJO010000004.1 coordinate 223,904, forward strand.
GACTGCGTCACGGAGGAGACCCCGCTGCTCGGCGCGGAGGGCTACCAGGCGCTGTGGAACGCGCGAGCGCGGACAGCCGCGCGCACCGGACTGCACGTGGTCCGCGTGGAGCACCTGCTGAACCGGTACGGCTCGCTGGCCGAGGAGGTCCTGGACCTCATCGCCGCCGACCCCTCGCTCGGCGAGCCGCTGCACGCCGCCGACGACTACCTGCGCGCCGAGGTGGTGTACGCCGCCTCGCACGAGGGCGCCCGGCACCTGGACGACGTCCTCACCCGCCGCACCCGCATCTCCATCGAGACCTTCGACCGCGGCACCCGCAGCGCCCGCGAGGCGGCCGAGCTGATGGCGCCCGTCCTCGGCTGGGACGAGGACCAGATCGCCCGCGAGGTCGAGCACTACGAGAAGCGGGTGGAGGCGGAGCGGGAGTCCCAGGTCCAGCCGGACGACCAGACCGCGGACGCCGCGAGGCTGGGCGCGCCGGACATCGTGCCGCTGTAACGGCGGCCGACGTTCACTCGAACGAGTGGCCGTTTCCGGGATCTCCGCTCGAATCGCGGCCGTTGTACCCGGTGAGAGGGGACAACTCGGCGGCGGGTGGCGTGGGTTCGAGGCGGGGGGCGTCGTCGCCGACGAGCGGTGGCGGTGTCAGGGTCACCGGTATGGACAGGACTGTCCGAAGCGCCGGCGTGCCGGTTCCGCCCTTCTTACGACCCATCATCCCGGTAAGCGGAACACCTGCTTCAGGTGGGCTTCCGGGGTGGCGGGGGCGGGCCACGGCCCGGGGCACCCTGGGCGTCGGGCACTTGTCGGGTGAGGGACAATGGAGGCTCTGTCAGGGCGGGTTGTATGAGGGGACGCATGTCGGAGGCGGAGCGGGCGGGTACACCTCGTCAGGAGACTCGTCAGGACAAGAACGAGCGGCGTCTCCTCGCGGGGCGGTACCGGCTGGGAGACGTGCTGGGCCGTGGCGGTATGGGCACGGTCTGGCGCGCCGAGGACGAGACCCTGGGCCGGACGGTCGCCGTGAAGGAACTGCGGTTCCCGTCGAACATCGACGAGGAGGAGAAGCGGCGCCTGATCACGCGCACCCTGCGCGAGGCCAAGGCGATCGCCCGGATCCGCAACAACAGCGCGGTGACGGTCTTCGACGTGGTCGACGAGGACGACCGGCCCTGGATCGTCATGGAGCTGGTCGAGGGCAAGTCCCTCGCCGAGGTCATCCGAGAGGACGGCGTGCTGGAGCCCAGGCGCGCCGCCGAGGTGGGCCTCGCCGTCCTCGACGTGCTGCGTTCCGCGCACCGGGAGGGCATCCTGCACCGGGACGTGAAGCCGTCCAACGTGCTCATCGCCGAGGACGGCCGGGTCGTGCTCACCGACTTCGGCATCGCCCAGGTCGAGGGCGACCCGTCCATCACCTCCACCGGCATGCTCGTCGGCGCCCCCTCCTACATCTCCCCGGAGCGGGCCCGCGGCCACAAGCCGGGACCGGCGGCCGACCTCTGGTCCCTCGGCGGCCTGCTGTACGCGGCGGTCGAAGGCACCCCGCCCTACGACAAGGGTTCGGCGATCGCCACGCTCACCGCGGTGATGACCGAGTCCCTGGAGGAGCCGAAGAACGCCGGACCGCTGCGGGACGTCATCTACGGCCTGCTGACCAAGGACCCGGCCAAGCGGCTGGACGACGCCGGGGCCCGAGCCATGCTCAACGCCGTCATCCGGGCGCCCGAGCCGAAGCCGCTGGACGCCACGCAGGTGGTCCCGCTGCCCGCCCAGTCCGGCGGGCCCGCGGGCAAGCGGGGCGAGGAGGGCGGCGAGAAGCTGCGCGGCGCCCTGCGGTCGGTCCGCAAGGCGGCCGGGGCGGCCGGGGCGGCGGCCGCGCGGACCAAGAGCGCGAGCGAGCCGTCCGCGCCGGGGACGGGCGGCGCGGTGGGTGCCGGGGGCGCGGCTCCCGGTGGGACGCGGCCCGGGTTCTCCGCCGGGCCGGGGGCCGTACCCGCCGCGAGGCCGGGCGGTGCGGCGCCGGGTGCCGCCGGCGTGCCGAACTCCAGCACGAACAAGCAGGGTTCCGGCTGGCCCGTGGTGCCGCCGCCGGACCTGGACCTGCCGACGCGGCCGGTGCCGCGGGCCCCGCTGACCGACGTGGTGTCGAAGCGGACGCTGCTGATCATCGCCGTGGTGGTCGTGCTCGCCGTGCTCGGGACAGTGCTGGCCTTCGCCCTGGGCGGCGACGACGGCAAGGACGACAAGAGCGGCGGGGCCAGGGCCGCGGCCAGTCCCGGCGCGTCCGCCGAGCGGGACAAGGGCACGGGCGGCGGCACGGCCACCGGGCCCCGGACGGACGGGGCGGGTTCGGCCTCCGCGAGCACCGGGCCGACGACGGGCACCGGGGCGAGCCCGTCCGCCGGCACCGGTTCCGGCTCCTCCGACGACGACTCCTCCGACGACGACTCCTCCGGGTCGAAGAAGCAGGACGGGAGCGCTCCGGTGGTCTCCACCCGCAAGGGCGGCCAGGGGTACTCGATCGGGCTGCCCAAGGGGTGGAAGTACCAGTCCAGCGGGGCAGCCGGTGACCGCTACACCGGGCCCGACGGGCAGAAGCTGCTCGTCGCCTGGACCAGCACGCCCAAGGACGACCCGGTGGCCGACTGGAAGAACCAGGAGGGCTCCATGGTGCGCTCCCAGTACCACAAGATCCGCATCGAGAAGGTGGACTACCGCGACTGGAACACCGCCGACTGGGAGTTCACCTATGTCGAGGGCGGCACCGGGTACCGCACGATCGACCGGGGCTTCGTGGTGAACGACCACCTCGGTTACGCGCTGATGTACACCGCGAAGGGCGCCGACTGGCACGGCGAACTGCGCAAGGACACCTGGAAGACGTTGACGAGGTCCTTCGAACCCAAGTCATAGGCGCCGTGCGCCGGTTTGGTACGTGAGAATCCGTCATCCTCTCAATGCGGGTTGCCTCCGGCACGTATCGTGAAGGGTCGCGGACCGTACGCGGCCGGACGCGTGTACGAAACGGGCCGCGGGGCGAACGGATGTGACCAACCGGGCGGCCGGGGGAGACAAAGTGGACGACTACGCGGGTCGGGTGCTCGCCGACCGCTACCGCCTGCCACTGCCGCCGTCCGACGAGTACGAACTCACCGAGACCCGCGCCTTCGACACCTACAGCGGTCAGGAAGTCCTCGTCCGGCAGGTGCCGTTGCCTGAGGTCGTCGAGGCCGAGGTGCTCGACGCGGAGGGGCTGCCCGCCGGGTTCACCGCACGGGAGCGCGCGTCCCGCCGGGCGCCGGAGGCGAGGACCGCCACCCGGCGGCCCGCCGATCCGGCGGTGCGGCGCGCCGTCGAGGCCGCGCAGGCGGCGGCCGGCATCCCCGACCACCCCCGGCTGGACCAGGTCTTCGACGTGTTCGCCGAGGGCGGGTCCCTGTGGATCGTCAGCGAGCTGGTGAACGCGCGTCCGCTGGCCGCCCTGCTGGCCGAGCGGCCGCTGACGCCGTACCGGGCGGCCGAGGTCGCCTCCGACGTGCTCATGGCGCTCCGGGTGCTGCACGCCCATGGCTGGGTGCACCGCAACATCACCGTCCGCACGGTCCTCGTCTGCGAAGACGGCCGCGTGATGCTGACGGGTCTCGCGGCCGGCGCGGCGGAGGAGGCGCTGTGCGGATACGACCCGGTGCCGGCCCCCGATGACCAGGACGGCGACACGGGGGAGGGGTTCCGCGCCGAGCAGGGCTCCGTCGGCGGCGTGACCAGGGGCGTCGGCCCCGGCACGGGAGGCGGCGAGGTCTCCGCGGGATCCGGGGGCCGTAGCGGCGGGGCGGGCGGGGGACCGGCCGGGGACGTCGATCCCGAGGCCGCGCGGCGGGCCGCCATCCAGGCGCGGGCGGCCGGAGGGCTCCCGGCGCCGGGGGCGGACGGCGCCTCCGGCGCGGTGGGTCAGCCGGCTCTGGAGAGCGGTGCCGACATCCGGGCCGCCCGGGCCGGGGCCATCGCCGCGTACCGGGCGGGCGCCCGGGCCGCCGCCCGGGTGCAGGAGGCCCAGCAGGGCGAACGCGCGGCCCTGCCCGGCGCGCGGCCACCCGCCGACGACACCGGCACCGGCGCGGCACCGTCGTACCCCTCCGGCGCGTCCGGCGAGGGCACCGGCACCACGCTGCCGCCCGGCCGGATAGCCGACCCCTACGGGGTGCGCGGCGCCCCCTGGCACGGCGCCGCACCGCGCCCCCTTCCCGGCGGCACACCCCCGACCCCGGAGGACGGGGCCCACCGGCCGGGCCTGCCACCGGCCGACCCCGCCACCGGGCAGGCGTCCGTGCCGGGTCAGGGCTCCGGGCCCGGGCGGCAGGCGCCGGCGCCGGGCCGAAGCCACGGTCCGGGGCACGCGTCCGCGCCCGGTGGGGAGCGCGGCCGGCAGGCGCGGGAGGTGACCGAGCCCGGCTACGCGGGGGCCACCCCGCCGTACTCCGCACTCGAACCCGCACCCGCGTCCGGCACCGCCCCCGCGCACGGCGGTGTCCCCGCAGCCGCCTCCGGCGCCGGTCGCCCCGGGGCGCAGGGCGGTGGCTGGGACCAGCCCGGCGGTGTGCGCCGCGGGCCCGGGACCGCGCTCGCCGCCGAGCGGGCGCGGCAGGTGCGGATGACCGTGGTGGGGCCGGTGACCGAGCGCTGGGCACCGGAGCAGGCCGGGCCCGTGCACGAGAACTGGCAGCTGGCGGCGCCCATCGGCCCGGCCACCGATCTGTGGGCGCTGGGCGCGCTGCTGTTCCGTGCGGTGCAGGGGCACGCGCCGTACCCGGAGGAGTCCACGGCCGAGCTGGTGCAGCTGGTGTGCGCCGAGCCGCCCGCCTTCGCCGAGGAGTGCGGGCCGCTGCGGCCGGTCGTGGAGTCGTTGCTGCGCCAGGACCCCACCGAGCGGCCGGACGTCGAGGAGCTGAGCGGCTGGCTGCGGTCGCTGGTGCGGTCCGCGCCCGAGCCGGACGCCGGCGCCCATGTCGTCCCCACGCCGCCCGCCGACCCGAGCCGGCTGCCGATCGTCCGGCGCCGTGGCGAACTGGTGCGCCGGCGGCGCGCCAAACTGCCCGCCAACCACCCGCACGGCCGGCACAAGCGGGCCCGGGACGGCGCGGGTTCGCCGCGCAGCCTCGGCCGGACCCTGCTCCTGCTGGTCCTGCTCCTGCTGGCCGGTGCGATCGCCTACGCGATGCTCTTCATGCCGAAACAGGGTGAGAGCGGCGCGGCGGGCGACGACCGCACCGGCGGCGCCGGGCAGAGCGGTCCCGCGCCCTCGCACACCCCGAGCCCCTCCGCCGGGCAGAGCACGCCGGGCGGCGACGCCTCCGCCTCCGCGCCCGCGACCGAGACACAGACGGGCGGGGACCCCGCCGTCCCCGACGGGTTCACCCTGCGCAAGGACCCGGACGGCTTCAAGGTCGCCGTCGCCAAGGGCTGGGCGCGCACCCCGAAGAACGGCAGCGGCCAAGTGGTCTACGCGCACGGGAACTTCGAGCTGATCGTCGTACCGGGACGGGACGGGACGTCCGCCTACGGCAGCGATCCGATGGTCTACCAGCGGGACAAGGAGCGCGAACTCCAGCCGTACCGCGACTCCAGCTGGGCCACGGCCACCGGGCTGCGGACCATCGAGGTGGGTGGACGGACCATGGCCGAGGGGCAGTTCACCTGGACCGACGGGCAGGGCCGGGACCTGTTCGTGCGGAACATGGCGCTGTTGCTCAACGGCCGTTACCACGTCGTCCAGGTGCGCGGTCCGGAGGCGCAGCGGGACGAGGTGACGCGCCTGTACGAGCAGGCTACCGCGACGTATCGCTACACCGGTTGAGCGGCGCGTGCCCGGGGCCGTGCGGTGCCGGTGCGGTTCCCTCTCTCGCGCGGAAATGACCATCGTCACAGTGCGGTGTCCTTGGCACCCCGCTGGTTCCCTGGGGGCAGGCCGGTCCTTAGTCTGAGCCTGTCAAGAGCATTGCGGGGCAACGTGAATCAGATGCAGGGCCTGCTCATAGCGGGCCGCTACCGGCTCGCCGACTCCATCGGCAGCGGCGGCATGGGCCGGGTGTGGCGCGCCCACGACGAGGTGCTGCACCGGAAGGTCGCCGTCAAGGAGTTGACCGCCGCGCTCTACGTCTCCGACAGCGACCGGGGCGTGCTGCTCGCCCGGACCAGGGCCGAGGCCCGGGCCGCCGCGCGGATCAACCACTCGGCCGTCGTCACCGTGCACGACGTCCTGGAACACGACGGCCGCCCGTGGATCGTGATGGAGCTGGTCGAGGGCGCCTCGCTGGCCGACACGGTCAAGGAGCGGGGGCGCGTGGAGCCGGCGGAGGCCGCGCGGATCGGGCTGTGGGTGCTGCGGGCGCTGCGCGCCGCGCACTCCGCCGGGGTCCTGCACCGGGACGTCAAGCCCGGCAACGTCCTCCTCGGCGCGGACGGCCGGGTCCTGCTCACCGACTTCGGCATCGCCCAGATCGAGGGCGACACCACCATCACCCGCACCGGGGAGGTCGTCGGCTCGGTCGACTACCTGGCCCCCGAGCGGGTGCGCGGCCACGACCCCGGTCCGGCCTCCGACCTGTGGGCGCTCGGCGCCACGCTGTACACGGCGGTCGAGGGGCGTTCGCCGTTCCGGCGGACCTCGCCGCTGAGCACCATGCAGGCCGTCGTCGAGGAGGAGGCCGACGAGCCGCGCCACGCCGGTGTGCTCACCCCGGTCATCGCCGCGCTGCTGCGCAAGGACCCGGCCCGGCGGCCCGGCGCGGACGAGGCCGAGCAGATGCTCGCCGAGGCGGCGGAGAACCGCCGGCCGCGCGCCGCGCAGGCGTTCGTCCCGACCCAGGGCTCGGGCTTCCCCACAGCCACCGGCCGTCACCAGAACCCGGGCACGCCCCCGCCCGGCCACGGCGCCGGCCCGAGGGGCGGCGGCTACGGCTCGGGCATGTCGGCCGAGGGCTACGGCTCCAGGACCCCGGCTTCCGGCTACGGTCCGGGCGCCCCGGGTGAGGGCTACGGTCCGGACCCCTCCGCCCAGGGCTACGGCGCGAACCCCTCCGGCCAGGGTCACCGCACCGGCGGCCCGACGGCCCCGTACGGTTCCGGCTCCGCCACCTCCCCGTACGAGCCCGCGTCCATTGCGCCCGCGCCCGTGCGGCCCCGCCGGCGGCTGCGCACCCTCGCGGTGGTCGTCGCGCTGGCCGCGGTGCTCGGCGGTGCCGGGGCGGTGGCGATCCAGCAGTGGGGCGGGCAGGACACCGGCTCCGGCGGCGAGGTGAGCCCGGCGCCCGCCGAGAGCGACACGGCCGCGGCCGACGGCGCGATACCCGACGGCTGGACGACGTACCACGACCCGCTGGGCTTCAGCCTCTCCCTGCCCGAGGGCTGGAAGCGCAAGGTGTACGGCATCCAGGGCGACCTCAAGCAGATCGACTACACGCCCGACGACGGCAAGCACTTCGTCCGCATCGCCATCGACGGCTCACCGGACTTCGCCGACCCCCTCTCCCACCAGCAGGACCTGGAGCAGCAGCTCCAGCGGCTGGTCGACTACCGGCGCGTGACGATGAAGGAGAACGTCTACCGCGACCGCAAGGGCGCCCGGTGGGAGTACACCTGGACCGCGCTGAAGAAGGACCCGCCGTACGTCCCCGGGCCGCGGCACGCGGTCGAGGAGACGTACTTCTCCCGCCAGGGCACCGAGTACGCCCTCTACATGTCCTCGCCGGCCGAGGACTGGGCCACGACCAGCGAGCAGTTCACCTGGGTGCTGCGCGGCTGGCAGCAGCCGGACGAGGGCTGAACCGGCCCCGGCGGTCGCCGAGTCGGCCGAAAATGGCAGGCTGACCGGTGTGTCTTGGCCGGTCGGTGTCCCGGGGGGCACGGGTCCCGTGCGGCATGATGGGCCCATGGGGACCGAGGGAGCCGGCTTCCGGCTGATCGCGGGCCGTTACCGCCTGGAGGAACGCGTCGGGCGCGGCGGCATGGGCGTCGTGTGGCGCGCGAGCGACCAGGTGCTGGGCCGTCAGGTGGCGGTCAAGGAGCTCCTGCCCGACGACGCGCTCCCGGACGACGACGCGCGCCGCCGCCGGGACCGTACGCTCCGCGAGGCCCGCGCGGTCTGCCAGTTGCGCCACCCGCACATCATCGTCGTGCACGACGTGGTGGAGCAGGACGAACGGCCCTACCTCGTCATGGAGTTGGTCGACGGCGGTTCGCTCGCCGACCGGATCGACCGGCACGGTCCGGTCGACGCCTCCGAGGCTGCGCGGATCGGCATCGCCCTGCTGAGCGCGGTGCGCACCGCGCACGAGGCGGGGGTGCTGCACCGGGACATCAAACCCGCGAACGTGCTGATCGAGTCGGGCACCGACCGGGTCGTCCTCACCGACTTCGGCATCGCGCAGGTCGAGGGCGCCACCACGCTCACCGAGACCGGCTCGTTCGTCGGCTCGCCCGAGTACACCGCGCCGGAGCGGATGTCCGGGCTGCGCACCGGGCCGGAGTCCGATCTGTGGTCGCTGGGCGCGCTGCTGTGCACGGCGCTGAGCGGCGAGTCGCCGTTCCGGCGCGACTCGCTCGGCGGCATCCTGCACGCCGTCGTCTCCGACGACATCCGCCCGCCTGCCGAGGCGGAGCCGCTGCTGCCGGTCGTGCTGGGGCTGCTGGAGCGCGACCCGGACCGGCGGCTGGGCGCGGCGGACGCCGAGCGGATGCTGTGGACGTACCTCCAGACCGGCCGGACGCCGCCCGCGCCGGGCGATCCGGGCCCGGCGGGGGCGCACGGCGGCGGGCTCATCCACCGGATCGGCGGCAGCCTCACGCCGAAGTCCCCGGCACCGCACCCGCCGGCGCAGCGGGACCTGCCCCACGGCGGACCGCCCACGGGCGGCCCGGCCCGGCCGCCGCTCGAACCGCCCCCGGCGCGTTCCTCCCCGCGCGGCACGCTGGTCGCGGCCCTGCTCGTCGCCGCGCTGGCCGGGGCCGGCGTGTCGGCCGCGGCGCTGCTGCTGCACGGGAGCGGGGACGGGGGCGGCGGCACGCCGGGCGGTACCGCGACGAGCCCGGCGACCGGTACCGGCACGACAGGCACGACGGCATCCCCGTCACCGACCGGGAAGGGCACGGGGGGCACGGCCGTCTCCCCGTCGCCGACCGGGACCGCACCGGCACCGCCGCCCAAGCCCAGCGCCGACTCGCGCACCGCGCCCTCCGGTTACCGCACGGCCCGTGACCCGGCCGGCTTCTCCCTCGCCGTACCGGAGGACTTCACCCGCAGCCCGGAGGGCACCCGCGTCTTCTACCTCTCGCCGGGCGGAGCCTTCCGGCTGGGCATCCGGGTCGGCGGGCCCCAGCCGGGCGGCCCCGAGGCGGCGATGAACCGCTCCGCCGCCGACGGCCCCTCCACCAACCCCGGCTACCACGACGGACGGGTCGTCCGGATGACGCACCACGGGCACCCGGCCGCGCTCTGGGAGTTTAGCTGGGACGGCTTCAGCGCGGCGGAGGGCCCGCGCCACACCTACGACCTGTGCTGGGAGGAGAACGGCCGGCTGTACGACGTGTGGGTGTCGGCGCCGGTCGGGCAGGTGCACGAGGCGCGCGAGTACTTCGACGTGGCGGTCGACACGTTCTCGGCCACAGGGGTGTGACCGGCTCGCCGGCGCCGGCGGCGCGCGTCGCGCCCGTGCACCGGGCCGGGCGGGCGGTGGTCCGGCAGGGCACCTGCCGGATCGACGGGCACCTCGTGCGGGAGGCCGCCCCGGGCACACGCCCCTCAGCCGTCCTGTGGGTCGGGTCGTGCGGCGCGGACCCGGCAACGGGTACCGCAACGGACGGCGCGGGAGCGGGCGTTGGCCGTCCCGGCGCGCTCCGGCGGGGCCGGGGCGGTGGAGGTGCGCGAGGCCGCCCACGGCTTCAGCCCGTACCGGTGGGCCGTGCGACCGGCCGCCCCGGTTCCCGGGTCCCGTTTCCGGCCTCCCGCTTCGACAACGGCATGGTGCACACGGTACTCATGTGACATGACCGAAGACGGCGAACACCCGCCCGACGCACGGCTGATCGGCGGTCGCTACCGGCTGACCGGACGCCTCGGCTCCGGGCCGTCCGGGACCGTGTGGCGCGCCCGGGACGAACAGGGGGAGGCGCTGGTCGCCGTCAAGGAACCCCTCCTGCCCGGCGACCCGGCCGCCGACGAGGAAAGCCGCCGTGTCGCGCACCGGCTCCACCACGAGGCCCGCGCCGCGACCCGGGTGCGGCACCCCTCGGCCGTGACGGTGTACGACGTCGTCACCGAGGACGGCGTCCCCTGGATCGTCATGGAGCTGGTGGCCGGCGAGTCCCTGCGGGAGGTGCTGCGCCGGGGCCCGCTCCCCGTGGAGGAGGCCGCGCGCGTCGGGCTCGCCGTGCTCGGCGCGCTGCGCGCCGCCCACGCCGTCGGGATCGTGCACCGGGACCTCAAACCGGCCAACGTGCTGCTGGAGACCGGGACCGGGCGGGTCGTCCTCACCGACTTCGGCATCGGCGACGGGCACGCGGAGGACGCGCCCGCCGGTTTCGTCGCGCCCGAGCGGGCGGCGGGGCCCGGCGCCGGCCCGGCCTCCGACCTGTGGTCCCTGGGCGCCCTGCTCCGCGCCACCCTGGGCGACGCGGACCCCGGGCCGCTGGGCCCGCTGCTGGACCGGCTGCACGCCGTGGAGCCGGCGGCGCGGCCGGACGCGGCGGAGGCCGAGGCCGCGCTCCGCGAGTGCCTGGGGCTCACCGCCGTACCGGAACCGGCGCGGGAACCCCGCCCGCCGGCCGCCGCCCCGGCCCCCGGACCCGAGCCGGCAGCCGGGCCCGCCCAGGCGCCCGGGCCCACGCCGGTCCCCGAACCCGAGCCGGCGCCCCGCCGCACCCCCCTCACCGCCCTCGGTCTGCTCCTCGCGAGAAGGGGCGAGGCCGACTGATCCTGCGGCCCCAACGCCCTGATCAGCACATTCGCTGCCAGTGATCACTGGCAGCGTGTGAGCAGTCGGTGAATCCCCGTTACCGACGGGTACACAAAGCCTCCGCCGCGGCATACCCTGCGCGTCATGACGGACACGCAGGCCCCGGAAACCGCCGGTACCAACCCGCTCGCGCCCGCGCCCGAAGGCGCCCGCACCGCCGCCGACGTGGTCACGCCGGAGTTGGTGGCCCAGCTCACCAAGGGCGTCGCCGGCTCCGGCCGCACCGCCAACCACACCCCGTTCACCGGCGAGAAGCTGGCCGACCTGCCCGAGTCCACGCCGGAGGACGTCGGCAAGGCCTTCGAGGCGGCCCGCGCCGCCCAGGCCGTGTGGGCGAGGGTCCCGGTCCGGCAGCGGGCCGCCGTCCTGCTCCGCTTCCACGACCTGCTCCTGGAGCGGCAGGCGGAGGTCCTCGACCTGGTCCAGCTGGAGACCGGCAAGGCCCGGCTGCACGCGCACGAGGAGGTGCAGGCCGTCGCCGTCGCGGCCCGCCACTACGGCCGCCGGGCCGCCGCGTACCTGAAGCCCAAGCGGCACGCGGGCGCCGTGCCGACGCTGACCAAGGTCACCGAACTGCGCCACCCGCGCGGGGTGGTGGGCCAGATCGCCCCGTGGAACTACCCGCTGGAGCTGTCCGTCGGCGACGCGCTGCCCGCCTTCGCCGCGGGCAACGCCGTCGTGATGAAGCCGGACACCGAGACCTGCCTCACCGCGCTGTGGGCCCGTGACCTGCTCATCGAGGCCGGCCTGCCCGAGGGCGTCTTCCAGGTGGTCCTCGGCGAGGGCCCGGTCGTCGGTCCGGAGCTGGTCAGGCGCGCCGACTACGTCTCCTTCACCGGCTCCACCCGCACCGGCCGCGAGGTCGCCGTCGGCGCCGCCTCCCGGCTGGTCGGCGTCTCCCTCGAACTCGGCGGCAAGAACGCCATGCTGGTGCTGGAGGACGCCGACATCGACAAGGCCGCCGCCGGAGCCGTACGCGCCTGCTTCTCCTCCGCCGGCCAGCTGTGCATCTCCATCGAGCGGCTGTACGTCCACCAGTCCGTCGCCGACGCCTTCCTGGAGCGGTTCGCCGCCCGCACCCGGGCCATGCGGCTCGGCACCTCCCTCGCCTACGGCGCCGACATGGGCTCGCTGGTCGGCGAACGCCAGTTGGAGACCGTGCGGCGGCACGTCGAGGAGGCCGTCGCGAAGGGCGCGAAGGTGATCGCCGGCGGGGTGGCCCGCCCCGACATCGGCCCCTACTTCTTCGAGCCCACCATCCTCGACGGCGTCGACAGCTCCATGGCCGTCTGCGAGGAGGAGACCTTCGGCCCGGTCGTCTCGGTCTACCGGTTCACGAGCGACGACGAGGCCGTCGAACGCGCCAACGCCACGCCGTACGGCCTGAACGCCTCCGTGTGGACGACCGACGCCCGCCGCGGCCGGGACGTCGCAGCCCGCCTGCGCACCGGCACGGTCAACGTCAACGAGGGCTACGCCCCGGCCTACGGCAGCGTCCAGTCCCCGATGGGCGGCATGAAGGACTCCGGCCTGGGCCGCCGCCACGGCTCCGAGGGCATCCTCAAGTACACGGAGGCCCAGACCGTCGCCCAGCAGCGGCTGCTGCCGATGGCGCCCTCGCTGGGGATGGACGACGAGTCCTACGCCCGCTTCATGAGCACGAGCCTGAAGCTGATGAAGGCATTCCGGTTCCGCTGACCGACCCGGCGCGCGGGGAGCCGCGCCCGGCCACGAACGACCCGCAGCCGCAACTCGACGAGGAGTACACGTGCCGCAAGACGCCTACGACTACGACGTCCTGATCGTCGGCTCCGGCTTCGGCGGCTCGGTGTCCGCCCTCCGGCTCACCGAGAAGGGGTACAAGGTCGGGGTACTGGAAGCCGGACGCCGCTTCACCCGCGCCACGCTGCCGAAGAACTCCTGGGACCTGAGGAACTACCTCTGGGCCCCGAGGCTCGGCATGTTCGGCATCCAGCGCATCCACCTGCTGGGCAATGTGATGGTGCTGGCCGGCGCGGGCGTCGGCGGCGGCTCCCTCAACTACGCCAACACCCTCTACGTGCCGCCGCGGCCCTTCTTCGACGATCCCCAGTGGCGGCACATCACCGACTGGCAGGAGGAGCTGAAGCCGTACTACGACCAGGCCCGGCGCATGCTCGGGGTGCGGCTGAACCCCACCATGACCCCCTCCGACGTCCACCTGAAGGCGGCGGCCGAGCGGATGGGCGTCGGCGACACCTTCCACCTCGCCCCGGTGGGCGTGTTCTTCGGCGACGGCGAGGACGCCGACGGCAAGGCGAGGGCCCGGCCCGGCGAGCGGGTGAACGACCCGTACTTCGGCGGGGCCGGACCCGACCGCAAGGCCTGCACCGAGTGCGGCGAGTGCATGACCGGCTGCCGGCACGGCGCGAAGAACACCCTCAACGAGAACTACCTGTACCTCGCCGAGAAGGCCGGCGCGGTCGTGCACCCCATGACGACGGTCGTGTCGGTCACGGACGACTCGCGCGGCGGCTACGCGGTGGCGACCCTGCCGACGGACCGGAGGAAGAAGGGCGAGGGCCGGCTCTTCACCGCCCGCAAGGTGGTCCTCGCGGCCGGCACCTACGGCACCCAGACCCTGCTGCACCGCATGAGGGCCGGCGGTCAGCTGCCGTACCTCTCCGCCCGGCTCGGCGACCTGACCCGCACCAACTCCGAGGCCCTGGTCGGCGCCCAGACCGACGACCGGCGCTACCGCAGGGCCACCGGCGCGCCGCGTGCCGACTTCACGCGGGGCGTCGCCATCACGTCCTCGATCCACCCCGACGAGAACACCCACATCGAACCGGTCCGCTACGGCAGGGGCTCCAACTCGATGGGCGGCCTGTCCATCCTCCAGGTGCCCTACGCCGAGGGCTCCTCGCGCGTGTTCGCCTGGCTGGCGAACGCGGCCCGGCACCCGATGCTGGTCGCCCGTTCCCTGTCCAACCGGCGCTGGTCGGAGCGGACCATCATCGGCCTGGTCATGCAGTCCCTGGACAACTCGCTGACCACGTACCTGAAGCCCGGCGGCGTCGGCAAGGGCCTGCTCACCGCGCGGCAGGGGCACGGCGCGCCGAACCCCAAGCAGATCAGGGCCGCGACCGAGGCCGCCTCCGCGCTCGCCGCCGAGATCAACGGCTTCCCCGGCAGCAACGTCGGCGAGCTGATGGGCACCCCGCTCACCGCGCACTTCCTCGGCGGCTGCCCCATCGGCGACTCACCGGAGACGGGCGTGATCGACCCGTACCACCGGCTCTACGGCCACCCCGGCATCTCGGTCGTGGACGGCGCCGCGGTCTCGGCGAACCTGGGGGTGAACCCCTCGCTGACGATCACCGCGCAGGCCGAGCGGGCGATGTCGTTCTGGCCGAACAAGGGGGAGGAGGACCCGCGGCCGGCGCCCGGAGCGGCGTACGAGCGGCTGAAGCCGGTGGAGCCGCAGGCCCCGGTGGTCCCGGCGGACGCGTTCGGCGCGCTGCGGCTGCCGTTCCTCGGGATGCCGGCGGTACCGCCGAAGAAGTGACCGGAAAGGGCCGGGAGCGCCCCGCGGGAGCCGCCTCGACGGCACAGAGGGACCTGCATCCCCCTCCGAAGGCAGGTCCCTCTCACCGTTTTCTTGATCCGCACGTTTGATCGGCGGAAAGAGTGAAGGGTTGCTCCGGAGAACCGGGATTCTTTTGTGATCCGAGTCACACTGTGGAGTGCAGGCATGACGAAGGGCCCCGCGGGACGGAGAGGCCGCGGGGCCCTTCTTCCAGTCAGCACCGGCGTCAGGGCAAGCGCCGGTGCCAGGGAGCGGCGCCGGGGGCCGCGCCGCTTGTCCCTGTGGCCTGTGGCCTGTCTGCAGTTGTCGGGTTCCGCCGGCCGGCCCCGGGCGTCCCCGGAGCCGGCCGTTCTCTTGGGTGACCGGGCTGCTGTCCCCTGCCGTCCGGTCACGTCCCGGAGCGAGGTCCCACGGCGTACGGCACGACCCGTACGCCTCATCGCTCCAACGAGCCACGCGTGGTTCTTTCGGGCCCGCCCCTGGCTGGCACGGACACCCCCCTCAACGAAGCGGTGCGCGGGCCGGTCACGCGCCGTACGGGTGAGAGCGGCACCGAACTCAGATACGACCCCGGCTCAGCTCGAGCAGCGTCATGGCGAGAGCGGTGCCCGGCTTGCCGAGCGCGTCCCGGTAGCGGCCGAGGATCTCCATCTCGCGGGACAGGTGCACCCGCCGCCCGCCGGAGGAAATACGGGTCTGCTGGACGACGGCGGAGACGGCCATCCGCTCCTGCACGAGACCGATGATCCGGTCGTCGAGCGCGTCGATGCGGTCACGGGCGTCGGCGATGATCGCCTCCGGGGTGGCGTCCGGTGCGGTGGTGGTCATGTCGGGCTCCTCGCTGGGATGAGTGCCCCGGAACGACACGGCCCGGAGAAACGACAGGCGCCCCGGGCCTTGTCGGCCCGGGGCGCCTGGGAAGTCGCTTGGCGTCAGCTCAAGCAGCACGACCATGGCAGCCGGCGGGCCGGGTGCCATAGGTAAAGACGAAGGTCGAGTGCTTGTGCATACGGTCAGTATGCCATGGCGGCTTCCCTCGGAAGGTCCCCCGGCCGCCCCGTTAGAATCGGAAGCACAGACCCCCGCCCGACCACCAGAAGGCACCCCGTGTCATCAGCGACCCAGTCTGCCGCCACCCCCGACACCGTCCTGGTCGTCGACTTCGGCGCGCAGTACGCCCAGCTCATCGCCCGACGCGTCCGCGAGGCGCGGGTCTACAGCGAGATCGTGCCGAGCACCATGCCGGTCGCCGAGATGCTCGCCAAGAACCCCGCGGCGATCATCCTCTCCGGCGGCCCCTCGTCCGTGTACGAGGAGGGCGCCCCCACCCTCGACCGCGCGATCTTCGAGGCCGGCGTCCCCGTCTTCGGCATGTGCTACGGCTTCCAGCTCATGGCGCAGGCCCTCGGCGGCACGGTCGACAACACCGGCGCCCGCGAGTACGGCCGTACCGACCTGCACGTGGCCAAGAACTCCTCCACCCTCTTCGAGGGCACCCCGGCCGAGCAGCACGTGTGGATGTCCCACGGCGACGCCTGCTCCGCCGCTCCCGAGGGCTTCGCGGTCACGGCCTCCACGGACGTCGTCCCGGTCGCCGCGTTCGAGAACGACGACAAGAAGCTCTACGGCGTCCAGTACCACCCCGAGGTCATGCACTCCACGCACGGCCAGCAGGTGCTGGAGCACTTCCTGTACCGCGGTGCCGGCCTGGAGCCGAACTGGACCACCGGCAACGTGATCGAGGAGCAGGTCGAGGCCATCCGTGAGCTGGTCGGCGACAAGCGCGCGATCTGCGGCCTGTCCGGCGGCGTGGACTCCGCCGTCGCCGCGGCCCTCGTCCAGAAGGCCATCGGCTCCCAGCTGACCTGCGTGTACGTCGACCACGGCCTGATGCGCAAGGGCGAGACCGAGCAGGTCGAGAAGGACTTCGTCGCCGCCACCGGCGTCCAGCTGAAGGTCGTCGACGCCGAGGAGCGCTTCCTCAAGGCGCTGGCCGGGGTCAGCGACCCCGAGGAGAAGCGGAAGATCATCGGCCGGGAGTTCATCCGCGTCTTCGAGCAGGCGCAGGCCGAGATCATCGCCGACGAGGGCCCGGCCGTGGAGTTCCTGGTCCAGGGCACCCTCTACCCGGACGTGGTGGAGTCCGGCGGCGGCACCGGCACCGCGAACATCAAGTCGCACCACAACGTCGGCGGCCTGCCCGAGGACCTCGAGTTCAAGCTCATCGAGCCGCTGCGCAAGCTGTTCAAGGACGAGGTCCGCATGGTCGGCCAGGAGCTGGGCCTGCCGGAGGAGATCGTCCAGCGCCAGCCCTTCCCGGGCCCGGGCCTCGGCATCCGCATCGTCGGCGAGGTCACCAAGGAGCGGCTGGACCTGCTGCGCGAGGCCGACGCCATCGCCCGCGAGGAACTGACCGCGGCCGGCCTGGACCGCGACATCTGGCAGTGCCCGGTGGTCCTGCTCGCCGACGTCCGCAGCGTGGGCGTCCAGGGTGACGGCCGCACCTACGGCCACCCGGTCGTCCTGCGCCCGGTCTCCTCCGAGGACGCGATGACGGCCGACTGGTCGCGGCTGCCCTACGACGTGCTGGCGAAGATCTCCACCCGCATCACCAACGAGGTCCGTGACGTCAACCGGGTCGTCCTCGACGTGACGAGCAAGCCCCCGGGCACCATCGAGTGGGAGTAGGCCCTACGCGCGCTTCAGCGTGCGCAGGGACTCACCGGGCCTCCAGAGCTGGGTGACCAGATACGTGTCGTCCTCGACGCAGGTCCGTACGACCTCCGTCAGCTCGGTGCGGAAGAGGTGGAACGGCTGCGGCGGTTCCACCTCTTCCACGTACGCGGCCCTGGCCCGGCCGTCCTCGACCTCATGCGCCCGACCGCCGATCCGGACGTCGCCGCCGCCCATGTCCGCGCCCGCGCCCGGATTGGCCTGGAGGGCGAACCGGGGGTCGCGGCGCAGGTCGAGGGCCTTCACCGAACCCGGCATCATGCCGAGCCACAGCTCCCCGCCCAGGAAGCGGACCTCGATCCCGCAGGTGCGGGGCGAGCCGTCCTTGCGGAGGGTCGCGAGGACATGGTGGCGGTGGGCGCCGAAGCGCTCCTCGGCGGTCCGCGCCAGATCGGGTACGGCGGTGCTGAAGGCTGCCCAGTTCATACGGGCCAGTCTCAGCGTCAATCCCGACATCTCCTGTCGGGTTTGCGCGGCATCTTCACAGCACGGCTCTGCCCTTTCGCGCCGGCCGACGGTACCTTCCGGCCCGTTACCGCAATCCCCGTACGGGAGGATCCATGCACGGGCCCACCCCGCCCCTGCCGTTGCCCACCGACCGGCTGCAGTTCGCCATGCCGCCGATGCACGGCTCGGCCGAGGACGAGCGCCGGCACCGCAAGGAGCGGCTCGCGGGCGCCCTGCGGATCTTCGGGCGGGCCGGCTTCGAGGACGGGGTGTCGGGACACATCACGGCCCGGGACCCCGAGTTCTCCGACTGCTTCTGGGTCAACCCCTTCGGGATGCCGTTCCGGCACGTCACCGTCGGCGATCTCGTCCTCGTCAACAAGGAGGGGCAGGTCGTCGAGGGCCGCTACCACGTCAACCAGGCCGCGTTCACCGTGCACGCCCAGGTGCACGCCGCCCGCCCCGACGTCGTCGCCGTCGCGCACTGCCACTCCGTGCACGGCCGCGCCCTCGCCGCCCTCGGTGACCTGATCGACCCCATCACCCAGGAGAGCTGCGCTTTCTACGAGGACCTCGCCCTGTACGACACCTACACCGGCGTCACCGTGGACGCCGAGGAGGGCCGCCGGATCGCCGCCGCGCTCGGCTCCCGCAAGGCCCTGGTGCTGCGCAACCACGGGCTGCTCACCGTCGGCGACTCGGTCGACGCGGCGGCCTGGTGGTTCCTGTCCCTGGACCGGTCCTGCCAGGTGCAGCTGCTGGCCAGGGCGGCGGGCCGCCCGGTGCTCATCGACCACGAACTCGCCGTCGCCACCCGCGAACAGCTCGGCGGCGACCTCGTGGCCTGGATCAACTACCAGCCCCTGTGGCAGGACATCAGCCGCAGCGAACCGGACCTGCTCGGCTGACGCACCGGGCCGCCCGCCGACCCGCCGGATCCGCCCGGCCGACGTACCGGAGCGGTGCGCTCCGCGGGCGATCCGCCGCCGGGTCAACACGGCGGTACCGGCTTCACCCCCGGTGACCCGGCCCCGGCGCGCCACAGGGCCCGGCGTAGGGCACAATTCGCTTCCGACACAGGGGAGTTGCCCGGCCGTCGTGCCCGCCACGGGTGCCGCCGGCCGGATCGGCAGGTCACGGGGAAGGCGGGCGTCGGGCGTGGCGGTGCAGGAGGCGAGAGGGCACACGGACGCCGACGGCGTCCACCAGGGCGGTTGCACCTGCGGGGACTGCCCGCACGGCGCCCGGGAGGGACACCGGCGGGCCGTCGCCGCGTTCCTGCGCCGGCGCGACGAGTTCGCCGCCGGCCGGGGACTGCCGGCGGCCGTGGCCCACTCGGCCTCCGCGTCCCGCCAGTGGGTCTCCGAGGAGCTGACCGAGCGGGCCGAGGCCGTCGCCGAACGGAGCCGGGCCGAGGGCGCGGCCCGGCTCGCCCGGCTGTGGCTGCGGACGGTGTACGCGGTCTGGGGCGCGCTCACCGCGCTGCTGCTGGCCGAGGCGCTCACCGCGGTCGGCGCGGGCTGGACCGGCGCCCGCACCGCGGCCCTGCTCGCCGCGCTCGTCGTCGCCGCCGTACTCACCGCCGCCTGCTTCCTGCACCGCGCGCGCGGCGGGGCGCTCGCACCGGTGATCGGCGAGGACAACCGCCTCTCCACCTCCCGTACCGTCGCCGCCTGCTGGGTCCTGTTCGTCGCGTACGCCGTCCTGCTGCTCGCCGCCCGCCTGGCCGCCGCCTCCGACCACGCCGGACGCGACGCGCTGCTCTCCGGCCTCGGCCTGGCGCGCGGCGCGGGCATGGTCACCGTCCTCGCCGTGGTCTGCGGCGTCGCCGTCCTGGTCCGCCGGGTGGTGGGCCTGCGCATCCTCGCCCAACGGCTGCAGAAGGTGCCCGCCCACCGTCCGCGCGCCGCCGACCTGCTCACCGACGACTCCGGCCGGGGCGCGTTCACCGACATCCAGTACGTCGCCATCAGCGCAGTCGCCCTGCTGTTCGCCGCCGTACGACTGGCCCGCCGCCCCGACCAGCTGCCCGACCTGCCCTGGGGCCTGGGCGTGATCGTGCTGATCTCGGCCGCGACCTACCTGGCCGGCAAGTACGCCGAGGGCGGCCGGCCGGTCATCCTCTCGGTGGTCCGCGCCCGCGAACCCGGCGACCTCGACGGCCCGATCCGCACCGGCGACGACATCGAGATCCGCGGCAGCGGCTTCGTCCCGCCCGGCGCCCAGGACGCCGACCGGCTCTCCCGCACGGTCGTCCGCATCGGCGCCGTCGACGTGCACGTCCCCCTCGTCCCGGTCACGGGCGGCTTCCGCAATCCCACGGACACCGTCCTGACCGTGCCCGTACCGGCCGAGGTGGAGCCCGGCGCGGTGGAGGTGCAGGTGGTGACCGCGGCCGGCGTGGCGACCAACCGGTGCGTCGTCCAGGTGACGGAGTGAACGCCCCGGCACAGACCGAATTTCATACGATCGCCCGACTCCTGCCGTGATCCTCGCTACAGTTACCGCCAACCGCGGCCGGCGACACGGACGCGGTGGGGGGTACGGGGATGCGGGAGCCGAGCGCGCGGATACGGGATGCCATCCATGCGGCGATGGCCGAGCCGGACACGCTGAGGCTGTGGTCGTTCGTCGAGCCGGAGGCGGTGCTCTCGTCGGAGACCCACCGCAACATCGCCCGCGGCGTGTACGAGCACCGCGACCGGCTCACCCCGGCGCACGCCGCCGCGGACCCGGACGTCCTCGACGCCGTCTACCTGGCGGGCACCTACTACCTGGAACGGCTCCAGCACCTGCCCGAAGGCCAGGTCTGGGACCATCACGCGTACACCCTCCTCCTGCGGATCGTGCACGCGGTCCGGCCCGCCTCGGTACCGCAGCCGCTGCGCGACGGCTTCGCCGAACATCCGCCCGGGGACGTGCCGGCGTACGAGACCGTGCACGCCGTCGGCAGGGCGCTGCTCGCCGCCGGCACCGGCGCGAGGGACCCGGAGGCGGTCCTGGTGGCCGGAGCGCTCCTGGGGCACGCCTTCACGGAGGCCCGCGGCCGGGAGTCCGGGCCGCACATCGCCTTCGGCTTCGCCATCGGCCTTCAGGCGATGGCCGACCTCGGCGTCGGACCCGAGGACGCCAGGGCGCGCGGGATCACCCTCATGCGCCAGGCCCTCGCCGAGCTGCCCGCCGACGACCAGTTCCGTGACGCGATGCTGGCCGAACTCGCGTCGGCACTGGCCAAGGCACCGCCTCAGCGGCCGGCCGAGGGCAGCCCCGCGGCCGAGGTGGGCGCCTACATGCGGGACGGCGGCCTGGAACGCCTCGACGACGCCGTCGACCGGCTGCGCACCGCCCTGGCCACGTCCGCGACCGCGGAACCGGAGCGCAGCCTGCGCCGCGCCGAGCTGGGACAAGTCCTGCGGATGCGGTTCGAGACGACGGGTGAACTGACGGACCTCGACGCCTCGGTCACCGAGCTGCGGGCCGCGCTCGCCGGCGGGGCACTGGACGCCGAGCGCCGCGCGTCGGTCGCCTCCTTCTTGGGTCTGGCGCACCTCGACCGGTACGTCCACACCCAGGACCCCGCCGACCTGGAGGCGGCCACCAGCGCCGTCCGGGACGGCTGCGACCCCGCCGTGGCCGCCTCCCCGGCCCACCCCCAGCGGCTGACCAACCTGGCCGCCGTCCTCACCGCGCGCTACGACCTGTACGAACGGCAGGCCGACCTCGACGAGGCCGTCGAGCACCTCGCCTTCGCCGTGGCCGCCACACCACCGGCCCAGCACGACCACCCGGTGATGGCGGTCAAGCTGGCCGTCGCACTGGGCAGACGCGGCACCCACCGGCGAGAGGCCGAGGACCTGCGCCGGGCCGAGGCGATCCTGCGCCAGGTCGCGGACGGCTCCCCGGGCGCCGGCCCCATCCGGCAGCTCGCGCGCATGGAGCTGGCCGAGCTGCTCGCGGACCGGGGCGCGCTCTTCGGCGACGACCGGGCCATCGCCGAGGCCGTCGAGCAGTACGGCGCCACCGCCCTCACGCCCACCGAGGACATCCGCACCCGGCTGCGCTCCGCCTACGCCTGGGGCGTCCACGCGGCCAGTCTCGGCGCCCTGGACCTCGCCCGGGAGGGCTTCCGCGTGGCGCTCACCGAGCTGCTGCCCAAGCTGACCGGTCCGGCGCTGGGCCGGGAGTCGCAGGAGACCAGGCTGCGCGAGGTGTCCTCGCTGGCCACCGTCGCCGCGACCGCCTCCGTCATGGCCGGGCGGCCCCAGGAGGCACTCGTCCGGCTGGAACAGGGGCGCGGTGTCCTGCTGGCCCAGGCCCTGCGGCTGCGCGGCCGGCACGACGACCTCGCCGCCGTCTCGCGCCCACTCGCCGAACGGTTCGAGCGGGTCTGCGCCGAGCTGGTCGCGCGTCAGCGCGGACCCGAGGAACGCAAGGCGGCAGCCGCCGAGTACGACCAGGTGGTCAGGGACATCCGCGCCCTGGAGGACTGGGAGGACTTCCAGCGGCCGCTCGGCTGGGACCGCTTGAGCGAGGCCGCGGCGGACGGTCCCGTCGCCGTGATCAACGTGTCCGCGTGGGACTGTTCCGTGCTGCTCGTGACCCGGCCGCCCGGTGGACCCGGCCGTGTGGACAGGCTGCCGCTCGACGTCACCGAGGACGAGATCGGCCGGCGCGCCGAGGTCTTCCGCACCGCCGTGACCCGGCTCGGCGGGGCGACGGGCCGCGAGCGACTGCGGGCCGACAAGGAGCTGAAGGACACGCTGCGCTGGCTCGGGACCCGCATCGTGCGTCCCGTCCTCGCCCACCTGGACCTGGCCGGACCGCCGGAGCCCGGCGCGTCCCCGCCACGCCTGTGGTGGTGCCCGACCGGGGTGCTGTCCCTCCTCCCGCTGCACGCCGCGGTGCTGGAGGACGGCCCCGACGGGCCCGTCCACACCCACGACCGGGTCGTCTCCTCGTTCACCCCGACCCTGGGCGCCCTGCTGCACGCACGCTCCCTGCCGGTCACCGGCGAGGAGCCCGCCTCCCTCCTGGCCGTGGCCGTGGACGCCCGCGGCGCGCACCCCCCGCTGGCCGCCCTGGACGACGAACTGGCCGCCATCGGCGCGGCGCCGGGCCGCCGGGACGTGCTGCGCGGCACCGAGGCCACGCCACGGGCGGTGCTGGCCGCACTGCGCGGACACACCCACGCCCACCTGGCCTGCCACGGCGTACGGGACCCCGGGGACCCCGCGCGCAGCCGGCTGCTCCTGCACGGCGGGGAACTCACCCTGCGCGAACTGGCGGGGGAGCGGCTGACGGACGCCCGGTTCGCCTACCTCTCCGCCTGCCACAGCGCCGCACCCGGCGAGGAACTGGCCGACGAGGTCATCTCCGTGGCCTCCGCCTTCCAGCTCTGCGGCTACCGGCAGGTGATCGGCAGCCTGTGGACCGTCGACGACCGGATGGGCCCCCTGCTCGCCCGAGAGGTGTACCGCCATCTCGCCGCCCCCGGCACCCCGCCCGCCGCGGTCGCCCTGCACCGGGCCATCGGCGTGCTGCGCGCACACCCCCGCTACCGCGATCCGCTGTTCTGGGGCTCGGTCATTCACCACGGACTGTGAGGAGCTGCCCGGTGGACGACGAACGCACACTCCGCGCCGGCTTCTGCGCGGCGCTCGAATGGCTGCCCGAGGAGCAGGAGGGAGCCGCCCTCCGCGCCGCCGTGCGGTCCGTGCTCGACGGTACGGCCACCGTGCGGCAGGCGATCGACGCCCTGGGCGTGCCCGAACACGTCCTGACCGGCCCGGACGGCGCGGTACGCGGATGGGAACCGGGTGACTCCCTCCTCCCCGGTGCCGTGCCCCGCGCCGGCGGTGAGGTCTACCGCTGCCCCGAGGGCTGGTGCGCTCTGAACGAGCCCCGCCGGCCGAGCGGCACCATCCCGGCCGGCGGACGCTGCTGGCTGCACGACAGACCGCTGCGCGTCGTGGAGGCATGACCGGTGGCCCCGGTCCTCGACGGACTCGGCGAGAAGCTGGCCGAGAAGTGGCTGACCGCGCTGGCGGCCCCCGGCCTGCTGTTCGTGGGGGCCACCGCCACCGCCGCCGTCCTCGGCCACGCCCACGCCCTCGACTGGTCGCTGCTGCGAAGGCGGCTCGGCCACTGGGCGACGACAGCGGGGCACTGGCCCACCGGCGAGCAACTCGTCGCCGCGGCGGCCCTCGTCCTCGCCGCCGTGGCCGTCGCGACGCTGGTACGGACGTGCGGCGACGGCGCCGTACGGATCTGGACCGGAGACTGGGCCGGCCCGCTCCGGCAGCCGGCCCACCGGCTGACCGCCCGCCGTGCGCGGCACTGGGACGATCTCCGGGAAGACATCGACCGGCTGCGCGCCGCCCGTCCGGCCCGCGACCGGACGGCGGAAGCCCGCCAGGAGATCGACGCGCTGACCGCCCGCCGCGACCGCATCGCGCTCGCGCGGCCGACGCGCCCCACCTGCACCGGCGACCGGCTCGCGGCCACCGTCGTCCGCCTGGACACCCAGTACGGCATCGACCTCGCCGCCTGCTGGCCCCGGCTGTGGATGGTGCTGCCGGACGACGTGCGGACCGAGCTGCGCACCCTGCGGACCCGCTTCGACACCGCCGTCATGGGCTCCGTCTGGGCCGTCTGCTATGCCGTGCTGGGGTGCTTCTGGTGGCCGGCCGCCGTGGCCGCCGTCGTGACGGGGCTCCTGGCGCGGCAGCGGGTGCCGCGGGCGGCGGCGGCACTCGCCGAGCACGTGGAGTCCGCGGTCGACGTCCACCTGCGACGACTGGCGGAGGAGATCGGGCTCACCGGACTGACCGACGGGCCGCCCGACCGCCGCCTGGGTCTCGCCCTGAACCGCATCGCCCGCAAGGCCGCGTGAGGCACCCCCTGTTCACGCCGACACCCGAAATCCGGAAAATCGTTCAGGAAAGGATTGAACGGGCTCCCTTCGTCATACGTATGGTCACGTGAGGGGTGCTACGGAGGGCGAGAGGCGGCGGGCGGCGATGACTCACGGGATGCGGACGGACATGCACACCACCCGGCTGGACGGCCACCGCACCTGGCGGGAGACCGCCGGCCACTACGCCCTGCTGCCCCTGCGGATCTTCCTGGGCGTCACCTTCGTCTACGCCGGTCTGGACAAGCTCACCGACAGCGCGTTCCTGAAGTCCGGCGGCACCGGCTCCATCGGCGACACCATGCGCTCGGCCCGCGACTCCGCCGCCATTCCGGCCCTGGTCGACCTTGCCCTGAAGAGCCCGGTCGGCTTCGGCTACGCCATGGCCCTCGGTGAACTGGCCGTCGGCATCGGCGTCCTGATCGGCCTGTTCGGCCGGCTGGCCGCACTCGGCGGCGCGCTGATCTCCCTCAGCCTCTGGCTGACGGTGAGCTGGGCGACCACCCCCTACTACTACGGCAACGACCTCGCCTATCTGATGGCCTGGCTCCCCCTGGTCCTCGCCGGCACCCCCTACCTCTCCCTCGACGCCGCCTGGCGGGCCCGCCGCCGAAGGACCGGCGGCTACCGCTGACCGCCCTCGGCGCCGCCCCGTCTGCGTATCCCCCGGGTCAGCGCCGCCGTGACGCCGGCCAGGCAGAGCCCGCCCACGACCAGCGGGACGACCGCGAACCACGGTGTCTCCCACAGACCGCCCGCGTCCCCCGCGAAGGCCACGGCGGTGGCGGTCAGGAACAGCCCGGTGACCAGCTTTCCCGGCTGGAACTCATGACGCAGCACGGCTGACCTCCACCTGTCCCACTCCGACGCCGAGCGTCAGATCCAGCGTGCCGCCCTTCCCGGAGCCCTTGGCGGGCGCCAGCGTCACCTCCTGGTGTCTGCCGGGCCGCACGTCCACGTCCTTTCCGCTGTCCCCGGGCAGCCGGATGTCGCCCACCCCCACGTCGACGCTCAGCCGCACCGCCGCATCCGCCGGCACGATCACCTTCAGCTGTCCCGCGCCCACCCGGGCGTCCGTCGCGACCGTCTGCCCGCCGGCCGGGTGCACCCGGGTCAGGTCCAGGGTGCCCCGCCCGGTGCCGAGGTCGTACCCGGACCGCACCTGGGCCGCCGCCACCGGCTTCCACGACGTCTCCCGCCAGTGGGTGGTGATGTCCCGGGGCAGTGCCGACGCCCCCGCGAGCAGCCCCGCCGTGACCAGCGCCAGGAACACCGTGCCGGCCCCGGTGCGGCCCAGGAACGCGCTGAGCGCGATGCCCAGCCCGAACACCGCGAGCGCGCACGCCAGTCCGGTCTGCAGGCTGGTGCCCAGCGGGTGCGTGTCCCAGCTGAGCCTCGTGCCCAGGCCGCCCGCCAGCAGGGCGAGCAGGAACACCCAGCCGCCGATCCAGCGTGGGCCGCGCGGTCTCGGGGGAGCGGCGCGCGGCGTCCGTATCGCCCCGGGGTGTGTCCAGGGATCGGGTACGCCGACGTCCACGACCGAGGTCAGATCACGCTCGCGGGCGTCGCCCGGCCCCCACAGATAGCCGGTGCCGCCGACATGGGTGCCGTCCTTGACGATCGGGTCCCGCCACCAGGAGGGGTAGGTGGTGACGACCGGCGGCGCCTGGGCCTCCGGCGGCGCGTCAGCCGCGGCCTGCGCGGCCAGGGGGTCGGGGTCGGGAGCGCCGCGGCGCCGCGACCAGTACCCGGCGCCGGCGAGCAGCAACGAGAGCACCGTCGCGAACGCCAGGACCCCGCCGTTCCTCAGCATCGTCAGGAAGACCCCGCAGCCGACCAGGGCGAACAGCACGGCGGCCAGCGCCTGGCCGTCCACCCGGCCCGTGAGGAGCTTGCGCAGCTCGTTCTCCTCCTCGTCCTCGTAGGGCACCAGGAGCCAGGCAAAGCCGTAGAAGATGAGGCCGAGACCACCGGTCGCGGAGAGCACGGCCAACGTGATCCGGAAGATGACGGGGTCCATGTCGGTCTGCCGGCCGAGTCCCGCGCACACGCCCGCGATCATCTTGTGCCGGCGGTCGCGCCGGAACCGGTCTGGCACCTCGGCGCCCTCCTTCCGTTCCGGCTCGTGCGTGGGGGAGTGCGGGCCGGCGCCGGCCGCTCCCGTCTCGTCCGTCGCGGCGGGCGCGGCATCCGTCGGCCCGGTGCCCGGGGCCGGGCGCGGGCCGGGGCCGGGTCCCGGACCCGTCGCGGCGTGCTCGTGATCCGTCATGCGTCCATGGTGACGGCCCGGCCGCCGCGACGGCAGTCGGGACGACCCTGGGCCAACCCTGAAATCGGCCCTGAGACGGGATGGGGAAGCGTTCGAGCGGCACCGGGCGCCGCGCGACACCCGCCGGACCGCCCGCCCGGACGCCTCCGACGGAAGATCAGGGGCGTCTCGGGGGCCGACCCTGATGCTCCCTCTCGCCGCTCGTGTGACCATCATTGGCATGCCGGAAGCCGCAAGCCTGCCACTCGACGACCCGCGGCCCCCGCGCAAGCTCTACCGCAGCAGCGACGGACGCTGGCTCGGCGGAGTGGCGCGGGGCCTCGCCGGGCACCTCGGGCTGCCCGTCGTGTGGGTGCGGCTCGTCTTCGTCGGCCTGTTCATGGCCGACGGACTCGGAGCGCTGCTGTACGCCGCGTTCTGGTTCTTCGTGCCGCTCGGCATCGGCGGCGTCGGCGACCAGAAGCCGTCGCTGGTGGGCACGGCGACCTCGCCGGACGGCCGCCGCAAACTGGTGGCCCGCAAGCCGGACCGGGGACAGATCGTCGCGCTGCTCCTCATGGTCATCGTGTCCGTGGTCTTCGTCGGCAGCGTGAACCTGGGCAGCGCCACCAAGGCGTACCTGGTGCCCGCCGTGCTCGTCGCCGCCGGTGTCGCCCTGGTCTGGCGCCAGGCGGACAACGCCCGCCGGGCCCGCTGGGCCGAGGCCGGCCGCCGGCGCCGCACCCTCACCCTGCTCCGCGCGGCCGGCGGCGTCCTGCTCGTCACGGCCGGTGTCACCGCCATCTTCGTCCTCCAGGGCTCGACCGCCCACCTCGGCGCCGTCCTCCAGGCCGCGCTCGCCGTCCTCGTCGGCATCACCCTGCTCGCCGGCCCCTACCTGGTCCGCATGACCCAGGACCTGTCCGAGGAGCGGCTGATGCGCATCCGTGCCCAGGAACGCGCCGAAGTCGCCGCCCACGTCCACGACTCCGTGCTGCACACCCTCACCCTGATCCAGCGCAACGCCGACAACGCGGGCGAGGTGCGCCGCCTCGCCCGCGCCCAGGAGCGCGACCTGCGGACCTGGCTCTACAAGCCGGAGGGCACCGGCAAGGACGAGGCCGACGAACCGGACACGGTCGCCGAGGCCGTGCGCCGCAACGCAGCCGAGGTGGAGGACAAGCACGGGGTGCCCATCGAGGTCGTGATAGTCGGCGACTGCCCGCTCGACGAGAAGACCGGTGCGCAGATGCAGGCCGCGCGCGAAGCGATGGTGAACGCCGCCAAGTACGGTGGCGAGGGCGGTGCCGTACAGGTCTACGCCGAAGTCGAGGGAAAGACGGTCTTCGTGTCCGTGCGGGACCGCGGCCCCGGCTTCGACCTCGACGCGATACCCGCCGACCGCATGGGTGTCAGAGAATCGATCATCGGCCGCATGGAGCGCTACGGCGGCACGGCCCGGCTGCGGGCGGTGCCGGACGGCGGCACCGAGGTCGAGCTGGAGATGGAGAGGGCGGAGAAGACGTCATGAGCGACGCGACCGAGGGGAACGGCACGGCGGGGGCGGCGGAGCCGGCCGAGACCGACCGGACCGGCGGCGGCGCGGGCGGACGGCACGTGCGGGTGGTGCTGGTGGACGACCACCGCATGTTCCGTACCGGCGTCCAGGCCGAGATCGGCCAGACCGCCGAGACCGGGGTCGAGGTGGTCGGCGAGGCCGCGGACGTCGACCAGGCGGTCGCGGTCATCACCGCCACCCGGCCCGAGGTGGTCCTGCTCGACGTCCACCTGCCGGGCGGCGGCGGGGTCGAAGTGCTGCGCCGGTGCGCCGCGTTGATGGCGGACGCCGAGCGGCCGGTCCGCTTCCTCGCGCTGTCCGTGTCGGACGCGGCGGAGGACGTGATCGGGGTGATCCGCGGCGGCGCCCGCGGCTATGTCACCAAGACCATCACCGGCACCGACCTGGTCGACTCGATCTTCCGCGTCCAGGAGGGCGACGCCGTCTTCTCCCCGCGGCTGGCCGGGTTCGTCCTGGACGCCTTCGCCTCCACCGACGCCCCTCCGGTGGACGAGGACCTGGACCGCCTCACCCAGCGGGAACGCGAGGTGCTGCGCCTGATCGCCCGGGGCTACGCCTACAAGGAGATCGCCAAGCAGCTGTTCATCTCCGTGAAGACGGTCGAGTCCCACGTCTCGGCGGTTTTGCGCAAGCTCCAGTTGTCCAACCGGCACGAACTGACCCGCTGGGCGACCGCGCGCCGGCTGGTCTGACCCCCTGCGGGCCCGCCCCCGGGGCAGCCGCGCGGCTGCCCCTCACTCCACCCTTGTCGCTCCCGCGAACGGCATCTGGTCGATCGGGGCGAGACGGACCGGTGCCGACGGGTTGGGGGCGTGGATCATCTGGCCGCCGCCCACATAGATGCCGACGTGGCTGATCCCTGAGTAGAAGAACACCAGGTCACCCGGCCGGAGTTCGGAGCGGGAGACTCGCCGGCCCGCGCTGATCTGGGCGTAGGTGGTGCGGGGCAGGGAGATGCCGGCGGAGCGGTAGGCGGCCTGCACCAGACCGGAGCAGTCGAAGGCGTTCGGTCCGGTGGCGCCCCACACATAGGGGCTGCCGAGCTTGCTGTAGGCGTAGGCGAGGGCCGCCGCCGCGTGGGAGGCAGGGGCGGCGGACCCGGGCCGTTCCAGCGGCTGCCGCGCGCCGGTGCCCGACCGGGAGACACGGGCGCCCGTGCCGCCGGCACCGGTGACCTCGGCCCGCTGCGGCGGAGTCAGCCGTGCCAGCAGCCGCCGGGCCTCGTCCAGCTTGCCGGTGACGGTCCTCTTCTGCCGTCTCAGCTCTGCCTGCCGCGACCGCAGCGACCTCACCTCGACGCGCGCGGCGCCGCGCAACCGCTCGATCTCCCGCAGTTGTTGACGCACCCGGGAGACGGCGGCGGCCTGCCGGTCACCGGCCCGCTCCGCGAACGCGGCACCGTCCAGATACCGGTCGGGGTCGCTGGAGAGGGCCAGTTGCCAGGCCGGGTCGATGCCACCGTCCCGGTACTGCGCCGCGGCGATCGAGCCCAGCGCCTCCCGCGCCGAGTTGAGCCGCGTCTGCTTGCGGGCGGTCTCGTCCTGCAGCGCGCTCAGCCGCCGCTGGCGGGCGTCCGCCTCCTCCTTCGCCCCGTCGTACTTCTCGGTGGCGGCCTCGGCCTCCCGGTACAGCGTCTCCACCCTGGCCTTCACCTGCGCCGGCGTCGGCTGCGGTTCGGCGTGCCCCGTCCCGTCGAAGGCGGTCGCGGTGGCCGCGCCCGCCAGGGCGAGCGTGGCGGCCGTCCGGGCCGTATGACCGCTGAGCGGGCGTTGGGGGCGCTTGCGGTGCGCTGCCACCTGGACCGTCACGTCCTTCCGTACGACTCACACGACCGAGCGGTCGGTACGCCCCGCGGCGGCCCGCACAGGGAGCGGGCCGCCGCCGGGCCTCTTCCGGCGGTGGTGGCCGACTGCCGCCCCTGGTCCGGGCGGCGGTGGGGAGCCGGTCACCTGGGGGAGGACGCTAGGCCGGACGGTGACGAGAAGGTAACGCGGTGTACGGAACTGGTTCGCATGGACCGGGACGTGACCGTATGTGACCGTGCGGGCTCGCTGGAGCCGTCGCCTTAACGGAGCGTGCTGACCGAAGAGCGGAAAGAGGGACTGCCGGTGGCTGTGAGGTGCTATGGGGCGCATATATGCGAGACCGCACGGGCCGGGCCGCCGGATCGCCGGGCTCGCGGGAGGGCGTGGTGACGGAAGGTCGCCGGGGGCCGTGACAGAGGGTCGCCGGGGGCGGTGACGGGGGCGCCGGGACGGTCATGGAGGGTCGTCGGCTCAGGAAGGGGGCTTGAGGAGGGGGTCCGGTGGGTGGTGGGCCGGAGGGGGCTGGTTAGGCTCCGGCTCCATGGACGTACTCATCCATCTCTTCGTCGGCCTGCACATCATCGGCATCGCCGCGCTGCTCGGCGGTTTCCTCACCCAGATGAAGGCGATGGGCCAGGGCACGGCCCGGTTCGTGCCCGGGATGCTGCACGGCGCGCTGACCATGCTGGTCACCGGCGTGGCCCTGGTCGGCCTCAACCAGGCCGACGACCACCACGTCAACACCATCAAGATCGGCGTGAAGCTCGCCCTGCTGATCGTGATCCTCGGCCTGGTCTACGTGAAGCGCGACGAGGAGCGGATCGACAAGGGCCTCTTCGGGCTGGTCGGCCTGCTGACCACGGCCAACATCTTCATCGCCGTCCTGTGGACCTGATCATCGTCCTGTGGGCTCGACCGACGTCCTGGAGACCTGATCGTCGTCCTCTGGGCTCGATCGCCGTTCCCGTGGGCTTGATCGCGGTTCCCCGGACATGAACCTCGGCGCGCTTCTGAGTCAGCCCGGCCGCACCACGCTGTGGACGGCCGCCTCGATGCCGGAGACCGGTTCCTCGAGGACGTACGCGCCCGGCCTGGGGGCGTGGATCATCATGCCGTCGCCTGTGCAGAGTCCGACGTGGCCGGCGTCGTCACCGAAGAAGACGAGGTCTCCGGGGCGGGCGTCGGCCGGTGCGACCGGGGTGCCGACGCCGGCCTGCTCGCGCGCGGTACGCGGGAGGGTGACGCCGGCGGACTTCCAGGCGGCCTGCGTGAGCCCCGCGCAGTCGTAGGAGCCGGGGCCCGCGGCGCCCCACACGCACGGCTTCCCGACCTGGGCACGGGCGAAGGCGATGGCCTTCCTGGCCTTGGTGGCGTAGGTGCCGGGCGCTGCGGCGGCGGCTGCGGCCTGGGTGGCTGCCGGCGCGACGGTGGCAGCCGTGACCGGGGAAGCCGTGGCCGTGGAGGCGGAGGCGGAGGCGGTGGCGGGCGTTCCGGTGGTCCGTGTCGTTCGCTGGGACAGCAGCACGCGCGCGTGGGCGAGCTTTTTCTGGACGGTCGCCTTGGCCGCCCTCGGGCCGCTCACGGCCACCTCCGCCCGGCGGTCCGCCGTGCTTCCGAGGGGTGCGGGAACGGCCGTGTGCCCAACCGGACCGGCGACGGCGGTGTCCCCGGCGGGCGGCGGCGTCACGCCCGTACCCCGGACACCGATCGTGCCGCGCTGGGCCGGGACCGTACCGCGCTGGGCCGGGATCATGGCCCGCTGGGGCGGCACAGTGCCGTCCTGCGCGGGAATCACGGGCTGCCCGGTCGGAACGGTGCCGCCCTGAGCCGGAATCACGGCCTGCGCGGTGGGGAGGGCCCTGTCCTGGCCGGGGTTCACGGCCCGCTGTACGGCGCGGCCCCGGCGCTGGGCACGGCGGGCGACCTCGTCCCGGAGCCGCTGGAGGTTGTCGGCGGTCCGTCGTGCGGCCGCGGCCGGCTCGACCAGCTCGCCGCCCTCGGCCCGCTGGGACCACCCGGCCCGTGCGGCCCGCCCGGAGCCCCGTCCGGTCCGCCTGGTTTCCTGATCGGCACTTCCGGTACCGGGCTCGGTCCACCCGGTCCCTTGTCCGGCCCACCCGGCCGCCCGGTAGGCGCCTCCGGCCCCGGCGTCGGCGTCCCTGTCCCCACGATCGGCCCGCCCGGCGTCCCGCGCGGCCCGTCCGGCGTCCCGGTCGGCCCGCCCGGCCCGCCAGCCGCCCCGGCCCCCGTCGCCTGCCGCGACCGGCGTCTCCGCCGCCGATTCCGCTCGGCGGTAGAAGTCCTCGATCTTGCGTGCGATCTCCTCCTGGCTCGGCCGGCCCGGGGCGGGCGAGGGTGCGGCCCCGGCCGTCTGGGAGAGCACGGCCACGGAGGTGAGGGCGGCGGTGGCGAGGGCGGGTGTGCGGGCGCCCTCTCCCTGGGTTCCGCCGGGGCGCGTCTTGCGGTGCGACGCCAAGGGAGGCGACTCCTTCCGTACTGCCGCCTGCCGGGGTCAGCGGTGGGGGTACCCCAGGTCTTCCCTCGGGGGAAGGGTTCGGGCGGGTGCTCGGAAGGGTCGCCCTACGGCGTCGTCCCGGGCGGGAGTCGGCCGATTCACCCCAGGATCGTGGGTCCCCGGCTCCGGGCACCGTGCGGGGGCGCGCCGGATTCGGCGGTGGCCGCGCGGCCCGGCGAGGTTCGCCGGAGGGGGGTCGTGCGGCCTGACGGAAACCTAGCCAACTCGTGTGTCTTCTGTGAAGGTTGGTGTGCGCTTTGTCCGATACATTTCCGTGACCTTTGCCCTGGAGGCGCAAAGGTTCACGCGCGTGTGACCAGGCGCTTCCGATGCGTGAGCGACCGGCGTACCCGGTCCTCGCGAGGACCGACCCGCGCCGGGAGCCGTCATCTTCCGGGGACCGCGACCGGTTGTCGGTGCAGCGCCCTAGACTCGTAGAGCGATGAGCAGCCTCTTTGACGACAGCTTCCTGGCGGACCTCCAGACCCCTCGTGGGCACGAGGAGGAACCTCCGCCGCCGCCCGAGGACGATCATGCCCCGGAGCCGCTTCCGGACGATCTGTTCGGCGGGAAGTTCGACGTGCCTCCGGACCGATGGGGGTCCCCCCGCGCGAGCGAAGGCGAGAGCGGGGGAGGCTACTACCGCGACGGCGCCCCGCGCCCCGTCCTGGACGCGGCGGCACTGCTGGAGGGGCTGAACGAGAACCAGCGCGCCGCGGTCGTGCACGCCGGCTCCCCGCTGCTCATCGTCGCCGGTGCCGGCTCGGGCAAGACCCGCGTGCTGACCCACCGCATCGCCTACCTGCTCGCCGAGCGGAACGTCCACCCGGGCCAGATCCTCGCGATCACCTTCACCAACAAGGCCGCGGGCGAGATGAAGGAACGCGTCGAGCAGCTCGTCGGCCCGCGCGCCAACGCGATGTGGGTGATGACCTTCCACAGCGCGTGCGTGCGCATCCTGCGGCGCGAGAGCAAGAAGCTCGGCTTCACCTCGTCGTTCTCGATCTACGACGCCGCCGACAGCAAGCGCCTGATGGCGCTGGTCTGCCGCGACCTGGAGCTCGACCCCAAGCGCTTCCCGCCGAAGTCCTTCAGCGCCAAGATCAGCAACCTGAAGAACGAGCTGATCGACGAGGAGGACTTCGCCGCCCAGGCCACCGACGGCTTCGAGAAGACCCTGGCGCAGGCCTACGCCCTGTACCAGTCGCGGCTGCGCGAGGCGAACGCGCTGGACTTCGACGACCTGATCATGACGACGGTCAACCTGCTGCGCGCCTTCCCCGACGTCGCCGAGCACTACCGCCGCCGCTTCCGGCACGTCCTGGTGGACGAGTACCAGGACACCAACCACGCCCAGTACGCGCTCGTGCGGGAGCTCGTCGGTACCGGGGAGCACGACGAGGACACCCCGCCCGGCGAGCACGACGTCCCGCCCGCCGAACTCTGCGTCGTGGGCGACGCGGACCAGTCGATCTACGCCTTCCGGGGTGCGACGATCCGCAACATCCTCCAGTTCGAGGAGGACTACCCGGACGCGACGACGATCCTGCTGGAGCAGAACTACCGCTCCACGCAGACCATCCTGTCCGCCGCCAACGCGGTCATCGAGCGCAACGAGTCCCGCCGCCCGAAGAACCTGTGGACCAACGCCGGGCAGGGCGCCCGGATCGTCGGCTACGTCGCCGACACCGAGCACGACGAGGCCCAGTTCGTCGCCGAGGAGATAGACCGCCTGGTCGACGCGGGCCACGCGCGCGCGGGAGACGTCGCCGTCTTCTACCGCACCAACGCCCAGTCCCGTGTCTTCGAGGAGATCTTCATCCGCGTCGGCCTGCCCTACAAGGTCGTCGGCGGAGTCCGCTTCTACGAGCGCAAGGAGGTCCGGGACGTCCTCGCCTACCTGCGGGTCCTCGCCAACCCCGAGGACGCGGTGCCGCTGCGCCGCATCCTCAACGTGCCCAAGCGGGGCATCGGCGAGCGCGCGGAGGCGATGGTCGACGCCCTCGCCCAGCGCGAGAAGATCAGCTTCCCGCAGGCCCTGAAGCGCGTGGACGAGGCGTACGGCATGGCCGCGCGCTCCACCAACGCGGTCAAGCGGTTCAACACGCTGATGGAGGACCTGCGGACGATCGTCGAGTCCGGCGCCGGACCGGCCACGGTGCTGGAAGCCGTCCTCGAACGCACCGGCTACCTGGCCGAGTTGCAGGCTTCCACCGACCCGCAGGACGAGACCCGGATCGAGAACCTCCAGGAACTCGCGGCCGTGGCCATGGAGTTCGAGCAGGAGCGGGGCGAGGGTGAGCAGGGGACCCTGGCCGACTTCCTGGAGCAGGTCGCCCTGGTCGCCGACTCCGACCAGATCCCGGACGAGGAGGACGGCGACGGCGTCATCACGCTGATGACCCTGCACACCGCCAAGGGCCTGGAGTTCCCGGTCGTGTTCCTGACCGGCATGGAGGACGGCGTCTTCCCGCACATGCGCGCCCTCGGCGAGACCAAGGAGCTGGAGGAGGAGCGGCGCCTGGCGTACGTCGGCATCACGCGCGCGCGGGAGCGGCTCTACCTCACGCGGTCGGCGTTGCGCAGCGCCTGGGGCCAGCCGTCGTACAACCC
Source organism: Streptomyces sp. NPDC031445 (assembly GCF_055581365.1). Lineage (NCBI taxonomy): Bacteria > Bacillati > Actinomycetota > Actinomycetes > Kitasatosporales > Streptomycetaceae > Streptomyces > Streptomyces sp. NPDC031445. The sequence goes on from NZ_JBVIJO010000004.1 coordinate 259,334, forward strand.
GCCCTCCCGCTTCCTGGAGGAGATCCCGCCCGCCCATGTGGAGTGGAAGCGGACCGGCGCGGCGGCGCCCGTGGCCTCCGGACCGGCGTCCGGGATCGCCGCCTCGCTGTCCTCGACCCGTTCGCGCTCCTCGGCGTCGGGCGCGTCCGGGTTCGCCACGCGGCGCACGTCGGAGAAGCCGGTGGTCGCGCTGACCGTGGGGGACCGGGTCACCCACGACCAGTTCGGGCTCGGCACGGTCGTCGCCGTGAAGGGGACGGGCTCGAACGCGGAGGCGACGATCGACTTCGGCGACGCCAAGCCGAAGCGACTGCTGCTGCGGTACGCGCCGGTGGAGAAGCTGTAGCAGGCAGAGCAAGCCGGGAAAGCCGGAAGGGCCCCGCTGAAGAGCGGGGCCCTGGTGTCTACGTGGGATCCAGCCCGTGGCTGCGCAGCCACGGCAGCGGGTCTATGGCCGCCCCGCCCGCCGGCCGTACCTCGAAGTGCAGGTGCGGACCGGTGGAGTTGCCGGAGTTGCCGGAGTGGCCGATCGGCTGGCCGGCCTTGACGGTCGTCCCGGAGGCGACGCTGTAGCTGGAGAGGTGGCAGTACCAGGTCTCCGTGCCGTCCTTCGCCGTCACGATCATCATGTTGCCGTAGGCGCTGTTCCACTTGGTGGTGACGGTGCCGTCGGTGGCGGCCATGACCGTCGTGCCGTAGGAGACCGGGAAGTCGATGCCGGTGTGCACCGACATCCAGTTGATGCCCGCCTGGCCGAAGTAGGCGCTGAGTCCGTGCTGCGTGACCGGCAGCGCGAACTTGGGCCGCAGCCGCTCCTTGAGCGCGGCCTCCGCGGCAGCCTTCTTCTTCTCCAGCTCCTGCTGCGCCTTGAGGTCGATCCGCTCCTGGGTGCGGCTCGCCCGGTCGGCGAAGTCGTCGGCGCCCGCGGAGAGCGTCTTGAGCTGGCTGTCCAGTTTGCTGTTGGCGACGGACGGCTTGACCGGCTGCGCGTCCGAGGCGGTGGTGGCGGTGTCCTTGGAGTCGTCGGTCAGCGCGCCGACCGAGGCGACGGCGATCCCGGCCACCCCCATCACACAGGCCGACGGCACGGCGACGGTCAGCAGCGCGGAGCGCTTGGCGGGCGTACGGCGCCGGGAGCGCGCCCCGCCGCGCGAGCCGGCGCGGGTCGCGGGCGCCGGGGCGACCTCTTCCTGTCCGTCCAGCAGATCGGTCACGGCCGGCAGTTCGCCGGTGGAGTCCGACTCGCCGTCGGCGGCGTGCTGTTCGTCGAAGTCGGCGTCCTCGTACGGTGCCTGCTCGAAGGTCGCGGTGGCCTGCTGATCGAACGGTTCGCCACCCGGCTCGGACTGCGCCGGCACGCTCTGTTCCGCGGAGTTCCACTGCGTGGCGTCGTACGCGCCCGTGTCGAAGGTCTGGGTGCCCCACTCCCACTGCTGGGCGGGGTCGGTGCCGCCGGACGAGTCCGGCTGCGACCAGGCGCCGGCGTCCCACTGGCCGCTGACGTCGTTCCCGGTGGGCTGCCCGGGGACGGCCCAGGCGGTGCTGTCGTAGACACCGGAGTCATAGGCGGCGTACTGCTGCGCCGCGTACGGGTCGTAGGCCGGGGTCTGGGCGGTGCCGGTCTGCCAGTGCGTGGTGTCGTACGCGCCGGTGGCCTGCTCGCCGCCGCCCGGGAGGCTGCCGAAGAGCGGGTCGGTGTGGAAGCCCGTGGTGCTCCCGGGGTCACCTGCGAAATGGGTGGCGTCGTAACCGCCGTACGTGGTGAGGTCGTCGTAGGGGGCTTCTTGTGCCCCATACGGCGCGTAGTGCGCGGTGGAGGCGTCGGAAGCCGGGGCCGGGGTGGTCATGGTCCCCGACGGGTGACGGTCGTTCACCAACTTCTCTTTCGCCTCGACAACAGGGGCTGCCAGAGCAGTGCGGCGACTGTACCCGGCGGTACCTGGGCGCGACAATCTTCGGCCTGTTTCGCGTGGGCCGGAAACGGGCATTCGGCCGTGTTTCGGGGTTCCAGGACCCGACCTTGGCTTTGCGTTCGAAGAATGTTCGATGTCGAGTGGCGAAGTGAGGGCTGTGCGTCGGCGATGCGCCGGCTGTGCGCGGGCTCTGCGGGGGCTCTGCGCTCCGGCCGTAACCGGGACCGGGCTCAGGCCACTGTCAGGCCGTCGGCGGCCCGGTCCCCGGAGTCCGGGGTGTCCAGGGCCTCGCGTATCCCGGCCGCCACGGCGGGGTGCACGGGCAGGGCGAGGTGGCCGATGCCGGTCACCCGGACGTTCTGCGCGTCCAGGTCCGGGTGCTCGAGGCAGGCCGTCTCCAGCGGGTCCATCAGCGAGTCCAGGTCGCTCCAGAAGCTCACGAAGCGGGTCCGGCAGCCGGGGGCGGGCCGCGCCAGCTCCTCGATCACCGCGGAGCCCGGCCGCATCTGCCGCACGATCGGGTGCGCGTCCGCCAGCGGCGCCACCCGGGTCCCCGAGTGCGGGGTGCCGAGGGTGACCAGCGTGCGTACCCGCAGGTCACCACCCAGGCACTGGGTGTAGTAGCGCGCTATCAGGCCCCCGAGGCTGTGCCCGACGATATCGACCCGGGCACTGCCGGTGCGCTCGCAGATCTCCTCGATGTGCCGGCCGAGCAGCTCGGCCGCGATGCGGATGTCGCAGGTCAGCGGCGAGTAGTTGAGTGATTCCACCCGGTGCCTGCCGTGCTGGGCGAGGGTGCGGCGGAGCAGGACGAACACCGAACGGTTGTCGATGAAGCCGTGCAGCAGGACGACAGGTGGCGCGGGGCGGACCGGCAGCCGCGCGGTGCCGTCCGGGGCGGGCAGGGCGCCGGAGCGCCGCTCCTGGATCAGGCCGGTCGGGTACAGCAGGAGGTGACCCGCGAGGATCGCCGCCTCCAGGGCCGTCGCCCGCAGCAGCGTCATGGACAGTCCGGCGAGTCTGCCGGGCCACATACGGCGGCAGAGCGGGAGGAAGAGCGGCAAAACCCCGGTGACCTTCATGGGCACCTCCTGTCGGCACACCGGGGGGCGGCTCGACCCCCGTGTGCCCTCATGTCCCACCATGTGATTTCCCCCTCGCCGCGCACCGTAAAACTGCCGCTTGCGGGATGCTGGAGATAACGTTCGTTCACTTCGCGACGGTGGCGGAACGCGCCAAAAGTGCGGTACTTGTCGATACGGACGGAAGCGATCGCTTCCGTGGTCGCTTGATGGAGGCAGTGATGGGTGTGGCAGCCGGTCCGATCCGCGTGGTGGTCGCCAAGCCAGGGCTCGACGGCCACGATCGTGGGGCCAAGGTCATCGCGCGGGCCCTGCGCGACGCCGGTATGGAGGTCATCTACACCGGGCTCCACCAGACGCCGGAGCAGATCGTCGACACCGCGATCCAGGAGGACGCCGACGCGATCGGCCTCTCCATCCTCTCGGGCGCCCACAACACGCTGTTCGCCGCCGTCATCGGCCTGCTCAAGGAGCGGGAGGCCGAGGACATCCTCGTCTTCGGCGGCGGCATCATCCCCGACGAGGACATCCCGCCGCTGAAGGAGAAGGGTGTCGCGGAGATCTTCACCCCCGGGGCGACGACCGCGTCGATCGTGGAGTGGGTCCGCGCGAACGTCCGCCAGCCGGCGGCATCGGGCGGCTGACCGGTTGATCGGCTGACCGGCTGTCTCCGGCGGCTGTTTCCTGGCGGCGCGGCTGTCTCCGAGCGGCGTTGCTTCCAGGGTTGCGCGGCTGGATCGCTCCTGGTGGTTGGGGGTCTCCTCCCGTCGGGCAGGCGGCTGCTCCGGGCCGTTCCGCGGCTGCTCGCGCGCGGTGGACGGCTGTCTCCGGCCGTCACGCGACGGTCCCCCGTCCAGCCCGTCCAGCCCGTCCCAAGGCCGGTCCGCAGCCGCGCCTGGCGGTTCCGCGGCTGCTCGCGCGGGCCAGGCGGCTGGCCTCGGCCGTCGCGCGGTCGCCGCCGGTGGCCGGGCGGTCCCTTCGCGGGTTACGCGGCTGCCTCCCGTGGTGGTGCGGGTGTCTCCGGTGGTTGCGCGGGTGTGCCCGGCGCAGGCGCGGTCTGGGCGGGCGGGGTCAGCTCCCGGGCCATCGCCGCCCGCAGCCGCAAGGTCGTGACCAGGCGCTGGAAGGCCTCCGCCCAGTACCCGCCGGCCCCCGGCGACGCGTCCTCCCGCTCGTCGGGAACCGCCAGCAGCGCCTCCAGCCGGACCGCCTCCGCCGGGTCCAGGCAGCGCTCCGCCAGGCCCATCACCCCGCTGAAGCTCCACGGGTAACTGCCCGCGTCCCGGGCGATGTTCAGGGCGTCCACGACCGCCTGGCCCAGCGGGGGAGCCCAGGGGACCGCGCATACCCCGAGCAACTGGAACGCCTCCGACAGGCCGTGCGTGGCGATGAACCCGGCGACCCACACGGCCCGTTCCGCCGGATCCAGCGCGGCCAGCAGCTTCGCCCGCTCCGCCAGGGACACCGCGCCCGGCCCACCCGCCTCGGGCGCCGAGGGCGAGCCGAGGAGCGCCCTCGACCACCCGGCATCCCGCTGCCGTACCGCCGCCCGGCACCAGGCCGCGTGCAGCTCACCCTGCCAGCCGTCCGCCACCGGCAGCGCGACGATCTCCTCAGGCGTGCGTCCGCCCAGCCGCCCCGGCCAGGCGCCGAGCGGGGCGGCCTCCACCAACTGGCCCAGCCACCAGGACCGTTCTCCCCGCCCCGCGGGCGGTGCGGCCACGACACCGTCCCGTTCCATGGCCGCGTCGCATTCGAGCGGCGCCTCCACCGCGATCGCCGGCGCGCTCCCCGTACGGTCCAGGGCCACGCACGCCGAGGCCCGTACGGCCATCCGCGCGGCGAGCGCCGAGCCCGGCAGCGCCGACAGCAGTTCCGCCGCCGTCGCCCGGACATTGCGGCTGCGGTCGCCCAGCGCCTGCTCCAGGAACGGCTCGTCGGCGTCCGACAGGCCCGTACGCAGCGAGTCGAGGAACATCAGCCGGTCCTCCGCCCGCTCCGTCGCCCATGTCGACGCCAGCAAGTCGCGGCCCAGCGCGGGCGTGTGGACGCGCAGGGCCCCCAGCAGTGCCGCCCGCTCGGCGAACAGCCCCTCCTGCCACAACCGGCGCACCGCCTCGGTGTCCGCCGGATCGGGCAGTGCCGCGCCGCCGCCGGGGGCCGCGCGCAGGGCGAACCGCCAGTCCGCGTTCAGCCGGGCCAGCCAGAGTGCGCGCGGGCCGGCGAAGGCCAGCGCCGCCGGACGCAGGTCCGTGCGGCCCCGGGCCGCGTCCAGCAGGGCGGGCAGCAGCTGCGGGGGTGCGGCGTACCCGTGCGCGTTGGCCGCCGCGAGCCACTGGGGGAGCAGCTCCATGAGGTCCGGGGAGCTGCCCCGCCGGCCGCCGGCCGCGCCGCCGGACCGGTCGGCCAGCAGGGTGGTGAGTCTGCGGGCCGCCGGTGCGGGCAGGGCGGGGCGTGGATCGGCGGGCGCCGGACCGGGCCGCCGTGCCGCCCGCGCGGGCCGCAGCCCGGCCCGCCGCCGTACGGTCGCCACGGCCGCCGCGTCGAGCAGGGCCACCGGCGCCGGACGGCCCGGTACGACGTGCGCCGGGGCACGCCGGTCGGTACCGAGGAGCGCGGTGGTGACCAGGTCCTCCCAGGAGGCGGCCGGGGCCGGCGGGGAGGGGGCCGCGGTCGTTCGGGAGGCCGCCGGGGCCTGTACGGGGTGCGCGGAGGAGCCGACCGAGTGGCGCTCGGTGTTCGCCGGACTCCCCCAGGAGTCCGCCGGATCGGTCGCCTCCCCGCCGGCCCGTGTCCCGCCGCTGGGCGGTGTCCCGTTCATCACGTTCCCTTCCCCTCCCTCTTCCGTTTCGTCTTCTTCCCTTCCGCGTTCGCCCGCCAGGGTCAGCACAGCGGTACCGCCTCGCCCTCTCCCTCCGCCCACGCCGTGAGCGGGGTGAAGCCGCGGTGGCCGCACTCGCCGAAGACCGTGACGGGGGCGCCGCCGGACAGGGCGACCAGCCGCCACAGGCCGGGCCGGGAGCGGGCGGCCCGGCTCACCGGCAGGGCCGTGTCCGTGTCGGCGTCGGCCAGTTGCCATCCGTCGCCGTCCGGGACCGGCGTCACCCGGTCCAGGGTGACGGGGACCGCGTCCAGCCACGGGTCGTCGCGCAGCGCCTCGCCGTACCGGGACACCGCCTCGGCGGTCGACACACCCGGCGGCCGGAACGCGGCCGGGGCCGGCGGGGCGAACCGCTCGCCCAGGGCGGCCCGGGACCGGCCGGAGCCCGGGTACGCCGTCAGCTCCGCCTCCAGGGCGAGGCCCACCGGCAGCGACAGCTCCGGCGCCCGGCCCGCCGCGCCGTAGGACACCAGCAGCCGGGTACCGCCGGACCCCGCGCCGTGCAGCCATATGCGGCGGGTCGTCAGTTTCGGGTCCACCGTGTCGTACTGGGCGAGCACCAGCCAGCGGTCGCGCGCCGGCGGGCCGTCCGGCGCGGCGGGCAGGCCGAGCCGGGAGCGGACCGTGGCCGCGAGGCCGTCCGGCAGCCGGTCGCGGTGCAGCCAGCCCTGGTCGAGCAGATGCAGCAGCGCGCACTCCTCCAGCAGCCGCGCCGGCCAGCCCGGACCGGACGCCGGGATCGCCCCCAGTTCCCGGACGCGGGCGGCCAGTCCCGGCGCCTGCGCGTCGACCATGCGGGCCGCCGTCTCGTCCCACAGGCCGTACCCCGCGTGTTCGGCCGCGGCCAGGCCGCCGCGCAGCAGATCGGCCAGGCGCTGCTCCAGCTCGCTCGCGCCCGCCGTGACCCGCTCGGCCCGGCGCTCGGCCCGCCGCCGGGCCGCCTCCGGATCGGCGGGCCCGGCGGCCGGACCCGCCTCGGCCCGCGCCCGTCCGCTCCCGGCACGTCCGCGCCGGTCCGCGAGCCACTGCCCGGCCCACTCCGGCGGCCGCGCGGCGGCCGGCACCGCGCCGTCGTCACCCGCCCACAGCAGGAGCAGCCCGAGCGCGTGCTTGCACGGGAACTTACGGCTCGGACAACTGCACTTGTACGCCGGCCCGGCCGCGCCGGCCAGGTCCACCACCGTCTGGTACGGCCTGCTGCCGCTGCCCTTGCACAGCCCCCACACCGTCCCCTCTCCGCTCCCCGTCCCGGACCACGGCCCGGCCACGGTGAGTTTGCTCCCGGCCTTGCGTGACGCGGCGTCAGGCGCCAGTGCCAGCACCTGGTCCGCGGTCCAGCGCACCCCCTGCTCAGTCATGTCACCGACGGTAGGTCCCGCCACTGACAATCGGTCCGGCAAGCGCGTATCCGCTGGTCAGAGCGATTGTCAGTGGCGTGGTGCACGGTTGATGCCAGATCCGAACCGGCCGAGCTGGAGGGGGCCTCAGCCATGTCTGTGTCCGTGGAACCGACGACCGCCGCACCCGACCGCGACGAGACCGCACAGGCGTTGCGACCGCACGCCGAGCACGCCTTCGCGGCCGAACTCGCCGCGCTCGCCGCCCAGGACGACCGCCCGCGCCCGGCCCGCTGGAAGCTGTCGCCGTGGGCGGTGGCGACGTACCTGCTCGGCGGCACGCTGCCGGACGGCACGGTGATCACCCCCAAGTACGTGGGCCCGCGCCGCATCGTCGAGGTCGCCGTCACCACGCTCGCCACCGACCGCGCCCTGCTCCTGCTCGGCGTGCCCGGCACCGCGAAGACCTGGGTGTCGGAACACCTGGCAGCCGCCGTGAGCGGTGACTCCACGCTGCTGGTGCAGGGCACGGCCGGCACCCCGGAGGAGGCGATCCGGTACGGCTGGAACTACGCGCAGCTCCTCGCGCACGGCCCGAGCCGCGACGCGCTCGTGCCCAGCCCCGTCATGCGCGCCATGGCCGAGGGCATGACCGCCCGGGTGGAGGAGCTGACCCGCATCCCGGCCGACGTGCAGGACACGCTGATCACGATCCTGTCCGAGAAGACCCTGCCCATTCCCGAACTGGGCGAAGAGGTCCAGGCGGTCCGCGGCTTCAACCTCATCGCCACCGCCAACGACCGCGACCGCGGGGTCAACGACCTCTCCAGCGCCCTGCGCCGCCGGTTCAACACCGTGGTGCTGCCGCTGCCGGAGAGCGCCGACGCCGAGGTCGACATCGTCACCCGGCGGGTCGAGCAGCTCGGCCGCTCCCTCGACCTGCCGGCCGCGCCCGACGGCATCGAGGAGATCCGGCGGGTCGTCACCGTCTTCCGCGAGCTGCGCGACGGCGTCACCGCCGACGGCCGCACGAAGCTGAAGTCGCCCAGCGGCACGCTGTCCACGGCGGAGGCCATCTCCGTCGTCGCGAACGGCCTCGCGCTCGCCACCCACTTCGGCGACGGCGTGCTGCGGCCGGGAGACGTCGCCGCGGGCATCCTCGGCGCCGTCGTCCGGGACCCGGCGGCCGACCGGGTCGTGTGGCAGGAGTACCTGGAGACGGTCGTGCGCGAGCGCGAGGGCTGGACCGACTTCTACCGCGCCTGCCGGGAGGTGAGCGCGTGACCGGCACCGGCGGGAGCACGGCGTACGCCGCCGGGCCGCTGCTGCTCGGGGTGCGGCACCACGGGCCCGGGTCCGCGCGCGCGGTGCGGGCCGCGCTGGACGCCGCCCGGCCGGCCGCCGTGCTGATCGAGGGCCCGCCCGAGGCCGACGCGCTGGTCCCGCTGGCCGCCGACCCGGGCCTGCGGCCCCCGGTCGCCCTGCTCGCCCACGCCGTGGACGAGCCCGGATGCTCGGCGTTCTGGCCGTTCGCCGAGTTCAGCCCCGAGTGGGTGGCCCTGCGGTGGGCCCTCGACCAGGGCGTCCCGGCCCGCTTCATCGACCTGCCGGCCACGCACACGCTGGCGTGGCAGAAGGAAGCGGACGAGTCCGGCGACGGCGATGACGGCGTCGACGCCGAAGAGCCCGGGCCCGGGCTCGATCCGGTTCCCGATCCCCGTCCCGGTGACCAGGTCCGCGTCGACCCGCTCGCCGTGCTCGCCGAGGCGGCCGGGTACGACGATCCCGAGCGCTGGTGGGAGGACGTCGTCGAGCACCGGGGGCCGGGCGCCCGTGACCCCTTCGCGCCGTTCGCGGCCGTGGCCGAGGCCATGGAAGCGCTGCGCGAGCGGTACGGCGCCGGCGGGCGTCCCCGGGACCTCGTCCGCGAGGCGCACATGCGGCTCAGGCTGCGGGACGCGCGCAAGGAGTTCGGGGACGCGGTGGCCGTGGTCTGCGGGGCCTGGCACGTGCCCGCGCTGCGCGAGAGGACCACCGTCACCGCCGACCGGGCGCTGCTCAAGGGGCTGCCCAGGACCAGGGCCGACCTGACCTGGGTGCCGTGGACGCACCGCAGGCTGGCCCGGTCCGGCGGCTACGGCGCCGGCATCGACTCGCCCGGCTGGTACGGGCACCTGTTCCACGCCCCCGACCGGCCGGTCGAGCGGTGGCTGACGAAGGTGGCCCGGCTGCTGCGCGAGGAGGACCGGATCGTGTCCTCCGCGCACGTCATCGAGGCCGTACGGCTCGCGGAGACCCTGGCCGCGCTGCGCGGCCGTCCGCTGCCCGGGCTGGGCGAGACCACGGACGCGGTGCGGGCGGTGCTGTGCGACGGCTCGGACGTGCCGCTGGCGCTGGTGCACGACCGGCTGGTGGTCGGGGACGTCCTGGGCGAGGTCCCGGAGTCGGCGCCCGCGGTGCCGTTGCAGCGTGACCTGGCCCGCCGGCAGCGGTCGCTGCGGCTGAAGCCCGAGGCGCTGGAGCGCGAGCTGGAGCTGGATCTGCGCGGGGACACCGACGCCGGCCGCAGCAGGCTGCTGCACCGGCTGCGGCTGCTCGGCGTGGGCTGGGGCGAGCCGGTGCGGTCCCGGGGGAGCACGGGCACGTTCCGGGAGACCTGGCGGCTGCGGTGGGAGCCCGAGCTGTCGGTACGGGTGGCCGAGGCGGGCGTGTGGGGGACGACCGTCCACGCGGCGGCACGGGCCAAGGCGGAGGCGGACGCGACGGGGGCGCGAGCACTCGCCGACGTGACCGCGCTCGCCGAGCAGTGCCTGCTGGCGGGACTGACGGACGCGCTGCCCGTGGTCATGCGGGTGCTCGCCGACCGGGCGGCCCTGGACACCGACGTCGGCCACCTCGCCCAGGCCCTGCCCGCCCTGGTCCGCTCGCTGCGCTACGGCGACGTGCGCGGCACCGACACCGGCGCGCTGGCCGAGGTCGCGGCGGGCCTCGCCGAACGCGTCTTCGTCGGCCTGCCCCCGGCCTGCGTCGCACTCGACACGGACGCGGCGGAGGAAATGCGCGGCCACGTCGACGCCGTGCACACGGCGGTGGGACTGCTGACGGAGAGCCTGGCCGGGGCGGCGGGCGGGGGCGCCGATGTGCGTGCCGGTGCGGGCGGGAACGGTGCCGGTGCGGCTGCGGGGGCGGCTGGTGAGGGCGCTCGCGGCTCCGGGGAGGCCGTGGCCGTGGAGGGCGCCGATGGGGCCGCGGCGCGGGGTGAGGATGCCGCTGACCCCGCGGGAGACGGTGGGGGAGGGACCGGTGTGCCCGCGGGTGCGGTCGGTGGGGGCGCCGATGCGTCTGCCGGTGCGGCTGCGAGAGGGACAGGCGGGGGCACCGGTGTGCCTGCGGGGGCGGCCGGTGACGGCGCCCATGCGCCTGCGGGCGTGGGCGGTGATGACGCCGGTACGGGTGCCGGTGCGGGTGCGGGTGCGGGTGCGGCGGTCGGCGGAGCCGGGGGCGGGCTGCGGGGGCGTTGGCGGGCCGTGTTGCGGGTGCTGGCCCTGCGGGACACCGTGCCCGGGGTCATCCGGGGCCGCGCCGTGCGGCTGTTGCTGGACGACGGGGCGCTGGCGTCCGGGGAGGCGGCCCGGCTGATGGGGCTCGCGCTGTCGCCGGGCACCCCTCCCGCCGTGGCCGCCGCCTGGGTGGAGGGCTTCGCCGGTGGTGGGGGCGGCCTGCTGCTCGTGCACGACGAGCGGCTGCTCGCCCTGCTGGACACCTGGCTGACGGGGGTTCCGGCGGACGCCTTCACGGACGTACTGCCGCTGCTGCGGCGCACCTTCGCGGCGTACGAGCCGGGCGTGCGCCGAACCCTCGGCGAACTGGTCCGGCGCGGTCCCGCGGGCAGACCCGGCGGGACCCCGGCCCAGGGCGCCGGCATCCCCGGCTTCGCCGTCGAACCGGACACCGGGCGTGCCGACGCCGTCCTCCCGGTACTGCGGCTGCTCCTCGGCCTGGACGCGCACCTCGACACGGTGCCCGTCCCCGCGCACACCCCTCCACCCGGCGCGCACCGCGAGGCGATACGCACCGCGGCACCCGATTCCACGTACGACGACTGCCTCACGGGGGTGGGCACATGACGGACAGGACAGACGGGACGGACAGGACGGACAGGGCCGTGGCATCCGCGGACGTGGGCGACCCCTCGCGGGAGCGGCTGCGGCGGTGGCGGCTCGTGCTCGGCGGGGAGCAGGCCGACGGCACCGGGTACGCGCTGTCCGGGCGGGACGCGGCGATGGACGGCACGCTGGCCGCCCTCTACGGCAGGGGCGACAAGCCGCAGACGGGCCGGGACCGGTCGGCGGGGCTCGGTGCCTCGGCGCCGTCCGTGGCGCGCTGGCTCGGGGACATCCGCCGCTACTTCCCGTCCTCCGTCGTCCAGGTCATGCAGCGCGACGCCATCGACCGCCTCGGCCTCGCCTCCCTGCTGCTGGAGCCGGAGATGCTGGAGGCGGTGGAGGCGGACGTGCACCTGGTCGGCACGCTGCTCTCGCTGCACAAGGCGATGCCGGAGACGACCCGGGAGACGGCCCGCGCGGTCGTGCGCAAGGTGGTGGAGGACCTGGAGAAGCGGCTCGCCACCCGTACCCGGGCCACCCTCACCGGCGCCCTGGACCGCAGTGCCCGCGTCACCCGCCCGCGCCACCACGACATCGACTGGAACCGCACCGTCGCGGCCAACCTGAAGCACTATCTGCCCGAGTACCGCACGGTCGTGCCGCAGCGGCTCGTCGGCTACGGGCGGGCAGCGCGGTCGGTGAAGAAGGAGGTCGTGCTCTGCATCGACCAGTCCGGGTCGATGGCGTCGTCCGTGGTGTACGCGTCGGTGTTCGGCGCGGTCCTCGCCTCGACGCGGTCGATCAGCACCCGGCTGGTCGTCTTCGACACGGCGGTCGTCGATCTCACCGACCAGCTGGACGACCCCGTCGACGTGCTGTTCGGCACGCAGCTCGGCGGCGGTACCGACATCAACCGGGCGCTCGCCTACTGCCAGGCGCGGATCACCCGGCCGGCCGAGACCGTCGTCGTGCTGATCAGCGATCTCTTCGAGGGCGGTATCCGCCAGGAGATGCTGAAGCGGGTCGCGGCGATGAAGGCGTCGGGGACGCAGTTCGTGGCGCTGCTCGCGCTGTCGGACGAGGGGGCGCCCGCCTACGACCGCGAGCACGCGGCGGCGCTCGCCGCACTCGGCGCACCGGCCTTCGCCTGTACGCCCGACCTGTTCCCCGAGGTGATGGCCGCCGCGCTGGAGAAGCGGCCCCTGCCGATACCGGAGACGGCGTGACACCGGGCGGGAAGGGGCACCCGGTAAGCGGAGTGGGTGGCGCGCACAGCTCCGCGGGGTGTCCCGCCCGGGTGGTCGAAAGCCGTCGGCTCGTCCGGGCGGAGCCCCGCGGACCGGGTGCGTGGTCCCCATTGGGGTGGGGATCAAGCGCCCCGGCCCCGGGTCGCCCCCGGGGCCGCCAGGGGGTCTCACCGGGTCAACCCCAGCCCGGTGAGGCCTCGCGGAACGCCCGTACCGCACCCGGAGGCGGCACGCCGTGCCAGGTAAACCGGCATCATGTGACAGGTATCACCGCTCAGGTGTGACCCGCGATTTAGAGGGCCCCCGCAAGCAGCGATAACCTGCGAGACGGACATGCCGCGCGCTCGGACACCGTGTGCGCTTCCCTAGTGACAGCGGACGTCACGTTGCCCTTCGCGGCACGCCCACGCATCCAACGAACCGCGAGATCACTGATAGGGACGGAAGCGCGTGGACCTGTTCGAGTACCAGGCGAGGGACCTCTTCGCCAAGCACGATGTACCGGTGCTGGCCGGTGAAGTCATCGACACGCCTGAGGCGGCGCGCGAGATCACCGAGCGGCTCGGCGGCAAGTCCGTCGTCAAGGCGCAGGTGAAGGTCGGTGGTCGCGGCAAGGCCGGCGGCGTCAAGCTGGCCGCCTCCCCGGACGAGGCCGTCGCCCGTGCGACGGACATCCTCGGCATGGACATCAAGGGCCACACGGTCCACAAGGTCATGATCGCCGAGACCGCTCCGGAGATCGTCGAGGAGTACTACGTCTCCTTCCTCCTCGACCGTGCCAACCGCACCTTCCTGTCCATCGCCTCCGTCGAGGGCGGCATGGAGATCGAGGAGGTGGCGGCCACCCGCCCGGAGGCCGTCGCCAAGACCCCGATCGACCCGATCGACGGTGTGGACGAGGCCAAGGCCCGCGAGATCGTGGAGGCCGCCAAGTTCCCGGCCGAGGTCGCGGACAAGGTCGTCAACGTCCTGGTCAAGCTGTGGGACACCTTCATCAAGTCGGACGCCCTCCTCGTCGAGGTCAACCCGCTCGCGAAGGTCGCCTCCGGTGAGGTCCTCGCGCTCGACGGCAAGGTGTCGCTCGACGACAACGCCGAGTTCCGTCACCCCGAGTACGAGGCGCTCCACGACAAGGCCGCGGCCAACCCGCTCGAGGCCGCCGCCAAGGAGAAGAACCTCAACTACGTCAAGCTCGACGGCGAGGTCGGCATCATCGGCAACGGCGCCGGTCTCGTCATGAGCACCCTGGACGTCGTCGCGTACGCCGGTGAGAAGCACGGTGGCGTCAAGCCCGCCAACTTCCTGGACATCGGCGGTGGCGCCTCCGCCCAGGTGATGGCGAACGGCCTGGAGATCATCCTGGGCGACCCGGACGTCAAGTCCGTCTTCGTGAACGTCTTCGGTGGCATCACCGCCTGCGACGAGGTCGCCAACGGCATCGTGCAGGCCCTGAAGCTCCTGGAGGACCGCGGCGAGAAGGTCGAGAAGCCGCTCGTCGTCCGCCTCGACGGCAACAACGCCGAGCTGGGCCGGAAGATCCTCACGGACGCCAACCACCCGCTGGTGCAGCGCGTCGACACCATGGACGGCGCGGCCGACAAGGCCGCCGAGCTGGCCGCCGCCAAGTAAGCACGAGGACGAGGACTCAAACCACCATGGCTATCTGGCTCAACAAGGACAGCAAGGTCATCGTCCAGGGCATGACCGGCGCCACCGGCATGAAGCACACCAAGCTCATGCTCGGTGACGGCACGAACGTCGTGGGCGGCGTGAACCCGCGCAAGGCGGGTCAGACCGTGGACTTCGACGGCACCGAGGTACCCGTCTTCGGCACCGTCAAGGAGGCCGTCGAGAAGACCGGCGCCAACGTCTCCGTCATCTTCGTGCCGGAGAAGTTCACCAAGGACGCGGTCGTCGAGGCCATCGACGCCGAGATCCCGCTGGCCGTCGTGATCACCGAGGGCATCGCCGTGCACGACACGGCCGCCTTCTGGGCGTACGCCGGCAAGAAGGGCAACAAGACCCGCATCATCGGCCCGAACTGCCCCGGCATCATCACCCCGGGCCAGTCGAACGTCGGCATCATCCCGGGCGACATCACGAAGCCGGGCCGCATCGGCCTGGTGTCGAAGTCCGGCACGCTGACGTACCAGATGATGTACGAGCTGCGGGACATCGGCTTCTCCACCGCCGTCGGCATCGGTGGCGACCCGATCATCGGCACCACGCACATCGACGCCCTGGCCGCGTTCCAGGACGACCCCGACACCGACCTGATCGTGATGATCGGTGAGATCGGCGGCGACGCCGAGGAGCGCGCGGCCGCGTTCATCAAGGAGAACGTGACCAAGCCGGTCGTCGGCTACGTCGCGGGCTTCACCGCGCCCGAGGGCAAGACCATGGGCCACGCCGGCGCCATCGTCTCCGGTTCGTCCGGCACCGCCCAGGCGAAGAAGGAGGCCCTGGAGGCCGCGGGCGTCAAGGTCGGCAAGACCCCGACCGAGACGGCGAAGCTGGCCCGGGAGATCCTGAGCGCCTGAGCTTCCCCTTCGCGCAGACCGGCAGGCCCGTTCCCCCGCCCGGGGCGGGCCTGCCGGCGTTTGCCGGAGCGTCACCGCTCACTTCGGCTCCGGTGCCAGTCTCTCCGGCCCGCTCGCCTGCGACCGGCGGAGCTTCGTGCGCAGTTGCTGCTCCTGCCGGGAGAGCGGGCCCAGCCCGGCCGGTGGGGGCACGCCCTGCACCGCCTGGGCGGGTGCGACCGGGGCCTCGTAGCGCGTCGGTGCGGTGCGCAGCGTGAGCGTGGTCGCGCCGATGATCGTCACGGTGAAGGCGATGGCCGCGCGGGTCCAGAAGACGTTCCGCCGTTCGGAGCCGGTGCGTACCGTCGTCGGCCTCTCCGCGCGCAGCCGCTCCCTGGAGGCCAGTTCGAGCATGCGGCGGTGCAGCTTCTCCGGATCGGCCAGTTCCGGCAGCAGTGCGGCCACCGCCTCCCGGGCGTGGAGCAGCCGGTTGGCGGCGGCCGGTGTGCTGGCCTCCGTCTCCGCCGCCGTCTCGGGAAGGTCGAGGCCCACACCGTCGTACAGCACGAGCGTGCGCCGGTACGACGCCGGCAGCCGGAGCAGGGCGTTCAGCAGTGCTTGGTCGGCCGGGTCGGCGGGCGGGGGTTCCGGTGAGCGGTAGCGGGGGCGGAAGCGGTGCCAGGGGGAGAGCGCGCAGTCGTACGCGACCGCCCGTACCCAGCCGGCCGGGTCGCGGTCCCGGGCCACCTCGGGCCAGCGCTGCCAGGCCAGCTGGAAGGCCCGTTCCACGGCTTCGCGGGCCAGCTCCCGGCGCCCGGTGAGCAGATAGGTCTGGCGCACGAGGGCGGGGGCGCAGAAGGCGTACAGCGCGTCGAAGGCCTGAGCGGGAGTCAGCGAGGGCGCCTGTCCGGCCGTCAGACGCGTGTCAGCCGCCCGGTTCTGAGGGTCTGTCGGCTCGGGACTCTGTGTCGTCACGATGCACCCTTCTGTACGAAAAAGAACATAAACGTATATTGAGCGACACTTCGGAGGTTCGCCTGTTACGACGGGAAAGCGCGTGTCGTTGGGAGCATGGCGAGCGTGATCCCGATGACCGTTCGCCGCACCTCGACGTCGCCCCTGGCCAACCGGATGCGCGACCGCTCACCCGGACTCGGCGCGAGCCTGCTGGGCGGTGCCGTCGCGGCCGGGCTGGGCCTCGCCTCGTTCGCCGTGCTCGTGATGATGCTGTGGGTCAGCTCGCCCTATCCGGACGACGGACCGGACGGCGCGCTGCGCATCGCCGCCGCCCTGTGGCTGCTGGCGCACGGAGTGGAACTGACCCGCACCGGCACCCTCTCCGGCGCGCCCATGCCCGTCGGCGTCACCCCGCTGCTGCTGCTCGCCCTGCCGCTGTGGCTGCTGTTCCGGGCGGCGCGGGACGCCACCGACGCGTCCGCCGAACCCGACGGCCCGCCGCCGGTGCGGGCGCGTACGGCGTGGACGGGCGTGGTCCTCGGCTATCTGGGTGTCGGCACCGCCGCGGCCTTGTACAGCTGTCGGGGTGAACTGCGCCCGGAGTGGATCTGGGTGACGGTGTGTCTGCCGCTGGTCGCGGCGGGCGCGGCCGGTGCCGGGGTGTGGTCGGCGTACGGCCGCCCGCACGAGCCGGTGCTGCGCGCCCTGGTGGTGGTGCCGGGACCGGTGCGGCGGCTGGTGTTCGGCACGGACGAGTGGGCGCGGCTGAGCGCGGCCGTGCGCGCCGCCGGTGCCGCGACGACGGTGCTGTTCGGGGGTGGCGCGCTGCTGGTCGGGGTGTCACTGGTGTGGCACGGCGAGCTCGCGCGGGCCTCCTTCGTCCAGCTGACGGGGGGCTGGACGGGACGGTTCGCCGTGCTGCTGCTCGGTATGGCGCTGATCCCCAACGCGGCCGTCTGGGCCGCCTCCTACGCGCTCGGCCCCGGCTTCCTCCTCGGCGCCGGACACCTGGTCCACCCCCTCGCCTCCGACCCGGCCCCGCTCCTGCCGCCGTTCCCGCTGCTGGCAGCGGTCCCGGACCCGGGCGCCGGTACGCCGGGGAACTGGGCGGCGGGGATGGTGCCGGCGGTGGCCGGGATGACGGCGGGGTGGTTCGTGGCGCGGGCGGCCGTGCGCCGGCCGGAGGCCGGGGGACCGGCGCGGGCCCGCTGGTCGGCCGGCCGTACCGCCGGGGTGGTGCTGCTGACGGCACTGGTCTGCGCGGCGGCCCTCGCCCTGCTCGCCGCGCTGGCGGGCGGTTCCCTGGGCGTCGCCGCGCTGTCCCGCCTCGGCCCGCCGTGGTGGCGGACCGGGGGAGCGGCCGGGGCCTGGACGCTGGTGTTCGCGCTGCCGGTGGCCCTGACCGCCCGGGCCTGGCGGCTGCGCACCTGGCCGCGGCGCCACGACGGCGCCCCGGGCCCGGAGGCGGGGGCCGCGGCCCCGAAGGGGGCGCAGGGCGGCAAGGGTGCGGTGGCGCCGGCGGTCGCGGCGAAGGGCGGCGTGGGAGCCGTGGTGCCGACGGGGGAGGGGGCGGAGACGCGGGCCGCGGGAGACGCCGGGGTGGCGGCGACCACGGGCCGGGGCGCGGGCGGGGCGGCCGGTGGAGCCGGGCACGGCGAGGTTCGGCCCGCCCCGGCCGACGGCGGTGCCGGGAGCGGGGACACGGCGGGCTTGCTCAAGGCGCGGGGCCGGGGCGAGGACGGCAGGGCGGGTACGGCGGCTCGGGCGGGGGCGGTGACCGCTGCGGCCGGGGCGGAGGAGGACCGGTACGAGGTGCTTCCCGCCGCCGACGCGTTCCCGACCTCGTACCCGGCTCCGGCTCCCGCGCCGGCCCGGAGTCCGCTTCCGGGCCCCGCGCCGGTCCCGCATCCGGTCGCCGAGCCGTTCGCCGGGGGCCGGTACGACGACGGTGCCCGTGCCTCCCGCCGGGCGGCCCCGGAGCAGGCGGCGGGAACCCCGGAGAAAGCGCGCGAGACCGCGCGCGAGGCGATGCGTGAGAACGCCCCCGGGGGCGCCGTCCCCGACGCCGCGCCCCGGCCGCGCACGGAGTCACACGCCGGGGCGCGCCCCGGGACACACCCTGGCGCGCACGCCGGGCCCCGGCCGGAACCGGACGCCGGCCGGCGCCCCGGGCCCCGACCCGAAGCGAGCCCCGGCCCCGGCCCGGACCCAGGCCCCACCCCTCGGCCGGGCTCCTCCGGGTGAGCGGCTCAGCTGTTCTGCGTGCCCAGCACGCCCCGCAGCTCACGGGGCAGCAGGGTGTCGCAGGACTGCTTGGCCTCGTGGGTGAGGGCGTCGCTGACGCAGGTGTAGTAGTCGCGGTAGACGAGCTGGACGGTGAAGGTGGAGGCCACCAGGACCAGCGCCAGGCCCGCCGTGACCAGGCCGCTGACGGCCGCCGTCGTCTGCGGCCGGCCGGCCGGGGCGGCGGGCCCGCCGGGGGCCGCCGGGGCGTCCGGGGACGGCCGGCGCGGCTTGGCGCGCAGGGCGCTGATGCCCCAGTACAGGGCGAGCGCACCCAGCAGCAGGGCTACGTAGGGCCAGCTGAACAGGGCGAAGAAGACCGCCCACATGCCGGAGAGCAGGGCGTACCGCGCGCGGCGCTGGGCCGGGTCCGTCGGGTCCCAGCGCATGCCGGGGCCGGCCGGTCCGCCGGGGCCCTGGGGACCGCCGCCCGGGCGTTCGCCGAAGTTGCCGGGCGAGCGGCCGGGCTGCCGGTCACTCCACTGACTGCCCCAGGGAGCGTGGCCACCGGGCCCCTGGCCGCCACCGGGTCCCTGTCCGGGAGCCTGCCCCGGACCCGGGCCGTACCCCGGACCCTGACCGGCACCCTGACCCTGACCATGTCCGTGCCCGGCGCCGGACGGGTCCCCGTGATGACGGGGCCGCCACGGCTGGTCGGGAACGCCCTCCGGCGGCGGCGCGAACGGATTGTCGTCCTGCCGCTCACCGCCCGGCCCGGAGCCGCCCGAACCGGAATCACCGTGCCCGGAGCCGCCCGAACCGGAACCACCGTGCCCGGAGCCGCCCGAGCCACCGTGTCCCGGGCCTGCCTGACCGGCGCCCCCTTGGCCGGAACCACCCCGTGGCGACTCCGTGGGCGGCGAGGTCGGGCGCTCCCGCAGCAGTGCGGCGCCACGCTCGCCCCCCTGGGCCGGGCGCGGCGGGAACGTGAGGAGTCGCAGGCTGCGATCGGGCATCAAAAGAGCGTCTTCCCCTAGGTGACTACGGCTGTCCGGCATGAGCTTCCACCCCGTGAACGCACCGCACGACGACCCGGTTCCCGAGGCTGCTCCTTCGTGACTCGTTGCGAACGCTACCGTCCGGCCGCCCACCCGTCCCGAGGGCCCCTTCCCCGGTGCCGGTATCGTTGCTGGCGGTCGGCCGCTTCGTAGACTTCCCCGTATCGGGGGGCGTGAAGCATTCGTACGACTGTACAAACCCGCCGTACGGATCCGGCCGTACACGGACCGCAACCCCAGAAAGGGCCCCATCGTGGCCGCCACCACCGCCGGCCCGGCAGTCAAGCGCCTCGTCGTGCTGGTCTCCGGCTCCGGCACCAATCTCCAGGCGCTGCTGGACGAGATCGCCGCCGTCGGCGCCGAGGCGTACGGCGCCCGGGTCGTGGCCGTCGGCGCGGACCGCACCGGCATCGAGGGGCTGGCCCGCGCCGAACGCGCCGGCATCCCCACCTTCGTGTGCAGGGTCAAGGACCACGGCTCCCGCGAGGAGTGGGACGCCGCCCTCGCCGAGGCGGTGGCCGCCCACCGGCCCGACCTCGTCGTCTCCGCCGGGTTCATGAAGATCGTCGGCAAGGAGTTCCTCGCGCGGTTCGGCGGGCGGTTCGTGAACACCCACCCGGCCCTGCTGCCCAGTTTTCCCGGGGCCCACGGAGTCCGTGACGCCCTCGCGTACGGCGCCCGGGTCACCGGCTGCACCGTCCACTTCGTCGACGACGGCGTCGACACCGGCCCGATCATCGCCCAGGGCGTGGTCGAGATCCGGGACGAGGACGACGAGAGCGCGCTGCACGAGCGCATCAAGGAAGTCGAGCGAAGGCTGCTCGTCGAGGTCGTGGGGCGGCTCGCCCGCAACGGCTATCGCATCGAGGGACGAAAGGTAGTTATCCAGTGACCGCCGAGAGCAACAAGCGGGCCATCCGTCGCGCGCTCGTCAGCGTCTATGACAAGTCCGGCCTGGAGGAGCTGGCCCGCGGGCTGCACGAGGCCGGTGTGGAGCTGGTCTCCACCGGGTCGACGGCCGGGCGGATCGCCGCCGCCGGTGTCCCCGTCATCAAGGTCGAGGAGCTGACCGGCTTCCCCGAGTGCCTGGACGGCCGGGTGAAGACCCTGCACCCGAAGGTGCACGCCGGCATCCTCGCCGACCTGCGGCTGGACAGCCACCGCGAGCAGCTCGCCGAGCTGGGCGTGGAGCCGTTCGACCTGGTCGTCGTCAACCTCTACCCGTTCCGCGAGACGGTCGCCTCCGGTGCCTCGGACGACGAGTGCGTGGAGCAGATCGACATCGGCGGCCCGTCCATGGTCCGCGCCGCGGCCAAGAACCATCCGTCGGTGGCCGTGGTCACCAGCCCGGAGCGGTACGCCGACGTCCTCGCCGCGGTGAAGGACGGCGGCTTCGACCTCGCCGCCCGCAAGCGGCTGGCCGCCGAGGCGTTCCGGCACACCGCCGAGTACGACATCGCCGTCTCCTCCTGGTTCGCCTCCTCCTACGCGCCCGCTGACGACTCGCGGTTCCCGGACTTCATCGCCTCCAGCCTGGAGCGCGCGCACACCCTGCGTTACGGCGAGAACCCGCACCAGCCCGCCGCCCTCTACACCTCCGGCGAGGGCGGCCTCGCGGCGGCCGAGCAGCTGCACGGCAAGGAGATGTCGTACAACAACTACACGGACACGGACGCCGCCCGCCGTGCCGCGTACGACCACGCCGAGCCCTGTGTCGCGATCATCAAGCACGCCAACCCGTGCGGCATCGCCATCGGCGCGGACGTCGCCGAGGCGCACCGCAAGGCGCACGCCTGCGACCCGCTGTCCGCGTTCGGCGGGGTCATCGCCGTGAACCGTCCGGTCAGCAGGGAGATGGCCGAGCAGGTCGCGGAGATCTTCACCGAGGTCATCGTGGCGCCGGACTACGAGGAGGGCGCGCTGGAGGCCCTCACCAAGAAGAAGAACATCCGCGTGCTGCGCTGCGCCGACGGCCCGGCCCAGCCGGTCGAGGTCAAGCCGATCGACGGCGGCGCCCTCCTCCAGGTCGCCGACCGGCTGCAGGCCGAGGGCGACGACCCGGCCCACTGGACGCTGGCCTCCGGCGAGGCCCTGGACGCGGACGAGCTGGCCCAGCTCGCGTTCGCGTGGAAGGCGTGCCGTGCGGTGAAGTCCAACGCGATCCTGCTGGCCAAGGACGGCGCCTCGGTCGGCGTCGGCATGGGCCAGGTCAACCGCGTCGACTCCTGCAAGCTGGCCGTCGAGCGGGCCGGCGAGGAGCGGGCCCGGGGTGCGTACGCTGCCTCCGACGCCTTCTTCCCCTTCCCGGACGGCCCGCAGATCCTCATCGACGCCGGTGTCCGGGCGATCGTCCAGCCGGGCGGTTCGATCCGTGACGAGCAGGTCGTGGAGGCCGCCAAGAAGGCGGGCGTGACCATGTACTTCACCGGGACGCGCCACTTCTTCCACTAGCCGCACCCGCGCCTTGGCCGGGTCCCGCCCGTCCCTGACAGGCGGGACCCGGCCGTACCGAGACGCGGCTGCTGCTGCGCGCCGTGGCCGGACTTGCGGAGCTGCGCGGGCAGGAGGAGCGGATCAGGCACGTGCTCCAGGCGCGCACCCTGCCCGCCCCGCGTCGGCCGCCGGGAACGACACCGGGCCGCACCCCGTCCGGGCGGACGGAACGCGGCCCTGGTGTGTGTCGGACGCGGCGCGGCTCAGTACTGCGGACGGTTGAACCAGGAGCCGCCGGCCTTGTTGGCGCAGAACACGATGATGAGGATGCTCAGCACCAGGCTGATCAGCGCGAGGAAGTTGCCGCCCAGCAGGTTCACCAGGCTGATCAGGGTGACCACCGAGCCGTAGACGATCGCCGAGACGCGGGCGCCGCCGCGTCCGCCCGCGAACTTGACGGCGGTGAAGATCGCCCAGAAGGCGAAGGCCAGGACGATGACGCCCAGGACGATCATCACGCCCACCCCGATGCTGGCGGCCTTGTCGGCGTCCGTCGACGAGACGCTGCCGTCCGATGAGATGGCGTCGCGGATCCGGTCGGCGAACAGGGCGCTGCCCAGGACCAGCAGCAGACCGCCGAGCGCCTGGCAGACGCCCAGGATCCAGAGGAACACGCGCGCGGCCTTCACCCCGCCCGGCATCTGGGCGGGCCCCGCCGGGTAGCCGTAGCCGGGCTGCTGGAACCCGGGGGCCGCCGGGTAGCCGTAGCCGGGCTGCTGCTGCGGGTAGCCGTAGTTGCCCTGCTGGCCCTGCTGGCCCTGCGGCGGGCCGTAGGGGTTGTTGGGGTCGCCAAAGCTCATGGCGGTCTTCCTCCGTCTGCTCACGTGCGGGGACGACGCGCGGCACGGTTCGGAGGAAGTTCTACAGATGCGGTCCGTCCCCCCGGTACTGCCCGCGGCACTGTCCGGTCATCGTTCTTTAACAGCCTCTTACTTGTCCAGCCGGGGGCGTCAGGCGTTGTGCAAGTGCAACATCGCTGATCATGCCGTGACACCCGGATTGGAACCGGGGCCGGGTCATCCGCGAGGATGGGACCATGACCGCCCAGATTCTCGATGGCAAGGCCACCGCAGCCGAGATCAAGTCCGATCTGACCGCCCGCGTGGCGGCGCTGAAGGAGAAGGGCGTCACGCCCGGCCTCGGCACGATCCTGGTCGGGGACGACCCCGGCAGCCAGAAGTACGTCGCCGGCAAGCACCGCGACTGCGCCCAGGTGGGCATCGCCTCCATCCAGCGCGAACTGCCCGCCACCGCCTCCCAGGAGGAGATCGAGGCGGTCGTCAGCGAGCTGAACGAGGACCCGGCCTGCACCGGCTACATCGTCCAGCTGCCGCTGCCCAAGGGCATCGACGAGAACCGCGTGCTGGAGCTGATGGACCCGGCCAAGGACGCCGACGGCCTGCACCCGATGAACCTCGGCCGCCTCGTGCTGAACGAGCCGGCCCCGCTGCCCTGCACCCCCAACGGCATCCTCACCCTGCTCCGCCGCCACGGCGTGGAGATCAAGGGCGCCGAGGTCGTCGTCGTCGGCCGCGGCGTCACCATCGGCCGCCCGATGCCGCTGCTGCTCACCCGGCGCAGCGAGAACGCCACCGTCACCCAGTGCCACACCGGCACCCGCGACCTCTCCGCGCACCTGAAGCGCGCCGACATCATCATCGCCGCGGCCGGCTCCCCGCACCTGATCCGCGCCGAGGACGTCAAGCCGGGCGCGGCCGTCCTGGACGTCGGCGTCTCCCGCAACGCCGAGGGCAGGATCGTCGGCGACGTCCACCCGGACGTGACCGAGGTGGCCGGCTGGATCTCCCCGAACCCCGGCGGTGTCGGCCCGATGACCCGGGCCCTGCTGCTGGTCAACGTGGTCGAGGCGGCGGAGCGCAGTGCCGGCTGAGGACACCCGCGGGCCCGCGGAACCGACCGTGCGCGACGCGATCAGCGCCCCCGACGCCGAAGGGCGCCCGCGCCGCGTCACCCGCCGCTTCCCGCTGTTCACCAGGGACACCGCCCGCCCCGAGGGCGGCGGCCGGGCCGCGCCCGGCGACGCCCCGGCGCCCGCCCGGCAGTGGCCCCTGCTCGTCGTGCTGTCGGCGGTGGCGCTCGGCCTGCTGGTGACCGCGCTCGACGTGTTCCGCTACGGCACCCTGCTCATCGGCGCCGGCCTGCTGGCCGGGGCCGTCATGCGCTGGATGCTGCCCGGCGTCGGCATGCTCGCCGTCCGCTCCCGCTTCACGGACATCGTCACCTACGGCGTCCTCGGCCTGGCCATCGTGCTGCTCGCGATGATGGCCCAGCCCCACCCGTTGCTCCAGATCCCGTTCCTCAAGGACATCCTGCACTTCACGCTCGACAAGTAGCGCGCACGGTACGGCAGGTGGCCCGCGTCTCCCCCGGGGACGCGGGCCACCGCCGTCCCCCGGCCCCGACACTACGGCCGTCCGCCGCGCACCGCCTCCGCCCCTGGGCCGAACCGCCCTGCCGCCCCGGGGGTACGGCGACCGGGAGCTGCAACTTCCGCGGTACCGCGTGCGATTGACTCCCGCGCCCGGCCGCAGGGGTTACCCTGCGGCGATGCGACCGAGGACCCCCCGCCCGCTCGTCGTCGACACGCTGATCGCGGTGGCCATGGCCGTGGTGGCCGTCCTGGTCGGGCAGGAGTCGCAGTCGCAGGGATGGCTGGAACTCGACGCCCGCGCCTACGCCCTCGTCGCCCTCGCCCACCTCCCGGTCGCCCTGCGCGGCCGCCACCCCCTCGCCGTCTTCGCGGTCGTCGAGACCGCCGCCACCTGCTACATCAGCCTCGGCTACTGGCCGGTCGTGTGCACCTTCGGCGCCATGCTCGCCCTGTACACCGTGGCCTCCGTCCGCCCGCCGCGCACGGCCCTGGCCTGCGCCGCCTGCGCCTCGGCGATCTGGGTGTACGCCGGCCTGGTCAGCCACAGCCCCTCCATGCCGTCCGTGGTCGGCCAGGCCCTGCTCTACAGCTCGGTGCTCGTCTGGTTCGGGTACCTGGCCCGCCGCAGCGCCGAACTCACCCTGCGGCTGCGCGCCGAACACGCCGAGCGGGCCCGGCGCGCGGTCGCCGAGGAACGCGGCCGGATCGCCCGCGAACTGCACGACGTCGTCGCCCACCACATGTCGGTCGTCTCGGTGCAGGCCGGCCTCGCCCGGTTCGTCTTCGACACCGACCCCGCCAAGGCGCGCGGCGCGCTCGGCACCATAGCCGACACCAGCCGCGAGGCCCTGGACGAACTGCGCCGCATGCTCCAGGTGCTGCGCGAGGAGGACCCCGAGGCCCCGCAGCGGGCCCCCATGCCCACCCTGGCCCGGCTCGGCGAACTCGTCGACCGGGTCAGGACCGGCGGCCTGCCCGTGGACCTCCGGGTCGAGGGCACCGCCCGCCCGCTGCCGCCCGGTGTCGAACTGTGCGCCTACCGCGTCGTCCAGGAAGCCCTCACCAACGTCCTCAAACACGCCGGGCCCGCACACGCGCGCGTGGAACTGCGGTACGGAGCCCACGAGCTGACCGTCCGCGTCACCGACGACGGCGAGGGGGCGGATCCGGACAGAATGCCCACAGGGGGCGGTCACGGCTTGATTGGCATGCGGGAGCGGGCCACGCTCTACGGCGGGACGATCAGTGTCGGCCCACGCACCGAGGGCGGCTACGAGGTCCGGCTGACCCTGCCGACCTCGGCCGCCGAACGCGACCGCGGGGGTGCGCGGGAGGCGGAGCGGTAGGGACGGGACACGGCCGGGGGGACGACCGTACGGAATGATCAGAGTGCTCGTCGTGGACGACCAGTTCCTCATCCGCGCCGGACTCGTCGGCCTGCTCGACGCCGCGCCCGGCTTGGAGGTCGTGGGCGAGGCGGGGGACGGCGAGCAGGCCGTACGGCTCGCCGCCGAGACCCGGCCCGACGTCGTCCTCATGGACATCAGGATGCCCGGCGTCAACGGGATCGAGGCCACCGAACGGATCCTCGCCGAGGCCGCCGAACGGCCGCCCCGGGTCCTGGTGCTGACCACCTTCGACCTCGACGAGTACGTGTACGGCGCGCTGCGCGCCGGTGCCTCCGGTTTCCTGCTGAAGGACTCCGGTCCCGAGCGGCTGCTGGCGGCGGTCACGGCGGTCGACGGCGGGGACGCCCTGTTCGCCCCCAGCGTCACCCGGCGCCTGGTGGAGGCCTTCGCCCGCCAGCAGGCGCCCGCCGACACCGCGCCACCGCCCGACCTGGGCGTGCTCACCTCCCGCGAGGTGGAGGTCCTCAGGCTCACCGCCCGGGGCCTGTCCAACCTGGAGATCGCCGACCGCCTCTTCATCAGCGAGGCCACCGTCAAGACCCACCTCAACCGCACCATGACCAAGCTCGGCCTCGGCAGCCGGGCGCAGGCGGTGGTGCTGGCGTACGAGACGGGACTGGTCACCCCTGGCGGTTGACCGCCGCCCTGGCATCCTTTGGGTCAGCGCGTACCGCGCGACCTGCAAGGAAGACGGGGGAAGAGGGGAAGAGGGGGTAGGCGATGCCTCGGTGGAAAGCCCTGCCGGAGGATCTGGACCCGCAGATGAGGGAGCTCACCGTCCGGTTGCGGCAACTGGCCGACCGCGGTGGCCTGAACACGGCGGCCCTGGCCGACCGCACGGGCTACGGCAAGACGTCCTGGGAGCGCTATCTGGGCGGCCGGCTCCTCGCCCCGAAGGGCGCGGTCATCGCCCTCGCCGAGGCCACGGGCGCCGACCCCGGCCCGCTGACCACCCTGTGGGAACGGGCCGAACGCTCCTGGACCCGGGCGGAGTCGAACGACGACCACACGCTCCAGGCCATCGACATCACCGGCTCCCGGGCGGCCCTGGGCGACCTGGCCCACCCGACGAAGAAGACGGCACCCGTACCCGCACCGAAGCCGACGGCCCCGACTGCCGGCACCGGGACGCGCGGCGGTGTGGCCGGGAGCCGGGCCGGGGGGCCGGCTGACGGTGCGGCCGGGGGTGTGTCCGCGGGAGCGGCCGGTGTGGCCGGGAGCCGGGCCGCGGGGGCCGCCGGGGGCACGTCCGTCGGTGTGGCCGGGAGCGTGTCCGGGGGGTCGGGCGGCCGGAAGGGCGCCGGTGCGGGTGAGGGCGGTGGCCTCGCGGCCGCGCTGGGGATCACCGGTTCCGCCGCTGTCCCGCCGAAGATCCCGGCCCAGCCGACCGCCTCGGAGGCCCCCGGAAACCGCACCGGCGCGCCGGACCGCACGGGCACCGGCGGCGACGGCGGCTCGGCCACGGCGGGGGAGAGCGGCCGGGGTACGGCGCCGGACGCCGGCCCGGACGCCGGTGACGGCGCCGGCACCGCGTCCCCCGCTGACGTGAGCGCGACGTCCCCCGCTGATTCCCCTACCGCGTCCGGCGATGACGATCCGCCCGTCAAGAACTCCTGGGGAGTGGCCGGTTACCGGGGTCCGTCGAAGGCGAGCGTCCGCCCGGGCCCCCGGCCGGGCCCGGCGCGGACTCCGCCCTCCTCGCCCCCGAGTCCGGACACGCCCGCCCGGACCCCGGGCCCGACTGCCGGAGCACCGGGCGCGCCCGCCCGGTTCCCGGACGCCGCCGGCGGAGGCCCGAACACCTCCGTCTGGCCCCCGGGCCTCACCGTCAGAACCCCGGCCGTGCCTCCCCGCACCCCGGGCCCCGCCACGGGCGCCCCGACCACCGCCCTCCGCACCCCGGCCACCCCCGCCCGCACCCCGGGTATCCCCGGCGGAGCCGCCGGAGGCCGGCGGTGGTCCGTGCACCGGCAGCAGGTGGTGATGTTCTTCGCGGGGCTCGTCGGGGTCGGCGTGCTCATCACCGGGGTCCTCTTCCTCACCCATCGGGACGGGAACCCGGACGCGGGCGCCCGTACGTCACCCTCCCCGTCCGCCCCCGCACGGCCGAGCCCGCCCCCCGGCGTGAAGTGCGTCGGCGCCTCCTGCACCGGCAAGGACGCGGAGACCATGGGGTGCAGCGGCGACCTGGTGAGCACCGTGAAGACCGCCACCGTCGGCACCACCACCCTGGAGGTCCGCTACAGCAAGGTGTGCGGCACGGCCTGGGGCCGGATCACCAGCGGCGTGCCGGGCGACGCCGTACGGGTGACCGTGGGCAAGGTCCGCCAGACGGGTGACATCACCGCCGTGGGGGACACCATCGGCTACACCCCGATGGTCGCCGTGCACGACCCGGCACAGGCCACGGCCTGCGCCACGCTCGCCTCGGGCGAGACCGGCTGCACCGACTGAACGCGGCGGCCGGGGGGCGGCGGGGCGGAAGAAGCGGAAGGGGAATTTCCAAAGACGGCGCATACCCGGCCGGATCCTGGGCACGCGACCGGTGTTCCCCCCACGGGAGTCCGGCACGCCGGCACCCCCACCGGCGGCCGTCTCCGTCCCCTCCTCTCCCGGACGGACGGCCGCCTTTTCGCACCCCTCCGCACCGCGCCCGGCAGGTGATACGTCCCCTGATCCCCTTGTGGGGTGAGCCACACAGCCCCGGACGTCTCACCTGCCGGATGCGCGATAGCCTGACCGCTGGATCTCTCTTGACGCCAAGAGATCGATCATCCGCCCGGGGCAGGGACGCCCCACCGCCAGCTGTCATACGGAGAACGCCATGACCCGCACTCCCGTGAACGTCACCGTCACCGGCGCGGCCGGCCAGATCGGTTACGCCCTGCTCTTCCGCATCGCCTCGGGCCAGCTGCTCGGCGCGGACGTGCCGGTCCGCCTGCGCCTCCTTGAGATCACCCCGGCCCTCAAGGCCGCCGAGGGCACGGCGATGGAGCTGGACGACTGCGCCTTCCCGCTGCTCCAGGGCATCGACATCACCGACGACCCGAACGTCGCGTTCGACGGCGCCAACGTGGCCCTGCTGGTGGGCGCCCGTCCGCGCACCAAGGGCATGGAGCGCGGTGACCTGCTGGAGGCCAACGGCGGCATCTTCAAGCCGCAGGGCAAGGCCATCAACGACCACGCGGCGGACGACATCAGGGTCCTCGTCGTCGGCAACCCGGCCAACACCAACGCGCTCATCGCGCAGGCCGCCGCCCCGGACGTCCCGGCCGAGCGCTTCACCGCGATGACCCGTCTGGACCACAACCGCGCCCTGACCCAGCTGGCGAAGAAGACGGGCAGCAGCGTCTCCGACATCAAGCGGCTCACCATCTGGGGCAACCACTCCGCCACCCAGTACCCGGACGTCTTCCACGCCACGGTCGCCGGCAAGAACGCCGCCGAGGTCGTGAACGACGAGAAGTGGCTGGCCGAGGAGTTCATCCCGACCGTCGCCAAGCGCGGTGCGGCGATCATCGAGGCCCGTGGCGCGTCCTCCGCCGCCTCCGCCGCCAACGCCGCGATCGACCACGTCCACACCTGGGTCAACGGCACCGCCGAGGGCGACTGGACCTCCATGGGCATCCCGTCGGACGGCTCCTACGGCGTCCCGGAGGGCCTGATCTCCTCCTTCCCGGTCACCTGCAAGGACGGCAAGTACGAGATCGTCCAGGGCCTGGACGTCAACGAGTTCTCCCGCGCCCGCATCGACGCCTCCGTCAAGGAGCTCGAGGAGGAGCGCGAGGCGGTCCGCGGCCTCGGCCTCATCTGATCCGACGTGGTGCGATCCGGCGCCGGTGCGCTATAGTTGATCACGCACCGGCCGCCGGAAAACCCGGCACCAGGTGATGCGTTGGTGGTCCAAGGAAAGACGCCCCGCTTCCTGCGGGGAGATGCAGGTGCAAGGCCTGCCCGGCGCTCCATGTACGAGGTCCCCTTCCGCGACGGCGGAGGGGGACCTCGTTCGTTGTCCCCCTCGCTGCCCTCCCGTGCGGCCACGCACGGGAACTGACGCCCCGTCGGTCAGGTCTGTCCCAGTGCGCGCTGGAGTTCGGAGAAGTCCACGGACTGCGCCGGGGCCGGAGTGGCGGACGGGACCGGCTCGTCGTAGCCCGTGAAGGTCAGGTCCTGGTCGGTGCCGGCGCCCTGGTGCGTGGCCCGGACCAGGCGGTGCGGGCCGGCCGCGGTGACGTAGAGGGTGATCCTCCTCCCGCCGTGCTCGGTGCCGGTCAGCGGGATCACCTTCGTGCCGCCGATCCTCGTCTCCTTGCCCTCGGTCAGCGCGGTGTCCGGGGACGACTCGGCGGCGGCCTCCTTCTGGAAGGCGGCCAGGTCGCAGGTGCCGGACAAGCCCCGCAGCACGCCCTGCTTCGTGGAGCCGTGCAGATAGCGGTTCTTCAGACGCGCGACCACGGCATCGCCTTGGTGGTCCGGCAGCTGCGTCTTCCAGAAGGCGGTGTCCGGCTTCATCCACACCTGGTCGCCCCGCTTGACCAGGGCGACGCTGCCGCCGCCGTCGCCCATGACCAGCCTGCCCACGCAGTTGCCGCCGCGGTCGAGCGCCAGCTCCAGCGAGGCCGGGGCGCTCCGGTCGTCGCGGGCACGGTGATCCGTGAACCTGACGCGCACCGAGCGTGCCCTGAGCAGATGGCCGCGGGCCTCGTCCGCCAGGGCGCGGGCGCTCGGGCCGTCGCGGGCGGGGGTCCGCGGGCCGCCGGAACCGGAACGTGCCGCGGCCGGCGCAGCGGGTGCCGTGGCGGCCGGAGCGGAAGCCGCGGCGGGCGCTGCGGGGGCCGTATCCGGCAGCGCGAGCGGGGTCAGCAGGGCCGCGGTGATGCTTGCCCCCGCACAGAGTCGCGATCCGTGAGCCATCGCGCCACCTTCCGACGCCCCTTCTCACCCTACGTTTGTCGCTTTTCAGCCGCATTTTCAGTGACGCAGCACACTTTCGGCCACCGATTGCGCATGCGACGCACGGGCTCCGGGCAGGCGGCGACGGTCCCCAGCCGAGACGGCTCCGTCACGCAGGGGAACGGATCAAAAACGGAAGGCAGCACCGATCATGGCGGACAGAACGGAACGACACGCCCGCGCGACCATCCACGCGGGCGGCGAGTGGCTGGCGGCGATCTCCGGCGCGACCCGGGAGATCCTCGACCCCGCGGACGCCCGGCCGTTCGCCGTGGTCGCCGAGGGCGACGAGAAGGACGCCGAACGCGCGGTGGCCGCCGCCCGGCACGCCTTCGACGAGGGGCCCTGGCCGCGCACCCCGGTCGCCGAGCGCGCCGCCCTGCTGCGCCGGGTCGCCGACCTGCTGGTGCGCGACCGCGAGGAACTCGGCCTGCTGGAGAGCCGGGACGCGGGCAAGACCGCCGAGGAGGGCCGCGTCGACATCGACTGTGTCGCCGACGCCTTCCGCTACTTCGCCGACCTGGTCGCCACCGAGGCCCCGGGCCGGGTCGTCGACGCGGGCTCGCCCGACATCCACAGCGTGGTCGTCCACGAGCCGGTCGGCGTCTGCGCGCTGATCACCCCCTGGAACTACCCGCTCCTCCAGGCCAGCTGGAAGGTCGCCCCCGCGCTCGCCGCCGGCAACACCTTCGTCATCAAGCCCAGCGAGATCACCCCGATGACCACCATCGCGCTGATCGAGCTGCTGGCCGAGGCCGGCCTGCCCGCGGGCGTGGCCAACCTCGTCACCGGCCCCGGCCACACGGTCGGCGCCCGGCTCGCCGAGCACCCCGACGTCGACCTGGTCTCCTTCACCGGCGGCCTGGTCAGCGGCACCAAGGTCGCCCAGGCCGCCGCGCCCACCGTCAAGAAGGTCGCCCTGGAACTCGGCGGCAAGAACCCCAACGTGGTCTTCGCCGACGCCTGCGCCACCGAGGAGGGCTTCGACACCGCCGTCGACCAGGCCCTCAACGCGGCCTTCATCCACAGCGGCCAGGTCTGCTCGGCCGGCGCCCGCCTCATCGTCGAGGAGCCGGTCAGCGAGCGCTTCGTCGCCGAACTCGCCCGCCGCGCCGCGAAGATCCGCCTGGGCCGCGGCACCGAGGAGGGCGTCGAGTGCGGCCCGCTCGTCTCCGAGCAGCAGCGCGCCAAGGTCGAGGCGTACGTCGCCTCCGCGCTCGAGGAGGGCGCCGTGCTGCGCTGCGGCGGCAAGCGGCCGGAGCCGTCGCCGCAGCGCCCCGAGGGCGGTTACTTCTACGAGCCGACCGTCCTCGACGCCTGCCACCGCGAGATGCGGGTCGTCCGCGAGGAGGTCTTCGGCCCGGTCCTCACCGTCGAGACCTTCCGCACCGAGGAAGAGGCCGTCCGCCTCGCCAACGACACCGAGTACGGCCTCGCGGGCGCCGTCTGGACGCGTGACGCCGGCCGGGCCCGCAGGGTCGCCGCCCGGCTGCGCCACGGCACCGTCTGGATCAACGACTTCCACCCCTACCTGCCGCAGGCGGAGTGGGGCGGCTTCGGCAGGAGCGGCACCGGCCGCGAGCTGGGCCCCGCCGGCCTCGCCGAGTACCGCGAGACCAAGCACGTCTACCAGAACCTCGCGCCCGAGCCGGTGCGCTGGTTCGCCGGCTGAGCCCCGTCCCGCAAGCAGTACGTCCCCACCTGGAGCAGCACCCCCATGTCCCACACCACCCACGTCTACGACTACGTCGTCATCGGCGGCGGCACGGCGGGCTCCGTCATCGCCTCCCGCCTCACCGAGAACCCCGACGTCACCGTCGCCGTCATCGAGGGCGGCCCGAGCGACGTCGGCCGCGACGACGTCCTCACCCTGCGCCGCTGGATGGGCCTGCTCGGCGGCGAACTGGACTACGACTACCCGACCGTGGAACAGCCCCGCGGCAACTCCCACATCCGGCACAGCCGCGCCCGCGTCCTCGGCGGCTGCTCCTCGCACAACACCCTCATCTCGTTCAAGCCCCTGCCCTCCGACTGGGACGAGTGGGAGGAGGCCGGCGCCAAGGGCTGGGGCGCCGTCCCCATGGAGGCCTACTTCGCCCGCCTCAAGAACAACATCGTCTCCGTCGACGAGAAGGACCGGAACGCCATCGCCCGCGACTTCGTCGACGCGGCCCGGTCGGCGCTCGGGGTACCCCGCGTCGAGGGCTTCAACCGCGAGCCGTTCACCGAAGGCGTCGGCTTCTTCGACCTCGCCTACCACCCCGAGACCAACAAGCGCTCCTCGGCGTCCGTGGCGTACCTGCACCCGGTGATGGACGAACGCCCCAACCTCCGCATCTTCCTGGAGACCTGGGCGTACCGGCTGGAGCTGGACGGCACCCGCGCCGAGGGCGTCCGCGTGCGCACCAAGGACGGCGAGGAACTGCTGGTCCGCGCCCGCGAGGAGGTCGTCCTGTGCGCGGGCGCCGTCGACTCCCCGCGCCTGCTGCTCCACTCGGGCATCGGCCCCGCCGGGGACCTCGAGGCGCTCGGCATCCCCGTCGTCCACGACCTGCCGGGCGTCGGCGAGAACCTGCTCGACCACCCCGAGTCGGTCATCGTCTGGGAGACCCACGGCCCGATCCCGGAGAACTCCGCGATGGACTCCGACGCGGGCCTGTTCGTCCGCCGCGACCCCGCGCACGCGGGCCCGGACCTGATGTTCCACTTCTACCAGATCCCGTTCACCGACAACCCGGAGCGCCTCGGCTACGAACGCCCGCGCCACGGCGTCTCGATGACCCCGAACATCCCCAAGCCGAAGAGCCGCGGCCGTCTCTACCTGACCAGCGCCGACCCCGCCGTCAAGCCGGCGCTCGACTTCCGCTACTTCACCGACGAGGACGACTACGACGCGCGGACCCTCGTCGACGGCATCCGCATCGCCCGTGAGATCGCCAGGACCGAGCCGCTGGCCGGCTGGCTCAAGCGCGAGGTCTGCCCCGGCCCCGAGATCCTCGGCGACGCCGAGCTGAGCGAGTACGCCCGCAAGGTCGCGCACACCGTCTACCACCCGGCCGGCACCTGCAGGATGGGCGCCGCCGACGACGAACTCGCCGTAGTCGACCCCGAGCTGAGGATCCGGGGCCTCGAAGGCATTCGCATCGCCGACGCGTCCGTCTTCCCGACCATGACCGCCGTGAACCCGATGATCGGGGTGCTCATGGTCGGGGAGAAGGCCGTCGACCTGATCGGAGGTGACCGATGAGTCTCACCGTCCCCACCCGCAAACCGCCCACCACGACCGAGTCCGTCTTCTCGGTGTCCGGACTGTGGAAGGTGTTCGGCCCCCGGCCCGAGCGCGTCCCCGAGGACCCCGCACTCGCCGCGCTGTCCCCCGGCGAACTCCGCTCGCGCACCGGCTGCACGGCCGCCGTCCGGGACGTCTCCTTCGACGTCCGCAAGGGCGAGGTCTTCGTCGTGATGGGCCTGTCCGGCTCCGGCAAGTCCACCCTCGTCCGCTGCCTGACCCGCCTGATCGAGCCGACGGCGGGCACGATCGCCATCGACGGCGAGGACGTCCGCGCGATGGACAAGGCCCGTCTGCGCGAACTGCGCCGGCACCGGGCCGCGATGGTCTTCCAGCACTTCGGCCTCCTCCCGCACCGCACGGTCCTCGACAACGTCGCCTACGGCCTGGAGATCCAGGGCGTCGGCAAGTCCGAACGCCGCGATCGCGCCGCCGAGTTCGTCGCCAAGGTCGGCCTGGGCGGCATGGAGAAGCGCCGCCCCGGCCAGCTCTCCGGCGGCCAGCGCCAGCGGGTGGGCCTCGCCCGGGCGCTGGCCGTGGACCCCGAAGTGCTGCTCTTCGACGAGCCGTTCAGCGCGCTGGACCCCCTCATCCGGCGCGACATGCAGGACGAGGTGACCCGCCTGCACCGCGAGGAGGGCCGCACGATGGTCTTCATCACCCACGACCTCACCGAGGCCCTCAAACTCGGCGACCGCATCGCCCTGATGCGCGACGGCCAGGTGGTCCAGCTGGGCACCCCCGAGGAGATCGTCGGCGACCCGGCCGACGACTACGTCCGCGAGTTCGTCCGGGACGTACCGCGCGAACAGGTGATGACGGCACGCACCGCCATGCGGCCGCTCTGCCCGGACGACACGGAGACCGGCCCGGCGATCCGCCCGGAGGCCACGGTCGCGGAGGCCATCGAGGCGGTGGCCCGGGCCGGCGAACCGGCCCGCGTGATGGACAAGGGCCGCTGCCTCGGCGTCGTGGACCACGAGCGGCTGCTCGGCGTGGTGGCGGGCGTGGGCGCCGCGGCGGCAGGCGGCGCCCCCGACGCGGCCGCGGGCGGTCGTGCCGCCAGGACGGCGCCCGTCCCGCAGAAGCCGGCACCCCGCCGGCGCGGGCGAGCGCCCCAGTCCCCGGCGAGCACCGCCCCGGAGGCCGTCTGATGGCAACGCTCACCGTCCCGACCTCCGGCACGGGCAAACCCCGCGTCCTCAGAAGCCGGGCCGCGGGCAAGCTCCTCCTGCTCGCCCTCCTCACCGCGGTCCTCCTGCCGCTCCTCGACCGCTGGGGAAACGGCTCCTGGCCGCACGCGCTGACCGTCCACCTCGACAAGCCCCTCACCGCCGCGAGCGACTGGGTCATCGACAACCGGGACAGCCACCCCCTGTTCCTGTACTTCTTCGGCTACGTCAGCAACGCCGTCATCTGGGCCGTACGAGCCGTCTACCTCACCCTCCTCGCCGCCGGCTGGGCAGGCGTGACGGCCTTCGCCGCGCTGCTCGCCTGGCGCGTGGCCGGTGTCCGCCTGGCCGCCGGCACGGCCGTCGCCTTCCTCGCCTGCGGCGCCCTCGGCATGTGGGTGCCGACCATGCAGACCCTCGCGCTGATGGTCGTGGCGGTCCTCGCCTCCGTCGCCGTCGGCGCGCTCCTCGGTCTCGGCGCCGGTCTCTCCGACCGCCTGGACCGCGCCCTGCGCCCGGTCCTGGACACCATGCAGGTGCTCCCGGCCTTCGCCTACCTCCTCCCCGTCGTCCTGGTCTTCGGCATCGGCGTCCCCGCGGCCGTCCTCGCCACCGTCGTCTACGCCGCCCCGCCGATGGCCCGCCTCACCGCGCTCGGCCTGCGCGGCGCCGACCCCGAGGTCCTGGAGGCCGTGGAGTCGCTCGGCGCGACCCGTCGCCAGCGGCTGCTGACGGCCCGCATCCCGCTGGCCCGCAAGGAACTCCTCCTCGGCCTCAACCAGACGATCATGATGGCGCTGTCCATGGCCGTGATCGCCGCCGTCATCGGCGCCGGCGGCCTCGGCGACCGCGTCTACCAGGCCCTCGCCTCGGTCGACGTCGGCGCCGCCCTCGCGGCCGGCATCCCGATCGTGCTGCTCGCGGTCGTCCTGGACCGCGTGACCGCCGCCGCCGGGGACGGCACGACCCGGCCCCGCACGATCGGCTGGCCGTACGCCCTCGCCGTCACCGTGGCCGTCGCCCTCGCCACCCGTCTCCTCGGCGCGCCGGACTGGCCCGGCGGCTGGACCCTGGGCATCGCCGAGCCGGTCAACCGGGCCGTCGACTGGATGACCGCCCACCTGTACTCCGGCGTCCCGGTCGTCGGCGGCACCGCCGACTGGGCGGGCCACTTCACCACCTGGGTCCTGGACCCCGTACGCGACGGCCTGCAGTGGCTGCCCTGGTGGTCGGTGCTGCTCGTCGTCGCCGCCCTTGCCTGGCTGATCGGCACCTGGCGCACCGCGCTGACCGCCGTCCTCGCCATGGCCGCGATCGGTGTCCTCGGCGTCTGGGAGCCGTCGCTCGACACCCTCTCCCAGGTGCTGGCCGCCGTCGCCGTCACCCTCGTCCTGGGCTTCGCGACCGGCATCGCCGCCGCCCGCAGCGACCGCGTCGAACGCGTCCTGCGCCCGGTCCTGGACGTCTTCCAGACGATGCCGCAGTTCGTGTACCTGATCCCGGTCGTCGCCCTGTTCGGCGTGGGCCGCGCCCCCGCCGTCGCCGCGGCCGTCGTCTACGCCCTGCCGGCCGTCGTCCGGATCACCGCGCAGGGCCTGCGCCAGGTCGACCAGGCCGCGCTGGAGTCGGCGCGCTCGCTGGGCGCCACCGGCCGCCAGCAGCTGTGGCAGGTCCAGCTCCCGCTGGCCCGGCGCGCGCTGCTGCTCGCCGTCAACCAGGGCGTGGTGCTGGTCCTCGCCGTCGTCATCATCGGCGGCCTGGTCGGCGGCGGCGCCCTCGGCTACGACGTCGCCTTCGGTCTCGCCCAGGGCGACCTGGCGACCGGCCTGGTCGCCGGTGCCGCCATCGTCTGCCTGGGCCTGATGCTGGACCGGGTGACCCAGCCGACCGAGCGGCGCCCGAAGAAGGGAGCCTGACATGCGACGCCGTACGACCGCCCTGGTGGGCTCGCTGGTGCTGCTGACCGCGACCGGCTGCGGTGCCGCCGACATGACCAAGCAGGCCTCGCCCTTCGCGAACGCCGGGGGCACGAAGTCGGTCACCCTGTCGGTGCAGTCCTGGGTGGGCGCGCAGTCCGACGCGGCCGTCGCCCAGTACATCCTCCAGCACAAGCTCGGCTACCGCGTGGACACCGTCCAGATCGACGAGGTGCCCGCCTGGGACGCGCTCAGCCAGGGCAGGGTCGACGCCCTCCTGGAGGACTGGGGCCACCCGGACCAGGAGAAGCGGTACGTCCAGGACAAGAAGACGATCGTGCGCGGCGGCGGGCTCGGGGTGACCGGGCACATCGGCTGGTTCGTGCCGACGTACCTCGCCAAGGAGCACCCGGACATCACCGACTGGCGGAACCTGAACAAGTACGCCTCGCTCTTCCGCACCGCGGAGAGCGGCGGCAAGGGCCAGCTGATGGACGGCTCGCCGTCCTACGTCACCAACGACAAGGCGCTGGTGAAGAACCTGAAGCTGGACTACCAGGTGGTCTTCGCCGGTTCCGAGGCGGCCCAGATCACCCAGATGAAGCAGTTCGCCAAGGACAAGAAGCCCTTCCTGACCTACTGGTACTCGCCCCAGTGGCTGTTCGAGAAGGTGCCGATGACGGAGGTGAAGCTGCCGCCGTACAAGGAGGGCTGCGACGCGGACGCGGCCGAGGTGGCCTGCTCCTACCCGCACACCCCGCTCCAGAAGTACCTCAACGCCGGCTTCGCGAAGTCCGGCGGGAAGGCCGCGGCCTTCCTGAAGAAGTTCCGGTGGACCACCGAGGACCAGAACGAGGTCTCCCTGATGATCGCCGAACAGAAGCTGGACCCGCAGGAGGCGGCCCAGAAGTGGGTGGACAGCCACCCCGCCGTGTGGAAGAAGTGGCTGTCCTGACCTGCGCCGGGCCGGCGGGCCGCCGGCGGTCTCCCGCGGCGCGCCCCCGGCCCGCAGCCGCCGGCACCGGCACGTCCCCGGCCCGCGCCGGGCCACGGCTCAGCCGTGCTGGCCGGGCTGGTAGTGGCCCGGGGTCATCCGGAAGGTCACGCCGAACCGGTTCCAGGCGTTGATCACCGTGATCGCGGCGACGAGCTGGGCCAGCTCGGCCCCCTCGAAGTGCCCGGCGGCCCGCTCGTACACCTCCTCCGGCACGAAGCCGTCCGTGAGCACGGTGACGGCCTCGGTCAGCTCGATCGCGGCCAGTTCCTTCTCGGTGTAGAAGTGCCGGGACTCCTGCCAGGCGCTGAGCTGCACGATCCGCTCGACGCTCTCACCGGCGGCGAGGGCGTCCTTGGTGTGCATGTCCAGGCAGAACGCGCAGTGGTTGAGCTGCGAGGCGCGGATCTTCACCAGCTCGTACAGCTTGGGGTCCAGTCCCCGCCTCGCGACGCTGTCCAGGCGGACCATGGCCTTGTAGACGTCGGGGGCGTGCTCGGTCCAGGGCAGGCGCGGGGCTTCTTCGGCGGCGTACGCGACGGTTTCCTGTGCAGTGGTCATGCCTCGACCCTAGGAGCGAGGCAGCCCAGGAGTATGGTCCATTTCCATGGCGGAATCATGGGCCACTCTGGGCGTCGACCTGCACCTCGAACCGGGCTCGGGCGGCCTGCGCCGGGGTCTGACCGACGCCCTGCGCGACGCGGTCCGCTCCGGCCGGCTCGCGCCCGGCACCCGGCTGCCGTCCTCCCGCTCCCTGGCCGCCGACCTCGGCATCGCCCGCAACACCGTCGCCGAGGCCTACGCCGACCTGGTCGCGGAGGGCTGGCTCACGGCCCGCCAGGGCTCCGGCACCCGAGTGGCACCCGGCACGCCCCCCGGCACCCGCACCCCCTCCGCCCCCGCACGGCCCCCCGGCACCGCCCCGGCGACCTCCCACCGCGCCCCCACCCGTCCGCTCCACGACCTCGTCCCCGGCATCCCCGACCTCGCCGCCTTCCCGCGCACCGAGTGGCTGAAGGCCACCCGCCGGGCCCTGGCCACGGCCCCCTTCCACGCCCTCGGCTACGGCGACCCGCGCGGCCGCCCCGAACTGCGCACCGCCCTCGTCGGCTACCTCGCCCGCGCCCGCGGGGTGCGCACCGACCCCGACGCGATCCTGGTCACCGCGGGTTTCTCGCACGCCCTAGCCCTCCTCGGCACGGTGCTGCGGGCCCGCGGGGTGCGGACGGTGGCCGTGGAGTCGTACGGCCTCGACGTCCACTGGGGGCTGCTGCGCCGCGCGGGCATGGCCACGCCCGCGCTGCCGTACGACGCGCTGGGCACCGATCCCGTCGTGCCGCGGACCGCCGGCGCGGTGCTGCTGACCCCGGCGCACCAGTTCCCCATGGGCACCGCCCTGCATCCCGACCGGCGGGCCGCCGTGGTCGCCTGGGCCCGGCGCACCGGCGGGCTGGTCCTGGAGGACGACTACGACGGCGAGTTCCGCTACGACCGCCAGCCCGTCGGCGCCCTCCAGGGGCTCGCCCCCGACCGGGTCGTCTACCTCGGCACGGCCAGCAAGTCCCTCGCGCCCGGGCTGCGGCTGGGCTGGATGGTGCTCCCGCCGGCCCTCGCCGCGGAGGCGGCGCGGGCCAAGGGCCAGGCCGACACCGTCGGAGTCCTGGAACAGCTCACCCTCGCGGAGTTCCTCACCTCCGGCGCGTACGACCGCCACGTCCGCTCCTCCCGCCTGCGCTACCGGCGCCGCCGCGACGCCCTCGCCACCGCCGTCGCCGAGCGGGCACCGGAGGTGGAGGTCACGGGGATCGCGGCCGGCCTGCACGCGGTGCTGCGGCTCCCGCCCGGCACGGAGGAGTCGGTGGTCCAGGCCGCGGCATGGCAGGGTCTGGCCCTGCACGGCCTCACCCACCACCGCCACCCCGAGGCCGTCACCGAGCCCCTGGACGCCCTGGTCGTGGGCTACGGCACCCCACCGGACAGCGCGTGGTCGGGAGCACTGGAGGCGCTGTGCCGGGTACTGCCTTGAGAAGGGGCAGGCGGAACAGGGGCGCGGGGAACTGCGCGCTCAGCCACCCGCAGGCCGTGCCCGCCGGACGGACCGGACCCCCGCCCCCGTGAGGCGCACGGCGCCTACCCCTCCGGGGCCTCCCCGAGGCGCGCGGGCGTCAGCGTCCCCGCCCTGTGAGGCGCACGGCACCTACTCCGCCGGGGCCTTTCCGAGCCGCGCGGGCGTCAGCGTCCCCGCTCCGTGAGGCGTACGGCACCTACTCCGCCGGGGTCTTTCCGAGGCGCGCGGGCGTCAGCGCTTCCGCTCCGTGAGGCGCACGGCACCTACTCCGCCGGGGTCTTTCCGAGCCGCGCGGGCGTCAGCGTCCCCGCCCTGTGAGGTGCACGGCACCTACTCCGCCGGGGCCTCCCCGAGCAGCGCCGGCGTCAGCGTTCCCCGCCTCCGCCCCGCGAGGCGCGCCGCGCCTATTCCGCCGGGGCCTCCCCGAACCGTGCCAGCGCCAGCGCTCCCGCGACGGCCACCGCGAAGCCCAGCGCCGCGAGCCACCCCAGCCCCTCCCGCGTACGGTCCCCGAGCCAGACCACCCCCACCGCGGCCGGCCCGATCGTCTCGCCGAGCACCATCCCGGCCGTCGCGGTCGTCACCGAGCCCCGCTGGAGTGCCGAGGTGAGCAGCAGGAACGCGGCGCCGCCACCGAGCAGCAGCGCGTAGGCGGCGGGGTTGCCCAGCAGATGCCCCGGCCGCAGCGAGTCGATCAGCCGTACCGCGACCTCCACCACCCCGAACCCGAACCCGGCGCCGAGCCCCAGCAGCAGCGCCCGGGTCCGGCCGGACAGGCGCCCGCCGACCCCGCCGAGCAGCAGCACGCCCACCGCCGCCGCGACCATGGCGTACCGCAGCCAGTCCGGCCCGCCCCGGTCGCCCTCGGTGCCCGAGGCCAGCCCCAGCATCGCGAGCCCCGCGCACACCACGCCCACGGCGGCCCACTCCACCCCGCTCAGCCGGACCCGCAGCAGCCGCGCCGCCACCACAGCCGTCACCGCGAGGCTGGCCGCCAGCGCGGCGCCCACCGCGTAGATCGGCACCGAGCGCAGGGCCGCGATCTGGAGCAGGAACCCCAGCCCGTCCAGCGCGAGACCGGCGAGGTACCGCCACTGCCGCAGCGCCCGCAGCAGCAGCGCCGCGTCCCCGCCACCCCCCTCGGCGCCCGCCGCCCGCGCGGCCACCGCCTGCAACACCGTCGCCGTACCGAAGCAGACCGCCGCACCAAGGGCGCACACCATTCCAAACAGCACGAAGTGACTCTAGGGGAGGGGCAGATGAAAGACCCACCGGGGGGAACA
The DNA here is from genome assembly GCF_055581365.1 of Streptomyces sp. NPDC031445. Lineage (NCBI taxonomy): Bacteria > Bacillati > Actinomycetota > Actinomycetes > Kitasatosporales > Streptomycetaceae > Streptomyces > Streptomyces sp. NPDC031445. Next base: position 300,626 of record NZ_JBVIJO010000004.1, read on the forward strand.
CTCACACCGATCTCTAGGCTGGCCGCCGAACACGGCATTCGCATCCGACGGGGGAGACACACGATGGACCGCACACGTCGACCACTGCGCTCCGGCACGGTCGTCCTCGGCGGCGTGGGCCTGCTGGCCGCCGCGCTCACCGCCTGCTCGTCCGAACCGGACAAGCGCTGCGTCGACCGGGACAGCTACAACCTCGCCAAGGGGTACAAGGTCGTCCCGGACAAGAACTGCAAGACCACCGGCTCCTCCGGGAAGACGGCGGGCAGGAAGACGGGCGGGAAGACGACCGTCAGGAAGAAGACCGACGCCGCCTGGTACTACGAGGGCGAGGAGAAGAACGGCTGGGTCGACGGCGGCTCCTTCACCAAGCCCGGCAAGGGCTCGGGCGGCGGCTCGTCCGACGATGACGACGACCACCACAGCGGAAGCGGCGGAGTCCACCGCGGCGGTTTCGGCGGTGGCAAGGGCGGCTCCGGCGGCTGACCGGAACACGCGCATGGAACGCCGTACCACCACCCCCCGCCCCGGCTGGCAGCAGACCGTGGAGGCGCAGGGCCTGGTCTACCCGCTCACCCGCCACCCCGACGGCTCGCTGCGCCCCTACTGGGACGAGAGCGCCTACTACGTCTTCACCCTGGAGGAGGTGGAGGCGCTGGAGGAGACCGTCGAGGAGCTGCACCGCATGTGCCTGGCCGCCGCCGGGCACATCGTGTCCGAGAACCGCTTCGCGGACCTCGGCATCACGGACCCGCGGGTGGCCGCCGCGGTCGCCGAGGCCTGGCACCGCCGTGCCGAACTCCCCTCCGTCTACGGCCGTTTCGACCTGCGCTACGACGGCACGGGACCGGCCAAGCTGCTGGAGTACAACGCCGACACCCCGACCTCGCTGGTGGAGGCCGCCTCCCCGCAGTGGTTCTGGATGGAGGACCGTTTCCCCGGCGCGGACCAGTGGAACTCCCTGCACGAACGCCTGGTCGACGCCTGGCGCGCCCAGTCCGCGCTGCTGCCCCCGGGCAGCCCGCTGCACTTCGCGCACTCCTCGGCCGACGAACTCGGCGAGGACCTGATGACGGTCGCCTACCTGAAGGAGACCGCCGAGCAGGCCGGCCTCGCCACCGACTGGCTGGCCATGGAGGAGATCGGCTGGGACAGCCTCTCCGGCCGCTTCGTCGACAACCGGCTCCGCTTCATCCGCGGCATCTTCAAGCTCTACCCCTGGGAGTGGCTCACCACCGACGCCTTCGGCGGACACGTCCTGGACACCCTGGACAACGGCGGCGGCACCGGCAGCACCCTGTGGATCGAACCGGCCTGGAAGATGCTCCTGAGCAACAAGGCGCTCCTGGCGGTCCTGTGGGAGCTGTACCCCGGCCACCCGAACCTCCTGCCCGCCTACCTGGACGGCCCCCGCGAGCTGATCCGCACGGCCGGCTACGTGGCCAAGCCCCTCCTCGGCCGCGAGGGCGAGGGCGTCACCGTCCACGCGCCGGGATCGCCGGGCGTCGTGCGTGACGAGGCCTGCTGCTACCAGCAGCTGGCCCCCCTGCCCGCCTTCGACGGCAACCACGTGGTCCTGGGCGCCTGGGTGGTCCGGGACGAACCCGCGGGCCTCGGCATCCGCGAGTCCGCCGGCCTGGTCACCGACGGGTACGCCCGCTTCCTGCCCCATGTGATCCTCTAGGGCCTGTATGTGGTTCCGATCATTCTGTGCGGTCGCCCGTGTCCTGCGACGGACTTGTCGCTGGTCAGCGTGGACTCCACCACCGCCCGTGCCCACCACGACGCCGCCTGCGAAGCCGACGCCGGCTCCGGCTGAAGGCCGCCCTGCTCGGGCGCTCGCGTGGCGGACAGACCAGTGAGTCAGTCACAGGACCGGTCGGGGGGTCAGGCGGTCAGCGCCGCGAGCTCCGCGTTGGCGCGCTCGGTGACCAGGGCGAGGACGCGGCCGGCGGCGGTCAGGTCGGCAGCGGGTATTCCGCCCCAGATGCGGGCGCTGACAGGGGCGGTCTCCGCGCCGACGGCGGCGAACAGCTCGCGCCCTGTGTCCGTGGGACGAAGGTGCGGGCCGTCCGTGTCGAGCAGTTGCTTGGCGAGCAGTTCGTCGAGAGCGGCACGGATGCCGGCCGGATCGGTCTTGAGGGAGGCCTGGATCCGGGCGACGAGATCGTCCGGTGTCTGCGGAGTGTCGGCGGTGAGGGCGGTGCGCAGGGCGATCTGCTGCTGGAACGTGATGCCGTGCCGGGCCAGGACGTGCTCCAGGACGCCGCGGGCGGCGTAGTGGGCCAGCGCGAGGTCGCGGGCGTTGGCGACGGGTTCGGTGGTGGATGCGGTGGTGGTCATGACGGTGCCCCCTGAGTGCTCTGGTCGTTCGGTACGGATGGAGCGAGAGGTGCGTCGAGCAGGGTCGTCAGCTGGTCGGTGAACGCGTGCGTCGCCGGGGCGTCGAGGCCGCCGAGCGGCTCCAGCAACTGCTGAAGCAGTTCCTGGACCACCACGATGGCTTGCCGCACGACGGCCTGGCCCTGCTCGGTGAGGGCGAGCTGCACGGCGCGCGGGTCGCGGGGATCACGGGCGCGCTCTATCAGACCGGCCGACTCCAGGGCGCGAGCCAGCTTCGAGACGTACAGCGCCTCCAGGCCGGTGTGGTCGGCGAGTCGGCGCTGACTGGGCCGCTCGCCGGCGCGCTGCATGCCGTGCAGTGACGCGAGCAGTGAGTACTGCGCGTGGGTGAGGCCCAGCGGAGCCATCGCGCGATCGACCGCGACGCGCCACTTGTTGGCGAGCCGCCATACCAGGAAACCGGGCGTGGGGCCCGGCGAACCCTTGCTCATGGAAATAGATTACATGGCTACTATGTCCATGGCTACTATTTTCGGGTGGCCGTGGCGATGGCCGGGCTCGCGGGGGCGTCCCCGAGCAGCCTCTCCACCGCCGCCCGTGCGTGCCGCGCCGGTGCCGGGTCGCCGGTGACGGCCGCGGTGACGATGGCTCCCTCGGCGAGCAGGAAGACCGGTTCGGCGACCGGGGCGCCGGTGGCGCGGACCCAGGCCGCCAGCTGGTCGTGGAAGGCCCGCTTGTGGGCGCGGACCTCCGCCAGGACCGGCTCGGACGACGAGCCGAGTTCGCCGTGGGCGTTGATCCAGGCGCAGCCGCGGAAGCCGGGTTCGGCGAACCACGCGGCGAGCCAGTCGAAGACCGCGAGCACCCGTGCGCGGGGGTCCGGGACGCTCTCCACGTGGGCGGCGAGGTCCGCTCGCCAGCGCCGGTCGCGATGCCTGAGCACGGCGACGACCAGGTCCTCCTTGGTCGCGAAGAGCCGGTAGATCCGCTTCAGGGGCAGTCCGCAGGCCTCGCGGACCCGGTCCATGCCGACCGCCTGGATGCCGTGCGCGTAGAACAGCGTCTCCGCCGCGTCCAGGAGCGCCGCGCGGTCCAGGCGGTTCTGTTCCTCGGTGACGGCGGCGGGCATCGTGGCTCCTTGACGTTGAGAACGGGCGTTCTCTATCGTAGCCGCATCGATCGAGAACGGTCGTTCTCGATATCCCCCGGCATGGCCCGGCACCCCCCCGGCGCTGTTCTCCCCCGCGCACCGACCCCAGGAGGTCACCGTGTCCGAAGACCGCCCGCCCTACCCGCCGTTCACCCTGGAGACCGCCCGCCGGAAGGTGCAGGCGGCCGAGGACGCCTGGAACACCCGCGACCCCCACCGGGTGGCCCTCGCCTACACCCCCGACTCCGTCTGGCGGAACCGGGACCGGTTCGTCACCGGCCGCGACGAGATCGTCGCCTTCCTCACCGAGAAGTGGGAGCGCGAGCGGGACTACGCGCTGCGCAAGGGCCTGTGGAGCTTCCACGACAACCGCATCGCCGTCCGCTTCCAGTACGAGTGCCGCGACGCCGGCGGCCAGTGGTGGCGCTCCTACGGCAACGAGCTGTGGGAGTTCGACGAGCACGGCCTGATGCTCCGCCGCGAGGCCAGCATCAACGACGTGGCCATCGAGGAATCCGACCGGCGCATCTTCGGACCCCGGCCCGCCGACGAGCACGGCGCCGACTTCCCGCTCCACTGAGAGACCGCGTCCCCGACCGGACCCGTCCCTGATCAGCCCCCGGCCAGCACCGCCCGGAACTGTTCCACCGCCCAGTCCAGGTCCTCCTCGCCGATCACCAGCGGCGGCGCGATCCGGACGGTCGGCCCGTGGGTGTCCTTGACCAGGACCCCACGGGCCAGCAGCCGCTCGCAGACTTCCCGCCCGGTGCCCACCGCCGGGGACACGTCCACCCCGGCCCACAGCCCCCGCCCCCGCACCGCCGTCGCCCCGCCCGCGCCGGGCAGCCCGCCCAGCAGGCCGTGCAGCCGCTCGCCCAGCCGCGCCGCCCGCTCCTGGTACTCACCGGTCCGCAGCATCGCGATCACCTCCAGCGCCACCGCGCAGGCCAGCGGGTTCCCGCCGAACGTCGACCCGTGCTCGCCCGGCCGGTACACCCCGAGCACCGCCGCGCTCGACACCACGGCCGACACCGGCACGATCCCGCCGCCCAGCGCCTTGCCCAGCAGGTACACGTCCGGCACCACCCCCTCGTGCTCGCACGCGAAGGTCCGCCCGGTGCGCCCCAGGCCCGACTGGATCTCGTCGGCGACGAAGAGGACGTTCCGCTCGCGGGTCAGCTCCCGCACCCCGGCCAGATAACCGGCCGGCGGCACGATCACCCCCGACTCGCCCTGGACCGGCTCCAGCAGCACCGCGACCGTGTTCTCCGTCAGCGCCGACCGCATCGCGGCCAGGTCCCCGTACGGCACGATCTCGAAGCCCGGGGTGTACGGCCCGAAGTCCGCACGGGCCTCCGGATCAGTGGAGAAGCTGATGACCGTCGTCGTACGGCCGTGGAAGTTGCCGCCCGCCACGACGATCTCCGCCGTCTCCGCGGGCACCCCCTTCACCCGGTACCCCCACTTCCGGGCCGTCTTCACCGCGCTCTCCACCGCCTCCGCCCCCGTGTTCATGGGCAGCACCATCTCCATCCCGCACAGCTCGGCGAGCTGTGCGCAGAACGCGGCGAACCGGTCGTGGTGGAAGGCGCGGGAGGTCAGCGTCACCCGGTCCAGCTGGCGCCGTGCCGCCTCGGCCAGCCGCCGGTTGCCGTGCCCGAAGTTCAGCGCCGAGTAGCCGGCCAGCAGATCCAGATAGCGCCGTCCCGCCACGTCCGTCAGCCACGCGCCCTCGCCCTTGGCGATCACCACCGGCAGCGGGTCGTAGGTGGGCGCGCAGTGCGCTCCGGCGGCGGCGATGAGGTCCTTCGCAGCGGTCACGGCCTCTCCCGGGGACGGCTCGGACTCGACGGTGACCTCCTTCTTATCCTCGCTCGCATGGTGGACGCGGGACCTGCCCCGCGCGGCGCGCCCGGTAGGCTGACGAGCGGGCCGTGACTGGCGCGCTGGGATGGGACGGACCATCAGGGAGCGGCCCGAGCGGGAAGAGTGCCGTGCGCCTGGGCCGAACGTGAACGCTGTACGTACACCGTCCGGAGGTCCCCGATGCCCGAGAATTCCGTCTCCCCCTCCACCGAGTCGACCGCCTTCCGTGCCGCCCTCGACGTGATCCGCGCCGTCGAGCCGCGCGTCGCCGACGCCATCGGCCAGGAGGTCACCGACCAGCGCGAGATGCTCAAGCTGATCGCCTCGGAGAACTACGCCTCCCCGGCGACCCTGCTCGCGATGGGCAACTGGTTCAGCGACAAGTACGCCGAGGGCACCGTCGGGCGCCGCTTCTACGCCGGCTGCCGCAACGTCGACACCGTCGAGTCCCTCGCCGCCGAACACGCCCGCGAACTCTTCGGCGCCCGCCACGCCTACGTCCAGCCGCACTCCGGCATCGACGCCAACCTGGTCGCCTTCTGGGCCGTCCTCGCCGACCGCGTCGAGGCGCCCTTCCTGGAGAAGACCGGCGCCCGCCAGGTCAACGACCTGACCGAGGCCGACTGGGCCGAGCTCCGCCAGGCCTTCGGCAACCAGCGCATGCTGGGCATGTCCCTGGACGCCGGCGGCCACCTCACCCACGGCTTCCGCCCGAACATCTCCGGCAAGATGTTCGACCAGCGCTCCTACGGCACCGACCCGGCCACCGGCCTGATCGACTACGAGGCCCTGCGCGCCCAGGCCCGCGAGTTCAAGCCGCTGATCATCGTCGCCGGCTACTCCGCCTACCCCCGCCTGGTGAACTTCCGGATCATGCGGGAGATCGCCGACGAGGTCGGCGCCACCCTCATGGTCGACATGGCGCACTTCGCCGGCCTGGTCGCGGGCAAGGTCCTCACCGGCGACTTCGACCCGGTTCCGCACGCCCAGATCGTCACCACGACCACCCACAAGTCGCTGCGCGGCCCGCGCGGCGGCATGGTCCTGTGCGACGACTCCCTCAAGGACCAGGTGGACCGCGGCTGCCCGATGGTCCTCGGCGGCCCGCTCCCGCACGTCATGGCCGCCAAGGCCGTCGCCCTGGCCGAGGCCCGGCAGCCCGCCTTCCAGGACTACGCCCAGCGCATCGTGGACAACTCCCGCGCCCTCGCCGAGGGCCTGACGCGCCGCGGCGCCACCCTCGTCACCGGCGGCACCGACAACCACCTGTGCCTGATCGACGTCGCCACCTCCTACGGCCTCACCGGCCGCCAGGCCGAGGCCGCCCTGCTCGACTCCGGCATCGTCACCAACCGCAACGCCATCCCGGCCGACCCGAACGGCGCCTGGTACACCTCCGGCATCCGCATCGGCACCCCGGCGCTCACCACCCGCGGCCTCGGCACGGCGGAGATGGACGAGGTGGCGGGCCTGATCGACCGCGTCCTGACCACCACCGAGCCGGGCACCACCAAGTCCGGCGCCCCCTCCAAGGCGGCCCACGTCCTGGACGAGAAGGTGGCCCAGGAGATCTCCCAGCGGGCGACGGACCTGGTCGCGGGCTTCCCCCTCTACCCGGAGGTCGACCTCGGCTGAAGCGCCCCGAAAGGGGCGCGGGGAACTGCGCGACCGGCCGGGACCGGTCCGCAGTGCCCCGCGCACCGCACCACCCCCACCTCTCGGGCCGACGACACCCCGGCCGATGAGAGAATGGGCAGCATGGCTTCCGCTGACCGTCCCCGCGTGCTGTCCGGCATCCAGCCCACCGCCGGCTCGTTCCACCTCGGCAACTACCTCGGCGCCGTCCGCCAGTGGGTGGCCCTCCAGGAGTCCCACGACGCGTTCTACATGGTCGTCGACCTGCACGCGATCACGGTCCCGCAGGACCCGAGGGAGCTGCGCGCCAACACCCGGCTCGCCGCCGCCCAGCTGCTGGCCGCCGGACTGGACCCGGACCGCTGCACGCTCTTCGTGCAGAGCCACGTCCCCGAGCACGCCCAGCTCGCCTGGATCATGAACTGCCTCACCGGCTTCGGCGAGGCCAGCCGCATGACCCAGTTCAAGGACAAGTCCGCCAAGCAGGGCGCCGACCGCGCCTCCGTCGGCCTCTTCACGTACCCGATCCTCCAGGTCGCGGACATCCTGCTGTACCAGGCGAACGAGGTGCCCGTCGGCGAGGACCAGCGCCAGCACATCGAGCTGACCCGCGACCTCGCCGAGCGCTTCAACGGCCGCTTCGGCGACACCTTCACGATCCCGAAGCCGTACATCCTCAAGGAGACGGCGAAGATCTACGACCTCCAGGACCCGACGGTCAAGATGAGCAAGTCGGCGTCCACGCCGAAGGGCCTCATCAACCTCCTCGACGAGCCCAGGGCCACGGCCAAGAAGGTCAAGAGCGCCGTCACCGACACGGACACGGTGATCCGCTACGACACCGAGCACAAGCCGGGCGTCTCCAACCTCCTCACCATCTACTCCACGCTCACCGGCAGGACGGTCGCGGAGCTGGAGCAGGCGTACGAGGGCAAGATGTACGGCGCGCTCAAGACGGACCTCGCCGAGATCATGGTCGAGTTCGTCACGCCGTTCCGCGAGCGCACCCAGCAGTACCTGGACGACTCCGAGACGCTCGACGCGGTCCTCGCCAAGGGCGCGGAGAAGGCCCGTGCCGTCGCCGCCGAGACCCTCGCGCAGGCGTACGACCGCGTGGGCTTCCTCCCCGCCAAGCACTGAGGCGTACGACCGCACGGGGCCCGCGCGGGCAGAGCGCTGCACATCACTTCCGCCGCGCCTGCCCGAAGGACATCCGTGGCCGTACAGTCGATAGCCGACGGCCGGGACGAGACGGCCGAGAAGACGACAGACGCGACGACAGGAGACGACGTGGGGACCGTAACGATCGGCGTGTCGATCGCGGTCCCGGAGCCTCACGGCAGCCTGCTCCAGGAGCGGCGCGCGGGCTTCGGCGACGCCGCGGCTCACGGCATCCCCACGCACGTCACGCTGCTGCCGCCGACCGAGGTGGACGAGGCCGACCTGCCGGCGGTCGACGCGCACCTCGCCGAGGTCGCCACCTCGGGCCGGCCGTTCCCGATGCGGCTGTCCGGCACCGGCACCTTCCGGCCGCTGTCGCCGGTGGTCTACGTGCGCGTCGTCCAGGGCGCCGACGCGTGCGCCTGGCTCCAGCAGCGCATCCGGGACGCCTCCGGGCCGGTGGCGCGCGAGCTGCAGTTCCCGTACCACCCGCACGTCACCGTCGCGCACGGCATCGACGAGGCGGCCATGGACCGCGCCTTCGAGGACCTGGCGGAGTTCGAGGCCGAGTGGCCGTGCACCGGCTTCGCGCTGTACGAGCAGGGCCCCGACGGCGTCTGGCGCAAGCTGCGCGAGTACACCTTCGGGGGTCCGGTGGTCCCGCCCCAGCCGGACCACACGGAAGTGGAACGCGGCACGATCGCCAGCCGCTAGGCCATCAGCCGGCGGTGCACCGCTCGGGGTGCGTGCCGCAGGGCCGCCATCAGCAGGCGGAGCGCGCCCGGCACCCACACCGTCTCCGAGCGGCGGCGCAGCCCCAGTTCGATGGCCGTGGCGACCGCCTCCGGGGTGCTGGCGAACGGTGCCGGCACCCCGTCGGCCGGCCTTCCCGTCCGGACCGGGCCGGGGCGTACGACCATGACGTGGACGCCGGTGCCGTACAGGGCGTCGCCGAGGCCCTGGGCGAAGACGTCGAGGCCGGCCTTGCTGGAGCCGTAGATGAAGTCGTCGCGGCGGGCGCGTTCGGCGGCGGCGGCGGACAGCACGACGAGGGAGCCGTGGCCCTGGTTCTGCAGGGCACGCCCGACGACCAGGCCGGCCGAGACGGCCCCGGTGTAGTTGGTCTGGGCGACCCGCACGGCCCGTACCGGATCGCGCTCGTCGTGCGCCTGGTCGCCGAGGACGCCGAAGGCGAGCAGCACCATGTCGACGGGCCCGCCGGTGAACACCTTGCCGAGGGCGTCCTCGTGGGACTCGGGATCGAGCGCGTCGAAGGCGACGGTGTGCACGTCCGCGCCGAGCGCGCGCAGACTCCCGGCCGCGTTCTCCAGGGCCGGGGAGGGGCGGCCCGCCAGCCACACCGTGCGGGTGCGGCGGGCGATCAGCCGGCGCGCGGTGGCCAGCGCGATCTCGGACGTGCCGCCGAGGACGAGCAGGGACTGGGGCAGAGCGGTGGCGTCCTTCATGACAACTGACCGTATCGCCCGCATATGACCGTTCTGGTGAAGAAACGCGGTGTTCACGCCCCCGGACAACGGGCACAGTCGCACCATGGACTGGCTGAAGAGGCTCCCCGGCATCGGGCCGATCGTCACCCGGCTGATGCTCACGCACGCGTGGCGCTGCTACGAGCGGCTGGACCGGGTGAAGTGGGCCCGGCTCGCCGCCGCCATGACGTTCGTCAGCTTCGTGGCGCTGTTCCCGCTGCTGACCGTGGCCGCCGCCATCACCGCCGCCACGCTCAGCCCGGCCCGCCAGAAGACCGTGGAGCACCGGATCGCCGACCAGTTCCCGGGCCTCGCCGACCAGTTGGACCTCACCTCCCTGGTGCAGAACGCGGGCACGGTCGGCGTCATCGCGGGCGCCGTCCTGCTGTTCACGGGCATCGGCTGGGTCGGCCAGGTCCGGGACTGCCTGCGCGCGGTGTGGGAGCTGCCGGACCGCGAGGAGAACCCGGTCGTCACCAAGGCCAAGGACGCCGTCATCCTGCTCGGCTTCGGCGGCGCCCTGCTGGTCACCCTCGCCGCGTCCACCCTCGCCTCGGCCGCCGTCGGCCTGCTCTCCCGGCAGATCGGCCTGGACGAACACAGCTGGGGCAGCGTCCTGTTGCAGATCGCCGCGTTCGCCGTCGCCGTGCTCGCCGACTTCCTCGTCCTGCTCTACGTCCTGACCCTGCTGCCCGGGGCCGAGCCGCCGCGCCGCCGCCTGCTGGTCGCCGCGCTGCTCGGCGCGGTCGGCTTCGAACTGCTGAAGCTGCTCCTCAGCGGCTACATCCAGGGGGTCGCCGCGAAGAGCATGTACGGCGCGTTCGGCGTCCCCGTGGCACTGCTGCTGTGGATCAACTTCACGGCCAAACTGGTCCTGTTCTGCGCCTCCTGGACGGCGACGCCGAGCAAGGAGGCGGCGGGGCTCAGGGACGCGCGCGACGGCGCATCAGGTCCGGCAACGGCCATCGGCGGTTGACCAGGAACGCGCCGCCCCCGAGCAGCACCAGCAGCCCGCCCGCGACGGCCAGGGCGATCCCGGCCCCGCCGGAGCCCGACCCGGCCGCCGCGCTCGCCACGGGCTTCGACCCCGTGCCGCCGCTCCCGGCCGCCTGCCCCGACCCCTGCGCCGGATCCTGGGCGGCGGCCGTGCCGGTGCCGGGCCGCGGGGTCGCCGAGGAGGCGCTCCTCGGCGGCACCAGCTCGCCCACCGCGTTGACCTTGCCGACGGCCTGGAAACCCCAGTCGAACAGCTTCGCGGTCTCCTTGTACACCTCGTTGTGCTCGCGCTTGGCCGGGTTCATCACCGTGACCAGCAGCACCTTGCCGTTCCGCTCGGCGACCCCGGTGAAGGTGGCGCCCGCGTGCGTGGTGTTGCCGTTCTTCACGCCCGCGATGCCCTGGTAGACGGGGACGTCGGTGTCGCCGCTCAGCAGCCGGTTGGTGTTGCGGATCTCTGCGGAGCCGAACGTCGCGCTCACCGTCGAGCAGTAGTCGCGGAAGTCCTTCTTCTGCAGCCCGGAACGGGCGAACAACGACAGGTCGTACGCCGACGACACCTGCCCCGGCGCGTCGTAGCCGTCCGGCGAGACCACGTTCGTGTCCAGCGCCTGGAGCTCCCCGGCGTGGTCCTGCATGTCCCGCACGGTCTGCTCGATGCCGCCGTTCATCTGGGACAGCACGTGCACGGCGTCGTTGCCCGAGCGCAGGAAGACCCCGAGCCACAGGTCGTGGACGGAGTAGGTGGCGCCCTCCTTTATCCCGACCACGCTGGAGCCGACGCCCACGCCCCTGAGGTCCGACGCCGCCACCTTGTGCTCGGTGCTCTGCGGGAACCGGGGCAGCACGGTGTCCGCGAACAGCATCTTCAGCGTGCTCGCCGGGGGCAGCCGCCAGTGCGCGTTGTGCGCGGCGAGGACCTCCCCGGACTCGGCGTCGGAGACGATCCAGGAACGGGCGGTGAGGTCCTTGGGCAGCACCGGCACGCCGGGGGCGAGGTTGACCTGCGTGCCCGGCATGCCGAGCCGGGCGCCGCCCACGGTGGACATCTGCGCCGGGGGCGTGGCCGTGGGGCTCGTCGAGGGGGTCGGCGCGGCGAGGGCGGCGGGCGCGGTGACGGACAGGGACAGCAGGGTTGCGGAGGTGACCAGCAGGGATCGCCTGACGGTCGTGTTCGGTGCGGGCACGACCGAGAACGTACCCGTACCCGACGGCGAAGTCCCGCGCCGCCTCCCACCCCCGGCACGGAACCGGACACGGGACGGCGATACTGGACCCATGAAGCTCAGCCGCCCGGTGTCCTGGTTCCTGCTCGCCTTCGGGGTGTGGTCCTGGGTCATCTGGGTCACTTTCGTCAAGAACCTGGTCAAGGACAGCAGCGGGCTCGCCTTCGACGACGGTCACCCGACCGCGTACTTCTGGGTGCACCTGCTGCTGGCGGTCGTCTCCTTCGTATTGGGGACGGTCATCGGGGTCCTCGGGTTGCGCGGTCTGCGCGCACTGCGCCGGAATTCATAGCGGGGGACCGGTCGGGGTGGTCATCGTCCTCGCGCTCGTCGCCCTGGCCGGCCTGTCCGCCGTGGCGGGCCTGCACTGGTACGTGTGGCGGCGCCTGGTCCGCGACACCACGCGGGGTCCGGGCCCGGCCCGCCGCGCCGGCACCGCGCTGTTCGTCACCGGCCCGGTCCTCACGGTCGCAGCCCTGGTCGCCGAACGCTCGGGCGCCCCCTTCTGGCTCCAGCGCACCCTGGCCTGGCCGGGCTTCCTGTGGATGGCCCTGGCGCTGTACCTGCTCCTGGCAGTCCTGGCGACCGAGGCCCTACGCCCCCTCCTCACCCGCCGCACCCCACCCACGACGCCGTCACCACCGGGCTGGTCTTCCGGCCAGCAGGGCGGGGACCCTGTGGGCCCGTCTTCCGACCGGCCGAGGGTGGACTCTGGGGGCTCGTCTTCTGGTGGGCCGGGCGTGGATTCCGTGGGCTCGTCTTCCGACCACCCGAGCGGGAACCCCGCGGACTCGTCTTCCGACCGGCCGGGCGTGGATTCCGTGGCTTCGTGTGCCGACCTCCAGAGCCCGGACCCCGTGTCTTCGCCTCCCGGCCGCCCGAGCCCGGACCCCGTGTCTTCGCCTCCCGGCCGCCCGAGCCCGGACCCCGTGTCTTCGCCTCCCGGCCACGCGAGCCCCGACCCCGTGGGCTCGCCCCTCGACCTCCCGAGCCCCGACCCCGTGGGCTCGCCTCTCGGCCGACAGGGTCGGGTGGTGGGGGGTCAGGGGGCGGAGTCCCCTGGGGCGGTCACCGGGGTGCCGGGTGCCCAGGGGCCGACCCGGCGCCTCGTCGTCGCCCGCCTCCTCGCCGGCGCGGCCACCACCACCGCCGTGGCGACAGTCGGCCACGGCACCTACGGAGTCCTGAAGGGCCCCCGGGTCAGACACGTCACCGTAGCGCTCACCAAGCTCCCGCGAGCAGCCCACGGCTTCCGCATAGCCGTCGTCAGCGACATCCACCTCGGCCCCGTCCTCGGCCGGGGCTTCGCGCAGCGGGTCGTCGACACGGTCAACGCCACCCAGCCGGACCTGATCGCGGTCGTCGGCGACCTGGTCGACGGCAGCGTCAAGGACCTGGGCCCGGCCGCCGCCCCCCTCGCCCGGCTCAGCGCCCGCCACGGCGCGTACTTCGTCACGGGCAACCACGAGTACTTCTCCGGCGCCGAGCAGTGGATCGAAGAGGTCCGCGACCTCGGCCTGCACCCGCTCCAGAACGCCCGCACCGAGCTGCCGTACTTCGACCTGGCCGGCGTCAACGACGTCCAGGGCGAGAGCGAGGGCCAGGGCCCGGACTTCGCCAGGGCGCTCGACGACCGGGACCCGGCACGCGCGTGCGTGCTGCTCGCCCACCAGCCGGTGCAGATCCACGAGGCCGTGCGCCACGGCGTCGACCTCCAGCTCTCCGGCCACACCCACGGCGGCCAGCTCTGGCCCGGCAGCCTCGTCGCCGCCGTGGCCAACCCGACGGTCGCCGGTCTGGACCGCTACGGCGACACGCAGTTGTACGTCAGCAGGGGCGCGGGCGCCTGGGGACCGCCCACGCGCGTGGGGGCGCCGTCGGACGTGACGGTGATCGAACTGGCCGCCACCCGCGCGTGAGCCGCGACCCACTTGCGCGGAACCGCTCCCACGCCTGTGGAAGAGCTGTGAATCCGGGCGGAAACCACGCCTCGGTAAGTTCTTGCACAACTGGTCAGAAAGCCCTTCCCCACGGTGAAACCGGTGTGGTTAGGTGAGCCGCGCCACTTAGGGGAGTGGCCGATTCATGCCGGCCAGGGGTAGGGCCCCGACGGGCCTGGGGAGGGCACCACCATGCGATCTGTTCGCATGCGGATTCTCGTGACGCTGCTCGTGCTGTCCGTCGTGGGGATCGGCGGTTGGCGGCTGTTGCAGTCGCAGGAGGACAAGGACAAGACCATCACCGTCGGTACGACGGACGCGGTCACCGCACTCGACCCGGCCGGCGCCTACGACGCCGGTTCCTGGGCGCTGTTCAGCAACGTGTTCCAGTCGTTGCTGACGTTCGAGCCCGGCGGGGTCACGCCGGTCCCGGACGCGGCGCGGAGCTGCGCGTTCGAGGGCAGCGGCCTCAGGGCGTACCGGTGCACCCTGCGTTCCGGGATCACCTTCCCGAGCGGGCGCGCCATGACGGCGCAGGACGTGAAGTACTCCTTCGACCGGGTCAAGAAGATCAACTCCGATGTCGGCCCGGCGTCCCTGTTCGACACGCTCGCCTCGGTGACCGCCGACGACGAGCACACCGTCACCTTCCACCTGTCGTCCGCCGACGCCACCTTCCCGCAGAAGGTCGCCACCGGCGCCGGCTCGATCGTGGACAAGGACAAGTACCCGGCCGGCGCCCTGCGCACGGGCACCGCCGTCGACGGCACCGGCCCGTACACGCTGACGGGGTACGCCAAGGACCAGAAGGCCGACCTCGCACCGAACCGGCACTACAAGGGGTACCTGAGCGGCGTCGGCCGCCCGGTCGAGCTGCGCTACTACGCCGACTCCACGAAGCTGGACCGGGCCTGGAAGGGCCGGGAGGTCGACGTGGCCACCCGGACCCTGCCGCCGGGCGTGCTCTCCGGGCTGAACCCGAGCGACCCCGAGCAGCGGGTCACCGAGTCCGACAGCGCCGAGACCCGCAACCTGTACCTCAACACCCGCTCCGGCTCGCCGCTGCACGACGTACGGGTGCGCCGGGCGATGGCCTGGCTGGTCAACCGCGAGCAGCTCGCCACGACGGTGTACGAGGGCACGGTCGACCCGCTGTACTCGCTGATCCCGACGGGCATCACCGGGCACACCACCTCGTTCTTCGACACCTACCCGCGCCAGAGCACCGACAGCGCGCGCCGGCTCCTCACCGAGGCCGGGGTGAGCCTGCCGGTCCGCTTCACCCTCGGCTACGGCACCGGCCGGGGCGCGGGCGCGGAGGAGTCCGCTGAGCTGAAGAGGCAGCTGGAGGCGGGCGGCCTGTTCAAGGTGGACGTCAAGGGCTACGAGTGGACCGACTTCCAGAAGCGCTGGGCCGCCGGGAAGATGGACGCCTGGGCGGTGGGCTGGGTCGCCGACTACCCCGACCCGGACACCTTCGGCGGCCCGCTCGTCGGCACCGGCTCCACGATGAGCACCGGGTACAGCAACAAGCTGGTCGACCATCTCATCCTGGACAGCCGGCAGTACGCCGACCGCACCCGGGCCGCGAAGGACTTCAGGGACATCCAGACGGACGTGGCCGAGGACGTCCCGCTGATCCCGCTCTGGCAGCGCAAGGAGTACGTGGTCAGCACCGAGGACGTGGGCGGTGGCCAGTACCTGTCGGACGGCACGGGCGTGTTCCGCCTGTGGCGGCTGACCTGGATCTGATCAGTCGGTCTTCCTCTGCCCGGCCTTGATGATCTGCTCGACGTCGAGGGTGACCTTGGCGCCGATGGCGTCCGGGAGGGTGACGACCTCGCCGGGGGCGTGCGGACGATGGCTCTCGTACGTGTCCCCGGCGGGGTTCGTGAGAACGTGCACGCGCTCGTGCTTCCGGTCGACGATGACGTACACAGGAACCTTGGCCTCGGCGTAAGCGCCGACCTTGGTACGCAGGTCGGCCCGGTAGTTGCTGGACGTGACCTCCAGGACAAGGCGGAAGCAGACGGGGTCGTAGCAGTTGTTCTCGACGTGATGATCCTGGTAGTCGGCGTCGACCAGAGAGAGGTCGGGGATCGCGTAATCCTCGCCCCCCGTCGGCAGCCAGAGTCCGATTCCTTGGACCACGTTCGACTCGGCCCCGTGGAGACCCGCGGAGAGGAAGGGCAGCATCAGGTCGGTCAGGACCACGCTGTGGGGGCCGTCGGGGGGCGGGGACACGAGAAGCTGGCCTCCGATGATCTCGACGCGGTAGCCCGGGTTCCGCTCCATGAGCCGGTTGGCCTCCGCGATCAGCGGACGGTCCCCGTGAGGCCGCTCGACGGCTGCTGCGGACATCAGGTGCCTCCCGTGGGCCGGTGTCGAGAGCATCATCGTAGGCAGCCGGAACCCCGGACGTCCTGTTCCCGGGCCTTCACCCGAAAGTGATCACTCGCCCTCCCGGCCCCCCCGCCCCGGGTCCGGCAGGGCCTTCGTCATCCCCGGCAGGAAGTCCGTGAACAGCTCGTGGACCTCCAGGACCAGGGGCCGCAGCACCCGGAACCGGGCCAGCGAGACACCGCGGGCGGTCAGGCGGGCCCCCCGCCGCGCCAGCCGGTAACTGCGCTCCCGCCCCTCCGTGCGGTCGAAGATCCAGTACAGGACCAGACCCATCTGGGCCAGCCACATCAGCTCCGGGAGCACGTCCCGCAGCTCGGGGGCCACCTTGGACTTCGAACCGGCCAGCACCTCCCGGTGCACGCCGACGGCTTGCTCGCGCGCGTGCTCGCTCTCCGGCGAGAAGGGGCTGAGCGGGCTGTCGGGGTCGGCGGCGTTCTTGAAGAACTGCACCGCGAACTCGTGGTACGGCCGGGCGATGTCCAGCCACGCGGTCAGCACGCCCGCGAGCCGCGCCTCCAGGTCGGTCTCCCGGTCCAGGACCTCCCGGACCACCGCCTGGTGCTCGGCGGCGATCCGGTCGTAGAAGCCCTGGATCAGGTGCTCCTTGCCCTCGAAGTAGTAGTAGGCGTTGCCGACGGAGACCCCGGCCTCCTGGGCGATGGCCCGCATCGTCGTCTTGTCGTACCCGCGCTCCTGGAACAACCGCATCGCGGTCTCCAGGATCAGCGCACGGGTCTGCTCGGACTTGCTGCTCTGGGGGCCGGCCGCCTCGGGACCGTCGTTCTTCGCGGGCACGCGAGGAGCCTAACGAGTGACGGGGACCGCCCCCGGGCAGGACGGCGGCCACGCCGGGCACCGGCGGGACCGCCTCAGGGTCTGCGGCCCAGTGCCGGGCGCTTGGTGTAGTCGGTGAAGCCGAGGATGTTGCCCCAGGGGTCGGCGATCTCCACCGTCCAGCCGGTGGCCACCGGGAAGACCTCGTCGAGGAGGTCGATGCCGGCGGCGGCCAGCTCCCGCGCCGCCGCCCGCGCGTCCGGCACCTCCAGCCAGACGCGCGGCGAGGGCCAGGGCGGGGTCCGCCGCCGCAGCTCCTCCTCGGCGCGCAGCAGGATGCCGGGCGTCTCCCCGCCGACCTTCAGCTGTGCGATCCCGCCCTCGTCGAACCGGAAGCCCACGGCGAACCCGGCCCGCTCGTAGAAGGCGACGGCCTCGCCGAGGTCGCCGACGGGGAGCAGCACGTTGTCGAAACCGAGCAGTTCGTACGACTCTTCGTCTGACATGTCGTCACATTAGGAGCCTTGTCGCCGGGAAGCGAGGAGCCCCACCGGAGCGGACCCCGCGTCGTCGCCGTCCCGGTGCCCGACCGCAGACGCTGCCCGGAAGCGCCCTCACCCGACGGCGAGACGCGTCTTCCACCAGGTGGTGGGAGCGATGACCTCCGTTCCCGAGCCGGGGAGACTGGTGCGGTCGCCGGCGTAGAAGCGCACCGAGCCGTCGGAGCGGACGGCCCACAGATCGGGAATGCCGTCGCCGTTGGCATCGGGCGTGCCCAGGAGGTACGGGATGGACGCGTTGTGCCAGCCTTCGCCGGTCCAGTAGGTGTCGGCGCCTCCGGCCGAGTTGGCGGCCGCCGCCAGCGAGGTGAGGTCGACACCGCCACCGGAGGCGGCGATGCCCTTGCGCAGGAGCAGCCGTCCGGAGACGTCACTGCGGTAGACGAGGTCGGCGACCTTGTCCCCGGAGATGTCCTGGACGAGGACGATGTCCCGGTCCTTCCACGAGGAGCCGGACAGCCTGACGGCCTGGTCGACGGTGGCGCCGTGGTAGCCCGTGAACGCCCACAGTTCGTCGTCGGTGCCGTCACTCTTGCGGACGGTGGCGAAGAAGTCGGTCCGTCCGTCGCCGGTGATGTCGCCGGTGGCCAGGATCTGGGTGAAGGTCCCGGGGGCGGGGGAGCCGGCGGGCAGCAGTATCTCCCGGCGCTTGTCGGTGTTGACCGCGCCGTAGCCGTCGCCGGGGTAGACCCAGAGCTTGCCGCCGACCCGCACGACGAGGTCCTGCAAGCCGTCACCACCGTAGATGTCACCGTTGTGGCTGATCAGCGCGCCCTTGAAGTGGCCGCTGGGAGCGGCGACGTAGGGCGGTTGGGCGTCACCGCCGGGGTCCTTCGCGGGGTTGTCGTGGTAGGCGCCGGCCATGGAGTAGTCCAGGTCGCCGGTGCCCTTGAGGGCGTCCTTGTCGGCCTGAGAGGGATACAGGGCGAGGTTGCCGGCCTCGGTGACGGTCATCAGGTCGGGCAGGCCGTCCCCGGTGAAGTCGCCGGGCTTGTCGACCTGGTCACGCGGGCTGACGTAGAAGTAGTACTTCGTGGGCTCGGAGGGGTTGCCGGCGCTGTCGACGGCCCGGACGTACAGCACGTTGGGCCCGGCGGTCGGCGGCTTGGCGTTCGAGATGGTGGAGCTGATCACGGTGGCCCAGCCGGTGGTCCGGGCCAGGCTGCCGGTGTAGTTCGCCGAGTTGAACCCGTACTCGTAGCGCACGACGTCGCTGTTCAGGGCGCGCACGGTGAAGGAGCCGGGCGTGCCGAACTTCTTGGCGGACCAGGTGGCGTCCTCGGTGTCGCTGCCGAAGCCGTTCTCACTGCCGTCTGCATCGGGGAAGTCGGTGGACGACACCTTCGGCGGACGCGGCGCGGTGGTGTCCAGCACGAACCGGCACGGGGTCTTCGGCTGGAAGCCGGTCGTGGAACCGGCGTCGTCCCGGGCCTGCACCCGCCAGGAGTAGGTGGCGCCGCTCTTCAGACCACTGGTGGAGAACCTCGGCGTGGTCCGCAGCGCGGTGTCGGTGTCGGAGCCGGCGGAAACCTTGCCGGTCGACTTGAGCAGGTCGCCGGTGGTGTCCCAGTGGCCGGTCTCCCACAGGTCGAAGTCGAAGTAGTCGAGGTTGTGGTCCTTGTCGGTGGCCTTCGCGGTGAACGTCAGGTCACCGGAGCCCATCCGGACGTACGGCTTGGTGGTGGTGCACTTGCCGTCCGGACCGAGGTCGAGGGAGTTGGGCACGATGGTGGGTCTGCGGTTGTAGACCAGCTCCAGGACGGGGGCGTTGTCGCCGTCGGCCTGGAATTTCTTCCACGCGTACTGCGCGTCCTCGTCACGGGCGCGCAGGCCGAAGGTGATGGTGTCGTCGCCGTCGTCGGCGGCGTCCTGGGCGCCGCGCTTGACGTCGAAGGCCTCGTACGCGTCATGGCAGCTGGCCGCCTTCCAGCCGTGGGCGAAGCTCTTGGTGGCCAGCTTGTTGCCGTCGTGGAGCTTGGGCGCGTTTTTCCAGTTGGTGTGCGAGTCGATCTCTCCGGTCAGGTGCACGCTCATGGATCGGGCGCTACAGGACCACGAGTACGTCTCCAGCATGCGCAGTTTCGCGCTGGTGATCTTCGTGCCCTTGAGGTCCTTGTCGAAGGTCATGTTGAAGAAGGACCGGGAGGTGCCCCAGGTGTCGGACTCGAAGCCGACGCGCGCTTCGTGGGTGCCGCCCTTGTTGAAGCCCTTGCCGTCGTAGAACGTGGCCTTGGGGAAGCGGTCGTAGGCGGTGGTCCAGTGCTGGATGTGCTTCTTCACCGAGGGGTCGATGAAGACGGGGTAGGTGGTGTCCGGGGCGGCCAGGAACTCCGGGTCGGGGGCGAGCGTCCACCGGCCGTCCGTGAGATCGGCGTCGACCAGGGAGCCCCGCGAATCCGGGGAGGGGCCGTCGAGCAGGGGCAGGCTCAGGGTGGCGGCCGGACCGGTCCGGGAGGGTTCGGGGGCCGGTTCCGCGGGCGCGGAGGGCGGGGGCGAGTCGGAGCCCGTGGGCTCGGGACCGTCGCTCGCGGGCGGCAGCGTCTCGACGTCCGTGTCCTGCTGCTCGTCGGACTCGGCCGGGTCCTCCTGCGTGGGGCTGTCATCAGGCGTCGCGACGGCCGTGTCCGTCGCGTCGGGTGTCTCGGGGCCGGTGGGCTGGGCGCTCGCCCCCACCGTGCCGTCGGTGACGGCGGGCGTGCCGGTGCTGTCCCACATCAGCGGGGTCGGCGACATGGCGACCTCGTTGCGGCCCTCGTCCTCCGCGCTGACGATGTCGCTGAGCGGGTCGAGCCGGAACGTGAGATCGGCGGAGTGGAGCCCGTAGGCCAGCTGTTGGGCGTGCGGATCGGAGGCCGCCTGACGGTTCTTCAGCACGACGAGCTGCGCGAAGCCGTCGTCGTCGGCGGTCAGCACCAGGTCGCCGCCGGGGAAGATGTCCGGATACAGCGCGCGGTTGCCGTCGATGACCGGGCTGGGCACGGCGCCCGGCCAGGTGAGCTGGATGTCGTGGTCGCCCACGTGCAGCGTGACCAGCGGGGTGCCGGTGTCGGCGGTGGCGTCCCTCAGCAGGGAGACGCGGCGCGTGGCGGTCCGGTCCGCGTGCCGACCGACCGTGCCGCGCGAACCGGCGGAGAAGACGATGCGGGTGTTGGTCGCTTTCGGCTCCCAGCCGGCCTCGGTGCGGTGCAGGTCCGGGTCGATCTTCTTCCACTCACCGCCCACCTTGGCCCGGACGGGTGAGGAGTAGAGGCGCTTGCGCATGAGTCCGTCGGGCCGGGCCCAGGTGGTCGAGTGGCTGGTGCGGGCGGCGGTGACCTCGACCGTCCTGCCCGTGCGCGCGGCCTGGGCGAGGGCCGCGTCCTCGGTCACGGTCCGGGCCGGGCGTGGGTGCGGGCCGTCGGCGGGGGCCGTCCCGCCGTCCGGCCACAACCCGGCACAGACGGCGCCCCCGGCGACCAGCGTGCTCACGACCAGTGCGGCAGTGGCCCGACGGCCAGGTCTGCGGCGCCAGTTGGGTGTCATCGGCCGGGTTCCCCTTCCCCCTCGTTTCCCCGATGCCGGCGCGCGACAGGGCGCGGGCTGGGCCAGCCGATGATGACCTAAAAGCAATCCGTCGTCACCTGGTGACCGTGGGGCGCGCGTGCCCGGCCCGGCGTCACTCCGCTCCGGAGCGGGCGCGAGCAGACCGCGTCGTTACCGCACGTCCCCGGCCGTGAGCCGGTCAAAGCTCCCCGATCCGCCCGAAAACGGAGGCCGTTTTGGGGGAGCGGGTGACGCTGTGACCCATAACTCGCAAGGGTCCGTCCGCTCCCGGCCGGCGGCATTTTCTGGGATTGACCCCTGTTCGGTGCGTAGCGAGGTGTTACGCCTCGTGACCATGCTCACATCGCCTTTACATGACTGGTTTTCACTCACAGGGTGATCACAGAATCTGCGCTGTTTGATACGTCGTCACGCGTGGTCCGACTCCGGTCCCGCTTCCAGTGGTCCGGGGGGACTCTGCCGTGTTCGATCGATCCGTGATGGCGCGCCGGGGCCGCCACGCGCGCACCGCGGTGCCGCTCCTCGCCGCGGCACTCCTCGTCGGCCTGCTGCCCGCACGAGCGCTGGCGCTGCCGCCGGACCCCGCGAAGGCGGAGGCCGGGCGCGAGACGGTGGATCTTGAGGCGCTGGAGCAGGACCAGCCCCTGCTCGGGAAGTCGGTCAAGCCCAAGGTGGCCACCCTGCGGGTGGACCTGCCCGAGGAGCAGCTGACCGTTCCGGACGACACGGTCTCCCCGCCCTCCCTGCTGACGGGTCAGGTCGACTTCGGCGCCGGGCCGGCGACACAGCCCTCGGCGCGGAACGCCGTGGCGACGGCCGGCCAGGCGGCACTCACCCCGGTCCCGAACGTGCCGGTGAGCCTGGGGCAGGCGGCGGACCAACCCAGGCCGACCGGTGTGTGGCACGTCGACATCCCGGACCGCGCAGGGGGCGTCAGCCAGGGAATCGACGGCACCGTCATGGTGGTGCAGGCGCCCGACACCGGTGCGGTGCCCGTCTCGCTGAAGCTCGACTACTCGAAGTTCAGGAGTCTCTACGGGGCCGACTGGGCCACCCGACTGCGGCTCGTGCAGTTCCCCGACTGCTATCTGACCACCCCTGACGACGAGGCGTGCCAGCAGTACGAGGAGCTGGAGACGTCCAACGACACGGCGACCACGTCGTTGACGGCCACCGTCGATCCGGCGGCGGGCGCGGACGTGACGCCGGCAGTGGCGCAGCCCGCCCCGTCCGGCGGAGCCGGAGTGGTCCAGGCGGCCTACCGCCGGACCGTGTCGGCGACCCCCGTGGCGACCGGCCCCGGTACGGCGGTCGTCGCGGCCGTCGACTCCGGCGGCGGTGCCGGCGGCTCCTTCAAGGCCACCCCGTTGGCCTCCGACGGCAAGTGGGAGGCGGGCGGCCCGTCGGGCGCGTTCACCTGGTCCTACCCGGTGACCGTGCCCAGCCCGCCGGCCGGCCCCGCACCCGACATCTCGCTCGACTACAACTCCCAAGCGGTCGACGGCCGGACGGCCGTCTCCTCCGGTCAGGCCTCCTGGATCGGCGAGGGGTGGAACTACGACCCCGGCTACATCGAACGCCGGTACCGGTCCTGTGAGGACGACCGCAAGAAGCTGAACGCCGGCACCCCGAACAACACGGCCAAGAAGGACAAGACCTCCGACCTGTGCTGGGTGTCGTACAACGCCGTGATGTCACTGGGCGGCAGGACGACGGAACTGGTCCGGGACGCGAGCTCCGGCGCCGACCCCGAGAAGTCCACCGAGATCTACCACCTCCAGGAGGACAACGGCACCCGCGTCGAACACCGCGTGGGCGGTTCGAACGACGACAACAACGGTGAGTACTGGGTGGTCACCACCGTCGACGGCACGCAGTACTACTACGGCCTCGACCAGGTCGGTGGCGGGCACGCCGACAGCGACTCGGTCTCGACCGTGCCCGTCTTCGGCAACCACCCCGGCGAGCCGTGCCACGCGGACACCTTCGCTGACTCGCGCTGCGGTGCCGGCAAGCAGCAGGCGTGGCGCTGGGGCCTGGACAAGGTCGTCGACGTCAACGGCAACACGATGATCGTCAACTACAAGCAGGAGACGAACTACTACGCCGTCCGCAAGAAGTTCAAGACGCCCGAGGCGTACGACCGCGCGCAGTACCCGGTCTCGATCGAGTACGGCATGCGCCCGGACAGCCTCACCAAGCCGTCCGCCGTCGTCGAGTTCGGCACCGCGCAGCGCTGCCTGAAGTCCACGACCGCCTGCGACCCCGCCAACTTCGGCAAGACCGGCGACCCGGGCGCCTACCGGCCCTGGTGGGACACCCCCGGCAACCTCAACTGCAAGTCCACCTCCAAGCTCTGCCCCGCCTTCCCGTCCTTCTGGACCCAGCTGCGCCTGGACACCATCACCACCAAGGCCGCCCGCGCCGGCCAGCAGGGTCTGGGCAAGGTGGACACCTACACCCTTCACCAGTCCTTCCCGGAGGACTGGTACGACACCTCGCCCGGCCTGTGGCTGGACTCCGTCACCCGCACCGGTTACGGCCCCGGCGACACCACCGGCACCCCGCAGTCCGAGGAGGGCGTCAGCTTCGCCCCCTACACCGTGGGATCGGCCTCGCCCCTGCGGAGCTGGCTGAAGGACCGGCAGCTGCCCAACCTGGTGCTCTCCGGCAAGGACGATCAACGACCCGGCTTCACCCGCCCGCGCATCGGCACCGTCTCCACCGAGTACGGCGGTGACATCGAGGTCGAGTACACCGGAGGCTGCCGGAGCGAGCCCGCCGAGGACAAGGGCAAGGCCAACGGCACCTGCTACCCGGTGCGCTGGTCACCGGACGGCGACGAGAAGACGCCCGCCAAGGCATGGTTCAACAAGTACGTCGTGGCCTCGGTGACCGAGACCGACAAGGTCACCTCACACGGAAAACCCGTCGTCACCAAGTACGCCTACGACGGCCCCGCCTGGGCCAGGAGCGACGACGAGTTCACCCGGAGCGCCCTGCGCACGTACAGCGACTGGCGCGGCTACCGGCAGGTCTCCGTCACCAAGGGCAGCAAGTCCGTCCCCGGACCGGGCGAGGTCAACTCCCAGTCGTACTCGGTGACCCGTTACTTCCAGGGCACGGGCGGCGAGGTCAAGGATTCCGGGAAGCAGTACACGCTGCTCGCCGACGACGCACCCCAGTACGCGGGCATGGCCGCGGAGACCATCACCTACCGCGACTCCGCGGGCCCCGTCGTCCGGCGCACGCTGAACTTCCCCTGGTCCAGGCAGACCGCCTCCCGCGCCCGGGAGAACGAGGACGGGACCGACGCGCAACCCCTCGTCGCCTACCGCACGGGCGTCGAGCGCACGGACGACATCCAGACCGTCGACGACGACGGCGGCACGCGGACGGTGCGCACCCGCACCACCGTCGACGGCACCTACGGCCTGCCCCTCCAGGTCGAGACGGCCGTCGCCAAGCCGAACGGAAGCGGCGGCGAGACACTCTCCGACCAGACGTGCAGCGTGACTTCGTACGTCCACAACACGACCGCCTGGCTGATCGGCCTGCCCAAGGAGCAGCGCAGCACCGGCACCTCGTGCGCCGGCTACGCGAACGCCGATCCCGCCACCGAGCTGAAGTCGGCCACGCGGACCAGCTACGACGGACTCGCGTACGGCGCCACGCCGACCAGGGGCGGGGTCACCTCGGTGGCCGAGACCGACGGCGCCGGCACCTCGTACTCCGTCGTCACCGACACGACGTACGACGACCTCGGACGGGTGCGCACGGTCACGAAGCCGGGCGTGGGCACGGAGGAGACCCAGTACACGCCCGAGACCGGCGGCCCGGTCACCGCGATCAAGACGATCAACGCCCGGCAGCAGGCCACCACGACGACCTACGATCCGGGCCGCAACCTGCCGCTCACGGTCACCGACCCCAACGGCCGGGTCGGACGGACCGAGTACGACGGCCTCGGCCGGCTCGTCAAGGGCTGGTCCGCGGCCCGCTCCTCCGGCAGCCAGTCCCCGGACGTCATGGTCGGCTACCAGCCGGCCGTCGCCACGAAGAAGGAGAACCGGCCCGCCGCCGTCACCTTCAAGACGCTCAAGGACGACGGCACGTACGCCAGCCAGATCACCCTCTACGACGGTCTGCTGCGCGTCGTCCAGACCCAGACCGAGGCGCACGGCCCCGGCCGGATCGTCGTGGACACCACCTTCGACGACCACGGCCTCGTGGACGAGGGGACCAATCCCTACCTCGCCGCGGGAGACCCGGAGCCGCAGCTGTTCGCCTCCCGGTCCAAGGCGGCGATCCCCAGCTACGTCAAGCACCGCTACGACGGCATGGAGCGCGAGGTCCGTGCCTCGGTGTACCAGGCCGGCGACTACAAGTACGCCACCTACACCGACCACGACTTCACCAGCACCCGGGTGAACCCTCCGGGATCCACCACGCCCACCACGCTCACGTCCTTCGACGCCCTCGGCCGGGTCACCGCCGTCAAGCACTACACCAGGAACTCCTCCTCCGCCGAGTCCGGCCGCACGACGCGCTACGCGTACGACGCCCGGGGCTACCGCAGCACGGTGACCGATCCCGCGGGGAACGTCTGGTCGTACGCCTACGACGCCCGCGGCCGGCTCACCTCCAGCACCGACCCCGACACGGGGACGACGAGGACCTGGTACGACAGCGCGGACCGGCCCGAGCGGACGCAGAACGCCCGCTCGCAGGACACCTTCACCGAATACGATCCGCTCGGCCGGGTGCGCTACGTCCGGGAGGGCTCGGCCACCTCCACCCCGGTCCGGGAGTACCAGTACGACGACGCGCCGGGCGGCATCGGCAAGCTGTCCGCCTCCATCCGGCACACCGGCACCGGCGACTACGTCAATCGGATCACCGGCTACGACGCCCTCTACAACCCCACCGGCGCCGAGACGGTCATCCCCGCCAACTCGATGACCACCGGCCTGGCCGGCACCTACTCCTACGCCTACACCTACACCCCGACCGGCAAGCGGCAGACCGTCACGCTGCCCGCCGCCGGCGGCCTGGCCAAGGAGAAGGTCGTCACCCGCTACGACTCCGACGGACTCGCGGAGTCGACCTCGGGCCTGTCCTGGTACGCCTCCGACGTCACGTACTCGCCGTACGGCGAGCCCCTGCGGGTCGTCTCCGGCTCCCAGCCGTCCCGCGTGTGGACGACCAACTTCGTCGACCCGCACACGGGCCGTCTCCAGCGAACGGTCACCGACCTGGAGAGCGCCGGCCCCCGGCACACCACCGACAGCTACTACTCCTACGACGTCTCCGGCACCATCACCTCCAACGCCCGCAAGCTGAGCGACGCGACCGGCGACACCTGGGACAACCAGTGCTTCACCTACGACGTGCTCGGTGAGCTGGTCCACGCCTGGACGTCCAGCCTCACGCCCGGCCGCGACGGCACCGGCTGCAAGTCGGCGGGCGGCACCGGCTGGGGCTACCGCGACGACTACGCCGCATCCTCCGGGCCCGTCGCCGACGCCCCGGACGAGGCCGGCGACACCACCAGCCCCGACAGCGCCCTGTCCGCGAGCCTCGCGGCCACCGCCCCCGACACCGCCACGATCTCGGCCGGCGCCACCGCCTACCGGCAGTCCTTCACCTTCGACTGGCTCGGCAACCGCGCCACCATGACCGACTTCGACACGGCGGACGCGTCGAAGAACGTGTCGTACACCTACCGCTACGGCAAGACGGTCGCCGCGAACGGCACCACGCCGGCCTACCTGAAGCAGCCGCACACCGTCACGAGCATCGCCTCCAGCCCGTCCGGCAAGGGCAGCGTCTACACCTACGACGACAGCGGCAACACCGAGCTGCGGGACCTCGCCACCACCACCCAGCACCTGGTCTGGACTCCCGACAACAAGCTCGACAACATCACCGACGACGGCCGGAAGACGACGTACGTCTACGACGCCGACGGCAACCGCCTGCTGGAGAACTCCTCCTCCGGCTCGACCCTCTACCTGGGCGAGACGGAGCTGACCACGAACGCGACCGGCACGATCACCATGGCCTCGCGCGCCTACCAGCAGGCGGGCGCCCCCACGGTGGTCCGTACCACGACGAACGGCTCCACGAGCGGCCACAAGCTGAACGTGCTGATCGCCGACCAGGTGGGCACGGCGACCACCAGCGTCGAACTGTCCGCCACCCAGCCGGTCACCCGCCGCGCGTTCAAGCCGTACGGCGAGACCCGCGGGGCCAGACCGGCCGTCTGGCCCAACCGGCGCGGTTACCTCGGCGTGGGCATAGACGACGCGGCCACCGGTCTCACCCACCTGGGCGCCCGCGAGTACGACCAGAGCTCCGGCCGCTTCCTGTCCGCCGACCCGGTGGTGGACATCGCCGACCCCCTTCAGGCCAACGGCTACGCGTACAGCCACAACAGCCCGGTGTCGCAGAGTGACCCGACCGGGCTGCGGGACCTCGTGAGGGAGGAGTCCCTCCACGCCCAGCAGGAGAAGAAGCGCAAGGACCAGATCATCCGGGAGCGGTACACCAAGGCGCACGACACCACGATCATCATGTACCAGGTGTGGCTGAACTTCGTGCAGCCCCGGGGCGGCGGCAAGGTGTACGTCGACCTCCAGCAGACCAGGGGATTCCGCGACTCGCAGAACCACGTCCGTATCAAGGTGGGGAACAAGACCAAGAACGGCTGGATCGACCTCTCCTACTGGACGGACGACACCGTCTACGTCTGGGACGTGAAGAATTTCGGCGGAAAGGTCGAAAAGGACGGTGACGCAGAGGTCAAGAAGTATGTGAAGACCCTCCAGGAAAAGCTGGACAGCAATCCCAAGACCAAGCAGATGACCGTGAAGATCGGCTTCGACATGATGCCGCTGAAGGGACCCAACCTGTTCAAGCCGGACGAATGGGTGGACGCGTTCCCGTCGGTGAAGAGCGAAGGGGTCATCGCCTACAAGACGAAGCGCACCAACCGCGACGGCGGACCCGACAAGAACCCGCCGCCGGTCAGGGTGCCCGTTCACGAAAAGGAGCCGTGGTACAAGAAGTTGTCGGACGGCTGGGAAGGCTGGAAGGGCTGGTACCACGACAACGTGACGAACCACGACTGGTCCAAGAGCCCCTGGGACTACGGCGGCACGGACAGTTCTCCGCTGCTGCCGGGGCTTTCGGGCCCGCTGGTAAGCTACTGAACCCCTTCGGCCGAAAGGTTCCGCAGCAATTATGAACGTCTCCCTCTTCCCTCTTCCGGAGGGAGAGATCGCCGCCGGATTCGACACGGTCGTCGCACGGTTCTACGACCTGGAGGAGCGGTCCGAGGACGATCCATCGGCTCCCCTGTGCGACCTGGGGGAGGACGGAGACGTCCTGCGGCAGATGCTGGAGCGGGCGGACACCGCAGACCTGGCGGAACTGATGATCTCGGGTGGGCGTCTGGTGGGTGACGACGGCGTCGGGACGGTGTGCCTGTCCCTGACGCCGGACGAGGTGACCCGGGTGGACGGCACCCTCTCCGGAATCGACCTGGACGACGTCATGCGCGCGGCGCCGGCGGTGCTGTCGCCGATGTTCCGGGGAGGCGACATCCCCGAGGGGTACGAGGACGGCCTGCGCGACTGCCTGGAAGAACTGCGTGCCGTCTACCGGCTCGCCGCCGGCCAGGGTCTGGCCGTGGCCCAGGTGTTCCAGGGCTGAGGCGGGGAACGACGGCGGCGGACCGGCCAGGACGGCACTCGCCGCGCGACGACAAGGGCCCCGCCCCCGGTGCGGAACCGGGGGCGGGGCCGTAGTCCAGGCGTGTCCGTGGCTCAGTAGCGGCGCGTGATCAGCGCGCGCTTGACTTCCTGGATCGCCTTCGTGACCTCGATGCCGCGCGGGCAGGCGTCCGTGCAGTTGAAGGTCGTGCGGCAGCGCCACACGCCGTCACGGTCGTTGAGGATCTCCAGCCGCTGCTCGCCGGCCTCGTCACGCGAGTCGAAGATGAAGCGGTGGGCGTTCACGATCGCGGCCGGACCGAAGTACTGGCCGTCGTTCCAGAACACCGGGCAGGACGAGGTGCAGGCCGCGCACAGGATGCACTTCGTGGTGTCGTCGAAGCGCTCGCGGTCCTCCGGGGACTGGTAGCGCTCCCGGGTGGGCTCGTTCGTCTCCTTGACGACCAGGAACGGCATGACGTCCCGGTACGCCTGGAAGAACGGCTCCATGTCCACGACCAGGTCCTTCAGGACCGTCAGGCCCTTGATGGGCTCGATCGTGATCGGCTTCTCGGGGTTGATGTCCTTGATCAGCGTCTTGCAGGCAAGGCGGTTCTTGCCGTTGATCCGCATCGCGTCCGAGCCGCAGATGCCGTGCGCGCACGAGCGGCGGAAGGTGAGGGTGCCGTCGACGTCCCACTTGATCTTGTGGAGGCCGTCGAGGACCCGCTCCTTGGGGTCGATCTCCAGCTGGAAGTCTTCCCAGGTGGCCTCCGCCGCGACCTCCGGGTTGAACCGGCGGACACGGAAGGTGACCGTGATGTAGGGGGAGTCGGCGAAGCCGGGCTCGGGCTGGCCGGCCGCGTCCGCCTTGTCCAGAACAGGGGTAGCCATCAGTACTTACGCTCCATCGGCTGGTAGCGGGTCTGGACGACCGGCTTGTAGTCGAGACGGACGGTTTCCGAGCCGTCGGCGCCGACCTCGCGGTACGCCATGGTGTGGCGCATGAAGTTGACGTCGTCGCGGTTCGGGTAGTCCTCGCGGTAGTGACCACCGCGGGACTCCTTGCGGGCGAGGGCCGACACCGCCATGACCTCGGCCAGGTCGAGCAGGTTGCCCAGCTCGATCGCCTCCAGCAGGTCCGTGTTGAAACGCTTGCCCTTGTCCTGGATCGCCACGTTCCTGTAGCGCTCCTTGAGCTCGGCGATCTTCTCGACCGCCGTCTTGATCGTCTGCTCGGTGCGGAACACCATGACGTTGGCGTCCATGGTCTCCTGCAGCTCGCGGCGGATCGTCGCCACCCGCTCGTTGCCGGTGGAGGTGCGCAGCCGCTCGATCTGCTCGACGACGAAGGACTCCGGGGCGTCCGGCAGCTCGACGTAGTCGGCCTTCGCCGAGTACTCGGCGGCGGCGATGCCGGCGCGGCGGCCGAAGACGTTGATGTCCAGCAGCGAGTTGGTGCCGAGCCGGTTGGCGCCGTGCACGGACACGCAGGCGACCTCGCCGGCGGCGTACAGGCCCGGGACGACCGTGGTGTTGTCCGCCAGGACCTCGCCCATCACGTTCGTCGGGATGCCGCCCATCGCGTAGTGCGCGGTCGGCTGGATCGGGATCGGGTCCGTGTACGGCTCGATGCCGAGGTAGGTCCGCGCGAACTCGGTGATGTCCGGCAGCTTGGCGTCCAGCTGCTCCGGCGGCAGGTGGGTCAGGTCCAGGTAGACGTGGTCGCCCTCGGGACCACAGCCACGGCCCTCGCGGATCTCCGTGTAGATGGAGCGGGACACGACGTCGCGGGACGCCAGGTCCTTCATGACGGGAGCGTACTTCTCCATGAAGCGCTCGCCGTCCTTGTTGCGCAGGATGCCGCCCTCACCGCGGGCGCCCTCGGTGAGCAGGATGCCCATGCGCCAGATGCCGGTCGGGTGGAACTGGAAGAACTCCATGTCCTCCAGCGGCAGGCCGCGCCGGTAGACCGCCGCCTGGCCGTCACCGGTCAGCGTGTGGGCGTTCGACGTCACCTTGAAGAACTTGCCGGTGCCGCCGGAGGCGTAGATGACGGCCTTGGCCTGGAAGACGTGGATCTCACCGGTGGCGAGCTCGTAGGCCACCACGCCGGCCGACCGCTTGACGCCGTCGACCTCGGTGATCAGCTGGTCCAGGACGTAGAACTCGTTGAAGAACTCCACGCCCTCCTTGACGCAGTTCTGGTACAGCGTCTGGAGGATCATGTGGCCGGTGCGGTCCGCGGCGTAGCAGGACCGGCGGACCGGGGCCTCGCCGTGGTTGCGGCTGTGACCGCCGAAGCGGCGCTGGTCGATGGTGCCGTTCGGCGTCCGGTTGAACGGCAGGCCCATCTTCTCCAGGTCGAGGACGGCGTCGATGGCCTCCTTCGCCAGGATCTCGGCGGCGTCCTGGTCGACCAGGTAGTCACCGCCCTTGACCGTGTCGAAGGTGTGCCACTCCCAGTTGTCCTCCTCCACGTTGGCCAGCGCGGCGGCCATGCCGCCCTGCGCGGCGCCCGTGTGGGAGCGGGTGGGGTAGAGCTTGGTCAGGACCGCGGTGCGGCTGCGCTTCGTCGCCTCGATGGCGGCACGCATGCCCGCGCCGCCGGCGCCGACGATGACGGTGTCGTACTTGTGGATCTTCATGTTTCTCGCAGCCCCGTGCCTAGCGGATGTTCGGGTCGAAGGTGAAGATCACCAGCGTGCCCAGCAGGATGGTGAACACCGTGGCGGTGTAGAGCAGGCCCTTCAGCCACAGCCGGCTGTTCGGGCGCTCCGCGTAGTCGTTGATGATCGTGCGCAGGCCGTTGGCGCCGTGCAGCATCGCGAGCCACAGCATCAGCAGGTCCCAGACCTGCCAGAACGGGGACGCCCAGCGGCCGGCCACGAAGGCGAAGCCGATCTTGGAGACGCCGCCGTCCAGCACGAGCTGGATCAGCAGGTGGCCGAGGACGAGGACGACCAGGACGATGCCGGACAGGCGCATGAACAGCCAGGCCGCCAGCTCGAAGTTGCCCCGGGTCGACTTCGGGGACTTCTTGGTCCGCTTGCGCGGCGCCTCGATCAGCGGGGCCGGGTTGTCGACGGTGTAGACGGGGGCGCCCTCGACGGGGCCGACTCCGGACGCGGTGGTTTCAGTGGTGGACATCGGCGTCAGCTCCCAAAGAGAACACGGGCGGCGTGGCCGAGGACCGGGTAGATCGCCCCGGCCATCAGGACGATCCAGACACCCATCACGGTCCAGAACATCTGCTTCTGGTAGCGCGGGCCCTTCGACCAGAAGTCGACGGCGATGACGCGCAGGCCGTTGAGCGCGTGGAAGAGGATGGCGGCGACGAGGCCGTACTCCAGCAGCGCGACGATCGGCGTCTTGTACGTGGCTACGACCTTGTCGTAGTCCTCGGGGGAGACACGCACGAGAGCGGTGTCCAGCACGTGAACGAACAGGAAGAAGAAGATGAGGACGCCGGTGACTCGGTGAGCCACCCAGGACCACATTCCTTCCCGGCCGCGGTACAGCGTTCCAGCCGGCACGGAAGAACCCTCCGGGAGCGGGGACTAGGGCCGCGCCGGCTTCACTGTCGGTCGGGCCCGGCCGGGTACGGTCCACCGGCCCTCTGCATGGTATCCACGTGCCGCCGTGCTGCTTACGGGGGGCCTACCGGTGTGATCAAAGTGGCACGCGGTTGGGCTAGCGGGGGCCGTCGGCGGGGCGGGTTCGACTGTCATTTGCCGGGTGCGGGGGTGTTTGTGCTGGTCGCGGCCACATGGCGGTAACCACAAATCGAACACCGCCCCGCGCCGCTGAGCAGGGCCAGCAGCCGCCCCCGTGCGAGGCGGCGGAGCTCGTCCGCCGCCACCACCCGTTCTTCCTCGGGATCGTTCGCCAATCGTGACCGGATCGCTTCGAGGATGTGGTCGATGACCTCGCCCGGCGCGGCGTCGCCCGGGTAGATGACGAACGCGTGTCCGAATCGGGCCTCGTACGCGGCGTGCGCGGCGCTCAGGGCCATGTGGGCCGCCGAGTAGGTGTCCTCGGGAAGTTCGGGCAGGGACTCGCCGGCCAGGGCCTCGGCCAGGTCGCCGGGGGAGAGGTCGTACGCCGCCTCGTCCGCCGCGGCCAGCAGGGCGTCCAGGTCCGGGTAGGGGCGGTGGTCGGCGATCCGGCGCGACCAGCGCAGGCTGTGCAGGCAGTGCAGGAGGAGGGCGTGGGCCTCGTCCGCGGGCGCGGTGTTGAAGGCGTCGAGGGGTGTGGGGAGATACGGCAGGCGGTGGGCGGGCAGCGTGGGTCCTCGCGTCACAGGTGGTGTGGCAGGGGATGCTGTGAAAAGTGTGGCCTCAGGTTATCGAGAGTGGTCACGCTGTGTCCGAGGGATGCCTGAAATTCACCCGGACGGGAGAGTTTCAGAACGCTTGGATGACGGCTGGGCGGTCGATCGGTCGTACGTTGGCAGGGTGATCCAGCACAGGCACAGGCGCCGGGGCGGTCCGGCGCGGCAGGTGACGCGGAAGCGGGCGGTGGTGGCCGCCGCGTTCGTCGGGACCATCGCGCTCGGCACGGGCGTCGGCGTGTGGGCCGCCTCGGACGGGGGCGGCGGACGGCCGGACGCGGGCGCGCGGCAGTCGTCGTCCGGGCGGGTCGGCACCGGCGATCCGGGCACACCGTCGGCGAGTCCCAGCCCGAGCCGCTCCTATCCGCTGTCGCGGGCGCCGCGCACGATACCCGCGGTGCGCTCCCACACCCCGGCGCCCGGACCCGGCTGGAGCCCGGGGCCGGGCGGGCGGGTGGTGGTGAGCGACCCCGAGCTCGCCGACGAGGGACGGCTCATAGCCGGGGAGCTGGGACTGCGCTACGCGGGGGAGCGGGACGACGTACGGGCGGGCGACCTACGGCTGGCGCTCGGCGGCGGGGGCGGCGGCGACGAGTCGTACACCATGACCGTCCGCGGCGGGCGGGTCGACATCAGCGGGCCCGGCGAGGCCGGCGTGTTCTACGGCACCCGCACCCTGAAGCAGGAGGTCCACGGCGGCGGTACGGCACCCGAGGGCGTGGTACGGGACGAGCCCGCCAAGCCGGTGCGCGGGTTCATGCTGGACATCGCGCGCAAGCCGTACAGCGAGACCTGGATCGAGGACCGGATACGCGAGCTGGGCGACCTGAAGTTCAACGAGCTGGGCCTGCACTTCTCCGACGACCAGGCCTTCCGGATCGCGTCCGACAGCCACCCCGAGATCGTCTCCGAGGACCACCTGACCAAGGCCCAGGTCAGGAAGATCGTCGCGCTGGCGGACAGCCGGCACATCACCGTCGTCCCCGAGATCGACTCGCCGGGACACCTGGGCGCCGTCATCGCCGCCCACCCGGACCTCCAGCTGCGCGACGCGAGCGGCGCGGCGACACGGGGCGCCGTCGACATCTCCGAGGACGCCGCCGCGCGGATCGTCGACGACCTGCTCGACGAGTACGCCGGGCTCTTCACCGGCGGCCGGTGGCACCTGGGCGGGGACGAGTACCAGGCGCTGACCGTCCGTGACCCGCAGACCTCCTACCCGCAGCTGGCCGCCGCGGCGCGGCGCGCCTTCGGCGCCGGCGCGACCGTCGCCGACCTCGCCACCGGCTGGCTCAACGATCGCGCCGCCACCGTCCGCGCCCACGACCGGACCCTCCGCGCCTGGAACGACGGCTTCTACCGGAACACCTCCGTGCGGCCCGCCCCGGACATCCAGGTCGCCTACTGGACCGGCAAGGAGATCGGCGCCCGGCAACCCGTGGAGTACCTGAGCGCGGGACGGAAGGTGCTCAACTACAACGACGAGTTCCTCTACTACGTGCTCGGACAGCCGCAGACCTTCGTCTACCCGACCGGACAGCGGATCTACGAGCAGTGGAACCCGCGCGTGCTGCGCGGCACGGCCGCCGTGCCGGAGCGCTACGACGGGCAGATCCTCGGCGGCTCCTTCGCGGTCTGGTCCGACTTCCCGCACGCGCAGACGGAGGCACAGGTCGCCGCCGGCATCCGGATGCCGCTGCGGGCCACCGCGCAGAAGCTGTGGGACCCGGGCACACCCGCGCTGTCCTGGGCGGACTTCAGGACCCTGGCGGACCGGCTGGGCTGAGAACCGAGTGGACGCACGGCGGCGTCCGACCGTATGTTCCGGTGTCCGCTCGCGTGATCGCACGCGCGTCGGCACCCGTACGCACGCGCCGGCTCGGGGAGAGCCGTGCCGTCTCGGATCTCGTCTTCCCGGGGGAACTCCTTCATGACCTCACCCATGCCCGCGCCCATGCCCGCGCCGCCGTACACCGCCCCGCCCGGCGGCGCCTGGCTGCGCTCACCGGCCGCGCTCGCCCGCGCCACCGCCGTACTGCTCGGGCTGGTCATCGCCACCGACCTGTTCGCCTGCTTCGCGGACCTCCTGGAACTCGACGTCACCGGTGACATCGCCGACGGTGCCGCCGGGACCGGCGTCGTGGACCGGGCCGACCGCGCGGACGCCCTCTACGCGGTGGCCGGCGTCTCCCAGACGGCCGCGCTGGTCGCCACGACGGTCGTCTACCTGTGCTGGCTGTGGCGGGTCCGGGTGAACGCCGAGGTGTTCGACGTCTCCCGGCACCGGATGAAGCGCGGCTGGACGATCGGCGGCTGGTTCTGCCCGGTCGTGAACCTCTGGTTCCCGCGCCGGATCGTCGCCGACAGCTGGGACGCCAGCGCCCCCTGGGGCACGCGGTCCGGGCACACGCCGGTCAACGCCTGGTGGACGCTGTGGATCATCAGCCTCCTCGCGGGCCGGTACGCGTACACCACGTCCCGGAACGCCGAGACGGCGGCCGAACTGCGCGACGCCGCCCGGGTGACGCTGTTCTCCGACGCGATCGACATCGCGGCGGCCGTCCTCGCCCTCGTGGTGGTCGTCCGGCTGACCCGTATGCAGGAGCGCAAGGTGTTCTCGGGCGAGCTGCCGGTCCCCGTCTCCGGCTGACCGCCCGCCGCTGCCCTCTTTGGCTGAAAGCATCCGCTGTGACACTCCCGCGCCGTCGCACGCAGTAAGGGGCAGTGCGGGCTTCGTACCGGTCGGCGCCCTGGCGAGAGAGGCATTCATGAGCCTGGTGGAACTCATCGCGCAGGCCGACGAACGCGGACTGGCCGCCAGCGGATTGGCTTGTTTGGATCGGTGCCTGCCGTTGCTCGGAGGCGACGACGAGCTGCTGCGCCCGCTGTGGGCCCGCCTCGCCGACGACTCCGACTGGTCCGCCGGCCTGGCCCGGGCCCGCACCGCGCTCGGCCCCGCCGACCCCGCCGCCGACGAGGCCGCGCGGCTCACCCGGCACATGCTGGAGTCGGCCCCGGCCGAGCGCGCGCCCGGCGCGGTACGGCCCTGGGCCGACGCCTGCTCGGTCGCCGCGCTGCGCGTCCACCGGCTGCTCGATCCCGCAGCCGACGGCGACCCGGCCCCGGACGGCCCCGACGCCGGGCGCGCGGGCGACCCGGCGGGCCTGCCGCCGCTCGTCGTCGCCGAACTGCGCCGCCAGGCCGCCGTGCTCGAACTCCTGGCCGGGCACGGCCCGCAGGGACTGCGCCGGGCGCTGGAGATATCGGTGGAGGGGCGCCGGGTGCTGCGCGCGGTGGTCTCGCGCCGGGCGCGCGGCGCCGCGGGGCCCGGACGTGAGGGGAGCCTGTGATCCTGGTGCGGCGGATGTGGGGTGGTGCTGCGGTGGTTGGCCGAACGTCGGGAGAAACGTTTCGAACGACTGTGACGGAACCCCGCCCCCGCTCGCTCTTCCCTATGTGACAGCCCAAGTGACGACTCAGGTGACAGCTCATGCGACGGCCCCGTCAGCGGCGGCACCGCACGGGACCAGGCCGAGTGCCGCGGCCAGGCCCGCGCGGTGGGCGGCGGACGCGGTGGCGACCATGCGCGAGGGCGCGCGCGTACGGCTCGACTACTCGGCACAGAGCCTGTGGCGGGTGGACCGGATGATCGAGGAGATACGGCGGGAGGAGCCACCGTACGCGGCCGTCGAGAGCGTGCTGCGCGGCTTCGGCGCCTACGCCGGCGAGGTGATCGTCCGCCAGACCGGCGCCGAGTGGTGGGCGACCGGCGGCGAGCACTGGCTGCGCACCCCCGACGGCCGGCTGTGGGACCCCATCGACGAGGCCCGCCGCTGCTACGGCGGCCACGGTTCGCTGCGGCTGCTGTGCCGGGACGCGACCGCCCCCGGCTGACCGGCCCGGCCCGGCTGTGACACTTCCGTCGGGGCCGACGCTGATGATCGTGGAGGGCGGGGACACGGCCGGAGCGTGTCGCACCGTGAGGCAGGCGCCACGCAGTGGCCAGGAACTCGGCACGAACGAGGACGGTCTTGGGCCAGGGAGGGGAACCCCGCCGCCCGCAGCCGCGGGACGGGGAGCTGGGCGCGGCCGTCGCGCGGGCCCAGGACGGCGACGAGACCGCGTTCGCCGTGGCCTACCGGATCGTGCAGCCCGGCCTGCTGGGCTATCTGCGGGGCCTGGTCGGCGAGGACGCCGAGGACGTCGCCTCCGAGGCCTGGCTGGAGATCGCGCGCGACCTCGGCCGGTTCCGGGGCGACGGCGCGGGCTTCCGCGGCTGGACCGCGACCATCGCCCGGCACCGCGCGCTGGACCACCTGCGCCGGCAGCGGGTACGGCCACGGGCGGCGCGGCTGGAGCAGGACGCCCTGGAGCTGCCCGGCCGGCACAGCACCCACGACCAGGCCCTGGAGTCGCTCTCCACCGCACGCGCGCTGGACCTGGTCCGCGCGCTGCCCCGGGACCAGGCCGAGGCGGTGCTGCTGCGGGTGGTCGTCGGCCTCGACGGCCCGGCCGCGGCCCGGGTCCTCGGCAAACGCCCCGGCGCCGTCCGCACGGCCGCGTACCGGGGCCTGCGCCGCCTGGCCCGCCAGCTGGGCGCGGACGGCGCACCGGACACGGATCCGCAGCGGGGTGAGCCGGGGTGAACGCACCGGCCGGTGCGGCACGTAGGCAGAGGTGGGACGAACGGCTTCGGGAGCCCGTCGTCGCGGGTGCGGGGCGGTGACGGCCGGCCGGTACGGGCGGGCGCGGGCGGATCGGCGTACGGAGTTCCGGGTGGACCGGGTGAGGGCGGGAACGGGCATGGGTGAACGGCACAGCGGCGGCGGGCCGGCGGGTCGTCGGCGTGCGTACCCCGGCGGTGCCCTCGCCACGCCGGACCCGGCCGGTGCCTCCGGGCTGGAGACGCGGTTCGCCGCCGCGCTGCGCGCCGGCCGCGTCGACGCCGAGGCCGAGCGCGGCGCCGTCGCCGCGTTCCGCGCCGCGCGGGACGCGGGAGCGCACGACGCGCGGACCCGCGCCCGGGACGACTGGCGGCCCGGACGGCCGGCGGCCGCCCGCCGCTCGCTGCGGATCACCCTCTCGCTCGCGCTGACGAGCCTCACGCTGGGCGGAGTCGCCGTCGCGGCCATCGGCTCGGCCGGGTCCGGCACGCACGACGACGACCGGAGCCGGTCGCCGCGGACCGCGCGGCCGGTGGCGAGCACCCCGCCCGCCTCGGCCGGCGCCACGGCGGCCGGGCCCTCGGCCACCGCGTTCACGGACCGCCCCGGCCGGCCGGCCACCGCCCGGGACGCCCTCGCCCACTGCCGTGCGTACACGCGGGCCGGGGAACGCGGCGGCGCCCTGGAGGCGGCGGCCTGGCAGCGGCTCGTGACGGCGGCGGGGGGACCGGAGAAGGTCGCCGCCTACTGCGCCGCCCGCAGGGAGGCCGGGCAGGGCGAGCACACCGGGCACGCGGGGACTTCCGGCGACAACGGCAGCGAAGGCAGCGGGGGCGACAGCGGCAACACCGGCAAGGGGAAGAGCAAGGGCGGAGGCCGGGGGAACGCGGCGGCGGGGAGCTCGTCGGCCGGGAAGCCGGCCGGCGCCAGAGCGGCCGGCGGCGACTCCTCCGGCGGAAAGCCGTGAGGTGCCCGTGACCCGTGACCAAGGCAACGGCCGGGGCCGCCACCCCCCACAGGAGAGGCCCCGGCCGTCGCGTGGACGGGCCGCGTGCGGCCCGTACTTCTTTCAGCGCCGCGGGTGCGGTTTCTGTCACACCCCGCCACAGCACGGCCACATCGCGACCGCGTCCCGGCCTCACGCTGCGCACATCCGAAACCGGTCACGAGTTAGTTGCATCTTCTACAGACATGGACGGGCAGCGGTTTCACGCCGTAACGTGCCTTTCGCGCCGACCGAAGACAGGCGTAAAGGGAGTACGGTGCTGGGGGACGACGCGGAGCTGACCACCGCGGTACGTGCGGCACAGGACGGGGACGAGACCGCGTTCCGTACGGTGTACCGCGCGGTGCATCCGCGCCTGCTCGGGTACGTCCGCACCCTGGTCGGCGACCTGGACGCCGAGGACGTCGCGTCCGAGTCCTGGCTCCAGATCGCCCGTGACCTGGAGCGCTTCAGCGGCGACGCCGACCGCTTCCGCGGCTGGGCCGCCCGGATCGCCCGCAACCGCGCCCTGGACCACATACGCATGCGGGGCCGGCGCCCCGCCATAGGCGGCGACGAGACCGAGCTGACCGGCCGCGCCGCCGAGTCCGACACGGCCGGCGAGGCCATCGAGGCCCTGGCCACCGACAGCACCCTCTCCCTGATCGCCCGGCTCCCGCAGGACCAGGCCGAGGCGGTCGTCCTGCGCGTGGTCGTGGGCCTGGACGCCAAGACCGCCGCCGAGACCCTCGGCAAACGCGCGGGCGCCGTCCGCACCGCCGCGCACCGCGGTCTGAAGCGTCTCGCGGAGCTGATCGGCGACGATCCGGAATCGGCGGGCGCACTGGACGCGCTCCCACCGCAAAGAGAACCGCGCCGGGGCGCGGTGACGTCCGCAACTGTGACGGATACGCGTGCGCGGACGCAGAAGGACATGTGATGGCCGACGAGCAGTACAAGTGGCTGAACCGTGAGACGGCGGAACGCCTGTTGCGCGGTGAGCCATTGGAAGCCGTCGACCCCTCCGCCCGTGACCAGGCCGAACGTCTCTCCCAGGCGCTCGGCGCACTGTCCGCGCAGACGACCCCCGCCCCCGGTGAACTCCCCGGCGAACAGGCCGCCCTGGCCGCGTTCCGCAAGGCCCGCACGGCCGCCGAAGCGGAGCGCACCGCGACCGCGCACGC
Organism: Streptomyces sp. NPDC031445; assembly: GCF_055581365.1. Taxonomy (NCBI): domain Bacteria; kingdom Bacillati; phylum Actinomycetota; class Actinomycetes; order Kitasatosporales; family Streptomycetaceae; genus Streptomyces; species Streptomyces sp. NPDC031445. Next base: position 340,588 of record NZ_JBVIJO010000004.1, read on the forward strand.
CTCCGCCGCCCCCCGCACCCCGGCACGCGGCACCGACGCCGGCCTGGTCCGCATCGGCGCCCCGGCCCGTACCGGAATCCGCACCCGGCGTCCCCGCTGGGCCCGCCCGGTACGCCTGGCCCTGGCCGCGGCGGTGGCGGCGGGCACGCTCGGCGGGGTCGCCGTGGCCGCCGGCAGCGGCGTGCTGCCCACGCCGTTCGGCGACGATCCCCCCGGCCCCGCCACCTCCGTCTCGCCCGACACGACCACCGGGCAGCCGCTCACCTCGCCGTCCGTTCCGGGCGGCGGGACGGGCACGGGCGCACCGGACGGCGGTACGCGGGGGCACCGGGGCGGCACCGATGACGAGGCCGCGGGGTCCGGCGGCGGCACCGGGACGCCCTCCGCCACGTCCGGCACCGGGTGGCCCGGCGCCACCGCGGCCTGTCGTGCGCTGCGGGACGGCAAGGACCTGAACGCCGGCCGCCGGCGCGCGCTGGAGCAGGCGGCGGGCGGCCCCGGCCGCGTGACCGGGTACTGCAAGGTGCTGCTGGGCGCCGGGGACTCCGCCTCCGGCGGCACGGGCGGCGCGAACAGCGGCGGCAGCGGCGAGCACACCACCGGCCAGGGCTCGGACAACGGCAAGGGGAACGGGAACGGCAAGGGGAACGGGCACGGCAAGGGGAGCGGCAAGGGCACGGGCGACGACGGCCCCGCCGACCCGGGCGGTAGCCAGGGCAACGAGAACGGCGGGGGGAACGGAAACGGCAACGGCAACGGCGGCGGAAACGGCCAGGCCAACGGCAACGGCGGCGGCAACGGGAACGGCAACGGCGGGGACAAGAACAGCGGCAACGGCGGCGGCAACGGCGGCCGGCACCAGGATGGCGCCGTCCCCGCTCCCTCGGCCTTCGCCCCCGCCCACCGAGGCACGCCCGGCACCGGCTCCACCTCTCCGTCACCGGCTCCGACGTACACCGCCCTCTGAGCCACGCCACCCGCTGTGACCTGCGGCTTCGTGGTCACCGAAATTTTTTCGGCGCGAGGTGTGACGTTTCTGGAGCCCGGGACGCAGTAATGAGTGAGCCGACTGGTCATCGGCCGTCGCACGGAGCCGGGGTTCCCCCCGTACCCGCGGCTCGTGCACCTGGCGCGGGCGGGACACGTTCCCCCGGTCCCGCCCGCGCCCCGCAACGCGCGCGTCTCACCGGGACACGACGACCTTGTCGCCGATCCTCACCTGCGCGAAGAGCCGGGCGATCGCCGTCTCGTCCCGGACGTTGACGCATCCGTGGGAACCGCCCGCGTAGCCGCGCGCCGCGAAGTCGTACGAGTAGTGGACCGCCTGGCCGCCGCTGAAGAACATCGCGTACGGCATCGGCGAGTGGTAGAGGGTCGACACATGGTGCCGTGACTTCCAGTAGACGGTGAACACCCCTTCGCGGGTCGGGGTGTACTGCGCGCCGAACCGCACCGCCATCGTGGACAGGGTCCGTCCGCCGGCCATCCAGCGCAGGGTCCGGCTGGTCTTGCTGATGCACAGCACCCGCCCGGTCAGACAGCGCGGATCGACCGCGGCGGCCGGCTGGCCGGCCCCCGGATACAGCTCCCCCCTGGCCGGCGGACGGGTCATCGCCACCAGCCGCTGCCAGGTGACGGCGTCCGTCGCACCCGTCCGGGGCAGGCCGCGCCTGCCCTGGAAGCCCTTGACGGCCTGCTCGGTCGGGCCGTCGTACGACCCGGTCGGCCCCAGGGCCAGCCAGGCCACCTGGCGCAGCCGCGCCTGGAGTTCCCGCACGGCCGGCCCGTCGTCCCCGCGTGACCACAGCACCCGCGGCGCGGGCACGGAGGGGGTGACGCGGGGCGTGGCCGTGGGCGTGGCCGGCGGCGGGGCGGCCGGTGCCGTCCGGGCGGCGCCGGACCCCGGACCGCCCGGCGGTTCCACGTGGACCGGCAGACCTTGTTTCCCATCGGCGCCCGCCGGCTGCACGGTGCACCCGCAGAGCGCGGCGAGTGCGGCGGCCGAGGCGAGCAGAGCGGCAGAGCTCCCCGGGATCCTCATGCCCGGGATGCTTCCCCGCGTGACCGCCGCCGAACTACGGGGCATGGTGAGGAGTACCCGTTCACCGCGCGGAGGCAGCGATGGCACAGCAGTCGGCACGTCAGTCGGAGTCGGGCCTGCCCATCGAGCCGGTCTACGGGCCGGCCGACCTGACCGGCTGGGACCCGGCCCGGAAACTGGGCGAACCGGGCGCGTACCCGTTCACCCGCGGGGTCTACCCGACCATGTACACCGGCCGGCCCTGGACCATGCGCCAGTACGCGGGCTTCGGCACGGCCGCGGAGTCCAACGCCCGCTACCGGCAGCTCATCGCCCACGGCACCACCGGCCTGTCCGTCGCCTTCGACCTGCCCACCCAGATGGGCCACGACTCCGACGCGCCCCTCGCGCACGGCGAGGTCGGCAAGGTGGGCGTGGCGATCGACTCGATCGAGGACATGCGGGTGCTGTTCGACGGCATCCCGCTGGACCAGGTCTCGACGTCCATGACGATCAACGCGCCCGCCGCGCTGCTCCTGCTGCTGTACCAGCTGGTGGCGGAGGAACAGGGGGTGGCCGCCGACCGGCTGACGGGCACGGTCCAGAACGACGTGCTCAAGGAGTACATCGCCCGCGGCACGTACATCTTCCCGCCGAAGCCGTCCCTGCGGCTGACCGCGGACATCTTCCGGTACTGCACCGCCGAGATCCCGAAGTGGAACACGATCTCGATCTCCGGCTACCACATGGCCGAGGCGGGCGCGTCCCCGGTGCAGGAGATCGCGTTCACCCTCGCCGACGGCATCGAGTACGTCCGTACGGCGGTGGCGGCCGGCATGGACGTGGACGACTTCGCCCCGCGCCTGTCGTTCTTCTTCGTGGCCCGTACGACGCTGCTGGAGGAGGTCGCCAAGTTCCGCGCGGCGCGCAGGATCTGGGCGCGGGTGATGCGGGAGGAGTTCGGCGCGCGGAACCCGAAGTCGCTGATGCTGCGCTTCCACACCCAGACGGCCGGCGTGCAGCTGACGGCCCAGCAGCCGGAGGTGAACCTGGTCCGGGTCGCCGTCCAGGCCCTGGCGGCGGTCCTCGGCGGCACGCAGTCCCTGCACACCAACTCCTTCGACGAGGCCATCGCGCTGCCGACGGACAAGAGCGCGCGGCTGGCCCTGCGGACGCAGCAGGTGCTGGCGCACGAGACGGACGTCCCGGCGACGGTGGACCCGTTCGCCGGTTCCTACGCGGTCGAGCGGATGACGGACGACGTGGAGGAGGCGGCCGTCGGCCTGATGCGCAGGGTGGAGGACCTGGGCGGGGCGGTCGCCGCGATCGAGCGGGGCTTCCAGAAGGCCGAGATCGAGCGGAACGCGTACCGCATCGCGCAGGAGACCGACTCCGGTGACCGGGTGGTGGTCGGGGTCAACCGCTTCCGGCTGGACGAGGAGGAACCGTACGAGCCGCTGCGGGTGGACCCGGCGATCGAGGCGCGCCAGGCCGAGCGCCTGGCCCGGCTGCGGGCCGAACGCGACGGGGCCGCGGTGACCGCGGCACTGGACGCGCTGCGGAAGGCGGCGGAGGGCGAGGACAACGCCCTGTACCCGATGAAGGAGGCGCTGCGGGCGCGGGCGACGGTGGGCGAGGTCTGCGGCGCGCTCCGCGAGGTGTGGGGGAGCCACGTACCGAGTGACACGTTCTGAGCCGTCGGTCCTCCTCCCGGACGGGGAGGGACGGGTGTCGTACCCGCGTGCGACACTCCCTCCATGTTCGGCGTCATCGACCTCCCCACGTACCTCGCGGGCCTGATCCTGATCGTGCTGCTGCCCGGCCCCAACTCCCTCTACGTCCTGTCCGTGGCCGCTCGCCGTGGTGTGCGGGCCGGTTACACGGCCGCCGCCGGTGTGTGGTGCGGGGACACCGTGCTGATGACGCTGTCCGCCGCCGGGGTCGCCTCGCTGCTCCAGGGCAACGCGCTGCTGTTCGGGATCGTGAAGTACGCCGGCGCCGGATATCTGAGCTGGCTGGCGATCGGCATGCTGCGGGCCGCCCGGCGGATGTGGCGGACCCGGCGGGAGCGGGCCGCCGAGGCGGCCGCGCCCGACCAGGGCGCCGACGAGCGGCCCTTCCGCCGTGCCCTCGTCGTCAGCCTCGTCAACCCCAAGGCGATCCTCTTCTTCGTCGCCTTCTTCGTGCAGTTCGTCGACCCGGGATACGCCTACCCGGCCCTGTCCTTCGTCGTCCTCGGCGCCTTCGCCCAGCTGGCCAGCTTCCTGTACCTGAGCGCCCTGATATTCAGCGGCACCCGGCTGTCCGCGGCGTTCCGCCGCCGCAAGCGGCTGTCCGCGACGGCCACCTCGGCGGCCGGGGTGCTGTTCCTGGGCTTCGCCGTGAAGCTGACGCTGGCCAGCGCGTAACGCTTCGCCGGCCTCCGGCGGGGCGGGCCCGGTGCGGGCCCGCCCCGCCGCGGGGTCCGCTCAGCGCCGTACGGCCTTGCCCAGACCGCGGGCCTTGCGCGCCACCCGGCGGACCGTCGCGTTGCGCGGGAGGAACGACAGCTGGGACGGCACCCCGCCCGGCAGGGCCAGCGAGGTCAGCCGCTTGCGCTTGAAGTAGCGCGCGGTCCGCTCGTTCAGGTTCTTCGCCAGCCAGCCCTCGGTCTCCGCGCGGAGCCCCGGCAGGATCTTCGGCTGCATCGCGAAGCCCACCGCGCGCACCAGTGCGCCCAGCGCCTCCACGTCCATGCCCTGCCGCTGCCCGGTGACGGCGGCACGGTCGGTCAGCTCGGGCAGCAGCGCGTCCACGATCGTGACCGGCACGCGGTTGCTGTTCTCGTACGGCGTCAGCCGTTCCAGCAGCAGCTCGGTGCCGACCCGGGCGACCGGGAGGCCGTACAGCGCGGACGCGGTGAGCAGGGCGGTGGAGAAGCAGCCGACGACCAGCGCGGGACGCATCCGCTGGTACAGCACCTCCGCGAGGACCGGAGTGTCCAGCACGGTCAGCTCCACCTTCAGCCGCTCCGCCTCCTGCTCCAGGGAGCGGGTGAAGCGGGCCGGGGCCGACGGGTGCGGCTTGAACACCACCGCGGTGTGGCCGAGCGCGGCCGCTCCCGCAAGCATCCGCACGTGCAGGTCCTCCTCCTGCTCGGCGGTGAGGATGTCCAGCGCGGACAGGTACTGGCCGAGCAGCAGCGCGGGCTCCTGGACCTCCGGCAGCGCATCGCCGAGTGACGTCAGCTCGGCGAGGACCTTGGTGAAGGCGGCCGTCGGCAACACCTCGCCGGGCACGTCGAACTCGGTGAGCAGCAGCGGCTTCAGACCCGGCACCAGGTCCAGGTGGAGGACCCGGTCCACGCGGGTGCCGACCAGCGGGTCGATCTTGTTGCGGGTGGGGCCGTAACTCATCAGGCCGTCGGCGTAGACGGTGACCGGGGCGCCCGTGAAGATGCGCGCGAGCGCCAGTGACGGGTTGACCTGTATCGACTCGACGGCCAGCTCGACGTCGTCGGCGCCGAGCCGCCACTCGTGGCGCAGGTACCGTTCCCACAGCGGCAGGTCGTCGCCGCGGGGTGACCAGCCGCCCGGGTGGAACGGGAAGATCGCCTCGTTGTACGACACCACGTCGTCGAACCGGTCCCGCAGCCGCTCGAAGCCCGGCATGTCGTTCAGCGCCGGCGAGGTCTCGGGCGTGGCCGCGTTGTTGCAGACCAGCAGGATCCGCCGGTCGGCCGGGCGGAAGCAGCCGGAGTCCAGGGCGGCGGCGAGCGTGGCCGTGCCGTACAGCGTCGACGCCTGGAAGATCTGGGTGGTCACGCGGCGGCTCCCGTGGGGGCGGGACGGCGGCGCAGCCGGCGCAGCCGGGTGGAGCGCTGGAGGTCCATGGAGTCCAGCGCCTGGACCAGCACGTCCTGCGGCATGCGCCGCAGGGCGGCCGCACTCAGGGACTTCAGCTTCTTCGCCACCGCCGGCTCGAACCTCTCGATGGATCCCAGGTGGTGGGAGATGATCGCGCAATAGGTGCGAACGGCCTTGGGCAGCAGGACGTCGGCCTCCCGGTCCGCCGCCGTCTCCGCGATGACCTGGTCGAACGCCCGGATGAAGTCCAGCTGCCGCACATCGCCGATCTGGGTGAGCGACGAGGCGACCCCGCGCCGGTAGAACACGCCGAGCAGGCTCACCACGGCGAAGGACTCCGCCTCCCGGTGCAGTTTCCAGATCCACGGCCGGTCCTCGGCCGTGCGCAGCCCGTCGGTGAAGTGCAGCAGCCCCTTGTCCAGCAGCCGGCGGTGATAGACGCCCGCCCACGCGTACGCGTAGTCCACCGAGGTGGACCGGTCGGCGGGCAGTATCGCCTCCCGGGGGTTGAGCACCGTGTTCCGCCGGCCCACCGGCACCCGGTGCACGCTGCGCGCCCGGGCGGTGCACTGCACATGGTCGGTGCGCAGGAAGTCGCAGCCCAGCTCCTCGATGGCGGCGAGCAGCCGCGGGTAGTAGCCGGGGGCGAGCCAGTCGTCACCGTCCAGGAAGGTCACATACTGGCCGCGCGCCCGGTCGATCCCGGTGTTGCGCGCGGTCGCCAGTCCTCCGTTCTGCTCGTGCCGGACCACGACCGCGCCCGGCAGCTCGCGCTCCGCACGCGCGAGAATCTCTGGTGTCCCGTCGCGGGAGCAGTCGTCGACGAGAATGAATTCGAAGTCCTCACGCGCATTCGACTGCAGACTCCTGAGGGTGTCCGGCGCGTATTGCTGCACGTTGTAGAACGGCACGATGACGGAGAGCTTGACCACGTCAGGGACGTTAGGGCGCGGCCCGTCATTCGTCTTGACCGCCCGCTTGATGCAGGGTGAACGGCACATGGCGAAGCTGTGAACCAGGCTGTTCCGCACGCCGATCGCGTCCCGATTCCCCATTCGGCGATGTGCTGTTAACCGTTTGTTGCATTCGGGTTGGGCGGAACCTCGGAATCGCTTCCTAGCGTCTTCGGCGTGCCAGCAAGTGCGAAGAAGTCCCTGCGGGTCGCCGTCCTCGCGGACTCCGACACCCGGTGGAAGTGGGGAGCGCTCACCGCGCAGCGCCTCACTCCCGCGGCTGCCGAGGTCCGGCTCGACGGCTACCTCCTGCGGGGACGCGCCACCCCCACCGCCCGCCAGCTGAAGGAAGTCGGCGTCCAGGCCGACTCCCTGCGCGAGGTCACCGGCGTCGAGTTCCTGCGCGCGATGAGCGAGGACCCCGACGACCGGTACGACGTCCTCGTGCTCGCGCTGGTCGGCGGCGGAGTGCAGGCGATGCTGCACGGCCTGCGCGCCGCCTGGGGCTCCGGCAAGCGCCCCGTGGTCGTCACCGGCTACGTCGGCGTCGTCTACGAGAAGCTCACCGACGGGCTGCTGCTGCGGCACGGCGCGGACCTGGTCCTCGCCAACTCCCGCCACGACGCCGACCGGTTCCGGGCCGTGTACGAGGGTGTGGGCGCCGACGCCTCGTCGGTCACCGAGGTCGCGCTGCCCTTCCTGGGCGGCGAGCCGTACACCGGCGGGCACGAGCCGTCCGCGACGCGAGGACGCGGCCCCTGCACGGTCGTGTTCGCGGCCCAGCCGTCCGTCCCGGACAACCGCCGGGACCGCGCCTACCTGCTGAACCGCCTCGTCGAGCACGCCCGGAAGCACCCCGAGCGGGAGGTGCTGCTCAAGCTGCGCTCCAAGCCCGGCGAGCACACCACCCACATCGAGGAGCTGCCGTACCAGAAGCTGGCCCAGGGCCTGGACCTGCCGGCCAACTTCCGGCTGGTGTACGGCCACATGGGCGAGGTGCTGGACCGCACCGACCTGCTGGTCACGGTCAGCTCCACGGCCGCCCTGGAGGCACTGCACCGCCGCATCCCGACCGCGGTCCTCACCGACCTCGGGGTCCGCGAGGTGCTCGGCAACCACCACTTCACCGGTTCCGGCTGCCTCGCCTCCTGGGACCAGCTCGACGCCGGGCACCGGCCGGTGCCGGACGAGGAGTGGGTGGCCCGGCAGGGCGTCGCCGCCGACGGCACCTACGGCACGGCGTTCGACAGCGCCCGCGAGCGCATCGCCCGGCTGCTCGACCGGCCGGGCGGGCTGCCGCCCCTCGCGCCCTACTACACCCCCGAGACCGCGCCCGGCTACCTGCCCGGCATCCTCGCCCGCCACCACCTCGGCCCCGACGGCGTACCGCTGCCCGGCGCCCCCGCAGCCGACAAGGCGCCCGGCCCCGTCCGGCAGATCGTGCGCCGGGCCGCGCGCGGCGCCTACCGGCACGGCGTCCAGCGGGTCGCCCCCGTGATCCGGCGGATGGGCGAGCTGTGACCTCACCCCAAGGAGTAGACCCCATGTCCAACCCGGCAGCGGGCCACGGCGCTTCGATCCGCCGGGTGCTCGCGGTGATCCCCGCGCGCGGCGGCTCCAAGGGCGTGCCCGCGAAGAACCTCGCCCCGGTGGGCGGCGTGCCGCTGGTGGCCCGCGCGGTGCGCGAGTGCCGGGCGAGCCGGCTCGTGACCGACGTCGTCGTCTCCACCGACGACCAGGCCATCGCCGCCGCCGCCCGCGAGGCCGGCGCCGAGATCGTCCTGCGGCCCGCCGCCATCGCCGGGGACACCGCCACCTCCGAGGCCGCCGTCCTGCACGCCATGGACACCCACGAGACGCTGCACGGCTCCCCCGTCGACGTGGTCCTGCTCGTGCAGTGCACCAGCCCGTTCCTCGTCCGCGAGGACATCGACGGCGTCGCCGCCGCGGTCGCCGAGAACGGGGCCGACACCGCCGTCACCGTGGCCCCCTTCCACGGCTTCGTCTGGCGCGAGGCCGACGAGCCCACCGAGGGCGGCCGCGGCGTCAACCACGACAAGTCCTACCGTCCGCGCCGCCAGGACCGCCCCCAGGACTTCCTGGAGACCGGCGCCGCCTACGCGATGGACGCCGCCGGCTTCCGCGAGCACCGCCACCGCTTCTTCGGCCACACCGAGCTGGTCCGCACCGACCCGGCCCGGGTGCTGGAGATCGACGACCCGCACGACCTGGCCCGCGCCCGCGCCCTCGCGCCCCTCTTCGACGCGGACCGTCCCGGTTCGCTGCCGACCGCAGACGACGTGGACGCGGTCGTACTCGACTTCGACGGCACCCAGACCGACGACCGGGTGCTGATCGACTCCGACGGACGGGAGTTCGTCGCCGTGCACCGCGGCGACGGTCTCGGCATCGCGGCCCTCCGCAGGAGCGGCCTGAAGCTGCTGATCCTGTCCACGGAACAGAACCCGGTCGTCGCCGCCCGCGCACGCAAGCTGCGGCTCCCCGTGCTGCACGGCATCGACCGCAAGGACCTCGCGCTGAAGCAGTGGTGCGAGGAGCAGGGCATCGCGCCGGAGCGCGTGCTCTACGTCGGCAACGACGTCAACGACCTGCCGTGCTTCGCCCTCGTGGGCTGGCCCGTGGCGGTCGCGAGCGCCCACGACGTCGTTCGCGGCGCCGCACGCGCGGTCACCACCGTCGCCGGCGGTGACGGCGCGATCCGGGAGATCGCCAGCTGGATCCTCGGCCCCTCTCTCGATTCCCTCCCCAAGTAAGGACATCCCCTGATGAGCACCAACTCCCGTCTGCGCACCTTCGGTTCGCGCGAGGTCGGCCCCGGCAGGCCCGTCTACATCTGCGGCGAGATCGGCATCAACCACAACGGTGAGCTGGAGAACGCCTTCAAGCTGATCGACGTCGCCGCCGAGGCCGGCTGCGACGCCGTCAAGTTCCAGAAGCGCACCCCCGAGATCTGCACCCCGCGCGACCAGTGGGACATCGAGCGCGACACCCCCTGGGGCCGGATGACCTACATCGACTACCGCCACCGGGTGGAGTTCGGCGAGGACGAGTACCGCCAGATCGACGAGTACTGCAAGGAGAAGGGGATCGACTGGTTCGCCTCCCCGTGGGACACCGAGGCCGTCGCCTTCCTGGAGAAGTTCGACGTCCCCGCCCACAAGGTGGCCTCCGCCTCCCTGACGGACGACGAGCTGCTGCGCGCCCTGCGCGCCACGGGCCGCTCCGTCATCCTCTCGACGGGCATGTCCACCCCGCGCCAGATCCGCCACGCGGTGGAGGTCCTGGGCTCGGACAACATCCTCCTCTGCCACGCCACCTCCACCTACCCGGCCAAGGCCGAGGAGCTGAACCTCCGCGTGATCAACACGCTGGAGAAGGAGTACCCGAACGTCCCGATCGGCTACTCCGGCCACGAGACGGGCCTGCAGACCACGCTGGCGGCGGTCGCGCTGGGCGCCACCTTCGTCGAGCGCCACATCACCCTGGACCGCGCGATGTGGGGCTCCGACCAGGCCGCCTCGGTCGAGCCGCAGGGCCTCACCCGCCTCGTACGTGACATCCGCACCATCGAGGCCTCCCTCGGCGACGGCGTCAAGAAGGTCTACGACTCCGAGCTGGGCCCGATGAAGAAGCTGCGCCGCGTCACCGGCGTCGTCGCCGAGGCGGAGATCGCCGCGGCGGCGGGCGAGCCGGTCTCGGTGTGAATCCAGGTCACTGACGACGGGACGGTCGTACGCCGATGAGCCCCCGCGCCGGCCAGGCCGGCCACCCCGCCCGCACGCTCGCCTTCGTGGAGAGCCCGGTACAGCTGCTGAACGTACTGGAGTGGGCCCACCTGCACGGCCTGCACGACACCGGCCCTTCCGGCGGTGACTCGGGTGTGCCCTTCGGCACCGGCCGGGCGGGCTCCGGTGTGCCGCTCGGCCCTGGCGGCGCGGGGCCGGCCAACGCCTCCGTGCCGACGCCGGCCCTGCCCACGCGGCCCGGCCCGGCGCCCGCCGTGCCCGCGCAGGGGCGGCGGCTGCCGGCCGGGGCGGTGGCGGCCGGGGCGGTGGCGGGGGGCGGCGGGGCCCTGGCGGGTGGCGCGGAGTTCACCGTCGTCGTGCTGTCCCCGACCGACCCCATGACCCGGGGCCAGCTGCGCCGCATGGCGGACCTGGCCCGCGACGAGGGGTACCGGGTGCGCTGGGAGGAGGCGCGGGGCGGTACGACCGCGCCCTTCCACACCATCGGCGGCCTGGCCGGCTCCCTGCGCCGGGCCGACCGGATCGTCATGGGGGACCCGTTCTCCCGCTACGTGCAACTGCTGCTGACCATCACCCGCGCCCGCGACCTCGTGGTCGTGGACGACGGCACGGCGACGATGGAGTTCGTCGCCCAGCTGGCCCGCGGTGAGCGCCTGGTCCGCTGGCACCGCAAGGGCGGCCGGCCCGGCGCCCGCGACCTGCTCTTCGCGCCGGTCTCCTCCTCCGCCCGGCGCCGCCTCACCCCGAGCGACCGCCGGCGCGTCGAGGTCTTCTCCTCCATGCCGGTGACCGACGTCCCGGACGGCGTGACCGTCACCGCCAACGGCTTCGCCTTCACCCGCGCCCGCTTCGGCCCGCCGCGCGTCACCCAGAGCGCCGACCTGGTCGGCACCTCCCTGGTGGAGACGGGGGTCGTGGACGGCGACCGCTACGTGGAGGCCGTCCGGAACCTGGCCAAGGCCCACGGCGCCACCCGCTATTTCGCCCACCGCCGCGAGAGCGCCGAGAAACTCCACCGCCTGGCCGCCGAGACGGGCCTGGAGATAGTCCGCCCGGACCTCCCGCTGGAGCTGATCGCCCGCCGGGGCCCGATCGGCCGCACGATCCTCAGCTTCCCCAGCACTGTCGTCCACACCCTGCCGCTGGCCCTGGCCGGCACGGGCGTGCGCGTGGCGGTCTGCGACATCGACCCGGCCTGGCTCACCGACAGCGCGTCCCCCCGCGCCCAGGGCTTCCTCTCCGGCGTGACCGGCACGGCCCGCGACGTGCACCGCCTGGCGGCGGTGAGCCCGGCATAGCCGCCGGCACCGCAAGCGGGGAAACGGGGAAATGGGGAGAACGGAGCCCTTCTGGGCCCGCCCCGCCTCACCCCCGGCGGGCCAGCACGAACCCCCGTGGCCGTGTCTCCTCCGCGGTCGGCTCCCGCAGCACCGTCGCCACCAGGTCCAGGCCGGCGCCCGTCAGCGCCCCGGCGACCTGCTCCGGCGTGCGCCAGTAGTAGTCGAGGTCGATGGCGTGGCCGAACCGCTCGGTCAGGTGCAGCCGGCCGGGCTCGGGGCCGGACTGGAAGCCGAGCAGGGCGTGCCCGCCGGGGGCCAGGGTGCGGCGGAACTCGGCGCAGGCCGTCGACAGCTCCCCGTCCGGCAGGTGGATGGTCGAGTACAGGGCGAGGACGCCGCCCAGGGTGGCGTCGGGCAGGTCCAGCGCGGTCATCGAACCGACGTGGAAACGCAGGGCCGGGTACGCCCGGCGGGCCAGCGTCACCATCGCGGGGGAGAGGTCCACCCCGAACACCGGCACCCCCTGCTCGTGCAGCAGCGCGGTGACGTGCCCGGGCCCGCTGCCCAGGTCGGCGACGGGGGCGGGGCCGTTCGCCGTGACCAGCTCGGCGAAGGTCCTGATCAGGGTGCGGTCCAGCGGGTGGAGGTCGCCGGGAGGGAAGCGGGCGCCGTAGTCCCCGGCGATCGTGTCGTAGGCGGTACGGGTCGCCCGGAGGAAGTCCGCGGTCGAGTCGCTCACGTCGGCGGACCCTACCGGGAGGGCACCGCGGCGTGGTCCGGTTCGTGGACATCGCGCGCGTGACTGCCGTGAACCGTGGTATCCGTGGAAGAGGAAACAGAGGTTTTACCCATCAGAGTTCACCGCCATGCGTCCGCCGGTCAGATTTTATTCCCCTAACGGGCTGAACTTTTGTTGATCGAGGGGTAGTTGACCAGCCGGGCGTCCTACCCTTCAGAGGGTGAAGCAATTGATGTCCGTAGAGTCCGAGGCCGGCCTCGCGGGGGATGTGCTCCCCGGCGTGCTGAGCGAGTCCCTGCACGCCGAACTCGTCGCCTTCCGGCGCGATTTGCACATGCACCCCGAGCTGGGCAACCAGGAGTTCCGTACGACCGCCGCGATCAAGGAGCGGCTGGAGCAGGCCGGGCTCAAGCCCCGCGTCCTGAGCGCGGGCACGGGACTCGTCTGTGACATCGGTCTCGCGGAGGGCGAGCAGCCCTCCGTCCCCCTGCTGGCCCTGCGCGCCGACATCGACGCGCTGCCCATCCCGGACACCAAGAGTGACTGCGCGTACCGGTCGACCGTGCCGGACCGGGCGCACGCGTGCGGTCACGACGTGCACACCGCCGTCGTCCTCGGCACCGGGCTGGTCCTCGCCGACCTGCACGCCAAGGGCCTGCTGCCCCGTCCGGTGCGGCTGCTCTTCCAGCCCGCCGAGGAGGTGCTGCCCGGCGGCGCGCTGGGCGCCATCGAGGACGGCGCGCTGGCCGGCGTCGGCCGCCTCCTCGCCGTGCACTGCGACCCCAAGGTGGAGGCCGGGAAGGTCGGGCTGCGGCACGGGCCGATCACCAGCGCCTGCGACCGTCTGGAGGTCGCCCTCGACGGCCCCGGCGGGCACACCGCCCGGCCCCACCTGACCACCGACATGGTCACCGCCGCCGCCCGGGTCGCCGTCGACGTCCCCGCGCTGATCGGCCGCCGGGTCGACACCCGCGTCGGTCTCGCCCTCACCTGGGGCCGCATCGAGTCCGGCCACGCCCCGAACGTGATCCCGCAGCACGCGGAGCTGTCCGGGACCGTGCGCTGCCTGGACCTGGACGCCTGGCGGCAGGCCCCCGACATCGTGCACGCGGCGATCGACGAGATCGCCACCCTGCACCGGGCCAAGTCCGAGATCACCTATGTGCGCGGGGTGCCGCCGGTCGTCAACGACCGGGAGTCGACCGAGCTGCTGCGCCGTGCCATGGTCGCCCGGCGCGGCATGAAGTCCGTGGAGAGCACCGAGCAGAGCCTCGGCGGCGAGGACTTCTCCTGGTACCTGGAGCACGTCCCGGGCGCCATGGCCCGGCTCGGGGTGCGCCGGCCCGGTGAGCGCACGGTCCGCGATCTCCACCAGGGCGATTTCGACGCCGACGAGCACGCGATCACGGTGGGTGTGGAGATGTTCACCGCCGCCGCTTTCCTGGACGTCAACGGGGCGCGGAGCTGAGCGGACGGCCCCGGGCCGGCCCGCGAACGGGCCGGCCCGGGGCCGCCTTCCTGCCCGGCGCAACACGGATGCAAGCCAATCGTGCACTGTGCGCAACAACGGTGTGGGAGGACCAAGACACCGAGTTCAGGCAGTGTTTGCCTCGAATCGATAACGGCTTCGCGAGAGGGTTTTTTGCGACATCTACGCGCGTTACGATGCCGCGAAGCCGACGCCGCCGGGGCGTTTCGGCCGGAGCACCCCAGGGTGCTCACATCAAGCGCCGCCAAGGCGCTCAGGTCAGGTGAAGGAGCCTTCCCGTGCGCCGGGTAGCCAAGCTTTCCGCTGCGTGTATCGCCTCCGCAGCTCTCGCACTGACTGCCACTGCCTGTGGCAGCACCTCCTCCGACAACGACTCCGGCTCGCCCGCCTCGGGCGACGGCAAGGGTGTCAAGGTCGGTCTCGCCTTCGACGTCGGCGGCCGTGGTGACCGCTCGTTCAACGACTCCGCCGCGCGCGGTGCCGACAAGGCGAAGAAGGAGTTCGGCGGTGACATCAAGGAGCTGACCGCGAAGACCTCGGACACCGAGGCCGACCGCGAGCAGCGCCTGTCGGACCTGGCCGACGCGGGCTACAACCCCGTCATCGGCGTCGGCTACGCGTACGCCGCCTCGATGACCAAGGTCGCCGCGAAGTACCCGAAGACCACCTTCGGCATCGTCGACTCGGTGGTGAACGGCAAGAACGTCGACAGCATCACCTTCACCGAGGAGCAGGGCTCCTACCTGGCCGGTGTCGCCGCCGCGCTGAAGACCAAGACGAAGCACGTCGGCTTCATCGGCGGTGTCGACGTCCCGCTGATCAAGAAGTTCGAGGCGGGTTACGTCCAGGGCGTCAAGGACACCAACCCGAAGATCAAGGTCGACACGCAGTACCTGTCCCACGGCTCGGACACCTCCGGCTTCGCCAGCCCCGACAAGGGCAAGGAGGCCGCGCAGGGCATGCTCGACAACGGCGCGGACGTCGTCTACTCGGCGGCCGGCTCCTCCGGCAACGGCGCCATCGAGGCCGTGGCCGGCAAGAAGGGCGCCTGGGCCATCGGCGTGGACTCGGACCAGTACAGCATCCCGGGTCTGGCCAAGTACAAGAACTCGATCCTGACCTCGGTCGTCAAGAACGTCGACGTCGGTGTCTACGACCTGGTCAAGTCCGTCCACGACGGCAAGCCGCTGACCGGCACCAACACCTACTCGCTCGCCAAGGACGGCGTCTCGCTGTCCACCAGCGGTGGCTTCATCGACGACATCAAGGCCCAGCTGGACGCGGCGCAGAAGAAGATCGTCGACGGCTCGATCAAGGTCAAGACCACCCCGTGACCTGACGGGTCCCGTCGGACCCCGGCTCGGCGGGGGGCGTCCTCCACACCCCCCGCCGAGCCATAACAATGTGTCAACTCTACGCGTGTAGCACGGAGTTGCCGCGCTAGCGTCGCCGACGCCTGCCCCCTCCCCGCAGCCCCTTTCCCCGAGGAGAGTGCGCCATCAACGCGTCCAGCCCTCCCGCTGCCGTCGAACTGCGCGGCATCACCAAGCGTTTCCCCGGCGTCGTCGCCAACCGCGACATCGACATCACGGTCCGCACGGGCACCGTCCACGCCCTGTGCGGCGAGAACGGCGCCGGCAAGTCCACCCTCATGAAGATCCTCTACGGCATGCAGCAGCCGGACGAGGGCACCATCACCGTGGGCGGCGAACAGGTCGTCTTCCACGACCCCGGCGACGCCATCGCCCGCGGCATCGGCATGGTGCACCAGCACTTCATGCTCGCCGACAACCTCACCGTCCTGGAGAACGTCGTCCTCGGCGCGGAGAAGCTGCACGGCATCGGGGGCAAGGCCCGCGCCCGGATCAAGGAGATCTCCGACGCCTACGGCCTGGGCGTGCGGCCCGACGCCCTGGTCGAGGAACTCGGCGTCGCCGACCGCCAGCGCGTGGAGATCCTCAAGGTCCTCTACCGCGGCGCCAAGACCCTCATCCTGGACGAGCCCACCGCCGTCCTCGTGCCGCAGGAGGTCGACGCCCTCTTCGACAACCTGCGCGAACTCAAGGCCGAGGGCCTCACCGTCATCTTCATCTCGCACAAGCTCGGCGAGGTGCTCTCCGTCGCCGACGAGATCACGGTCATACGGCGCGGCACCACCGTCGGCACCGTCGACCCGCGCGGCACCACCCCCAAGCAGCTGGCCGAGCTGATGGTCGGCAGCGAGCTGCCCACCCCGGAGACCCAGGAGTCCACGGTCACCGACGTCCCGATGCTCACGGTGGACGGCCTGCGCCTCGCGCAGACCGACCTCGACGGCATCGAGCGGATCATCCTGGACGAGATCTCCTTCACCATCCACAAGGGCGAGGTCCTCGGCATCGCCGGCGTGGAGGGCAACGGCCAGTCCGAACTGGTCGAGGCGATCATGGGCATGCGCCGCCCGGACGCCGGCGCCGTCACCCTCGACGGCACCGACATCTCCCAGGCCCCGACCCGCGACCGCCGCGAGTCCGGCATCGGCTACATCCCCGAGGACCGCCACCGCCACGGCCTGCTGCTGGAAGCGCCGCTGTGGGAGAACCGCATCCTCGGCCACGTCACCGAGAAGCCCAACTCGCGCGGCGGACTGCTCGACCTCAAGGCCGCCCGCGCCGACACCCAGCGCATCGTCGAGGCCTACGACGTCCGCACCCCCGGCATCGACGTCACCGCCGCCTCCCTGTCCGGCGGCAACCAGCAGAAGCTGATCGTCGGCCGGGAGATGAGCCACCACCCCAAGCTGCTCATCGCCGCCCACCCCACCCGCGGTGTGGACGTCGGCGCGCAGGCGGCCATCTGGGACTACATCCGCGAGGCCCGCCGCGAGGGCCTGGCCGTGCTGCTGATCTCCGCGGACCTGGACGAGCTGATCGGGCTCTCCGACACCCTGCGGGTGATGTACCGCGGCCGACTGGTCGCCGACGCCGACCCCGCGACCATCACCCCCGAGGAGCTGGGCTCCGCCATGACGGGTGCGGCCACCGGCCACCTGGAGCACACAGAGGACGACGCGCGATGAACAAGCTGACCTCACGGATCGACAAGGAGCGGCTGCTCCTCGGCATCGCCGCGCCCCTGCTGGCGGTCGTCGCCGCGCTCGTCGTCACCACCCTGGTGATCCTCGCGACCGGCAAGAACCCCGGCGACGCCTTCAGCGACATGGTGACCTACGGCTTCGCCAGCGACAGCCAGGTCTACATCCTGAACAAGGCGACGACGTACTACCTCGCGGGTGTCGCGGTGGCCGTCGGCTTCCGCATGAACCTGTTCAACATCGGTGTCGACGGCCAGTACCGGCTCGCCGCGTTCATCGCCGCCGTGCTCGGCGGGGCGCTCACCGTGCCCGGCTGGCTCGCCATCCCGCTGATCATCCTCTGCGCCATGGCGACCGGCGCCCTGTGGGCGGCCATCGCCGGCATCCTCAAGGTGACCCGGGGCGTCAGCGAGGTCATCGCGACCATCATGCTGAACTCGATCGCCACCGCGGTCATCGCCTACCTGCTCCAGCCCGGCAAGCTCGGCCAGCTGGACCAGGCCGGCACCCTCGTCTCCACCAAGCCGCTGCCGTCGTCCTCGTACTTCTTCAGCTTCGACACCGGCCCGGCCGGTGAGCTGTGGGGCTTCATCGTCATCGCCGTGCTCGTCGGCGTGGCGTACTGGTTCGTGCTCGGCCGCACCCGGTTCGGCTTCGACCTGCGCACCGTCGGCCAGTCCGAGACCGCCGCCGCCGCGAGCGGCGTCGGCGTGAAGAAGATGATCGCCACCAGCATGATCATCTCGGGTGCGGTGGCCGGTCTGATCGGCATGCCGACCCTGCTGAACGACAGCCACCAGTTCAGCAACGACTTCCCGGCCGGCATCGGCTTCACCGGCATCGCCATCGCCCTGCTCGGCCGCAACCACCCGATCGGCATCGCGCTCGGCGCGCTGCTGTGGGGCTTCCTGGAGCGCACCACCAACCACCTGGAGTTCCAGGGCTACGACAAGGAAATCCTCGGCGTCATCCAGGGCGTCATCGTGCTGTGCGTCGTCATCGCCTACGAGGTCGTACGCCGCTACGGCCTGAAGCGCCAGCAGCAGCGCGTAGGCGCCGAACTCGCCGCCCAGGCCGCCGCCCCGACGAAGATGCAGGAGGTGGCGTGATGACTGCCACGATGACCGACGCGCCGCCGCCCGCGGCGCCCAAGGCGGCGGACGCGCCGCAGCGCTCCGGCCGCTCCCTCGGCCTCATACTCATGATCGTCGCGGGCGCGCTGCTGCTCATCGCCGCCGTCCGCGTGATCACCGGCGCCAACCAGCTCGACTCCGCCGGCCAGGTGGCGGCCGCCCTCGGCCTCGCCGTGCCGATCGGCCTCGCCGGACTCGCCGGCCTGTGGTCGGAGCGGGCCGGCGTGGTCAACATCGGCCTCGAAGGCATGATGATCCTCGGCACCTTCGGCGCCGGCTGGATCGGCTGGCAGTCCAGCCCCTGGCTCGGCCTGCTGTGCGGCATCGCCTTCGGCGTCCTCGGCGGCCTGGTGCACGCCGTCGCCACCGTCACCTTCGGCGTCGACCACATCGTCTCCGGTGTCGCCGTCAACCTGCTCGCGCTCGGCGCCACCCAGTACCTGGCCAAGCTGTTCTTCGCCGACGGCAAGGCCGCCGGGGCGGGCGGCAACCCCAAGCAGTCCCCGCCCGCGGACACGCTGCCCGACGTCACCGTCCCCGGCCTCTCGGACGGCCTCGCGTCGATCGAGAAGCACCACTGGTTCCTGGTCTCCGACCTCGCCGGCATCATCGGCGGTCTGATCACCAACCTGTCCGTGGTGACGATCATCGCCGTGCTGCTGTTCGTCGGCAGCTGGTGGCTGCTGTGGCGCACCCCGTTCGGGCTGCGGCTGCGCTCCTGCGGTGAGAACCCGGTCGCCGCCGAGTCCCTCGGCGTCAACGTCTACCAGTACAAGTACGCGGCCGTGGCCGTCTCCGGCGGTCTCGCCGGCCTCGGCGGCGCCTTCCTCGCGCTGGTCACCTCGCACACCTACCT
Source organism: Streptomyces sp. NPDC031445 (assembly GCF_055581365.1). Taxonomy (NCBI): domain Bacteria; kingdom Bacillati; phylum Actinomycetota; class Actinomycetes; order Kitasatosporales; family Streptomycetaceae; genus Streptomyces; species Streptomyces sp. NPDC031445. Next base: position 359,743 of record NZ_JBVIJO010000004.1, read on the forward strand.
GGAGGGCCAGACCGGAGGCCGCGGCTACATCGGTCTCGCCGCCATGATCTTCGGCAACTGGCGCCCCGGCGGCCTCGCCATGGGCGCGGGCCTGTTCGGCTACTCCGACGCGCTCCAGCTGCGCAACGGCGGCGTGACCGTCCACGCCCTGCTCCTGCTGCTGGTCGTGCTGCTCGCCCTGCTGGCCGGCTGGAAGCTGTACAAGAAGGCCCTGGTGCAGGGCGTGGTCAGCGCCGTCATGGCCGCGCTGGTCCTCGTCTGGTACCTGCTCACCGACGAGGTCCCCAGCGACTTCGTCGGCGCCACCCCGTACGTCGTCACACTGCTGGTGCTGTCGCTGTCCGCGCAGCGCCTGCGGATGCCGAAGGCGGACGGCCTGCGCTACCGGAAGGGACAGGGCAAGTGACCGGGAAAGCCGCCGACTTCGACTGGGAGGCCCTGCGCGCCGAGGCGCGGGAGGCCATGACCCACGCCTACGCCCCCTACTCCGGCTACCCGGTCGGCGTGGCGGCCCTGGTCGACGACGGCCGCACGGTCACCGGCTGCAACGTCGAGAACGCCTCCTACGGCCTCGGCCTGTGCGCCGAGTGCGGCCTGGTCTCCCAGCTCCAGCGCACCGGCGGCGGCCGGCTGACGCACTTCACGTGCGTCGACGGCACCGGCGCCCTGCTGGTCCCCTGCGGCCGCTGCCGCCAGCTGCTCTACGAGTTCGGCGGCCCCGGCCTGCTGCTGGACACCCCGGCGGGCGTCCTCCCGCTCTCCGAGATGCTGCCCCAGGCCTTCGGCCCGGACCATCTCACCCAGTAAGGCCGTACGGCCCCCCTGCCCCGCTGGCAGGGGGGCCGCGCATTTCGCACCTCCCGGAAGGAACCACACCCGCCATGGCCATGGACGCCATCTCCGTCATCCGCACCAAGCGGGACCGCGGTGAGCTGACCGACGAGCAGATCGACTGGGTCATCGACGCGTACACCCGGGGCGAGGTCGCCGACGAGCAGATGTCCGCGCTCGCCATGGCGATCCTGCTGAACGGCATGAACCGCCGTGAGATCGCCCGCTGGACCGCGGCGATGATCGCCTCGGGCGAGCGCATGGACTTCTCCTCGCTGTCCCGCCCGACGGCCGACAAGCACTCCACGGGCGGCGTCGGCGACAAGATCACCCTGCCGCTGGCCCCGCTCGTCGCCGCCTGCGGCGCGGCCGTCCCCCAGCTCTCCGGCCGGGGCCTCGGCCACACCGGCGGCACCCTGGACAAGCTGGAGTCGATCCCCGGCTGGCGCGCGCTGCTCTCCAACGAGGAGATGCTGAACGTCCTGGACACCACGGGCGCGGTGATCTGCGCGGCGGGCGACGGCCTGGCCCCCGCCGACAAGAAGCTGTACGCGCTGCGCGACGTCACCGGCACGGTCGAGGCGATTCCCCTGATCGCCTCCTCGATCATGTCGAAGAAGATCGCCGAGGGCACCGGCTCGCTGGTCCTCGACGTGAAGGTGGGCACGGGCGCCTTCATGAAGACGATCGAGGACGCCCGCGAGCTGGCCTCCACGATGGTCGGCCTCGGCACCGACCACGGCGTGAAGACGGTCGCCCTCCTGACCGACATGTCCACCCCGCTCGGCCTGACCGCGGGCAACGCCCTGGAGGTCCGCGAGTCGGTGGAGGTCCTGGCCGGCGGCGGCCCCGCGGACGTCGTGGAACTGACCGTCGCCCTGGCCCGCGAGATGCTCGACGCGGCGGGCATCAAGGACGCCGACCCCGCGAAGGCCCTCGCCGACGGCTCGGCGATGGACGTCTGGCGCCGCATGATCGCGGCCCAGGGCGGCGACCCGGACGCGCCGCTGCCCACCGCGAGGGAGCAGCACGTCGTCAAGGCCCCGGCCTCCGGCGTCCTGACCCGCCTCGACGCGTACGACATCGGCGTCGGCGCCTGGCGCCTCGGCGCCGGCCGGGCCCGCAAGGAGGACCCGGTGCAGGCGGGCGCGGGCATCGAGCTGCACGCCAAGCCGGGCGACACGGTGACCGAGGGCCAGCCCCTGCTGACCCTGCACACCGACACCCCGGAGCGCTTCGAGTACGCGCTCCAGGCGGTGGCGGGCTCCTACGACATCGCGGCCCCGGGCACGGCCTTCCAGGCCACCCCGGTGGTGCGGGAACGTATCGCCTGAGCTGCAGTTTCTCCTTTCGGGTGAACGGGACCGGTGGACCTGCACCGGTCCCGTTCGGCATGCTCGGATCGGCTGACGCACCGATAGGGGACCGCCATGAGCGCACGCACCGTCAGCCAGGACTCCGACCAGAACTGGGACGACCTCGTCCGGTACTGGGAGGAGATGGAATGGCCCGAGGGCAGCAAGGTGGAGATCATCGAGGGGATCATCACCGTGTCACCTGCTCCCGCGTTTCGCCACAGCGTGATCGCGGCCCGCCTCCAGCGTCGCCTCTACTCCGTAGCCCCCGAGGACTGGGGGATCTTCCAGACGCTGGCCATCGCCGTGCCGTCGCGGCTGGGCATGCTCATCCCGGACTTGCTGGTGGCTCCGGTGCGGGAATGCGCGGAGTCGGACTCCCACATCCCCGCCGCCCTCGCCGAACTCGTCGTCGAGGTCACTTCCAAGTCCAACGCCGGCCACGATCGCGTCAGCAAGCCCGCCGCCTACGCCACCGCCGGTATCCCGCTGTACCTCCTGATCGACCGCTGGGCGCCCAAAGGCCCCACCGCGACGCTCTACGGCGAGCCGAAGGGCGATGTCTACCGGGTCCTCAAGGCGGTCAGGTTCGGCGACCTGATCGAGCTGCCGGAGCCGTTCGGCCTCACCATCGACACCGGCGAGTTCCCGGTCGACTGACCGGCGTCACCCCGACACCGCCGCCCCCGCCGGCCGGACCGGCACCGCGGCCCCGCCACCGCCCCCGATGAGTTCCGCCCGGCCCGGCGGTCTACCGGACGTGGATGCCGAGACCCCCGCCGTGCTGGTGCTGCCCGGGCCCGTCCGTCGGGACGACGTGCCGGGGCTGTGTGCCGATGTGCGGGCGCTGCTGAAGGCCGGCGGGACCGGGGTGGTCGTGTGCGACGTGGGCGGGCTCGGGCCGCCGGGACTGGCTGCCGTCGACCTGCTGGCCCGGCTGGAGCTGACCGCCCGCCGGGCCGGCGGGCGGATACGGCTGCGGGACCCCGACCCCGCGCTACACGCCCTTCTCGGCCTCGTCGGACTCCGCTTCCAGGTGGAGGGGCAGACCGAAGAGCGGGAACCAGCGCTGGGTGTCGAGGAAGCAGTGGAATCCGGTGATCCGGCCGTCTGAGATCTCCAGCACCTGCACCGCCCACGGGCTGAACCCGCCGTTGTCCGGGTCCGGCTTGTAGTGCGCGAAGCCCGGCAGGCCGTTGGCGCGGACCGGCAGCAGCCGGGAACCGGCGCAGGAGGCGCCCAGGGTCGTCATGAAACCGGTGATGTCCGCGGTGCCGCGCAGCCACAGGTCGAACGGCGGCATCGTCATGATGGCGTCCTCGTGCAGCAGCGCCGTCAGCGCAGTCATGTCGTAGCCCTCGAACGCCTTGACGTACCGCTCCAGCAGCTTCTGCTGCTCCTCGTCCAGCGGATCGGACACCGCCCCCTCGGTACCCGCGTCCCCGCGCTCCGCCAGCGTGGCCCGGGCCCGCTGCAAGGCACTGTTCACCGAGGCGACCGTGGTGTCCAGCAGCTCGGCCACCTCACTCGCCTTCCAGGCCAGCACCTCGCGCAGGATCAGCACCGCCCGCTGCTTGGGCGGCAGTTGCTGGAGGGCCGCCATGAAGGCGAGCCGGATCGACTCCTTGGCGACCGCCGCCTCCGCCGGGTCCTCCACGACCGGCAGCACGCGCGCGTCCGGCATCGGCTCCAGCCAGGTGTTGTCCGGGCGCGGGGAGAGCGCCGCCCGCGCGAGCGGAGTGGCCTCCGACAGGTCCATCGGCCGGGCCCGCTTGCTGCCCGCCGCCAGCATGTCCAGGCACACGTTCGTCGCGATCCGGTACAGCCACGAGCGCAGGCTGGAACGGCCCTCGAACTTGTCGTAGCTCCGCCAGGCCCGCACCAGGGTGTCCTGCACCGCGTCCTCGGCCTCGAAGGAGGAACCGAGCATCCGGTAGCAGTACCCGGTCAGCTCGGTCCGGTGCTTCTCCAGTGCGACGTCCAGGTCCGCCGTCGCCGTGCTGTTGCCCATCGTCCACCCACCCCTGTGGCCGTCCCTGTAGCGCGCCGTCGCGCCCCAGCACTTGGGAAGCTACCGCAGCCCACTGACAATGGCCCCCGGAGTGGGGAAAGGCCCAGCTCACCATGGTTGCTCGGGGAAGCCGGGCGGCGTGCGCCGGGTCAGTGCGCGCCCGCCGGCTCCCGCCGCGCCGCCACCCGGGCCGCCCGCGAGCCCAGGACGGTGATCGTGACGACGCCGAGCACCGCGAGGAGGCCGACGCCGACCGTGCCCGCCCACCCGTCGGCGTGGAACGCCAGCGCGCCGACCGTGCTGCCGACGCTGGAGCCGATGTAGTACGCGGACTGGTACAGCGCCGACGCCTGGGCCCGGCCGTGCGTGGCCGTCTTGCTGACCGCCGAGGAGGCCACCGCGTGCCCGGCGAAGAAGCCCGCCGTGATCAGCACCAGGCCCGCCAGGACCAGCACCAGCGAGGCGGTCAGCGACAGCAGCAGCCCCGCCGCCGTCGTGCCGCCCGCGAGGTACAGCGCGCCCCGGCGGCCGAGGCGGCCCACCAGCCGGCCCGCGGCCGACGCGGAGACCGTGCCCACCAGGTAGACGAGGAAGATCGAGCCCACGATGCCCTGCGGCAGCCCGAACGGCGCCGCCGTCAGCCGGTAGCCGATCACCGTGTACACCCCGCCGAACACCGTCATGAACAGCGCGCCGATCGCGTACAGGCGGCGCAGCAGCGGGTCGGAGAGGTGGTCGCGGACGGTGCCGAGCAGGACCCGCGGGCGCAGCGAACCCGCCGTGAAGTGCCTCGGGGCCGGCAACAGCAGCCGGAAGGCCACCGCGCACGCGACCGCGACCGCGCCGATCACCCCGACCGACACCCGCCAGCCCCACTCCTGCGCCACCCAGCCGGTGATCACCCGGCCGCTCATGCCGCCCACGCTGTTGCCCGCCACGAACAGCCCGATCGCCGTGACCAGCGCCTTCGGCCGCACCTCCTCGGCCAGGTACGCCTGCGCCGAGGCCGGCAGCCCGGCCAGCGCCGCGCCCTGCACCGCCCGCAGCACCACCAGCGCGCCGAGCGACGGCGCGAACGGCACCAGCATGCCGACCGTGACGGCCACGGCCAGCGAGGCGGTCATCACCGTACGGCGTCCGAACCGCTCCGACAGCGCGCTCATCGGCAGGACGAACAGCGCCAGACCCCCGGTCGCGGCGGCCACGGTCCAGCTCGCCTCGCTCGCCGCGACCCCGAACTCCCCGGAGATCAGCGGCAGCAGGGCCTGGGTGGAGTAGAGGAGGGCGAAGGTGGCGACCCCGGCGAGGAACAGGGCGAGGCTCATCCGGCGGTAGCCGGGGCCGCCCGGGGTCAGCCGGGAGTCGGAGCCGGAGTCGGGGGTGCGGAGGGACGGGACGGCGCCCAGGCCGGTGGACGCCCCGGTACTGGCGGGAGACATGCTCCGAACGTAGACCCGCCCCACTCATGCGTCCAATGCATGGAATCGCCATAATCGTTCCCATGGCGCATCAGCAGAGTTCACCGGCGCGACTGTCACCGTCCAGTGACGCAGAAGACATGGCGCTGTTGCTCGCGCCCCGCCTCGCGTACTTCGCCGGCGTAGCCCGCACCGAGCACGTCACCCGGGCCGCGCGGGAGCTGGACGTCCCCCAGTCCACCCTGTCCCGGGCGATGGTCCGCCTGGAGCAGGACCTGGGCGTCGACCTGTTCGCCCGGCACGGCCGCACGGTCTCCCTGACCACCGCCGGCCGCACCTTCCTCGCCTCCGTCGAGCGGGCCCTCGCCGAGATCGAGCGCGCCGCCGAGGAGGTCCGCGCGGACGCCGATCCGGCCACCGGCAAGGTCGCCTTCGGCTTCCTGCACACCATGGGCGCCGAGACCGTGCCCGGCCTGCTGCACGCCTTCCGCGCCGACCACCCGCGCGTGCGCTTCAGCCTCGTGCAGAACTACGGCGAGGCCATGCTGGAGGGGCTGCGCGCCGGCGAACTCGACCTCTGCCTCACCTCACCCGTCCCCGACGCGCCCGACCTGGTCGCCCGGCGCCTGGACGAGCAGAAACTGCGCCTGGTCGTCCCCGCGGACCACCGCCTGGCGGGCCGCCGCCGCATCCGCCTGGCAGAGGCGGCCGAGGAGACCTTCGTGACCCTGGAACCGGGCTACGGCCTGCGCCGCATCACGGACGACCTGTGCCGTGAGGCCGGTTTCAAGCCCCGCGTCGCCTTCGAGGGGGAGGAGGCGGAGACGCTGCGCGGCCTGGTGGCGGCGGGCCTCGGGGTCGCCCTCCTGCCGCCCCCGACCGTCCCGCGCCCGGGCGTGGCGGAACTGACGGTCACGGCCCCCAGGGCGGTCCGCGAAATCGGGGTGGCCTGGCCGGCCGGCCGCCCCGACACCCCGCCGGTGGCGGCCTTCAAGAAGTTCCTGCTCTCCAGGAGGGGCAACCTGCTGCCCGGCTGAGGGACGCCCGGCCCTACCGTTTCCACGACTTGCCGAACCCCGCGGCCAGCGGCATCCGCAGGCCGATCGGCGGGGGCGCGGCCAACGCGTCCTCCACGGGGCGGGACACGGCGTGCCCGAACAACGCGCCCATCACGAAATCCACCGTCAGGCACAGCACTTCGTCCCGGTACCCGTGCAGCCCGTGCCCGTCGGAGTGCACCTCGAACCGGCACACCTCCCGGTTCGCCTTCTTCGCCCGCGCCGCGAACCGGAACGACAGCTCCGGATCGGTCCGGTCGTCGTTCGTGCCGTGGGCGATCAGCACCCGCCGCCCGACCAGCTGCTTCACCGGCTCGGGCGGCGCGGCGACGTCCTCCTCCGGCATCCAGGGGGCCAGCGCCACCACGGAGTTGACCGCCTCGTGCCCGCCGGCCCGCAGTGCCGCGCGCCCGCCCATGTCCACGCCCACCAGACACACGGGGACGTCCCCGTAGCGCCGTACGACCTCGTCGGCGGCCCACCCGGCATCGGCCGCCGGATGGGCCTCGCTGCCGTTCCAGCCGCGGTAGCGGTACCGCACCGGATGGACCGCCAGCCCCTCGTCCCGGCCCGCGCGGGCGAGCGCGCGGCCCAGGGAGCGGACGAGGGTCAGCGCCCGGACAGGGGACGGCCGGCGGACGGAGGCCTCCTCCCCGCCGGGGAGCAGCAGCACCGCTCCGCTCACCGACGTCGGCTCCGCGCCGACTGCCTTCCCCAGCCCGGCCGTTCGGACCGGCGTCGCTTGTCCCATGGCAGAACAGTGTCAGAACGGCGCGGTGTACTGAACCCGTGCGCCCGGTCACCGTTGGGTATCGACGGAAAAGCGCCGGGAAACCGCTGTGGCGCACACCGGGACCTCTACGCGCGTAGGAGTTAGAGTGCGGAAATGACGAGCCAGACCGCACCCACCGGGAACGCCCCCACCGCGGACCAGATCCGCCGGGCGCCCAAGGTACTGCTGCACGATCATCTCGACGGCGGGCTCCGCCCGGGCACCGTCGTGGACCTCGCCCGGGAGACCGGGTACGCCGGCCTTCCCGAGACGGACCCGGACAAGCTCGGCATCTGGTTCCAGGAGGCCGCCGACTCCGGCTCGCTGGAACGCTATCTGGAGACCTTCCGGCACACCGTCGGCGTGCTCCAGACCGAACAGGCCCTGACCCGGGTCGCCCGCGAGTGCGCCGAGGACCTCGCCGAGGACGGGGTCGTCTACGCCGAGGTGCGCTACGCGCCCGAGCAGCACCTGGACCGCGGGCTGTCCCTGGAGGAGGTCGTCGAAGCCGTCAACGAGGGGTTCCGGCAGGGGGAGCGGCTCGCCCGCGAGAACGGCCACCGCATCCGGGTCGGCGCCCTGCTGACCGCCATGCGGCACGCCGCCCGCTCCCTGGAGATCGCCGAACTCGCCAACCGCTACCGGGACGCGGGCGTGGTCGGCTTCGACATCGCCGGCGCCGAGGCCGGCTACCCGCCCACCCGGCACCTGGACGCCTTCGAGTACCTCAAGCGCGAGAACAACCACTTCACCATCCACGCCGGCGAGGCCTTCGGGCTGCCGTCCATCTGGCAGGCGCTCCAGTGGTGCGGGGCCGACCGGCTCGGACACGGGGTGCGGATCATCGACGACATCGAGGTCCGCGAGGACGGCTCGGTGAAGCTGGGCCGGCTCGCCTCCTACGTGCGGGACAAGCGGATCCCGCTGGAACTGTGCCCCAGCTCCAACCTCCAGACCGGGGCCGCGCCCTCCTACGCCGAGCACCCCATCGGGCTGCTGCGCCGGCTCCACTTCCGGGCCACCGTGAACACCGACAACCGGCTGATGTCGCACACCACGATGAGCCGGGAATTCGAGCACCTTGTCGAGGCGTTCGGTTACACGCTCGACGATCTCCAGTGGTTCTCCGTCAATGCGATGAAATCAGCGTTCATTCCTTTCGATGAACGACTCGCGATGATCAATGACGTCATCAAGCCCGGATATGCCGAGCTGAAATCCGAATGGCTGTTCCGGCAGACCGCGTCCACCAGCGGTTCTGGCGGTTCCGGGGCCTAGCGGACGGGTGCTTGCCGGACCGGAACGCGGGCGTGCTCTCACACGGCGTCCGCATTTCGGTGTTTGCGGCGGACGGCTGGGGATGTTTACGGTCGTGGACCGCTCAGATCGTTCGTGATCTTCCGTCTCCGCATGCAAGGACGCATTCACCATGAAGCAGTCTGCTGCCAAGACCCTCGGTGTCGCCGCCCTCGGTGCCGCTTTCGCCGCCGCCGGTGCGGGCGCGGCCGACGCGGCCCCGGTCAGCCCCGACGCCGGCCAGACGCTGAACACCGTCACCAAGATGCTGCCGCCCGAGCAGGTCATCGAGGCGCTGCCGGACAGCGGTGCCGTGAAGACGGTGAAGCCCGTGGCCAAGACGGGTGTTGCCGCGGCTCTGCCGGCCGTCCGCAAGGGCGCGGCCACCGCGCAGCCCGTCGTCCAGAACGTCCTCGCCGAGGGGCCGACCAAGCCGGTCGCCGGTCTGCTCGGCGGGCTCCCGCTGCAGGGGCTGCCCACGCACGGCGTGCCGATCAACGGCATCCCGGTCGGCTGAGCCCGGCTTCCGTCCGACGCGCGCGGGGCGCTCCGGTACGTCCGGACGCGCCCCTGTGGCATGCCCGCGTCCGGGTCCGCGCCGGCGCGGGGGTTCACCAGGCGGTGCGGGCCTTGTCCTCGGACGGGAGCAGCAGCCACAGCGCTATGTAGAGCAGGAACTGCGGGCCCGGCAGCAGGCAGGACACCAGGAAGATCACCCGCATCGTCGTGGCCGAGGTGCCGAAGCGCCGGGCCAGTCCTGCGCAGACTCCGCCGATCACGCGGCCGTGGGTGGGGCGGGAAAGGGCGGTCATGTCGGATCCTCCGTGGTCGTCGGCTCGCACGAGCCGGTGGCGGGCCCCGGTCCGGGACCCCTCAACTGCCTTCAACAGTACGGAGACGAAGGGGACGAAGCATCACTCCAAGGGGCGATACCGACCCTGGGAATCGTCGGGGTACGGCCCTGAGACAGCTCCTCCTGGACGGAGACCGCCGGTTCGGGCGCGCCGTGCTCCCCCGTGTCCCGGCGGCGCAGCCGGAGGCGGGCCGCCGGGACGACGGCCAGATGGGCCAGGACGACTCCCGTCGTGTTCAGCAGCACCGAGTCGACGTCCACGACCCTGCCCGGCACGCCGGTCTGCACCAGGGCGATGCCGAGGGAGAGAAGGGCGCCGGCCGCGGCCGTGCGGATCAGGGACGCGACCGGGGAGACGGTGAGCCTGCCGTGCGCCACCGGGAGCAGGACGCCCAGCGGGGCGAGCAGCGCGAGTCCCTCGCCGAGGGGCCTGACGGCCTGGGGCCAGCCCAGCGCCAGGTCGGCCCGGATGCCGGCCAGCGGGCGCAGGTTCGGGGGCATCACCCAGGGGACGTCCAGGGGGCGCAGCATCAGCCAGGCGACGAGGGCGAGATGTGCGACGAGGAGGACACCTCCCGTCACACGGATGCGGATCGCGGCGCTGCCGCCGATGGAGCCTTGACGCTGCACGCCCCCGTAGACGCGGGGGCGGGCCCGATCGGTTCCGCGGTGGAAACGTTTCGGCCCGGGACGCTCCCGCAGGCCGGCGCTGCCGTGAGCGTCCCGAAGGGGTGCGGGGAACTGCGCGAGCGGCTACGACGGACCCGCAGCCGGGCGACGGACGAACCCCCCCACGGCGGCTCCCCGCGACGCGACCCCGCCGGCCGCAGCGGTCACGCTGGCCCTCGCCTAAGCAACCGCGGATGACCGAGCCGTCGTCCTCCGTCGCGCAGGCCGGCGCTGCCGTGAGCGTCCCGAGGGGGTGCGGGGAACTGCGCGAGCGGCTACGACGGACCCGCAGCCGGGCGACGGACGAACCCCCCACGGCGGCTCCCCGCGACGCGACCCCGCCGGCCGCAGCCGTCACATCGACCCCCGCCGAAGGCGAACGGCAACCGTGACCCCGCCCAGGCCGAGCGCAGCGCTACGCGTTCGGGACCCCGCTCGACGGCGGCTGCGTGGTGCCCGGGTGGTCGCGGACCTCGTCGGTGCAGGCGTAGCGGCGCGGGGCGTCCGGGGCGGGACCGGCCAGGATGACCGAGCCGTCGTCCTCCGTCGCCGCCGAGTCGGACAGGGTGCACACCAGCTGCGCCAGGGCGTAGGCGGTGAGCCGCGACGGTGCCATGCCCAGCCGGAGCGTGTCCTCGGGGTCCTTCGGGCCGGGCCCGGTCACCCGGAGGCCGCCCGGCACGTACGTCGTGTAGCCCGCGGAGCGCTCCGCGGCGGACGGTGAGGTGGCCAGCTGGTCCAGCAGCCCCTGCGCCACGATCATCCGGCGCCGGGCGTCCGGGGTGCCCTCCGGGACCCGCACGGTCCGGTCGACGGCCACCAGGGACGCCCCGCACAGCAAGAACACCTGTACCGGGACCCCGCGCGAGGACTGCGCGGAGGCGTCGGGCCCGGCCAGCGAGCACGGCACCCGGGACGGCGCCGGCCCGAAGTCGGTCGGCACCTCCGTGGCCCGGATGCCGCAGCCGGTGAGCAGCACGCCCAGGAGGGGCAGCGCCAGCAGGCGTCGTACGGTCATGACCCCTCCTTCCCCGCGCTGTCGTGGCCGGTCTCGCCGGCCTTGGTGTCCCCGCCGTCCTCCTCGGTCAGTGCGGAGGCGTCCCGTGGCAGCCGGAGTGTGAACACCGCGCCGCCGTCCGGGGAGTTGGCCGCGGTGATCTCGCCGCCGTGGATGTGGGCGTTCTCCAGGGCGATGGACAGGCCGAGCCCGCTGCCCTCGGAGCGCGGCCGGGAGGCGCTCGCCTTGTAGAAGCGGTCGAAGACGTGCGGCAGGACGTCCTGCGGGATGCCGGGCCCGTGGTCGCGGACCCGGATCTCGACCGAGTCGTCCGCCGCCCGGACCGACACCCGCACCGGCGACCCGCCGTGCTTGAGCGCGTTGCCGACCAGGTTGGCGAGGATGACGTCCAGGCGGCGCGGGTCCAGCCGGGCGTGGATGCCGCGCTCGGCGTCCAGCTCGACGGCGTCCAGCCAGGCACGGGCGTCGATGCACGCGGTGATCTGGTCGGCGACGTCGACGTCGTCCAGGACCAGCCGGGCGGTGCCGGCGTCGAAGCGGGTGACCTCCATCAGGTTCTCGACGAGGTCGTTCAGCCGCCGGGTCTCGCTGACCACCAGCCGGACGGCCGGCTCGATCATCGGGTCCATGCTGCCGGTCTCCGCCTCCAGCTCCTCCTCCAGCACCTCCGTGACGGCGGTGATGGCGGTGAGCGGCGTGCGCAGCTCATGGCTCATGTCGGCCACGAAGCGGCGCGAGGCCTCGTCCCGCGCGGCCATCTCCGCGACCCGCTGCTCCAGCGCCTCGGCCGCGTTGTTGAACGTCCTGGACAGGTCGGCGAGTTCGTCGGTGCCGGACACCCGCAGCCGGGTGTCCAGCCGGCCCTCGCCGAGCCGTCGCGCGGCCACGCCCAGCCGGTGCACGGGCTTGAGCACGGTCGTGGCGGCGGCCTGCGCGAGCAGCGCGGCGCCGATCAGCGCGAGCCCGGTGGCGATGCCGAGTGACCAGGCCAGCGAGTTGAGGTCCTTCGCCTCCGGCTCCAGGGACTTCGCCATGTAGCCGGTCGGGCCGCCGCCGATGACGCGCGTACCGGCCACCAGGTAGGGCGTGCCGTGGTCCACGACCCGCTGCCAGTACAGGTGGTACGGCTCCTTGTTGGAGTCCGTCACGGTCTGCCGCCGGGTCACGGCCTCCCGCAGCGACCGGGGCACGTCCTCCAGCGAGAAGCCGTTGATGCCGCCCGAGTTGCCGTACACGGTCTTGCCGCCGGCGTCCTGGGCGACCAGGAGCACGCTGAAGTGCTGGCTGCTGGCGGCCATCTGGCCGGCCGCGCGCTGCACCTGGTCCTGGGTCGGGTGTTCCGGCAGCGCGCCCGCGCGGTTCTGCATCTCCTGCCGGAAGTCGCGCAGCACGGCGTCCTGGGCGCGGGTGAGCACGGCCTCCCGGTTGAGCCAGTAGGCGATCCCGGACGCCGACACGGCGGCCGTCAGGGCCACCAGCCCGAAGACGACGACCAGGCGCAGCCTGAGGCTGGTGAACCTGAGCCGCGACAGACTTCCCTTGCGCCCCGCGGCCCAGCCGCGCAGCCCCTCTTGCGTACCGGTCACTGAGGGGTGTCCAGGCGGTAGCCGACACCACGGACGGTACGGATGAGCGTCGGCGACGACGGCACGTCCTCCACCTTCGCGCGCAGCCGCTGCACGCAGGCGTCGACCAGGCGCGAGTCACCGAGGTAGTCGTGTTCCCACACCAGCCGCAGCAGCTGCTGCCGGGACAGCGCCTGACCGGGCCGCCGGCTCAGCTCCAGCAGCAGCCGCAGCTCGGTCGGGGTCAGCTGGAGGTCCTCGCCGTTCTTCGTGACGGTCATGGCCGACCGGTCGATGACGAGGTTGCCGAAGGTCGCCGAGTCGCTGGACTCGCGTTCCCCGCGCCGCAGCACGGCCCGGATCCGGGCGTCCAGCACCCGGCCCTGCACCGGCTTGACGACGTAGTCGTCGGCGCCGGACTCCAGACCGACGACGACGTCGATGTCGTCGCTGCGCGCGGTCAGCAGGATGATCGGCAGCTGGTCCGTGCGCCGGATGCGCCGGCACACCTCGAACCCGTCGATGCCGGGCAGCATCACGTCCAGCACGATGAGGTCCGGCCGCTGCTCGCGCAGCAGCTTCAGACCGTCCTCGCCGCTGGCAGCGGTGGCCACCCGGTGTCCCTGGCGCGTCAGGGAGAGCTCCAGGGCCGTACGGATGGCGTCGTCGTCCTCGATCAGCAACAGGGAAGGCACGGGCTCATTCTGGCCCATGGAAGGGTCGCCGTACGACCTGCCGGGACCAGGTCATCCGTAGCGCCACCGGCTGTGCGCGGTGTGTGACCCGCCTGGACGGGACCCCTGTGACAGGTCTGTGACAGTCGGCAGACACGGCCATGAAGTGACCCCGGCAGTCTTTTGGGCACGGGCAAGGCCGCCGGCCGGAACCAGCCCGGGCACAACGGAGTCACCGGAAGTCCACGACGGGGAGCGCGAGATGAACACGCTGCACAGCATCAGCACCAGCGCAGTGGTCACGCGTCTGCACGACGTGCACCGGGGATCGGAGAAGTCCGGTGCCGAGGGGGGTCCCTCCCGCGCGAGCGTGTTCGAGCGTGGGGGAGGGCGGGGGTGCGCTCGCGGCACCGGGCGTCAGCACACCGCGTACATGGCGGTGGTTGACACACGGGGGGAAGCTCACGGGGGAGCCGCGTACAGGGAGGACCCGGGGGAGCGCCGTTCGCTGACGGAAGCGGAGTTCACCGCCTACGTCCAGGAGCGCCGCGCCTCCCTGTACGCCACCGCCTACCACCTGACCGGTGACCGCTTCGAGGCCGAGGACCTGCTGCAGAGCGCGCTGTTCTCGACGTACCGGGCCTGGGACCGGATCAGTGACAAGGCCGCGGTCGGCGGATACCTCCGCCGCACCATGACCAACCTGCACATCAGCGCCTGGCGGCGCCGCAAGCTCAACGAGTACCCGACCGAGGAACTGCCGGAGACGCCCTCCGACACGGACGCGATGCGCGGCACCGAGCTGCGCGCGGTCCTGTGGCAGGCGCTGGCCCGGCTGCCCGAACTCCAGCGCACCATGCTGGTCCTGCGCTACTACGAGGGCCGCACGGACCCGGAGATCGCGGAGATACTCGGCATCAGTGTCGGCACGGTGAAGTCCAGCATCTGGCGCTCGCTGCGCCGGCTGCGCGAGGACGAGGTCCTCAGCTTCGGCCGTGACGAGGAGGACGCCTTCGGCGAACTGGTCGCCTGAGGTCCGGGGGGAACGGGGGAAACGGGGGACCACTGGGGGGTGGGCCTTCGGGGGAGCACGGGGGAAGACGGGGGAGCGAGGGAGCGGGGCTGGTGGGCCGGGGGGCCTGCCGGCCCCGCTCTCGCGTGTACGGGGTGGTACGGGGTCAGGCCGCCGTCCGCTGCCGTACCTGCCGGCCCGCCGCGGCTGCCGCGAGCCGGCCCAGCGCCTCGTCCCGGTCGCAGGGGTGCGCGCCGAGCGACACCTGGCGGGCGACGATCGAGCGCTCCGTGCGCATCAGCCGCCAGCCGCGGCGCAGCAGGAACGGCACCGACTTGCGGCCCTCCCGCAGATCGCGCAGGAAGCGCCGCCGGAAGGTGGTGACCGGACCGCGGGACAGGCACAGCGCGTCCGCGAGCAGGCCCAGTTCCCGGCAGCGCTCGACGATCTCCGCGGCGAAGACGCCCTCCGCGATGAACAGCGGGGTACGGCCGATGTGCAGCGTCTCCTCACCGGTACGGGCACTCAGCGAGAGGTCGTACACCGGTACCGGCGTCGACCCCGTGGCGCACAGCCGGGCGATGGCCTCGACGGCGACGTCCGCGTCCCACGACCGCGGGTGGTCCCAGTCGATGTCCGAACTCCCCTCCACCAGGGGCAGAGTCGGATCGTCACCCTCCTTGTAGAAGTCGTCCAGGCGCAGCACGGGGAGCCCGGAACGGGCGGCGACATGTGACTTGCCCGAGCCCGAGGGGCCGCACAGCAGCACGACACGGGCGGGAGACGGAGGATGAATGCTCACGGAACACCAGTTTGACGCATGGGGGGCGCCCTGCCGACCCCGCGGGTCGGCTTTTGAGCGTGAGTCCCGCCTCAACTACCCTACGTGTCGACACCCTTACCCTGCGCACCAGAAGGTGGCACCAGCGATGGCCCGACACACTTCCCCCCGGCACTCCACCGCGCAGCGCGCCCTCATCGTCCTCGCGGCCGCCGGAGCGGCCCTGGGCGCGGGGGCGGCGACGGCGTCCGCCGACTCGGTCCCCGGCGTGGGCCTCAACTACCGCCCCCTGAACCTCGGCAACGTCGACCCCCAGGCGGGCGCGCGCGCCCTGACCGGCATGGTGGGGTACGTGACCGGCCCGGTCGCGGGTCTCAAGCCCAACCCGCTCGCGGGCACGGGCGTGGACCCGCTCGACAACGGCGTGGGCACCCAGCTGGCCGACTTCAAGCCGGTGGGCTCCCAGACGCTGACGCGCCCGCTGGCCCAGGCGCCGTCGCTCGGCAGCGTCCCGGTGGTCGGCCAGGTCCTCGGCGCCCTGGGCCACTGAGAGCGCCCCGCAGGGGCGCGGGGCGGGGGAGGTTCCCCGCCCGGCGGCCCCTCAGTAGGAAGAGCCCGACGCGCCCAGCGCGCCCGTCGGGTGCCACACCGTCTTGGTCTCCAGGAACGCCGTCATCCGCTCGGTCCCCGGCGTCTCGAAGTAATCCACAGCCTGTGGACGGAGCACCCGCTTCAGATTGTCGGCCGCCGCGACCTCCAGCTCCTTCGCCAGGTCCTCGTCCGCGCCCGCGAGGTCGATCGCGTTGACGTCCTGGTGCGCGGCCAGCGGCGCCGCGATCTCCGCCGTACGGCCGGACAGGACGTTGACGACACCGCCCGGGACGTCGGAGGTGGCCAGCACCTCGCCGAGGGACAGGGCCGGCAGCGGGGCCTTCTCGGAGGCGATCACGACCGCCGTGTTGCCGGTGGCGATCACCGGGGCCACGACCGACACCAGGCCGAGGAAGGACGACTCCTGCGGAGCCAGCACGGCGACCACGCCGGTCGGCTCCGGGGAGGAGAGGTTGAAGTACGGGCCCGCGACCGGGTTGGCGCCGCCGATCACCTGGGCGATCTTGTCGGTCCAGCCCGCGTACCAGACCCAGCGGTCGACCGTCGCGTCCACGACGGCCGCCGCCTTCGACTTCGACAGGCCCTCCACGTCCGCGACCTCCCGGACGAACTGCTCCTTGCGGCCCTCCAGCATCTCCGCGACGCGGTAGAGGACCTGGCCGCGGTTGTAGGCGGTCGCGCCGGACCAGCCGCCGAACGCCTTGCGCGCGGCGACCACCGCGTCACGGGCGTCCTTGCGGGAGGACAGCGGAGCGTTGGCCAGCCAGTTGCCCTTCGAGTCCTGCACCTCGTACACCCGGCCGCTCTCGGAACGCGGGAACTTCCCGCCGACGTACAGCTTGTAGGTCTTGAACACAGTGAGTCGGTCAGACATCGAGGTACGCCTCCAGGCCGTGGCGGCCGCCCTCGCGGCCGAAGCCCGACTCCTTGTAGCCGCCGAACGGCGAGGTCGGGTCGAACTTGTTGAACGTGTTGGACCAGACGACACCGGCGCGCAGCTTGTTCGCGACGGCCAGGATGCGCGAGCCCTTCTCGGTCCAGATGCCGGCCGAGAGGCCGTACTGGGTGTTGTTGGCCTTGGCGACGGCCTCGTCGGGCGTACGGAAGGTGAGGACCGACAGCACCGGGCCGAAGATCTCGTCACGGGCGATGGTGTGCGCCTGGGTGACGTTCGTGAACAGCGTCGGGGCGAACCAGTAACCGGACGAGGGCAGTTCGCAGGCCGGCGACCAGCGTTCCGCGCCCTCCGCCTCGCCCCGCTCGGCCAGCGCGGTGATCCGGGCCAGCTGCTCGGCGGAGTTGATCGCGCCGATGTCGGTGTTCTTGTCCAGCGGGTCGCCGAGGCGCAGCGTGGACAGGCGGCGCTTGAGGGAGTCCAGCAGCTCGTTCTGGATCGACTCCTGGACCAGGAGGCGGGAGCCCGCGCAGCAGACCTGGCCCTGGTTGAAGAAGATGCCGTTGACGATGCCCTCGACGGCCTGGTCGATCGGCGCGTCGTCGAAGACGATGTTCGCGCCCTTGCCGCCCAGTTCGAGGGTGAGCTTCTTGCGGGTGCCGGCGACCGTGCGGGCGATCTCCTTGCCGACGGCCGTGGAGCCGGTGAAGGCGACCTTGTTCACGTCGGGGTGCGCGACCAGCGCGGCGCCCGCGTCGCCGTAGCCCGGGAGGATGTTGACGACACCCTTGGGCAGGCCGGCCTGGCGGCAGACGTCCGCGAAGAACAGGGCGGACAGCGGGGTCGTCTCGGCGGGCTTCAGGACGACCGTGTTGCCGGTCGCGAGGGCCGGGGCGATCTTCCACGCCAGCATCAGCAGCGGGAAGTTCCACGGGATGACCTGGCCGGCCACGCCCAGCGGCCTGGGGTCCGGGCCGAAGCCGGCGTGGCCGAGCTTGTCGGCCCAGCCCGCGTAGTAGAAGAAGTGCGCGGCGACCAGCGGGAGGTCCGCGTCGCGGGTCTCCCTGATCGGCTTGCCGTTGTCCAGCGTCTCCAGGACCGCCAGTTCACGGCTGCGCTCCTGGACGATCCGGGCGATGCGGAACAGGTACTTGGCGCGCTCGGAGCCGGGCAGCGCGGACCACTTCTCGAACGCCTTGCGGGCGGCCCTGACGGCACGGTCGACGTCCTCGGAACCGGCCTGGGCGACCTCGGCGAGGACCTCCTCCGTCGACGGCGAGACCGTCTTGAAGACCTTGCCGTCGGCCGCCTCGGTGAACTCGCCGTCGATGAACAGGCCGTACGAGGGCGCGATGTCGACGATCGCGCGGGACTCGGGGGCGGGTGCGTACTCGAATGCCATGGGGGATCAGTCCACCGTCACGTAGTCGGGACCGGAGTAGCGGCCGGTGGCCAGCTTCTGGCGCTGCATCAGCAGGTCGTTCAGGAGCGAGGAGGCGCCGAAGCGGAACCAGTGGTTGTCCAGCCAGTCCTCGCCCGCGGTCTCGTTGACCAGGACCAGGAACTTGATCGCGTCCTTGCTGGTGCGGATGCCGCCGGCCGGCTTCACCCCGACCTGGACGCCGGTCTGGGCCCGGAAGTCGCGGACCGCCTCCAGCATGAGGAGGGTGTTCGCGGGCGTGGCGTTGACGGCGACCTTGCCCGTCGACGTCTTGATGAAGTCGGCGCCGGCCAGCATGCCGAGCCAGGAGGCACGGCGGATGTTGTCGTACGTCGACAGCTCGCCGGTCTCGAAGATGACCTTCAGCCGGGCGTCCGTCCCGCAGGCCTCCCTCACGGCGACGATCTCGTCGTACACCTTCAGGTACCTGCCGGCGAGGAACGCGCCGCGGTCGATGACCATGTCGATCTCGTCGGCGCCGGCGGCGACGGCCTCACGGACGTCGGCCAGCTTCACGTCGAGCGCGGCACGGCCGGCCGGGAAGGCGGTGGCCACCGAGGCGACCTTGACGCCGGAGCCGGCGACGGCCTCCTTGGCGACGGCCACCATGTCGGGGTAGACGCAGACCGCGGCCGTCGTCGGGGTCGTGCGGTCCGTGGGGTCCGGGTGGACCGCCTTGGCGCCGAGCGCCCGGACCTTGCCCGGGGTGTCCGCGCCTTCCAGCGTCGTCAGGTCGACCATCGAGATGGCGAGGTCGATGGCGTACGCCTTCGCGGTGGTCTTGATGGAACGGGTGCCGAGGGACGCGGCGCGCGCC
Organism: Streptomyces sp. NPDC031445; assembly: GCF_055581365.1. NCBI lineage: Bacteria > Bacillati > Actinomycetota > Actinomycetes > Kitasatosporales > Streptomycetaceae > Streptomyces > Streptomyces sp. NPDC031445. The sequence goes on from NZ_JBVIJO010000004.1 coordinate 378,821, forward strand.
TCCAGGCCGACCGCGTCGACGCCGGGCAGCCCGTGGAGGAAGCGGCGCAGCGTGCTGTCGGACGCGGTGACGTCAGCGAGAGCGTGAGCTGTGGGTGCGGTAGTGGGCATGGTCACCAGACGAGCATATCTACGCGCGTAGCGGCTGTACACCCCCGTGTCCGTCCCCGAGGCCGACATCACGGATGAGCGCCGGTTCACGGGCGCGTGGCCGCACCGCGGACGGCGTCGTGCAGAATCGGGGCCATGACCACCCCGGACCACCCGTCACCCGCGTCACAGCCGCCGGCGCCCGCCGCCAAGGACCGCGTCTACCGCTCGCCCCTCGCGCTGGCGGGCGGCACGCTGCTCCTCCTGGTCGTCCTCTGGCTGGGCTTCGACGCCCTGTTCAAGGGCCACGGCCGGACCCCGTGGCTGGCGCTGGCCGGGATGATCCTGATCGTGCCGCTGGTCCTCGCCTTCACGCTCCGCCCGGCGGTGTTCGCGGGCGAGGACCGGCTGCGCGTCCGCAACCCGTTCCGGGTGATCACCCTGCCCTGGGGCGAGATCGCCGGCCTGCGCTCCGGCTACTCCAACGAGGTCCTCGCCAAGTCCGGCGCCAAGTACCAGCTGTGGGCGGTCCCCGTCTCGCTGCGGGCCCGCAAGAAGGCGGTGCGCCGGCAGCAGCGGGCGGCGGCGGACGCGGCCCGCGGCACGGCCCGGGGCGGCCGGGACGGGGTGCTCGCACCGAGCGGCCTCGGCTTCGGCGGGTTCAGCGTGCGCGGCCCGGAGCCGGGGCCGGCCCGGGCGGAGAGCGACCAGATCATGGCCGACCTGGGGGAGACGCTGGAGCGGCGCGGGCAGGCCGAGTCGGCACAGGGCGAGATCACCGTGCGCTGGGCCTACGAGGTGGCCGCGCCCGCGGTCGCCGGAGCGGTGCTGCTGGCGATCCTGCTGGCGGTGGGCTGAGCGAGCCCTCGGGGGCTGCCCGCATCGCCTCCGGAGGGCGGGGCCACGGCCCGGGCGGGCTGACGCCGAGGCGTGGGCCTGCCGGGCCGGGTGCCGGTGCACGTCGGTTCCGGGTGCTGGATCGAGGCCGGATTTCCTGTGTGACGTGCCCGCGTGGGTGCGGCGTCGGCTGCCTGCTTCTGTGGTCCCTGCGCGCCGGTGCTCGCGACGGGTCGGACGGCGGCCCTACTGTCCCTGTCGTGCGGACGTTCCTGTCGTGCGGACGGACAGCAGGGCCCCGGTTCCTCAGATGCCGGCGGCCGCCGACAGGTCGCGCTTGACGGCCGTCAGCAGCTCCGCCGCGCGGGCGCGGGCGGCCGGCAGGCCGGCGTGCGCCGCGACCGGTACGACGACCTCCAGGTAGCACTTCAGCTTCGGCTCGGTGCCGCTGGGACGGACGATGACCCGGGCGCCGTCGAGCGTGTAGCGCAGGCCGTCCGTGGGCGGCAGCTTCTCCGTGCCCTGGCTCAGGTCCTCGGCCCGGACGACGGGCAGCCCCGCGAGACCGGCCGGCGGCTGCTCGCGCAGACGGCGCATCGCGTCCGCGATCAGCGAGAGGTCCTTGACCCGCACCGACAGCTGGTCGGTGGCGTGCAGGCCGTGCTCCACGGCCAGGTCGTCGAGCAGGTCCAGGAGGGTACGGCCCTCCTCCTTCAGCACGGACGCCAGCTCGGTGACCAGCAGCGCGGCGGTGATGCCGTCCTTGTCGCGCACCCCGTCCGGGTCCACGCAGTAGCCGAGGGCCTCCTCGTAGCCGTAGCGCAGGCCGTCGACACGGGCGATCCACTTGAAGCCGGTCAGCGTCTCCTCGTACGGCAGCCCCGCCTTCTGCGCGATCCGGCCGAGCAGGGAGGAGGAGACGATCGACTCGGCGAAGGTGCCCCGGGCGCCACGGCGGACCAGATGGGCGGCGAGCAGGGCGCCGACCTCGTCGCCGCGCAGCATCCGCCAGTCGCCGCCGTCCTTCACGGCCACCGCGCAGCGGTCCGCGTCGGGGTCGTTGGCGATCACCAGGTCCGGGTCGGTGGCGCGGGCCCGCGCGAACGCCAGGTCCATCGCGCCCGGCTCCTCCGGGTTCGGGAAGGCGACCGTCGGGAAGTCCGGGTCCGGGTCGGCCTGCTCGGCGACGAGGACCGGCTCGGGGAAGCCGGCGCGGGCGAACGCGGCCAGCAGGACGTCCCGGCCGACGCCGTGCATCGCCGTGTAGACCGTGCGGGCGGTACGGGGGGAGGAGGGGTCCAGCACGGCGTCCGTGCGGGCGAGGTAGGCGTCCAGGACCGACTGGTCCAGGGTCTCCCAGCCGTCCTCCGGACGGGGTACGTCGTGCAGGGAGGCGATCGCGTCGATCTCGGCGGCGATCTCCGCGTCGGCGGGCGGGACGATCTGGGAGCCGTCGCCGAGGTAGACCTTGTAGCCGTTGTCCCGGGGCGGGTTGTGGCTGGCGGTGACCTCGACGCCCGCGACCGCGCCGAGGTGCCTTATCGCGAAGGCCAGCACGGGGGTGGGCAGCGGGCGGGGGAGTACGGCCGCGCGCAGGCCGGCGCCGGTCATCACGGCGGCGGTGTCCCGGGCGAAGTCGGCGGACTTGTGGCGGGCGTCGTAGCCGATGACGACGAGTCCACCGGGGTGGCCGTTCTTCTTCAGGTACGCGGCGAGGCCCGCGGCGGCACGGATGACGACGCTGCGGTTCATGCGCATCGGGCCGGCGCCCAGCTCGCCGCGCAGGCCGGCGGTGCCGAACTGGAGTGTGCCGGAGAAGCGGGCCGACAGCTCCTCGACGGCACCGGCGTCGATCAGCGCGGCCAGTTCGTCGCGGGTCTCCTGGTCCGGGTCCTCGGCGAGCCAGGCCTTGGCCCGGGCGATGAGATCGTCGTGCACCTTGGGATCAACCTCTCCTGTGTTTGCCTCGTCCAACCGGGGGCTTCCCCCGGACCCCCACTCTGCCGCCGACGCCCCCGGGGAGCGGGGCGCGGCACGGAAGGGAGCTTGCCGCATCGCGCGCCGCTCGGGGGTCCGGGCGGCGGCGGGTACGGCTTGAGCGGCGGCGGTGCCGCCGGTCGTCGTGGTGCCGGTGGCGCGGTGCGGGAGCGGTGCCGCCGGACCGGGAGTACCGCCCCCGAGCCGGGTGGAACGCCGCCCCGGCCGAAGACCGACCCCTACGCTCGCTGGTGCCCACCCATGCCGGTCGCAACGCCGCCCCGGGCCAGAACCGGACCCGGCGCCGCACCCGAGGCCCGGCCCAGCGGGCTCCAGGTCCGAAGCCGAGCCGGCGACCCTGCCGGGAGCCGGGTCCAACGCCTGCCTGGGGCAGAGCTTGGTGCCCTGCTCGAAGCCGAGCCAGCGGGCCCCGCCCGAAGCCGGTCCCGGCGCCCCTGCCCGGAGCCGGGTCCAATGCCCGCCTGGGGCAGAGCTTGGTGCCCCGTTCGAAGCCGAGCCAGCGGGCCCTCGCTCGAAGCCGGTCCCGGCGCCCCTGCCGGGAGCCGGGTCCAACGCCTGCCTGGGGCAGAGCTTGGTGCCCTGCTCGAAGCCGAGCCAGCGGGCCCTCGCTCGAAGCCGGGCCCGGCGACCCTGCCGGGAGCCGGGTCCAACGCCTGCCTGGGGCAGAGCTTGGTGCCCCGCTCGAAGCCGAGCCAGCGGGCCCCGCCCGAAGCCGGTCCCGGCGCCCCTGCTCGAAGGCGGGCCCAACGTCTGCCTGGGGCAGAGCCCGGCGCCCCCGCTCGAAGCCGGTCCCAGCGCCCCGGCCCGAAGCCGAGGGCACCACCCCGCTTGGAGCCGACCGCTGTCCTGTCCCGCCCGGAGCCGGAGGCTGTCCCGCGCCCGCCCGGAGCAGCCGACCGCTGTCGCGCCCTCGCCCAGAGCCGGAGGCTTTTGCGCCCGCCCAGAGCCGGAGGCCGTAGCCCCCGCCCAGAGCGGGAGGCTGTCCCGCGCCCGCCCGGAGCCGAACCCAGCGCCCCGCCCCGCCCCGCTCCGAGTCGACCGGAACGCCACCGCCCCCGTCGAAGCCGAGCGCAGCGTTCCGTCAGATCCTGCCCAGTACCCGTGCCAGCAGTTCGCCCATGCGGGCCGCCGAGTCGCGGCCGGCCTGGAGGACCTCCTCGTGGTTGAGGGGTTCGCCGGTCATGCCCGCGGCCAGGTTGGTGACCAGGGAGATGCCGAGCACCTCGGCGCCGGCCTCGCGGGCGGCGATGGCCTCCAGCACCGTGGACATGCCGACCAGGTCCGCGCCGATGACGCGGGCCATGCGGATCTCGGCCGGGGTCTCGTAGTGCGGGCCGGGGAACTGGGCGTAGACGCCCTCCTCCAGCGTGGGGTCGATCTCCTTGCACAGGGCGCGCAGGCGCGGCGAGTACAGGTCCGTCAGGTCGACGAAGTTCGCGCCGACGATCGGGGACGTCGCCGTCAGGTTGATGTGGTCGCTGATCAGCACCGGCTGGCCGGGCCGCATGCCCTCGCGCAGACCGCCGCAGCCGTTGGTCAGCACGATGGTCTTGCAGCCGGCCGCGACGGCCGTACGGACGCCGTGCGCCACCGCGGCCACACCGCGGCCCTCGTAGTAGTGGGTGCGGCCCAGGAAGACCAGGGCCCGCTTGTCACCGAAGGAGTACGAGCGGATCTTGCCGCCGTGGCCCTCGACGGCCGGCGGCGGGAAGCCGGGCAGCTCGGTGACCTGGAACTCGGCGTCGGGCGCCCCGAGGGCGTCGACGGCCGGAGCCCAGCCGGAGCCCATCACGAGGGCGACGTCGTGGGTCTCGGCGCCCGTGAGGGCGCGCAGGCGCGCGGCGGCGGCGTCGGCGGCCGCGTGGGGGTCGCCCTGGATGTCGTCCGGAAGAAGAAATGCGTTCACGCCGATGAGGGTAGCCGGTTCTCGCCTACGCGCGTAGATGACAGAGCCCACGGGTTTGCCTTCGTTGTCTTGTCGTTTTCCACAAGCAGCCGGAGAAAGCGGAGCAAAACGCGGCACGGAGGGACGCCCGGAGGGTCAGCAGGGGCGCTTGCGGAGCTCCATCACGTAGTCGTGCGGAGCCCCCGCCGACTCCGCCGCGTCGGCGATCTCGCCCAGGTAGCGCGCCGACGGCAGCCCGCCTTCGTACGCGTTGAGGACGTACGCCCAGGCTGGCTCCTCACCGTCCAGGGTGTGCACGCGCACGCGCACCCGGCGGTAAATGTCGAGGCCCACGCCCTCCCACCGGTCGAGCGACTCCTCGTCCATGGGTGCGATGTCGTACAGGCCGACGAAGACCTCGGCCAACGGGTCCTCGACGATCGTGGCCAGCGCCCCCTCCCAGCCCAGCTGCTCGCCGCCGAAGGTCAGCCGCCAGCCGTTCAGCCAGCCGGTGGCGCGCAGCGGGGAGTGCGGGGCGCGGCGGGACATCAGGCGCGCGTCGAGGTTGCCGGCGTACGCGGCATAGAGCGACATGGACGAAGGGTACGGCAGGCGCACCGCGTGCCCCGGGCGTCCCGGGAGCCCCGGGTGGCGCCCCCGGGCAGTGGCACCTTGAAGCGTGCGGGACAATGGAGTACGTGACTCGGATCGTGATCATCGGTGGCGGACCCGGCGGATACGAAGCGGCGCTGGTGGCCGCTCAGCTCGGCGCGGAGGTGACCGTCGTCGACTGCGACGGTCTGGGCGGGGCGTCGGTGCTGACCGACTGCGTGCCGTCGAAGACCCTTATCGCTACGGCCGAGGTCATGACGACCTTCGATTCGTCGTACGAAGAGCTCGGCATCATCGTCGCCGACGACACCCCGCCGCTGGAGCAGGCGGCCCGGGTGGTCGGCGTGGACCTCGGGAAGGTCAACCGCCGGGTGAAGCGGCTGGCGCTCGCCCAGTCCCACGACATCACCGCCTCCGTCACCCGGGCCGGCGCCCGGGTCGTGCGCGGGCGCGGCCGGCTGGACGGCATGCAGTCCCTGGACGGGTCCCGGAAGGTCGTCGTCACCGCCGCCGACGGCACCGAGGAGACGCTCACCGCCGACGCCGTCCTCATCGCCACCGGCGGTCATCCGCGCGAGCTGCCCGACGCCCGGCCCGACGGCGAGCGCATCCTCAACTGGACCCAGGTCTACGACCTCACCGAGCTGCCCGACGAGCTGATCGTGGTCGGGTCGGGCGTGACCGGCGCCGAGTTCGCCGGCGCGTACCAGGCCCTGGGGTCGAAGGTCACGCTCGTGTCGTCCCGCGACCGCGTGCTGCCGGGGGAGGACCCGGACGCCGCCGCCGTCCTGGAGGACGTCTTCCGGCGCCGTGGCATGAACGTCATGGCCCGCTCCCGCGCGCAGTCCGCCAAGCGGGTCGGCGACCGGGTCGAGGTGACGCTGGCCGACGGCCGGGTCATCACCGGCTCGCACTGCCTGATGGCGGTCGGCGCCATCCCGAACAGCGCGGGCCTCGGCCTGGAGGAGGCCGGGGTCAAGCTGCGCGACTCGGGTCACATCTGGACGGACAAGGTGTCCCGGACGACCGCGCCCGGCGTCTACGCGGCCGGTGACGTGACCGGTGTCTTCGCCCTCGCGTCCGTCGCCGCCATGCAGGGGCGCATCGCCATGTACCACTTCCTCGGCGACGCGGTGGCCCCGCTGAACCTGAAGACCGTCTCGTCCAACGTCTTCACCGACCCCGAGATCGCCACCGTCGGTTACACCCAGGCGGACGTGGACGCGGGGAAGATCGACGCCAAGGTCGTCAAGCTGCCGCTGCTGCGCAACCCGCGCGCCAAGATGCAGGGCATCCGGGACGGCTTCGTGAAGATCTTCTGCCGGCCCGGCACGGGCATCGTGGTCGGCGGGGTGGTCGTGGCGCCGCGCGCCTCGGAACTGATCCACCCCATCTCGATCGCCGTCGACAACAATCTGACGGTCGAACAGATCGCGAACGCGTTCACGGTGTACCCCTCCCTTTCGGGGTCGATCGCGGAGGTCGCGCGGCAGTTGCACACCCGCAAGGCGAGCGCGGAGGCCTGACGGCCGCCGCCGGCTTCCCCCTGGTCAGGGGGTGTCGGGGCATGCGCGGTCGGCATAGTCGGGGCGGACGGGTTCTATACCACTTCCCGCCCTGCCGTGCGAACAACTTCTGTTATTCGGCGCAAACTGCTGAAAGCAGACGGTCGCTGGGGTTACTGTCAGTTTCGTGTTCGCTGCTGAACGTCGCCAATTGATCCTTGAAATGGTGCGAGCGAACGGTGCCGTGTCGCTCCGTGAGCTCGCCCGCGTCGTCCAGACCTCCGAAGTGACCGTACGGCGGGACGTGCGGGCACTGGAGGCAGAAGGACTCCTCGACCGCCGGCACGGCGGTGCGGTACTGCCGGGCGGGTTCACGCGAGAGTCCGGCTTTCCGCAGAAATCCCATCTCGCGACCGCCGAGAAGACGGCCATCGCCGACCTCGCCGCGGGCCTCGTCGAAGAGGGCGAGGCGATCGTGGTCGGGGCCGGTACGACCACGCAGGAGCTGGCCCGCCGGCTCGCGCGCGTGCCGGGCCTGACGGTCGTCACCAACTCCCTCCTGGTGGCGCAGGCGCTGGCCCACGCCAACCGGGTGGAGGTCGTGATGACCGGAGGCACCCTGCGCGGCTCCAACTACGCCCTCGTCGGCTCCGGCGCGGAGCAGTCCCTCCAGGGCCTGCGCGTGTCGAAGGCCTTCCTGTCCGGAAGCGGGCTGACGGCCGAGCGGGGCCTGTCCACCTCCAACATGCTCTCGGCGTCCGTCGACCGGGCCCTCGTCCAGGCCGCGGCGGAGGTCGTGGTCCTCGCCGACCACACCAAGCTCGGCACGGACACCATGTTCCAGACCGTGCCCACGGACCTCATCACCCGGCTGGTCACCGACGAGCCCCCGGCCCACGACGACCGCGCCGCCACGGAGCTGCAGGCGCTCGCGGACCAGGGCGTGCAGATCGCCGTGGCCGGGGCGAGCGGGAACCCGGGGGGTGAACAGGTCCCGGCGGCCCGCCGCGCCCCGCTGCCGGGGCCGCGCAGGGGGCACGTGGCGCTCCGCTCGGGGGCGGGGCTGGGAGAGTCGGCCGCGGCCGAACGAGGACGCGTCGCCGACCTGCGAAGGCGCTGAGGACGCCGGACGCCCGGACGCGCGCAGGCTCGGCAGGGGCCGACTCTCGCGCGGACTGACAGGGCGTCCGACCGGCCGTCAGCCGCCCGGCGACTCCTCCCCGGACCGGACCGGGCCCCGCACCGCCGCCGCCCACCCGTCGGCGGCGCCCACGGCTACAGGCTCAGGGTCCGGAAAAGCGGCCGGCCCCCGGTGTCTGCCGGGGGCCGACTCGGTGTGTCGCGGCCGGACCTCAGTCCTTGATCTCGCAGATCGCCGCGCCCGACGTGATGGACGCGCCGACCTCGGCGGTCAGGCCCTTGATGGTGCCCGCCTTGTGGGCGTTCAGGGGCTGTTCCATCTTCATGGCCTCCAGGACGACGACCAGGTCGCCCTCCTTGACCTCCTGGCCCTCCTCGACGGCGATCTTCACGATCGTGCCCTGCATCGGCGAGGCGAGGGTGTCACCGGAGGCGACCGGGCCGGACTTCTTCGCCGCGCGACGCTTGGGCTTGGCGCCGGCCGCGAGGCCCGTGCGGGCCAGGCTCATGCCGAGTGACGACGGCAGCGAGACCTCCAGGCGCTTGCCGCCGACCTCGACGACGACCGTCTCGCGGCCCAGCTCCTCCTCCGCCTCGGCGTCGGCGGGCGCGGCGAACGGCTTGATCTCGTTGACGAACTCGGTCTCGATCCAGCGGGTGTGGACCGTGAAGGGGTCCTGGGAGCCGGTCAGCTCCGGGGCGAACGCCGGGTCCCGGACCACCACGCGGTGGAAGGGGATCGCCGTCGCCATGCCCTCGACCTGGAACTCGTCCAGCGCGCGGGCGGCCCGCTCCAGGGCCTCCTTGCGGGTACGGCCGGTCACGACCAGCTTGGCGAGCAGCGAGTCCCAGGCCGGGCCGATGACCGAGCCGGACTCCACGCCCGCGTCCAGACGGACGCCGGGGCCGGACGGCGGGTCGAACCGGGTGACCGTGCCGGGGGCCGGGAGGAAGTTGCGGCCCGGGTCCTCGCCGTTGATACGGAACTCGAACGAGTGACCGCGCAGCACCGGATCGCCGTAACCGAGTTCCTCGCCGTCGGCGATGCGGAACATCTCGCGGACCAGGTCGATGCCGGCGACCTCCTCGGTCACCGGGTGCTCCACCTGGAGGCGGGTGTTCACCTCCAGGAAGGAGATCGTGCCGTCCTGGCCGACCAGGAACTCACAGGTGCCGGCGCCCTCGTAGCGGGCCTCCTTCAGGATCGCCTTCGACGCGCGGTACAGCTCGGCGACCTGCTCCTCGGACAGGAACGGCGCCGGGGCCTCCTCGACCAGCTTCTGGTGGCGGCGCTGGAGGGAGCAGTCACGGGTGGAGACCACGACCACGTTGCCGTGCTTGTCGGCCAGGCACTGGGTCTCCACGTGGCGCGGACGGTCCAGGTAGCGCTCGACGAAGCACTCGCCGCGGCCGAAGGCGGCGACCGCCTCGCGCACCGCGGAGTCGTACAGCTCCGGGACCTCTTCGAGGGTGCGGGCCACCTTCAGACCGCGGCCACCGCCGCCGAAGGCGGCCTTGATGGCGATCGGCAGGCCGTGCTCCCGGGCGAAGGCCACGACCTCGTCGGCGCCGCTCACCGGGTCGGGCGTACCGGCGACCAGCGGCGCGCCGGCGCGCTGGGCGATGTGCCGGGCGGCGACCTTGTCGCCCAGGTCGCGGATCGCCTGCGGCGGCGGGCCGATCCAGATCAGGCCGGCGTCCAGCACGGCCTGCGCGAACTCGGCGTTCTCCGAGAGGAAGCCGTACCCCGGGTGGACGGCGTCCGCGCCGGACTCGCGCGCCGCGTTCAAGATCTTGTCGATGACCAGGTAGCTGGTGGCCGGGGTGTCACCGCCCAGAGCGAACGCCTCATCCGCGGCGCGGACATGCAGAGCGTCCCGGTCCGGGTCGGCGTAGACGGCCACGCTCGCGATCCCGGCGTCCCGACAGGCCCGGGCCACGCGGACAGCGATTTCGCCACGGTTGGCGATGAGCACCTTGCGCACGATTGAGGCTCCCTCCTTGAAACAAGCCGAGTTTAGGGACTGCCGACACGGCACTTCGACCCGTCCCCTGTGGTGAGCTTGCCCACACGGAGCGTGATGCGAGGCCCGCTCGACCCGCGAAAGCCCATGTCGCACCTCGGTACGCAGGACTCCTGCGGCAAACCCTAGCCCTGCCATGTGGCCAAGGTCTCTGTGAAGGCGTGCTGCGGCCCACTCGGATTCTTTGTCGAGTCCCTACGAATGGCCCAATGATTCTTTGCTGCTGACCGAACCCTTGTCCCTGGGTTTACCCGTTAGTAGCGTTCGCGCTGTCCGGAACGTACCTGGGGTAACAGGCTGCTGGTGTGAGAGTGGGTGGGGACCGGTGGTGCGCAGACCGGTGGCAGGGGCCGTGGCGGTCGTCCTCCTGGCGGAGGCTGTCCTCATCGCCGCGCTCAACTGGTTTCTCGGAGTGGTCGTCGACCGCCAGGACATGTCCCTGGCCGGTCTCGACCCGGACGTCATGTCGATGTCCTCGAAGATCGGCGGAGTGGTCTTCGGCCTCTACTTCGCGCTGTGCGCCCTGGTGGCCGCGCTGGTCGCGGTACGGGACCGCGCCCCGGCGGGTCTCGGCCGCGTCCTGCTGATCAGCGCGGCCGTCGTGCACGGCCTGCTCGGCGCGTTCGCCTGGGGCCTGGTGGGCTGGACGGCCTTCCTGTTCATGGTGGTCGTCCTCGCGCTGATCGTGCTGCTCCTGATGACGTACGACCGTGCGGGCGGCCCGGAGGGGGCGGCGCCCGGCGGCACGCCCGGGGAGGGCGCCGGACCGGCCGCGCGAACGGAACCGGGCGCGGCCCCCGCCGGCGCGGGCGCGCCGGTGAGCCGTACGGACGAGCCGCAGGACGGGGACGACGAGCCGCAGGACACGGTCCCCGCCCGGATCACCGCTCCGGTGCCCACAACTCCGTGATGCCCACGCCCAGTTCGGCGAGGAGCCTGCGGAGCAGGGGCAGGCTGATGCCGATCACGTTGCCGTGGTCGCCGTCGATGCCCTCGATGAACGGCGCCGAACGGCCGTCCAGGGTGAACGCGCCGGCGACGTGCAGCGGCTCCCCGGAGGCCACGTAGGCGGTGATCTCCTCGTCGCTGGGCTCACCGAAGCGGACGACGGTGGACGCGGTCGCCGACACGTACCGCTTGGCCTCCGTGTCCCACACGCAGTGCCCCGTCTGGAGGACCCCGGCCCGCCCGCGCATGTTCTTCCAGCGTGCGGTGGCCTCCTCGGCGTCGGCCGGCTTGCCGAGCGCCTGCCCGTCCAGCTCCAGCACCGAGTCGCAGCCGATCACCAGGGCGCCCCGCACCTCCGGTTTCGCCGCCACCACGCTCGCCTTGGCCTCGGCGAGGGCGAGGGCCAGTTCCGCCGGGGTGGGCGCGGTGACGGCGTCCTCGTCGACGCCGCTCACGATCACCTCGGGGGCGAGGCCGGCCTGCCGGAGCAGGGCCAGCCGGGCGGGGGACTGGGAGGCGAGCACGAGTCGCCTGCGGGGTGTGACAGTCATGCGGCCAGGTTAGTCAGCGGGCGCGCCGCGGCTCACCTCAGGCCACTGACGATCATGAACAGCACCATGGCGAGGGCCACCAGGAGCCCGAGCCGCCGAAGCATGTCCTGCGCGTCGCGCAGTTCCTTCGGCGGTTCGTTCTCCGGGTCTGACCACAGCACCCCTCCAGCGTGCGGCTTCGGCCGGGGAGGGCGCCTGAGTACTGCTACTCAGGTTGGCGCCCCGGCTCGTGCTCCCGGAACCCCTCAGACCGGCCAGTAGGTGCGGGTCCAGGACGTCGGGCCCGGGCGGGGGACGCGGTGGGCCGCGATCCGGGACGGGTCGGACCACGCGTCCCTCGGGGACTCCGCGCCGGACGGCGTCGCCTCCGCCGCCGCGGCGCGGGCGCGGACCACCGCCAGGGCGGCGGCCAGCTCCTCCGCGGTCGGATTGCCTCGTACGACCTTGATGTTCATGACCGCTCCCGGGGTCGGCAGGGCTTGGCGGGTGACCTAGGGCCTCTCGGACCCTAGAGGGGGATGTTCCCGTGCTTCTTCGGAGGAAGGGATTCCCGCTTGGTGCGCAGGTGACGCAGCCCGCGGACGATGTGCGCGCGGGTGTCGGACGGCATGATCACCGCGTCGATGTAACCGCGCTCCGCCGCGACGTAGGGGTTGAGGAGGGTGTCCTCGTACTCCTGGATCAGCCGGGCGCGCACCGCCTCCGCGTTTTCGGGGTTCCCGCCGCCCGCCTCCGCCTCCGCGATCGTGCGGCGGTGCAGGATGTTGACCGCGCCCTGGGCGCCCATGACGGCGATCTGGGCGGTGGGCCAGGCCAGGTTGAGGTCGGCGCCCAGGTGCTTGGAGCCCATGACGTCGTAGGCGCCGCCGAAGGCCTTGCGGGTGATGACGGTGATCAGCGGGACGGTGGCCTCGGCGTAGGCGTAGATCAGCTTGGCGCCGCGCCGGATGATGCCGTCGTGCTCCTGGCCGACGCCCGGCAGGAAGCCCGGCACGTCCACGAAGGTCAGCACCGGGATGTTGAAGGCGTCGCAGGTCCGTACGAACCGGGCGGCCTTCTCGCTCGCCGTGATGTCGAGGCAGCCGGCGAACTGCATCGGCTGGTTGGCGACGACGCCGACCGGGTGGCCCTCGACCCGCCCGAACCCGGTGAGGATGTTCGGCGCGAACAGGGCCTGGGTCTCGAAGAACTCGGCGTCGTCCAGGACGTGCTCGATCACCGTGTGCATGTCGTACGGCTGGTTGGCGCTGTCCGGTACGACGGTGTCCAGCTCGCGGTCCTCGTCGCTGGGGGAGAGGTCCGCCTCCTCCGGGAAGACCGGGGGCTCGGAGAGGTTGTTGGACGGCAGGTACGACAGCAGCTGCTTGACGTACTCGATGGCGTCCTTCTCGTCCCCGGCCATGTGGTGGGCCACGCCGGAGGCGGTGTTGTGGGTGCGGGCGCCGCCCAGCTCCTCGAAGCCGACGTCCTCGCCGGTGACGGTCTTGATGACGTCCGGGCCGGTGATGAACATGTGCGAGGTCTGGTCGACCATGACCGTGAAGTCGGTGATGGCCGGGGAGTAGACCGCGCCGCCCGCGCAGGGCCCGACGACGAGCGAGATCTGCGGGATGACACCGCTGGCGTGGGTGTTGCGCCGGAAGATCTCGCCGTACGCCCCGAGGGAGGCGACCCCCTCCTGGATGCGGGCGCCGCCGGAGTCGTTGATCCCGATGACCGGGCAGCCGGTCTTCAGCGCGAAGTCCATGACCTTGACGATCTTCTGGCCGTAGACCTCGCCGAGGGCGCCGCCGAAGACGGTGAAGTCCTGCGAGAAGACCGCGACCGGGCGGCCGTCGACCGTGCCGTAGCCGGTGACGACACCGTCCCCGTACGGGCGGTTCCGCTCCAGCCCGAAGTTGGTCGACCGGTGCCGGGCGAACTCGTCCAGCTCGACGAACGACCCCTCGTCGAGCAGCAGTTCGATCCGCTCACGCGCCGTCAGCTTGCCCTTGGCGTGCTGCTTCTCGACGGCGCGCTCGGAGCCGGCGTGCGTCGCCTCGTGGATGCGGCGCTGGAGATCCGCGAGCTTCCCCGCGGTCGTGTGGATGTCGGTCCCTTGGACCTCGTGACGCTCTTCCGGCTCGGACATCGGGATGCGGCTCCCTGCCTGCTCAAAAGGGGGGACGGTTACTCATCCGTAGAGTAGTGGCGGGCCTGCGGATCAGCAGTGCGTCGTTTACCACACCTAGGGTGGCTTGCATGACGCCGCAGAATCCATCAGACGACAGCCGCTGGTCCGACCTGGACCGTCCGCCCCTGAACGGCGCCGCCCTGCGCCGCGGGCTGGTCAGGCCGGAGGGCCTGTACTGCGACATCGAGGTGGTGCAGCGGACCGGTTCCACCAACTCCGACCTGGTCGCCCTGGCCGCCGCGGGCGACGCCGACGAGGGCGCGGTCCTGGTGGCCGAGGAGCAGACGACGGGCCGGGGCCGGCTGGACCGCCGCTGGACGGCTCCGCCGCGCTCGGGCCTGTTCTTCTCCGTCCTGCTCAAGCCCACCGAGGTGCCGGTGGCCCGCTGGGGTTGGCTGCCGCTGCTGACGGGCGTGGCGGTGGCGACCGGGCTGTCCCGGGCGGCGGGCGTCGACACGGCGCTCAAGTGGCCGAACGACCTGCTGGTGACCGTCGGCGGGGAGGAACGCAAGGCCGGCGGCATCCTGGCCGAGCGGGCCGGCGACGACGGCGTCGTCATCGGCGTCGGCATCAACGTCACCCTCAGGGCCGACGAGCTGCCGGTCCCGCAGGCGGGGTCCCTCGCCCTGGCCGGCGCGCTGGGCACGGACCGGGATCCGCTGCTGCGGGCGGTGCTGCGGTCGCTGGAGGGCTGGTACGGGCGCTGGCGGGCCGCGGGGGGCGATCCTTCGGCGAGCCGGCTCCAGGAGACGTACACCGCGGGCTGCGCGACCCTCGGGCGGATGGTGCGGGCGGAGCTGCCGGGTGACCGCTCGGTGGTCGGGGAGGCCGTGGCGCTGGACGGCGACGGGCGGCTGGTCATCGCCACGGAGAACGGGGTGCGGGAGCCGGTGGGGGCGGGCGACATCGTCCACCTGCGGCCGGCGTAGAGCGCTGCGAAAAGGCGCGGGGAACCGCCCGACCAGCCAGAATGGACCTGCGGCCGGGCACGGCGAGCACGCGTCGCCGGGCCACCCCGGTCCACGTGACCGGTGCCGGGAACGCGTGCCGCCGGCCCAACCCGACGGAGTGAGCTGGCGCACACCTGCCGTAGAGTTGAGGCCGGTCGATACCTGACCGCGGCAGATCGGAAGGGCAGCAGGCGTGACCGTCGACGACACGGGCTCCGGCGCTGGCGGGGACGGCCGGGTGGACCCCCACGCCCCCGAGACCGGCGATGACCCGCTGGCCCTGCGTCTCGAACAGCTCATCCTGGGCGCCGAGCGCCGCTACACCCCGTTCCAGGCCGCCCGCAGCGCCGGCGTCTCCATGGAGCTGGCGTCCCGGTTCTGGCGGGCGATGGGCTTCGCGGACATCGGCCAGGCCAAGGCCCTCACCGAGGCCGACGTGCTGGCCCTGCGCCGCCTCGCCGGCCTGGTGGAGGCGGGGCTGCTGAGCGAGGCCATGGCGGTGCAGGTGGCCCGGTCCACCGGGCAGACCACCGCCCGGTTGGCGGAATGGCAGATCGACTCCTTCCTGGAGGGCCTGACCGAGCCCCCGGAACCGGGGATGACCCGCACCGAGGTGACGTACCCGATCGTCGAGCTGCTCCTGCCCGAGCTGGAGGAGTTCCTCGTCTACGTCTGGCGGCGCCAGCTCGCCGCGTCGGCCGGCCGGGTCGTCCAGACCGCCGACGACGAGGAGATGGTCGACCGGCGGCTCGCCGTCGGCTTCGCCGATCTCGTCGGCTTCACCCGGCTCACCCGCCGCATGGAGGAGGAGGAGCTGGGCGAGCTGGTCGAGGCGTTCGAGACCACCGCCGCCGACCTGGTGGCGGCGCGCGGCGGCCGGCTCATCAAGACCCTCGGCGACGAGGTGCTGTACGCGGCGGACGACGCCGGTGTGGCCGCGGACATCGCGCTGCTGCTGGTGGAGACGCTGGCGAACGACGAGACGATGCCCGAGCTGCGGGTCGGCATGGCGTTCGGCACGGTGACCACCCGCATGGGCGACGTGTTCGGTACGACGGTGAACCTGGCCTCCCGGCTGACCTCGATAGCCCCGCGCGACGCCGTGCTCGTGGACAGCGCGTTCGCCGAGGAGCTGATCCGCAGCGGCGAGGCGCCCGCCTCGGAGGCGGAGGCGGCGGAGGCCGCGGCGGCGGCCGAGAAGGAGGGCGAGGACCCGCCGGTGTACCGCTTCGCGCTCCAGCCGATGTGGCAGCGCCCGGTGCGTGGGCTCGGTGTGGTGGAGCCGTGGCTGCTGACCCGCCGTGACGGGCAGCCGTAGCCGCCGGGGCGGTTCTCAGCCGTGCCGGTCGCCGGGTACGTCCAGGCACAGTCCGATCACCGGCACGCACACCCCGCCCGGACGGGGCTCCGGACCGGCCGGGCCGTGACCGGGGGTGGCCGGGGCCGGTGCGCGGGGGCGGACGCCGTCGGCTGTGCAGCGCCCGGTGCGTGGGCTCGGTGTGGTGGAGCCGTGGCTGCTGACCCGCCGCGACGGGCAGCCGTAGCCGCCGGGCGGTTCTCAGCCGTGCCGGTCGCCGGGTACGTCCAGGCACAGTCCGATCACCGGCACGCACACCCCGCCCGGACGGGGCTCCGGACCGGCCGG
>NZ_JBVIJO010000004.1:395275-533455 GCF_055581365.1 Streptomyces sp. NPDC031445
TGGCCGTGGCCGGGGGTGGGGGTGGCGGTCGGCGTGGGGGTCGCCGGGGCCGGGCGCGGGGCGGACGCCGTCGGCGCGGGCGGCCGGGACGTGCCGCTCGGCGGGCCCGGGGTCCGGCTCGGCAGGGCGGTCGGTACGGCGGTGCCGCCGGGCGTGGCCGTGCCGGGGGCCGGGGCCGGTGCCGTACCGGCCGGGGTGCCGGCGGGCACCGGCACGAGGCTCCTGCCGCCCATGGCGGAGGTCGCCGACGGCAGGGCGGTCGGGGCGGCGGCGATGGTGGCCGCGATGCCGGCGGAGCGGTCCGCGGGACGTTCGCCCGGCCCGGTCCTGGGCTCGGCCTCCGCGGTGCCCGGCGCGCCGACTCCCGCGTCCGGGGCGGCCCGTACCAGGCTGAGCACGCCCGCGGCCAGGGCGAGGCCGCCGGCGGCCAGCAGCACCTTGCGCGGGCGGGGCTTGCGGTGCCGGCCGCGCCGTACGCCCGGCGTGCGCTCCGGCGCGCGTTCCCGCTCGGCGCCGGAGTGTGCAGGTATCGGTGTCATGGGTCCCGGACGCTATGCGCTCGTGTGGGCGGTGTGCGGGGAGAAGGCCGGGATGTCACTCGAACGGGTGTAGCCCCCTGGACTTCACGGGAAGGAACCCGGCTGCGATGATCGGGGCGACGGATGTTAACCCGCGTTAACCGGAGGGTGTCATGGGTGAGGAGCGGTTCGGGGAGTTCGTGCTGGTGCGGCGGCACGGGCACGTCGCGGAGCTGGTGCTGGACCGGCCCAAGGCGATGAACGCGGTCTCCACGGAGATGGCACGCTCCCTCACGAGCGCCTGCGCCGCGCTCTCCGCCGACCGGGACGCCCGGGTGGTCGTCCTCACCTCGTCGCACGAACGGGCGTTCTGCGTGGGGGCGGACCTGAAGGAGCGGAACTCCTTCACGGACGCCGACCTGATGCGCCAGCGACCGGTGACGCGCGGGTCGTACACCGGGGTGCTGGAGCTGCCGATGCCGACGATCGCGGCGGTGCACGGCTTCGCGCTCGGCGGCGGGTTCGAGCTGGCGCTGTCCTGCGACCTGATCGTGGCGGACGGCACCGCCGTGGTGGGGCTGCCGGAGGTGTCCGTGGGCGTGATCCCGGGCGGCGGCGGGACCCAGCTGCTGCCCCGGCGGGTCGGCGCGGCCCGCGCGGCCGAGCTGATCTTCTCGGCGCGGCGGGTGGAGGCGGCGGAGGCGGCCGAGCTGGGGCTGGTGGACCACCTGGTCGAGCCCGGCCGGGACCGCGAGGAGGCGCTGGCGCTGGCCGAGCGGATCGCCGGGAACTCGCCGGTGGGGCTGCGGGCGGCGAAGCGGGCGCTGCGCCTGGGGCACGGGCTGGACCTGCGGGCCGGGCTGGAGGTGGAGGACGCGGCCTGGCGCTCGGTGGCCTTCTCGGGCGACCGGGCGGAGGGAGTGGCGGCCTTCAACGAGAAGCGCAAGCCGCAGTGGCCGGGAGAGTAGGGCACCGACCGGCCCCCCTCGGGCTCCGAAGGAGCGCGGGGAACCGTGCGACCAGCGTCGACGCACCCGCACAGTGACCCGCACCCCGCGCAGCGCCGTGCTCCGTCCGCCACCTGATCGCCGCACCCACACCCCCAAACCACCCATTCCTCCCTAACCTGGAGTAATGGGTGAGGACAAGCGGCTGGCCGCAGTCGTGGCGCTGGCGCAGGGCATGGCGGCGGCGCACACCCCGCGGGAGTGCTGGCAGGCCGCCGCCCGCGGCGCCTGCCACGCGCTCGACGGCAGCTTCGCCGCGCTGTCGGTGTGGGAACGCGAACTCGGCCGGCTCCGGGTCCTCGTCAACGTGGGCGACCGCGCCCCGGACGAGGAGGAGTTCCCGGAGGCCGAGACCTACCCGGTGCACCAGTTCCCGGAGATCACCGAGTTCCTGCACGAGCGGTGGGCCGGCGGCGGGGGCCCCAACGCCTGGGTGGAGACGGCCGAGGGCACGGCGAAAGGCACCCCCGGCTACTTCCACCAGCGCGTCGCCGCCCTGCGCCGCCGGGGCCGCGGCTGCTGCGTGGTCGCCCCGGTCGTCCTGCACGGGCGGGCCTGGGGCGAGCTGTACGTGGCGCGGCCGGTCGGCGAGGCGTCCTTCGCGCGGGGCGACGCCGACTTCGCGACCGTCCTCGCCGCCGTCGTGGCCGCGGGCATCGCGCAGACCGAGCGGCTGGAGGAGGCCCGCCGGCTCGCGTTCACCGACGCCCTCACCGGCCTGGCCAACCGCCGTGCCGTGGACGTACGCCTGGAGGAGGCCGTGGAGCGGCACCGCGCGCAGGGCGTGGTCGTCAGCCTGGTGGTCTGCGACCTCAACGGGCTCAAGCGGGTCAACGACACCCTCGGGCACGCCGTCGGCGACCGCCTCCTCGAACGCTTCGGCTCGGTGCTGTCGCTGTGCGGCGCGATGGTGCCGGGCGCGCTGGCCGCGCGGCTCGGCGGGGACGAGTTCTGTCTGCTCGCGGTCGGGCCGTCCGCCGACGACGTGGTGAAGGCGGCCGACGAGCTGTGCCGGCGGGCCGGCGAGCTGGAACCGGGGGAGGGCGTCGCCTGCGGGGTCGCCTCGACCGAGGACGCGATCGGCGAGGTGCGGGACGCGCGCCGGCTGTTCCGGCTCGCGGACGCCGCCCAGTACCGGGCGAAGGCGCTGCGCCTGGACCGGCCGGTGGTGGCCGGCCGGGAGGGGCCGGACGATCCGGTGGTGCGGCTGGCCGACGCGCCACCGCCCGCACGGGCCGAACGGCGCCGGTTCCGCGGACGCCGGCCGTGAGGCGAAGCCCACACCGCGCGGTAAGGGGTGCTCCCGGCCCCCACTAGTGACACCGGCGCATTCAATGCGTACGCTCCTGAATATGGATATGCACACTGTGGTGGTGGGGACGTCCGGCGTCACCGCGTCCGACGTTCTCGCCGTGGCGCGCGGCGGTGCCCGCGTCGAGCTGTCGGCGGAGGCGGTGGCGGCTCTCGCGGCGGCCCGGGAGATCGTGGACGCGCTCGCGGCCAAGCCCGACCCGGTCTACGGCGTCTCCACCGGCTTCGGCGCCCTGGCGACCCGGCACATCAGCCAGGAACTGCGTGCCCAGCTACAGCGCAACATCGTCCGCTCGCACGCCGCCGGCATGGGCCCCCGGGTGGAGCGCGAGGTCGTACGGGCCCTGATGTTCCTGCGCCTGAAGACCGTCTGCTCCGGGCACACCGGTGTGCGGCCCGAGGTCGCGCAGACCATGGCCGACGTGCTGAACGCCGGGATCACCCCGGTCGTGCACGAGTACGGCTCCCTCGGCTGCTCCGGTGACCTGGCCCCGCTGTCCCACTGCGCCCTCACCCTCATGGGAGAAGGGGAGGCGGAGGGCCCCGACGGCACCCTCCGGCCCGCCGGCGAGCTGCTCGCCGAGCACGGGATCGCCCCCGTCGAGCTGCGCGAGAAGGAGGGCCTCGCCCTCCTCAACGGCACCGACGGCATGCTCGGCATGCTGGTCATGGCCCTCGCCGACCTCGACACCCTCTACAAGTCCGCCGACATAACCGCCGCCCTCAGCCTGGAGGCGCTGCTCGGGACCGACAAGGTGCTCGCGCCCGAACTGCACGCCATCCGGCCCCATCCGGGCCAGGGCGCCTCCGCCGCCAACATGCTCGCGGTGCTCAAGGGTTCCCAGCTCACCGGGCATCACCAGGACGACGCGCCCCGCGTCCAGGACGCCTACTCGGTGCGCTGCGCCCCGCAGGTCGCCGGCGCCGGCCGCGACACCCTCGCGCACGCCCGCCTGGTCGCCGAGCGGGAGCTGGCCTCCGCCGTCGACAACCCGGTGGTACTGCCCGACGGCCGTGTGGAGTCCAACGGCAACTTCCACGGCGCTCCGGTCGCCTACGTCCTGGACTTCCTCGCCATCGCCGCCGCCGACCTCGGCTCCATCGCCGAGCGCCGCACCGACCGGCTGCTGGACAAGAACCGCAGCCACGGCCTGCCGCCGTTCCTCGCCGACGACGCCGGCGTGGACTCCGGTCTGATGATCGCCCAGTACACGCAGGCCGCGCTGGTCAGCGAGCTGAAGCGGCTCGCCGTCCCGGCCTCCGCGGACTCCATCCCGTCCTCCGCCATGCAGGAGGACCACGTCTCCATGGGCTGGTCGGCCGCGCGCAAGCTGCGCACCGCCGTGGACAACCTCACCCGGGTCATCGCCATCGAGCTGTACGCGGCCACCCGCGCCATCGAGCTGCGCGAGGGCCTCACCCCGGCGCCCGCCTCCCAGGAGGTCATCGAGGCCGTCCGGGCCGCGGGTGTGCGGGGTCCGGGCCCGGACCGGTTCCTGGCGCCCGACCTGGCCGCCGCCGACGCGTTCGTGCGCGGCGGCGATCTCGTGGCGGCCGTGGAGAAGGTCACCGGCCCGCTCCAGTGAGCGCGCAGGGGCCCCGGCACAGCGGCCGGGGCCCCTCCACGCTACGGACGCGTCGTCACTTCAGCTTGGCGGCCTGCGCCTTCACCACGGGAGCGGAGACCGTGTAGGCCTTCTTGCTCATCATCGCCCCGATGTTGATCGTCGTGTAGGTGGCGAGGGTGTTCCCGTGCCGCACGACCTCGGCGTGCAGCGGCATGGCGCCGTCCTCGCCCGCGTCGTTGGTCGCGGTGAAGGCCACCGACGCGTCACCCGTGCCCGAGGACTTCTCCTCGGCGACGTTGGTGAACTTGCCCTTCTGGCCGTCCTGCACGCCGGAGAAGCCGCCCGCGCAGGACTTGACCGCGTCGGAGACCGACTTCAGGGCCCGCTCGGCGCCGTCGCCGTCGTACGAGGCCAGGGTGACCACGGTGACGTCCAGGTCCATGGACTTGTTGATCGCGTCCTCGAACTTGCCGTCGGACAGGTCGTCCAGGGACGTGGGGTCGTCCGTGGGGTTCTTCTTCTTGTCCTGCGTGACCATGCGGCTGGTGTCCGCGGCCGGCTCACCGGGCGCGATGCCGGTGGACGCCTGGAGCACCGGCCGGCACTTGGCGTCGTCGGACGTGACCTTGGCGCGGTCGGGGATGCCGCCCTCGACGGGACCCACCTCGTACCCGGGCACCTCGCCCTTGGCGATGATCAGCTTCTTCAGTTCGGCGGCGCTCAGCGCCTTCGCGGCCGGCTTCGCCGCGTCCGGGCCCTTGGCGTCCCCGGAGTCCTTCGACCCCCCGTCGCCACAGCCCGTGACGAGGGCGAGCGACAGCACGCTCACAGCCGCGGTGGCGCACAGCCGCACGCCCGATGATCTCTTCATGAGCGAACTATGAGCGGGCTGTCAAAGTTCCGTCAAGGATGATTAAAAGCCCAGGCGTTCGCGGCGCACCGCATACACGACGAATCCGGCACCCACGGCGAGGAAGAGGCTGCCGCCGACGACGTACGGGGTGGTGTCGAAGCTACCCGTGTCGGCCAGCCCGGCCTCCTCCGCCGCTTCCCGGCCGGTGTCCTCGGTGGTGGCCACCGTGACCGCTCTCGCCTGCGTGACCTGCGTCGGCGCGGACGTCCGCGCCGTCTGTCGCGCCGGGGCGTCCTGCGAGGCGTTCGCGGACGGGACGAACCACAGGGCACACAGCAGGGTGCCCGCGGCGGTGGCGGTCAGCAGCGGACGGCGAGCGGATGACACGGAATATCGATCCCCTTGTGACGCTGGCGAATTGGCCGTGTGGGGCGATGTTAGTGAAAATCGCGGGTCACAGGAAAGTCACGGGAGGTTTCGGCCGTACGCTCCCGCCATGAGCACAGAAGAGACATCACGTTTTGTGCGGCTTCGCGTGGAGCTGGTGCTGGAAGTCCAGGACGACGACCAGGTGGCCAAGGCCGCGCTGCGCCGGATCGCCGCGGACCCGGAGCTGCCGGAGGGGGAGCGGGCCCAGGCCGAGACGGCTGTGACGGAAGACACCGCGGAGGCCCTGGCGTATCTCGTGGACCCGTTCGACCTGGTGGCCGAGGTGCCCGGAGTGGAACTCCAGCAGGCGTCCTGGTCCAGCGAGCGGGTCGACTACGACCCCGATTCGCCCGACTGGGACCTGGACGAGGATGATGGGGCGGACGACGAGGAAGAGGACGGCATCGGCTGAGCGTCGCGGGGCACCCTGGACCCCGGACGGCAACCGCCGTCCGGGGTTTCGTCGTCCCAGGGGGCGCACGGACCGAATCCCGCACCACCCGCCGCCGTGGACGACCGCGTTCCGCGGACGTGGGATGCCCCACAGCCCGACGGGCTGGGGAACGGCAGGTACCGGCCGTAGCGTTGAACGTTCTCGGCGGGGACTCTCGGGGTTATCGCGACTCGGCAACGATGGAGAAGCTTGTGATGACGAACAGTATGCGGCGTAGGCGCCTGACGGCCGCGTCCGCTCTGCTCGGTGGTGTGCTGGTGCTGACGGCGTGTTCCGGCGGCGATGCCGGCTCCGCTTCCGGCGGCAACGACACCTCGCAGGCCAGGGCCGACGAGGCGGCGGCCAAGAAGTCGTCGGAGGCGCAGATCACCATCACGCCCAAGGACGGCTCCGACAACGCGTCGATCAACAACTCCGCGGCCGTCTCGGTGCGCAAGGGCACGCTCACTTCGGTCACGATGACCAGCCAGGACGGAAAGACGGTCGCCGGGCAGCTGTCCGCCGACAAGAAGAGCTGGAAGCCCAGCGTCCAGCTCGAGCGCTCCACCACCTACAGGCTCGCCGCGGCGGCCAAGGACTCCGGGGGCCGCATAGCCCACGAGAACGCGTCCTTCACCACGGTCTCCCCGGCCAACAGCTTCATCGGCACCTTCACCCCGGACAACGGCGCCACGGTCGGCGTCGGCATGCCGGTGTCGATCAACTTCGACAAGGCGATCACCAACAAGGCGGCCGTGCAGAAGGGCATCACGGTCAGCTCCAGCAGCGGCCAGGAGGTCGCCTGCCACTGGTTCAACGCCAACCGCATGGACTGCCGCCCGGAGGAGTACTGGAAGGAAGGCTCCACCGTCACCCTGAAGCTCGCGCTCGACGGCGTCCAGGGCGCCAGCGGCGTCTACGGCGTCCAGCAGAAGACGGTCACCTTCCACATCGGCCGCAACCAGGTCTCGTACGTCGACGCGAAGACCAAGCAGATGAAGATCACGCAGGACGGAAAGGTCGTCAAGACCATACCGATCTCCGCCGGCTCGCCCGAGAACAAGACGTACGAGGGCCAGATGGTGATCTCCGAGAAGTTCAAGGAGACCCGGATGAACGGCGCGACGGTCGGCTTCACCGACGACGACGGCAAGGGCGAGTACGACATCAAGGACGTGCCGCACGCCATGCGCCTGACCAACTCCGGCACCTTCATCCACGGGAACTACTGGGGCGACCCCTCGGTGTTCGGCAACGTCAACACCAGCCACGGCTGTGTGGGCCTTCAGGACAAGAAGGGCGCCAACGACCCCAGCACGCCGGCGGCCTGGTTCTACGAGCACTCGGTGATCGGTGACGTCGTGGTCGTCCAGAACACCGGCGACAAGACCGTCTCGCCGGACAACGGCCTCAACGGCTGGAACATGGACTGGGCGCAGTGGAAGGCCGGCTCGGCCGTCTGACGCTCCCTCACCCGCCGCGCCGGTGCCGCCCCTCACGGGCGGCACCGGCTTTTTCACGGCTGCCCGCCCGGGAGTCCGGGGGCCGGTGGAAGCCGGTGGAAGCCTTCTCATGCTTCTCTTATGTCGGCCTTATGGTGCCATCACGGTCCGTCCCTAGCTTGCGGCCATGTTCTTCACCTACCTGAGGCGCGAACTGCGCCGCCGCAGAAAGGCGGCCCTCGTCGTCGCCTCCGGCCTCGCGCTGGGCATCGCGCTGGTCATCGTGGTCGACTCCGTGTCCAACGGCATGGGGCAGGCCCAGGACAAGGTGCTCCAGTCGCTGTACGGGCTGGGGACCGACATGACGGTGACCAAGGCGGCGTCGGCGTCCACCGGTGACGCCCAGCGGCCCCGCTTCCGGTTCGACGCGCAGAACGACGGCGACGACTCCCAGCAGAGCAGCGACCGCGTGATGGTGCGGGGCTTCCAGACCCTGCCGGCGTCCACGGTGACCAAGGTGGGCTCGCAGTCCGGCGTCTCGGACGCGGTCGGCGGGCTGAGCCTTCAGGTCCTCAAGGTCAGCGGGCAGTTCACGCGGGGTCAGTTCCAGCAGGGCGGGAGCGGCGGCTTCCAGCGGGGCGGCGGGAACGGTCGGCCCCAGGGCGAGGTGAAGGGCGGCGGCGCCGACTTCGACGTCAACACCTACTCGGTGTACGGCACCGACGTCACCAAGCCCGGCCTGGGCCCGCTGACCTCCTCGAAGATCACCAGCGGCCGAACCTTCAAGACGACGGAGACCGGCGCGGCGGTCGTCGTGGCGGACTCCGCCTACGCCAAGGAGAAGAAGTACGAGGTCGGCTCCACCGTCACCGTCAAGGGCGTCGAGTTCACGGTGATCGGCATCGCCACCGCCGACTCGGCCGCCGACCTGTACATCCCGCTGAAGCGGGCCCAGACCCTCGGCGACGCGAAGGACAAGGTCACCACGGTCTACGTCAAGGCCGCCGACTCGAAGAAGATCGACAGCGTCAAGTCGGCGATCCGGAAGAACGTCCCGGGTACGACGGTCACCACCTCCGCCGACCTCGCGGACACCGTCTCCGGCTCCCTGTCCACGGCCTCCTCCCTCGCCGCGAACGTCGGCACGTGGCTGTCCCTGGCGGTGCTGGTGGCCGCGTTCCTGGTGGCCGGCCTGCTCACCTCCTCGGCGGTCTCCCGCCGGGTCCGCGAGTTCGGCACGCTGAAGGCGCTGGGCTGGCGGTCGGGCCGGGTGACCCGGCAGGTGGTCGGCGAGGCCATGGTCAACGGCCTGGTCGGCGGCGTCCTCGGCATCGCCCTCGGCCTGGCGGGCGCGTACGTCGTGACCGCCGTCAGCCCCGGCCTCCAGGCCCAGGTCGGCGGCGGCACGGGCAGCGGCCCCGGCGGTGGCGGCGGCTTCCCGGGGGGCCCCGGCCGGCGGACGGCGAAGACCCTGGAGGTGGCCCTCACGGCCCCGGTGAGCGTGACGACGATCGTCCTGGCGGTGGGCCTGGCGGTGGCGGGCGGCCTGATCGCGGGCGCGTTCGGCGGCTGGCGCGCGTCCAGGCTGCGCCCGGCGGACGCGCTGAGGCGGGTGGAGTAGGGCCGGCTTCCCGGCGGGGCCCGCCGGTCCGGTCGAGGGGCGCGGGGAAACGCGCGCCCGCCCCCGCGGACCGACGGCCAGAACCAGCGCGCACCCACCCCGAGACAGATCCCGGAGCCCCCATGTACGAACTGAACAACGTCACCAAGCGCTACACCCGGGGCAAGGACACCGTCCACGCCCTCGACGGAATCGACCTCACCGTCCCCGACGGGGACAGGCTCGTCATCCAGGGCCCCACCGGCGGCGGGAAGTCCACGCTCCTGCAGATGCTCGGCGGCCTCGACCGCCCCACCTCCGGTGAAGTCGTCCTGGACGGCACCGATCTGGCCAGGCTGAGCGAGGCCCGGCTGACCGGGGTCCGCAGCGAGAGCATCGGCTTCGTCTTCCAGTCCTTCAACCTCATCCCGACCCTCACCGCCCAGGAGAACGTGGAGACCGCGCTCGTCCCCCTCGGCATCAAGGTGAAGGAGCGCCGCGAACTCGCCGCCGAGGCCCTTCGGTCCGTCGGCCTGGGCGAGCGCCTCGGACACCTTCCCGGCGAGATGTCCGGAGGGCAGCAGCAGCGCGTCGCCATCGCCCGGGCCGTCGTGAAGAAACCCAAGGTGCTGCTGGCCGACGAGCCGACCGGCAACCTCGACGAGGGAACGCGGGACGAGATCATGGACGTGCTCGAACGCCTGTGGCTGGAGCACGGGTTGACGTTCATCATGGTCACCCACGACTCCACGCTGGCGAAGAAGGCCCCGCGCCTGGCCACCCTGCGCAAGGGCAGGATCACCGTGAAGGAGAACGCGGCCACCTGACGGCGCATAACACGAGCGGATCGCGGCGCACTTCGCGGTTGTGTAACGGTGTCCCGGCCGCCGCGTAACAGTTTCCTGGCAAGCCTTCTTACCGTCCTTTCATCTATTGAGCCCACTGATCACCCCCCGGCATACTGCGTGGTCCGGGGGGTTGACGTGCATACGTACGAGTCCGCCCCCGAACGGGTGAACGGGGAATTCGCCCGGTACTCCATCTCCAGGGGGAGAACTTGCGCAGACAAGTGAAAAGAGCGGCTGCGGCCACCGTGGCGACGGCCGCAGCAGTCGCCCTCGCAGCGGGTATGACCAGCCCGGCGTCGGCGAAGTCCGACCGCGCCTCGGTGGCCGCCACGGCCGCCTCGAAGGCCGCCGTCAAGCACCACGTCACCCTGATCACCGGTGACCGCGTCGCCCTCGACGCCAAGGGCCGCGTCGTCGGCCTGGAGCGGGCCAAGGGACGCGAGCACATACCCTTCCAGGTCCGCAAGACCTCCGGGCACACGCTGGTCGTCCCCGCCGACGCGGCCCGCCTGGTCGCCTCCGGCACGCTGGACCAGCGCCTGTTCGACGTCACCGAGCTGAACAAGGCCGCCACCCGCAAGGCCCAGAAGAACGGCCTGAAGGTCATCGTCGGCTACCGCGGCACCGCGGCCGCCGCCAAGGCCGACGTCCGCGACGCGGGCACCCTGCGCCGCAGCCTGAAGGCGCTCAACGCGGACGCCGTACAGACCCCGGTCAAGGACACCGCCGACCTGTGGGCCGCCGTCACCAACGGCGACAAGTCCGCCTCCGGCATCGCCCACGTCTGGCTCGACGGCGTCCGCAAGGCCGCCCTCGACAAGTCCGTGCCGCAGATCGGCGCCCCCACCGCGTGGGCCGCCGGCTACACCGGCAAGGGCGTGAAGGTCGCCGTCCTGGACACCGGCGTGGACACCAGCCACCCGGACCTCAAGGACCAGGTGATCGAGTCCAAGAACTTCACCGCCGCCGCCGACGCCAAGGACCACTTCGGCCACGGCACGCACGTCGCGTCCATCGTGGCCGGCACCGGCGCCAAGTCGGGCGGCAAGTACAAGGGTGTGGCCCCGGACGCCAAGCTCCTCAACGGCAAGGTCCTGGACGACAGCGGCTTCGGTGACGACTCCGGCATCCTCGCCGGCATGGAGTGGGCGGCCTCCCAGGGCGCCGACGTCATCAACCTGAGCCTCGGCGGCTACGACACCCCCGAGATCGACCCGCTCGAGGCCGAGGTCAACAAGCTCTCCGCCGAGAAGGGCGTCCTGTTCGCGATCGCCGCGGGCAACGAGGGCCCCCAGTCGATCGGTTCGCCGGGCAGCGCGGACGCCGCGCTCACCGTCGGCGCCGTCGACGACAAGGACAAGCTCGCCGACTTCTCCTCCACCGGCCCGCGCACCGGCGACGGCGCCATCAAGCCGGACGTCACCGCGCCGGGCGTGGACATCACCGCCGCCGCGGCCAAGGGCAGCGTCATCGACCAGGAGGTCGGCGAGAAGCCCGACGGCTACCTGACCATCTCCGGCACCTCGATGGCCACCCCGCACGTCGCGGGCGCCGCCGCCATCCTGAAGCAGGAGCACCCGGACTGGGGCTACACCGAGCTGAAGGGCGCCCTCACCGGCTCCACCAAGGGCGGCAAGTACACCCCGTTCCAGCAGGGTACGGGCCGCATCCAGGTCGACAAGGCCATCAAGCAGTCGATCGTCGCCGACCCGGTGTCGGTGAGCTTCGGCGTGCAGCAGTGGCCGCACACCGACGACAAGCCGGTCACCAAGAAGCTGACGTACCGCAACCTCGGTGACAAGGACGTCACGCTCACTCTGAGCAGCACCGCCACCAACCCCAAGGGCGCGGCGGCCCCGTCCGGCTTCTTCCAGCTCGGCGCGACGACCGTGACCGTCCCCGCGCACGGCACCGCCTCGGTCGACTTCACCGTCGACACCAAGCTGGGCGGCACCGTCGACGGCGACTACTCGGCGTACGTCACGGCGACGGGCGACGGCCAGACCGTCCGCACGGCCGCCGCGGTGCAGCGCGAGGTCGAGTCGTACGACCTGACCCTGAAGTTCATCGGCCGCGACGGCAAGCCGGCCCCGTACTACAACGCCGACGTCAGCGGCGTGGCGGGCCTGGCCAACGGCGTCTGGCTGACCCCGTACGACAAGTCCGGCACGGTGAAGGTGCGCGCGCCCAAGGGCACGTACATCCTCAACACCTCCGTCTACGCCGACCCTCAGGACGCCTCCAAGGGCGCCGACTGGATCGCGCAGCCGAAGCTGACCGTCGACAAGAAGCAGACGATCACCATCGACGCGCGCAAGACCAAGCCGGTGGACATCACCGTCCCGGCCTCGGGCCTGAAGTCCCAGTTCGCCTCGCCGGAGTACGACGTCACCGTCGGCAACGGCCAGTACGGCTTCGGCTGGTTCCTCGACTCGTACAAGAACTTCCGCACCGCCCACCTGGGCCCGCAGCTGCCCGCCGGGACGCTGTGGCAGCAGTGGGACGGCCACTGGACCAAGGGCGCGACCGAGCAGTACGACGTCACCTCCGGCGGTGCCGTCAAGCAGCTCGCCACCGGCTACACCAAGCACTACAAGGCGGGCGACCTCGCCACGGTGAAGGCACGGCTGGGCGCGGCGGCGAGCGGCAAGACCGGCTCGATCGACGCGGTGGGCTGGCTGCCCGGCAGCTCCGGCGCCTCCTCCATCAGCATCCCGCAGAAGCTGCCCGGCACCCGCACCCTGCACCTGTCCGCCACCGGCGGCGTGCAGTGGGAGCTGGACTTCCAGCAGAACGGCGGGGTCGACCAGGACGGCTTCCCGGTCACCGAGGCCGGCTACGGGCTCGGCCAGTTCACCTTCAAGGGCGGCAAGACCTACACCAAGACGGTCAACACCGCCGTCTTCGGCCCGCACCTGAGCAAGGACTACGGCCTGTTCCGCGACGGCAACGAGATCTTCGGCGTGCTGCCGCTGTTCGCCGACTCCGCCAAGCACGCCGGGTCCTCGCAGTTCACCTCGGTGAACACCACGCTGTACCGCAACGGCGCCAAGGTCGGCTCGAACAAGGACCCGCTGTTCGGCGACGCCACCTTCAAGGTGCCGTCCGGTGACGCGGCGTACAAGCTGACCACCTCGGTCAAGCGGTCCGCGAAGGTGTCGCAGGCCTCGACGCGCATCGACGCGACCTGGACCTTCCGCTCCAAGAAGCCGGCGGACTTCGTCCAGCTGCCCGCCTCCGCGCTGCACTTCGGCGCCACGACCGGCCTGGACAGCCGTGTCACGGCCGGCAAGACGGTCACCTTCCCGGTCACCGTGGAGGGCTCCGCCGCCGGCAGGAACCTGAAGTCCCTCGCCGTCTACGTCTCCTACGACGGCAAGAACTTCAAGAAGGTCACCGTCAAGAACGGCAAGATCACCGTCAAGAACCCGGCGAAGAACAAGGCGATCTCGTTCCGCGCCAACATCACCGACAAGAAGGGCAACACGTCGGCGATCACGATCTACAACGCGTACTTCGGCAAGTAGGCCACAGCGCGGTAGACCGTCACGCTCCTTGACGAGGGGTGCACCGGAGGACAGCCTCCGGTGCACCCCTCAGCGCGTTGCCGCGCGCGTCGCGTCGGCGCCCCAGCTGCCCAGCAGACGCAGGGAGTCCGCGGAGGCGGAGTCCGGATCGGCGTGGTAGGTGACCAGGGACTGCTCCGAGCCGTCCGTCAGGCGGAAGCTCTCGAAGTTCAAAGCCAGGTCGCCCACCAGGGGGTGGTGCAGGTGCTTGACGCCGTGGCTCTTCTCCTTGACGTCATGCGTGGCCCACAGCCGGCGGAACTCCTCGCTCTTGACGGACAGCTCACCCACCAGGGCCGACAGACGCGCGTCGTCCGGATCGCACCCCGCGTCCATCCGCAGGGCGCACACGATGTCGATCGCCTTCTGCTCCCAGTCGACGAACAGCTCGCGGTAGGCGGGGCGCAGGAAGACCAGCCGCGCCCAGTTGCGCTCACCGGGCGGCAGCTCCCCCCAGTCACCGAAGAGGGCCGCCGTCATCCGGTTCCAGGCGAGGATCTCCGAGCGCCGGCCCACGACGTACGCCGGTACGCCCTCCATGCTGTCCAGCAGGTGCCGCAGCACCGCCCGCACCTGCTGCTGCCGCACCGTCGGCTTCTTCTTGTGCGCCTTCGGCTTGGCCAGGCGGGTCAGGTGCGCGTGCTCGGCGTCCGTCAGCCGCAGCGCCCGGGCGATCGAGTCCAGCACCTCGGCCGAGACGTTACGGCCGTTGCCCTGCTCAAGACGGGTGTAGTACGCCACCGACACCCCGGCCAGCTGCGCCAGCTCCTCACGGCGCAGCCCCGGCACCCGGCGCTGCCGTCCGAACCCGGCCAGTCCCACGTCCTCGGGCTTCAGCCGGGCCCGCCGGCTGCGCAGGAACTCGCTCAGCTCCGCCCGCCGGTCCAGGGTCCGTCCGGTGGCCACGCTCGCGTCCGGCTGCTCGTCCCCGCTGTCCATGCGTCCAGTATTCCCGGTCGTACGCGCGGCAGCCTGACCCCGCCAGTGGTAGGCACGACGGTCGTACGCAAAAGCGTGGTCTGGGTGGGCGGCGCCCCGCCCGGCAGGCTGGAGACCGTGCCCGGCGGGAAGGCAGCCGGGCGCGAGACCCCCCGCTAGGAGATCCTCCGCATGACCACTGTTGCCGCATACGCCGCGCCCGCCGCGAAGGCCCCGCTGGAGCGGACGACCATCGAGCGACGCGAGGTCGGCGAGCACGACGTCCTGATCGACATCAAGTTCGCCGGTATCTGCCACTCCGACATCCACCAGGCCCGCGAGGGCTGGGGCGAGGCGATCTTCCCGATGGTCCCCGGCCACGAGATCGCGGGCGTGGTCGCCGAGGCCGGCCCCGGCGTGACGAAGTTCCGGGTCGGCGACCGGGTCGGGGTCGGCTGCATGGTCGACTCCTGCCGCGAGTGCGAGAACTGCCTGCGAGGCGAGGAGCAGTACTGCCTCAACGGCATGGTCGGCACCTACAACGCCGTCGGCAAGGACGGCGAGCCCACCTACGGCGGCTACTCCGAGAAGATCGTCGTCGACGAGAACTACGTCCTGCGCATCCCCGACGGGCTGTCCCTGGACGTCGCCGCGCCGCTGCTCTGCGCGGGCATCACCACCTACTCCCCGCTGAGCCACTGGAACGCCGGCCCCGGCAAGAAGGTCGCGATCGTCGGCCTCGGCGGTCTCGGCCACATGGCCGTCAAGATCGCGCACGCCATGGGCGCCGAGGTGACGGTCCTGTCCCAGTCCCTGCGCAAGAAGGACGACGGGCTCAGGCTGGGCGCCGACCACTACCACGCCACCAGCGACCCGAAGACCTTCGAAAAGCTGGCCGGCACCTTCGACCTGATCGTGTCGACCGTGTCCGCGCCGATGGACTTCGGCGCGCTGCTGTCGCTGCTGAAGACGGACGGCGCGCTGGTGAACGTGGGCGCCCCCGAGGACCCCGTCGCGCTCAACCTCTTCTCGGTGATCGGCGGCCGCAAGACGCTCGCCGGCTCCATGATCGGCGGCATCCGCGAGACCCAGGAGATGCTGGACTTCTGCGCCGAGCACGGCATCGGCGCCGAGATCGAGCTGATCAGCGCGGCCGAGGTCAACGAGGCGTACGAGCGGGTGCTGGCGAGCGACGTCCGCTACCGCTTCGTGATCGACACGGCCACGATCTGACCTGCGGTCCGGCCCGGGCGTGGTCGTGCCCGGGCGCGGCCCTGCCGGGCCGTAGTCCTGCGAGGCCGCAGCCCTGCCGGGCTACGGCCTGCCGGGCTACGGCCCGCGGCGGACGGTCTGCCGGGTGCGGATCGTCTGCCGGGTGCCGGCCGTCGTGGCCGTTCGCGCAGTTCCCCCGGCCCCTTCGGGGGCGCTATCCGAGACGGAAACCCTCCCCGGCGCCGTACGCCCGCACCAGGACGGCTCCGTCGGCCGCCGGCCGTACGACATGGACCCGGCCCGACCCGGCCGCCCGGGCCTCGCCGTCCCCCACCGTGAGCAGTGTGTTCTCGTCCACGGCGACCCCGTAGGGCGCGTCCCCCCGCGCGACCGCCGTCACCAGCCGGGCCAGCGTGCCCCACTGGGCCGCGTGCACGTCCACCGCGAACGGCACCAGGCCGAGCCCCGGCCGGACCTCGATCTCCGCCAGATCCTCCCCGGTCTCCTCCGCACACACCGGGACCCCGTCCAGCAGCCACCCGCCGACCAGGGCCCGCCGCGCGGCCACGGCGGCACCGGCGGAGAAACCGGCGTACGGCATCCCGCGCGCCGCCAGCAGCGCCGGCAGCCGCTCCAGGCAGTCCGCCAGCGCGTCCAGGTAGGCGGGTGTCAGCCCCCCGCACACCAGCAGCCCGTCGATCCCGTCCAGCGCGGCCTCCGGCTCGAAGAGGCCGCCGAGCGGCACGAGCAGCGGCACCGGCGTGCACGGCGGCCCGGCCTTCCGCAGCGCCGCCGCGTACCGCTCGAACTGCGCGGCCCCGTCCCCCTCGTCGAGGACCAGACACCCGACCCGCCGCCCACCACCCAGCTCCCGCAGGAACGGCTCGTACACCTCGGCGCGGTCCCAGCCCCCACCGATGAGAAAAACCCGACTGCCCATGCCCTCCCCTTCGCTCCGTGTCGAACCGTCTCGACACGGGGGTGAATCTACGGGGAGGGACCGGGAACCGCCGCCGGATTCAGCTCAGCCCTGCGCCTCGGCGACCCCGACCGGACAGGACAGACCGGTGCCGCCCAGGCCGCAGTAACCCGCGGGGTTCTTGTCGAGGTACTGCTGGTGATATGCCTCGGCCGGGTAGAAGGTGCGGCCCTGTGCCGGGAGGATCTCCGTGGTGATCGTGCCGTAGCCGGAGGAGGTCAGGACCTTCTGGTAGGTTTCGCGGGAGGCCAGCGCCGTGGCCGCCTGCTCCGGGGTGTGGGTGTAGATCGCCGAGCGGTACTGGGTGCCCACGTCATTGCCCTGACGGAAGCCCTGCGTGGGGTTGTGGGACTCCCAGAAGGTCTTGAGCAGGCGGTCGTACGAGATCTGCCGCGGGTCGTAGACCACGCGGACGGCCTCCGTGTGGCCGGTCAGGCCCGAACAGACCTCCTCGTACGTCGGGTTCTCGGTGTAGCCGCCCTGGTAGCCGACCAGGGTGGTGTGCACGCCCGCCGGGAGCCGCCAGAACGTGCGCTCCGCGCCCCAGAAGCAGCCCAGGGCGAAGTCGGCGACCTCCAGGCCCTCCGGGTACGGGCCGAGGAGCGGGGTGCCGAGGACGGTGTGCCGGTGGGGGACCTCGTAGGGGAGTGCGGGGCGGCCCGTGAGTGCCTGCTCGGGGGTGGGCAGCCGGGGCGTGCGGCCGAAGAGCATGGGGTCTCCCTGTCGGTCGGGGGATGGGGTGCCGGGCGGCCTCGCCGGCCGGCACCGCCCACAACGTCCGGGCGACCCGCCGCATTCCGGTCAGGCGGGCGCCGCGGCGGTCTCCCGCACCGCCCGCACCACGGTGTCGCGGACCTGGCAGTAGTGCCCGGCCATGTCGCCCCGGTAGCGCCACGGCAGCGCGTTCACATGGCCGTCCACCAGCTTGAACTGCTCCAGCGCCGCCTCGTTGCGGTCCTGGAGGTGCAGGTAGAACGCCAGCAGGTGCCGCAGCTCCGGCAACCGCGGGTGGGACGGGTCCGCCGCCGCGGCGTCCTGGAGCGCCGCCTCGACCCGGGCCAGCATCTCCGGCGTGTTGTCGGCCGCGGTGTCCTCCGACTCGTCGTGCTCGAAGTGCGCGATGAGCGGCAGCGCCGTCAGCAGGCTGCCCAACGGCGCGTCGGCGGCGGCCCGTTCGGCGAACTCGAAGGCCAGCCGTTCGGAGCCGCGCCACTTCGCGCACCAGTACTGGAGCGCCGAGAAGTGGGCCTCGTAGTGGTGCGGGGCGCGGGCGGAGATCTGCGCCCACAGCTTGTCCATGTCGGCGTTCGGATAGCCGAGGCCGAGCGCCACCCATGTCTCCGCGATGTACGGAGTGGGGTCCTGCGGGTTCAGCGCCGCCGCCCGGGTGATCTCCGCACGGGCCGAGACCAGCGTGCGGTGGAAGCCCTCGGCCTGCTCCCGGGTCGTGTACCGGGCCGTCTTCGCACCGCGCAGCTTCCAGGCGAGGATCACCGTGCTGCGCGCCCGCACCACGGCGGCGCCGGGGTCTTCGCGCCGCTCGGCCTCCCAGTCCAGCAGCCACGCGTCCTCCTCGGCCGCGCGGTCCGCCAGCAGGTACACGAGCGCCGACCGGCGCTCCCAGTCGCGGCCGACCGCCGCGAGCAGGTCGGCGGCCGGCCGCCAGTCACCGCCGCGGACCGCGGTGAGCGCGGCGGTCCACTCCGCCGGCAGGGGCGCGGCCAGGTCGGTGTTCTGCCGCTCGGCGGGCAGCAGCCCGAGCTTCTGTGCGGCCTGCGCGGCCTCCGCCGCCTCGGCGACCTCCGCGTCGTCGTCGGGGCTCGGGTGGAACAGCTCCTTCAGGAACACCCAGGCCAGCCACAGCACGAAGAGCAGCGTGGGCACGGCCAGGATGCCCAGGATCCAGAAGAGGACGGTCATCGGGGTCGGGTCCGTTCGTTTCGGGAGGTACGGCAGTGGGGGCGGGCGCGGGCCTGCCGGGCAGTCGGCGGGCCGTGGTCCGTCAGGCGTTCTGGGTGGCCGGCGGCAGGAGCGCCCGCAGCCGTGTGGTCTCGGGGTGGTCGGCGACCGCCGCCTCCACGGCAGCCTCCAGCGCCGCCTCCGGGCCGTCGTCCTCCGTCTGCGAGCCCCAGCCGGGCAGCCGCACCGCCGCCGGGCGGGTCCAGGAGAACTCCCAGTGCAGCAGCGAACGGGAGCTGAACTCGGCCAGCACCATGGTGCGCAGCGAGCGGCGCAGCACGGGCCGGACGAACTCGCGGAACGCCCGCCCCTTCGCGGCGGCGGCCTCCTCCGACAGCGGCAGCTGCTCGGCCACCCGCCACAGCCGGCCGTCGTCGATGACGTCCAGCAGCGCGGACAGCGTCGGCGGCTGACCGGTGTACTGCGCCAGCGCCCGGTGCAGCGGGGTCCGCGCCGCCGACAGGCCCGTGGCCATCGAGGCGTCCAGCAGGTCCTCCCAGCCGCCCGCGCGCGGGTAACCGAGCAGCTCGTCGGCGAGGACGGCGTCCTCCAGGGCGGCCAGGGTGCGCGCCGGGTCGGCCAGCAGGGCCAGCGCCGCCCCCTTGGCCTCGTCGGTGCGGCCGTCCGCGGGCAGCGCCTCGACCCGGCGCACCCGCTCGGCGATCGGCGGGTGCGAGTCGTACGGCCCGGCCGGCTCCTCCGGAAGCTGTGAGCGGAGCCCCGCGAGCTCCAGTTCACGGGCCGTCAGCAGCCGGCCGAAGCCGCCGAAGAACTCGCCGCGCGGCGGCAGCAGCCGGGCCTGCAGGCCGAGGGTGGCGTAGGACTCCAGGTAGAAATCGTGGGAGGCGGACAGGACCGGGACCTCGCGCAGCGCCGACGCGGTCGCGTCCCGTCCGGCGATCCGGGCGGCGGTCAGGTCGGCGGCGAACTCCTGGCCGCGCGCGGTGGAGAGGGAGGCGCGCAGGTAGAGCTTGCCGTAGGCGGTGTAGATCCTCGCCATCGTCCGGTACGTCGCTCCGACGCCGGTCGTGTCGATCCGCTTGGCCTTCTTGCCCTTGGCGATCCGCTTGGCGGACGCCCGTTCCTGCCGGGCCCGGTCGGCGGCCACCTTGTCGTCCGCCTTCTCGTGGAACTGGCCGATGACCCGGCCGATCTGCACGCGCCCGCGCACGACGAGCGCGGAGAGCCGGGTGTCCCCGCCGGTGAAGTGCCCGAACTCGTGGGCGAGTACGGACCGCAGCTGGGCCTCGGTCAGGCCGGTCAGCAGCGGGACGCCGAGGTAGAGCCGGCGCGGGCCGGGGAGCAGGCCGAGCAGCCGCGGGTTCTCGCTGACGGCCGCGTTGACCTCGCCGGTGAGCAGGATGCGGTCGGGCGCGCGGGTGCCGGCCGCCGCGGCCAGCTCCCGGACCAGCGCCCACAGCCGGGGCTCGTCGGCCTCGGTGACCGGGATGCCGGGCCCGTCCTCGCCCTTCGGGGTGCGCAGCATCAGCATGCCGCGGACGACGGGGACGGCCAGCAGTACCGTGATGAAGCCGACCTTCACGGTGAGCGGGCCGTGTCCCCAGCCGAACACGAGGACGTCGACGCCGATCAGCGCGGCGAGCAGGACGAGGCTCAGCAGGTAGAAGCCGAACAGCAGGACGAGGGCGCGCAGCGCGCGCAGAGTTGCGCCCATCGGGCAGATCCCCCCACAGGACCAAAGGAAAAGGGACATGACGGAGCGCCGGGCCGGCGGCGGGCCGGTCGGCCGCGGGCGGTGCCTGGCGGTGCCGGCGGTGCTGAGTGGTGCGGTGTGGGGGGATGCGGAGTATGCCCTACCGCAGGTCAGAAGGGCAATGCGGATTTCGGGGGCGGGAAGGGTGGCGGTCCCGGGACGGGGCCCGGAGGGGTGCGTCAGCCGGGAAGACCGGCCGGGCTGCCGCCGTTGGCCTCGTAACCGGCCACGGCCAGCGCGCGGTGCAGGGCGAACTCGGCGGCCGGATCGGCGGACAGGATCCACGGCAGCGCGCCGACGTGACCGTCGATGTGGATCAGCTGCTGCATGGCCTCCGCCCAGCGTTCGGCGCGGACCAGGAAGAACAGCAGCAGGTGCCGGACGTGCGGCAGCGTGGGGTCCTCGGGGCCGGCCGCGTGCACCGCGTGCAGCGCGCCGTGGATCGCCTTGGTGACGACCTCGCTCCGGTAGAAGCTCGCGACGAGGTTCACCTCCGGCAGGTGCTCGAACACCGCGAACAGCGGCAGCGCGGCGAGCAGCGAACCCTCCGGGGCACGGGCAGCGGCGGCCTCCGCGAAGGAGTACGCCTGCTCGCGCGAGCCGTGCCACTTCTCGCACCAGTACTGCAACGCGGCCAGGTGCGCGCCCATGTGGTGCGGGGCGCGGTCGAGGATCTTCAGCCACAGCTGGTCGAACTCGGCGTGCTGATAGGCCAGTCCGCGTGCGATGGACAGCTCCGTCACGTACGGCACCGGGTCACCGGGCGCCAGCAGGGCCGCCTGCGCACAGGCGTCCCGCGCCTCCTCCATGATGATGCGGAAGTCGTCCGTGCCCGGCGTCGACGTCCGCCAGGCCTGCTGCACCAGGAACTCCGCGTGGACGGCGGCGGCGCCCGCGTCCTTGGGCTGCTCGGCCCGCCACACCGGCAGCCACTGGCCACCCGGGGTCTCGTGCACCCCGCCGGGCCGCTGCTGCAACTCCAGCGCGGCGGCGCCGGCGAAGGCCTGCACCCGCTGCCAGCGCCGCTCGCCCCCGGACTCGGTGCCGGCCAGCAGCTGGGCGGCGGCCCGGTAGTCCTGCGTGCGCTGCACCAGCTCCAGGACCTGGAGCAGGTCCTCGTCCGGGCCGGGCAGGCGTACGTCCAGCTCCTCCTGGCGCAGGAAGCCGTAGGCCGCGGGGTCGGCGGCGTCCGGGTGTCCGGGGGGAACCTGCTCGATCACCCCGCGCCTGCGCCGTACGACCGGGAGCAGCACGAAGCCCAGCAGGAGCAGCGCCATCAGCAGCCAGAGAATCGACATGCCTCAAGCGAACCAGACGCCGCCGGCAATTGGCGAACCCCGCCGCCGGACTGTGGAAAACTCCGGGCGAGGACATGACAGCGGGATGCCTCGGAGGCGCACAGGGCGCCCGCCGGCGGCCGCCCGGCCGTTCGAGCATGACGGCCGGATCGCGCGGCGCGGCGAGAGTTCATGGCGGGCGTCACCATCCCGCCGGGCGCATTACGCTCGGTGCACATGAGCGACAGGCACATCAGTCAGCACTTCGAGACCCTCGCGATCCACGCGGGCAACACCGCGGATCCCCTCACCGGCGCGGTCGTCCCGCCGATCTACCAGGTCTCGACCTACAAGCAGGACGGCGTCGGCGGGCTCCGCGGCGGCTACGAGTACAGCCGTAGCGCCAACCCGACCCGGACGGCCCTGGAGGAGAACCTCGCCGCGCTGGAGGGCGGCCGCCGCGGCCTCGCCTTCGCGTCCGGCCTGGCGGCCGAGGACACCCTGCTGCGTACGCTGCTCACCCCCGGCGACCACGTGGTGATCCCGAACGACGCCTACGGCGGCACCTTCCGGCTCTTCGCGAAGGTCGCCACCCGCTGGGGGGTGGAGTGGTCGGTCGCCGACACCAGCGACCCGGCCGCCGTGCGGGCCGCGATCACCCCGAAGACCAAGGCCGTCTGGGTGGAGACCCCCTCCAACCCGCTGCTCGGCATCACCGACATCGCGGCCGTCGCCCAGGTCGCCCACGGCGCGGGCGCCAAGCTCGTCGTCGACAACACCTTCGCCACGCCCTACCTCCAGCAGCCGCTGGCGCTCGGCGCCGACGTCGTCGTGCACTCCCTGACCAAGTACATGGGCGGCCACTCCGACGTGGTCGGCGGCGCGCTGATCGTCTCCGACCCGGGGCTCGGCGAGGAACTGGCCTACCACCAGAACGCGATGGGCGCCGTCGCCGGCCCCTTCGACTCCTGGCTGGTGCTGCGCGGCACCAAGACCCTCGCGGTGCGCATGGACCGGCACAGCGAGAACGCCACGAAGATCGCCGACATGCTGTCCCGGCACGCGCGCGTGACGAGCGTGCTCTACCCGGGGCTGCCCGAGCACCCCGGGCACGAGGTCGCCGCCAAGCAGATGAAGGCGTTCGGCGGCATGGTGTCGTTCCGGGTCAGGGGCGGCGAGCAGGCCGCGGTCGACGTGTGCGACCGCGCCCAGGTGTTCACCCTCGGCGAGTCCCTCGGCGGTGTCGAGTCCCTCATCGAGCACCCCGGCCGGATGACGCACGCCTCCGTCGCCGGTTCCGCGCTGGAGGTCCCGGCCGACCTGGTGCGCCTGTCGGTCGGCATCGAGAACGTCGACGACCTGCTGGAGGACCTGCGGCAGGCCCTCGGCAAGTAGCGGGGGTCACCAGCCGGTCAGCGGTGGGGTCGTTTGCGAGGGCGGCTCCGCCCAGGGATGGGCGTCGGCCGCCCACACCGCGAAGACGACGGCCGCGACGCAGGCCAGCAGCCACAGGACCCGGCGGACGAGCCGCCGCTGCCGCAGCAGACGTTCCCCGCGGCGCACCGCGTCCGCGTGCAGCTCCGGCGGCACCGGAGCCCCGCCCCGCTCCATGATCCGCCGCACGGCGGCTTCCCGCTCGCCCCGCCTCACCACGGCCTCCCGCCGCCGGACCGGCGCTCCCGCGAGGAGGCGCCCCGGCGGCGGCCGTGCGGGGGGACGGGCCGTACGGGATCGCCGGCGCGGCTCACGACGGTGCCGCCCCGGTGTCCGCCGCGCGGGGGGCGACCGGGCGGGCGGGGTGCAGCACGTCGGCCGTCGCGCGGTCGCAGAGGCTGTGGACGCGTTCCACGGGCAGGCCGAGCAGGGCCGCCGTCTGCTCCTCGGCCACTCCCTCGTAGAACCGCAGGACCAGGACCAGCCGCTCGCGCGGTGCGAGCGCGGCCAGCGGGCTGCGCGGATCCGGCCGGGCGCGGCCGAAGGCGCCGTACCGGTGCCAGGTGGTGCGCGCGAAGCGGGTGGCGAGGTACTGGCGGGCGCAGTCGTACGGGTCCTCGCCGCGCAGCCGGTCCCAGCGGGCGTAGGTGTGGGCGAGCGCGAGCGTCAGCAGGCGCCGCGCGCGCGGGTTGGCCTCCGGCGCCTCGGCGGTGAGCAGCATGGCGGCGTGCAGCAGGCGCCCGGCCGCACCCGCGACGAACGCCTCGAACTCCCGGGTTCGGCGGGCATCACGGGCCACTTGCCGATCCCCCACCGCGCCTCCCCCCGACGGGGTCCCGCCCCGGCCGGGCCGGGACCGGTCCGGACGAACCCCTCTGCGGACCCGGTCTCATATCAGGCCAGTGACGGGCCGGGGTCAAGACCTAGGAACCCGCGCCGTGCGGCGCGCGGTCAGGAGGCCGGGGGCTGCTCCGCAGCCGGGACGCCCTGCACGGTCATCCGCGCGGAGAGCGCGTGGTTGAAGCGGGTGAGCAGCGTGCAGAACTGCTCGC
This sequence comes from Streptomyces sp. NPDC031445, assembly GCF_055581365.1. Taxonomy (NCBI): domain Bacteria; kingdom Bacillati; phylum Actinomycetota; class Actinomycetes; order Kitasatosporales; family Streptomycetaceae; genus Streptomyces; species Streptomyces sp. NPDC031445. Next base: position 419,396 of record NZ_JBVIJO010000004.1, read on the forward strand.
GCTCCTCCGGCGCCCAGTCGTGGGTCAGCTCGGCCATGAGCTGACGCCGGGACGAGCGCACCTCCGCCAGCCGCGCGGCACCGCGCGGCGACAGCTGGAGCACCACCGCGCGCCCGTCCTCCGGGTGCGAGGTGCGCTTGACGAGCCCGGTGTCGACCAGGGGCGCCACCTGCCGGGTGACCGTGGAGGAGTCGATGCCCATGCTCGCGGCGAGCGCCTTGACGCCCATCGGGCCCTCGTTGTCGAGCCGGTTGAGCAGCAGGTACGCGGCACGGTCCATGGAGTTGCGCACCTGGCCGACGCCGCCGAGCCGCGTCTGTTCGGCACGGCGGGCGAACACCGCCACCTCGTGCTGGAGGGTGTCGAGGAGACCGGTGTCACCGACGGTCGTCATGTCCATCGACATTTCAGGTGTTGTGGGCATGGCCGGAGGCTCGCTTCATGAAGGGCTGCTGGTTGGGGGACAGAGTACGCGGCCCGGCGCCGGGCCGTACCGGCGCTGCACGAACCGGTCTCGCTGCTTGGTCAGGCCCGCCGTGCGCGAACGTGAACTGCGATGCTGGAGCCATGAGCTACCGCACGGCCGACTCCTTGCGCTCCGTGACCCTCGACGACGTGCGCGGCGCCCAGAAGATGCTCTCGGGAGTGGCCCGTGCGACCGCGATGGAGGGCAGCCGGCACCTGTCCCAGCTGGTCGGCGCGCCCGTGCATCTGAAGTGCGAGAACCTCCAGCGGACCGGCTCGTTCAAGCTGCGCGGCGCCTACGTGCGGATCGCCGGGCTGCTGCCGGAGGAGCGGGCGGCCGGTGTGGTGGCCGCGAGCGCCGGCAACCACGCGCAGGGCGTCGCGCTCGCCTCCTCCCTGCTCGGTGTGCACGCCACGGTGTTCATGCCGGAGGGCGCGCCGCTGCCGAAGATCAGCGCGACCCGGGACTACGGCGCCGAGGTGCGCCTGCACGGCCAGGTGGTCGACGAGACGCTGGCCGCCGCCCAGGAGTACGCCGACCGGACCGGCGCGGTGTTCATCCACCCCTTCGACCACCCGGACGTGATCGCCGGCCAGGGCACGGTCGGCCTGGAGATCCTGGAGCAGTGCCCGGAGGTCCGCACGATCGTCGTCGGCATGGGCGGCGGCGGGCTCGCGGCGGGGATCGCGGTGGGGGTGAAGGCGCTGCGGCCGGACGTGCGGATCGTCGGCGTGCAGGCGGAGGGGGCCGCCTGCTACCCGCCTTCGCTGGCCGCCGGGCGCCCGGTGTCGTTGCTGAGCCCGGCGACGATGGCCGACGGCATCAAGGTGGGGCGGCCCGGTGTGGTGCCGTTCGGGATCGTCGGCGAACTGGTCGACGAGGTGCGCACGGTCAGCGAGGACCAGTTGTCGGCGGCGCTGCTGCTCTGCCTGGAGCGGGCCAAGCTGGTCGTGGAGCCGGCCGGGGCGAGCCCGGTGGCGGCGCTGCTGGCCGCGCCGGACGCCTTCGGGGGCCCGGTCGTCGCGGTGCTCTCCGGCGGCAACGTCGATCCGGTGCTGATGCAGCGGGTGCTGCGGCACGGCATGGCCGCGCAGGGCCGTTACCTGGCCGTCCGGCTGCGGCTGACGGACCGGCCGGGCGCGCTCGCCACGCTGCTCGGGGTGCTGTCGGCGGCCGACGCCAACGTCCTCGACGTGAGCCACGTCCGCACCGGCCACGGTCTCGGTCTGACGGAGGCCGAGGTCGAGCTGCACCTGGAGACGAAGGGCCCGGCGCACTGCGCCGAGGTCGGCCGGGCCCTGCGGGAGGCCGGTTACACCGTCATGGACTGACCCGGCTGCACCGTCAAGGACCGACCCGGAACGGCCGGCCACGGCCACCACCCGTTCGGGCGAAGTCTCTTGAGAGACGCGATACATCGCGTTATGGTGTGTCGTGTGGTCGCCGGCCGGCCTGCCCGCACGAGCACCGCACCCGTGCGCACCGGCGTCCGCATCAGCGAAAACCACGGGCACGGCCGGGCGAACAAACCTAGCCTTTGCGAAGAATCCGTCCCCGAAATCCCCGACGACGTGGAGACACATATGCCAGGTGCCATCTATGCCGAAGGTCTGGTGAAGACCTTCGGCGACGTAAGGGCACTGGACGGCGTCGACCTCGACGTGCCCGAGGGCACGGTCCTCGGCCTCCTCGGGCCGAACGGCGCCGGCAAGACGACGGCCGTCCGCTGCCTGACGACCCTGCTGCGCCCCGACAGCGGCAAGGCGGTGGTCGCCGGCGTGGACGTGCTGCGGCACCCCGACGCCGTACGCCGCTCCATCGGCCTCTCCGGCCAGTTCGCGGCGGTCGACGAGTACCTGACCGGCCGGGAGAACCTGCAGATGGTCGGGCAGCTCTACCAGATGAGGGCGAAGGCGGCCAAGGCGCGCGCGGCGGAGCTGCTGGAGCAGTTCCACCTCGCCGAAGCCGCCGACCGTCCCGCCAAGACCTACTCCGGAGGCATGCGCCGCCGGCTGGACCTCGCCGCGGCCCTCGTGGTCTCGCCGCCGGTGATGTTCATGGACGAACCGACGACGGGCCTCGACCCGCGCAACCGCCAGCAGCTGTGGGAGGTCATCAAACAGCTCGTCTCCGGCGGGACGACGCTGCTGCTCACCACGCAGTACCTGGAAGAGGCCGACCACCTGGCCCACGACATCGCGGTCGTCGACCACGGCCGCGTCATCGCCAAGGGCACCTCCGACCAGCTCAAGGCCCGCACCGGCGGCGAGCGCGTCGAGGTCGTGGTGCACGAGCGGGAGGAGCTGCCCGCCGCCGCGGAGGTGCTGCGCGGCTTCGGCAAGGGCGAGACCACGGTCGAGGAGCACACCCGCAAGCTCACGGTGCCCGTCACCGGCGGCGCCAAGCTGCTCGCCGAGGTCATCCGCGAGCTGGACTCGCGCGGGATCGAGATGGACGACGTCGGGCTGCGCCGCCCCACCCTCGACGACGTCTTCCTGTCCCTGACCGGACACGCGGCGGAGAGCGCCGCGCAGGACGAGCGCACCGGCAAGGAGGCCGTGAAATGAGTGCCGTCACCGAGACCGCGCCCGTCGCGGCGCCCGGCAACCCCGTGGTCAGATCCGTCCGCGACTCACTGGTCGTAGCCCGCCGGAACCTGATCCGCATGGGCCGGATCCCCGAGATGCTGATCTTCGGGCTGATCCAGCCCATCATGTTCGTGGTGCTGTTCACCTACGTGTTCGGCGGCTCGATCCAGGTCGGCTCCTCCAACTCCACGCAGGCCTACCGCGAGTTCCTGATGGCCGGCATCTTCGCCCAGACCGTCACGTTCGCCACGGCGGGCGCCGGCGCGGGCATCGCCGACGACATGCACAAGGGCCTCATCGACCGGTTCCGCTCCCTGCCCATGGCGCGCGGCGCGGTCCTGACCGGGCGCACCCTCGCCGACCTGGTCCAGACGGCGCTGACCCTGCTCGTCCTCGCGGTCGTGGCCGTGCTGGTCGGCTGGCGCACGCACGAGAACTTCGGCAAGGTGCTCGCCGGATTCGCCCTGTTCCTGCTGCTCGGCTACGCGTTCTCCTGGATCGGCGCGCTCATCGGCCTGTCCGTGCGCACCCCGGAGGCGGCGACCTCGGGCGGTCTGATCTGGCTGTTTCCGCTGACGTTCATCTCGAACGCGTTCGTGGACGCGAACCAGATGCCGGTTTTCCTGCGGCACATAGCGGAGTGGAACCCGTTCAGCGCCACCGTCCAGGCCTGCCGCGAGCTGTTCGGCAACCTGCCGCCGGGCTTCCGGACACCCGACGCCTGGCCCATGCAGCACCCGGTCCTGGCCTCGCTGATCTGGTCGGTGGTGATCATCCTGGTGTTCCGCACCCTCGCTGTGCGCAAGTACCGCTCCGCGACCGCCTGAGAGCCTCGCGGGCTCGGGCCGCCCGCGGCGGCCCGAGCATGACAAGGCCCCCGGCGCCCCTGAGGGCGCCGGGGGCCGTAAGCCGACCGGGCCGGGATCAGCCCGTGTACGGCTCGGCCTTCAGGATGCGGACCGAGGCCTTCTTGCCGTTCGGCAGCTCGTACTCCGCGTCCTCGCCGACCTTGTGGCCGATGACGCCCGAGCCCAGCGGGGACTGCGGCGAGTAGGTCTCGATGTCGGAGCTCGCGTACTCGCGGGAGGCGAGCAGGAACGTCAGCGTGTCGTCCTCGTCACCGTCGAAGGCGATCGTGACGACCATGCCGGGCGCGACGGCACCGTCCGCGGCCGGCGGCTCGCCGACCTTGGCGTTCTCGAGGAGCTGGGTCAGCTGGCGCACGCGCAGTTCCTGCTTGCCCTGCTCCTCCTTGGCAGCGTGGTACCCGCCGTTCTCGCGCAGGTCGCCCTCCTCGCGCGCGGCCGCGATCTTGGCGGCGATCTCCGTGCGCGCAGGACCAGTAAGGTACTCAAGCTCGTCCTTGAGCTTGTTGTACGCCTCCTGGGTCAGCCAGGTGACGTTCTCGCTGGTCTGGGTCACAGGGTGCTCCTCGTCGGTACTGGGAATACAAAGCATCGCCCTACCCAGAAGCATGTTCCCTCATGGATGGGCGAAACCACGAGCCTAACAATTCAACGCCGGAAGGGGGAGGACATAAGCCATCAGAATCACATCAACGCAGGTCAGTGCCTACGCATTCCGGGTGAACCCGGAGCGTGGCCGCGCGTGTTCGGCCGGTGTCAGCCGGCGTGACAGCCCAGCAGCTCGGCCGTCGTCCCCTGCGCCGTCGTACGGAGCGTGACGACCTTGTCGATCCGGGTGGCCGACCCGGAGAAGCGGAAGTCCGCGCGGCCCACCTCGGCGCCGTCGGCCGACTGCGAGCGCAGGGTGCAGTAGCCGGAGGCGCCGGCGTCCTTGCGGACCTCCAGGTGCACCTTGACCGCGTCGCCGGAGGCCTGGAAGGTGATGACCTCGGCGCTGATCTCGTTCTGCGCGACGTAGTGGTAGGCGAAATAGCCGACCAGTGCGAGCAGCACCGCGCCCAGCACCGCACCGGCGATCCTGAGCTTGCGGTCGGCGCGCTGGTCCGAGTTACGGCCGTAGCGGCCCTCGGGCAGCCGCGTGCTCGCGGTACTCATGATCGTCCTCTCCGCGGAATTATTCGCCCCCCGATTCGGTCACTATAGAAGCCGCCCGCCCGCCGCCCGACCACCGCCCCTCCGGGACGCCTCTTCGGGGCGGCACCCGTTTGACCGCACCCCACGACGCGGGGCGCCGACTTACCGAGGATTGAGTCTTGACTGACCAGTTGCGACTGATGGCCGTTCACGCGCACCCCGACGACGAGTCGAGCAAGGGCGCGGCCACCATGGCGAAGTACGTGTCCGAGGGGGTGGACGTGCTGGTGGTGACCTGCACCGGCGGAGAGCGCGGGTCCATCCTCAATCCCAAGCTCCAGGGCGACGCCTACATCGAGGAGCACATCCACGAGGTGCGCCGCAAGGAGATGGACGAGGCCCGGGAGATCCTCGGCGTCAAGCAGGAGTGGCTCGGCTTCGTCGACTCCGGCCTGCCGGAGGGCGACCCGCTACCGCCGCTGCCCGAGGGCTGCTTCGCCCTGGAGGACGTCGACAAGGCGGCCGGTGAGCTGGTGAAGCAGATCCGCTCCTTCCGCCCGCAGGTGATCACCACCTACGACGAGAACGGCGGCTACCCGCACCCCGACCACATCATGACCCACAAGATCTCCATGGTGGCGTTCGAGGGCGCGGCGGACACCGGGAAGTACCCCGAGGACGAGTTCGGCCCCGCCTACCAGCCGCTGAAGCTCTACTACAACCAGGGCTTCAACCGTCCCCGCACCGAGGCCCTGCACCAGGCCATGCTCGACCGCGGCCTGGAGTCGCCGTACGGAGAGTGGCTCAAGCGGTGGAACGAGGCGGAGCGCACTGAGCGCACCCTGACCACCCACATCCCGTGCGCGGACTTCTTCGAGATCCGCGACAAGGCGCTGATCGCCCACGCCACGCAGATCGACCCGGACGGCGGCTGGTTCAAGGTGCCGCTGGAGCTCCAGAAGGAGGTCTGGCCGACGGAGGAGTACGAGCTGGCGAAGTCCCTCGTCGATACCTCCCTCCCCGAGGACGACCTCTTCGCGGGCATCCGGGACAATGCCTGACATGAGCGCAAGCGTGAGCCTGGCAGTGACGCACCTCGTCCCCCTCGCCAAGGAGGTGGACGAGAACAAGGTCACCCCCGGCGTCCTCGGTTTCATCGTCTTCGCGGTGATGGCCGTGGCCGTGTGGGGCCTGATGAAGTCGATGAACAAGCACATGCAGAAGGTCGACTTCAAGCAGTCGCCGGACGCCGACGCGGAGAAGGCCCGGGAACAGGCCGACTCCGCGGCACAGCAGCGCTGACCCGCCGGGGTCAGCCTTCCGCCGGCACCGCCACCCCCATCACCTCCCGGGCGTGGCGGTCCGGAGTCATGCGCAGCCGCCAGGCCTGCCAGCCGGCCTCCAGCTCGACGCCCCGCTCCAGCAGCAGGGCGTACGCCGAGACGTAGTCCGCCAGCTTCTCGTCCCGCAGCGGGTGCGGGGCGCGGGCCAGCTCGGCCAGCTCCTCCTGGGCGACGGCCGTGCCCACCTCCACCCCGCCCGGGGCCGCGTACGGCAGCAGGGTGCAGCGCAGGAAGCGGGCCCAGTCCTCGCCGCGCCGGTCGCCGTAGGACGTGAACAGGGTGAGCGCCTCGTCGCACAGCGCCAGCGCCTGCGGCGTCCGCGCGTTGCCCGCGTCCACCACCGCCAGCTCCAGGCAGGTCCAGGCCTCGCCGTGGGCGACGCCGATCCGCTGGAAGTCGGCGCGCGCGTCCACCAGGAGCTGACGGGCGAAACCGGAGTTGCGCAGCGAGCCGGTCCGCGCGGCCCGCTGGTCCCGGGTCGCCCGCGCCGAGTGGTGCCGGGCACAGGCCAGGCCGTACACGTCCCGTATCCGGGAGAACATCGTCCGGGACCGCTCCAGGTCCCGCACCGCCTGGTCCAGCTCACCGGTCTCCTCCAGCGCCTGCCCCAGGTAGTACAGCGTCCACGCCTCGCCGCGCGCGTCCTCGTTCTCCCGGTGCCGGGGCACCGCCCGGCGCAGGCCCTCCAGGGCCGTGGGGGCGTCGCCGGCCACCAGCCGGGCCCGGGCCAGCTGGGTCAGCGCCCACGCCTCCCCGCGGGCGTCCTGCGTCCTGCCGTACCGCTCCAGCGCCGTCCGCAGCTCCGTCTCCGCGCGCGGCACGTCCCCCAGCCGCAGGGCCAGCTGGCCCAGCTGGAAGTGCGCCCAGGCCTCGCCGTGCACCGAGCCGCCCTCGCGGTGCAGGACCAGCGAGCGGGTGAGCAGGTCCAGGGCCTCCGCCAGCCGGGCCCGGTCGCGCTGGACGGCCGCCAGCGCGTGCATCGTCCACGCCCGGTCCGTCGCCAGCGCCGGTGCCGCCTGCAGGTCCAGCGCCTCCCGGAGCCTGGCCGCCGCCTCGGTGAGGTTGCCCTGGTGGTGCAACGTGATCCCCAGTGAGGTCAGCGCGCGGGCCGCCCCCGCCTCGTGCTGGGCCTCCCGGTACAGGTCCACGACCGAGGTCAGCGTGGTGCGCGCCTTGTCCAGCTCGCCGAGCTGCCGGGCCGCGATGCCGGTGCGCCACTGCACCGAGCGCACCAGCAGCCCCTGATCCACCGACTGCGCCAGTTCGCTGATCTCACCGAGCCGGTACAGGTCGCCGCGCAGCAGGCAGTAGTCGCACAGCGCGCCCAGCAGGTTCAGCACGGCCGCCTGGTCCACGCCCTCCGCGTGGCGCAGGGCCGCCGTGATGAAGCTGGACTCGTCGTCCAGCCAGCGCAGCGCCTCGTCGAGGGAGGGGAAGCCGTGCGAGCCGAACTGGTTCGACCGCGTCGACATGTTCCCGTCGACCAGGCGCAGCACCGAGTCGGCCAGCTCCGCGTAGTTCACGATCAGCCGCTGCTGCGCGGCCGCCCGCTCGGCCGGGTCCTCCTCGTCCAGCAGCCGGGCGTGCGCGAAGGCCCGCACCAGGTCGTGCAGCCGGTAGCGGCTGCCGCGCACGTGGTCGATCAGGCCCGCCCGGGCGAGCGCCACCAGATGCCGGGTGGCCTCGGCCTCGTCGGTGGCGAGCAGGGAGGCTGCCGCCGCCGCGCCCAGCGAGGCCCGGCCCGCCAGGGCGAGCCTGCGCAGCAGCCGGCGGGTGGGCTCCGGCTGGTCGGTGTAGCGCAGCCACAGCGCCCGCTCCACCGGCTCCACCGGGCCGTACGCCCCCAGGTCCGCGGCGAGCTGCCGGGGTGAGCGCGGGCCCAGGGCCGAGCCCGCGACCCGCAGCGCCAGCGGCAGCCCGCCGCACAGCTCGCGGACCCGGTCGGCGGCGTCGGCGTCGTACGGCCCCGACGCGTCCTCGGCCGCCGCGCTCAGCAGTTCCTCGGCGCCCGCCGCGTCCAGCGCCGGGACGGGCAGCTCGTGCACCCAGGCCGGCAGGTCGGCGGGCAGGTCGAGGGGGGAGCGGGCGGTGACCAGCACCAGGCTGTCGGAGCGCTCCGGCACCAGGGCGCGCACCTGCTCCGGGTCCGAGGCGTCGTCCAGCACGATCGTCACCGGCAGTCCGGTCAGATGCCGGTGGTACAGCTCGGCCAGCCGCTTGACCTGCTGGTCGGGGGAGGACCGCTCCCGGAACAGCAGCTGCTCGCGGGGCGCGCCCAGCCGGTTGAGCAGGTGCAGCAGGGCGTCCCGGGTGGACAGCGGCGCCTCCTCCCGGCTGCCGCCGCGCAGGTCCACCACCACCGCGCCCCGGAAGTGGTCCCGCAGCTCGTGCGCCGCGCGCACCGCGAGCGTGGTCCGGCCGGAGCCGGGCTCGCCGTGCAGCACCACCAGCGTCGGCCGGGTCTCGGTGGCCGCACGCGCCGCCTGCGCCCACTGCCTGATCCGCCCCAGCTCCGCCCGGCGCCCCGCGAACGGGCCGTCGGCGTCCGGGAGCTGCCCGAAGGACTGCTCCAGCACCGAACGCCTGCGGGCCGCCGCGCTCTTGTCCGCGCCGCGCAGCGCCGGGCCGGTGCCCTTCTTCCGGGCGCCGGTGGAGGCGCTGAGCACCCGCTGCTGGTCGAGGAAGGGGCGGACGCCCCGCACCTCCAGTGCGGTCAGCCACTGCAACCGCAGCTGCTCCGGGCCGCCGGGCTGGCCGGCCGCGCCAGCGCGGTGGTGGGCGGCGGGCAGATGCGCGCCGGCCGCCTTCACCACCGTCGCCGCTGCGCCCACCGCGCCCGCGGTGACGCCCGCGCCGAGGGCCGTGCCGGTACCGGTGCCGAGGGCCAGGTCGGCCACGGCGGCGGCGACGGCGGCGACCGCCGCGACGAGCAGGGCCGTCCCGGCGCCTTCGCGGGCGTACCGCTGGCCGAAGGTGAGCCGGCCGGCCTCCGCCTCGTCCAGTGCGCGCGTGTAGGCCTCGTACTCCTCGCCGGCCGCACCCGCCATCGCGTCCAGCGCGCCGCGGGCCCGCGCCAGCAGCAGCCGGCCGTCGACCCGCCCGTCCGAACGCCGTACCTCCTCCTCCACGGCCCGCACCAGCAGCCGCTCGGCCTCCGCCCGATGACCGTCCCGCATGTCCCGTCCCCCTCCGGCGGCAACTCCGTCGGGTACGAGTGTCCTTCGGGGACGACGGGATGGCGAGGGGGTGACGATCAGCGGGGCCGCCGCGGCGCCCGACCGTTCGGCGGAACCGCCGGCTGCCGTCCGGGGCTGACGTCCCGTGCGGGGACGGCTGGGGCAGGATGGGGTCATGCCGAATCGACTGGCCCATGAGACGTCCCCGTACCTGCTCCAGCACGCGGACAACCCCGTCGACTGGTGGCCGTGGTCCGGCGAGGCCTTCGAGGAGGCCCGCAGGACCGGCAGGCCCGTGCTGCTGAGCGTCGGGTACAGCAGCTGCCACTGGTGCCACGTGATGGCCCACGAGTCCTTCGAGGACCGGGCCACCGCCGACTACCTCAACGAGCACTTCGTCAGCGTCAAGGTCGACCGCGAGGAGCGGCCGGACGTGGACGCCGTCTACATGGAGGCGGTCCAGGCGGCCACCGGGCACGGCGGCTGGCCCATGACCGTGTTCCTCACCCCCGACGCCGAGCCGTTCTACTTCGGCACCTACTTCCCGCCCGCCCCCCGGCACGGCATGCCCTCCTTCCGGCAGGTGCTGGAGGGCGTCCAGCAGGCCTGGACCACCCGCCGGGAGGAGGTCGCCGACGTCGCCGGGAAGATCGTCCGCGATCTCGCCCAGCGGGAGATCGTCCGGCAGGCCGACGAGGCGCCCGGCGAGCAGGAGCTCGCCCAGGCCCTGCTCGGCCTCACCCGCGAGTACGACCCCCAGCGCGGCGGATTCGGCGGCGCGCCGAAGTTCCCGCCGTCCATGGTGCTGGAGTTCCTGCTCCGCCACCACGCCCGAACCGGTGCCGAGGGCGCGCTCCAGATGGCCCGGGACACCTGTGAGCGGATGGCCAGGGGCGGCATCTACGACCAGCTCGGCGGCGGGTTCGCCCGCTACTCGGTGGACCGCGACTGGGTCGTGCCGCACTTCGAGAAGATGCTGTACGACAACGCCCTGCTCTGCCGGGTGTACACCCACCTGTGGCGGGCCACCGGCTCGGACCTCGCCCAGCGGGTCGCGCTGGACACCGCCCAGTTCCTGCTGCGCGAACTGCGCACCGCCGAGGGCGGATTCGCCTCGGCCCTCGACGCCGACAGCGACGACGGCAGCGGGCGGCACGTCGAGGGGGCGTACTACGTCTGGCGGCCCGACCAGCTGCGTGAGGTCCTCGGGGACGACGCCGGCCTCGCCGCCCAGTACTTCGGCGTGACCGATGAGGGCACCTTCGAGCACGGCCAGTCCGTCCTGCAACTCCCGCAGACGGAGGGCGTGTTCGAGGCCGAGAAGATCGCCTCCGTCAAGGACCGGCTCCTCGCCGCCCGGGACCGGCGGCCCGCGCCCGGCCGGGACGACAAGGTCGTCGCCGCCTGGAACGGGCTCGCCATCGCCGCGCTCGCCGAGACCGGCGCCTGCTTCGACCGGCCGGACCTCACCGAGGCCGCCGTCGCCGCCGCCGACCTGCTGGTCCGGGTCCACCTGGACGAGCACGGCCGGCTCGCCCGCACCAGCAAGGACGGCCGGGTCGGCCCGAACGCGGGCGTGCTGGAGGACTACGCCGACGTCGCCGAGGGCTTCCTCGCGCTCGCCTCCGTGACCGGGGAGGGCGTCTGGCTCGACTTCGCCGGACTGCTGCTCGACCACGTCCTCGCCCGCTTCACCGACGCCGCGACCGGCGCCCTGTTCGACACCGCCTCCGACGCCGAGCAGCTCATCCGCCGGCCCCAGGACCCCACCGACAACGCCGCCCCCTCCGGCTGGACCGCCGCGGCAGGCGCGCTGCTGAGCTACGCCGCCCACACCGGCTCCGCGCCGCACCGGGCCGCCGCCGAACGGGCGCTCGGGGTCGTCAAGACGCTCGGGCCGCGCGTGCCCCGGTTCATCGGATGGGGGCTGGCCGTCGCCGAGGCGCTGCTCGACGGGCCGCGCGAGGTGGCGGTCGTCGGACCGGCCCCGGACGACGAAGGGACGGCGGCCCTGCACCGTACGGCGCTGCTGAGCACCGCCCCGGGGGCCGTCGTCGCCTGTGGCACCCCGGACAGCGAGGAGTTCCCGCTGCTCGCCGACCGCACGCTCGTCGACGGCGCGCCCACCGCGTACGTCTGCCGCGGCTTCGTCTGCGACCTGCCGGTGACGGACCCGGACGCCTTGCGGACGAAGCTGATCACTCCCTGAGAGCGGCGGCCCGCCTGGGGTGCCCGGGCCGCGGCCGCCCCTCAGGCGTGGCTGAGGTGGGCCATACCGGCACGGCCGGAGCGGCCACGAGCGAGGCCCGGAAACTGCCGTACAGCAGCCGGCCGGGCACCGCGGAGCGGGCGGCGTACTCAACCGCTCCGGGTACGCGTGCTCAGCGCCCGTTCCACGACCGCCTCCAGCCGATCGTGGTGCGCGCCCTTCCAGTAGGCCCGGCCGCAGGCCGTGCACTGGGCGAAGACGTCGTAGGAGCGCTGGGTGCCGTGCTTCAGCTGGGCGGCGACCTCGTCCTTGGTGGCCTGTCTCAGCAGGCCGTTGCAGGCGGTGCAGCGGGTCCAGGGCCGGAGGTCGGGGGCGAAACGGTCGAGGACGTCGTGGAGCTGGTCGTCGGGGCGGGTGCTGTAGACGAACGCGCCGGCCCACAGTTCCCGGCGGCGCAGCAGGCCCCGGTCGCGGCTGAGCATGACCCGCTTCTCGGCCGCCGAGCGGGCGGCGAGGGCCGGGTCGCCGATGTCCGTCGACTCGTACGCCGTGTCCACGCCGAGCAGCCGCAGCCGGCGGGCCAGCGTGCCGAGGTGGACGTCCAGGAGGAAGCGCAGGGGCGCGCCGGGCACCCGCTGGGGGCGTTCCACCGGCCGGACGACCAGCCGCTCGGCCGGCCGCGGGATGTGCGAGGGCGGGACCTCGCGGCCGTCCACGACCAGCGCGCCGACCTCGGTGAGCGGTACCCCGAGGGACTCGACGACATGGCCCAGGGAGGAGACGCCGTCGGTGACGACCGTCCGCCGCGGTCGGCGCTGCACGAACAGGCCCAGCTCGGGGGCGAACTCGACGTGGATCTCGGGACCGTTCACCCGGTCAGGATGTCATGGGAGCGGTCCGTGCCCTCGGGGTTTTCCGGTCGGCAGGCCGTGCTCCAGGACGTCCAGGGCCCGGTCCACCATGCCGCGCAGGTCGTCCTGGAAGCCGTTCTCCGCCCACGACATGGTGGCCTCCATCAGACCGCCGACGAGGGCCGTCGCGTAGACGCGCGCTTCGAGGCTGTCCGCGGCCGGCCCGGAGCGTTCGGCGAGGGCCGCGCGCAGCAGGCGCCCGGTCTGCGACATGCTCTCGACCATGCGGGACCGGACGGCGGGGACCCGGACCGCGAGGTGCGCCCGCACCCGCACCATGTCGGGGTCCTCCGCCGTCATCGCGTCGACGGCCTTGTGCATCACGTGCCGCACCGAGTCCGTCCACGGCTCTCCCGCGGGCCGGGCGCGCAGCTCCTCCGCCATCAGCGAGCCGAACTCGTCCGTGAGGACGATGTCCTCCTTGGCCGGGAAGTACCGGAAGACGGTCGACGGTGACACCTCGGCCCGGTCGGCGATCTGGTCGATCGTCGTGGCGTCGTAGCCCTGCTCCTCGATCAGCGCGTAGGTCGCGGCACGGATCGCCTCGCGGGTCTTGATCTTCTTGCGTTCACGCAGGCCCAGCCGGGGCCGGTCGGCGGGGGAGAGCGGGGAGCGTGCGGGCCTCATACCGGTCATTGTCCGGCATCGGCCGTGGCGGGGGCCACGGCCGGAGGGGTCACGTGTGCTGGTACGCCACCAGCGAGATCCCGACGTAGTGGACGACGAACGCGGCGAGGGTGAAGGAGTGGAAGACCTCGTGGAAGCCGAACCAGCGCGGTGACGGGTTCGGGCGCTTGATCCCGTAGATCACGCCGCCGGCGCTGTAGAGCAGGCCGCCGACGACCACCAGGACCAGGACCGCGACGCCGCCCGTGTGCAGGAAGTCGGGCAGGAAGAAGACCGCCGCCCACCCCATCGCGATGTAGCAGGGCGTGTACAGCCAGCGTGGGGCGCCGACCCAGAAGACGCGGAAGACGATGCCGGCCGCGGCGGCGGCCCAGATGCCCCACAGCAGCCACTGGCCCTTGGCGCCGGGCAGGAGCAGCAGGGTCAGCGGGGTGTAGGTGCCCGCGATGATCAGGAAGATGTTGGCGTGATCGAGGCGGCGCAGCACGCCGTCCATGCGCGGGCTCCAGTCGCCCCGGTGGTAGAGCGCGCTGACGCCGAACAGGAGGCAGGCCGTCAGGGCGTAGATGCCGCAGGCGACGCGGCCTCTGGTCGAGTCGGCGAGGGCGGTGAGCACGAGGCCCGCGATGAGTACGGCCGGGAACATCCCGAGGTGCAGCCAGCCACGGAGCCTGGGCTTGACCGGGTGCGGCAGGGAGAGCGCCACGGGGCCACGGCCGGCGGCCGGCGTGTCCGTGGGCGCGTCGGAGGCGGACGCAGTCATGGTCCGCATGGTACCGACGCCTCCGTAAGCCGTTCGTCAATGCACGGTCAATCAAGTCATCCGGCAAAAAGTCCTTCAGCTGAACCCCACATGGACGCAAAGAGCCGTGGTGACCGTGGGATTCCTCACCCCGCTCACTTGTGATGCCCTCTGGACAGATGGGCACTAGACTCGGATGATCAAATGAGTGCGGTCGGCACCGGATGAGCAGGCTACGAAGCATCCGGGTCGCGGCCCCCACGGGGCGAGAACACAAAAAATCCCTCACTTAGGAGCAATCGTGGCGCGCGACATCGCGGCTCCCACCGTCGTCCCCACCCACCACCGGGAACTGGTCTCGTGGGTCAACGAGATCGCCGAACTGACGCAGCCGGACAGCGTGGTCTGGTGCGACGGGTCCGAGGCCGAGTACGAGCGGCTGTGCGAGGAACTGGTCGCCAAGGGAACCTTCCGGAAACTCGACCCGATCAAGCGCCCCCACTCCTACTACGCCGCCTCCGACCCCTCCGACGTCGCGCGCGTCGAGGACCGGACCTTCATCTGCTCGGAGAAGGAGGAGGACGCGGGCCCGACCAACCACTGGAAGGCCCCCGCCGAGATGCGGGACGTCTTCACCGGCGAGCAGGGCCTGTTCCGGGGCTCCATGCGGGGCCGCACGATGTACGTCGTGCCCTTCTGCATGGGCCCGCTCGGCTCCCCGCTGTCCGCGCTGGGCGTGGAGATCACCGACTCCGCCTACGTCGCCGTCTCGATGCGCACGATGACGCGCATGGGCCAGGCCGTCCTGGACGAGCTGGGCGACGACGGCTTCTTCGTCAAGGCCGTCCACACGCTCGGCGCCCCGCTGGAGCCCGGCCAGGAGGACGTCCCCTGGCCCTGCAACCGGACCAAGTACATCTCGCACTTCCCCGAGTCGCGCGAGATCTGGTCCTACGGCTCCGGCTACGGCGGCAACGCCCTGCTCGGCAAGAAGTGCTACGCCCTGCGCATCGCCTCCGTCATGGCCCGCGACGAGGGCTGGCTGGCCGAGCACATGCTGATCCTCAAACTCACCCCGCCGCAGGGCGAGTCCAAGTACGTCGCCGCCGCCTTCCCCTCCGCCTGCGGCAAGACCAACCTCGCCATGCTGGAGCCCACGATCTCCGGCTGGACCGTGGAGACCATCGGCGACGACATCGCCTGGATGCGGTTCGGCGAGGACGGCCGGCTGTACGCGATCAACCCCGAGGCCGGCTTCTTCGGCGTCGCGCCCGGCACCGGTGAGCACACCAACGCCAACGCGATGAAGACCCTCTGGGGCAACGCCGTCTTCACCAACGTCGCGCTCACCGACGACGGCGACGTGTGGTGGGAGGGCATGACCGAGGAGCCCCCGGCCCACCTGACCGACTGGAAGGGCAACGACTGGACGCCGGAGTCGGGGACCCCGGCCGCCCACCCCAACGCCCGCTTCACCGTGCCGGCCGCGCAGTGCCCGATCATCGCGCCGGAGTGGGAGGACCCGAAGGGCGTGCCGATCTCGGCGATCCTCTTCGGCGGGCGCCGCGCGACGGCGGTGCCGCTCGTGACGGAGTCCTTCGACTGGAACCACGGCGTCTTCCTCGGCGCCAACGTGGCCTCCGAGAAGACCGCCGCCGCCGAGGGCAAGGTCGGCGAGCTGCGCCGCGACCCGTTCGCGATGCTGCCGTTCTGCGGCTACAACATGGGTGACTACATGGCCCACTGGGTCGACGTCGCCAAGGACAAGGACCAGTCCAAGCTGCCGAAGATCTACTACGTCAACTGGTTCCGGAAGAACGACGAGGGCCGGTTCGTCTGGCCGGGCTTCGGCGAGAACTCCCGGGTCCTGAAGTGGATCGTGGAGCGGCTGGAGGGCAGGGCCGGGGGCGTCGAGACCCCGATCGGCATCCTGCCGGCGAAGGACGCCCTGGACACCGACGGCCTCGCTCTCTCCGACTCCGACATGGAGTTCCTGCTCACGGTCGACAAGGAGGTCTGGCGCGAGGAGGCCGCGCTGATCCCCGGGCACCTCGACACCTTCGGCGACCACACCCCGAAGGAACTGTGGGACCAGTACCGGGCGCTGGTGGAGCGCCTGGGCTGAACCGCCCGCCCATGACTCCGCGGCCGGTCGCCGTGCCCTGACCAGCGATCGTCACGACCGGCCGCGGTGAACGCCCCCCGGGCCCCGGCACGCGCACGTCAGGCGCCGGGCTCACCGCCCCCCGTCCCGCCCCGGTCCTCCAGGTACCGGGTGTGGGACTCCTGGCGGCGGGCCTCGGTCTCGCCGAGCTCCGCCGCGAGCCGCCCGGCCTCCCGCCGCAGCAGATCGAGCTGCCGCTCCAGATGGCGTTCGGGCGGCTCGGTGCCCGGCGCCAGACGCGTCCACCAGCGCGTGCGGACGAAGGCGTCCACGGCCTCCGGGAGGTCCTGCCGCACCGCCCGGGAGACGGTGTGCACGGCCTCCGGGTCCCGGGCGAGCGCCTCGGCGGCCCAGCCCGGTTCCAGCAGCGCACCCAGCAGCCCGGTCAGTTCGCCGAGCCGGGCGGCGGCCCCGGGCGGCAGATCGACGTCCGCGAGGTAGTCGCCGAGCCGGCCGAAGTCGGCGCGCAGCTCCTCCAGTCGGGCCGACGGGCTCGGGAAGCCCGGCAGGGCGGGCCGCTCCGGCGGGGCGATGAGCGCGCCCGCGCCGTACAGCCCGGCCACCACGACCGGCCAGTACGGTCCCGCGACCCCGGCGAAGGTCAGCACCAGACCGAACAGCCCGCAGGCGCCGCCGGTGATGTTCTTGCGGGACTCCAGGTAGCCGAGGACCTCACTGGTAGCCACGGATCTCCTCGAAGGCGCCGTCCAGCGAGCCCTGCCGGGCGTCGAAGAGGCGGCCGCCGGTCAGGTCGGCGATGTGCCGCAGCTCGGAGCGGGAGGAGTCGCCGAACAGGATCGGGAAGACCGGGATGTCCCGCCGGTCGCGGCCCAGGGCGCGGTAGAAGCCGTCGAAGTCGCCGGCCTCCGCGCCCGCGGTGTTCTCGCCGTCGGTCATCAGCACGATCGAGGTGAACGTGTCCCGGCCGGCGCCGAGATGGTCGTACGCCTGCTCCAGCGAGGTGTAGACGGCGGTGCCGCCGTCGGCGGTGAGCGCGTCGGTGTCCCGGCGGATCGCGGCGAGCCCGGCCCCCGGGTCCTTCGGGTCGACGACGTGGGTGCGCACGCTCTTCACGTCCGAGCCGAACGGCATCAGCGTCACCTCCTCCCGGTCCCGGAAGTCGCCGGTGAGCCCGGTCAGCGCCTTCTTCAGCGCCGCGAGCCGGTCGCCCTCCATGGAGCCGGAGGTGTCCAGGACGTACACCGTGCGCGAGGGGCGGCGCAGTTCGTTCTCGTACGCGTCCAGCAGCCCGTCGGCCACCGAGCGGCTGCCGGGGAAGGGCAGTTCACGGCGCCGGCCGGTGTCGAGGCCGGCGGCGGGCCGCACCGAGGGCACGACCGGCCGGCGGTGGGTGGTGTCGGTGATCAGCTTCTGCACGGCGTCGGTGCGCAGGTCGGCGGTCACCTTGCGGACGTCCTCGCGGGTGCGGGCGTCGGTGGACGCGAGCGAGGAGAGCGGGTAGTCGGCGGTGACGACGCCGTCGCGGGGGCGGATCACGGTGAGGCCCGGGATGCCCTTGAGGACGGACTCGTAGTTGAGCAGGGCGTCGACGGTGCCGCGCCGCCGGTAGGCGGAGGCGAGCCAGCCCGACGAGCCCGAGGTCAGCTTCTGGCCCTGGAAGAACTCCTTCAGCCGGGGTGTCGCCTTGGCCACGTCGGCGTCCGTGAGCGCGGACTGGGCGCCGGAGAGGGCGGAGGCGACCGAGACCAGCGTGGCGAAGCCCGAGTTGGAGCGGGCCGGGTCGGTCATGCCGTAGGTCAGCTTCCCGTCCTGGACGGCCTGTTCCACCTGGGACCAGGTGACGTCCTCGGGCTTCCAGCCGAGCCCGCGCACGGTGGCCGGCCGGACGCCGACGGCGACCGGGCTGGACATGACCGGCGTCTCGGACACCACCTTCCTCGCCGCCTCGGGCCGCAGCCGCAGGTAGTCGTCCGACGACAGCCACAGCGCGTCGTACGCCCCGTCCGCCTTCCCCCGGGCCAGCAGGTCGACGGCGTCCAGGGTGCCCAGGTAGGTGGGCCGGAGGGTGATGCCGGTGTCCTCGCGGACGCGGTCGAAGACGGCCGTCATGTCGCTGAGTTCGCTGGAGGCGAGGATCCGCAGCGTGCCGGGTTTCGGCGCGTTCGGGTCGTCGCCGGTGTCCTGTGAGGTGCACGCGCTCAGCAGGCCGGCGGTGACGGCGGCCACGGCGATCAGGGAGCGTCGTCTCATCCGAGGCCCCCCTCCAGCGCGCCCTGGGCGCGGCTGCGCTCCAGGTGGGCGGAGGCGCCACGCAGTTCGTCCGTGAGGGACTGGACGGTGTTCGCCATGACCTCGGTCGCCTGGACCTTGTAGCTGTCGATGGCGTCGAGGGTGCGGTAGATCTGCTGGAACGCCGCGCGCAGGGTCTCCGCGCCGACCGCCGGGTCGGCGGCGATGCGCTGGATCTCGCCGCTCTGCGTGGCGAGCATCTCGGCGTTGCCCCGGATGAGGTCCTCGGTGGTGCCGCGCAACGCGTTGACCTGCTCGACGACCTTCTTCTGGCTGTCCAGGGCGGAGGCCAGCATCACGGAGATGCGCAGCGCCGAGACGGTGGTCGTGGCGGCTCGGTCGACGCCCTTGATCAGCTCGTCGTTGTTGCGGCGCACGACGTCCATGGCGAGGTAGCCCTGCGCGCACACCGCCAGCTGGGTGAGCAGGTCCTGGTGCTTCTGCCGGACCGGGAAGAGCACGTCGGCACGGAGGGCGTCGGCCTCCTGCGGGTCGCCGGTCCCGGCGATGTGCTCCTCCACGGCGGCGTCCAGGGCCTGGGTGAGGACGACGTACTCCTGGAGCTTGCCCATCGTCTCCCACAGCCGGACCCGCTCGGTCTGCAACGCGGCGTTGTCCCGGCGCAGTTCGTCCTGCCCGCCGCGCAGCGCGCCCACGATCCGGTTCAGGCTGCCCTGCGCGGAGGCGTACGCGGCGAGGTGGTCGCGCAGCTTGTTGCCGCCGGGCAGCCGGGACAGGAACCTGCGGCCCTTGCCCGCGGGCAGGTCCCGCGGGTCCAGGTCCTCCACCACCCGGCGCAGTTCCACGAGCGAGCCGGCCACCTTGCCCTGGGCGTCCCCGCCCTTGCCGGGCAGGCTGCGCACGGCCCGCTCCAGCATGCGGTTGGACTGGACGGCGGCGGTGCGCATCTCACCGGCGCCGAGCGCGGTGATCTCGCCGACCTTGCCCGCGAACTCGGGCGAGCGGGCGTCGAGCACGGCGAGCTGCTCGACGAAGGCGGTGGCCCTGCGGGCCATGTCGGTGCGCACCGCGTCCTCGACCGGCACCAGACCGCCGGCCTTCTCCCTGGGCACGGGTGGTACGGGGTCGGGCGGGGTGAGCTGGAAGTCGCTGTCGGTCATGCGGTGGGTCCCCCGTGTCATCCGCGGGCCCGGCGGGCCATCTCGTGCAGCACCGCGGAGGTGGGCACGGGCGCCTGCCGGACGCCGGTGAGCTTCTGGTTGAGGTAGGCGGCGCGGCCGGCGGTGGCCGCGACGAACTCGGCGGCGTCGCCCTGCGGCCGGAATCCGTGCCGGACGGCGAGCCTGCGCAGGGCCGGGTCGGTGCTGAGCAGCTCCCCGAGCGCGCGGCCGTCCGCGTCCAGGGGTACGACGGTGTGGTCGCTGTTGACGGTGGTGTCCGGGTACAGCACGACCAGGTCGTCCACGTCGTGCCGCTCGGCGAGGAGCGCGGCGACCTGTGACTCGTACACCAGCACCAGCGGGTTGCCCGCGCCGCTGACGAAGTCCCGGAACACCGCGTCCGTGCTGGACTGCTGGGCGCCCTGGACGCTGACGAGCTTGTGCAGCAGGGGAGCGGTGCGGTCGAGGCCGGCCTTGTCGGCGACCACCTTGCCGCCGTTGGCCACGTAGGAGGCGGCGGCGAGGTAGAGGGCCCCGGAGTTGGACGACTCGGGGTCGGTGCTGGCGATGTACAGGGTGCCCGTCAGCTCGCCGTGGGCCTTGGCGCCCTTGAGCTGCTGCCAGGTGCGGTCGTGCCGGGCGGCGTCCACGTAGGCGCTCGTCCGCAGCGTGCCGCGGTTCTTCCCGTCCAGCACCGCCAGGCCGCCTGCGGCGAGCACGTCGGCGGCGGCGCGGTGCGCCACGACGACGAGCGGCGAGTAGAACGGCCGGGGCAGCGGCTGCTGGACGTGGTACTTGAGCGCCAGCTGGTCGGCGGGTGCCTGGCTGGACGGAAAGGCGAAGTCGTACCCCTTGAGGTCCAGCCCCTCCATGGCCCAGGACCCGGAGGCCTCGGTCTTGACGGTGTAGCCCTTGGCGGCGAGGGCCTTCACCACGTCGGGATCGGCGAAGAAGTCGGCCTTCTCCGATCCGATCACACCACGCACGGTCTTCGTTGCCGTGCCCTTGTCCTCCCCTTGCCGGCCCGCGACGACGGCGGCCACCACGCCACCGATCAGCAGGACCGCGAGGACGATTCCCGCGATACGTCTCACGCCGGGAGCGTGCTCCCGAAATCCCACGTTCCGCCCGCGGCGAGATGAACGGGGGGTGACGTCCCGTTCCCGGTCTGCAACGGGAGGTCGTCATTCCGGAACGGGCCGCGGGAACGGCACGGGAGAGTGCCGGTCACTCCTTCCCCGCCGTGGCGGCGCTCTCGCCCCGGACGGACCGGCGCCCCGGAAGGAGACGAACCGCACCCCACGCCCGGCCCGGGACGAGCGCGGCGTATGGCGCCCGGTCCGCGCGTCGCTGCGGGTGCGCGCGGACCGGGGCCGATCGGGGGACCCCGCAGGGGTCAGGCGGTGCTGAGTTCCTTCGGGTCGGCGGACAGCGCGGCGGCGTGCGCGTCCATCCGCTCGGCCGAGAGGATCGCCGCCGCCGTGTCGGCGCGGGACGCGGCGACCACGAGCGCGCGCCCGGCGAGGGCGTGCGCGCGCCGGTGCAGGGCGCCGGGGTCACCGGCCGCGGCCGGCGCCGCCCGCAGCGGCGTGCGCCCTCCCCGCAGCCGGGCCACCTGCGCCGCGAGGCGCTCCGCCGCCGTGTCCAGGCCGGCGGACGGGGACAGTGCGCGCAACTCGTCGGTCACCGCGAGCAGCGCCGCCAGGTGCCCGGCGAGCTGGATGTCCAGCTCCTCCTCGCGCGACCGGTGGGGGAAGTCCGAGGGGGTGCCGGCCATCGTGCTGTGGACCGACTTGGTGCGGATCGGCTCGTACATGGGGGATGGCCTCCTGTGCTCTGACAGGAAACCATCCTAGCTTGGATTTCGTCTAAAGTTGAGTCGGGTCACGGAACGGAGCCCGTCGATTACGGCTGGCTGTATCCGTCCAGGAAGGTGCCGATGCGGGTCACCGCGTCCCGCAGGTCCCCCACCGTCGGCAGCGTCACCACCCGGAAGTGATCCGGCTCCGGCCAGTTGAAGCCCGTGCCCTGGACGACCATGATCTTCTCCTTGCGGAGCAGGTCCAGGACCATCCGCCGGTCGTCCTTGATCTTGAAGACGTCGGGGTCCAGCCGCGGGAACAGGTACAGCGCGCCCTTCGGCCGTACGCAGCTCACCCCCGGAATCCGCGTCAGCAGCTCGTACGCGGTGTCCATCTGCTCCTTCAGCCGGCCGCCCGGCAGCACCAGGTCGTTGATCGTCTGGCGTCCGCTGAGCGCGGCGACCACCCCGTGCTGCCCCGGCATGTTCGCGCACAGCCGCATGTTCGCCAGGATCGTCAGACCCTCGATGTAGGAGTCGGCGTGGGCGCGCGGGCCGGAGATCGACATCCAGCCGACGCGGTAGCCGGCCACCCGGTACGCCTTCGACATGCCGTTGAAGGTGAGGGTGAGCAGGTCGGGGGCGACCTTGGCGGTCGGGGTGTGCGTGGCGCCGTCGTAGAGGATCTTGTCGTAGATCTCGTCGGAGCAGACCAGCAGGTTGTGCCGGCGGGCGATGTCCGTCAGGCCCCGGAGCACCGTCTCGTCGTAGACCGCGCCGGTGGGGTTGTTGGGGTTGATGATGACGATCGCCTTGGTGCGCTCGGTGACCTTGCGCTCGACGTCGGCGAGGTCCGGCATCCAGTCGGACTGCTCGTCGCAGCGGTAGTGCACCGCCGTACCGCCGGAGAGGGACACGGCCGCCGTCCACAGCGGGTAGTCCGGCGCCGGTACGAGCACCTCGTCGCCGTCGTCCAGCAGGCCCTGCATCGCCATCACGATCAGCTCGGAGACGCCGTTGCCGATGAAGACGTGCTCGACGTCGGTCTCGATGCCGAGGGTCTGGTTGTGCATCACGACCGCGCGGCGGGCGGCGAGCAGGCCCTTGGCGTCGCCGTAGCCGTGCGCGGTGGAGACGTTGCGGAGGATGTCCTCCAGGATCTCCGGGGGGCACTCGAAGCCGAAGGCGGCGGGATTGCCGGTGTTGAGCTTGAGGATGCGGTGGCCCGCCGCCTCAAGCCGCATGGCCTCCTCGAGAACCGGGCCCCGGATCTCGTAACAGACGTTGGCGAGCTTGGTCGACTGGATCACCTGCATGTGCGTGAGCTTACGACCCGGTAACGCCTCATGGCTCGTGTTTTCCGCCACGTGAGACACGGAGATTTGCCCGAATATCACCGTCGGGTGTCTCAGGAGTCGCTTGCGTCCCTACAATTCGCTGACATGTCCACGGAACGGGAGTACGAGGCGGGGGCGGACGGCATGGACGGAGCGGGCGGCGCGTCCGGGGCCCGGCCGAACGTGTACCTCCCGCAGCCGGCTCCGGCCCCCGCGTACGAGCAGTACGCCGACCCCGCCGCCGCGCACGGCTGGCAGAACGCCTACGACGCGACCCGCGAACTGCCCGCGCTGTCCGAGGCCGACGAGGTTGCGGGGGCTCAGGGTCCTGAGGCGGTGGAGGAGACCGCGCAGGCCCTTGCGGCGCCCGAAGCCGGGGACCACGCGGAAGCGACGCGTCCGTTCGGCTCCGTCACGGCCGCCGGTGTGCCCGGCGAGGGCCGGGCCGGCCGACGGCGGGCCGCGCGCCGCGCGGGCGGCCGGCGCCGGGTGGCGATCGTCGCCGGGGTCCTCGGCGCGGCCGGTGCCGTGGCCGCGTTCGCGGCGCTCGGCGGCTCGGGCTCCCCGGCCGGCGCGCGTTCCGAGGACGGCAAGAGCGCGGGCGTCGACTCCGCTCCCGCGAGCCCGCGCGGGGACACCGGCTCGCCGAGCGCGAGTGCCCCGGCGTCCGGCGACCCCGCGCCGTCCCGCCCGGCCACCGCCTCGGAAACCGCCGCCGGGGGAGCCGCGCACAGCGGGACGGCCGACGGTCCGGCGGCCACCACCACGCCCTCGGCGCCGGGCGGTTCCCCGTCCGCCACGCCGACGCCGACGCCGCCGCCGACAACGACGACACCGGCCCCCACGGTGACGGCGTCGTCCGGCACCCCGCGGACGTCACCGTCCGGCACCCCCGGCCGGGGCCACGGCCACGGCCACGGCACGCCGAGACACCCACACTGAGGGCCAGGCCGCAGCGTGCGGCACCACGCCTCCAACACGGCGTGCCCCCGGCAACACGAACCTCCGGCGCTGAAGCCCGACGTACCGAGCTACCGGGCGTGTCGCCGTTCGGCGCCTCCGGAGGGGTAACGGCACGGCGAACCACGCGCGCTGGGGGCCGGGTTGCCGAGCGTGGCGCCCCGGCGGCCCCGCCGCTGGCGCCAGCCCCGCGTCGGCCACCACGCGCCTTCGGTGCCGGGCGCCTCCGGAGGGGGCACGGCACGGCGAACCACGCGCGTTGGGGGCCGGGTTGCCGAGCGTGGCGCCCCGGCGGCCCCGCCGCTGGCGCCAGCCCGCGTCGGCCACCACGCGCCTACGGCACCACGCGCCTACGGCACCGGGCGCCTCCGGAGGGGTAACGGCATGGCGAACCACCGGCGTTGAGAGCCGGGTTGGCGAGCGTGGCGCCACGGCGCTCCCGTCGCCACCGCTCGCCCCGCAGCGGTCACCGCGCGCCTTCGGTACGGGCGTGTCGCCGTTCGGTGCCTCCGGAGGGGCCACGGCACGGCGAACCACGCGCGCTGGGGGCCGGGCTGGCGAGCGTCGCGCCACAGCGGCCCCGCCGCTGGCGCCAGCCCCGCGTCGGCCACCGCCGCGTCCTCGGCGCCAGGCGTGTCGCCGTTCGGTATCCCCGGCAGGGTCACGGCATCCCGACCACCGGCGCTGAGGGCCGGGCTGGCGAGCATCGCACCCGGGCGGCCCCGCCGCTGCCGCCCGCCCGCGTCGGCCACCGCCGCGTCCTCGGCGCCAGGCGTGTCATCGTTCGGCGCCTCCGGAGGGGGCACGGCACGGCTAACCACCGCCGCTGCCGCCCGCCCGCGTCGGCCGCCACGCGCCTTCGGTACCGGGCGTGCCGTTCCGCGCGTCCGGAGAGGTCGCGGCATCGCGAACCGCCCGTGCTCAGGGCGGGGTTGGCGAGCGTCGCGCCCCGGCGGCCCCGGCGGTGGCGCCCGCCCCGCGTCCGCCATCGCCGTGCCCTCGGCGCCAGGCGTGTCGGAGTCCGGTGCCCCCGGCAGAGGGCACGCTCAGCCGTCGCGTGCCGTGCCCCCGCGGCCCCCTGCCGTCCGCACAGGGAAACCCCTATGACCTGACACCGTGTCTTGTCCCCGCCCCTCCTCGACGTTGAGAATGCGCATGACAACCAAGTGGGCGGCCGGAGTACTCCGGTCGCCCAAGTCGTAAGAGGGGACCCCCACATGAAGAAGCCTCTCGTCGCCGCGCTCTCCTCGCTGGCCCTGGCAGGACTGGGCGCGACCCCGGCGATGGCCGCCCCGCACTCCGCCGCCCCGCACCCCGCCAAGGCCGCCGCGGTCACCGTCGACTTCGCCGGCACCGTCTCGCTCAGCAACTGCTCCGGCTCCGTCATCCGCTTCCCGGGCTCCGCCGACACCGACCCGGCCCTGGTGCTGACGAACGGTCACTGCCTGGAGACCGGCTTCCCGGCCCCCGGCGAGGTCATCACCGGCCAGTCCTCCAGCCGTACCTTCGGCCTGCTGAACTCCGCCGGCACCAAGGTCGCCACCCTCCGCGCCAACCAGGTCGTCTACTCGACCATGACGGACACGGACGTCACGATCTACCGCACCACCACCACGTACGCGGCGATCAAGAGCTCCTACGGCATCAGCCCGCTCACCGTGCAGGACACGCACCCGGTCGCCGGCACCGCCATCAAGGTGGTCTCCGGCTACTGGAAGC
Organism: Streptomyces sp. NPDC031445; assembly: GCF_055581365.1. Taxonomy (NCBI): domain Bacteria; kingdom Bacillati; phylum Actinomycetota; class Actinomycetes; order Kitasatosporales; family Streptomycetaceae; genus Streptomyces; species Streptomyces sp. NPDC031445. The sequence continues at coordinate 444,810 of NZ_JBVIJO010000004.1, forward strand.
GCATCTACAGCTGCAACATCGACGGGTTCGTGTACCGGCTGAAGGAGGGCGACTGGACCTGGAAGGACTCGGTCCGCTACACCTCCGCCTGCAACACCATCGGCGGCACCTCCGGCTCCCCGGTCGTCGACACCGCCACCGGCAAGGTCGTCGCCGTCAACAACACGGGCAACGAGGACGGCCAGCGGTGCACGGAGAACAACCCGTGCGAGGTCGACGCGAACGGCGCCGTCACCGTCCGCCAGGGCATCAACTACGCCGAGGAGACCTACACCATCCCGGCCTGCTTCACCACCGGCAACAAGCTCAACCTGGCCGCCGCCGGCTGCACCCTGCCCAAGCCGTAGGCGCGGTTCACAGCGGCGTACGGCGGACGGACCGTCCCGCCAGGACGTCCGTCCGCCGGCCGTCCTCGATGACGAACCGGCCGTCGACCAGCACGTACGGGATGCCGGCAGGCAACCCGCGGGGCTCGGCGAAGGTGGCGCCGGACGCGACCGTCCCCGGGTCGAACAGCACCAGGTCGGCCCGGTAGCCCTCGCGCACCAGCCCGCGGTCCGGCAGCCGCAGCCGTGCCGCGGGCCGGGAGGTGAGGTGGGCGACGCACTCCTCCAGCGTCAGCACCCCCAGCTCCCGCACGTAGTGGCCGAGGTAGTGCGGGAAGGTGCCGTACGCCCGTGGGTGCGGCTTGCTGCCCCGCAGGATGCCGTCGGAGCCACCGGTGTGCGCGCGGTGCCGCATGATCGCGCGGACGTTCTCCTCGTGGCCGACGTGCTGGAGGATGGTCGTCCCGAGCCGGTCACCGACCAGCAGCCGGCGCGCCGTGGCCCACGGCGTCTCGCCGCGCAGCCGCGCCGCCTGCCGGACCGTACGGCCCACGACGTCGGCCAGGCCCGGATCGGTCACCCCGGAGATCTCGACCGTCTCCCACTCCACCGGCACGCCGTGGCAGCCGTCCGAGCCGGTGACCTCCAGGTCGTGCCGGATCCGCTCGGCCGTCGCCGGGTCGGTGAGCCGGGCCAGGATCTCCTCCGGGCCGCCCTCGCTCGCCCAGCTCGGCAGCAGCGCGGCCAGCGTGGTGCAGCCGGGGGTGTAGGGATAGGTGTCCAGGGTGATGTCCGCGCCCGCGTCCAGGGCCCGGTCGAGCAGGGCGAGCAGGTCCGGGGCCCGGCCCTTGTTCACGCCGAAGTTCATCGTCGCGTGCGCGAGGTGCAGCGGGCAGCCCGCCTCCCGGGCCAGGCCGACCATCTCGGCGTACGCCTCCAGGGCGCCGGCGCCGTAGGAGCGGTGGTGCGGGCAGTAGTAGCCGCCGTAGGACGCCACCACGCGGCACAGCTCGGTCAGTTCGGCGTTCCCGGCGTACATCCCGGGCGTGTACGTCAGCCCCGAGGACAGCCCGACCGCACCCTGTTCCAGCCCCTCGGCCACCAACCGCCGCATCCGGTCCAGCTCTTCGCCGGTCGCCTCGCGGTCCTCCCAGCCGACGACGAGCGCCCGGACCGTGCCCTGCGGGATCAGGTAGGCCGCGTTCACGGCGATGCCCCGGTCCAGCCGGTCCAGGTACTCGCCGACGCTCCGCCAGTCGAAGTCGAGATCCTCGCCGTACCCGTTCCAGCCGGTGATCGCCCGGCGCACCTCCTCCAGCGTGCGGTCGTCCACCGGGGCGTACGACAGCCCGTCCTGGCCCAGCACCTCCAGCGTGACGCCCTGCGCCGCCTTCGCGCTGTGATCGGGGTCGCGCAGCAGGGCCAGGTCGGAGTGGGCGTGCATGTCGATGAAGCCGGGGGAGAGGACCAGGCCCTCCGCGTCGATCTCCCGCATGGCGCCCGGGCGCTGGCAGCCCGCCGCCGCGGCCTCCTTCACGATCGAGACGATCCGGCCGGCGTCGATCACGACATCGGCGCGGTACGCGTCCGCCCCGCTGCCGTCGACGACGTCGGCGTCCCGGATGACCAGGTCCTCCACGCGGGCCTCCTAGAAGAACGTACGGATGTAGTCGACGACCGTGCCGTCCGCCTCGGCCACCGGGATCAGCTGCCACTTGTCGAAGGACGTGCACGGGTGGGACAGGCCGAAGCCGATCCAGTCACCGACCGCCAGGTCCGCCTCCGGGTCCGTGCGCAGCCAGGCGTGCTGGTCGGAGAGCCCGGTCACGGTGATGCCGGTGGCCGGGCGCTCCTCGCCGTTGCGGCGTACCACCTGGGCGGCGGGCAGGTCCAGGTCGTAGGCCGCGTCGCGCTTGCCCGCGTCGGCGAAGGCCTGCTCGGGCGTCGGCCGGGAGACGACCTGCGCCCACAGCCGGAAGGCGGGCTCCAGGGCGCCCTCCTCGGGCACCCGGCCGAACGGGGTGAGCCTGCGGTAGTGCCCGTCGTCGTGCGAGACGTACGCGCCCGAGCGCAGCAACTTCAGCACGGGCCGGGACAGATCGGGAATCCCGGCGAACACGTCGGCGACGGCGTCGAACCAGGCGCTGCCGCCCGCGCTCACCACGATCTCCCCGGCCTCGTCGAACCGCCCGTCCTTGTCGAGGCCGGCGGCCAGCGCCACCAGCCGCAGCAGATACGCCCGCACGCGCTCCGGATCGGCCCCCGGCACCTCGCCCTCGTACCCCGCCACACCGACCAGGCGCAGGGTCGGTACGGCGGCCACGGCCGCGGCGACGGCCGCGCACTCCGCCTCCGTGCGCACGCCCGTCCGGGCCCCCTCGCCCGCGCCCAGCTCGATCACGACGTCCACCGGACGGGCCGTGCCGGCGAGGGCCGTGTCCATCAGCTCCACCCCGCGCACCGAGTCGACGTAACAGACGAACCGGAACTCCGGGTCGGCGGCCAGCTCGCCGGCGATCCAGCGCAGGGCGGCCGCGCCCACCAGCTCGTTGGCGAGGAAGACCCGCTGGACGCCGAACGCGCGGGCCACCCGCACCTGGTGCGGCACCGCGAGCGTGATCCCCCAGGCGCCGTGCTCGATCTGCCGGTGGAAGAGCTGCGGGGCCATGGAGGTCTTGCCGTGCGGGGCGAAGGCGAGACCGTGCCGGGCGGTGTACGCCTCCATCAGCGCGAGGTTGTGCTCCAGGCGCTCGGCGGACAGCGCGAGGACGGGGGTGGTGAAGCCGTCGCCGTCCCGGAAGAGGTTGCGGCGCTGGGCGGCCAGCTCGGCGACGGTCAGGCCGTCGGCGTCCGGGGGCAGGCCCTTGAAGCGGTGGTCGACGCGTTCCTCGGCCAGGCGGGTGAGCGCTTCGATGCCCATGGAGCCCCTCTCGTGCGTTGCAAATACTGCAACGACCATTGCGTCTTGTGCTTACAGGTGTCTAGCATCTCGCCGAACACCGGGTCAACGGATCCGCCGGCCGGGCGATCGACAGGAGTCATCATCAACGACGCTGCTTACGCCTCGGCCGTTGCGCACCCGCGGACCGTCCTGGACGTGGACGTGGTGGCGCTCGGTGAGTCCATGGTCACCTTCCTGCCCAGCCGCCCCGGCCGCCTCGCCGACGTCCCCTCCTTCGACCGGGGCATCGGCGGCGCCGAGTCCAACGTCGCCTGCGCCCTGGCCGCGTTCGGGCACACGGCACGCTGGGTCAGCCGCGTCGGCGCGGACGGCTTCGGCGACCACCTGCTGGAGCGGATCGCCGGGTACGGCGTCGACGTCACCGCCGTGCACCGCGACCCCGGCCGGCCCACGGGCGTCTACTTCCGCACCGCCGGGGACCGGGGAACGGGCGCGCACGAGGTGGCGTACTACCGGGCCGGCTCGGCGGCGTCGGCGATGTCCGTGACCAACGTGGACCTCACGGCGGCCCGCGCGGCCCGCGTCCTGCACCTGACCGGCATCACGGCCGCGCTGTCGCGGGAGTGCCGGGAGCTGCTGCACGAGCTGACGGCCCCCGTCCCGGGGCGCCCGCTGGTGTCCTTCGACGTGAACCACCGGCCGGGGCTGTGGCGGGACCGCGAGGACACCCGGCTCCTGCTGGACCTGGCCCGGCGCGCGGACATCGTGTTCGTCGGCGCGGACGAGGCGGAACAGGCATGGGGCGTCACGGGCGGCCCCGAGGCGGTCCGCGGGCTGCTGCCCGAGCCGGCGGCGCTGGTCGTGAAGCAGGGGGCACGGGGTGCGACGGCGTTCGCGCGGCCGCTCCCCGCGGACGGCCGTGCCGCGCCGGCGGCGGGCGTCCCGGGCGACGGCGGCGCCCCGTCGGCGCACGGCCACGCGGCCGGCCCCCGGCCCGGTGTCACCCCGCCCGTCTTCGTACCCGCCCTCCGCACGGCCGTCGTGGCGACCACCGGCGCCGGAGACGCCTTCGCCGCCGGTTTCCTCTCGGCGACCCTGCGGGGGCTGACCGTCAGGGACCGGCTCCGGTACGGCCACCTCTTCGCCGCCGCCGCCCTCACCACCCCCGGTGACCTGGCCGCACCCCCCGCCCGCGGCCACGCCGACCGCCTCGCCGCCCTGGACGACGACGCATGGGGGAGACTTCGACTCGGCCCCGGCTGGACGCAGGCCGAGCAGGCCGAACAGGAGGCGAACACCCCATGAGTCAGACCGTCGACCGCGCCCTGAGCATCCTGCCGCTGCTCGCCGAGGGCCCCGCCGACCTCGGCCAGGTCGCCGACCGCCTCGGCGTGCACAAGTCCACGGCCCTGCGCCTCCTGCGCACCCTGCACGAACACGGCCTGGTCTACCGCCAGTCCGACCAGCGCTACCGCCTCGGGGCCCGCCTCTTCGCCCTCGCGCAGGAGGCGATGGAGAACCTCGACATCCGCGAGATCGCCCACCCCCACCTCGTACGGCTGAACGAACAGTGCGGCCACACCGTGCACCTCGCCGTCTACGAGGAGAACGAGGTGCTGTACATCGACAAGGTCGACAGCCGCTACCCGGTCCGCATGTACTCGCGGATCGGCAAGCCCGTCGCCATCACCGTCGCCGCCGTGGCCAAGCTGCTCCTCGCCGACCTGCCCGAAGCCGAGCGCCGCGCCCTCGCCGAGCGGCTCGACTACCCCCTGTACACGGCCCGTTCGACGCCCCACGCCGAGGCCTTCCTGAAGGAGCTGGCCACGGTGCGCGAACAGGGCTGGGCCACCGACCTCGGTGGCCACGAGGAGTCCATCAACTGCGTCGCCGCCCCCATCCGCGGCGCCGACGGCCGGGTGGTCGCCGCCATGTCGGTGTCCGCGCCGAACGTGGTCGTCACCGCCGAGGAACTCCTCACCCTGCTCCCGCTGGTGCGCCGTACGGCGGACGCGATCAGCGGCGAGTACTCCGGACGCACCCCAGTGAAGGACCGCACCGCATGACCGACAAGATCGCCCTCACCCCGAAGACCCACACCACCCCGCCCGCGAAGTTCTCGCACGGCGTGCGCAAGGGCAACATCCTCCAGGTCGCCGGCCAGGTCGGCTTCCTGCCCGCCGAGGAGGGCAAGCCCCCGACACCCGCCGGCCCCTCGCTGCGCGAGCAGACCCTCCAGACCCTCGCCAACGTCAAGGCGATCCTGGAGGAGGGCGGCGCCGGCTGGGACGACGTGATGATGATCCGCGTCTACCTCACCGACGTGGACCACTTCGCCGAGATGAACGAGATCTACAACGCCTACTTCGAGGAGCAGGGCCTCACCCAGCCGCCCGCCGCCCGCACGACGGTCTACGTCGGTCTGCCGGCCGGCCTCCTCATCGAGATCGACGCCCTCGCCGTCCTCGGCTGACGTCCCCTCACCCCCGCACCCCTCGCACTTCCCGCACGTCCGGTACGGCACGGCACCCCACGGGGCGCCGTGCCGCGCTCCTCCCTGCCCGAAAGCAGTATGCATTTACGTAGAGGACCCCCGTATGTCCCATCCGCTCGCCGCCCCCGCTCCCGCCGCACCACCCCACACCGGAGGTCTGCTCCTCCTCGTCGACGGCACGGCCGGACTGCTCACGGTCGCCGCCGTGGGCATCGCCCTGCTCCTCTTCCTGATCATCAAGGTCAGGCTCCAGCCGTTCGTCGCCCTGCTCGCCGTCTCCATAGCCGTCGGCCTGCTGGCCGGCCTGTCGGTCACCGAACTCTTCGGCACGGTCCAGCGCTCGGACGCGGTGTCCACCATCGAGTCCGGCATGGGCGGCATCCTCGGCCACGTCGCGATCATCATCGGCCTCGGCACCATGCTCGGCGCCGTCCTGGAGGTCAGCGGCGGCGCGGAGGTGCTGGCCTCGCGCCTGCTCGCCCTGTTCGGCGAGCGCCGGGCCCCCCTCGCGATGGGCCTGACCGGCCTCATCTTCGGCATCCCGGTCTTCTTCGACGTCGGCATCTTCGTCCTCGCGCCGATCGTCTACGCCGCCGCCAAGCGAAGCGGCAGGTCCATCCTCCTGTACTGCCTGCCCCTGCTGGCCGGCCTGTCGATGACCCACGCCTTCCTGCCCCCGCACCCCGGCCCGGTGGCCGCCGCCGGACTGCTCCACGTCGACCTCGGCTGGGTCATCCTCATGGGCGTCGTCTGCGGCATCCCCGCCGTGCTGGCCGCCTGGGCGTACGCCGCGTGGATCGGCCACCGCCTCTTCGTCGCCGTACCGCAGGACATGGTGGAGGCGGCGGCGGAGGCCAGGCAGGCCGTCCTCCAGGAGCAGCGCGCCTCGGGTGCCCAGCCGCGCGAGGAGCCGGTGCCGCTGGGCACGGTCCTCGCCATCATCGGTACGCCGCTGATCCTGATCCTCGCCGCCACCTTCTCCTCGATCGCCCTCGACCCCTCCACCGGCCGCTCGGTCGTCGAGTTCTTCGGTCACCCCTTCGTCGCCCTGACGATCGCCCTCCTCCTCGCCTACTACCTGCTCGGCATCCGCCGCGGCTGGTCCCGCAAGTCCCTGGAGACGGTCTCCACGGCGTCCCTGAAGCCGATCGGCAACATCCTGCTGGTCGTCGGCGCGGGCGGCGTCTTCGGCGCCGTACTGAAGGCGAGCGGGGTGGCGCAGGCGCTGTCGGACACGTTCCACGACGTCGGCCTGCCCGTGATCGTCCTGTCCTACCTGATCTCGCTCGTGCTGCGGGTCGCCCAGGGCTCGGCGACGGTCGCGATCGTCACGACGGCGGGCATCGTGGCGCCCCTGCTGTCCGAGGGCCACCACTCGCAGGCCTTCGTCGCCCTCGTCATCATGGCCATCTCGGCGGGCTCCATCTTCGCCTCGCACGTCAACGACGGCGGATTCTGGATGGTGGCCAAGTACTTCGGCATCAGCGAACGGGACACGCTGCGCACCTGGACGGTCCTGGAATCGGTGCTGTCTCTCGCGGGGTTCGTGGTGGCGGCGGTGGTCAGCGTGTTCGTGAGCTGACTGGTTCCGGCACAGGGAAGTCGTCCATACTGCCGCCGTGGAGCAGCGCATAGGATCGAGCAGCGAGCCGACCGAGGCAGCGGAGCCGTCGAAGGCGGAACTTCCGAAGGCGGAGCTTTCGAAGTCCGGGCCGTCGAAGGCCAGACCCGTGAAGGCGGAGCCCGTGCTGGGCGCCGGTTTCGACCCGGCCTTCGTCCCGGGGATCACGGGTCCGGCGCCGGCGGACGGGGTGACGAAGTCGCCGGAGCCGGCGTCCGGGGCCGCACCGGTGGAGGACTCGGCACAGCCGGTGTCCTCCGACCCGGTCTCCCCCGAACAGGCGTCCCCTGAACGGGTGGACGCCGGTGGGACGGACGCCGGGACCGTCGCCGACGCGGACACGGACGCGGACACGGAAGCGGAGGACGAGGCCGACGGCCCGGTCTTCGAGGCGTCCGACCGCCGGGCGCGGATAGTGGCCGACCGCAGGGGCGTCCGCCTCAGCCTGGACGAGGAGGCCTGCGAGTTCCGCTGGGACGAGATCGCGGCGGTGGAGACGGAGTCGCCCCGCTTCGGCAAGCGCTTCACGATCACCGTGCACACCCCTGACCGCCGCTGGTACCCGATCGAGATCGAGGCGGCGGCCAGGGCGCGCTTCAAGGAGTGGGACGAGCAGCTGGACGCGGTGCTCGACGCCTACTTCGAGGAGGCGTGACCTAACCGCAGTACTGGGCGGCCTTGCCGATCGACCGGTACATGCAGTCGGCGTTCTCCAGCAGCTGCAACACGGCGTCCCTGTTCCGGGAGGTCTCCCGCTCGATGACCTCGTCGGGCGGGTAGAACCCGCCTCCGGAACTGGACGTCGGGTACATCTCGAAGGTGTAGTCGAAGATCTTGTGCACGCCCCAGAGGTAGTCGTCGATGGACCCGTCGGTGATGTACAGGTCGCTGGACTGCTCCGCCGTGTACCCGTTGCTGGCGGCCATCTTCTGCCCCACGGCCTTGAACGCGGCGGCGTCGTCCGCGGTCATGCCGGTGGCGGTGTCGTTGTACGTCCACCCGAACGGCCACAGCACCAGCTCGCTGTAGGTGTGGAAGTCGATGCCGGCCTTGATCTGCTGCTTGCCGCCGACGACCCGGCCGCGCACGAAGTCGGAGACGACCTTCACCTCGGGGGCGGACTCGGCGGCGGACCCGCGGTAGGTCTCGGAGGACGCCGACCCCGACGACCCGCCGCAGCAGCCCCACTTGTAGTTCCAGTTCCGGTTCAGGTCCGTGCCGACGTACGAGGAACCGGAGTTGGGCTGCCGGTTCTTCCGCCATGACCGGTACGACCCGCTGGCGATGTCGTACTCGCCCCCGTCCGGATTCAGGTCGGGGATGATCCAGATCTCCCGGCTGTTGACGATGTTCGTGATCCGGGAGTCGGACCCGTACCCCGCGCCGAGTTCGCGCAGCAGGTACAGCGCCATCTCCACGGTCAGGTGCTCCCGCGCGTGCTGGTGGGCGGTGAACAGGACTTCCGGCTCGTCCTCGTCGGTGCCGACGTTGTCGCTGACCTTGATGGCGACGATGTCCCGCCCCTGGTACGACTTGCCGATCACCCGCTTGCTCATGATGCCCGGGTAGGCGGCCAGCCGCTGGTCGATCTCAGCGTTCATCTCGGCGTAGTTGTGGTACTTCGCGTCGGCGGTGGGGAAGTCGTAGAGCCGCGCCCCGGACCGCTGCGGCACGTTCCCCAACGGCTGTACGTCGTACCCCAGTTCCCGCAGCCTGCGGATCTGCGCGGGCCGCCCGGAGACGACGACGCTCTCCTCGTCGGCCTCGTCGACGGTGACGCCGGCCGCCTGGATGGCCGTGCGGGTCACGGGCGTCGTGCGCTGCTGGATCTCGTACTGCCGGATGTCGTCACCGGTGGGCTCGACCTTCCGGACACCGTCGGCGCGGGCGGCCTGTCCGACGGTGGCCGAGACGGGAGCGGCGAGCGCGAGGGCCAGCAGCGCGCCGAGAGCGGCGGTACGTCTGCTGCCACGCGCGCCGGAGCCGCGGATGCGAAGTCGCATGAACTCTCCTTGGGGGGTGGAGGTGGGGTGTTCCCGTGCGACGTGCGGACGAACCGACGGGGGCCTTCGGTCGGGCTCCCTGTGGGTTCGCTGTGCGGGTTGGCGCTCATGGTGGAGGGTTGGCATGATCAGGTCAAGTACGGGCGGACGGAACGACCGGAAACGGCGGGGCGGTGCGGACGCGCCTCTCAGCCCCCGTACGGGCGGGCCTTCAGCGCTTCGACGAAGGCGACGAAGGCGCGGGCCGGGAGGGTGAGGGTGGCTCGGGTGGGGGCCTTGGAGTCGCGGATGGATATGTGGGTGTCCAGGTGGGCGACTTCGACGCAGTCGTTGCCCTCACCTCCACCGGAGAAGGACGACTTCTTCCACGAGGTGGGGGTGGTCACCGGTCCTCACAGCTCCTTCGTCAACTGGTGGATCAGGTCACGCGACCGCTCGGGGGACAGCGCCTGCTCCCTCACCCTATGGAACAGCCTTCGAAAGTGCTCCAGCTGTGCTTCCGAGTCGATGAACGCCGTGCCGTGCGGAGCGTCTCGCACGACGGTGTCCAGCCGGGGAACGGCTCCGCCCAGGTGCACCATGGCACTCCCGGCGCCGGCGAAGTCGTCCAGGAACGGGACGGTGCGGCGCTCCCCGCAGGGCCTGGTGTGGATCGGGGCGTGGGACACGGACCCGGCGCCGCCGGAGCCGCCGGTGCCGTTGGAGCAGGCGCTGCACTCGGAGGAGGGGCGGGGGCTGGGCCTGGTGACGTCCTGCGCCCAGGACTGGGGGTGGCAGCCGTCGGCGCGGTTCGGGGACCGGGGGAAGTACGTGCGAACTCGCGGCGGCCTGACTCGTTGATCACGTCGTACGAAAGGAGAGCTGATGGTCGGCTCGTCGCATGAGGCGCTGCACCGGATCTTCCAGAAGGATCCGGCGTTGCTGACGCGGGCGTTACAGCGGGTGCTGGACGTGCCGTTCCCGGAGCCGCGGGAGATCGCGGCGCTGAACGTGGACCTGACGGAGATCGAACCGGTCGAGCGCCGGGTGGACACGTTGCTGCGGGCGGAGACGGACCAGGGCACGTATCTGCTGGTGGTGGAGGCGCAGGGGAAGGCGGACGAGCGCAAGCGGGGCAGCTGGCCGTACTACCTGTCGTACCTGTACGAGAAGTACCGGTGCGAGCCGGTGCTGATCGTGATCACGCAGAGCAGCGCTACGGCGAAATGGGCCTCGCGTCCGATCCGGTTCGGGTTCCGGGGGTGGGACTCGCTGACGGTACGGCCGCTGGTGCTGGGGCCGGACAACGTGCCGGTGATCGCGGATGAGCGGCAGGCGGAGCGGGACGTCCCCCTTGCGGTGCTCTCGGCGATGACACACGGGCGTGGGCCGCGGGCGGCGGCCATACTGGAATCCCTGGCAGCCGCCCTGCGGACCATCGACCCCGACAGTGCCGCGGTCTTCGTGCAGTTCGTCGACTCATGCCTGGCCGACCCCCAGGCGAAGCAGATGTGGAGGGATCTGATGACGGCGATCCAGTACTTCTGGCGACACCCCCTGGCCGAACAGGTGCGCGAGGAGGGAATGGAGCAGGGGCGCATCCAGGACCGCCAGGAGATGACCCTCCGCATCCTGGAATGGCGCGGCATCCCCGTGCCCGACACTGTCCGCGAACGGGTGAACGCCTGCACGGATCTCGACCAGCTGGAGACCTGGGCCCAGCGAGCCGTGCACGCGGCGGACGCCACGGAGCTGTTCACCGGGGAGTGAGCAGGTAACCCTTGGGTCGCTCGCTTCTGGGCCAGTGTCGGGCTAGAAGCGAGCGAGGTTTCGGCCCACCTTTGATTATGCTGTCCCCGCGATCATGTGGCGCTGGGCTTCGAGATGGCGGCGCAGGTTGATGACCGTGCTGTTGGGGGAAGTCTCCGCCTTTTCCGGTATTTCTTCCGCGTCGACGGAATATGCCTCGGCGAGTCGTTGTGTGTGATCGACCACAAGATCGGCCAGTGCTTCCCACAGCTCAGTCGAGAAGTCGACGGCGACGCCAGTGTTGTCGGCGTGCGCTGACACGGCGTCCAAGCCGGAAATGAGTTCTCCGATAACGTTCGCGTCAAGGCTTCCTTTGCTAGCTGCGTCCAGATAGCTGCGCAGGGAGGCGTTGAGGTTGGTCACGCACTCGGGGACTTCCCGCTTGTCGGTCTGTTTCCGGTTTTTCGCGAGGGTGTACACGGTTGCTCCCACGGCCAGCGCGCCCACAGCAGTGGCTGCCACGGCAACAGGAGATCTCAGTAGTGCTGCGGCACGCTTCAGCGCCGCCTGGCCGCCCTCGGTGCCGGGTGTTTCCTTCAGCAGCGCGACGATTTTGCCACTAGCGGCGTCACGAACCACGCCACCGATCCGGATGAGCGTACCGCTGGCTATACCCGCCGCAATCTTTGCCGGCACTTCAAGTCGAGGCTGAACAATCACTGCGTTTCTCCGCCGCTGGTTCCCGATGCTCCCGTCGGCCTGATTGTATGGACGCTTTGCCGTCGCCGTCGGGCCTCGCGCAAGACGGCGCCCGGACCGAAAGGCCCGGGCGCCGGGTGGGGGCGGGGTCAGGTCACGGGAGGGCGTGGACGTGGGGGCCGACCGTGTTCGACCATGCGTTGCCCGCCGTCGCGTCCCAGTTCGTGGACCAGGTCATCGCGCCCCGGAGTGCGGGGTACGTCTTGGACGGCTTGAAGGTGCCGCAGTTCGTGGCCGCCGTGAGGCAGTCCAGGGCGTTGTCGACCACCGCCGGGGAGACGTAGCCGCTGCCCGCCGCGCGGGTGGAGGCGGGGACGCCGAGGCCGACCTGGGACGGGGAGAGGCCACCCTCCAGCTGGATGCAGGCGAGCGCCGTCAGGAAGTCGACCGTGCCCTGGCTGTAGACCTTGCCGTCGCAGCCCAGCATGGAACCGCTGTTGTAGTACTGCGTGTTGACGACCGTCAGGATGTCCTTGATGTTCAGGGCCGTCTGGAAGTACGCGTTCGACGTGGACTGCATGTCGATCGTCTGGGGGGCCATCGTGATGATCAGCGAGGAGCCCGCCTTCGACGACAGGGCGCGCAGCGCCTGCGTCATGTAGGTCGCGTTGAGGCCGTTCTCCAGGTCGATGTCGACGCCGTCGAAGCCGTACGTCTGCATCAGGGAGTAGACCGAGTTGGCGAAGTTGGACGCCGAGGCCGCGTCGTTGACCGACACCGAGCCCTTCTCGCCGCCGACCGAGACGATGACCTTCTTGCCGGCGGCCTGCTTGGCCTTGATGTCGGCCTTGAACTGGTCGACGGTGTAGCCGTTCAGGCCGGCCGAGTCCAGGGTGAAGGAGACGGCTCCCGGGGTCGACGTGGCGTCGGCGAAGGCCACCGCGATGATGTCGTAGGACGACGGGACGTCCGAGAGCTTCTGGACCGTGGCGCCGTTGTTGAAGTTCTGCCAGTAGCCGGTCACCGCGTGCTTGGGCAGGGAGCCGCCGCCCCCGCCGCCCGTGCCGGAGGCCGTCGTGCCCGTCACCGTGGCCGACTTGGCCGACTCGCCGGCCGCGTTGGTCGCCGTGACCTGGAAGGAGTACGACGTGGCCGCCGTGAGCCCGGTCACCGTCGCCGACGTGCCGGTCACGGCCGTGACCTTCGTGCCGTTGCGGTACACGTTGTAGCCGGTCGCGCCCGACACCGCCGACCAGGACAGGGAGACCGAGGAGGACGTCGTGCCGGTCACGGAGAGGCCGGCCGGGGCCGCCGGGACCGTCGGGGCCGGGTCGCCGCCTCCGCCGCCGTCGGGGCCGTAGACCGAGATGTCGTCGGCGTAGTAGGCCGCCTGGCCGTACCAGCCGTGGGTGTAGACCGTGACCGAGGTCGTCGAGGCTCCGGTGGTGAAGGTCGTCGACAGCTGCTTCCAGGACGCCGAGTCGGGGGTCCACGTCGAGACGTCCGTCGTGCCGGTGCCCGTCACGCCCAGGTAGGAGTAGCCGCCCTGGACCCACGCGCTCAGCGTGTACGTCGAGTTGGGCTTGACCGTGACCGACTGGGTGCACTGGGCGTTGTCCTGGCCGGCCGGGGTGGCCTTCAGGGCCGCGGTGCCGCCGTGCACCGGGGACGTGACCGTCGTGCCGCTGCCGGCCGTGCACGTCCAGTTGGCCAGGCCCGACTCGAAGCCCGCGTTCTTCACGTTGTTGACGTCCGCGGCGGACGCGGGGCCGGCCGTGGCGAGGCCCGCGACCGAGAGGGCCAGGGCGGTGGCGGCGGACCATGCCGCGAGCCGGCGTCCGCGTGGTCTGGGTATGCCTGGAGCGCGGTCCACTGGAGCCTCCGTGGGGAGTGGGCGGGGAAGGGAGGAGAGGGGGCGGTGGCCACCGCTTGCGCCCTTAAGTTGGTCCAGACCAATCCGGGTGTCAAGAGGTCCAGACCAAAACCGTCTCCGAACGGTGGCTCAACCTGTCCGGGTTTGGCGGGACTTGCTCCGGGACAGTTCCACACCGGCTTCACCAACGCTGTTCTCCGGCCATACACCCGTGGATACAGTGCTCAGGTAGTCACGCAATGAAGTCGTCCTGGCGCACTGGAGTGACACCGGTTGGCCGGGCGGGTGGGAAGAGCGGGGAGCTGCGCGTGCCAACTGCCATTGCCGTGACCAGTGCCGACATGGCGCTGCCGGCGCAGGACGAGCGGACCATGCCCGCCGTCGTGCTGGCCGGCCTCACAGACAAGCCGCTGGACCAGGCCCTCACCGAACTCACCGCCCTCATTGAGCAGTACGGCTATGTGGTCGTCGTCTGCTCACAGGCCACCCCGGAGCCGGTCGTACGCCGGCTCCACACCCTGCGCTCGCTGCTGGAGAGCGACCGCATCGCCCTGTTCCGGCCGGAGCTGCCGCCGCTCGGCATCGCCGTCCTGGCCCGGCAGCTGCGCCAGCTCGCCTCCTGCGACCTGAGCCCGGGTGTGCTCGCCTCCGCCGGCCGGCTGCTCACCCACTACATCCACGCCGGCGCCGTCCTCGGCTCCGTCGCCAAGCTGGACCGGGTCCCGGTCGGCCTCAAGGCGCACGCCCGGTCCTGGATGCCGGGCAGCCAGTTCGCCGTCCTCGCGCACCCCGAGCCCCAGCTCGTCAAGGTGACCCCCGACGCCGAGCTCAAGGGACCCGAGTTCAGCACCTGGATGCTGGTCGCGAAGGGCCAGCTGCAGAGCGACTGGGCCGCCGGGCTCGGCACGCGGTGGGGCGTGCACGGGCTGCGCGAGACCCCGCTGCCCGCCGAGTCCCCGGTGTGGTGGGGGACCGGCCGCATGGTCGAGTTCTGCGGCTACCTCGCCGACCTGTCCGTCCTCTACCAGCTGGTCACCTCCGTACGGCAGACCAGCTGCCACTGGTGCGGCCTGGACGTCATCGGCGACCGCTGCGTCTTCTGCTCCGCCACCCCGCCCGTGTATGAGCCACCCCGCGCCCTGGAACAGCGAACGCCCGCCTGACCTGCGCGAACCTGACCCGTCCCGCTCGACCGATTCCCCCAATGAGGTTGCACGGTCCATGAACTCCCGTCAGCGCCGCGGCGTGATACTCCTGATCCTGTCCGTCCTGTGCGCGCTGGGCGCGTTCGCCGGCGTGCTCTCCGTCATCCACGACGCGAACTCCAAGGTCGGGCCCGAGGTCGCCGCCTACCGGGTCAGGTCCGAGGTGAAGCCGTACACCGCACTGGACACCGGCCAGTTCGAGAAGATCGAGATGCCGAAGCGGTGGCTGTCCGGCAACGCCGTCACCGACCTCCGGCAGATCCGCGGCAAGATCGCCGTGACCACCCTGCACGCCGGTTCCCTGCTCCAGACCGACATGATCGTGGACCGGCCCGCCCTCCAGCCCGGCCAGCAGGAGGTCGCCATCATGATCGACGCGGCGACCGGGGTGGCCGGCAAGATCACCCCCGGGTCGCGGGTCAACGTCTACGCCACCTTCGAGGGGAAGAAGGAGGGCGACCCCGACCAGTCGAAGATCATCGTGACCAACGCCCGCGTCATCGACGTCGGCCGGATCACCGCCCTCGAACCCGACCGCGACAAGGACCGGCAGGCCACCGAGGCCGTCCCCATCACCTTCGCGCTGTCCACCATCGACGCCCAGCGCGTCACCTACGCCGAGTCCTTCGCCCAGCGCGTCCGGCTCGCGCTCGTGGCCCCCGGCAGCGAGACCAGCGTCCCCGACAAGGACCGCACCTACGAACTCGCGACGGACAAGTGAGAGGCGGCCATGCCCACCAGGATCCTCCCGGCCGGCGCGGACCCGGACGCCGTCCGCTCCCTCACCACCCTGCTCAGCCAGCTCCCCGACGCCGAGCCGCAGCCCCCGGTGACCGACTCCACCCAGCTGGTCGACACCCTCGCCCGGCTCGCCGCCGAGTCGGTCGACGAACTGCCCGAGGTCGTGGTCGTCCACGAACGGATCGGCCCGGTCCCGGCCCTGGAACTGATCCGCGAGGTCGCCCTGCGCTTCCCGGCCGTCGGCGTCATCCTCGTCACCACCGACGCGAGCCCCGGCCTGTTCGCCGCCGCCATGGACTCCGGCGCCCGCGGCCTGGTCGCGCTCCCGCTGTCGTACGAGGAACTCGCCAACCGCGTGCAGGCGGTCGCCCAGTGGTCGACGGGCGTACGGCGGCACCTCGGGCACGGCGCCGAGACGCTCGCCGGGGCCGGCGGCACCGTCGTCACGGTCAGCGGCGCCAAGGGAGGCGTGGGCGCCACGCTGACCGCCATCCAGCTCGCCCTCGCGGCCCAGGCGTCCGGCCGCGCCACCGTCCTGGTCGACCTCGACCTCCAGACCGGTGACGTCGCCTCCTACCTGGACATCCAGTTCCGCCGCTCGGTGGCCGACCTGGCCGGCATCACCGACATCTCGCCCCGCGTCCTCGCCGACGCCGTCTTCCGCCACGACACCGGGCTCGCCCTGCTCCTCGCCCCCGGCGAGGGCGAACGCGGCGAGGAGGTCACCGACCGCGCCACCCGCCAGCTCGTCAGCGCCCTGCGCTCGCGCTACGAGGTCGTCGTCCTCGACTGCGGGGCCCAGCTCGGCGGGGCCGGCGCGGCGGCCGTCGAGATGGCCGACACCGCGCTGCTGGTCACCACCCCGGACGTCATCGCCGTACGCGCCGCCAAACGGACCGTGCGGATGTGGGACCGGCTCCAGATCCGCAAGGCCGAGGAGACGACCGTGGTCGTCAACCGGCACACGCGCCACACGGAGATCCAGCCCGCCCTCGTACAGCGCATCACCGGGACGGCGCTGGCGCGTACGGCCGTCCCCGCCAACTTCAAGGAGCTGCAAGGGGTCGTGGACGCCGGACGGGTCCACGAACTCGACGCCAGGAGCACGGTCAAGCAGGCGCTGTGGGCGCTCGCGGGCGAGCTGGGACTGGTGAAGGCCGCGGAAGGGGCCTCCCACCGGGGAAGCGGACGCGGCTCCGTGAGCCTGCGGCGGCGGAAGGAGTGAGCCCCTGATGACAAGGCCGGACCGGGACCGGGGACAGGTGAGCGTCGAGCTGCTGGGCATGACCCCGCTGATCGTGCTGACGCTGGTGCTCATGTGGCAGGCCGTACTGGTGGGGTACGCCTTCACGCTCGCGGGGAATGCTGCGGACGAGGGCGTGCGGGCAGGGACGGCGGCACCTCCGGGGGAGCGGTTCGGCGTGTGTGAACAGGCGGCACTGAAGCACCTGTCGGGGGCATGGCGGGAGGGCGCCGGCGTGGAGCACTGCGGTGGCACCGGCTACGTGACGGCCGACGTGGCCGTCAAGGTCCCCGTCCTCTTCCCGGGCTTCATCGACTTCCCCGTCACCGTCCACGGCCACGCCGGAGCCGTCGAGGAGGCGAAGCACTGACATGCCGTACCGCCGCCCGGGACGCGACCGGGGACAAGTGGCCATCGAATACCTGGGGTTCGTCCCCGTCCTGCTCATCGTCGGGCTGGCCGGGATCCAGATCGGCGCCGTCGCCTACGCGGCCGAGCAGGCCGGTACGGCGGCCAGAGCGGGGGCGCGGGCGGCTTCCCTGCACCAGGACGTGGGGCAGGCGTGCGCCGACGCGGTCAGCGGTGGCCTCTCCGTGCAGTGCGGCCAGAGCGGGGGAGGGGGCGACTCGGTCACCGTCACCGCGACCGTCCGCATCCCCACCGTCGTCTGGGACCTCGGCTCCGCCACCAAGTCCGCCACCATGCCGCTCGACCACTGACCGAGGAGAGGCGACCCCATGAGTCTGCGGTCACGCATCAGCACCCCGGAGGAGCACGGCAGCCGGGGCGAGGACGGGCACCTGGTCGCCTCCTACCGGGCCAAGCTGCTGGAGGAGATCGACCTCGCGGAGATGAGCTCGCTGGCCGCCGCCGAACGCCGGGCGCGGCTGGAGCGGGTGCTCGGGCACATCATCAGCCGCGAGGGCCCGGTGCTGTCGACGGTCGAGCGCTCCCAGCTGATCCGCCGGGTCGTGGACGAGGCGCTGGGCCTCGGCATCCTGGAGCCCCTGCTGGAGGACGCGTCGATCACGGAGATCATGGTCAACGGCCCGGACGCCGTCTTCGTCGAGCGCGGCGGCCGGGTGGAACAACTGCCCCTCCGGTTCGTCTCCGCCGACCAGCTCATGCAGACCATCGAGCGGATCGTGTCGACGGTCAACCGCCGCGTGGACGAGTCGAACCCCATGGTGGACGCCCGCCTGCCCTCCGGCGAGCGGGTCAACGTCATCATCCCGCCGCTCTCCCTGACCGGCCCCATCCTCACCATCCGCCGCTTCCCGCGCTCCTTCACCCTCCAGGAGCTGATCGGGTTCGGCTCGCTGGACGAGCACATGGTGTACCTGCTGGCGGGCCTGGTGCAGGCGAAGTTCAACATCATCGTCTCCGGCGCGACCGGCACCGGCAAGACCACCCTGCTCAACGCCCTGTCCGGGCTGATCCCGCCGCACGAGCGCATCATCACCATCGAGGACTCCGCCGAACTCCAGCTCCAGCAGAGCCACGTGGTCCGCCTGGAGTCACGCCCGCCGAACGTGGAGGGCAAGGGGCAGATCACCATCCGGGACCTGGTCCGCAACTCCCTGCGGATGCGCCCCGACCGGATCGTGGTCGGCGAGGTCCGCGGCGGGGAGTCCCTCGACATGCTCCAGGCGATGTCCACGGGCCACGACGGCTCGCTGGCGACCGTGCACGCCAACAGCGCCGAGGACGCGCTGACCCGGTTGCAGACCCTGGCCTCCATGTCCGACGTCGAGGTGCCCTTCGTCGCCCTGCACGACCAGATCAACAGCGCGGTCGACGTCATCGTCCAGCTCACCCGGTTCGCCGACGGCGCCCGCCGGATCACCGAGATCGCGCTGCTCGACAGCCACGGCGGGGAACCGTACCGGCTGGCGACCGCGGCGCGCTTCGACGCGCGGCCCATGACCCCGGACGGCCGCGTGTACGGCGAGTTCCGGTACTTCCCGCTGCCCCGCCGCACCGCCGACCGCCTCTACATGGCGAGCCAGCCCGTCCCGCAGGCCTTCGGCGTCGCCCGCTCCGCCGACCAGCTCGCCACCCGAGAAGCCAGGTAGGACTCAAGGACCATGGAACTGCACACCCTCGTCCAGCTCACCACCGGCGTGACGCTGCTGACCTGCGTCCTGGCGGTGGCCGGCGTGCACGCCTACGCCTCCGGCCGGGCCCGGCGCGCCGCCCTCGTGGACCGCCTCGCGCACACCGGCGCGCCACCCCCGGCCGGCCGCACACGCCGCTTCCGCGACCTGGACCGGCGGCTGCGCCGCACCCGCCTCGGCCGCTGGCTGGAGCGGCGCCTGGCGGCCACCGGCCTGGACGTCACACCGGGGGAGTTCTTCGCGGCCATGCTCGCGACGGTGGCCGCGCTGTGGCTGATCGGCCAGGCCACCCTCGCCCCGTTCTTCGGGCCGCTCGCGGGCCTGCTGGGCATCTGGGCGGCGGTGCAGTTCCTCAACTGGCAGCGGCAGAAACGCATCGAACGCTTCATCAACCAACTCCCCGAACTGGCCCGCATCCTGGCCAACGCCACCCAGGCCGGACTCGCCCTGCGCACCGCGATCGGCATGGCGGCGGAGGAGCTGGAGGCGCCGGCCGGCGAGGAACTGGCCAAGGTCGCCGACCAGCTGGCCGTCGGCCACTCCCTGGACGACGCCCTCGGCGAGCTGGCCGACCGCCTCCCCTCCCGCGAACTGGTCGTCCTCGTCACCACGCTGGTCCTGTCCAACCGGGCCGGCGGCCAGGTGGTCTCCGCCCTGCGGAACCTCACCGAGACCCTGGAGGCGCGCAAGGAGACCCGGCGTGAGATCCGCACCCAGCTCTCCCAGGTGACCATGACGTCGTACGCCGTGCCTGTCCTCGGGATCGGCGCGTTGTTCCTGATGAACGGCGTCAAGGACGGCGCGCTCGACCGCATGACCGGCTCACCGGTCGGCCAGGCGTGCGTGATCATCGCGTTCGCCATGTACGCCGTCGGCTTCGTCCTCATCCGCCGGATGAGCCGGATCGACGTGTGAGGGAGGTGACCCGATGCCATACCTGCTCGCCCTGCTGATGGGCCTCGGCGTCTGGGGCGTCTTCGCCGGCATCCGCATGTACCGCGCGGACGCCCGGCTCCCCGGCGACCTCGCCGTCGCCCTGGAGGTCGGCGCCACCCGCACCGGCGCGGTCGGCTCGGTCGTCGACCGCATGGGCATGCGCTACGCCCCGGCCGTGCAGCGCCTGATGGGCCCGCGCCTGGTGGCCAGGTACCGCCGCAAGATCGACCTCGCGGGCAACCCCGGCGGCCTGACCATCGACCGCTACGCGGCCCGCCGCGCGGTCTACGGCGCCCTCGGCGGCGTGGGCTTCCTGGTGTTCCTCCTGCGCGGCCAGTGGTTCGTGGCCGTCCTGCTGCTCCTGTTCGGCGCGTTCTGGACGGAGGTCGGCCTCTGGTCGGCGATCCGGGTCCGCAAGGACGTCATCGAACGCACCCTGCCGGACTTCCTGGACGTCCTCGCCGTGGTGGTCAGCGCGGGGCTCGGCTTCCGGCAGGCCCTGGACCGGGTCGCCTCCCGCTACGAGGGCCCGTGGGCCGACGAACTGCGCATCACCCTGCGCCAGATGGACCTCGGCATGAGCCGCCGCGAGGCCTTCGCGGAGCTGCGGCGGCGCAACGACTCCGAGCAGGTGGCCATGTTCGTCACGGCCTTGCAGCAGGGCGAGGAGCTGGGGGCGCCCATCGTGGACACACTGGTCTCCCTGGCCAAGGACATGCGCCGCACCGACGCCCAGAACGCCCGCCGCAAGGCCGCCCGGGCGGTGCCGAAGGCCACGCTGATGATCACCACGTTCATGGTCCCGGCGACGATGCTCCTGCTGGGCGCGGGCCTGCTCCTCGGCTCCGGCGTGGACTTCGGCTCGCTCACGGGGGAGTGACGACGGCCGTGACGGTGACGGGTTCGACGGTGCTGAGGTGGCGTACGGGCCGGGGCGTACACGCGGGCGTGACCCGCGCCGGGGCGTGGCTGCGGGCGGCCGGGCCCAAGCGGGAGCCTGCGGCGGCCGGGGCGGAGCGGGGTGCGGGGGCGGCCGGGGCGGAGCGGGATGCGGGGGTGGCCGGGTTGCGGCCGGACCCTGCGGCGGCCGGGGCGGAGCGGGGGCCGGAGGTGGCCGGGGCGGAGCGGGAGCCGGGGGCGGCCGGGCTCAGGCGGCATCCAGGGGCCGCCGGTGCCGAGGCGGAGGCCCCACCGCACCCGACGGCGGCGGGGACGGTGCCGGTGACGGCGGCGCCCCCGGCCGAGCCCTCCGAGAAGCTCCAGATCCGCGCCCTCCAGGCCCTGTGCCGCCAGGTCTTCGGCTTCCGTCTGGCGATGATCGTCCTGTCGGCCCCCGCCGCCCTCCTCAACGCGGCCCCCGGCCTGGGCGCCCGCTTGGTCGGCGCGGCCGTGGTCGTCACCTTCATGGTGTCCTACGTCCTCTTCCGCGACTGGGAACGCTTCGGTCCCCTCCTGCTGCGCCACCCCAGCCTCCTGGCCGCCGACACCCTCTTCGGCTCCTTCCTCCTGATCTCCGCCGGCCCGGACACCACCCTCGCCTACGTCAGCGTCTGCACCCCGCTCCTGGCCGGCCTGGTCTACGGCTGGCGCGGCGCCGCCTGCTTCGCCTCGCTCCAGTCCCTGATCCTGCTCCTGGTCCACGCCACGCTGAAGGCCGACCGCCACGCGCCGGTGGCGGAGGCCCTCCTCCTCCCCGGCCTCTGCGTCATCGCCGGTGCCATGGGCTCCACCCTGCGCAACCTGATGCTCCGCTTCGGCACCGCGACCCAGGCCCTGACGACGGTCCAGGCCCGCCTCGCGGCGGCGGAGGCGGTGAGCGCGGAACGCGCCCGGCTGGCCCGCGAGATGCACGACTCCGTGGCCAAGACCCTGTACGGCGTCGCCCTCGCGGCGGACGGCCTGGCGGCCACGGCGTCGTCCGGGACCCCCGATCCGGCCCGCATCAGGGAACAGGCGGAACTGGTGTCCCGCTCGGCGCGCAGGGCGGCGGCGGAGTCCCGGGAGCTGCTGACGGACCTGCGCCGGGACCAGCCGGACACGCCGGAGCGGACCGCGCTGTGGCAGGAACTGGCACACCGCGCGACGGACTTCACGCGGCGCACGGGCTTACGGGTCAGGTGCGGCTGGGGAGGGCAGGAGGAGGCCGGCCTCCCCGTGCTCCCGGACCCCCTGGCCCGCCACGTCCTCGCCATCGTCACCGAGGCGCTGGAGAACGCCCACCGGCACGCGTCCGCGACCCGCGTGGACCTACGGGCCGCGGTCGACGGCCACCTGCTCCGGGTCACGGTCCACGACGACGGCAGGGGCCTCCCGCCGGGCACCGCACTCGAAGAGCTCCGCCGCTCGGGCCACTTCGGCCTGCTCGGCATGGTCGAACGGGCAGCCCAGGCCGGTGCCCGGATCCGCATCGGAAGGGGCACCCACGAACGCGGCACGGAGGTCCGCCTGGAGGTCCCCCTGCCGGCACCGCCACCCGTGTCCCGACAGCCCTGAGAGGAGGCCCATGCGCCCCCGACGACCACCACAGCCCCTCCCGCCGCCGGCGCCCGCGTCCCCGCCGCTGCGGCTGCTGGTCGCCGACGACAACCCCGTCGTCCGCGCCGGTCTGACGGCCCTGCTGTCGGCCCACCCGGACACCACGGTGGTGGCGGAGGCGAGGGACGGGCGGGAGGCGTACGAGGAGGCGGTCCGGCACCGGCCGGACGTCATCCTCCTCGACGTCCGCATGCCCGGACTCGACGGAATCTCGGCGTTGCCCCACCTGGTGGGGCTGGCCCCCGTCATGATGCTCACCTACAGCCACGAGACGGAGACCGTGCGGGAGGCGCTGCGGCTGGGGGCGGGGGGATATCTGGTGCACGGCGAGTTCACGACGGAGCAGTTGGTGAGGGCGGTACGGGATGTACGGGAGGGCCGTCCGCATGTGACGCCGGGGGCGGCGAGGGCGTTGCTGGAGGGGCTGCGGGAGGATGCACCTGCACACACCCCTGCCCAATTGCCGCTCACCGAGCCACCTTTATCGCCCAAGACCCTTTCGCATGTGCAACCGTCTGTGGGACAGTCGTTCCGGTCACGGTTCCGGCTGAGCGGCAGGGAGGCGGAGATCATGGACCTCATCGCGTCCGGCATGACCAACCAGCAGATCGCCGCGGCCTGCTTCATCAGCGAGAAGACGGTCAAGAACCACATCAACCGCATCTTCGCCAAGCTCCACAGCACCACGAGGTCCCAGGCGACGGCGAAGTGGCTGGGGGTGGCGTGACATGCCCCGAGAGCAACGAACCCGTCCCGCCGAATGGGCCTGGGGTTGGGCCCTGGGGCCCTCTGTTCAGCTAGTGGGAGCGCTCTACGGTGCGTCGGTCGGGACCAAGCCCGGAGGGGAGCACCGTGAGCGATCTTTTGCTGAAGACGGCTGTAGCGACCAAGGTTCGCGTGAACGGCTGGAAGAACACAACGGTCGAGGCCATGCGCCGCCGTGGCGGCGACCGGGGACAAACCGCGGTCGAGTACCTGGGCATCATCGCCGTAGTGGTGGCGATCGTTCTGGCGATCACAGGTACGGACATCGGCAAGACGATCCTCGACAAGATCAAGTCCAAGATCACCGAGATCACCTGACCGTCCG
Organism: Streptomyces sp. NPDC031445; assembly: GCF_055581365.1. Lineage (NCBI taxonomy): Bacteria > Bacillati > Actinomycetota > Actinomycetes > Kitasatosporales > Streptomycetaceae > Streptomyces > Streptomyces sp. NPDC031445. Next base: position 468,323 of record NZ_JBVIJO010000004.1, read on the forward strand.
GCGCACACGCGGCGACTCCGGGCAGGCCTTCCCCATCTACATCACGGTGGTGGCGGGCCTGCTCTTTCTTGCGTTCGCCTACCTTGCCGTGGGGCAGGCGGCAGTGAACCGTGGCGGCGCTCAGACAGCCGCTGACGCGGCCGTGCTGGCTGCCGCCCAGAACGGGCGCGACCAACTCGCGGCCGCATGGGTGGCCGATCTGCTCGACCCGGACAAGTGGGAGGACGTCTTCCACGGCGAGACGCCGGTCGACAACCCCTGTGCGCCTGCGCAACACCTCGCGGCCCAGAACGATGCCACGCTGAATGACTGCAACTGGCAGCTTCTGCGGTACACGGTCGATGTCGAAACGAAGAAGTCGGTCGGACATTCCGTTGTCCCTGGCACGGAGGACATCCACTCCAAGGCTTCCGCTACGGCAGTGATCGAGCCACGTTGCACGTTCGACCCTCCGGAGGAGGCCGCCGGGGGCGACGAGTTGCCCCAACTCACCTGCAATGGCGAGCCGTGGAAGCTGGATCCTCATGACGAATCCACTCTGCCCGCGCCCGAGGACCTCTTCGATGTTCACCTGGCCACCGACTGACAAGCGGACGACGACGGAAAAGGGAAGCAGCGCGATGAGCATGCGATTCACCGCGAAGGCTCGCAGGGGAATGGCCGCCATGACCATTGCTGCCGGCTTGGCCGTGGGTATGGCCGGTTGCGGCAGTGGAGACACCGGTGACAAGAAGCCGGACGCATCTGCATCCCCTTCCAAGAGGGGCGGCTCCCAAGCGAGCCCTCAGGAGGGTCAGTCCGCGCAACCACTGGCCGAGCTGCGGGGCCCTGAGGGACTGACACTCAAGATCATGTCGGCCCAGCGCGACTCCGGTGGTTTCGTCACCGTCAATGGGCAGCTCAAGAATGACGGCAGTAAGGATGCCGTTCTTTCCTCCCAGTTGACCGGCAACGAAACAGAAATCATGAAGAACGGGCAGTCGTTCGGCGGAGCCACGCTTGTGGATTCGAACGCGAAAAAGCGCTACTACGTCCTGCGGGACACTGACGGGCGGCCCTTGACCACGATCGGCGTTCAGTCCGTCAGGGCGGGTGACACGGTTCCCGTCTTCATGCAGTTCCCAGCCCCCCCAGCCAACACCACCGAGGTCGACTTCCAGTTGCCGACCTTCTCCTCCGCCCCCATCAAGATCTCCGGGTGAGGCCCAAGTGATCACCGCGTCCCGGATCTCCCTCACGGCCGCCGCTCTGCTGTTCGTCGTGTCCCTGCCCCCCACCCCCGCGCGCGCGGACGACACCGGCCCCAGTGAACCCCCCGGTACCGAACCCTCCGCCGCCGCCCCCGTGAAGGTCGACCCCACGGATCCGGATCTGAAGCTTCCGGAAGGGGCCACGCTGGCCGAGGCCAAGGTGTTGGACATCAAGTCGGTCGTGGAGGACCAGAGCGGGGACGAACGGCGTGAGGACACCAACGCCGACGTGACCTTCGCCCTCCAGGCCGAGGTCCTGTTCGGCAAGGACAGCGCCAAGCTCGGCGCGGAGGCGAAGGCCCGTATCGCCGGCATCGCCGAGGAGATCAGGAAGCAGAACGCGACCCAGGTCCGCGTCTTCGGCTTCACCGACGACCTCGGCTCCTCCGCCCACGGCGACATCCTCTCCAAGCAGCGCGCCAACGCCGTGCAGGCCGTACTGGACCAGGACCTGAACACCCCCTCCATCACCTTCGACGTCCGCGGCTACGGCGAGCAGTACCCGATCGCCGACAACTCCACCGAGGCCGGCCGGAAGAAGAACCGCCGGGTGGAGGTGTCCTTCCCCCGCACCCAGCAGTGAGACGGCACCCCGGCTAGCCCGGCACCCCCACGTCCTCCCATCCCGTGTCCACCTCCACCCGTGCTCCCGGCCGCAGCCCCCACCCCGCCATCGCCCCCGCCCCCGCCTCCAGCACGTGCCGTGCCCGCAGGCGCGGCAGGCCCAGGCGGCCGGGGCGCATCGTGCGGACGGCGATGACGGTCAGCCGGCGGTCCAGGTAGGCGACGTCGATCGGGATCCGCATCCCGAACGTGTGCACCCCGCTGGCCGGCGACAGCAGCAGCGCCCCGTCGACCGCGTCCCGGCCCAGGAGGCCCTTCGTCCGCGCTCGGTAGGAGACCGCGATCTCCAGCGGGACACAGACGACGGAATGCCCCCTTCCGGAGACGGGGGCGGAGCCCGCCCGCACGATCAGCCGTCCCCGCCCGTCCCGCCAGCGCCGCCCCATGCCCCGACCTCCCATGCCCGGTCATCCGTGTCGTCGACTCGCCCGGTCACACAAACGCGTTGTCCTTTGCCGTCCTCCCCACTAGGAAGGGCTCCATGACAGGACTCGGTGTCGTATTCCGTCCCCAGCTTCCTCCCGAGCGGCTGCGGGCCGTCGCCCGTCTCGCGGACGACGTGGGGCTCGAAGAGCTGTGGCTGTGGGAGGACTGCTTCCTGGAGGGCGGGGTGTCCACGGCCGCCGCCGCCCTCGCCTGGACCGAGCGGGTGCGGGTCGGCATCGGACTGCTGCCCGTGCCGCTCAGGAACGTGGCCGTCACCGCCATGGAGGCCGCCGCGCTGGAGCGCATGTTCCCCGGCCGGGCCGTCCTGACCCTGGGGCACGGGGTGCAGGACTGGATGGGGCAGGTCGGTGCCCGGGCCGCCTCCCCGCTGGGCCTCCTGGGCGAACATCTCGACGCCCTGCGCGCCCTGCTGCGCGGGGAACGGCTCAGCGTGCGCGGGCGGTACGTCCGGCTGGACGACGTCGCCCTCGACTGGCCCCCGCAGCACCCGGTCGACGTCCTCGCGGGCGGCACCGGACCGCGCACCCTCCGGCTCTCCGGCGAGAAGGCCGACGGCACCCTGCTCACCGCCGCGACCTCGGCGGACGGAGTGCGCCGGGCCCGCAAGCTCGTGGAGGAGGGGCGTCAGACGGCAGGACGTGACGGTTCGCACCGGATCGTGGTGTATCTGCTGGCCGCCACGGGTGACGGCGCCGAGGAACGGCTGCGGGCGGAACTCGCCGCCGAGGGGCTGGACGCGGCGGACGTGGGGGTCGCCGGGGACGCGGGCGCGGTCGCCGAGGCGGTACGGCGGCTGGCCGGGGCCGGCGCGGACACCGTCGTCCTTCAGCCGACGGCGGACGAGCCCGACCCGGAGGGCTTCGTGCGCTTCGCCGCGCGGGAGGTCCGGCCACTGGTGCCCTGAGCGGACGGCACGGCATGGAGCCGCGGCGGAAAAACAGGGGGAACCGCGGGGGCTCCGCTGGGACCATGGCCGTATGACTTCGCGGCGTTCCTTCGAGGACCTGGTGGTCGAGGGTGCCGCCGTACCGACCGAGGGGTGGGACTTCTCGTGGTTCGCGGGCCGGGCCACCGAGGAACGGCCGTCGTGGGGGTATGCCCGGTCGGCCGGGGAGCGGCTGGCCGGCGCCGAGGCCGTGCTGGACATCCAGACCGGCGGCGGTGAGGTGCTGGACTTCGCGCTGAGCCGGGCCGAGCCCGCCCGGCCGGTGCTGGTCGCGGCCACCGAGGGCTGGCCGCCGAACGCGGCGAAGGCCACCGCCCTGCTGCGGTCCCGGGGCGTCGTGGTGGTCGCCGCCCCGGACGACGCGCCGCTGCCGTTCGCGGACGGGGCGTTCGACCTGGTGCTCAGCCGGCACCCGGTGCGGCCGTACTGGGCGGAGATCGCGCGGGTGCTGCGGCCCGGCGGGACGTACTTCGCCCAGCACGTGGGGCCGAGCAGCGTGTTCGAGCTGGTCGAGTACTTCCTCGGGCCGCAGCCGCGGGAGGTGCGCGGCGTCCGTGACCCCGAGCGGGAGCGGGCCGACGCCGAGGCGGCGGGCCTGGAGGTGGCCGGGCTGCGGGCGGAGCGGCTGCGGATGGAGTTCCACGACATCGCGGCCGTCGTCCACTTCCTGCGCAAGGTGGTGTGGATGGTCCCGGGCTTCACGGTGGAGGCGTACGAGCCGCGGCTGCGCGCGCTGCACCAACGGATCGAGGAGGAGGGGCCGTTCGTCGCGCACAGCGCCCGGCACCTCTTCGACGTACGCAAGCCGGGTCGTCGGCCGTAGGACGACCGGAGTCGGCCCGTGGTTTCCACATTGTTATCGACCGCGGTTCCCCTCGGTCTCCTCGATCACGTAAGTTCAGACCAAGGTTATTCGCGTGAGCAAAGCTGCGCGGGCGGTACCGCGCAGTGGAGGGGGCTGCGCGGTGCCGTGGAACCGCGCGGTCGCCTTCCGGCGGCGTAGCGGAGGCGTCAAGTCCACCCTTCGCTGACGGTGTCGCCCGTCCGGGGGGACCCGGCGCAACTCGCCAATGAACCCCAAGATGGCCTAATCCTTGCGAATCCGCTCGTATCCGACCGGATTTCCCTGCAATTCCGTCGTGAATCGGCCATGAAGCCCCTATGAATCCCGCATTCCGCGACCACCGGGGCGTCGCCGGATGATTCCGGAGAGTAGTTGTGGGGCGCCGATGCACCCACCATCCCTTACGAAGGGTTATGGTGGAAACCCCCCCTCGGGCCGGTCCGTCTCCCCCCCCCACGGACCGGCCCGTTTTTCTTTCCCGCTCCGGGAACCCGGTCCGGGAACCTCCTGGCCCCGGCCCGCCGTCCCCACTCACGGGCCGGGCCATGACCAACACCCGAGCAGCGGTAGGCTCAACGGCTCCGGCATCCCGTCCCCCGCGCCCAACCCCCGCGCCCAACCCCCGGAGGGTCACGTGAACCTGCGCGACAAGCTGCGCGGCCTGCTCGTCAGGCTCTACGCACGCCGGGTGGAAGGCCACCTGGACCACGCTCAGGTGCCCAAGCACATCGGCGTCATCATGGACGGCAACCGCCGCTGGGCGAAGGCGTCCGGCTCCAGCACCGTCCACGGGCACCGGGCCGGTGCCGAGAAGATCGAGGAGTTCCTCGGCTGGTGCACCGAGACCGACGTCGAGGTCGTCACCCTGTGGCTGCTGTCCACCGACAACTTCGACCGGCCGCAGGAGGAACTCGTCCCCCTGCTCGGCATCATCGAGGACGTCGTCCGCACCCTCGCCGCCGACGGCCGCTGGCGGGTGCACCACGTCGGCACGATGGACCTGCTGCCCGCGCAGATGCAGACGGCCCTGAAGGAGGCCGAGGAGGCCACCGCCCACATCGACGGGATACTCGTCAACGTGGCCATCGGTTACGGCGGCCGGCAGGAGATCGCCGACGCCGTGCGCTCCATGCTCCTCGACGCGCGGGACAAGGGCGTGTCCATGGAGGACCTCGCCGAGTCCGTCGACATCGACATGATCGGCCGTCACCTGTACACCGGCGCCCAGCCCGACCCCGACCTGGTGATCCGTACCAGCGGGGAACAGCGGCTGTCCGGATTCATGCTCTGGCAGACCGCTCACTCGGAGTACTACTTCTGCGATGTCTTCTGGCCGGCCTTCCGGAAGGTCGACTTCCTGCGCGCCCTGCGCGACTACGCCGCACGTCACCGCCGCTACGGGGGCTGACCCGCCGGCCCCGCCCCGTCGCCGCCCGGTGACGGGGCGTCGTCGTTTACCCCGATTGGCGCAGACGTAACGAGGAGTTCACCAGTGCGCCGGTGGCCGCATTTGCATGGCCGCGCGTCATCGAGGGCATAGACCAAGCAGGTCGACGCCCGAACCACGGGCGTCGGATCTCAGCGGGCGGCACGGGGTCGCCCGCCCGGGAGGCCCTTTGCACCAGCCCGACCGTGCGGTCACCGCACGGAAGCAGCCGCGGAGGGCCGGTTCACGGCCCGCCGTGTGCGGGGGCCGTACACCGGTCCAGCATCACTTCGTCGCTCCCCGACCTCATCCGAGGGGGTACGTCCTTCCGTGGTGACCAGCACAAAGCGCCACAAGCCCGACCGGCGCACGTATGTTCTCGACACCAGCGTCCTGCTGGCCGACCCGAACGCCCTGACCCGCTTCGACGAGCACGAGGTCGTGCTCCCCATCGTGGTGGTCACGGAGCTGGAGGCCAAGCGGCACCATCCGGAACTCGGCTACTTCGCCCGCCAGGCGCTGCGCCTGCTGGACGACTACCGGGTGAAGCACGGTCGCCTCGACGCCCCCATCCCGATCGGGGAACTGGGCGGGACGGTCCGCGTCGAGCTCAACCACTCGGACCCCAGCGTGCTGCCCACCGGCTACCGCCTGGGGGACAACGACTCGCGCATCCTCGCGGTGGCCCGCAACCTGCAGGCCGAGGGGTTCGACGTCACCGTCGTGTCGAAGGACCTGCCGCTCAGGATCAAGGCGTCCTCGGTCGGCCTCCTCGCCGAGGAGTACCGGGCCGAACTGGCCATCACGGGGAACTCCGGCTGGACCGGGATGACCGAACTCACCCTGCCGGGCGAGCAGGTGGACGTCCTCTTCGAGGAAGGGCACGTGTACGTCCCGGAGGCGGCCGACCTCCCCGTGCACACCGGCCTGACCATCCAGTCCGAGCGCGGCAAGGCGCTCGGCAGGGTCACCGCCGAGGGCAACGTCCGGCTGGTGCGCGGCGACCGGGAGGCGTTCGGCATCAAGGGCCGCAGCGCCGAGCAGCGCATCGCCCTCGACCTGCTGCTCGACCCGGACGTCGGCATCGTCTCGATGGGCGGCCGGGCCGGCACCGGCAAGTCGGCGCTGGCGCTGTGCGCGGGCCTGGAGGCGGTCCTGGAGCGCCGCCAGCACCAGAAGGTGATGGTCTTCCGTCCGCTGTACGCGGTCGGCGGGCAGGAGCTGGGCTATCTGCCGGGCACCGAGGCGGAGAAGATGAGCCCGTGGGCCCAGGCCGTCTTCGACACCCTGTCGGCGGTCACCAGCCGGGAGGTCATCGAGGAGGTCACCGCGCGCGGGATGCTGGAGGTCCTGCCGCTCACCCACATCCGCGGGCGCTCGCTGCACGACGCGTTCGTGATCGTGGACGAGGCGCAGTCCCTGGAGAAGAACGTCCTGCTGACCGTTCTGTCCCGGATCGGCGCCAATTCACGTGTCGTTCTCACGCATGACGTGGCGCAGCGGGACAATCTGCGCGTAGGCCGCTACGACGGCGTCGTCGCCGTGGTGGAGAAACTGAAGGGGCACCCGCTTTTCGCCCACGTCACGCTGACGCGTTCCGAGAGGTCCCAGATCGCGGCGCTTGTGACCGAAATGCTGGAGGACGGTCACATCTGAGGCATCTCATGTGCAGGTGACGGCTGTTGGCGCCGTCCGGCAAAGGCCACGAGCCTAGCCGGGCGGCGCCTGCGTGCGTGGAGCTTTCCTGGAATCCCCAGGGCCAAACGGGATGTGAGCTTTCACACGCAACACAGAATTGCCACGCGGCGTCCGGTTACGGCAGAGTCTCGTTCCTGTCAGGCCCCGCATACGACACAGCTGTACCCCCAGCGGTACAGCGCCCCTTGAGCGTCACCAACTCCATAGAGTTCGTCGTATGCCGCCCGCGCACCACGCGGCGCTCCCCTCGGGGGAGTTGCCCACCGGGCCCGCGCCTCCCGTGACCCCGCAGTTGGGAGGCCAGTGTCAGGGGCACGATCGCGTCCGCCAGGGTCACCGAAGCGGGCGATGCTGGAAGGAAACCGTGTGAGCCGGATTTCGGTCCGGGGATTCGCAGTGGCCTCCGCCACCGCGGTCACCGCTGTCGGAAGCGTCGTCGGCGTTGCCTCGGGCAGCACCGCGCAGACCAACGACGCCGAGGCGACGGCAGCCGACACCACGCTCCTGGCCGACATACCCGCGGGTCAGCAGGCGCAGGTACAGACCGCGTCCCTGACGCAGCAGGCCGACGCGCAGGCCATCGCCGCGGACGTGAGCGCCAAGAAGGACGCCGAGGAAGCGGCCCGCAAGGCCGCCGCCGAGACCGCGATCGCCAAGAAGGAACTCGCCGAGAAGGCGGCCAAGGAGGCGAAGGAGCGCGCCGAGGCGAAGGCCGCGGCGAGCCGTGGCACCGACGTCCGCGACTCCTCCAGCTTCCCGGTCCAGAGCAACTACACCGTGGCGCAGATCCAGGCGATGGCGCGTCAGATGGTGGGCGGCGGCCAGTTCCAGTGCTTCAGCAACATCGTGGACCACGAGTCCAGCTGGAACTACCGCGCGGTGAACGCCTCCTCCGGCGCCTACGGTCTCTTCCAGGCCCTGCCCGGCTCCAAGATGTCCTCCGTGGGCGCCGACTGGCAGACCAACCCGGCCACCCAGATCAAGTGGGGCCTCAACTACATGAACAGCCGGTACGGCAGCCCCTGCCAGGCCTGGTCGTTCTGGCAGGCCAACCACTGGTACTGAGCGCTCCGCCGGCCCAGCGGCCTTCGCGGCGCCCTCTCAACCTCGCGCAGCCCCTCCCCGTCCTCAGGGGAGGGGCTTTCGCCCTGTACGGTCGTATCCGAAGGACTCCAGCGGGGGAGTGGTGGCGAGCACCCGGGGACTCGGGGGAAGAGGACGGATCATGTCGCGAGTGCCAGGGTGGCTCGGCCGGCTGGGGGCCGGTCTCACCGAGATGAGCGAGCGCCTGGACGAGCGCCGCGCCGAGGTGGAGAAGGAGCACGGCGGGGACGCCGAGGCCGTCGAGTCCGCCGCGCCCGCCGCCGCGCGGCCGGCCGGCGCGTCCGCCGCCCCGGCCGCGCCCGCCCGCCGGCCCGCGACGCCGTCCGGTCCCCGGCCCGATCCGGCCCAGGCCGTGCCGTGGGGCGTCCGGGTCGCCGCCGAGGCGGGCTGGCGGCTGCTGGTGCTGGCCGGCACGGTCTGGGTGCTGATGCGGGTCATCAGCGCCATCCAGCTCGTCGTGTTCGCCTTCGTCATCGCCCTGCTGGTCACCGCGCTGCTCCAGCCAACGGTGGCCCGGCTCACCCGGCGCGGGGTGCCGCGCGGGCCGGCCACCGCGCTCACCGCCATCAGCGGCTTCGTCGTCATCGGCCTGATGGGCTGGTTCGTGACCTGGCAGGTCATGGAGAACATCGACACGCTCTCCAACCAGATCCAGAGCGGCATCGACGACCTGCGCAACTGGCTGCTGAAGAGCCCCTTCCACGTCACCGACAAGCAGATCAACCAGATCGCCAAGAACCTCCGCGAGGCGATCGGCGCCAACGCCGACCAGATAACGTCCGCCGGTCTGGAGGGCGTCCAGGTCATCGTGGAGGCACTCACCGGCATCCTGCTGGTGTTCTTCTCGACGCTGTTCCTGCTCTACGACGGCAAGCGCATCTGGCAGTGGTTCCTGAAGCTGGTGCCCGCCGCCGCCCGTCCGGGCGTGGCCGGCGCCGGCCCGCGCGCCTGGCGCACCCTGACCGCCTACGTGCGCGGAACGGTCCTGGTCGCCCTCATCGACGCCGTCTTCATCGGCATCGGCATCTACTTCCTGGACGTGCCGATGGCCGTCCCGCTGGCCGTGTTCATCTTCCTGTTCTCGTTCATCCCGCTGGTCGGCGCGGTCGCCTCCGGCGCGCTCGCGGTGATCGTGGCGCTGGTCACCCAGGGCGTCTTCACCGCCGTCATGACCCTCGTCGTCGTCCTCGCGGTGCAGCAGATCGAGGGGCACGTCCTGCAGCCGTTCATCCTGGGCCGCGCGGTCCGGGTGCACCCGCTGGCGGTCGTCCTGACCGTGGCCGCCGGCGGCATGGTGGCCGGCATCGGCGGCGCGGTGGTGGCCGTACCGCTGGTGGCGGTCACGAACACGGTGGTGGGGTACCTGCGGCAGTACTCGCAGGAGGCCGAGCACCACACCGCGGCCGAGCCCGCGGCAGAGGCAGCCGAAGAGACAGTGCAAGAGGCGGTGCCCGAGAACGCCGGGGACCCCGCCCACCAGGAGTGAGCGGGGTCCTCGGCGTACGGCTTATTCGGCCAGCACGGCCTCGGCGTCCAGGGTGACGCCGACCGCCTGCACCACGGAAGCGATCTTGAACGCCTCCTGGACGGTCTCGCGCTCCACACCGGCCTTGCGCAGCACCTGCTCGTGCGAGTCCAGGCACATGCCGCAGCCGTTGATCGCGGAGACCGCGAACGACCACAGTTCGAAGTCGACCTTCTCCACGCCCGGGTTGCCGATGACGTTCATCCGCAGGCCCGCGCGCAGGGTGCCGTACTCGTGGTCGGACAGCAGGTGCCGGGTGCGGTAGAAGACGTTGTTCATCGCCATGATGGCGGCGGCCGACTTGGCGGCCTGGTACGCCTCCGGCGAGAGGTTCGCCTTCGCCTCCGGCTCCAGCTCACGCAGCACGATGGGGGAACGGGAGGCGATGGCGGTCGCCAGCACCGTGCCCCACAGCTGCTGTGCGGGCAGGTCCGAGTTGCCGATGACCGAGCCCAGGTTGAGCTTCAGGTCCTTGGCGTAGTCCGGGATACGGGACTTCAGGGAGTCGAGCGACACGGGTCACTCACCAGCCAGCAGCGCGACCGGGTCGAGGGTCTGCTCGCCCTTGGTCCAGTTGCAGGGGCACAGCTCGTCGGTCTGCAGGGCGTCCAGGACCCGCAGGACCTCCTTGGGGTTGCGGCCCACGGAACCGGCGGTGACCATCGTGAACTGGATCTCGTGGTTCGGGTCCACGACGAAGACGGCGCGCTGGGCGTAGCCGTCCTCGCCCTCGATGCCGAGGTCGCGCATCAGCTCGTGCCTGGGGTCCGCCATCATCGGGAACGGCAGGTCGGTCAGGTCCGGGTGGTCCTTGCGCCAGGCGTGGTGGACGAACTCGGAGTCACCCGAGAAGCCGAGGATCTGGGCGTCGCGGTCGGCGAACTCGTCGTTCAGCTTCCCGAACGCGGCGATCTCGGTCGGGCACACGAACGTGAAGTCCTTGGGCCAGGCGAAGACCACGAGCCACTTGCCCTCGTAGGACTTGTGGTTGATCTGCTCGAACTCCTTGCCCTTCTCCAGCGAGACGCAGGCGGTCAGATCGAACTCGGGGAACTTGTCACCGACAGTGAGCACGCGCTCTCCTTGCAGCGAAGAAACTTCCCTTTTGGGGTGTTTCCCATGGGTTGGACGTGATCGATGGTGGCACAGGGTGCATTGATTAGTGAAATAGCTACACTCGGTCAGGTTGATCGGAGGTAGTTATCAGTGACCGTGAGCAACGGCAAGCGCCGGCAGCCGAGCCTGGCGCAGCTGCGGGCGTTCGCCGCCGTGGCGGAGCATCTGCACTTCCGGGACGCGGCGGCGGCCATCGGGATGAGCCAGCCCGCCCTCTCGGGTGCGGTCTCGGCCCTGGAGGAGACCCTCGGCGTGACCCTCCTCGAGCGTACGACCCGCAAGGTGCTGCTCTCGCCCGCGGGGGAGCGGCTGGCGGTGCGGGCCAAGGCGGTGCTGGACGCCGTGGGCGCGCTGCTGGAGGAGGCCGAGGCGGTCCGGGCGCCCTTCACGGGGGCGCTGCGCCTCGGGGTGATCCCCACGGTGGCCCCGTACCTGCTGCCGGCCGTGCTGCGGCTCGTCCACGACCGCTACCCGCACCTCGACCTCCAGGTGCACGAGGAGCAGACGGCCACCCTGGTCGAGGGACTGAACTCCGGGCGGCTCGACCTGCTGTTGCTCGCCGTGCCGCTCGGTGTCCCCGGGGTCGTCGAACTACCCCTCTTCGACGAGGACTTCGTGCTCGTCACCCCGCTCGACCACCGGCTCGGCGGCCGGGAGGGCATCCCGCGCGAGGCGTTGCGGGAGCTGAACCTGCTCCTCCTGGACGAGGGCCACTGCCTGCGCGACCAGGCGCTGGACATCTGCCGGGAGGCCGGCCGCGAGGACGCGCCGGTCACCACCACGGCCGCCGGTCTGTCCACGCTGGTCCAGCTGGTGGCCGGCGGACTCGGCTGCACGCTGCTGCCGCGCACCGCGCTGAAGCTGGAGACCACCCGCAGCAGCCAGTTGCTGACCGGGTACTTCGCCGAGCCGGCCCCCAGCCGCCGGGTCGCGTTCGCGATGCGCGCGGGGGCGGCTCGCGCCGCGGAGTACGAGGAGCTGGCGGGGGCGTTGCGGCAGGCGCTGCGGGCGCTGCCGGTCAGGGTGCTGGAGGGCTGAGCGCCCCGCACGGCCGGCCGCGGTGGCGCCGCGGCCGGCCGCCGGCGGACTCACTCCGTGCGCAGGCCCTCCGGCCGCATCATCCGCATCAGCGGCGGCAGGCTCAGCACGGTGACCGCGAGGACCACCGCCGCGCCGGCGCCGGTCAGGGACAGCACGCTCGCCCAGTCGACGGAGACCGGGGTCGCGGCCAGCTTCAGCAGGACCGTACCGAGGGTCAGGCCCACCGTCGCGGCCAGCAGCAGACCGAGCGTGATCGGCACGGCCGTCTGCCACAGCACCGACAGGCCGAGCGTGCGGCGCCGGGTGCCGAAGGCGAGCAGGGACGACAGCAGCTTGCGCCGCTCGCGCAACTGCTCCAGCTGGGAGACCAGCAGGCTCGCCCCGATCAGCGCCAGCACGCAGACCGCGCCGATGAACAGGCCGTTGCGCAGGGAGGCGTACTGGTTGGACTGGGTGGTCGCCGCCCAGCGCCAGGCACTGGCGAGGGGGTCCACCCGTGCGGCCGTGTTCCGCACGTACTCGTCGGCGTGCGGCACGGACAGGTCGAGGCGGACGAAGACCTCGTGGTACAGCGTCGACCCGGCCCCGGCGGGCAGCGCGGACGGGGTCAGCAGCAGGCCGGTGACGTCGGACCGCAGCGAGTCCTTGCGGGCGGTCACCTGCCGCAGACCGGCCGGCACCGTCCAGGGGATCTCCCGCCCGCGGTCGCTGCCGGAGTAGGTGGCGTCGATGAAGCCGTGCCGGCCCGGCCGCATGAGGGCCCGCGCGGCGTCGTCGTCGGCCGTGCCGGGCAGGAGGAAGACGTCACCGTCCCGGCAGGACGGCAGGTGGGCCAGTTCGCGCAGCGCGGCGCAGTCGCCGACGGTGAGGCTCGCCGTGGTGCCGGGGTCGCGGCGCTTGTCGCCGAGTCCGCCGTGGGAGAGCGCCACCGACGCCCGCACACCCTTGGTGTGGGCCAGCTCGGCGGCGGCCTGCGGCAGCCGGGAGCGGTCCGACAGGTCGACCTCCATCGAGGCCCGGTGGGGGTCGCGGCCGGTGTCGTTGGTGTACTGGCCCTCCAGGCCCGCGAACAGCATCTGCAGCGCGATCGCCCCGGCCACCGCCACCGCGATGCCGTTGACCATGCGGGCGGCCGTACCGCTGCTCAACTGAAGCCTCCGTACGGCCAGTTGCCAGGAGACAGGGCCCGCGCCGAGCCGGGTGACGAACGCCTCCACCAGCCAGGGCAGCAGCGCGGTCACGCCGATCAGGAGCAGCAGCACACCCCCGGTGACGAGGTACTGGTTGAAGCCGCCGTGCGAGCGGCCCTTGCCGATCATCGGGTACAGCATCGCGAGGCCCGCCAGCGGCAGCAGCAGCCGCCACCACAGGCGCCGCCGGGCCTGCTTGGCCGTGCGCACCACGCCGAGCGGTTCCACGACCACCCCGCGCATGGCGAACAGCGTCACCAGCACGGCGGCCGCCGGGACCGCCACCGCGACCAGCGCGGCCAGTGCGGGGGAGGGGTCGAGGTAGCTGGGGAAGAAGCTCTCCCCCCTGATCTCCACCGATCCCGCCGCCTGCCGTCCGATCAGGAAGAACACCGTGCCGACGGCCAGTCCGAGCAGCGACCCGGCCAGCGCCTCGCCCGCCGCGATCCGGCGGGTCATCCGGCTGTCGGAACCCACCAGCCGCAGCGCGGCCAGCCTGCGGTCGCGCCGCTCGCCGCCGAACCGTACGGCCGCGGCGATGAAGACGGCGACCGGCGTCAGCAGGGCGGCGAACACGACCAGGGTCATCAGGATGAGCACCGGGTCGGTGCGCTCGGTCACCGGGTGCGGATCGCCGAACGCGGTCAGCCGCACCACCCGCGAACTGTCCCCGGTTACCTTCAGACCTTCGGCACCCGCGTAGTAGGCCAGCTCGTGCGAGCCGATCAGTCCGGGTTCGCCGATGGTGCCGGTGATCCGGAACGGCAGCCGCTCCCGCAGGAGCTCGCCCCCGTCCGAGGAGAGCAGTTCCTTCAGCGCGGGCGAGGCCACCATCTCGCCCTCCTTCGGGAAGCGGCCGACGCCGGGCGGCAGCGGCGCGCGCGCACCCTCGGGCTCCAGCAGCCGGCCCCGGATGTCCTTGGAATGCCACTCGGTGTCGGTGTTGCCGACCAGCACGGTGTTCTCGCCCCTGGGCGGCACGGCCGCGTTGAAGGTGAGGTCCTGGCGGGCCTCCTCGCGCTGGTGCCGGGTCGTCAGCACGGTGGGCAGCGCCGTCGTCAGCAGCAGCAGGGCCACGCCCAGGCCGACGCCGACCGCCGTCAGCAGCATCCGGACCCAGCCCTCGCGTCCGCCGGTGAAGGCGAACCGGGCCCCCATGCCCAGGTCTCTGCACCACTGCCGGACGTTCATATGGCGCGCTCCATGTCGCGGGACCTGCCGTCGCGTACGACGATCTCGCGGTCGGAGTAGGCGGCCACCCGGGCCTCGTGCGTGACCAGGACGACGGCGGCGTTGGTGGAGCGGGCCGCGTCGGTCAGCAACTCCATCACGCGTTCGCCGTTGAGGGAGTCGAGGGCACCGGTCGGCTCGTCGGCGAACAGCACCCGGGGCCCGGTGACGAGCGCCCGCGCCACCGCGACCCGCTGGCCCTGGCCGCCGGAGACCTCGCCGGGCCGCTTGCCCTTGAGGTCGTCCACCTCCAGGCGTTCCATCCAGCTCAGCGCGGCCCGCTCGGCCTCTTTGCGGGAGGCGCCGTTCAGGCGCAGCGGGAGCGCCACGTTCTCCACGCAGGTCAGCTCGGGGACGAGCTGGCCGAACTGGAAGACGAAGCCGAACTCGCTGCGGCGCAGGGCGCTGCGCCCGGTGTCGTTCATGCCGGCCAGTTCGCGGCCGTCGTAGGTGATGGAGCCGGAGTCGGGCGGCACGATCCCGGCCAGGCAGTGCAGCAGCGTGGACTTGCCGGAGCCGGAGGGGCCCATGACGGCGACGACCTCGCCGGGGTGGATGGAGAAGTCGGCGCCGTCGAGCGCGACCGTCGGGCCGTAGGACTTGCGCAGGTTCTCGGCGGCGAGCAGGGTGCCGGGCGGGGGGGTCACTTGGCCGCCACCTCCGCGCGGAGCTTGTCGAGACGCGCGGCGGTCAGTTCCAGCCAGCGCAGGTCGGCCTCCAGGTGGAACAGGGCGTGGTCGCAGATCAGCTGGTCCGCGAGGTCGCCCTTGCGCTTGCGGTCGGTCAGGATCCGCATGCTGCGCAGGTGTTCGGCCCGCTGGGTGTCGAGGATGTCGGCCGCGTCGCGGTGGGTGAGCAGGGCGAGGACGACCTTGGTGTAGAGGGTCGACTGGAGGTACTCCTCCGGCTTCTCCGGGGTGGCGAGCCAGCGCTCGACGTCGGTGACGCCGGCGTCGGTGATGGCGTAGCGCTTGCGCTCGGGGCCGCCGCCGGCCTCGATCCCGTCGACTTCCACGAGACCGTGCTTCAGCAGCCGGGACATCGTGGAGTAGACCTGGCCGTAGTGCAGCGGCCGGTCGTGACCGAACTTCTCGTCGAAGGCCCGCTTGAGGTCGTAACCATGGCGCGGGCCGGACTCCAGGAGCCCCAGAAGGGTGTGACCGATGGACATGAGCAGCACTCTACACTCGGTGTATACGCTCGATGTATACACACGGTGGGGAACCCGTGGCGGGCGGTGCGGCCCCGCAGGTGGGGGCCGATTGTCACGGTTCCGACACAGGCGGCCGGCCCCGCCGCGGCAGCGGTCCGGTGTCCTTCGGCAGGCGTCCCGCCTCCGCGAGGGCGCGCCGCAGCAGGAACTCGATCTGCGCGTTCGCCGACCGCAGCTCGTCCCCGGCCCACCGGGCCAGTGCCTCGTACACCAGCGGGTCCAGCCGCAGCAGCACCTGCTTGCGCTGCCGCGGCCGGCGCTTCGGGGTTCCCGAGGGGTCCGTCACCGGGTCCGTCACTGGTAGAGCGTCCCCGTGTTGAGGACCGGCTGGGGGGCCCGGTCCCCGCAGAGCACCACCATCAGGTTCGACACCATCGCCGCCTTCCGTTCCTCGTCCAGCTCCACGATGTCCGCGTCCGCGATCCGGGCCAGCGCCGCCTCGACCATCCCGACCGCGCCGTCGACGATCTGCCGGCGGGCCGCGACGACCGCCCCCGCCTGCTGCCGCTGGAGCATCGCCGAGGCGATCTCGGGAGCGTACGCCAGGTGCGTGAAGCGGGACTCGATGATCCGCACCCCGGCCGCCTCCACCCGGGCCTGGAGTTCCACGGCCAGCTTCTCGGTGATCTCCTCGGCGTTGCCGCGCAGCGACAGGCCGTCCTCGTCGTGGGCGTCGTACGGGTACTCGATGGCGATGTGCCGCACGGCCGTCTCGGTCTGGGTGGCGACGAACTCGGTGAAGTCGTCCACCTCGAAGGTGGCCTGCGCGGTGTCCTGGACCTTCCACACCACGACCGCGGCCAGCTCGATCGGGTTGCCGTAGGCGTCGTTGACCTTCAGTACGGCGGTCTCGTGGTTGCGCACCCGGGTGGAGATCCGGGTCCGGGAGGTGAAGGGGTTCACCCAGCGCAGGCCGTCCTGCCGGATCGTGCCCCGGTAGCGCCCGAAGAGCTGGACGACCCGGGCCTCGCCCGGCGCGACCGTGTTCAGCCCGCGCATCGCGATGACCGACGCCAGCAGGACGACGACGCCGGCGGCGACGAGCCCGCCCTGGGCGCCACCGGAGGAGGCCGCCCCGGAGGACGCGAACAGCGCGACCGCGGCGCCGAGCCCGATCAGGCCGAGCAGCAGCGCGAGTCCGCCGCCGATGCTGTGGGCGGTGAACTCCCGCACCCGCGGCGCGGGCATCTCGGGGACGTCGGCGGTGGCGGCGGGCTCGGATATGGACACAGGGGACCCCCGGTTGTCTGGTTTAAGCCTTCTAGCTAAGTGATATCACTTTACGCCGCCAGGCAACCCTGGACCAGTGCCAGCCGTCGGTTCCTTTGGGGCGGGTGCTGATTGTCACGTCCGTAAAAGAACGGATCGGACGCCCTTTGTCATATAGAGGGGTGTTAGCTTTCGGAGCTGACCCCGAGACGGAAGCGAGCGTAGGGACCCATGGGACGAGCGGAAGAGAGACGAGCGCGACAGCGCGGCGGCCACCGCGCGGCACCCCAGCGCCGCCGCTCCGCGTCCGGGACCGCGTCCGGCGCCGCCGGCGGCGGCCCCGCGTCCGGCAAGCCCGCCAAGAGCCTCATACGCCGGATCTTCGGCTGGAAGAAGATCCTCGGGACCATCCTCGGCGTGTGCCTGCTCGGCATCCTGGGCTTCATCGGCCTGTACCTGTACGTGGACATCCCCGAGGGCAACGCGGCCGCCCAGCAGCAGAGCAACGTCTACAAGTTCGGTGACGGAACGATTCTGGCCCGCAAGGGCGAGGTCAACCGCGAGATCGTCGACCTGTCCAAGGTGCCCCGCAAGGTCCAGCTGACCTTCGTCGCCGCCGAGAACAAGAGCTTCTACCACGACTCCGGCGTCGACCTGCGCGGTACCGCCCGCGGCCTGATCAACACGGTGTCCGGCAAGGGCAAGCAGGGCGGCTCCACGATCACCCAGCAGTACGTCAAGAACTACTACCTGAACCAGGACCAGACCGTCACGCGCAAGCTGAAGGAGCTGGTCATCTCGCTCAAGGTGGACCGCGAGAAGTCCAAGGACGACATCCTCGCCGGTTACATCAACACCAGCTACTACGGCCGCAACGCCTACGGCATCCAGGCAGCCGCCCAGGCGTACTACCACGTGGACGCCCAGGACCTCAGCGTCGCCCAGGGCGCCTACCTCGCCGCCCTGCTCCAGGCCCCCAGCCAGTACGACTGGGCCGTCGCCACCAAGACCGGCAAGCGGCTGGTCACCCAGCGCTGGAACTACGTCCTGGACAACATGGTCAAGGAGGGCTGGCTCTCCAAGACCGACCGGGACGGCCTGCACTTCCCCTACCCGAAGGAGCCCAAGGGCGCCCCCGGCCTCGGCGGGCAGAAGGGCTACCTGGTCGAACTCGCCAACCAGCAGCTGGAGCAGCAGCTCATGGCGCAGGAGGGCCTGACCCAGTCCCAGGCGGAGAACGCCGTCGTCGACAAGGGCTGGACCATCACCCTCAACATCGACCGCAAGAAGCAGGCCGCGCTGGAGAAGGCCGTCAAGACGCAGCTGACCGGCAAGCTCGACCCGAAGAAGCGCAAGGTCGACGGCGCCATCCAGGCAGGCGCCGTCTCCCTCGACCCCAAGACGGGCAGGATCGTCGCGCTCTACGGCGGCCAGGACTACTACAAGCACTACTTCGACAACGCCGCCCGCCGGGACTACCAGCCGGCGTCCACCTTCAAGCCGGTCATCCTCGCCGCGGCGCTGGAGCAGAACGCCACCACCCAGGACGGCAAGCCGATCACCGCGAGCACCGTCTACGACGGCACCAGCCGCCGCCAGGTCCTGGACCACGGAGCCAAGGTCGGCTTCGCCCCGCCGAACGAGGACGACGTCGACTACGCCAAGATCACCGTGCAGCAGGCGATGAACAAGTCCGTCAACTCCGTCTTCGCGCAGATGGGCGTGGACGTCGGCATGGACAAGGTCATGGCCACGGCGGGCAAGCTCGGCATGAACACCAAGGGCATGCAGGCCGTGCCCGCCCAGACCCTCGGCTCGATGGGCGCCAGCCCCCTGGAGATGGCCGGGATCTACGCCACCTTCGCCAACCACGGCTACAAGGTGACCCCGACGGTCATCAAGTCCGCGGAGAACAAGGGCCGCACCATCGACATGCCGAACCCGGTCGGCGGCTCGGTGATCAGCCGTACGGCCGCCGACACGGTCACCTCGGTGCTCACCGGCGTGATCGACGACGGCACGGCCAAGCAGTCCGTGGCCAACAACCCGATGCGCGACGGCCGGCAGGTGGCGGGCAAGACCGGCACCTCCGACGAGAACAAGTCGGCCTGGTTCACCGGCTACACGCCGACCCTGGTCACCTCCGTCGGCCTGTTCGGCGAGGACCCGAAGACCAAGGCCCACGTCTCCATGAAGGGCGCGACCGGCCTGCTCCCGCCGCCCGGCCGGATCAACGGCGGCGGCTACCCGGCGCAGATCTGGGCCGCGTACACCTTCGGCGTCGCCGACAAGGCCTCGTTCGACCTGAACACCACGCAGGGCGCGGCCGTCGAGCCCACCGAGACGCCGACCTGGACGCACACCCCGACCCAGACGCCGTCGCAGACACCGACCGAGACGCCCTCGCAGACGACCGAGTCGCCGACCCAGACGCCCTCGCAGACGCCGACCCAGACCCCCAGCCAGACGCCCACCCAGACCCCGAGCCAGACCCCGACGAGCGGGCCGCCGACGATGTCGACCAGCCCGGAGAACCCGCTCGACCCGGAACACGTGCCCGGAGAACGTGGCCCAGGCGGGACATGACAGCGAAGGGCGCCCGGTCACACCGGGCGCCCTTTCGCGTGTCGCGGGGGGGGCGGCAGCCGTTCAGCCGCGGTTCAGCTCGAACCACACCACCTTGCCGGTGCTCAGCCGGGTCGCGCCCCAGCGCCGGGCCAGCCGGTTGACCAGGTACAGGCCGCGCCCGCCCTCGTCCGTGGCCCGCGCCTGGCGCAGGCGCGGCAGCTGCGGCACGTCGTCGCCGACCTCGCAGCGCAGCACGTCCGTGCGCAGCAGCCGCAGCGTCACCGGCCGCGACGCGTACCGCACGGCGTTCGTCACGACCTCGCTGACCAGCAGCTCCACCGAGTCCGTCAGCTCCTCCAGGTCCCAGCGGGCGAGCGCGCGCCGGGCCAGCCGGCGGGCCTGTCCCGGGGCGGAGTCCTCCGGCTCCAGCGTCCAGTAGGCGACATCGCTCGGCGCGATCCCGTCGAAGCGCGCGGCGAGCAGCGCGATGTCGTCGTCCCGGTCGCCCGGGCCCAGCATGTCCAGCACCTCGTCGCACAGTGCTTCCAGCGGCGGCGGATGGTCCGGGCCGGTCAGCCGCGCGGTCGCGGCCAGCTTCTCCCGCAGCTGCTCTATGCCGGTCCACACGTCCCGCAGCCGGGACTCCACCAGGCCGTCGGTGTACAGCAGCAGGGTCCCCCCGGCGGGCGCCTCCAGCTCCACCGCCTCGAAGTCGACCCCGCCGACCCCGATCGGCGCGCCCGACGGCACCCGCAGCACCTCGGCGTGGCCGCCCAGGTGCAGCAGCACGGGCGGCGGATGGCCCGCGTTGGCGATCGTGATGCGGTGCGTCACCGGGTCGTAGACCGCGTACAGGCAGGTCGCCATGCGGTCGGTGCCCAGGCGCTGCGCCTGCTCGTCCAGGTGGTGCAGCACCTCCTGCGGCGGCAGGTCGAGCCCGGCCAGCGTCTGCGCGGTGGTGCGCAGCTGCCCCATGATCGCCGCCGAGGTCATCGAGTGGCCCATCACATCGCCGACGACCAGCGCCACCCGGCTGCCGGGCAGCGGGATCGCGTCGTACCAGTCGCCGCCGACCCGCGCGGTCTCCGCCGCCGGCAGGTAGCGGGAGGCCAGCCGGACACCGGTCGGCCGGGGCAGGGTCTCGGGCAGCATGGTGCGCTGCAACTCGTCGGCGATGTACGCCTCGCGGCCGTACAGCACCGCCTTGTCGATGCCGAGCGCGCTGTGCGTGGCCAGCTGGGCGGCCACCAGCAGGTCGTCCGCCTCGAACGCGAGCCGGTCCGGGCGGCGCAGGAACAGGGCCGCGCCGATCACCCGGCGCCGGCCGCGCAGCGGCGCGAGGATCGCGTGCCGCCCGCCCGGTACGACCGCCTCACCGCCCTCGCCGAGCAGCTCGGGCAGCGCGTCCCGGGCGGCGGGCGCGTCGGCGAACACCGGGCGCACCCCGCGCAGCACCTCGTTCAGCGCCCCGCCCGGCCGCACCTCGCACAGCTCGGTGGTGAGCGCCGACAGGTCCGCCAGCACGGACGGCTCCGGTTCCGGCTCGAACGCCGGCGGCAGCAGCACCCCGTCGGTGTCCCGCTCCGGGGGTATCCGGTCGGTGCGGCGCAGCCGCAGCACCACCGGACCGCTCGGCCGCTCGTCGCCGACCGGCAGCGGCTCGCGCAGATAGACGAGGATCGCGTCGGAGAAGGTCGGCACGGTGGCCCGGCACAGCCCCATGACGATCTCGTCGAGGTCGAGCCCGCGGGCGATCCGCCGGGTGGCCGCGCCCACGAACCTGAGCCGGTCCCCGTCGCGCCGCATGGGCATCGGCCGCCCCGGGGGCACGGCCTGCCCGGTACGGCGCTCCTGACCGCCCGGCGACCGCTCCTGCTGGGCGCCGGGCTGCGCCGGGATGGTCTCCGGCGCCGGGCGCGGACGGTGGGCGTCGGGTTCGGTGCCGGCGGGCTGGGCGTGCTCGGGGCCGTTGACTGAGGACTCCTTCCCCTGGCCGGCTGCGGGCTCCTTCCCCGTGCCACGGGGGGTCGCGGTGCCCGGTCCGGACGGCGTCGCGTCGGCCCGGGCCTGTACGGGTAAGGCCGGATCGCCGAGCTGTGCCGGAGGCTTCTGGGACTGCTGCTGGGTACGCAGGAGCGCCCCGCGGGCCTCCGCGGGGTCGACGCCCGGCTGGGGGCGTCCGAAGGAGGTGGGCTGCTCCGTCACGCGTGTCGCATCCATCCGTCCGGGGCTGTGCGCCGGTTGCGCCGGGCGCGCAGTTGGTCCCGCCGACATCCCGATACCCGCAATACGTGCCCCGGGAACGGAATTCCCGCCGGGACGCAGGCGGACGTGGTGCCGGTGGCGAGTTCCGCGCGGCCGGCGGACCGGTCGCCGCATGCCTTCGTGGTGGTGCCCTGGTACCCCTCGCTCACGTCCTGCCGCCCCTCGGTGACGATCGGTCAAGCCCGGCGCATGCCCCGGAAGTTGCTCTTCTACGCCCTTGCGGAGGACGATCCTACGTTTCTTGCCTGGGGCCGCATCAAGGGTCTCACGAGGATACGCGCGCGGGTGTGCGGTCCCAGTCCTCGGGGAGGGAGGGCACCGTCCAGGACGGGTCCGGGCGCCAGCGCGGCCAGTCGTCGGCGAACGGCGGCCCCCACGCGCGGATCACCTCCACCGCCTCTCGGCCGGCCGCCCGCACCCGCTCGGCGGTCGCCGCGTCCATCAGCCCGTCCCGCTGGGCCTGCGCGAACTCGTCCTCGTCGCGCCAGTGCCAACTGCGGTCCGGGTGCACGGAGATGTCCAGGAAGTGGTCCTCGGAGTCCACCCCGCCCGCCCACCGGGCCAGCGGCTCCTCCAGGTTCACGTACCAGTTCTTGAACCGCCAGCCCGGCTCCCAGAACAGCCACACCGACCAGGGCCGGCCGGGCTGGGCCAGCTTCAGCACGCCCGTGCCGAACCAGCGGTCCCGCTGGACCGTGCGCGGCTTGGTGTACCGGGACTCCAGCGGCTCCAGGTGCACGGGCGTGCCGTCGGCCAGGACCGGCTTCACGCACTCGGTGCCGGGAGCCAGCCACACCGCCAGCAGGTCCGCGTCGTCGCGTACGACGGTGACCGGCCGGGCGATGTGGTACCGCTCGCCGCCGTTCGCCCGGTAGCGCCACAGGATGTGCGTCCCCGGGGTCCAGTAGGCCGCCGGTCCCGCCGCCACTCGTGTCATCGCTCCGTCGTCCGTCATGCACAGATATTAGGTGCCGGGGACACACGACGCTGCGGCCCGGGTCACGGCGGTACCCGCGTGGCCGGAATGGTTCACCCCCCGTTACGGGCGCGTCATCCGCAGGACGTCCAGCGCCTCGTCCAGCTGTTCCAGCGTCAGGTCGCCGCGCTCCACGTACCCGCTCTCCAGGACGACTTGGCGGATCGTCTTGCGCTCGGCGAGGGACTTCTTGGCGACCTTCGCGGCCTCCTCGTACCCGATGTACTTGTTCAGCGGGGTCACCACCGACGGGGACGACTCGGCGTACTCGCGGGCGCGTTCGCGGTCGGCGGTGATGCCGTCGACGGTCCGGTCGGCCAGCAGCCGCGAGACGTTGGCGAGCAGCCGGACCGACTCCAGGACGTTCTTGGCGATGACCGGGAGCATGACGTTCAGTTCGAAGTTGCCGGCGGCGCCCGCGGTGGCGATGGTGGCGTCGTTCCCGACGACCTGCGCGGCGACCATCAGCACGGCCTCCGGGACCACCGGGTTCACCTTGCCCGGCATGATCGAGGAGCCGGGCTGGAGGTCGGGCAGCCGGATCTCGGCGAGACCGGTGCGCGGTCCGGAGGACATCCAGCGCAGATCGTTGGCGATCTTCGTCAGGCCGACCGCGATGGTCCGCAGCTGCCCGCTGGTCTCCACGACGCCGTCCCGGGCGCCCTGCGCCTCGAAGTGGTCGCGGGCCTCGGTCAGCGGCAGCCCGGTCACCCGGGCGACCTCCTCGATGACGGCGGCGGAGAACCCGGGCGGGGTGTTGATGCCGGTGCCGACGGCCGTGCCGCCCAGCGGGAGCTCGGCGAGGCGGGGGAGGGAGGCCCTGAGCCGTTCGACGCCGTACCGCACCTGGGCCGCGTACCCGCCGAACTCCTGCCCGAGCGTCACCGGCGTGGCGTCCATCAGGTGCGTCCGCCCCGACTTCACCACGTCCGCGAACTCCCCGGCCTTGCGCTCCAGGGAGGCGGCGAGGTGCTCGAGGGCCGGGATCAGGTCGTGGGTGACGGCCGCGGTGGCCGCGATGTGGATGGACGACGGGAAGACGTCGTTGGACGACTGCGAGGCGTTCACGTGGTCGTTGGGGTGCACGTCCCGGCCGAGCCGCTCGGTCGCCAGCGTCGCGATGACCTCGTTGGTGTTCATGTTGGACGAGGTCCCCGAACCCGTCTGGAACACGTCCACCGGGAAGTGCTCGTCCCACTTCCCCGCGGCGACCTCGCCGGCCGCGTCCTGGATGGCCTCCGCGATCTCCTTGTCCAGCACGCCCAGCTCGGCGTTCACCTTGGCCGCCGCCGCCTTGATGCGGGCCAGCGCCTCGATGTGCGCCCGCTCGATGCGCTGTCCGGAGACGGGGAAGTTCTCCACGGCACGCTGCGTCTGCGCCCGCCACTTGGCGTGGGCCGGGACCCGGACCTCGCCCATGGAGTCATGTTCGATGCGGTATTCGCTCATGACCGGTACAGCGGTCGCGGGGGCCGGAATGTTCCGGGGACTGGGCCGGCCGGGTGGCCGTTCCGCTGACGGCACGTCAGGGCCGGCGGCGTCGTCCCCGGGCCGGAACCGGTCCCGGGAACGACGCCGCAAGGGGTCAGGCCAGACCCGGCCCCCGCACCGGAATGCTGGTGAACGTCGGCTGCGGGGCCGGGTCGGTGAAGAAGTCGTTGCCCTTGTCGTCCACCACGATGAACGCCGGGAAGTCCTCGACCTCGATCTTCCAGACCGCCTCCATGCCCAGCTCCTCGTACTCCAGGACCTCCACCTTCTTGATGCAGTCCTGGGCGAGCCGGGCGGCCGGGCCGCCGATGGAGCCGAGGTAGAAACCGCCGTGCGCGGCACACGCGTCGGTGACCTGCTTGCTGCGGTTGCCCTTGGCGAGCATCACCCGGGAGCCGCCCGCCGCCTGGAACTGCTCCACGTAGGAGTCCATGCGGCCGGCCGTGGTCGGGCCGAAGGAACCGGAGGCGTAGCCCTCGGGCGTCTTCGCGGGACCGGCGTAGTACACCGGGTGGTCCTTCAGGTACTGCGGCATCTCCTCGCCCGCGTCCAGCCGCTCCTTGATCTTGGCGTGCGCGATGTCGCGGGCGACGACCAGCGGGCCGGTGAGGGACAGGCGGGTCTTGACCGGGTACTTGGTCAGCTCGGCGAGGATCGTGTCCATCGGCTGGTTGAGGTCGATCCTGACGACGTCGCCCTCTTCCAGGTGCTCGTCGGTGGTGTCCGGCAGGAAGCGCGCCGGGTCGGTCTCCAGCTGCTCCAGGAAGACGCCCTCGGCGGTGATCTTCGCGACCGCCTGGCGGTCGGCCGAGCAGGAGACGGCGATGGCGACCGGGCAGGACGCGCCGTGCCGGGGCAGGCGGACCACGCGGACGTCGTGGCAGAAGTACTTGCCGCCGAACTGCGCGCCGATACCGATCTTCTGGGTCAGCTCGAAGACCTTCTCCTCCAGCTCCTTGTCCCGGAAGCCGTGGCCGAGCGGCGAACCCTCGGCCGGCAGGTTGTCCAGGTAGTGCGCGGAGGCGTACTTCGCGGTCTTCAGCGCGTACTCGGCGCTGGTGCCGCCGACGACGATCGCCAGGTGGTACGGCGGGCAGGCGGCCGTGCCGAGCGAGCGGATCTTCTCCTCCAGGAACCTCATCATGGAGGACTCGTTCAGGACGGCCTTCGTCTCCTGGTACAGGAAGGACTTGTTGGCGCTGCCGCCGCCCTTCGCCATGAACAGGAACTTGTAGGCGCCGCCGTCGGTCGCGTACAGCTCGATCTGCGCGGGCAGGTTGGAGCCGGTGTTCTTCTCCTCCCACATGGTGAGCGGAGCCATCTGCGAGTAGCGCAGGTTCAGCTTGGTGTAGGCGTCGTAGATGCCGTGGGAGAGGTGCTTCTCGTCCTCGCCGGCCGTCAGCACGTTCTGGCCGCGCTTGCCCATGACGATCGCCGTGCCGGTGTCCTGGCACATGGGCAGCACGCCGGCCGCCGCGATGTTGGCGTTCTTCAGCAGGTCGAGCGCGACGAACTTGTCGTTCCCCGACGCCTCCGGGTCGTCGATGATCCGGCGGAGCTGGGCGAGGTGGGCCGGGCGCAGGTAGTGCTGGATGTCGTGGACGGCCTCTTCGGCCAGCTTGCGCAGCGCCTCCGGCTCCACCTTGAGGAACGTCCGCCCGTCGGGCCCCTCGACCGTGGAGACGCCCTCGGAGGTCACCAGCCGGTACGGGGTGGTGTCCTCGCCCTGGGGGAGCAGATCGGTGTACTCGAACGCTGGGCGGGTTGGGGGGGAAGTACGCGGCATCTCAGCCCATTCCTCACTCTGACGGACGGCCGCCCGCCGACGCCGGCGGGCCTCCTCAGCGTAGAACCTGCCGCCGGCGGCGAACCTGTGAGGTCGGGCTCAGTCAGGGGTGTCGCGATCTATCGTGTGTGGGTACGCTGCCGTCGTGGACCTTCAGAAGCAGACCGCACCCACACCCGCCACCGAGTTGCGCGCCTCCGACGCCGATCGCGACCGGGTCACCGACATCCTCCGCGAGGCCCTGGCCGAGGGCCGGCTGAACGCCGACGAGCACGCCGAGCGCGTGGACGGGGTGCTGCACGCCAAGACGGTGGGTGAGCTGGAGGTCTTCATCCGGGACCTGCCGGCCGCCCACCAGCGCCCCGCCGCCCCCGCCTACACGCCGGTGCCGCCCCGGCCCACCCCGGGCGCGATCCCGGTGGAGGCCGACGCGAACGTGGTGGCGGTCTTCAGCAGCGCCGTGCGCCGGGGCCGCTGGCGGGCCGGACGCCGGCTGCACGCGTACGCCGTCTTCGGCAGCGTCGAGATCGACCTCAGCGAGGCGATCTTCGAGTACCAGCAGGTGGTCGTCAAGGCGGTCTCCGTCTTCGGCGACGTCCAGATCCGCGTGCCGGAGAACGTCTCGCTGCGCGGCACCGGCGGCGGCGTGCTCGGCAACTTCGAGGTGAGCCCGCTGGACTCGGTGGACGCCGACGCGCCGGTGGTCTACGTCGACGGCTGGGCCGTCCTCGGCAACGTGGAGGCGCGGCCCAAGCGGGGCAGGCTGGTGGCGGACATCCTGGAGCGCGTCCAGGACAAGGTGGACCGCAAGCTGCGCAAACACCTGGGGGACTGAGCCCGGGGGCGTGAACGGCTGTGTCGCGCGCCCGCGGACGGGAACGCTGTGCATAGGCGCGCGCACAGCGGGTAGGCCTTGCTGCATCGTCTCTCGCTCGCGAAGCCGTCGTCAGGAGTAGACCGTGCTGCAACCGCCGCGTTCGTCCCTGCAGGTCGCCGCCGTTCCGGCCCAGCGGGTGCCGGCGCGAGACAGGGACCAAGACGCCCCCTGGCACACCGAGGCGGTGTGCCGGCGCGACGAGGCCGGGCTGTTCTTCGCCCCGTCGAAGGAGCCGACCGCCGCCCGGCTGTCCCGCGAAGAGGCGGCCAAGCGGGTCTGTTCCCGCTGCCCGGTGATGGTCGAGTGCCGCGAACACGCCCTCCTCCAGCCCGAGCCCTACGGCGTCTGGGGCGGCCTCACGGCGGCCGAACGCCGGGTGGTCCTCGCCAGGCGCCGCCGCAGGGAGCTGGACCTGAAGAAGGCGGCGCGGGCGGCGGCCGACCGCATGGCGGGCTGAAGACGCGTGAGCAGGGGCGCCCTCTCCGCACCGAGGGCGCTTCCCTGTCCGGGGCCGCGGTTTCCCCGCCCGGGGGCAAGGGAAAGCGCGGGCTCCCTTACTTGGCCCGGTCGAAGTCGATCGCGCTGTAGGCGCGCAGCTTGCTCAGCCGGTGCTCGGAGAAGATCCTGCGTACCGTTCCCGACTTCGACCGCATCACGATCGACTCGGTCAGGGCGGTCTCCGACCCGTAGCGGACCCCCCGCAGCAGCTCTCCGTCGGTGATCCCGGTGGCGACGAAGAACACGTTCTCCCCGGACACCAGGTCGTCGGTGGTGAGCACCCGGTCCAGATCGTGCCCGGCGTCGATGGCCCGCTGCCGCTCCTCGTCGTCCTTGGGCCACAGCTTGCCCTGGATGGTCCCGCCCAGGCACTTCACGGCACAGGCCGAGATGATGCCCTCCGGGGTGCCGCCGATGCCGAGCAGCAGGTCGACGCCGGTGCCCTCGCGCAGCGCGTACACCGAGCCGGCCACGTCGCCGTCGGAGATCAGCTTGATGCGCGCGCCGGCGTCCCGTACCTCGCGGATCAGACCTTCGTGCCGCGGCCGGTCGAGGATGACGACGGTCACGTCCTCCGGCGAGGACCGCTTGGCCTTGGCGATCCGCCGGATGTTCACCGCCACGGGCGCGTTGATGTCGACGAAGTCCGCCGCCTCGGGGCCGGTGACCAGCTTGTCCATGTAGAACACGGCGGACGGGTCGAACATCGCGCCGCGCTCGGCGGCGGCGAGGACGGCAATCGCGTTCGGCATGCCCTTGGCCGTCAGCGTGGTGCCGTCGATCGGGTCGACGGCGATGTCGACCTCGGGGCCGGTGCCGTCGCCCACGTGCTCTCCGTTGAAGAGCATCGGGGCCTCGTCCTTCTCGCCCTCGCCGATGACGACCACGCCGTTCATCGACACGGTGGAGACCAGGGTCCGCATGGCGCGCACCGCGGCACCGTCGGCGCCGTTCTTGTCGCCGCGCCCGACCCAGCGGCCCGCGGCCATCGCCGCGGCCTCGGTCACCCGGACGAGTTCCAGGGCGAGGTTGCGGTCGGGCGCTTCGGAGGGAACGTCCAGTTCGGACGGCAGATGGTGGTTTTCGGTCATCGGAGCGCACCTTTCTGATACGACGACGGCCGGATGAGGGTCTTGGAGCCGACTCTATCGTTAGGCAGACAAAATGAGCAGGGGACCCCACGGATGAGCGCTTGGGGCACCTGCGACGATAGGGGGCGTGGCAGGTTCGAACGGCAAGCAGAAGACGGCCCGGGACATGATTCTCTCCCTGGCCGTGATCGCCATCGCGGGACTGGTCGTCTACTTCATCGCCATTCCGCACGACGATCACGCTCCCGACCTCAAGCGGGTCGACTACCGGGTCGAGCTGGTCACGGCCCGCCGGGCGGCGAGCTACCCGGTGGCCGCGCCCGAAGGACTGCCGAGTACCTGGAAGGCGACCTCCGTACGCTTCCAGGGCGAGAAGTCCGACCGCTGGCACCTCGGCTTCCAGACCCCGGACGGCCAGTACGTCCAGGTCGAGCAGTCCACGCAGAAGCCCGCCGAGTTCATCGACCAGGCGAGCCAGGGCGCGTCGGCGACCGGGCGGACCGAGGAGATCGGCGGCCGTACCTGGACCCGCTACAGCGGCGGCCGGTACGACGCCCTGGTGCTCAAGGACACGCCCGGTTCCACGACGGTGGTGTCCGGCACCGGCTCCGCCGAGGAACTGAGGACGATGGCGGCGGCGCTGAAGACGGGGTGACCCGTCCGGCCCCGCACGGACGGGGACGCGCGAAGAGGCCCCCGGCGGGGGCCTCTTCGCGTGCTCGCGGGCGGCCTCTCGGCGCCCGCGTGGCTCAGACGGTCGTGACGACGTCCTCGTAGGCCAGGCGCGGGCCGCGCGGGTACCAGGCGTCCGGGCCCGGCTTGCCGATGTTGACGACCATCAGCGGAGTGTGGTCGTCGTCCAGGAACTCCTTGCGGACGCCCTCGTGGTCGAAGCCGGTCATCGGGCCGGCGGCGAGGCCGGCGGCGCGGACGCCGACGATGAAGTAGGCGGCCTGGAGGGCGGCGTTCAGGGTGGCGGAGCCCTCGCGGGCCGGGCGCTCGGCGAAGATGACGTCCTTGGCCTGCGGGAAGGCCGGGAACAGGGCCGGCAGCTCCTCGTGGAACTCGTTGTCCGCGGAGAGGATCGCGACCAGCGGGGCGGTGGCGGTCTTGGCCCGGTTGCCCTCGGCCATGTGCTGCACCAGGCGCTCGCGGGCCTCGGCCGAGCGGACCAGGGTGATGCGCAGCGGGGTCTGGTTGAAGGCGGTGGGGCCGTACTTGACCAGGTCGTAGATCGCCTGGACCTGCTCCTCGGTCACCGGCTCCCCGGTGAAGGTGTTCGCGGTGCGGGCCTCGCGGAACAGCAGGTCCTGGGCGGCGGGGTCAAGAACGAGAGACATGGTGACTTTCCTCGGGGGCGCGTCCGGCCCGGGGTGCCGGACCGGCTGACGTCACCGACCCTACGACATGTGAGGTTTAACCTTCAACTAAATCGGCGGTGCGGTGACTCGCTTCACAACCCGGCGCGGCGCCCCCGCACCGCCCCCTACTCGCCGCCCCGCACCGCCTCCCCGTCCCCTTCGCCTTCCTCTTCCTCGGCCAGCGCCGCGTCCAGCCGGGCCCGGGCCCCCTCCAGCCAGCGCCGGCACACCCTGGCCAGCTCCTCGCCGCGCTCCCACAGCGCCAGCGACTCCTCCAGCGACGTACCGCCCGCCTCAAGCCGCCGTACGACCTCGATCAGCTCGTCGCGCGCCTGCTCGTACGACAGCGCCTCGTCCACCTTGCTCGTCATTCGCCCACCTTCACTGTGAATTCACCCTCGGCCACGCGGGCGCGCAGCGCCTCGCCCGCCGTCACCCCGGCCGGATCGCGCACCACGTGCCCGTCCGCCCGTTGCAGCACCGCGTAACCGCGCTGGAGCGTCGCCGCGGGGGAGAGGGCCACCACGCGCGCGTGCGTGTGTGTCAGCTCCGAGTCCGCCCGGTCCAGCAGGTGCCCCAGGGTCCGCCGGCTGCGCTGGAGGAGCGCCGCCACATGGTCGGCCCGCTCGTCGATCATCCGGTGCGGATCCTCTATCGAGGGCCGCGCCAGCGCGTGCGCCAGCCCCCGCTCCTCCCGTTCCAGATACGCGTGCACGCAGCGCCGCGCGCGGTCCCGCAGCATCCGCACCCGCTCCAGCTCCTCGCCGACGTCCGGCACGACCTTCTTCGCCGCGTCGGTCGGCGTGGAGGCGCGCAGGTCGGCGACGTGGTCCAGCAGCGGATTGTCCGGCTCGTGCCCGATCGCGGACACCACGGGCGTACGGCACTCGGCCACGGCCCGCACCAGCTGCTCGTCGGAGAAGGGCAGCAGGTCCTCCACGCTGCCGCCACCGCGCGCGACGATGATCACGTCCACCTCGTCGATCGCGTCGAGCTCCTTCACCGCCTGCACGACCTGCGGGACCGCGTGCACGCCCTGCACCGGGACGTTGCGCACCTCGAAGCGGACGGCGGGCCAGCGGTGCCGGGCGTTCTCCAGCACGTCCCGCTCCGCGGCGGAGGCCCGGCCGCACACCAGCCCGATCAGCTGCGGCAGGAACGGCAGCGGCTTCTTCCGCTCCGGCGCGAACAGACCCTCGGCCGCGAGGGCCTTCTTCAACTGCTCCAGCCGGGCCAGCAGCTCACCGACGCCGACGGGCCGTATCTCGGCGGCGCGCAGGGACAGCTGGCCGCGCGGGGCGTACCACTCGGGTTTCGCCAGGACGACGACACGCGCGCCCTCGCCGACGACGTCCGCGACCGCGTCGAACACCTGGCGGTAGCAGGTGACACTCACGGAGATGTCGTACGACGGGTCGCGCAGCGTCAGGAAGACGACGCCGGCGCCGGGGCGGCGGGACAGCTGCGCGATCTGCCCCTCGACCCACACCGCGCCGAGCCGGTCGATCCAGCCGCCGATCAGCCGGGAGACCTCGCCCACGGGCAGGGGGGTCTCGGGAGACGTGTTCACAGCCATGGCGTCGAGCGTAGTGGCCGCCACCGACAGTCCGGCCGCGCGCCGCAGCTCAGCCGCCGGGAACGTCCCGCCGCCCCCGCTGCCCCACCAGCACCAGCAGGCCGGTCACGAGCCACACGGCACCGACCACCTGCGCCACCCCCGCCGCCTCCACGACGACCGCCACCGTGATCGCCGCGCCGAGCAGCGGGACCAGTACGTGCCGCCACCAGCTCCACCGCCGTCGCCGCACCACGAAGTACCCCAGCACGCTCGCGTGCAGCAGCGTGAACGCGGACAGGGCCCCGATGTCGACCACCGACACCAGCTTGTCCAGCCCGTCGGCCCGGCGCGCCGCCCACCCGGCCGCGACCAGCGTGACCGCCGCCGCGCACAGCAGAGCCACCCGGGGCACACCGTCGTCCGTCCGGGACAGGGCCCGCGGCAGCCGCCGGTCGCGGCCCATCGCGAACAGCAGCCGCCCGGCCGCCGCCTGCCCGGCCAGCGCCGCGAACGCCGCCCCGACCGCCTTGCTCGCGGCCACCAGATCGTGCAGCCACGCGCCGACGGCGGAGTCCACCGCGTCGTAGAAGGCCGCACCCTGCGCCCCGGGGTCCCGTGCGAGCCGCGCGGACGTCACCGGCTCCAGCAGCGCCACCAGGTACGTCTGCGCCACGAACAGCACGCCGGCCAGCGCCAGGCAGAACAGCAGCGCCCGTGCCACCTTCTCCGAGCCCCCGGTGACCTCCTCGGCGAACGCGGCGATCGCGTCGAAGCCCAGGTAGGACAGGACCGCCACCGACACCGCGCCGATCACCGCCGACAGCGCGAACGCGCCCTGCGTGCCGTCCCCGGTCAGCGGCGACAGCACCCCCCGCTGCGCCCCGTCCCGCGCCAGCACCACGGCCGCCGACACCACGAACACCAGCAGGACCACGATCTCCAGGGCCAGCACCAGGAAGCCCACGCGCGCGGCGGCCCGTACGCCCCACAGGTTGAGGAGCGTGGTGACGACCACGGCCAGCGCCGTCCACACCCACCGGGACACCCCGGGGACCAGCGCGTTCATCGCGATGCCGGAGAAGAGGTAGGCCACCGCGGGGATGAGCACGTAGTCGAGCATCGCCATCCAGCCCGCGACGAACCCGGCCCCGTTGCCGAGTCCCGCGCGCGCGTAGGCGAAGACCGACCCGGCCCGCGGCACGACCCGCACCATCTGCGCGTAGCTGAAAGCGGTGAACGCCATCGCGGCCGTGGCCACCACGTACACCAGCGCCACCGCGCCGTGCGACTTCGCGTCGAGCGTGCCGAACACCCCGACCGGTGCCATCGGCGCGATGAACAGCAGCCCGTAGACCACGAGGTCCCGGAAGCCGAGGCTGCGCCGCAGCCGCTGGTGCGCGCCGGTCGCGGAGGCTGTCGTTCCGGTGTCGGACATACGCCCAAGTCTTCCCCGCGCGGTCGTGGCCACGCGATCTCCGCGCCCCGGACGCGGCCTTACGATGGGACGCATGACCGCTTCCTCTGGCCGCCGTGTCCTGCTCGCCGCCCCCCGGGGTTACTGCGCCGGCGTGGACCGCGCCGTGATCGCCGTCGAGAAGGCCCTGGAACAGTACGGGGCCCCGATCTACGTCCGGCACGAGATCGTCCACAACAAGTACGTCGTGCAGACCCTGGAGAAGAAGGGCGCGATCTTCGTCGAGCGCACGGAGGAGGTGCCGCCCGGCAACATCGTCATGTTCTCCGCGCACGGCGTCGCCCCCGTCGTGCACGAGGAGGCCCGCCAGGGCCGGCTCGCCACCATCGACGCCACCTGCCCCCTGGTCACCAAGGTCCACAAGGAAGCCGTCCGGTACGCCAATGAGGACTACGACATCCTCCTGATCGGCCACGAGGGCCACGAGGAGGTCATCGGCACCTCCGGCGAGGCCCCCGAACACATCCAGCTCGTCGACGGCCCCGAGGACGTCGCCAAGGTCGAGGTCCGCGACCCGTCCAAGGTGGTCTGGCTCTCCCAGACCACCCTCTCCGTGGACGAGACCATGGAGACCGTCGACGCCCTGAAGACGAAGTTCCCCGGCCTCGTCTCCCCGCCCAGCGACGACATCTGCTACGCCACCCAGAACCGGCAGCTCGCCGTGAAGCAGATGGGCGCCGAGGCCGAGCTGGTCATCGTCGTCGGCTCGCGCAACTCCTCCAACTCCAAGCGGCTGGTCGAGGTCGCCAAGCTCGCCGGCGCCCGCGAGGCGTACCTGGTGGACTTCGCCGACGAGATCGACGAGACCTGGCTGGAGGGCGTGACGACCGTCGGCGTCACCTCCGGCGCCTCCGTGCCCGACGTGCTGGTCGAGCAGGTCCTGCAGTGGCTCGCCGAGCGCGGCTACGGCGACGTGGAGATCGTCAAGGCCGCCGAGGAGTCGATCACCTTCTCGCTGCCCAAGGAACTCCGCCGCGACCTGCGCGAGGAGGCGGCCGCCCTGGTCGCCGAGCGCGGCGGGAGCGGCACCTCCGTGGCGTGACCGTCAGTGGTCCGTCGTAACGTGGTGCCATGCAGATCTTCGGCGTGGACATCGGCGGATCCGGCATCAAGGGCGCCCCAGTGGATCTGGACCGGGGCGACCTGGCCCAGGAGCGCTGCAAGGTGCTCACCCCGCACCCGGCGACGCCCGAGGGCGTGGCCGACGGGGTCAAACAGGTGGTGGACCACTTCGGGTGGACGGGCCCGGTCGGCCTGACCTTCCCCGGCGTGGTCACCGGCGGGGCCACGGTCCGTACGGCGGCGAACGTCGACAAGAGCTGGATCGACACGGACGCGCGCGCGTTGTTCAGCGGCCGGCTCGGCGGCCTGCCGGTGACCGTGGTCAACGACGCGGACGCGGCGGGCGTCGCCGAGATGGAGTTCGGCGCCGGCCGGGACCGCAAGGGCACGGTCGTCCTGCTCACCTTCGGCACGGGCATCGGCAGCGCCGTCTTCGTGGACGGCGTCCTGCTCCCCAACACCGAGCTGGGCCACCTGGAGCTGGACGGCCACGACGCCGAGAAGCGCGCCTCCAGCAAGGTCAAGGAGGACCACGACCTCAGCTGGGAGCAGTGGGCGCACCGCGTCCAGAAGTACCTGGCCCACGTGGAGATGCTGTTCTCGCCGGAGCTGTTCATCATCGGCGGCGGGGTCAGCCGCAAGGCGAACAAGTTCCTGCACCTCATCGAGGGCGTCAAGGCCGAGATCGTCCCCGCCCAGCTGCAGAACAACGCGGGGATCGTGGGCGCGGCGATGAGGGCGGCCCAGCGCGGCTAGCTGTACGGTCCGGGGCACGGCGGGCCGGCGTCGGTGGAGGGCGCCGGCGCTTCCGTGCCGGCCGGGGCAGCCGCCGGCCCTCCGGCGTCAGCCCGGGTGGTGCCGGCGTCGCCGTACCCACCGCACCCGGCGGACGAGCACGATCACCCCGGTGGCGAGCGTTCCCGCGTACAGCCAGCCCGCCTGGGTGGCGAGCCCGGTGACCAGCCCCATCAGGCTGCCGAGCAGCCCCCCGCCGCCCTCGGCGACCGGCACCAGCCCGACGGCGAACGCGATCGGTACGACGACGGGCGCCGTCAGCACGTCCCCGCCGCGCACCCACAGCGCGGTCAGCACGCACACCGGCAGGAACAGCACGCCGTAGACCGTCGGGGAGGCGCCGAACAGCAGCTGGTCCAGCCAGCCGAGCAGGAACATGGCCGCGAGGCAGAACAGCCCGCTGCCGAGCCCGGTCAGCCGCGGGTTGGGCAGCCGGCCGCCCG
This sequence comes from Streptomyces sp. NPDC031445, assembly GCF_055581365.1. Taxonomy (NCBI): domain Bacteria; kingdom Bacillati; phylum Actinomycetota; class Actinomycetes; order Kitasatosporales; family Streptomycetaceae; genus Streptomyces; species Streptomyces sp. NPDC031445. The sequence goes on from NZ_JBVIJO010000004.1 coordinate 503,431, forward strand.
CCGCGGCGGGCCGTGCCTCCCGCACCGGGCGCGCGGCCGGCCCGCCGCCCGGCGCGGCCCGGCGCACACCGTCCCGGGCGGGCCGGCGCAGACCGCCGGGCCCGCGCTCGCCGCCCACCGGGCGCCGTCCCTGCGCCGGCAGCGGGGCCGACGGGGGCGTGCCGCGTCGCGGTCCGTCGTTCGGGGGTCGCGATCCGTATTGCTCCACAGGGACCAACCTAGGTCTGTTTATGTGCCGAATCGGCCGTGAGACACGCCGATGGCCAGAGCTTGGCCGGACGATCACCGCCGTCGTGAGGCGGGCGGGCCGGACGCCGTAAACTGGTGGATCGGCCAGTGTCGGTCTCTGGCCCCTGGCAGCCCCTGGCCCACTCAACTACGGGAAGTCGCAACGTGTCGCTCACGATCGGAATCGTCGGCCTGCCCAATGTCGGCAAGTCGACCCTGTTCAACGCCCTGACCAAGAACGACGTGCTGGCGGCCAACTACCCGTTCGCCACGATCGAGCCGAACGTCGGCGTCGTCGGCGTGCCCGACGGCCGCCTCGCCAAGCTCGCCTCGATCTTCAAGTCCGAGCGCATCCTTCCGGCCACGGTCGACTTCGTCGACATCGCCGGCATCGTGCGCGGTGCCTCGGAGGGCGAGGGCCTGGGCAACAAGTTCCTCGCGAACATCCGCGAGTCCGACGCGATCTGCCAGGTCATCCGCGCCTTCAAGGACGAGAACGTCGTCCACGTCGACGGCAAGGTCTCGCCGAAGGACGACATCGAGACGATCAACACCGAGCTGATCCTCGCCGACCTCCAGACCATCGAGAAGGTCCTGCCCCGGCTCCAGAAGGAGTCCCGGATCAAGAAGGACGTCGCGCCCAAGGTCAAGGCCGTCGAGGAGGCCAAGGAGATCCTGGAGAAGGGCGACACGCTCTTCGCGCACGGCATCGTCCAGGGCAGTGAGCGCGCCGAGCTCCTGCACGACCTGCACCTGCTCACCACCAAGCCCTTCCTCTACGTCTTCAACGTCGACGAGGACGAGCTGGTGGACGAGGAGTTCAAGAACGAGCAGCGCGCCCTGGTCGCCCCCGCCGAGGCGATCTTCCTCAACGCCAAGCTGGAGGCCGACCTCGCCGAGCTGGACGAGGAGGAGGCCCTGGAGCTCCTCCAGTCCGTCGGCCAGGACGAGCCCGGCCTCGCCACCCTCGCCCGCGTCGGCTTCGACACCCTCGGCCTGCAGACGTACCTGACCGCGGGCCCCAAGGAGTCCCGCGCCTGGACGATCAAGAAGGGCGCGACGGCCCCCGAGGCGGCCGGTGTCATCCACACCGACTTCCAGAAGGGCTTCATCAAGGCCGAGGTCATCTCCTTCGGCGACCTGGTCGAGGCCGGCTCGGTCGCCGACGCCCGCGCCAAGGGCAAGGCGCGCATGGAGGGCAAGGACTATGTGATGCAGGACGGGGACGTGGTGGAGTTCCGGTTCAACGTGTGACCGGGCAGCGTGCGGGTCGGAAGGGGCCGGACTCATCGGAGCCCGGCCCCTTCCGCGTTCCCGCGCCGACTCCTAGTCGCTCCGCCGCGGGGTGAGCTTGTCGAGATCCAGGCTGATCTCGAAAGGCACAGGGCGCTTCAGGGTGCCCCGGAAGATGCCGGCGGGCGCGTAGACGCCGGTCGGTTCGTCGAGTTCGTAGACGTGGACGACAGCGGCGCCGCTGTCGTCCTCGACGCACCAATAGTGCGGGATCTTGGCCTCCGCGTACTTGTGCAGCTTGACTGTGCGGTCACGGGGGGCTGACTCCGGCGAGACGACCTCGACGACGAGCTGGACCTCTTCCGGCGCGTACCACGTGCGGTCCGGATCGTAAGGGGCGGTCGTCACGAGCAGATCCGGCTCCGGCCGGTTGCGCTCGTCAAGGCGGATCGTCATCTCCCGCTCGACTTCGAAACCGGCGGGTGCGGCCGCCATGAGCGTGGTGGTGAGGGAAGTGACGAGGCGGCCGTGCCACGACCGCTGGGGCGACAGCATGAAGACGAGGGCTCCGTCGATCAGCTCGGTGTGGCGGGGCGCCTCGGGAAGGCGGTCCAGGTCCTCCGCGAACCAGCCTTCCTCGCGCGGCGGGCGCATCCAGTCGGGCAGTGCGGTCATGGCTCAACCGTAGCGACTCGACGAGGCCCGAGCCACGAGATCGTCAACGGGGCGCAGCGGAGAGGGAGCCGTCCGAATACCGCCCTCGCTCCGAACGTCTGTGCGACGATCCGTTCACGATCGTCACCCGAACCGCCGGCACACGGCTGTGCCGACCACGAAAGGCACCGCGAACCATGACAGTCGACCAGAGCACCAGGGCCAAGGCGCGGCGGCTGCGCGCGCTCGGCTCCGAGTCCGTCCTCGTGCTGCCCAACGCCTGGGACGCGGGCAGCGCCGCCGTGATGGCCGCCGCCGGCGCCCAGGCGATCGCCACCACCAGCGGCGGTGTCGCCTGGTCCCTCGGCAAGGGCGACGGCGAGCGGGCCCACCGCGACGAGATGCTCGCGGCCGCCGCGCGGATCGCCGCCGCGGTCGAGGTCCCGGTGACCGTGGACATCGAGGGCGGCTACGGCGCGGCCCCGGACGAGGTGGCGAAGACGGTCACCGCGGTGGTCGCCGCCGGAGCGGTGGGCGTCAACCTGGAGGACTCCAGGGCCCCCGGCGGCCCGCTGTTCGCCCCCGAGGAGCAGGCCGAGCGGATCGCGGCGGTGCGTGCCGCCGCGACCTCGGCGGGGCTGCCCGAGCTGGTGATCAACGCCCGTACGGACGTGTACCTGTTCGGCATCGGGGAGGAGTCCGGCCGGCTGGAGGACGTGCTGGCCCGCGCCGCCGCCTACGAGCAGGCGGGTGCGGACGGCATCTTCGTGCCCGGCCTGCTGGACCTGGCCGTCCTCGGCGAGCTGACCGCCCGCTCCCCGCTGCCGGTGAACGCCATGGCCGGCCCCGGCGGCCCCGGCGTGGCCGAGCTGGCCGAGGCCGGGGTGCGCCGCGTCAGCGTCGGCACCGCGGTCGCCCAGGCCGCGTACACGGCGGCCCGCCGCGCCACCCTGGAACTCCTCGGCTCCGGCACCTACGAGGAACTCACCGACGCGCTGGACTTCTCCCGCATGAACGGCCTCTTCGGCGCCTGAGCCCGGCCGGGCGGGGCAGGCGCCGGCCACACCGGCCCCGCGAACCCGCTCGGCCCCTCCGCGGCCGACACACGTGCTGCCGGTGCCGCGGGGGCTCGATGCCGAGCGGGTCGCGGCGGATCCCGGGGCTCCGGTCCAGCCGGCTCCGGCTCTGCGGACCGCCGCCGCCCGGCCGCGCGACCGGCCGCACCGGACGGCACGGTCACCCGGCGGACCCCTCATGCGGCCACTTGGTGCCCGGCGGGCCGGCGCGGCCACCGCCGTCCGCGGAGCCGCCGCCGTGCCCGGCCCCCGCACCGCCGCCGTCGCGGCATCCCGGACAGACCCGCCTTCCGCGGGCGTGTGTCCCGGTCCGCCTCCGGGGCCCGGCCGCGTTCAGCCCCGCCCCCCGTGCCGTCCCCGTCCGGGCCCCGCCGGCTTCCCGCTGCCGCCAGGCCGCCCGAGCCGTGTCAGCCGACGGGGGACGCCACCGGGTACGGTGCCGGTTCCGTCACCCAGCCCGCCGCCAGTACCAGGCGGGACTCGCGGTCGGTGGCCAGGAAGGCGAAGGGGCGGTCGAAGGCGACGCGGACGACCGTCGTCTCGTACCGGTACTGCGGGACCCCGCCGGCCGGCACCGGCATGACCGCCGTCACCGCCGCCGCCCGGAAGCCCAGCGCGCCGAACTGGGCCACGGCCGACTGGCGGGCCTCGCCGACGGCCAGCGGGTGAGGGCTCACCCCCGGGAAGTGACCGGTCGCGGTGTCCGTCGCCGTGCCGAGGCCGAACAGGCCGGGCAGGGCGAGCAGATCGTGGTCGGCCCGTACCTCGTACGCCACCGTCGTGACGTCCAGCGTCGTCGGCTGCGGCGCGGTCGCCGGCTGCTGCTCCACGTGCAGACCGGGACCCACGTGCCCGTGCGGGAGCGCGCCGCCCCCGGTCAGCGGCAGACCGCGCTCCACGATCCCCACCCCGGCCGCCAGTACCTGACCCGGCGTCATCCGTTCCTCGCCCAGCACCAGATGGACGTCGACGCCGTTGTCCCCGGGCACCGTCAGCGCGGTGACGAAGCCGTCCGGCGTGCCCGCCACCCCCACCCGGTCCGGCCGCACGCTGCGCCGGTGCAGTCCGCGCAGGGCGCGGCCCCGCCAGGGACCGGAGCCGGGCCGCAGCGGCCGCTCCTCGAACGGCTGCCGCCACCGGGTGCGCAGCGCGAGGGCGCTGGCCAGCACCATCCGCGCCTCCCGGGTCAGCGTCACCGGCATGCGCTCGACCAGTCCGCCGGTCCGCTCGGCCGCCCAGGCGTCCAGCCGCTCCTGCGCGGTGACGAGGTCGTCGCCGAAGACCCCGTGGGTCCCGGCGGGCAGCCCGGTCCGCCACTCCTCCCGCAGGGCCAGCCCGTGGTGCGTCCACAGGCCGAGCGCCGCGTCCAGACCGGCGACCCCGGCCAGCCCGGCCAGCAACTCCCGCGCGGCACCGGCCGCCTGCTCGGCGGGCACGCCCAGCGCGCCGGCCAGTTCCGCGCGCGCCGGGCCGGCCGCGCCGTCGGCCAGGAAGGCCAGCAGCGGCCACACACCCGGCGCGGAGAACACCGTGCCCTCGCCGTCCAGGGCCTGCGCCCACCGGGCCGTCAGCCCGTTCACCCGCCCGACGGCCTCCCCGGCCACCGTGCTCGTCCCCACCCGCATTCCGCCCCCGTTCCGGTCACGCTTACCATGCGGCCAGTCGTACGTCAGTCCAGCCGCCGGCCGGCCGCCGGTCCCCTGTGCCGCCGCCGCCCGATCCAGGAGCACGGTACCGGTGTCCCTCCCCCCGCCTCCGGGCCCCCACCAGCCACGGGAGCCGTTCCAGCCACCCCGGCCGCAGCCGCCGGAGCCGTACGGCCCGCCGCCGTACCCTCAACAGCCGGGCGGCTCAACCGGGTTGCCCGCCTATCAGCCGTGGGCGCAGGGCTACCACCCCTACAACCACCCCGCGCCGGTCAACGGCCTCGCCATCGCCTCCCTGGTGTTCGGGGTGCTGTGCTGCCTGCCCGGGGTGGGGCTGGTGCTCGGGCTGGCCGGGCTGCGCCAGATCCGCCGGCGCGGCGAGCGCGGCACGGGGCTGGCCGTGGGCGGCGCGGCGCTGTCCGGGGTGGGGCTCGTGCTGTGGGCGCTGCTGCTCGCGACGGGCGGCGCCTCGGCGCTGTGGCACGGGTTCGAGGACGGCGCACGCGACGGCCGGACCCTCGCGCCGGCCAAGGGCGAGTGCTTCGACACGCCGGGGGGCACGCTCAGCGGTGACACCTACGACGTGGACGAGGTCCCTTGCGCCGGCGCGCACGACGGCGAGGTGTTCGCGACCGTCACGCTCCCCGGCGGCTCCTACCCGGGCGAGGACGCGGTCGCCGACACCGCCGACGAGCGCTGCTGGAGCCTCAAGGACGGCTACGCGATGGACGGCTGGGCGGTCCCGCGAGACGTCGACGTGTACTACCTGACGCCGACCGAGGACGGCTGGGCCGCCGGGGACCGCGAGATCACCTGCGTGTTCGGCAGCACCGCCGAGGGCGAGGACCTGACCGGGTCGCTGCGCAACGACGAGACCGTCCTCGACGCCGACCAGGTCGCCTATCTGAGGGCCGCTCACGTCCTCAACGCCGCCCTGGACACCGCTCCTGACGAGGAGTACGTCGAGGACGACCTGCCGGGGCACAAGGCCTGGGCGGGCCGGGTGTCGGCCGCGCTGGGCGAACAGGCCCGGATGCTGCGCGCGCACGAGTGGCCCGCCGGCGCCCGCGGGCCCGTGACCGCGCTCGCCGCCGGCCTGGACAAGGCGCGCGCGCAGTGGGCCGAGGCCGCGCGGGCCGGGGACGCGGACGCCTTCTACGAGCACTGCGACGCCGGCTTCGGCCTCATCGACCCGTCCCGGGGGGCCGCCGCGCGCAGGGCCCTGGGGCTCGCCACCACCGTGCCGGCCGGCGACGACGGATCCGACGCGAGCGTCCAGGTGTGAGAGCGGGCCTGTCCTGGGCAGACAGGGCCTGGGTGAAGCACTCCCCGGACTTTTGTCATCACATCGAGTGATTCTCTGGCCTTTGCTTGCACGGCTCAACCCACGGTTGCCAGGCTGTTGCTGTCTGTACAACCTGATGGGAGCGGCCAGTGACTTTCGGTGAGCAGCCGGCGTACCTGCGTGTCGCGGGTGATCTCCGCAAGAAGATCGTCGACGGTTCACTGCCGCCCCACACCCGCCTGCCCTCGCAGGCCCGCATCCGCGAGGAGTACGGCGTCTCGGACACGGTCGCGCTGGAGGCCCGCAAGGTGCTGATGGCCGAGGGGCTGGTCGAGGGCCGCTCCGGCTCGGGGACGTACGTGCGCGAGCGGCCCGTGCCCCGGCGGGTCGCCCGCTCCGGATACCGTCCGGCCGGCGGCGCCACCCCGTTCCGCCAGGAGCAGTCCGACGCCTCGGCGCGCGGTACCTGGGAGTCCAGCAGCGAGCAGACCGAGGCCGGCGCGGCCATCGCCGAGCGGCTCGCGATCCAGGCCGGCGACCGGGTCATGCGCACCAAGTACCTGTTCCGGGAGGGCGGCGAGCCCATGATGCTCTCCACCTCCTGGGAACCCCTCGCCGTCACCGGCCGCACCCCGGTGATGCTCCCCGAGGAGGGGCCGCTCGGCGGCATGGGCGTGGTCGAGCGCATGCGGGCCATCGACGTCGTCGTGGACAACGTCACCGAGGAGGTCGGCGCCCGCCCCGGCCTCGCCGAGGAACTGCACCTGCTCGGCGGCGTCCCCGGGCACGTGGTCCTCGTCGTCCAGCGCACCTACTTCGCCTCCGGGCGCCCGGTGGAGACCGCCGACGTGGTCATCCCGGCCGACCGCTACCGGGTCGCCTACCACTTGCCCGTCCGGTGAACGCCCCCGTCCGGACCGTCGTCCGCGCACCCCTCCGCGTGAGGTAGCGCACATTCCGATGCGCCGTCCGGGCCGCCGGCGTGCCGTACCGCTCCCGGCGCCGCCGCGCGAGCCGCAGTGATCCGGCCGTTCTCGCAGGTGGTCCGGGGCGCCTTCGGCATGCCCCCGCCCCGGGACAGCCGTGCTGCCGACGGCGCGTTCGGTCTCGTGCGCCCCCGGCGTTCTGGCTCGATGCGTACCTCTTTGTGAAAAGCCGTATTCGCAGCGTGAAGGTTGGGCGTACGCTCGGGCATATGCGGATTGCGGTTTCCTTAGACGGGGCGCGGCGGGGGGCCGGGCCCGGGGGAGGGCGGGGCGGTGCGAGAAGGAGCGCGGGCGGTGGGGGCCATGAGTGAGGGCACGGTGTCCCTGCCCTGGATCGTGATACGGCAGGACGACAACGGCAATCGCTACCGCGTCGGCCGGTACGCGACCCGCGCCGAGGCGCAGCAGATCGCCGACAGCCTCGACGACCGGGGGCACAAGCAGCTCTACTGGGTCGAGCGCATCGGCCAGAACGGGGACGGCGCGCAGAACTGACCGGTCGCGCGCTCCCGTAGGCTCCGCCCCATGACGCGTACGACTTCCGGGGCGGAACGGACCGTGGTGGTGGGGGCCGCCCTGCTCGACGGCGGCAGACTGCTGGCCGCGCGCCGCAGCGCACCCGCCGACCTGGCCGGACGCTGGGAGCTGCCCGGCGGCAAGGTCGAGGCGGGGGAGCGGCCCGAGGACGCGCTGGTGCGCGAACTGCGCGAGGAACTGGGCGTCGACGCCGAGCCGGTCGACCGCGTGCCCGGCCAGTGGCCGCTGCGGACGCCGTACGTCCTCCAGGTGTGGACCGTCCGCCTGCTCCCCGGTTCGCCCCCGCCCCGGCCCCTCCAGGACCACGACGAGCTGCGCTGGCTGACGCCGGACCGGATCTGGGAGGTCGACTGGCTCGACCAGGACGTCCCCGCGGTCCGCGAGGCGATGGCCGTGATCGGGCACGGGGTGTAGGCGCACGGCCCCCCGGCGGGACGCGCCCGTTCGTGCCACAGTGCGCCCTCTCACGCGGTACTGCCGCCGGGATATCGGGTATGGGCCCATTAACCCCATGAAATCGGACATGGGTGGGCTCGCTGGCCTGGGAAGTGATCGGCGTGATCGACACCGATGGCGACTGCGCCGAGTGGACGTTTCCCGCGGAACCGGGCGCCGTGCGCAGCGCCCGCGCGGCGGTCCGCTCCCAGCTGCACGGCTGGCAGCTGGACTGCGTCGCCGACCTCGCCGCGTTGCTGGTCAGCGAGCTGGTCACCAACGCGCTGCGGCACGCCACCGGTCCCATCGGCGTACGGCTCGTCCGCCCCGCCGGGCTCGACGGCATCCTGCGCGTGGAGGTCTCCGACCCGCTCCCCGACCTGCCGCGCGAGCGCGTCGCCCACCCCGAGGACGAGAGCGGACGCGGCCTTCAGCTGGTCGCCGGCTCCTCGCTCAGCTGGGGCACCCGGCCCGCCGCCACCGGAAAGACCGTCTGGTTCGAACTGGCGGTGCCCGGGTGACGGCTCGGCACGGCACGCGCAGGGGCACAGGGGTGTACAGCCGACGGCGTGCCGTCCATCGTGCGCGCCGGGGGCGCACGTGGTCCCGCGGTGTGTGGTTCGGTGGTGTGTTCCCTGGTTAGAAGAGTGGGAGTGTTGTCACGGACCGGTCCTAAAAGCACCTGGACCGTGCTGTGATCGTGAACACCGTGTTGTGCGGCGCCGTAGTGCTGGATACTGCGGGCAGCCGCCCCCGGTGACCGGTGCCGGACGCGGTGAGCTGGAGGGGACGGTTCGCGTGAGCGAGATACCAGCGAAGGCCACGGAGTCCGAGGACCCGTCGGACGGCGCGAGGAGGCAGGCCGCGGAGGCCGCCGCGGCACCCGGTGACGCCATGTGGCAGAGCAGTCCGCCCGGTTCCATCTACGACTACATCAAGGTCGCGTCCTTCTCCATCAGCCCCGGCGGGCTGGTCGACCAGTGGAGCCTGCGCGCCGAGCAGCTCTTCGGCATCCCCGCCGCACGCGCCGTCGGCATGGACCCCATAGAGGCCTTCATCGACCCCGATCTGCGCGAGCGCGGCCAGCGGAAGATGGCCGAGATCCTCGACGGCCGGGAGTGGACCGGAGTAGTGCCGTTCCGGATGCCCGACCGGCCGGACGGCACGCGCGGTGAAGAGGGCCTGGCCGAGGTGTACGTCATGCCGACGCGCACCGCCGAGGGCGACAAGGCGGCCGTGTGCATCGTCGTGGACGTCCGCACGCTGCGCAGCATCGAGACCGACCTCGCCGCCTCGCAGGCCATCTTCGGTCAATCCCCTTTCGGCTTCCTGCTGATCGACCCCGATCTGCGGGTGCGCCGCGCCAACAAGCGGTTCGCCTCCATCTTCGGCGGCACCCCGGACGACCACCGGGGCAAGGGAGTCCACGACTACCTGCCGCGCGGCGAGGCCGAGCGGGTCTCGGCCACGCTGCGACGGGTGCTGGAGAGCGGCGAGTCCATCACCGACATGCACGTCACCGGCTTCGTCCCGGGTTCCGAGGAACGCCGGCACTGGTCGGTCAACCTCTACCGCGTGCAGAGCGGCAGCGGCCGGCCCATCGGCATCGCCTGGCTCGGCACCGACATCACCTCCCGTCGCGCCGCCGCCCGTGAGGCCGCCGCCGCCCGGCGCAACCTCGCCCTGCTCAACGAGGCCGGCGCCCGCATAGGCAACTCCCTCGACCTGGAGACCACGGCCCGCGAACTCCTCGACGTCGTCGTCCCCGGCTTCTGCGACCTCGCCACCGTCGACCTCTACCAGGGCCTGCTGACCGGCGACGAGACCCCGCCCGGCCTCGCCGACGGCAGTGCCGAACTGCGCCGCGTCGCCTACGCCAGCGCCGTCTCCGGCGCGCCCTTCGGCAGTTCCGGCAAGCGCGTCGAGGTCGGCGCGGTCCACCACTTCCCGTTCACCTCGCCCTGCGCGGACGCCCTGCGCACCGCCCGCCCGCAGCACGTGCCCCCCGAGGAGGGCGGTCTCGTGCAGTCCACGCTGGCGGTGCCGATGGTCGCCCACGACACGGTCGTGGGACTCGCGCAGTTCGCCCGGACGAAGGGCAGCGAGCCGTTCGGCGACCGCGACCGGGACCTCGCGGTCGAACTGGCCGCACGGGCCGCCGTCTGCATCGACAACGCACGCCTGTACCGCCGGGAGCACGAACGGGCGTTGATACTGCAACGCTCCCTGCTCCCGCCCGGCGACCCCGAGGCGTCCGGCCTGGACATCGCCTGCCGCTACCTCCCCGGCAACGCGGCGACGGAGGTGGGCGGGGACTGGTTCGACGTCATCGAACTCCCCGGTCACCGCACGGCCCTGGTGGTCGGGGACGTCATGGGCCGGGGCCTCAGGGCGGCGGTGGCGATGGGCGAACTCCGCACCGCCGTGCGCACGCTGGCCCTGCTGGACCTGGAACCGGCAGAAGTGCTCTCGGCGTTGGACGAGATCGCGCGGGGCCTCGGCACGCCCGGCGGCATCCAGCAGGCGACCCGGACGGCCCGTCAGCCCCGGGACGCGGACCTCTCCGAGGTGTACCTCGCGACCTGCGTGTACGCCGTGTACGACTCCGTCACCCGACGCTGCACGTTCGCCAACGCCGGGCATCTGCCGCCGGTGCTGGTCGAGCCCGGTGAGGCGGCGCTGATGCTCGACGTGCCGCCCGGCATGCCGCTGGGCGTGGGCGGGGAGCCGTTCGAGGAGGTCGAGGTCGAACTCCCGGAGGGCGCACTGCTCGCGCTCTACACGGACGGCCTGGTCGAATCCCGTGACCACCCGCTGGACGAGGGGCTCCAGGCCTTCGTCGGCGCGCTCACCGACCCCTCCCAGCCCCTGGAGGACGTGTGCGACCACGTCCTCAACACCCTCGACACCCACCACGGCGAGGACGACATCGCCCTGCTGATGGCCCGGGTGCAGGGGCTGCCCGCCGAGTCCGTCGGCGACTGGACGCTGCCGCGCGAGCCGCGCAGTGTGGGCCGGGCCCGGGAGTACGCCCGCGGACAGCTGCTCTCCTGGGACCTGGAGCCGCTGGTCGACACGACGGAACTGCTGGTCAGCGAGCTGGTGACGAACGCGCTGCGGTACGGCGAGGGCGACATCAGGCTACGGCTGCTGCTGGACCGCACCCTGGTCTGCGAGGTCTGGGACTCCGGCCTGGTCCAGCCCCGGCGCCGCCGCGCCCGGGACACCGACGAGGGCGGACGCGGGCTCCAGCTGGTCGGGCTGCTCAGCGCGGCCTGGGGCTCCCGGCGGACGCCTCGCGGCAAGACGGTGTGGTTCGAGTTGCCGCTGCCCGGCGCGGACGGCGGCCTCACCGACCCGGCGGAGGCCCTGCTGAGCCTGTTCTGACCCCGGACCGCCCACGCGACCCGCCGGGCTCCAAGGTGCCCCCGGGCCGCCGCCGACGGTTCGGGGGGACCGGCCGGCCCTACCTGTGCAGCCGGGAGCGGGTGCGGGGGCCGCCGAACGCGGGCGGGGGACCGCCGTCCGGGTCCTCCGCGAGGAGGACCCCGCCCAGGACCGCACCGGCGAGACCGGCCGCGTCCCCCGCCGTTCCGTGGGCCCGGACGTCCCGGTCCGCCAGCCTCCGCGCCTCAGCGGCCACGACGTCGGCCCGTCCCGCGTCGCCCGCGCCCTGCTCGCGCACCGCCTCCGCCAGCCGCGCCCGGGCCTCCGTACCCACCGCCCCGCGGTGCACCCCGACGAACTCCTCCGCCCCGGCGACCGAACTTCGCGCCACGAGCAGCGCCGCCGTGTCCAGCACCCCCGACCGCCCCCCGGTCAGCCGCTCGACGGCCCGGGTGATCCGGCGCAGCGCGTCCAGCGGGTCGTACGGCCCACCGGTCAGCTCTTCGCGGACCGCCGCCAGCACCCCGTCGGCGTGCGCCGATCGGGCGGGCGGTTCGTCCGGGGGCGGCGAGGTCTTCCCGGTCTCCCCGCGGACCGCTGCCGGTGCCCCGTCGGCGGGTGCGGGCCGGGCGACGGGTCCGTCCGGCGCGGGCGACGTGCGTCGGACCGCCGCCACCTGCGCCTCCGCGCCGGTCAGCGCGGCCGGTACCAGCCCGGCCGCCTCCCGAACCTGGTCCGCGAGCCGCTCCACCCCGCCCACCAGCACCCCCGTCTGGGCCACCGCGCCCTCGGCCGCGCGCAACTGCCACGCGGCCCGCCGTGTCTCGCCCACGTCGGTGGCCTGCCGGGCCTCGTTCAGCCGTGCGCCGGCGTACACCAGCCGGTCCTTGGCCTGTTCGACGTACCCGGTGACGAACCCGGTGGCCGAGGGCGCGTACCGCTCCCGCAGCGCCGCCAGGGTCCGCTGCGCGGCCGTCGTCCGCGCCGCCAGTTCCCGGAACCGCTCCTCGGCCACCCCCAGCGCCGCGCGCATCGCCTCCTCGTCCGCCGTGAGACCGCGCAACCGGTCCAGCGCCTCCGCCTGCGCGTCCAGCCGCCGCCCTGCCTCCGCGCAGCGCCCGATCATCCCGGCCAGCGCCTGACGCCGGGCGCCCGCCTGTCCGGGGACACCCTCCTCGTACCGCCGCCAGAGCGCGAACGCCGCCGACAGCTCCGTCTCGGCGGCGCGCACCGCGTGCGTGAACGGCTCGGTCCGCTGCTCGCCGAAACGTTCCCGCACGAAGGACAGTTCCTCCCGGCTGGTCCGTACGCAGTCGTCGGCCAGCCGCAGTGCCGCCCGGGCCTGGCGCTCGGAGTCGGCAGGGGCCGCCACGGGCGGACGCTTCGGGACGATGCCCGGGGTCGTCCGGGTCCGCGCCCGGCGGGTGCGCCGCACCCAGCCGTATCCGGCCAGGGCCACGGCCGCGACCCCGGCGACGAGCGGGAGCACGAGATCGGCGGTCGACGCGCCGGCCGGCGGCGCGGCGGCGCTCGCCACCGCGCCGGCGGGAGTCACGGGAACCGGATCAGGGGCATCGGCCGTCATCACCGGCAACACCAGCCACCCCGCTCCCACCAGGGCGCCCAGCACGGCATGCGCCACCCGCACCCGTAGGTGCGCGGTGGCCCGCCGGGTCCGGCCCCGGAACTGGGAGGAGGTCACGTTTCGGAGCGTATGGGCAGCCAGACGGCTCCGCGAGCGGGATGGACACAGGTGGGGGAGCAGGCGGACAGGGGGACGCAATGGACGAGAACCGGACGCACGGCATCCCGGCGGACGGGCACCGGACCGACCGGTACCCCCCGGCGCCGGACCCCGTCCGGCAGGAGCAGTCCCGCCCGGACGCCCACGACGACCCGGACGGCCTCGACGACCCGGACGGCCTCGACGACCCGGACGGCCTCGACGACCCGGACGGCCTCGACGCCCCCGCCGCCCCCGGAAACCCGCCCCCGCCCCCCGACCTTCCCCGCTCCCGCACGCGCCGGCTCCTCCGGGTCGCCGCCGGGCTCCTCGCCCTCCTCCTGCTCCCTCTGCTCGCCGCCGAGACCGCCCTCCGGTTCGAGTACACCGGCGATCCGGCCCCCGGCACCCGCACCCGGCACCGGGACGCGCTCTGGCTCGGGCACGCCTGGGTGGACGGGCGGAAGACCGACCGGGACGTCGAGGCCCTCGCCCGCCGCCTGCGGGGCACCGGGATCAGCGATCTGTACGTCCACGCGGGGCCCCTCGAACACGACGGGACCCTCCCGGCTTCGGCGTACCCGGAGGCCCGCCGGCTGATCGCGGCCGTCCACCGGGAACTGCCCGGCGTCCGCGTCCAGGCCTGGCTCGGCGACAAGCTGGCCACGGAGAGCCCCGACGGCCTGCGCCTGGAGCGCGCCGCGACCCGGACGGCGGTCGTCGCCTCGGCCCGGCAGATCCTCGCCGCCGGCTTCCAGGGCACCCACCTCGACCTGGAGCCGCTCCACTCCGGCGACCGCGACTTCCTGTCCCTCCTGGACGACCTGCGCGGCCTCGCCCACGCCCGGGGCGCCGTCCTGTCCGTCGCCGCCCACCAGATCGACCCGCTGCCCGCCTTCCACTCCTTCTGGGGCACGGCCACCGGCCACCCCAAGTGGTGGTCGCAGGCGTACTTCGGGCAGGTGGCCCGCCGGGTGGACCAGATCGCCGTCATGTCGTACGACACCATGCAGCCGCTGCCGAGCCTGTACGGCGGCTATGTGGCCCAGCAGACCAGCCTGGCCCTGGAGGTCACCCCCGGGAGCACCGACCTGCTGATGGGCCTGCCCTTCTACCACGAGAACCGGTTCGGTCACCGGGCGCGCGCCGAGACCGTCCCGGCCGCCGTGCGCGGGGTCCGCCTCGGACTGAGCCGCACGGACTCCGGCCGCGCCCGCTTCGGTGTCGCCCTCTACGTGGACTTCGCGGCCACCGAGGCGGACTGGCGGGCGTACCGGGAGGACTGGGCGGCTACGCCCCCGACCGCCTCCTGATCTTCGACCCCAGCCAGACCAGCGGGTCGTACTTGCGGTCCACCGCGCGTTCCTTCAGCGGGATCAGGGCATTGTCGGTGATCTTGATGTCCTCGGGGCAGACCTCGGTGCAGCACTTGGTGATGTTGCAGTAGCCGAGGCCGTGGTCGTCCTGGGCGGTGCGGCTGCGGTCCAGGCCGGCCCCGGCGGCCGCGTCCAGCGGGTGCATGTCGAGTTCGGCGACGCGCATCAGGTAGCGCGGGCCGGCGAACGCCTCCTTGTTCTCCTCGTGGTCGCGCACCACGTGGCAGGTGTTCTGGCACAGGAAGCACTCGATGCACTTGCGGAACTCCTGCGCGCGGTCCACGTCCTCCTGGAACATGCGGTACTCGCCGGGGCCGAGACCGGGGGGCGGCACGAAGGCGGGGACCTCGCGCGCCTTGCGGTAGTTGAAGCCGACGTCGGTCACCAGGTCCCGGATCACCGGGAAGGCGCGCAGCGGGGTGATCGTGATCGTCTCCGCGCGGTCGAAGACCGACATGCGGGTCATGCACAGCAGCCGGGGGCGGCCGTTGACCTCCGCCGAGCACGAGCCGCACTTGCCGGCCTTGCAGTTCCAGCGCACGGCGAGGTCGGGTGCCTGGGTCGCCTGGAGGCGGTGGACGATGTCCAGGACGACCTCGCCGTCGTTCACCTCGACCGTGAAGTCCGCAAGGCCCCCGCCCCGTTCGTCGCCCCGCCACACCTGGAAGCGGGCTTCGTAGCTGCTCACTCGTACAGCTCCTCTTCGGCGAGGTACTTGACCAGCTCCTCCTTCTCGAAGAGGGCGAGCAGGTCCGGGCGGATGGGGTCGGTGGTCTCGCGGGTCAGGCGGATCTGGCCGCGGGCCGGGTCGGTCGCCGCGAGGCCGCCGGCGGGGTCGGCGAGGGCGCACAGCAGGTTCACGTTGCGCCAGGCCCGGTCCATCCGGGGGTGGTCCTCACGGGTGTGCCCGCCGCGCGACTCGGTGCGCTCCAGCGCGGCCCGCGCCACGCACTCGCTGACCAGCAGCATGTTCCTGAGGTCCAGGGCGAGGTGCCAGCCGGGGTTGAACTGGCGGTGGCCCTCGACGCCGGCCCGCCGGGCCCGGGTCCGCAGCTCGGCCAGCCTGTGCAGGGCCTGCTCCATCTCGCCCTCGCGGCGGATGATGCCGACCAGGTCGTTCATCGTCTGCTGGAGTTCCTGGTGCAGGGTGTACGGGTTCTCCGGCGGGCCCGCCTCGCCCTCCGCCCCGGCGGAGAACGGCCGCAGCGCCTCCGCCGACGCCGTGCCGACCTGGGCGTCGTCCACGGGCGGGCGCCGGTCCGCCAGCGCCCGCGCGTACTCGGCCGCGTGCCAGCCGGCCCGGCGCCCGAACACCAGCAGGTCGGAGAGGGAGTTGCCGCCGAGCCGGTTGGAGCCGTGCATGCCGCCGGCCACCTCGCCGGCCGCGTACAGTCCGGGCACCCCGCGCGCCGCCGCCGTGTCGGAGTCGACCGCGACGCCGCCCATCACGTAGTGGCAGGTCGGCCCGACCTCCATCGCCTCAGCGGTGATGTCGACGTCCGCCAGTTCCTTGAACTGGTGGTACATGGACGGCAGCCGGCGCCGGATCACCTCGGCGGGCATCCGGGTCGACACGTCCAGGAAGACCCCGCCGTGCGGGGAGCCCCGGCCCGCCTTCACCTCGGCGTTGATCGCGCGGGCCACCTCGTCGCGGGGGAGGAGTTCGGGCGGCCGGCGGTTGTCTTCCGGGTCCTCGTACCACCGGTCGGCCTCCTCCTCCGACTCGGCGTACTTCTCCTTGAAGACGTCCGGGACGTAGTCGAACATGAACCGCTTGCCCTCGGAGTTCCGCAGCACCCCGCCGTCCCCGCGCACCGACTCGGTGACGAGGATGCCCTTCACCGACGGCGGCCAGACCATGCCCGTCGGATGGAACTGCACGAACTCCATGTTCAGCAGCGGGGCGCCGGCCAGCAGCGCCAGCGCGTGCCCGTCGCCCGTGTACTCCCACGAGTTGGACGTGACCTTGAAGGACTTGCCGATGCCGCCGGTCGCGAGGACCACGGCCGGCGCCTGGAGGACGAAGAAGCGCCCCGTCTCACGGTCGTAGGCGAACACGCCCGAGACGCGGTCGCCGTCCTTGAGGATCCTCGTGACCGTGCACTCCTGGAAGACCTTCAGCCGGGACTCGTAGTCCCCGGTCCGGCGGAAGTCCTCCTGCTGGAGCGCGACGGTCTTCTGCTGGAGCGTGCGGATCAGCTCCAGGCCCGTACGGTCGCCCACGTGGGCCAGGCGCGGGTACTCGTGCCCGCCGAAGTTCCGCTGCGAGATGCGGCCGTCCTTCGTGCGGTCGAACAGCGCGCCCCAGGTCTCCAGCTCCCAGACCCGGTCCGGCGCCTCCTGCGCGTGCAGTTCGGCCATCCGCCACTGGTTCAGGAACTTGCCGCCGCGCATGGTGTCGCGGAAGTGGACCTGCCAGGAGTCGTGCTCGTTGGCGTTGGCCATCGCCGCCGCGATGCCGCCCTCGGCCATCACGGTGTGCGCCTTGCCGAACAGCGACTTGCAGATCACGGCCGTGCGGGCGCCCCGCTCGCGCGCCTCGACGGCCGCGCGCAGGCCCGCGCCCCCGGCGCCGATCACGACGACGTCCCACTCCTGCCGGTCGACCACGGACATCGGTTCAGTCCCTCACTGGATCTCTAGAAGAAGCGTGGATCGTCGAAAGCCCCGGACGCGACCAGGTAGACGTAGAAGTCGGCGAGCGCCACGCTCAGCAGCGAGGCCCAGGCCAGCTGCATGTGGCGGGCGTTGAGCCGGCCGACGAACCGCCAGGCGCGGTAGCGCACGGGGTGCCGGGAGAAGTGCTTGAGCTTGCCGCCGACGATGTGCCGGCAGGAGTGGCACGAGAGGGTGTACGCCCAGATCAGCGCGATGTTGGCGAGGAAGACCAGGGTGCCGAGGCCCATGTGCCCCCACCGGTAGTGCTGGTCCCGGAAGGACAGCGCGGTGTCGTACGTCAGCACGCCGGCCACCAGCAGGGCGGCGTAGAAGAAGTAGCGGTGGACGTTCTGCAGGACCAGCGGGAAGCGGGTCTCGCCGGTGTACGTCCGGTGCGGCTCGGCCACCGCGCAGGCGGGCGGGGACGCCCAGAAGGCGCGGTAGTACGCCTTGCGGTAGTAGTAGCAGGTCAGCCGGAAGCCGAGCGGGAAGATCAGGATGATGACGGCGGGGGAGATGCCCCACCAGCTCCCGAAGAGGTGGGCGTTCGGCCCGGCGCGCATGGTCCGGCAGTTCTCCGCCAGGCACGGCGAGTAGAACGGCGAGACGTACGGGGCCGCGTAGTAGTGGGCGTTCGCGAAGGCCCGCCACGTCGAGTACACGACGAAGGCCAGCAGGCCGGCCGCGGTGGCGGCGGGCGCCAGCCACCAGCGGTCGGTCCGCAGGTGCGGGGCGGCGATCGCGGCGCGCGTACGGGTGCGTACGCCGCCGCCGTTCTGCTGGGGTTCCGTACCAGTGGCCAAGGGGGACTCCGGTCGGTTCGGGGGAGTGTCAGGGGGCGCGGCGGTCGCGGGCGCCCAGGCCCTCGTCGTCCGAGTCCGTCCACAGGCTGATGTCGTAGGGCGCGTCGGAGATGGTGACGAGGTCGGGCCGGCGTGGCGTGGCCGGGGCCGCGGCGGCCTCCCGCAGCAGTGCCACGCTCTCGCGCAGGTGGTCGGCGTCCAGGCGGACGCGGCGTATCTCCAGAGCGCCGCCGAGCTGGTTCTCCAGGCGGCTCACCGACCGGTTGAGGTCGTCGAGACAGCGCTGGACGGCGTTGATGTCGTCGTGCACGGACATGACTTGCCCTCGCTTCCGCGGGTCCGGCGGTCATGGGCGGCAACGTTCATGCGCCTTGGAGTCTTGCGCCTCCCGACCGCCGGTGTGAAGGGATGTGCAGCGATTGGCCGGGGCGTACGGACGCACCGCCCGGTGTGTTGCGCCGCACGGGTGGGCTTACGGGCCGTCGCCGTCGTGTCGCCCACCGTGTCCGGATCCTTTCCTCTTCAGTGGCCGCATAGATCTGATCAGCTCCATATACCGCCAAACGTGATCAGCTCCATATACCGACAAATGTGAGCATAAGGCCCGTGGCTTCCTGGAGGTAGCAGAGATGTCCTACGACGGCGTTGGACAGCGCCCCGAAGCGGCGCGAGGCTCCATCGACGGGCGGCTCTGCCGCGGGGCGCGACCGGCCACGACGCCCCCGCGCACGGCCGGCGGCCGGTCCCGGCACGTGCGGCGCGCCCTGGCCTTCCTCGGAGCGGGCGCCCTCGCCGTCCCGCTGCTCGCCGGCTGCGGCGAGGACGACGAGGCCGGCACCCCCCTCGCACCGCAGGACATCGCTCTGGTCGCCCGCGACAAGGTCGCCGACGGCGGCACCCTGAAGTGGGCCGTGGACGCCGTACCGGAGACCCTGAACACCTTCCAGGCCGACGCCGACGCCGGCACCAGCCGGGTCGCCCAGGCCGTGCTGCCGTCCATGTTCCGGCTGGACGCCGCCGGGCAGCCGGTGGCCAACCCGGCCTACCTGGAGTCGGCCGAGGTCATCGAGACCGAACCGCGCCAGGTCGTGCTGTACAAGCTGAACCAGCAGGCCGTGTGGAGCGACGGCCGGGAGATCGGCGCCGCCGACTTCGTCGCCCAGTGGCGTGCCCTGTCCGGCAGGAACAGCGCCTTCTGGACCGCCCGCAACGCCGGCTACGACCGCATCGCCACGATCGAGCGCGGCGCCAGCGACCTCCAGGTCCGGGTCACCTTCTCCCGCCCCTACGCCGACTGGAAGTCGCTGTTCTCCCCGCTGTACCCGAAGGACGTCATGGGCACCCCGGACGCCTTCAACGACGGCGCCCGGCGCAAGCTGAAGGTCACCGCCGGGCCGTTCAAGGTCGCGAAGGTCGACACCGCCAAGAAGGACGTGGTCCTCACCCGCAATGCGCGCTGGTGGGGCAAGCCCGCCAAGCTCAACGAGATCGTGCTGCACGCCGTGACGCGCGACAAGCGGGCCGCCGCCCTCGCCGACGGCAGCGCGGACCTCGCCGAGGTGGACTCCGCCGACGCCCAGCGCATCGGCCTCGCCCACCGCGAGAAGGGCACCGGCACCCCGCTCCAGGGCGCCGGGGGCAGGACCTCGGCGAAGAAGCTGCGCGACTGGGCGCTCGCGCACGGCTTCGACTCCGACCAGGTGCACGCCGGCAAGGAGAAGCTGCGCAAGGCCGTCACCCGGTACCTGGAGCAGCAGCAGGCGCTGCGGGACGTCGAGGTCCGCAAGTCCCTGGAGCCCGCCTACACCCAGCTCGCCCTCAACGGCTCCACCGGCCCCCTCGCCGACGAACGGGTCCGCCGGGCCGTCGCCCGCGCCCTGGACCGCGGGGAGCTGGCCCGGCTGGTGCTCACCCCGCTGGGGCTGCCCGCCGTACCGGTCGGCAGCCACCTCGCCCTGTCCGGGCAGGCCGCCTACGCCGACGGCAGCGGCGCGATCGGCGGCCAGGACGCCAAGGAGGCGCAGGCGCTGCTCGCCGACGCCGGCTGGGTGCGCGGCGGCCCGCTCAAGGAGCCGAAGAAGCCCGAGAAGGCCGCGGGCCCCCAGCGTCCCACCGAGGACGTGTCGAACGGCGGCAAGGACGGCGAGTACATCGTCGGGGAGGACGACGACGAGAAGGGCCGCGACGACGGGCCCGGCGGCGGGAGCCACGGCGGCGCGGACGGCGACGGCAAGAACGAGCGCCGGGAGTCCGCCGGCGACCCGCGCGAGCACCCCGACCAGCGCTTCGCGGGGGAGGGCAAGCACGGCGGCGCGCCCGGCGCGTACGCCCCGAAGGGCACGGCGGCCCCGGCCGCCGCGCCCGCCGGACCGCTCGCCAAGGACGGCAAGCCGCTCGCGCTGCGCTTCGTCCTGCCCTCCGGGGCCGGCTCGCAGACGCTGAACTCGGTCGGCGAGCGGATCTCCGCGATGCTGGAGCAGGTCGGCATCCGCACGACGATCACCAAGGTCTCGGACGAGAGCTACTTCAAGGACCACATCGCCGCCGGCGACTACGACCTCGCCCTGTACTCCTGGCCGTCCTCCGCGTTCCCGGCGACGGACGCCCGGCCCATCTACGCCAAGCCGGTCGCGGCGGCGGACGGCTCGGTGAACGTGGAGCAGAACTACACCCGGGTCGGCACGGACCAGGTCGACCAGCTCTTCGACCAGGCCGTGACCACGCTGGACGAGGACGAGGCGCGCTCCCTGATCCGCAAGGCCGACGCCCGCATCTGGGCCGCCGCCGGCTCGATCCCGCTCTACCAGCGGCCCCAGCTGGTGGGCGTCCGCAAGAACGTGGTCAACGCGGGGGCCTTCGGCTTCGCGACGCCGGTCTACGAGGACATGGGCTTTTTGAAGAAGGGCGCGAAGGTCTCGCCGAGCCCGGCCAATTAGCCGGCGCCGGGTGCGCCGGAGGCGGCCTGAGCTGCACCGACGTATCCCGGCGAGCCCTGGCGGCGGCGGCCACGTACCATGGGGTGAGGCCGTGGCGTGTCCAGCCCGGCAGGCCCGCGCGGCACGGACGTACGCGCAGGGCAGTCCGCACACTCCGGGAGTACGCCACAATATGGCCACGCGCCACGACATCCGCAACGTCGCCATCGTCGCCCACGTCGACCACGGCAAGACCACCATCGTCGACGGCATGCTGAAGCAGGCCGGTGCCTTCGCCGCCCACCAGCTCGAGCAGGTCGACGACCGGGTCATGGACTCGAACGACCTGGAGCGTGAGAAGGGCATCACGATCCTCGCCAAGAACACGGCGGTGAAGTACCACCCCAAGGACGGCGGGGAGCCCATCACCATCAACATCATCGACACCCCCGGCCACGCCGACTTCGGCGGCGAGGTCGAGCGGGGTCTGTCGATGGTCGACGGTGTCGTGCTGCTGGTGGACGCCTCCGAGGGCCCGCTGCCGCAGACCCGCTTCGTGCTGCGCAAGGCGCTCCAGGCCCGGCTCCCCGTCATCCTGTGCATCAACAAGACGGACCGCCCCGACGCCCGCATCGACGAGGTCGTCAACGAGACCTACGACCTCTTCCTCGACCTGGACGCGGACGAGGAGCAGATCGAGTTCCCGATCGTCTACGCCTGCGGCCGTGACGGCATCGCCTCGCTGACCAAGCCGGACAACGGCACGGTCCCGGCCGACAGCGACAGCCTGGAGCCGTTCTTCTCCACCATCCTGGAGCACATCCCGGCCCCGACCTACGACGAGGACGCCCCGCTCCAGGCGCACGTCACCAACCTGGACGCCGACAACTTCCTCGGCCGTATCGCGCTGCTCCGCGTCGAGCAGGGCGAACTGCGCAAGGGCCAGACGGTCGCCTGGATCAAGCGGGACGGCTCCGTCAGCAACGTCCGCATCTCCGAGCTGATGATGACGGAGGCGCTCACCCGCAAGCCGGCCGAGAAGGCGGGCCCGGGTGACATCTGCGCGGTCGCCGGCATCCCGGACATCATGATCGGCGAGACGCTGGCCGACACCGAGAACCCGGTCGCGCTGCCGCTGATCACGGTGGACGAGCCGGCGATCTCCATGGTGATCGGTACGAACACCTCGCCGCTGGTCGGCCGGGGCGGCACCGGCAAGGGCGCGGACGCCAAGGCGGCCGTGAAGGACCGCAAGGTCACCGCCCGCCAGGTCAAGGACCGCCTGGACCGCGAGCTGATCGGCAACGTCTCGCTGCGCGTGCTGGAGACCGAGCGGCCGGACGCCTGGGAGGTGCAGGGCCGCGGCGAGCTGGCGCTGGCCATCCTGGTCGAGACCATGCGCCGGGAGGGCTACGAGCTGACCGTCGGCAAGCCCCGGGTGGTCACCAAGGACGTCGAGGGCAAGGTCTACGAGCCGGTCGAGCGCATGACGATCGACGTGCCCGAGGAGCACATGGGCGCGGTCACGCAGCTCATGGGCGTCCGCAAGGGCCGCATGGACAACATGTCCAACCACGGCTCCGGCTGGGTCCGCATGGAGTTCGTCGTGCCGTCCCGCGGCCTGATCGGTTTCCGTACCGAGTTCTTGACCCAGACCCGCGGCACGGGCATCGCCCACTCCATCCACGAGGGCCACGAGCCCTGGTTCGGTCCGCTGCAGACCCGCAACAACGGCTCCCTGGTCGCCGACCGCTCCGGTGCCGTCACCGCGTTCGCGATGACGAACCTCCAAGAGCGCGGCGTGCTCTTCGTGGAGCCGGGCACCGAGGTGTACGAGGGCATGATCGTCGGCGAGAACTCGCGCGCCGACGACATGGACGTCAACATCACCAAGGAGAAGAAGCTCACCAACATGCGGTCGTCGACGGCCGATGTGACCGAGTCGATCGTGCCGCCGCGCAAGCTGTCGCTGGAGCAGTCGCTGGAGTTCTGCCGTGACGACGAGTGCGTCGAGGTGACCCCGGAGGCCGTTCGCATCCGCAAGGTCGTCCTCGACCAGAGGGAGCGGGCGCGCGCCGCGAGCCGCGCCAAGCACAGCTGATTCCCGGCCACCTACCCGGCCGTCCGAGCCCGGGTTCCCCCATCGTGGGGGAACCCGGGCTTTTTGCAACCGGTTTTCGGGTGGCCCATGTCCGACATGCGGAGATCGCTGCCCGATAGCCATGTAACAAGTCCGTTTCGCGCCTTCTTCTGACGAACAGTTTGTCCAGATTTTGGAAGGTGTAGGCGTGAGCTGTGACTGAATTGAGATCTACGGGCAGTGGTCGGTGGTCTACCCATTGGCAGATAGTTAGCCGCGTAGCGCTCGGGTCAATGGGTCTCGCGCTGTGGGGACAGCGCCGACTCACGAGCACCACTGGGTTTCTGACTCTCCGTCAGGGGTGTCGGAGGGAAGACGGAAACCCTTGCCGGTTGGTGAACACGTGAAGTCATGAGGAGGGAACCCCGGTAACTACGCGCGTCCGCCTGCGGTCACGCGCGTTCTCGGAGTACGCGGACACCTCTCACGCTCATACCTGTGAAACGGACGAACCGTGACAAGTCCTATCGATATAGAGGGCGGCGGGGCTTCGATCGTCGTCGACGGCGCACCAGGGCCGGAGACGAAGAGCGAACCCGTGCAGCTCGCGGGCCGGTCCCCCGGCCAGCTGATGTGGCTGCGCTTCAAGCGCGACCGCACGGGCGTCATCTGCGCCGTGGTGGTGATCGGCTACTTCGTCGTCGCCCTGCTCGCACCGCTGCTGGCGAAGCTGCCGGGCACTGATCCGTACACCCTGTACGGACAGGACCCCACCTACGCCGACAAGCCCGTCCTCGACGAATTCGGGCTTCCGCTGGGGTACTTGGGGGGCGTCTCCGGCGACCACTGGTTCGGCGTCGAACCGCAGTACGGCCGCGACCTCTACGCCATGCTGCTGTACGGCATGCGCACCTCGCTGTACATGGCGCTGGGCATCACCGTCCTCATCATGGTCACCGGCATCCTGATCGGCCTGATCGGCGGCTACTTCGGCGGCCGCACGGACTACTGGATCGGCCGGGGCACCGACTTCTTCCTCTCCTTCCCGCAACAGCTGTTCTTCATCGCCTTCATGCCCGTCGTCACGTCGTTCTTCGTGAATCCCCGCGAGGAGACGCCGACCTACTTCCGCGCCCTTGCCATGCTGATCGTGCTGTGGCTGCTGGGCTGGATGGGCATGGCCCGACTGGTCCGGTCGACCGTGCTGTCCCTGCGCGAACGGGAGTTCGTGGAGGCGGCCAAGGTGTCGGGCGCCTCGCCGTGGCGGATCGTGCGCAAGGAGATCCTGCCCAACGTCGTCACCCCGATCCTGGTGCAGTTCACGTACCAACTGCCCAGCACCATCCTCAGCATCGCCTTCCTGTCCTTCGCGGGCGTCGGGTTCGTCGAGCCGACGCCCGACTGGGGGCGCCTCTTCGCCGCCGGCGCCCGGTACGCCGAGCAGGACCCGGCGTTCATGTTCTTCCCCGGGGTGGCGCTGGTGATCTTCGTCCTGTGCTTCAACCTCCTCGGGGACTCCGTACGGGACGCGTTCGACCCCAAGTCCGGGCGGTAGGTCGTCCGTTGGGTGGGGGGTGGCTGCCGCCCCCGCCGGCCCGCACCCGGCCGGCGCCCGGCAGATCTCACGGATAACAACCGACAGGTAGGTGGATTCGCCACATGATGTCTCATCGCGCCCGCGGAGCGCGTGCCGTAGTGATCGCCATCGCGGCCGGCTCCCTGGCTCTCACGGGCTGCTCCAAGAACGAGGGCGGCAAATCCGGCAGGGACTCCAAGAAGGACCAGAAGGAAGCGGCGGTCCAGTCCAAGGCGGTCACCTACGTCGACGCCGCGGGCTCGACCGGACCCGCGAAGGACGTGCCCGGCGCCAAACCCGGCGGCACGATCACGGTGTACCAGGAGGCGGGCCTGTCCCACCTGGACCCCGCCCAGATCTACGTCTCCGACGCCGGCCAGGTCGCCAACCTGCTCTTCCGCCGCCTGACCCAGTTCCAGGAGGACGACAAGGGCAACGTGTCCGTCGTCGGTGACCTCGCCACCGACTCCGGCAAGTCCTCCGACGGCGGCAAGACCTGGACCTTCACGCTGAAGGACGGCATCAAGGACGAGAACGGCAACCCGATCACGTCGGCCGACGTCCGGCACACCGTCGAGCGCCAGTACGCGAAGTTCATCTTCGACGGCCCGACCTACCTCCAGACCTGGCTGAGCGGCGCGGACTACCGCAAGGCCCTGCCCGGCGGCGGCTTCGACGGCAAGCACCTGCCTGCCTCGGTGCTCGACACGCCGGACGACAAGACGGTGGTCTTCCACTTCGACCAGTCGCGCCCGGACCTGCCGCAGACGCTCGCCATGACCGGCTACGCCGTCGTCCCGGCGAAGGGCGACACCAAGGAGGGCTACGAGAAGAAGCCGGTCTCCACCGGCCCGTACAAGATCGCCGAGAACAAGCCCGGCAAGACCCTGAAGATGGTCAGGAACACCAACTGGGACCCGAAGACCGACTCCGTGCGCCACCAGTACGTGGACGGCTTCACCATCCAGTTCGGCGTCACCGAGTCCACCCAGACCAAGCGTCTGATCGCGGACAAGGGCGAGAACAGGAACGCCATCCAGCTCACCAACGGCGTCGAGGCCACGCAGATCCAGGACGTCATCAACAACCCGGAGGCCAGCAAGCGCACGGTCAAGGGGTACCAGCCCTACGTGATGACGCTGACCTTCAACCTCGACCGGGTCAAGGACAAGAAGGTCCGCGAGGCCATCACCTACGCGGTCAACTCCAAGTCCCTCATCGCCGGAGAGGGCGGCGCCTACGGCGGTGACGTCGCGCCGAACTACTTCGCGCCGACGCTGCCCGGCTACGAGGCGAGCTACGACCCCTACGGCCGTCTGAAGACCCCGCAGGGCAACATCGCCAAGGCCAAGGAGATCCTCAACGGCGTCCCGGCCGGCGAGAAGAAGATCGTGTTCGCCTACCCCAACAGCGAGGCCGGCCAGAAGCGCAAGGTCGCCATCGAGGACGCCCTGACCAAGGTCGGGATCGACGTCGTCGCCAAGGAGGTCGACTCGGCGAGCTACTACGAGCAGATCGGCAAGCTCGACAACCCGTACGACGCCTACATCACCGGCTGGGGCCAGGACTGGCCGTCCCCGGGCACCGTCGTCACCCCGATCTACGACGGCACGCAGGTCTTCGACGGCTCCGCGAACTACTCGCACGTCAAGGACCCGAAGGTCGACGCCCTCATCAAGAAGGCGGTGACGCAGAACCCGACCGACGCCGCCAAGACCTGGAAGGAAGCGCACCACTACCTGCTGGAGAACGTCATCCCGGCGGCCCCGCTGTGGTACACGAAGCAGTTCCAGATCTCCGGCTCCAACGTGGGCGGCGCCCGCTACGGCTCGGTGTCCAGCCTCATCGACATCACCCGGCTGTACCTGAAGTCGTGACCCGCGGCTGACCCGGGGGGCGCGCTCGGCAGCGAGCGCGCCCCCTGTCCGAGGGCCCCCTACCCACCGTCTCCGCAGAGAGCCAGCCCGCCATGCTTCAGTTCATCATCCGGCGCACGGTCGGCGCCTTCGTCACGCTCTTCCTCATCGGGGCGGCGACGTTCTTCCTCTTCGTGGCCGCACCCTCCGACTACGCCTCCCTGGCCTGCGGCAAGGACTGTTCGCCCCAGCGGCTGGCGGACATCCGGGAGGCCCTCGGGCTCAACCTGCCCCTGGCCCAGCAGTTCTGGGACTTCATGTCCGGCATCGTGACGGGCCGCGACTTCCCGACCGGGCACTGCTCGGCCCCCTGCCTGGGCGTGTCGTTCTACTCGGGGGACATGGTCTGGAGCACCATCATGGACCGGTTCCCGCTGACCCTCACCCTGACCGCCGGCGGCGCGGTCGTCTTCCTCGTCATCGGCATCGGCGCGGGCATGATCGCCGCCTACCGGCGCGGGACCCTGGTCGACAAGGTCGCCACCGGCGCGTCCATGGTGCTCAGCTCGTTCCAGATCTACTTCCTCGGGCCGATCGTGCTGACGGTCCTCGTCTACAGCACCGGCTGGATGGAGGACCCCAGGTACGTGCCCCTCACCCAGGACCCGGTCGGCTGGTTCGTCGGGATGTCGATCCCGGTCTGCGTGATGGCCACGATCTTCACCGCGCAGTACACCCGTATGGCGCGCTCCTCGATGATCGAACAGCTCGCCGAGGACCATGTGCGCACCGCCCGGGCCAAGGGCATGTCACGCAAGTACGTCTTCCTGCGCTACGCCTGGCGCGGCTCGCTCATCCCGATCGTCACCGTGCTCGGCATCGACGTCAGCTCCATGCTGGGCGGCGCCGTCGTCACCGAACTGACCTTCTCCCTCCAGGGGATCGGCCGGCTCGCCGTGGACGGCGCGGTCAACAAGGACCTGCCGCTGACGATGGGGGTCATGCTGTTCGGCGCCTTCTTCATCCTGGTCATCAACATCCTGACCGACATCACCTACGCGTGGATCGACCCCCGCATCCGGCTCTCCTAGGAAGAACCAGCCATCGTGACCACAGTGACCAAGGCCGAGGGGGCGCCGGCCCCGGCCGGGCCGGACGGATTCCTCTCGGTACGCGATCTCCAGGTGACGTTCTCCACCGAGGACGGCCCGGTCAAGGCCGTCGACGGCCTCTCCTTCGACCTGCACCGGGGCAGGACCCTCGGCATCGTGGGCGAGTCGGGCTCGGGCAAGTCGGTCACCAACCTGACGGTCCTCGGGCTGCACGACCCGATGCACACGACGATCGACGGGGAGATCCTCCTCGAAGGCAAGGAACTGATCACCGCCACCGAGAAGGAGATGGAGAAGCTCCGCGGCAACCGGATGGCGATGATCTTCCAGGACCCGCTCACCGCGCTGTCGCCCTTCTACACCATCGGCCGGCAGATCGCCGAGCCGTACATGAAGCACACGGGCGCCTCCAAGCGGGCCGCCTGGGAGCGGGCCGTGGAGATGCTCGCCAAGGTCGGCATCCCCAACCCCAAGGAGCGCGCGCGGGACTACCCGCACCAGTTCTCCGGCGGCATGCGCCAGCGCGCGATGATCGCCATGGCGCTGGTCTGCGACCCGGACCTGCTGATCGCCGACGAGCCGACCACGGCGCTGGACGTCACCGTGCAGGCCCAGATCCTGGACCTGCTCAAGGACCTCCAGCGGGAGTTCGGCACGGCGATCGTCTTCATCACCCACGACCTCGGGGTCATCGCCGACACGGCCGACGACATCATGGTCATGTACGCCGGGCGCGCGGTGGAGCGCGGCACCGTCGACGAGGTGCTCAGCGCGCCGCTGCACCCGTACACCTGGGGTCTGCTGAACTCCATGCCCCGGCTGGACTCCGACCTCGGCACCCCGCTCTCGCCGATCCCCGGCACCCCGCCGAGCCTGCTCAACCCGCCGACCGGCTGCCGCTTCCACCCCCGGTGCGCCTTCCGGGACCGGGTCGAGGGTGACCGGTGTGTCACCGAGCGCCCGCTGCTGGGACCGGACCGTTCCTCGGCGTGCCATCTGAGCGCGGAGCGGAAACGCACCATCTTCAACGAAGAGATCAGGCCCCGTCTGGGCTAGGAGGACAACCGTCATGACAGAGGACCTGGTCCTTCCCACCCCCCGCGAGGCCGGTGACGGCACGGCGTCGCAGCCGCTGCTGAAGGTCTCCGGGCTGGTCAAGCACTTCCCCGTCAAGGGCGGCTTCCCGATCCGGCGGACGGTCGGCGCGGTGCAGGCCGTCGACGGCCTGGACTTCCAGGTCGGCGAGGGCGAGAGCTTCGGCCTGGTCGGCGAGTCGGGCTGCGGCAAGTCGACCACCGGCCGGCTCATCACGCGCCTGCTGGAGCCGACCCGCGGCACGATCACCTACCGCGGCCGGGACATCAGCCACGCCAACCGCAAGCAGCTGGCGCCGATCCGGTCCGAGATCCAGATGATCTTCCAGGACCCGTACTCGTCGCTGAACCCGCGGCAGACGGTCGGCAAGATCATCTCGGGGCCGATGGAGATCAACGGCATCCATCCTGAGGGCGGCCGGGAGAGGCGGGTCCGTGAGCTCCTGGAGATCGTCGGCCTGAACCCCGAGCACTACAACCGCTTCCCGCACGAGTTCTCCGGCGGCCAGCGCCAGCGCATCGGCGTCGCCCGCGCGCTCGCCCTGGAGCCCAAGCTGATCGTCGCGGACGAACCGGTCTCCGCGCTCGACGTCTCCATCCAGGCCCAGGTCGTCAACCTGCTCCAGAAGGTGCAGCGCGAACTCGGCATCGCGTTCGTCTTCATCGCCCACGACCTCGCGATCGTGCGGCACTTCTCCCAGCGCGTGGCGGTCATGTACCTCGGCAAGATCATCGAGGTGGGCGACCGGGACTCCATCTACACCCGGCCGCGGCACCCCTACACCCACGCCCTGCTGTCCGCCGTCCCCGAGGTGACCCTGACGGAGGGGGAGGGGCAGCACCGCGAGCGCATCCGCCTCGCCGGTGACGTGCCGTCCCCCATCTCCCCGCCGTCGGGCTGCCGCTTCCGCACCCGCTGCTGGAAGGCACAGGACAAGTGCGCGGCCGAGGAGCCCCCGCTGCTCCAGCTCTCCGGCAACCGCGACGGCCACCTGACGGCCTGCCACTTCCCGGAGGAGCCGACCATCGGGGCCCGTGAGCAGGACATCGTCCTGGACCCGGCACTCGCGGCACTGGAGGAGGACCAGACGGGCTGAGGGCCCTTCCCCTAGGGCCTCTCGTTTGGATCATGCCGGGCTCGCGGGCCCTGGCACCGCGCCTCGCCGCGTTGTCGTCGGTTGCCATGGCTCCGCCATGGCGCCCTCCTCCGCCTTGCGATGCACGGCACCAGACCCCGCTCCCTGATCCGGCATGATCCAAACGAAAGACCCTAGTAGTGCTTCGTTACGTCGTGTGATCTTTCCTGGTGGTGGGCATCTTCTCCGATATGAGGCTGGGGGAGGTGGAACGGCTCCGGGGTGAGTT